>NZ_JANYGH010000070.1 GCF_025362475.1 Mucilaginibacter sp.
ATTTACTGTCTTCACCGTATTCTTCACCACCTTCCATATTGATGTGTTTCCAAAATGCTTTTTGTTTAAACATCCATTGGTGAATTTTTCCTGAAACGCCGCCCATTGGGTTTTCTGGGCTCCTGTTATCGCCTGCGAAAAAGCCGTCAAGTGATATTCCGCTGTCAAAGATAATTTTGCTCATATTTTTATTTATTGTTCGTCAAGTTAATTTTTGTCCGTTGGTTTTGTTGGCACTGTAGCCCTGCACTTACCGCTAACTCAATTATTTTAAATACCGGAGCACAACAATCCCCGACTTAAAAACCATCGACTCAACCAATTTTAATTGTAATTTCTCTTGAAGGTTGATGCCTTCAAACCACCGTCTGCCTTCTCCAATAACTATCGGGTGAACCACAAAATGATATTCATCAATCAGTCCAAGTTCTGCAAGTTGCAAAGGAATGGTTACACCACCGGTTAAAATATTTTTGCCCTGTTCCTGTTTCAGCTTAACTACTTCGTCATGAAGACTTGTGCGTACAATTTTCGTTTTGTTTCCTCCAGGGCTGCTCAATGACTGTGAGAAAACAACAATTTTGTTGACGGCGTCAAATGCCTGGGCAAATTCGATATCTGCTTTGCTATCCCCGGAAGCATTTTTTGCAACATCGGGCCAGTAAGGAACCATCAATTGATAAGTTTTACGCCCGTAAAGAAATGTATCAGCATCCCGCGTGAGCTGAATAAAATACGCCATCGTTTCTTCATCGGGATAG
The DNA here is from genome assembly GCF_025362475.1 of Mucilaginibacter sp. Lineage (GTDB taxonomy): Bacteria > Bacteroidota > Bacteroidia > Sphingobacteriales > Sphingobacteriaceae > Mucilaginibacter. The sequence continues at coordinate 762 of NZ_JANYGH010000070.1, forward strand.
AATTTGGTATGGTCGCAGCAACCGTCTAAGGTTATGTTGATTGCGTAAATTACATTTCTCATTTAATTGGTTTTGATTTTTATAATCTGGTTTCCGTAAAGGCCAAAAATAAAATACTGCGTATATCGTGGTGAGGGCAATTCGCGACAAAAAAAGGGCGTTTATGCCAAAAGTGCCATCGTCCCATCTAAAACGATAAAAACAGTATCATCAAAAGAGAAAAATTACAATAGGGTCACCAAATTTAAGATATAGTTGAGAAAAATATCAAATATAGGTGTAAGCGAACGATCAAATATCTAAATAAACTGTATCCTCATCATCTATGTAATAGTTTACATTTTCTTTGGTAACTATATCCAGTGGAAGATATTTGATAATAGGAACTTCTTTTTTAAATACCAGGTGATCGGTTAACTGGTAAATGCCCCAGTAGCCCTGCCCTTTAGGGTTTTGATTTATCAAAAAGCTAATTGCTCCTTTATTCAGAAAATACAAATTTTGAGGCAGTAAATCATATCCTATTATTTTGATATGCTTTATGTGACGCTGCTCCAGGTGCTTTGCAATTTCATGGGCTTTAGATGTGGTTACAAAAACACTGGCTATATCAGGTGTGCTATCAATAATGGCATCCAGCTGCGTTATAAACAAGGCGGCATTTGCCCTATTTAATTCAATCCGTAAAATATTGTACTGGTGCTCCAGGCTGTTTTGCGAAAAATAATTACGAAATCCTTGTTCTTTTTTTAAAAGGTGGGCAGCATTACTTATTTCTTCATCTATATGCGCAATCAAGATTGAACAAGGATCTGGCTGGCCGTAGTGAATAAGTTTGCCAGCCAAGAAACCACTCTGGTAAGAGTCCTGACCAATATAGCTCAATGGCTCACACTCGGCAATTTGGGTATTAAACAATACAAATGGGATTTCGGCCGCTTTCCATTTTTCAAAAAACGGCAGCGTTTCCCGATAAAATATAGGCGATAAAATTATACCATCCGGTTTATCATTGGTTAACTGATTGGCATTTGCTATAAAAGATTCTACATTGTAAGGGTCAAATACATATTGCTGAACAACAATGCCATATTGCTTCAAATCTTTCTCTGCCTTTTCAATTCCTGCTTTGGGAGCGTACCAGTAAGAATCACTTTTATGATCGGGTATTAAAGCGGCAATTTGATATATTTTATTGGATCCCAACGCCCTTGCCATAAGGTTGGGCTCATAATCCATCTCTTCAATAATCTTCAGTATTTTCTCTTCTACTTTTTTTGATACCCGCCCCCGCTTATGCAGTACCCTATCAACTGTACCTGTTGAAACCTTTGCTTTTTCGGCAATATCCTTAATGCGTACAATTTTGTTCTTCATATTAAACCTTCATGTAAAAAAGATAGCAAATGTAATTTAATATAGTTTTATCACATTACTATTGCTATAATTTAGCTGCGGCTTAGCGTTTTCAGTAATATGTAACCGGAAGTAGAATACCATTTACAATACAGACTAAACTCTTGATTATTGGGAAAAACAATCAAGAGTCTGGTCTTTATAAACGAAAGCGGAGCCGCTATTTTTTGAGATAAGGAACCAAAGCAATTGCCAGTTTTTGATAACCGGTCTCATTAGGGTGCAAGCCATCGCCGAAAAGAGATTCATCAATGTTTCCGGCACTATCAAGCAATAACTTTCCCGGGTTAATAAAACGAACCCGTATCTGAGTTGCCAATTTAGAAATGGCTTTATTAAGTACTTCTATCCGTTTTTCCTGGGCTCTTCTCGGTAGCAAACCCGACAAAAGAATTTCAGTTTTGGGCTGGCGCACTTTTACCGCCTGTACCAGTAATTTTAATCCATCTATTATTTCCTGGTCGCTATTACCAGACAGGTTATTGGTGCCTATCATAACCATCACCTTATCTGCATTAAAGCCATCTATTTCTTCATGGTATACGCGCCATAACACATTCTCTACCTGGTCCCATCCAAAACCGAAGTTTTTTACCCCTAATGGCTCCAGGTAGTTATTCCATGAGTTGGCCCCCCTTGCTAAAGGAGCCTTTGGTATGCCACCCCAATAATTAAGAATAGAGTTACCAAGGAATACAATTTTTGGCGAATCTGTTTTAATAAGCGTTAGTATTTCACTATGCCTGTTTCGCCAATCATAGTAACCATCTCTGCTTTGTACAACCGGTACAGTGGTTGAATACTTCCCTGTTGGCTCATTAATAATGATGCGTATAGTTTTCTCATAAGCGATGGCATATTTTTGCATCCCAACATCATTGGGATGCAAACCATCAACCGTTGAATTAATATCAAATCCAATTTCCTTATTGGTTAATAAATAAACGCTTTTTGTTCCTGCAGCAATCAGCTTTGAATAAGTAAGACCAAGCACTTTATTAACACGGTTATAACCAGCAGTCCTGCCGGTATCTAACATACCATCTACGTTTCCCTCACTATGCTCCACAAGCAGTATGGGCACCAGCGGATGCGTCTCTTTTAAACTTTGTACTGATGCTAATAAACGTTTTTCTATTTCCTGATCAGAGAAGCTTATTAAGTTGGGCATACAATCAAGCACATATATTTTCGCGTCAATCTCTGCCATCAGGTCTATAACCGATTTTTCAAGCAGCCCCGTGCCTGAAAAGCCAAGATTCACCAGCGGACGGTCAAGAGCGCGTTGTAAAATGGCGGTCCATGCTAAACCGGGTCTTGATGCGCAGCCACCCTGTGCAATGGATGTTCCGTACACAAGCACAGGTTTTTCTTTAGATAAAGGCATGAAATTAAATATATTGCCATCGGGAACACCTATTTCAAGCCAGGACACTGAATTATATAGCGGCAAAAACAGCCTGTATTCATAGCTCCGTCCCGGAAAAGCGGCACTCACTTGTATGTTTGAAAAACGATAGGTAATGGTATCCTTAAATGAAAAACTACCGGGAGCCAGGCACCATTTTCCATTAGGATCAAGCGCATAAAGATCCAGGCCGCTTACTCCCGTGGCAGGCATATGCGACATTGCAAAATCACCCTTTACCTTATAACGGATAACCAGGTTGGGCGCATCTGTTTTAAATTTGATATATAAGCCGGCACTGCTGTGCGAAATGTTCCACACATTGGGATTTAACCCCTTTTGGGCACGTGCCGGAAACCTATCATAAGCGACTGTAGTTTCCGTTGGCCATGCTTGCCCTTCTATAACCGGGAAGCCCGCTTTGGCAGGGTCAAGCCATTTATACGTTACTGTTGTTTGCGAAAAGGATGCAGTACAAAAAAAGCAAAAGAATAATAAAATCAGTATTGATATCCGTTTCATTAGTAATTTATTTAAAGGCAATATTGCTATAATACGGGAGCCCGTCAGCATATGTTTGCGCACACATATATTTAAATTAGCCGCTACTTCACAATGCACATTGGCTGATAAATAAATCATTAATGAGCAGGCCTTGCGTTCAGCACCATCACTTCAAACGGCTCAAGTGTAACCGTATAAGCATCCCCTGTAAATAAAGGGGCCGTCAATTCCTTACCGCTAAGTTTAGCATTATAAAAAAGATAAGTGGATTTGCTATTTAATGGCAAATCAAAAACTTTACGCGTATCAACCCGGAAGGTTTTTGTTTTATTTGACGGGTTTCTTAAAGTAAGAATAGCTTTTTTGGGCGACCATGAAGCAAACCCATAAACATCCCCTTTTGATGGGCTGCCACCCACCCAATGCGTATCGGGCATGATGTCTGCATTTTCACGCGACCATTTTATGGCAGCGGCCAGGCAATTCCAATTGGCCGTGTTTAATTTATGCGGATTGATATACAATTCCTGCAAACTTGTCCCCGATCCAAAGAACGACCATATTTCGTCGGCAATGTCTTTATCATTCATATCAAACTTGGCAGGTGCGCCATTGTCTGCAATACAAACACCATGATACATCAGCGAACTTAAAGGATAAAGGTAGGCACGTTGAACAATATTTTTATATACTTCGCCATCACGGTAATTAAGCCATTGTTGCCTGTTATTTCCCTGCCCTTCTGTATTTGTATCCCAGCCATTTCTCCAGATCACATCGCCATATTTTAGCCAGAAAGGTGAAGGCCAGGTGCCTATAGTCATGCTAAAATAAAGATCTGGCTTTACCCCACGCAGGGTTGATACCAGGTTCAACAGCGATTCCATATCTGTCTGATACTCGGGCGTAGCACCCGTTGATTGATCCCCTGCCCCTACACCATCAAATTTAAACATCGAAATACCGTATTTGGTAACAAAGTTTGCGGCGGCATCTTTAAACCTGTTTGAATAAACCGCGCCTGAAAGCGAAAACCCGTGCGAATTTGTTTCAAATGGAGGGTTTTGTTTTCGCCCATATTGCAGCCTTTGTTCCTTGGCCTGCTCATATCCACCCCATGGCGACATCCATACACCTAATGATGCATTATATTTATTGGCCAGCGTTTTAATATTATCAAAGCCGGCAGGGAAATTTGTTTTACTTATCTGCCACAATGTTTGGTTATCATCCCAGCCATCATCAAACAAAAACGCGTTTAAGGTAATGTGGCGTTTTATAGTGAGGCTGTCTGCAAAGGTTTGAATACGGTCAAGACAGCCTGCTTCAGTTAGTTTACGATCGGCCCATGATAAATCATACCAGGAATTATAATGCAGCATTTGCCGGTACGGTACTGCCCTTTCCCGTTCCAGGTAATAAAGAAATCCCCTGCGTAACTGGCCCTCCGGCGCAATGCCCCAAACTGTAGATGCCTTTAAATCCATGGCTGGTTCCTGCCGTTCAATATAGTTATTTACCCCACCATCCTTAGCTTCATATTTACTTATAGGGCTTTCGAGCGCGAAAAAGAAATCTCCCGATACTATTGGCGATCCATCAACAACACCCGATGGTATCATCTCCGCTCCCCCAGGAAACTTTATAAGTTTTAATTTCCGGATCTTCAAAGAATCAGTAACACTATTAAAGAAAAAAACCTGCCTGATATAATTGGAGTTATCTTTTAAAATGGCTTCCCACTTTACCCGAATACCATATTTTACATTCAAAAACTCAGCTGTAATTTCTTTCCCATTTTCTTTTTCCGAAAGTTTGGCCGCTGCCTTGCTTCCCTTTATTTGAACAATTTTCAGCGGTGCACTCAATTCAAAATCAGCAGAATTAATTACCGCGCCCTCCTTTAGCTCCAGTTCGAACATTGGAGCTCCTTTTAAAGAAACCTGTTTATGCTGCGCAACAAATTCGTTTATCGTAATTGTTTTTTTACCGGTAAGCCATTTTACAGACAGGCAATTGTTTTTTAAAATTACAGATCCCTTGTCCGCATACGCTGCCGCCTGGCCAGGCTTTACTTCTGCAAGAAAAATATTTTGAGCCCTGGAAACACTTGCCAGGCTGAGACAAATTAAAAACAACAGTTTTTTTAGCATGTTTAGTAAATTATAAGGAAAAAATAGTGGACAATCATTTTGCGTGTGCGCACACAAATATATGAGATAATTTATCACTGAAAAACAGCCCCATAGCTATTTACCTCTTAAACAAACAAAACGGACGAAGATTACCTGTTTACGTGATAAAACAATCGTTTGCGTCATTTTTCGGCGAAGGGCACAGTATTGGGATGCCATTGACCACTTACTTCGAAATTTCAGAAAAGTAATGATGTCAAACTTTCACAATCCTATATCTAAATTACCGGGAATACAAAAAACCCGACACATATCCGTATCGGGCTTTTTGTTCTTATATTCTACTCCGGCGCTGAGTGCAAATCCCGGTGAAGTATGGATACCTTGAATTTATATTACACTCTTACCGCTGATTTTCAGGTATTGCAATCCATTCGGCGTATTTTGTTTTGCCCAGGGAAACAGCGGCTTCCGGCACTAAAGTATCAGCGGTAAGTGGAGCTCCTGAATACAAAGCATCGATATCGGCTGTTACCTCGTAGTTTTTATGAGTTGCCTGCAAATATTGCTTCACCCATGCTGTCATGTCGAATTTTTCAGGTCCGCCTATTTCCAGGGTTTTATTGACAGGTTTTTCTAATGCTGTTTCGGCCATAAAAGATGCCACATCTTTGCTGGCGATAGGTTGAATGTTGGCAGCGGGTACTATTACCTTTCCATCGGCCATGCTCATTTGAACAATGCCTCCCGCAAATTCAAAGAACTGTGTAGCATGAACGATGGTGTAAGGAATACCAGATGCCTTAATCATTTCTTCCTGCACTTGCTTTGCGCGGAAATAACCGCTGGCTAATAATTTTTGAGTCCCTACTACTGATAAGGCAACATGATGCTGCACCCCTGCTGCTTTTTCTGCCGGTAATAGATTTTCGTTAGCAGTTTTGAAAAAGTTCATCACAGCATTATCTTCAAAGGAAGGTGAGTTGGATACATCCACCACTACATGCGCGCCTTGCAGCACTTCAGCCAAACCTTCGCCGGTAAGTGTATTAACACCGTTGTTGGGTGAAGCGGCAATTACTTCGTGCCCGGTTTGCTGTAATTGATTTACCACCTGGCTACCAATGAGGCCGGTACCGCCGATAACTACTATTTTCATGATCTGTAATATTTTAAGGTTAATTGTATAATACAAAGATGAACATAGCCGGCCCGGGAAAACTTAAGCTGGTTTAAGAAATATACATGTCCTGGTAGGTCTTCAATATCTCCAACGAAACACCCATGTAGCTGGCAAAAACAGGATCAGGAATTCTTTGAATTAATTCAGGATAGGTATTCCTGAAATGGAAATAGAAATCTTTTTTAGTCACAGTAGCAAATGTCTTTTGTTTAAATAAGGCCGCTCCATAAGCCCGCTCATGAATTTTATTGAAATATAATGCCAGTAAGGGGAATTGTAACAGTAGTGTTTCGTAGTTTTTCCTGCTCATGCAGGTAATTTCAGAATCTTCCATCGCTGCAATTGAATAAACAGCAGGTTTACCATCTGGGAAACTCTTATAGTCTGTTATCCACCAGTTTTCCAATGCAAAATGTACAACCTGCCTTTCATCGTTATTTTCATAAAACAAGTACAGGCAACCTTTATTAACAAAGTAAATAGTATCGCAAATTTCATTTTCGCTCAAAAGCAATTCCTCCTTTTTTATCAGTTTTGTTTGCAGGAACGGTGCTATTTTCTCCTGCTCTACGGTAAAACCGGGAACGAGCTGTTGAATGTGATTATATAGTTGGTCGGTCATGAATTGATTTTCGCTTTTATTCTATTTTTTCGTAATTCGCTCAGATATTCAGGTGTAAAGCCTAAAAATGAGGCCAGTACCTTCTGCGGTATCCGCTGAAGAAATTCCGTATACTTTGATTGAAACAGTTCATAAAATTCATCCTTGGGCATTCTTGAAATCATCTGGATACGAAGCAATGACGCTGCATATGCCCGCTCGTATACTAAACGAAAATAGCTTTCGATGACTGGAAATTTTGCCAGGATCAATTCATAATTTGAGGCAGTAATGGCCAACACCTCCGTTGCTTCCAGTGCCTGGATTGTATAGGCCGATTTCCGCCCGGACCGAAAAGCATTCAGATCGGTCATCCACCAGTTTTCTAATGCCAGCTGCATAGTTTGTTCCACACCATTATGATCTGTAAAAAACAAACGAAGACACCCTTTTACCACAAAAAAATACATCAAACAACGCTTGTCTTCTTCCTGTAAAATGCCCTTTTTCTTAAACGTCTTTGTTTCAAAAAAGGGCAATATAGAGTCACCCTCTATTTGGTGGTTTGAAGTAACTTTTTGAATATGTTGTATGAGCGGATGCATTTCTTTATGGAAAGAATACCAAAGTATAAAAAAAGGCCGAAGAATCCCAAGGATTGGGTGAAAGCTAATGATTTTAAGCAGGATGATTAAACCTCCCGTAATATTCAAAGCCTTTTAACTGCGTTCAGCAATCAAATACCGAACTGTTGTTCCTGCTTTACAGGCATAGCATTACCCTCATTTTTTGATCAATTTACCCGGCCGGCAGTTATGACCAGGGTAACAAAGGATGGAAGGAAATTTTTTAACTGGCGCGTGGCCATTAATGATTTCAGAAGGAATGATAAATTATCGAACCTGATAATTTTTATGACTCAGACCTACAGTAAAACCACCTGCCCGGTTTTTACAGATTCGTCGCAGGCAAAGGCAATTTTTAAGCTGTTCACCGCGTCTTCTGTGGCCGCGGTAAGATCAAGGTCTTCCCGAATCGCCTTCAGAAAAAAGAGTTGTTCCCGGTTGCAAAGTTCCTGGTGACCGGGTTCATCCTTAAGGTCAAGGTATTCGTCTGGCCTGGCAAATTCATCCTGTTGATCCAAATCCGCATAATGAACTTTGATACTCTCCGTTTTAGTATGCGAATCTATCGAATCAGATTTTCCGCTGGCTGATGCCTCCCTGGCAACAATGGATACTGCACCCTTTGGCCCAAAAACGTCTTTAATAAAAAAGGCCGTTTCGCTCACCATTGGCCCCCACCCTGCTTCGTACCAGCCCACAGAGCCATCCTCAAAGCGGATTTGAAGTTGTCCATAGTTATAATTCCATTCAGGAATATCATCTGTAAGCCTGGCACCTATGGCATAAACCTGCGTAGGTTTAGACCGGGTCATCTGGCACATCACATCTATGTAATGCACCGCACAATCCACTATCGGACTTAAGCTCTTCATCAGGTTACGGTGTACAGTCCACTTAGGGCCATGGCTTTGCTGGTTCAAATTCATCCGCATTACCAGTGGTTTCCCCATTTGTCGGGAAAGTTCTATAAACTTAACCCACGACGGATGATAACGCAGAATATACCCTACAACCAGCTTCTTGCCTGCTTTTTTTGCAGCCTCAGCCATACGCTCTGCACCTTGTACGGTATCTGCCAAAGGCTTTTCTATAAATACATGACAACCGCTCTCCAATGCCTTCACAGCAAATACCTCATGTGTATCAGGATAAGTAGAAATGCAAACCGCATCAGGCCTGGTCGCTTCAAGTGCTTCAAAAAAATCGCTGAACAGGGGGTATCCTCCGCCCAGCTTCTCATTCAAAACTACCTTGCTGTTACCTACGGATACGAGACCAACAATCTCAAATCCATCAAGGTTATGATAAGCCTGGGCATGAGAAGCCCCCATATTACCGCAGCCAACTACAAGTACACGTAAGTTTTTAGTAATTAATGCCATAAAGCTAATTTATGAAATTGAAACACAAATGTGAGCGCCGTTTCTATTCGCAAAATAACAAATTCCTTGGTGGCAGAGTATACTGCCATAGTAAATACTCCGTTTTGCGTAATTTTCTGTGTTGGTTCCTAATATTTTGTGGTTCGGGTTATTTAATAGTTAAATCTAATATTATCAAAACCAGTTCACATCCCAAAAATCAAAAAATGCAAAAAATAGCTGAATTACAATAAAAATACTTTAACCTCATTGTTCCGGCATTTATCGCATTAGTTCTTTTAACCCCCAATTGAAATCATTCAGAACCGATTTTGCCCGCTTCGTATCAAAATCGATATTAACATTCTATCTATTAGGTATCTTTACTTTGATGGAAGAAAATTTACCCGTTAAACGTTTAAATCGCCTCACCTGGTTACTGTCGGTAATCATAGGTATTGTCTTCTATCTTGTTATTTCTCATCATGATACCGATATCCATATATATCCGTATACCTTGTTAACCATGTCGGGGATACTAATGGTGGGTTATGCCAATGTTGGCATTATGCTTATTTTGGCAACCCGGTGTTCGTTCAGATCAAAGAAATTTTCGTTATACCGACGGCTGTTAACCTATCCTGCAAGTGTTATAATTTATCTGCTGTTATGGCCGCTGTTTGCTTACCTGGCAAATGATAAATGGTCATTCCGGGATGTTGGCTTATTCTTTGCCTTCGTTGGATCGGGCATTGTGATCAATACCATGATGATTATTTTGCACAATTCTGTGTTGTTATATGAAGATAAATTACACAGCGAACTGGAGCTTTCCAGGTTAAAAGCGGCAAATGCAGAAGCGATGAATCTGGTTTTAAAGCAACAGATTCAACCGCATTTTCTCTTCAACGCCCTAAATACGCTTAAGGCACTTTATCATAAAGACACGCAAGCTGCCGATACTTATATTGTGCATATGGCCAATTTTTTAAGGGCATCAATCTTTCACCATACCTCCAATATATCAAAACTGGAGGATGAGGTAAAGCTATTATACGATTACCTCGAAATGCAACGCATCAGGTTTGGCACAGCGCTGGACTGCACGATAACATTGCCGGAGGAAACATTAAAAAATTACTGCCTGCCCTCGTTTTCCCTGCAACCATTGTTGGAGAACGCTATTAAGCATAATAATTTTACCCAGGAAGATCCGCTGAAGGTAACTATCAGCCAAAAGGATGACTGGCTGGTTATCACCAATAATATACATAAGAAAAAAATAAAGGTAGCATCAACCAATTATGGGCTTGCCAATCTTGCAGAAAGGTACCGTCTCTGGTCAGGAGATGAAATTATGATCAGGGAGGAAGAAAACTCGTTTTCTGTAAGTATTAAATTGTTAAAAAAATGAATATAGTAATCATTGAGGATGAAGTAGTGGTTGCAGAAGACCTCGAATTAAATATCAGGAAATTGATAGATGAGCCCGTTGATATTGTACAGCTCAAATCTGTAAAGGAGGGGATTGCCTGGTTCAAAAAAAACGATGCCCCTGATCTCGTCTTCAGTGATATCCAACTGGGTGACGGACTTAGTTTCGAGATCTTTATTGCCGAATCTGTTGCTGTCCCGGTCATTTTTTGTACTGCTTATGACGAATATGCCTTAGACGCCTTCAAAGCCAATGGGATTGACTATATCCTGAAGCCATTTACACAGCAAACCCTGAATAGCGCACTTCAAAAGTATAAACAGTTAAAAAAGATATTCTCTACAGATCAAAATCCGCAGTTTGATGCGCTGATGCAAATGCTGACCGGTAAGGACACACAAAGGGCGGCATCGGTCCTGGTATATCACCAGGATAAGATCATCCCTGTAAAAATGGAAGATATCGCCCTGTTTTACCTCGAAAACGAGGTTACTCACCTGCTTACGTTCTCCGGAAAGTGCTATTTTCCCAATAAAAACCTCGACGAATTGGAAAAGCTGTCGGGCAGTTACTTTTTCAGAACCAACAGGCAATCCCTTATCTGCAGGAAAGCCATCACAGACGTATCCAGTTTCTTTTCCAGGAAACTTTCGTTAAACCTCAATGTTCCCTTCGGCGAAAAAATAATTGTAAGTAAGGGCAAAGCTTCGCAATTTTTAAACTGGCTCACAAAGGGATGATAGGTCCATTCTGAAGAAGTTTAAACAGGGAAATCGCTTTAAAAAAAGATGTCATGGAACTTGTTTCGGCATCCCACACAGCTTACAGCATGAAGTCGACCTGTTCCGTGGGATCCTGAAACAAGTTCAGGATGACTATCTCCCCCCCCCAAGTCGTGCCGAACTTGTTTCGGCATCCCACATGCAAGGTGTACATCATAAAATCGACCTGCCCCGTAGGATCCTGAAACAAGTTCAGGATGACTATCTACAAAGAACTCGATTTTCCGCTTCCGGCCCAACTTTGCCCGCTTCGGTTACTTTTTGCTATAATGCCGCTCCTTTACTGCGCACCTTTGATCTCAATGAATGGGCCAGCCCGCAGGCGGCACTCAAAAAAATTCATGCAAAAAAGAAAACTTATGAAAAAGCTACTATCAATGTTAGTCGTTTTGGTTGCGGTATCAACCAAGGGTTTCAGCCAAACAACGGCCGGGAATCAAAGTTTCGGTCAAAAACTAATGCAGAAATTAGAATTCGGCTTTACTGCAGGAGGTAATTACAGTAATTTTACCGGCGCTAATTTCCCAACAGATCCACTTCCCGGTTTCCACGCAGGCCTTACTGTGGCCTACAAGTTCACGGATAACTTTATGGTGCAGGAAGAATTTCTTTACTCCCTGCAAGGTGCCAAAGCTAAAGGCGGAACGCTTGGCACACAGGATATAAAACTTTCCTATGCCTCTGTCCCTATCCTTTTTAAATACCGTACTAATTCGGGCTTTTTTGTTGAGGCCGGCCCGCAGGCAGGTTTTAAAGTAAAGGAAGATGTTGGAGGAGTAACTGATGCCAAATTTGCTAAAAAAATTGATTTTGGGATGGCCGGAGGCCTTGGCTACCAGTCAAAAATTGGTTTGGGAATTGGTGCAAGATACGTTTACGGCTTGCAAAAAGTTCAGGAAATACCTTCTCCTATCCTGGGCGACTTTAAGAACAACAGCATCCAGGCCAGTATTTTCTACGTTTTTTAAACGCATCTTCTTAACCTTTTATCATTTCGAAAGATATAAAAAAGGTAGGGGCAATGTGCGATTCGTTCCTCGGGAAAGGGGCAATGCTATTAAGTTAATGAGTTTCTCCCCCAGCGGGGGAATAGCTTTGTAGCAAAAAGCAAAAATGAAGCTCCGTGCCAGAGGTACGGAACCTTAGGTAGCGCACCTCTGGCACGCAAAAGACAATTTATTTATGTTTTTCTACAAAGCTTTTGCTCCTCTGGAGCAGCCCATCAGTCTCTTAACTTAATAGCATTGGGGGGAAGGAGAAGGCAGGGGTTAAATCAGGCGTTCAAGTACCGTTGCAGATGGTATGTAGGCTAAAACCCACCCTGCCATTGTGCGTATTTCGGCCGCCCCCTCCAGTTGGGCTAATGGGTGTGCACATCTTTTTACTTCGACTTTATAATATAATTAACATTGCATTTGTCATATAATGCTGATTATTTAAGTTAAAGCCATGCTTTTATATGTACTCTACCCGTTGGTTGAAACCAACGGCAATGAAGAATTGAAAGCAAACAACGCTTTAATTCATTGCCGTCCCATTTATGGGACGGCAATGAATAGAGAGCCGGGTGGCTTTAGCCAAATCAGAGCCATGCTAACTTGCGTACACACAGTTGTATGTTGAGGGAATTAAAAAAAACTTCCGAACACCTATGGAGGAAGCTTAAACAAAAAAACACAGATAGCTTACTTATAAACAGTAAGCTATCTGTGTTTGAATTAAATACCTGCATTATAGCGTAAACCTATTTCGCTGCAAGTACTACCAGAAAAATCTTTTACAATTTTGCTAAACCTATCCGCATTTTGAAGAACCACAATCTTTACAGGTTAAACACCCTTCCTGGTATTGCAGGTTGGTGGAATTGCAATTCTGGCACTGTTGCTTTTTTGCCTCAGTACCGTCCGGTACAAACTTTTTAAGTGCACGCGCAACTCCATTTTTCCATGTATTGATAGATTCATCAAGCTGAAGGCTATTGATCAGTTCAACTACCTTTTCAATGGGCATACCGTGCCTTAATGTGCTCGAAATTAATTTGGCGTAGTTCCAGTACTCCGGATTGAACTTGTATGATAAACCTTCTATCGTTGTTTTATGCCCGCGTTTATTCTTATATTGAAAGTCATAACGCGATCCCCCGTCTGCTTCACGGCTCTTGATAATAAGGCCATCATTAACCCATCTCGGAATCAGGATCCCATCCTCATCATCGGCAAAACCAGTAAAAATTTCATAAGGTTTGCCTTCAATTAATCCAATAAAAGCGATCCACTTGTCTTTACTATTTTGAAAGCGAACAATTTCGGCCTCCAACACATGTGGCCTGGTTGTTGGGAATACCAGCGGCGCTCCCTGCTCCGCCGCAGGTTTAGATTCGGTATTTGCAATCAGCACTCCCGAACGTGATCCATCACGGTATACGGTTACGCCTTTGCAGCCTGCTTTCCAGGCGGCCATGTACAATTGCCCAACAACCTCTTCTGTTACCTCCGCAGGCATATTGATAGTTACACTAATAGAGTGATCAATCCATTTTTGGATCGCTCCCTGCATCTGCACCTTTTTAAGATAATCTACATCATTTGAGGTTGATTTATAATAAGGTGATTGTACAACCAGGTCATCCAGTTCTTTTTGTGAATAATTTTTTGTTAAATCATGACCATTCACTTCCATCCATTGCTTAAAGCGATGATGAAAAACCACATACTCTTCCCATGAGTCGCCTATCTCATCAACAAAATCAACACGTGCGTCCTTATCATTGGGGTTAACTTTTCTTCTCCTTTTATAAACAGGCATAAATACAGGTTCAATTCCTGAACTTGTTTGCGACATCAAACTTGTTGTGCCGGTTGGCGCTATAGTTAGTAAAGCAATATTCCGCCTTCCATGCTCCAGCATTTCATAATAAAGCTGCGCATCTGCTTCCTTTAAGCGCAGCATAAAAGGATTATTTTTTTCGCGATCGGCATCAAATATTGCAAAAGCACCTCTTTCTTTCGCGGCTGTTACAGACGCCCGGTAAGCCTCAATGGCAATAGTTTTGTGAATCTCTACCGCAAATGCCGATCCCTCATCGCTACCATAGCGTAAACCCATCGCGGCAAGCATATCACCCTCGGCAGTAATACCAATACCTGTCCTTCGGCCTTCGTTAGCCTTTGTCTGAATGTTTATCCATAAATTCTTTTCGGTCCGTTTCAATTCTTCCTCTTCAGGATCCTCGGCTATCTTTTGCAGGATAGCATCAATTTTTTCAAGCTCCAGGTCGATAATATCATCCATCATGCGCTGGGCCGAATGGATGTGTTTCTTGAATAGCTCCCAATTAAAGCTTGCTTTGGCGGTGAAAGGGTCTACAACATAGCTGAACAGGTTAATGGCCAGCAGGCGGCAGGAATCATACGGACAAAGCGGTATCTCTCCACAAGGGTTGGTAGAAACCGTTTTATAACCCAGATCGGCATAACAGTCCGGCAGCGATTCACGGATAATCGTATCCCAAAACAAAATTCCAGGCTCGGCAGAGCGCCAGGCATTGTGTACAATTTTCTTCCAAAGTACGGTTGGGTCGATATCTTTCTTATAAAGCGGGGTTTTACTATCAACAGGATATTGTTGCTGATAAGATTGCCCGGCTTCCACGGCTTTCATAAACTCATCATCAATACGTACAGAAACATTGGCACCGGTCACTTTACCTTGTTCCAGTTTTGCATCTATAAAATCTTCCGAGTCGGGATGTTTTATGGCCACAGAAAGCATAAGCGCGCCCCTTCTTCCGTCCTGCGCAACTTCACGTGTAGAATTAGAAAAACGCTCCATAAAAGGAACTATACCGGTAGATGTAAGTGCAGAGTTTTTAACCGGCGAACCTTTTGGACGGATATGGGATAGATCATGCCCAACGCCACCACGTCTCTTCATGAGCTGTACCTGTTCCTGGTCTATTTTCATTATCCCTCCATACGAATCAGAATCACCTTCATTGCCAATTACAAAGCAATTGGAAAGGGATGCAATTTGATAAGGGTTTCCAATCCCTGTCATCGGGCTTCCCTGAGGAATAATGTATTTAAAGTTCCTGATCAGTTCAAAAATCTCATCTTCTGATAAAGGATTTGGATAACGTTGTTCAATTCGGGCAATTTCGGCCGCAATCCTATGGTGCATATCATCCGGGGTACCCTCATAAATATTTCCATAAGAATCTTTCAGGGCGTATTTATTCACCCAAACCCTTGCCGCCAAATCATCTCCTTTAAAATAATCAAGTGATTTTTGGTAGGCTTCATCAGTGGAATAAGTAGTTATAGTATTTGATTGATCTGCGATTTTCATAGTTAGAACTTTAGATGAGAACGAGCTTTAATTTGGGAGCAAAGTTACAATTTTGAAAACTTAGATTTTTTTATTTAAATACAAATTTCACATTTTATCATATAAAAACCTAATTTACAAACACATAGATTTTTTATACATGCAAATTGTTTACCAATATTTAAAATTTACTTATTAATTACATAAACCGAAATTTCACAGTACTATGAGTAAATTCTATATAAAGGGGTTTACAACATATTTAGGGGACTATTGCAACCAGGCCGTTAAACCGGTTATACAACCCGGTTTGTCTTCTTCTGTTTTCTTCTTTCAGGATTTATTGTTGTTAAAGAATTGTGCCCACCATGGGGATTTATGCTATACTTAGGGGCCTGATCTACGCTTCAAAACCTTCCTGGATTACACGAGGATCAAAGGAGTAACAACAGTATATTTCGCTCTCAGCTGAGGCCTGGGACAGATGCAAAACGCAAGTAGCGCTGTAAGCAGATTACCCCCCTTTCATTTACTGACTTTCCAAGGTGTTCGGGTCAACAGGATGCGGGTGTTCGGGGGTGTTCGGGCTGAGGTTTAGCAAAAATGTAAGTTGTTGGTTTATAGCAGGATCTGTTTTTAGGTGGGGATATAGCGAACAGTTAAGGCACTGAATGTTAATGCATTGACATTTTGAAAGTATCTGTTAATGTGGGTGCTTTGCGAATAGCGAACACCTGTCCTGGATGGAGAAATTATCCTAAACGCAAAAACCCCTCATCAGATAGATGAAGGGTTTCACGATTCAGCCTTTTGGGGCTTTTAAGATTGGGCACCGACCTACTCTCCCACGTTTTACCGCAGTACCATCGGCTCTGGCGGGCTTGACTTCTCTGTTCGGAATGGGAAGAGGTAGACACCGCC
>NZ_JANYGH010000012.1 GCF_025362475.1 Mucilaginibacter sp.
ACACCCTGCTTATTTGCCCAAGAGATCAGGAGCAAAGCGTTAAACAGGTTGTAGCCGATGTGAAGAGTAAGTTTGGAGCAAAATACATCTAATTGGTGAGTGGTTGATTAGGTGAGTAGTTATTTTCGGAAAGAAACTACTCACCTAATCAAACCCAATCAACCATTCACCGCATTACGTTGTCTTATCGCCTCATACAAAATCACACCTGTTGATACAGATACGTTAAGTGATTCAATCTCGCCAAACATCGGGATTTTAGCAAGGTGATCTGAAATTCGGATAATCTCGTTACGGATTCCATCCTCTTCAGAGCCCATAATGATAGCTGTGGGAGCGGTATAGTCCGGTACATAAATATCGTCCTTTGTTTTTTCGGTACAGCAAACCAGCTGCAACCCCGATTCCTGTAGAAATTTAACAGTTTGCATGAAATTATCATGGCGGCAAACGGGTATCTTATACAATGCACCTGCTGATGTCTTTATGGCGTCTGGATTTATTTGTGCAGATCCTTTTGCCGGTATCACAATAGCGTGTACACCGGCACATTCCGCTGTACGGGCTATGGCTCCCATATTACGCACATCGGTTATAGAATCCAAAACTAATATCAATGGTACCTCACCCTTTTCAAATACCTCAGGGATAATATTCTCTATCTTTTGATAAATAATAGGCGAAATAAAAGCAACTGCGCCCTGGTGATTTTTAGCGGTTAAGCGATTAAGTTTTTCAACGGGTACTTGTTGGGCAGTTATATTATATTCGGTTAACAAAGCCTTTAGTTCAAACGATAAACCACCTGCCACACCACGTTGTATATATAAAGCCTCAATTTCTTTTCCGGAAGTAATGGCTTCCATAATGGCCCTGATACCAAAAACCATTTGGTTACTCTCTCTTTGAGGTCTTGAATTAAATGTCATTTTTACTGTTGAATTATTTTGCAAAAGTAGCTATATTAATTGATTTTGCCGTTATTGAACTCAATTCCCATTTTGGTTCAATTGTAATAGTTAACAAATTGAAACGTTATCAACATGGCTTTAACGCATTGATAACCAAATGATGTTAGTTCTTATCAACACTTTACTAACAATTCGGTGTCAATTTCCCGCCTTAAATTATCAAGCTGAGAATGATTGATTTAAAACTTCGATACACTATGTTAGTTGAATAGTTTCCCGTCTGAATTTTTTTTGTATATTTTTGTTGCCTTATGAGTTTTGAGAACGAGAATCAGTATAACAAGCCTAATACAAACGAACGACGTAGCCGGATAACTAACCCAACTCCATATAGTGGAATGGGTAAACTTCCACCGCAGGCAACGGATCTTGAGGAGGCAGTATTAGGGGCATTGATGCTGGAAAAAGATGCCCTTTCATCAGTGATTGACGTTTTAAAGCCCGAAGTTTTTTACCGCGACAACCATCAAAAAATATTTACGGCCATAAAAGTACTTTTTGAAAAGTCTCAACCGGTCGATATCCTTACCGTAACCGCAGAGTTACGGAAACTTGGCGAACTGGAGATGATTGGCGGGGCTTATTATATAACTGAGCTTACAAGCCGTGTTGCATCGGCAGCCAATATTGAGTTTCACTCCCGTATCATCATCCAAAAATATATTCAGCGCGAACTGATCAGGATCTCGACCGAAACAATCAATAGCGCTTATGAAGATACCAGTGATGTACTGGACCTGTTAGACAAAGCAGAAAAAAACCTTTTTGAAATAGCTCAAAGCAACTTACGCCGTGACGCCCGCAAAATGGACGACCTGGTACAGGAAGCGTTGAAAGATATTGAATCTTTAAAAGATAAAAAAGACGGATTAACAGGTGTGCCATCAGGTTTTACCGGTTTAGATCGTATGACCTCTGGTTGGCAAAAATCCGATTTGGTGATTATAGCTGCCCGTCCCGCGATGGGTAAAACGGCTTTCGTATTAAGTTGTGCACGTAACGCCGCGGTTGATTTTGATAAGCCTACCGTAGTATTTTCGCTGGAGATGTCGTCGGTACAGTTGGTGAATCGTCTGATTGCCGGCGAGGCCGAAATTGAGCAGGAAAAGATCCGTAAGGGAACGCTGGAGGAATGGGAATGGCAACAGATCCACTCCAAAATTGGCCGGCTTGAAAAATCTGTCTTCATTATTGACGATACTCCGGCCCTTAACATATTTGAATTTAGGGCTAAATGCCGCCGTTTAAAAGCACAGCACGATATACAGCTAATCATCATCGATTACTTGCAGTTGATGCATGGTAAGGCTGCAGATGGTAAAGGCGGCGGTAACCGTGAACAGGAAATTGGTAGTATTTCACGTGCCTTAAAATCGGTTGCAAAAGAATTGAATGTGCCAGTGATTGCGCTGTCGCAGTTAAGTCGTGCGGTGGAGCAAAGGCCGGGTAACTCCAAAAGGCCGATGCTGTCGGATTTGCGTGAATCTGGATCGATCGAGCAAGATGCGGATATGGTATTATTCCTTTACCGCCCTGAATATTACGGTTTAACCGAAGATGAAGACGGTAACCCTACCCAAGGCGTTGGTGAGGTGATTATAGCCAAGCATCGTAACGGTGAAACTGGTACAGTGAGGCTTAAATTCGTTGGTAAATATGTGAAGTTCGCCAACCTTGAAGAAGGCATGGATGGCTTCCCTCCTGCTGCCGGAAGTGCTTTCGCCGGCCTGGCGCCGTCACAGGATTTTGAAAAACAAAGCAACTTCATTATCCGTCCTTCAAGAATGGACGATATTGATGACGAGCCGCCATTTTAATATGTAAATCATAGATTTCTGATGTGCCGATGTTGGCACACCATTGCGATATAACAACAAACCCCGATTTCGAAAAGAAACCGGGGTTTGTTGTTATATATAATTGTTGTAACTCCGCATTCGGGCTATTAGATTGTGGTTAACACTCCTGCTACACTCTTAACATTGTACTTCCTTGCAGGTACACCAAACTTAACTCCCGGAAGGTATTTATAACCTGAAATAAAATAAATCAAATAATAAATCCCAACACTACACCAATTAAGATTATCACTGGTGTTTTTATCCTGGTAAAATGAAGCAACAAAAATGTAACAAGCATTAAGACATAGGCCAGCCAGTTACCGCCAAACGGGCGTACTAATAATATTAACGCTGTAGCCATAAAACCTACTGCAACAGCATTGATACCATTTAAAGAGTTTTTGATACGGGTTATCTTCTTTAAGTCTTCCCAAAATGGCACAATAAACAAAATAAGGATCAGGCCTGGAGTATTAACACCTATAACGGCTACAATACTACCAATGATTTGACCACCAATACCATAGCCTTTGTTACCTAAAGTGATACCACCCAAAAAGGAAGTGAATGAAAATGTGGGCCCAGGCAAAGCCTGCTGCAAAGCATAACCTGAAAGAAACTCCGAACTGCTGAGGTAATGCTTCACCTCCACAAATTCAGTATACATCAGTGGCACCATTACCTGCCCACCACCAAATATTAATATCCCGTTACGGTAAAAATTCTCAAACAAACGAATAGGCAAACTGAAAGGAGATGTTTGATTAATTATGGCGCCCAAAGCAGCAAAAAAAAGTAGGATCCCTATAAAGTATGCCACTTTGTTTGGGTTTACATTTGAATATAATTTTACCCTCAGTTCATTTTCCTGTGGCTGAGTCTCCATAGCCGATGATATAATTCCTCCCAGTAAAATCAATAAAGGGAATGCATATGCGTTTTGCAAAATAAGTGTCGCAATGAGTGACCCTATAGCCAACATCATGCTAACCCTTGTTTTTAAAAACTTGTGAGCAAAACTATAAGTAGCGTAAGCAACAATACCCACAGCCATGGGTTGTACCAAGCTTATCACATGATTAAACTTACCCTGATTGGCAAACATTTTATAACTTATGGCTGCCATTGCCATAATAGCGGCCGATGGCAAAATCCATATCAGGAAAGTAATTAACGCCAACTGCAGCCCTCCTACCTTCCAGGCAATGCCAACCAGTGTTTGCGTTGATGAAGGCCCCGGCAATACCTGCGAGAGGGCATTCAGCTCCATTAATTCTTCTTCGGTAATATAGCGCCGCTTATGAACAAACTCACGCAGCAATACCGCAATATGAGCCTGCGGCCCTCCAAAAGCGGTAAAAGTGTATATTAAAACATCCCTGAGGAATAGCAAATGACGTTTTTTCAAAATCAAAAAGCTTAATAGTCGTCGTCATCTTCTTCAATGCCCATAGCTGATCTGTAAACAGCCTGCAATTCCGAAAAAGCATGATTATCACGCTTCGCTTTGGTTACTTTCATGCCGTTTTCATAGGTTGTAATGGCATCCTGTTTACGATTAAGTGCTTCGTAAAGCTTCCCTAAATGGTAGTAAGTACCCACATACCCGGGGTGATTATTAATAAGGTCTTCGTAATAACTCAATGCCTTATCTACCTGATTAAGACGCAGATATTCGGTAGCAAGTGCGTATTTTAAAAACTCGTCGTTGGGTTCATTCTTTATAAATTCCAGTAGCTTATCCAATCTGCTCAACTCCATTTTAAACTCTATCTTTTTTAACTAAATTTGCAAAAACCTATTGATATGAAAATCCTGGTATGTGTAAGTAATGTTCCTGATACCACCACAAAAATAACCTTTACTGATAACAACACCCAATTTAATACAAATGGTGTTCAATTTATATTAAATCCTTACGATGAGATAGCACTTTCGCGCGCTATTGAGTTAACCGATGGCGGTAAAGTTACAGTAACTGTTATTAATGTTGGTGAAGTGAGCACAGAGGCCACTATCCGCAAGGCTTTGGCAATTGGGGCTACCGATGCTGTACGTATAAATGCCAAACCTCACGATGCCTGGTATGTAGCTTATCAAATAGCTCAATATGTAAAAGCTAATCCTTTTGATTTAATCCTGACCGGTCGTGAATCAATAGACTATAACGGATCAAAGGTTGCAGGTATGTTGGGCGAGTTATTAGATCTGCCATCAGTATCTATTATTAAAAAGCTGGATGTAAGCGAAAGCAGCGCTACTGTTGAACGTGAGATTGAGGGCGGTAAAGAGATCCTTACTATTCCTTTCCCCTTTGTAGCGGGCGCGGCTGAAGGTGTGGCAGAACCTAAGATCCCTAATATGCGTGGTATTATGTCGGCGCGTACCAAACCATTAATCGTTGTTGAGCCTTTAGAGGTAAAAACATTTTCAGAGATCGTTAGTTATGAAACACTGTCTATTCGTGGGCAGGTAAAACTGGTTGCTGCCGATGACACAGCCAAACTTGTTGAACTATTACATACCGAAGCGCGCGTTATTTAATTTTACCCAAATCGACCTTTACAAAACACATGATCATATGTCAGTTTTAATATATGCGGAAAACGCCGGCGGAAAGTTCAAAAAATCAATTTTTGAAGCAGTGAGTTACGCCCGTGCAATTGCCGATCAAAATAATACCAGCCTTGTGGCAATTTCCATTGGAGATGTAAGCACAGGTGAATTAGCTTTATTAGGTAAATACGGTGCCGAAAAAGTATTAAATGTTACTGGTGAAAAACTTAAGAATTTTGTAAACCAGGCCTACGCCTCTGTGATAGCCGATGCTGCCAAACAGCAGAATGCTGATATAGTGGTGTTATCTAACACCTTCTCCGGCCGTGGTTTGGCTCCTCGTTTAGGTGTAAAGCTGGAGGCAGGACTTGCCGATGGCGCCGTAGCCTTACCCGAGCAAAAAAACGGTAAATTTACCGTAAAAAAGACTGCTTTTTCGGGCAAAGCATTTGCCATAGTTGAATTAACCTCTGCAAATAAGGTTATTGCGTTGGTACCTAATTCCTATAAAGTTGTTGAAACAGGTGGATCTGCGCAGGTGGAAGACTTTAGTGTTGAAACAAAAGAATCTGATTTTAAAGCGTTGATCAAAGAGATCGTACGTTCAATTGATAAGGTTTCACTGCCTGATGCTGAGATAGTTGTTTCGGCAGGCCGTGGGCTTAAAGGGCCCGAAAACTGGGGCATGATTGAAGAGCTGGCCAACCTGTTAGGAGCCGCTACAGCATGCTCAAAACCGGTATCAGACGCTGGCTGGAGACCCCATAGTGAACATGTTGGACAAACAGGCATAGCTGTCAGTCCAAATTTGTATATTGCGATAGGAATTTCAGGGGCTATTCAGCACCTGGCAGGCATCAGTTCTTCAAAGGTTATAGTGGTTATCAATAAGGATCCCGAAGCTCCCTTTTTTAAGGTGGCAGATTACGGTATAGTTGGTGATGCATTTGAAGTAGTGCCCCAATTAATAGCGGCGGTTAAAGAATATAAGGCTTCAGCATAAAATAACAGGTGCGATGGGTAACAACATGAAAAAAATTAAGCTGGATATAGTAGGATTATCATACAGCCAAACTCAATCCGGCGCTTATGCTTTAGTTTTAGGTGAGGTGAGTGGCAGGCGCAGACTACCTATTATTATTGGCAGTTTTGAGGCTCAGGCTATTGCTATAGAAATAGAAAAAATGACCCCGAGCCGCCCACTAACGCACGACCTTTTTAAAAGTTTTGCGCAAGCCTACCAGATAGAGGTGCAGGAAATTATTATTTATAACCTGGTTGACGGTATCTTTTATTCCAAGCTCATCTGTAGTGATGGTAAACGTTCGGTTGAGATTGATGCCCGTACATCAGATGCCATAGCAGTAGCTGTAAGGTTTGATTGCCCAATTTTTACTTATGAATTTATACTATCAACAGCAGGTATTGTGATTGAGGGCAACGATTTCGTTTACCTTGAAAATATCAATGAGAGCCAGGACGATAAATCAGCGGGTACATCTGTAGGCAGCGGCTTTGCATCCCTAAGCATTGATGAACTAAAAACAAAACTACAGGAGGCTCTTGCAGAAGAGTCGTACGAAAAAGCAGCTAAAATCCGCGACGAGCTAAATAAGCGTAAAGCATCCTGATTTCGGCTTTGAGAATTTTGGCGGGGGATTATCAAATACATGTTCCGAAGTCGAAATTCTCAAATCGTATATATTGAAAATCTAATAATAAAACACCTCAATTGTAAACTCATCAGCAAGGCGTAACATTTAGGCTCAATTCGCTAAATACTGTCCCCCTTAGCTTTCTGATTTACATTTATTTCACTACTTTTCGCTTTTAATTTAACACAGAAAAAATTATTTAAACCCTGTACTGTATGAATATTAAGTTCCGCTTAATACTGATGAATTTTATGCAATTTTTTGTGTGGGGGGCATGGTTGCTTACTGTAGGCGCTTATTGGTTTCAAAACAAAGGATGGTCTGGTGCGCAGTTCGGGGCAATTTTTTCAACCATGGGCATTTCATCCATATTTATGCCTGCACTTGCGGGTATCATATCAGATAAATGGATCAATGCCGAAAAGCTGTATGGTACGTTACATATTTTAGGGGCTATAGTTCTGTTTTGTGTGCCAATGGTAACAAGCCCCACGGTATTTTTTTGGGTTATATTGCTCAATATGATATTCTATATGCCAACCTTATCTTTATCTATAACGGTTGCTTATTCGGCTTTAAAAGGCGAAGGTAAAGATGTGGTTAAAGTTTACCCTCCTATTCGCGTATGGGGAACAGTTGGATTTATTGCAGCGTTGTTGGTGGTAGATGTTACCAAAAGCGAGACCAGTGCCAATCAATTTTACATTGCATCCGGCGTGGCATTGGCATTAGGTATATTTTCGTTCTCGCTGCCTAAATGCCCTCCACTATTAGGTAAAGCAGGTAAGAAAACATTGAGGGATGCGCTTGGTTTAAATGCGTTCGAATTATTCAAAACACCAAAGTTTGCCATCTTTTTTGGGTTCTCGTTACTTTTAGGTGCGGCCTTGCAGCTGACCAACGCTTACGGCACTACATATATTTTAGACTTTGCAAAAACACCTGCCTATAAAGGTTTATTTGCCGTAGAACATTCCAGCGCGATCATTTCCATTTCGCAGGTATCCGAAACGCTTTTCATTTTAGCTATACCTTTCTTTTTACGCAAGTTTGGTATCAAAAATGTAATGCTGTTCAGTATGCTGGCCTGGGTTTTACGTTTTGGTTTATTTGCGTTTGGCAATCCGGCCAGCGGTTTATGGATGATCATCCTATCCTGCATTGTTTACGGTATGGCCTTTGATTTCTTTAATATTTCAGGATCGTTATTTGTAGAAACACAAACCACTCCCGAAATACGCGGCAGTGCGCAGGGCTTGTTTATGATGATGGTAAACGGTTTCGGTGCTTTTTTTGGAAGTATTGCCAGCGGCTTTATTATTGATAAGTTTTTTATTCATGCCGATGGAAGTAAAGACTGGCATGGCATCTGGCTAACTTTTGCTGCTTATGCCTTGGTGATCGCGATTATATTCCCTTTCGTTTTCAGGTATAAACATAATATAGCATTGGAGCGTGCGATACAACATGCTTAAATCAATTGGCCAATAAGTCAATCTTATTCACTAACGCATAGCATTACCCATTTACGAATGAAAAAACATTACCGCGAGGAAAATGATTGCCTAAACTGCGGAACAACCTTAGAGGGTAAGTTCTGCTATAATTGCGGACAGGAAAACCTACAGATAAAAGAGAGTTTTGGGCACATGATGACCCACGCTATAAGCGATTATTTTCACTTTGATCATCAGTTTTTTCATACGTTAAAACCACTGCTTTTTAACCCGGGTAAACTTACCACCGAGTATATGGCCGGGCATAGGGTACAATACCTGCACCCCGTAAAAATGTACATTTTTATAAGCCTGGTATATTTTGTACTGCTATTTAAAAGCAACACGCCGGAGATTGTTAAAATAACTGATAGTGAAGCTAATACAGAGCAGTCGACCGATAGCCTAAAAACTACCCTCAAAAATGGCATCAACAATAGCGTGATACTTAGCCCTGCCCAAAAGAAAGTTATCAATAACAAAGTTGACTTTAAAGCGGACAGTATTAAAAATGCTAATGCTGTCGGCCATAAAAAAGACACCATTAAAACTTATCAGCAGTATCTTGCGGTTCAGCAAAAGCTGCCGGCTAATAAGCGGGATAATTTTATAGAACAATATTTAGAGAAGAAACAATTTCAATGGGCGCACGATGGCAAATCGGCTAATGAAATAATAAACGAAGGAATGAAACATAATTTACCCAAGATGATGTTTTTATTTTTGCCTTTATTTGCACTGATATTAAAGATCGCCTTTATTAAAAATAAAAAATTTTACGTAGAATACCTGATATATTCATTTCACTTTCATTGCTTCCTGTTTCTTTTTATTACCATATTAATGGTGATTCAATTGCTTATTCCGCACCGCTTTATTAATGTTATCGTGATAATGGATATAGCTGCCCTATTAACGATACTATGGTACATGTATCGATCACTAAGGGTTGTTTATGGCCGGAGTCCTTTAAGAACAGTGACAAAAATGATAGGGATCTCGTTTAGTTATTTTGTGGTTTTTGCTATTTGCCTTACCTTATTGGCAGGGGTTACTGCGCTAACATCATTATAACATCAGCATGTTCAGAATTTAATAATTAACAAGTTATTAAATTCTGAACATGCAAAAATGTTGATTCAGGGACCTATTTCTTCCCTATCGCATATTGAATGCCGCCCAATAAATGTTTCAGGTATAACGGATCAGCGTATGATTCATCTGTATGGCCTAACTCTGTATAAAAAGCCCTGCCGCCATCAAAACTATGGTACCAGCTCATGGGGTGATTGTCGCCATTCTCACCACCTGTATAGCTTTTTTCATCAATTTTGATCAGTACATGCAGGTCATCACCTATCCATTTGTAGTTGTACCACTCATCCCAGCGTTTCCAATCCTGCGGTAAATGTTTGGTAGCAATAAAATTATGATCAACTACATGCAAAACGGCTTCCTGCTGTTTGGGGTGACTTTTAAAATAAGCGCCAACCAATTTTCCATACCAGGGCCAATCATATTCGGTATCAGTTGCAGCATGTACACCTACAAAACCTCCACCTGCTTTAATATATTGCTCAAACGCAACTTGTTGCGTATCATTTAATACATCGCCCGTAGTGCTTAAAAATATTACAGCTGCATACTGTTTTAAATTTTCGGTTGTGAACTTTTCTGCATTAGTAGTGCTATCCACGTCAAAACCATTCTCGGCCCCTAATTTCATAATGGCAGGTACCCCTACTGCTATTGAATTATGGTGAAAGCCGGCAGTTTTGCAGAAGATTAATACCTTGGTTTTAGCAGCTACATTAATAATAGAAGCGCCTATTAGGAGGCAAACAATAGTTAGTTTTTTCATATTTATAGTTAGGTTATTTTTAACATGTTGATCGCCCAAATAAGTTGTTATTACTTAGAGTTTTTTATTTTCCACTCATCTAATGAATCAACTACAAATTCCCCTTCTTTAATTCATCAGCTGCAAAGTTTGCTGCACGCGCGGTTAATGCCATATAGGTTAAAGATGGATTTTGACATGCAGAGGAAGTCATCGCTGCACCATCGGTAACAAAAACATTTTTAGCATCCCAAACCTGGTTATGTTCGTTTAAAACCGAAGTTTTAGGGTCGCGGCCCATGCGCGCTGTACCCATTTCATGAATGCCATCGCCTATGTTATGTCCCCTGTCATGTGTTTGAACGTTTTTAACCCCGGCACTTTCAAGCATTGCTTTGGCTTCTTTAACAATGTCGATGCGCATCTTCATCTCATTCTCCCTTATCACCGCATCCATAGCTAAAATAGGCAAGCCCCATTTGTCTTTACGGGTTTTATCCAACGTGATCTTGTTATCGTGGTAAGGCAGTAGTTCGCCAAAGCCACCGATGCCTATTTGCCAGTCACCCGGTTCTGTTATAGCATCTTTATATTGCGCGCCAATATTCATCTCAGCAATTTCACGGCTCCAGCCTGTTCTGCTCGCTGCACCCTGGTAACCAAAGCCACGAAGGTAATCGCGCTTATCGCCAAATAAGTTGGCAAAACGTACCACATAAATACCATTGGCCCGCCTGCCGTAGTAATATTTGTCTTCGAAACCCTCTACCGAGCCGGAAGCACCCAGGTTGTAGTGGTGATCCATAATATTATGCCCTAATTCGCCACTGCTGCTACCTAAACCATCCGGCCAAATATCGGTAGCAGAGTTCATGAGCACCCATGCGCTGTTTAACG
This sequence comes from Mucilaginibacter sp., assembly GCF_025362475.1. Lineage (GTDB taxonomy): Bacteria > Bacteroidota > Bacteroidia > Sphingobacteriales > Sphingobacteriaceae > Mucilaginibacter. The sequence continues at coordinate 11,257 of NZ_JANYGH010000012.1, forward strand.
CCGAAGCATTGACGAATACAATTTTAGCATGAAACTCATATGTTTGATTGGTCTCGGCATCAAGCACCTCTACACCCGTAGCCTTTTGGGTATCCTTATCATAAATAATTTTAGTAACTATTGAATAAGGCCTCACTGTTAAATTTCCCGTAGCCAAAGCAGCCGGTAAGGTTGATGATTGAGTACTGAAATAGCCCCCAAACGGGCATCCCTCCCAGCACCTGTTCCTAAATTCGCATTTGGTACGGCCTGGTATAGCTGCCGTAAGGTTGGCCACCCTGCCAATAATCATATGCCTTTTACCCCCATAGTTCTTTTTAATGCGCTCGGCAACATCTTTTTCTACCCAGTTCAGGTCCATGGGCGGTAAGTAGTGTCCATCGGGTAATTGTGGTATGCCCTCCAATGATCCGCTGATACCAGCAAATTTCTCCACATGATCATACCATGGTGCCAGATCTTTGTATCTGATAGGCCAGTCTATTGCCCAGCCATCCTTTGCATTTGCTTCAAAGTCAAAATCACTCCAGCGGTAGCTTTGCCTACCCCATAAAATAGAGCGACCGCCCATCTGGTATGATCGCCACCAGTTAAAAGGTTTAACCTCGTGATATGGTGCCTCCTGCTCATTTACCCAATAATCCATTATAGCTTCCTGCGCGCCCCAGTTACGTGAAATTACAGGCCTTGCTTTACGCTGCTCCTGTGTTACAGTTCCACGGTGTTCAAAATCCCAGGGATCTTTTGCAGCGGTTTTATAATCTTTAATGTGTTCAAAATTTCTTCCGCGCTCAAGCATTATGGTTTTTAGCCCTCTTCCGGTTAATTCCTTAGCCGCCCAGCCACCGCTGATTCCAGAGCCGATAACAATAGCATCATAGGTATTATCGGCTTTAGCTTTGCCGCTTACATTGTTTAATGGCATAATTTCACTAATTGGTTATAAGTAAATTAAGAAATGGTTTTGCAATTGGATAAAACAATATTATCAATTAAAATTAACTAAAGCAATCATTTGAAAATAAAACTACAATCGATTGTTGCGCAGAGTTTAAACAATTATGGGTTGATTATTACTTTTACAATGCCTGCAAGCAATCTGTTTCCATTTTTCTTACTTTTGCTTTGATCACCATTTTGCCACCATGCTCAAAGTAAGTCAACTATTCATCTACCCAATTAAATCCTTAGGCGGTATTCCGGTTAATAGCGCCGAGGTTACCTCGCGCGGCTTTAAGTATGACAGGCGCTGGATGCTGGTTGATGAACAAAACCGCTTTATTACGCAACGTGAGCATACACAGATGGCATTGATAAAGGTGCAGATAGAGGACGATGGTTTATTGGTTAGTCACCATTTAAATGGATCTGTTAAAATACCTTTTCAATACCAGGAGCAAACTAAACACAATGTTGTCATCTGGGATGATACCTGCACAGGGGTATATGTTGGGCTTGAGTTTGATGAATGGTTTACCAGGGTTTTAGGGTTAAAATGCAGGCTGGTTTTTATGCCCGATGATGCAGAACGCGAGGTTGACCAGCGCTATGCCCTGCCAGGCATGATTACTTCTTTTGCTGATGCCTACCCTTTTTTGCTCATAGGTCAGGCTTCGTTGGACGAACTGAATTCACGCCTTCATGAGGCTTTGCCTATGAACAGGTTTCGTCCAAACATCGTTTTTATTGGCGGAGAGGCTTTTGAAGAAGATCAAATGAACCAAATGGACATTGCCGGTATTAGTTTTTATGGCGCCAAATTGTGTGCCCGCTGCATCATGACCACCATAGACCAGCAAACCGGTATAAAAGCTAAAGAGCCGTTAAAAACATTGGCCAAATATAGGTTTAAGAATAATAAAATACTTTTCGGCCAAAATTTGATCCATAAAGGTACGGGCACGGTAACTGTAGGTGACGCCATCACTGTTGTAAGTACGCACAATGAGGAGCGGTTTATAGTTGAGAATAAATCATCACTAAAATGAAACCAACCATCATAATTGAATATTGCCCAAAATGTAACTGGATGATGCGAGCTGCCTATATGGCTCAGGAACTACTCACTACTTTTACTGATGATGTTTATGGTATTACGCTTGTACCCAGCGAAGTAAGCGGCAGATATACCATTAGTATAGACGATGTTGTTTTGTTTGACAGGAAAAGAGAAGGCCGTTTCCCGGAAATAAAGGAATTAAAACAATTGGTGAGAGATAAGGTTAATCCGGAAAAAAGCCTCGGCCATTCAGATAAAAAGTAGTGTTATGTTAACCTGCCGGCCATTTTCATTAGAAAAATTCATTTTACTATAATTTTAAAACAAACTAAACTTAAGCGCCTCCGTTTTTAATGCGAAAGAACAATGATGCTATTGGCTTTCAAAATTTGTTAATTTTAAATCATTAAAAAGGTAAATAATATAGTATAGTGGTACTCTATAGTATTACTCGATATTTTTATTTAATATTGTTTAACTTTGTAAGTTTTATTTTAGAAAATGCTTTCCAAAAAAACTAAGTACGCTATTAAAGCATTGGTAATCCTGGGCAAAAACATGGATCAGCCACCAATGCAAATTTCACGAATCGCCGAGGCTGAACGTATCCCTAAAAAGTTCCTTGAGCAAATACTACTCGATCTTCGCAACGCGGGTTTCCTGTATAGTAAAAAAGGTGCTGGTGGTGGCTACAGTCTTAATCGCGACCCTAAAGAAATATTTTTGGTAAGTATTATGCGTATAACCGACGGGCCCATTGCTATGGTGCCTTGCGCCAGCTTAAATTTTTACCATAAATGTGATGAATGCCACCAGGAAACAACCTGTGGTATCAGGGATGTTTTTGTTGATGTAAGAGACGCAACCCTGAAGATATTAAGCGAAACCAGCATAGCTGATATCATATCGCGCGAGCAAACGCTCATCAACGTTTAATCTCATAAAACTGTCAAATCGATTCTTTTTTCAATTAAATTCTACCATTTCCCTATACTATGTATATATTTGGTAAATGAATAACATGTGCCCAATTCATACAAGTTATAAAATGCCCATGCGTTGCTATTTGGCAGTTGGCAAGGCACGGCTATAATTTGTATTAACCACACATGCCTCTTTAGCCAAAGCCAAAGAGGCTTTTTTATATAATTGATTAAAATAATTAAGATATGCAGAGCTTCAGAACAGAACTGGAGAACCCGATAGTTGAACAGGACATTATAGATCTGGAAAAAAAGATAAGGGCTTTTCGGGAAGGTAAAATTCATGACGAAAAATTCAGGAGCCTCCGTTTAGCACGTGGCGTTTATGGCCAACGTCAGCCAGGTGTACAGATGGTACGTATAAAACTGCCATTTGGTAAAGTAACGTTTAAGCAGTTACTAAAGATTGCCGATATATCTGACGAATACGGAAGCCGTAACCTGCACCTTACCACCCGCCAGGATATTCAGATTCATTACGTAAGTCTTGATCGTACTCCGGAACTTTGGGCCAGGCTGGAGCAGGATGATATTACCCTGCGCGAAGCATGCGGAAATACGGTAAGAAACGTGACCGCCTCTCCTACTGCGGGTATTGATCCGCTGGAACCGTTTGATGTTTCGCCTTACGCTCACGCTACTTTTGATTATTTTTTGCGAAATCCAATTTGCCAGGAGATGGGTCGTAAGTTCAAGATCTCTTTTTCTTCAAGTGATGCGGATACTGCATTTTCATATGTTCACGATATTGGCGCAATACCTAAAGTAAACGCCAATGGCGAGCGCGGGTTCAAAATATTATTGGGTGGTGGCTTAGGAGCACAGCCCATATTGGCCAGTATAGTTGAGGAGTTTTTACCCGAGGATCAGCTGATCCCTTATATAGAAGCCATCATCCGTGTATTTGATCGCTATGGCGAACGTAATAACCGGAATAAAGCCCGCATGAAATATCTTATTCAAAAATTAGGATTGGATGAGGTTTTACGCCTGGCTAAAATTGAAAGAACTGCCATTAAAGTAAAAAGCTACCCTATTAACCGTGATGCTGTTGCTTTACCCCTCCTTCCTGCAGAAACAAACTATGAGCAGGTTGAGGTAAGCAATCCATTCCGTTACGAGCAATGGTTAGCTACAAACGTGTTTGAACAAAAGCAACAAGGTTTTTACGGTGTATATATTAAAGTTCCTGTTGGCGATATCTCTTCAGATACCGCCCGTGAGTTGGTTAAAGTTTTGGAACCATTGGTGGCCAACGAAATTCGCATCACCCAAAACCAGGGCTTGTTATTAAAATTTGTACGTAAAGAGGCACTGCCTGTTTTATATGAAGGTTTGGCCAAGCTGAATCTTGCCACACCTGGTTTTGATACCGTGGCCGATGTAACTACCTGCCCCGGTACAGATACATGTAACCTTGGTATCAGCAATAGTATGACCATGGCCCGCGTGCTGGAAGACCTGATCTATAATGAATATGAAGACTTTATTTATAACCGCGACATTAAGATAAAAATAAGCGGATGTATGAATTCATGCGGACAGCATGGTTTGGCACATATTGGTTTCCATGGTAGTTCACTTAAGGCCGGCACAAGGGTATTACCTTCTGTACAGGTGATGTTAGGTGGTGGTACTGTTGGCGATGGCGTTGGCCGGGCTGCCGAAAGGGTAATCAAGGTGCCATCAAAAAGAGCTACAGATGTTTTAAGAATGGTGCTGAATGATTATAAAGAGTTTTCTCCCGAAGGTGAAACTTTCCATGCCTATTATGACAGGCAGGGTAAAGATTATTTTTACCGGATGTTAAAACCTCTCGCCGATTTAACCACCCTTACCGATGATGAATTTGTGGATTGGGGACACCAGGAAACGTATGTTAGCGCAATTGGTGTTGGTGAGTGTGCCGGTGTGGTGATAGATTTAGTTGCTACCCTTTTGTTTGAATCTGAAGAAAAAATGGGTTGGGCTAATGGCTCATTTAAAGAAGGCGCATGGTCTGATGCTATTTATCATTCTTACAATGTATTCATCAGTTCGGCAAAAGCGTTGTTGCTTGATAAAGGCATAAACAGCAGCACACAGATTGGCATTATCAGAGAGTTTGATGCACAGTATGTTGCAACGGGCGAGTTTGCTATGCAGGGAAGTTTTAATGATGTGGTATTGCAGATTAACCAGAATGAACCATCGGCCGAATTCGCAGCTGCATATTTAGCACAGGCTACTGAATTTTTAGGAAAAAGTAAAGCTCAAAGAGAGGCATTGGTACAATAATGACTGGTAAAATAAAAGAACCCAAAATAACTTTAGTGGGTGCGGGTCCTGGTGATGCCGATCTGATTACAGTTAAAGCTATAAAGGCGTTAAAAACGGCCGATGTTGTTTTGTATGACGCATTAGTGAATGAAGAGTTACTTGACTACGCCCCAGAGACAGCTACACGGGTATATGTTGGTAAACGTTCCGGCGATCACACTTACTCACAGGAAGTTGTAAATAAACTGATGGTTGATTATGCCATTAATTACGGTCATGTTGTAAGGCTTAAAGGCGGCGATCCATTTGTATTTGGTCGTGGTTTTGAGGAACTGGATTTCGCTGCATCGTTTAATATTCCGGCATCTGTTATTCCGGGCATATCAAGCTCTATAGCGGTTGCTGAATTACAGAATATCCCTGTTACACACCGCGGTTTAAGCGAAAGTTTCTGGGTAGTTACTGGCACCATATCAAATGGTAAAATATCACCTGATATGTATGATGCGGCCCGCAACAAAGCAACTGTTGTTGTACTGATGGGAATTAACAAATTGGCCGAAATTGCCGAGATATTTAAGAATGAAGGTAAAAGCAAATTACCTGTGGCAGTTATACAAAGCGGCACCACAGTTGATGAAAAAGTTGCTATAGCTACAGTGGATACCATTGTTGATGCTGTTAAGGAAAATAAGATTGGTTCGCCGGCCATAATTGTGTTGGGCGAGGTAGTTTCGTTGCACCCAAAATTTCAGTTGATCAAAGAGATTTATGACGTTGTTGCCCAAGGATAAAAGTTTAACCAAGATTGAGCACGAAGATATCGGCGGCAACCAATTGTTCCCCGTATTTTTGAAGCTGAATAACCTGCATACAGTATTGGTAGGCGGAGGCAACGTGGGCCTTGAAAAGCTAACTGCTATTTTAAACAATAGTAATTACGCCAAGGTAACCATAATCTCCAGGGAGTTTTTGCCAGAGATACATAGCCTTGCATCAATTTATGAAGGCTTAAACATTATCCAGAAATCATTTACTGATGACGATCTGAATACCGCGGAGGTAGTTATCGCTGCTACTAATGATAGCGACCTGAATAATTACATCCGCCAATCGGCTCATGACCGCAAATTGCTCATCAATGTAGCCGACAAGCCCGAACTTTGTGATTTCTATTTAGGATCGATAGTGCAAAAGGGTGATCTTAAACTGGCCATATCTACCAACGGAAAATCGCCAACCGTAGCCAAGCGTTTAAAAGAAGTACTGAACGAGAGCCTGCCCGATGAGTTGGATGCCACCCTGCAACAAATGAGCGCTTTAAGAAATACGCTCAGCGGCGATTTTGCCGACAAAGTTAAAAAGCTTAACAGCGTAACGTCGGTACTGGTTGAACCCAAATCGGCGGTAATTAAGAATTTTATCTGGCTGATATGGTCAACTATTATTCTTTCCATAGCCATAGTTATAACCGCCCTGTATTTCAGAGAACCTGCATTTAAAACATTTGTAGAGGGTGTAAACCCGCAATTCTACTATTTTTTAGGGGCCGGCTTTTTATTTGCCATGATTGATGGGGCCATAGGCATGTCATATGGTGTTACTTCTACTACCTTCTCCCTGTCAATGGGCATCCCTCCCGCTTCGGCCAGTATGGGTGTTCACCTTTCAGAGATCATGAGCTGCGGTATTGCCGGTTGGATGCACTACCGCATGGGTAATATCAACTGGAAACTATTTAAGTTACTGGTGATACCAGGCATTATTGGAGCCGTTACAGGTGCTTATTTGTTATCGTCGCTGGAGCATTACAGCATGTACACCAAACCCGTGGTTTCCGTATATACTTTAATATTGGGTTGTGTAATATTATCAAAAGCGTTTAAAGTTAAGCGCAAAAAGTCGGTAGATAAAGTAAAGCGTATTTCGCTCTTAGGTTTAGGCGGCGGTTTTATTGATGCTGTTGGTGGCGGCGGCTGGGGATCTATCGTATTATCAACACTGATAGCGGGTGGTCGCAGTCCCATATTTTCATTAGGTACGGTAAAACTATCAAGGTTTTTTATAGCGATGATGGGTTCTATTACCTTCATCGCCATGGTAAGCAGCGATCATTGGCAGGCTGTTGCCGGTTTGATATTAGGCAGTGCCCTCGCATCGCCTATAGCAGCAAAAATTTCTAACAAGATATCCACCAAAACTATCATGGTATCAGTAGGTATCATTGTGATATTGGTGAGCATTAAATCAATTGTTTCCTTTATTTTAAAGGTGATATAATATGAACGAGGTAGTTAAACACATACAAGCATCTACAGCAGGTTTAGATCCTGTTGAGGCCCTTACCAGGCTGGCTGAACTTTTCCCTGGCGAAATTGTGTTTTCGACAAGCTTTGGCTGGGAAGATCAGGCGATTAGCCACATGATCTTCGCCAACAAATTGCCTATCAAGGTTTTTACTTTAGAAACCGGCAGGCTTTTCCGCGAAACTTATTCTGTTTGGAGCAGTACTATGGACAGGTATAAACAACCTATTCATGCCTACTACCCTAACCAGGAGCTGTTGGAGCAAATGGTTAGCACAAAGGGGCCAAACAGCTTTTACGAATCAGTAGAGAATCGTAAAGAATGCTGTGGTATCCGGAAGATAGAACCGCTGAAACGGGCATTAAAAGGCAATAAACTATGGATTACCGGTATTCGTGCCGATCAATCTGTAAATCGCCATGATATGGAAGATGTGGAATGGGATGAGCAAAACCAATTAGCCAAGTATCATCCTATTTTTCATTGGACTTTAGATGATGTGAAGGCATACATCAAAAAACACAACATTCCTTATAATTCTTTGCATGACAAAGGTTTCCCGAGTATTGGCTGTATGCCATGTACCCGCGCCATAGCCGAGGGCGAAGATTTCCGGGCCGGCCGCTGGTGGTGGGAAGATCAATCCAAAAAAGAATGTGGATTGCATGAAGTAACGGCGAAGTAAATAAAGACACTTTTTAATTATAAATTTATGCCAACCTGTCTGATGATCGGTTGGCTTTTTGTTATGACTCGATTTTAGGATTAGGCGGGACTTCTTATTTGTTTTTTTTGCTGAAGAAACTTTTTATTATCCTGAACGATTTGAAGCATCTTTTATTCGCTATACTTTTCGCCTTATACAGTTTGGGTTAGATCCTTCATTGCTACCTATGACGTTGTTGCAAAAATAACTTTTTGTCATCCTGAACGCAGTGAAGGATCTATTATTCGCCATGCTTATTCGCCCTGTACAGTCTGTGAATAGATCCTTCGTTCCTCAGGATGACAAACTTTTTAAAAGGTCATTTCCCCTTCATAGTTTTACGAAATTTCATTATTCAGGATTGACAAATTTTCTTAACGTCAATTTCCCTTCAAAGTCCCGGAGTTTTTATCTTCATATTGACGTGTCTTGTAAAATAAAAAGCGGATAAGGTTTCCCTCATCCGCTTCTAAAAAAACTATATAAAACGTATTAAAAGCTGCTATTTATTACCTGCAAGCAATCCATCCAGAGTAACTGATATATAATACAAGCCGCCAATAGTTGGGCCACCTGCATACTGGTAATAACGTTTGTTAAATATATCGCTTGCTCCTGCTTTAAATGTAGCATAGTATTGCGGCACGCGGTAGGTAACCTGGGCATCAAATGTACCTATTGAAGGAACACTACCGGTTACCAGCGGGCTTTCCCATAGGAATGAATTTTGCCATTTGTAAACAATGTTGAAGCCTACATTTTTCGCTACTTCTCGGTTTCCAAATGATACGTTACCAGACCATTCCGGTGTGTTAAAGCCAGTAACAAATATATCAGATTTGGATTGTGCTTTCAGTTTATTAAAGCTCACGTTACCAGATACAGTATATCTTTTATAGAAATTGTAGCTGATGCCAGCCGAAGAGCCATAGTTATTATAAATATTTTTAGCATTGGTATAAACGCGGTACCTGCTCTGGCCCTGACTTGCAGCGTTATTTGCTGTAGCAGTAGTTGGGTCGCGGTTGATATCAAGCATGGATAATACGCCTGCATCAGTGCCTACTTGTGTACCATTTGGCACAAATACCTGTACTTGTCCAAGAAAGCCATTGTAACGGTTTGTATAAGCATCAATATCAATAAATACTTTATTATCTAACACAATACCTTTGTAGCCTACTTCATATGAAGTGATCTGCTCTGGTCTTGATGGCGGCAGGTCGGCTACTTTCAACAGGTTCCTGTTGGCTAACGCAACCTGATCGCTGCCTCCAGCAGCATTCACAGCGGCATTAAAAGCAACTACAGATGATTGTGTATAGCTGTTACCCAAATAGCCTAATCCTTCATTAATAAAAGGTAAGCTACCCACACGTTTAACACGACCATTGTTTACATAAGACAATGCCTCGAACAATGATGGGAACCGGTAACCGTTCTGGAACGTAAACCTGAAATTATGGTTCTCATTCACACTATAAACTGCAGCTAAACGAGGTGTAAATTTAGGTTTAAAATAAGGATTGTAGTCCCACCTTACCGAGCCGAATAATTTCAATTTTTCATCGAAAAAAGTTTTAGTTACCTGGGTAAAGGCGCCATATTTTTTGTAGATCACATCTTTACCAAAGCTACCATCAGCCAGTGGCGTGTTTCTATCAGCTATTGCACGACTAAAGTCAACAAAGTTGTTACCATCAGGGGTAATTGAATATACACGCACATCGCCGCCAACCAACAGGTCAACAACTTTCACCTGACTTGTTAAATCCCATTGCGCCTCTGCGTTATACATATGGCTTTTTTGTACCAATGCGGCACCACCGGTAAGTGGAGCATTTGGCAATAGCTTTGCATTATATATGTCCCAATTATTAATACCAATAATTGTTTTTCTTAAAGCATCAAATTCAGGTGTACCGGGCTCTACCCTGCCTTTATCGGCAGCTGCACGTGCAGCTTGTTCTGCGGCAGCAAGGTTTGCTGATGTTAAAACGCCGCCATTGTAAGCTTTAAGGGCATTTCCATAAGTTGTACCCCAGGCGGAGTTACTTGCATGATTCAGGTCGAGGTTATCTGCTAAAGGTTTTACGTTAAATGAATTACCTGTATTCTCAATTGATTCATAAGCACGTACTAAAAATTCCTTTCCTTTTAACTCAACTTTATGGTTTTGCACGGTGGCTCCCTGTAACGAAATTTTGTTACCGCGCTGAAACACACCATCCATCTTGCCATAGCGATAAGTGTATGACAATATGGTGCTGGGTGTTAATTTATAAGCCAATGTACCATCCAATTTTAAGTTGGATACTTTAGGGTTAACCAGGTCAACTTCATTATATCCTGTACGGGCAACGGTAAGGCCTGGTCTTGCTACGCCATCTACGGTAATGCCTTTTACAACAACAGTATTACTGCCTGCAAGCGCATCATCACCATATTTGTTCCACCCATCGTAAGCTGCATTGTTTGTTCCGGTTAATTCAGGATAAGCCGGATTTGCCGATTTTAAATTGGTTGGATTCTGATCCTTGCGGGTATCTGACTGCCAATCCTGGCCTTGCAGATAACTGGCGTTCAGTTTAAAAGCAAACTTATCGTTAAAAGCTTTGGCAAAGCGTATAGCTGTTTCGTTAAGCGCACTTGCCCCTAAACGATCGTTGCCAACATGATTTAAACCCTCGCGGTGATAAACGCTTAATCCCTGGTATTTGAAAGGATCTTTGGTTAATAAATTGGATAAACCATTTATAGCGTTAGTGCCATAAAGGGCAGCGGCGGCACCCGGCGTAATTTCAATGCTGGCGATATCCAGCTCGGTTGGGCCAATGGCATTACCAAGCGGTACGCCTAAGGTTGCCGATTGCATATCAACACCATCAACCAGCTGCATGAATCTAAAGTTGTTCGGGCTATTAAAACCACGTGTATTAGGCACCTTCAGCGTGATACTGGTGGTGGTCATTTGTACTCCCTTCACGTTCTCCAATGCATCATAAAAACTTGGGCCGGGAGATTGTTTCAGGGCATTAATACTCAATTTTTCGATAGCCACCGGCGAGCGTAGTAATTTTTCTTCCTTACGGGAGGCTGTAACCACCACCTCGTTGATCAATAACGATTGGCTGACCAACTGGATATTTACGGAACTGTTAGCATTTTTAATATAGAACTCCTGCGGCTGAAAACCTATTGCGGTAAAAATTAAAGTATAGGGTAATTTAGCACTGGTAGTTAAAGAAAATTTACCGGTACTATCAGAAAAAGTTTTGTTAGTAGTTCCTTTTATGCTTACAGTTGTACCTACTAATGGCTCGCCATGATCATCTTTTACAATACCACTTATTATATAGGAGCCGTTAAGTTGTGCGTGGCCGACGGCCGGGACAAGAACCAGGAAAAGTACAATGAACTTTAATGAATTAATAAATATTTTCATGAAAAGGGAATAGCGAAAATTTAAAATATGTGTTGATTAATTTGATGTTAAATAGATGTAGGATGATACTATCAACAACAACACATAGTGGAGAGCTGCATTTTAAACAAATTGGAGGTATTAATCAAGTAAATATGATACATAGTCTATGGAATTAGTCGACAAAAATATAAATTATTTCTTTTGTACCAAGACTTTTATTCTTTTTTTCGTCATTTAACACCGAATTTGATTATCAATTCTATTAAATCTACCATTTTAGTGGATATATTTTAAAATAATCCGGCCCTGTTTCACCTCAATTTTGTAATATTGGCGGTTCAACCTGTAGTACTGCAATGTCTTTTAATTACCAACGCATCATTATAAAAATCGGCTCCAATGTTTTTACCCAGGAAAATGGCCTGCCAGACCTGAAACGCATAGAGCATTTGGTTGGTCAGATAGCCGCGATAAAAAAACAAGGTAAAGAAGTGATCCTGGTTTCATCTGGAGCCGTTGCATCAGGCAGAAGCCTGATCACCATCTCCGAAAAATATGATGCTATTGCCGCAAGGCAGCTTTTAGCTTCTATAGGCCAGGTAAAGCTCATCAATACTTATTCTCAGCTTTTTGAGCGTTTTGGAATCCTTTGTTCACAAGTATTGGTTACCAAGGAGGATTTTAGGGACAGGATGCATTACCTTAACATGAAAAACTGCCTCGATCTGTTGTTGCAACACCAGGTGATTCCCGTTGTTAACGAAAATGATGTGGTATCAGTAACTGAGCTGATGTTTACCGATAATGATGAACTGGCCGGACTAATTGCTTCCATGTTGAACGCACAGGCGCTAATTGTTTTAACCAATGTGGATGGCATTTATAATGGCGATCCAAAAGCGCCCGGATCTGCAGTGATTGAGGAGGTTGAAGGTTCTGTGGTTAACTTTGCCGAATTTGTTTCTTCCGGTAAATCGCAATTTGGTCGTGGGGGGATGATTACCAAGTCAACCATGTCGCAAAAAACGGCTCAGTTGGGTATAGCTGTGCACATAGCCAACGGTAAAAGGGACAATATTCTTACCGATGTGCTGGAGAACAAAGTGATTCATACGCGCTTTATTCCCAACAAAACGGCCTCCGGAAAAAAGAAATGGATTGCCCATTCAGAAAAATCGGCCACAGGTGTGGTACTGGTAAATGAAGGTGCTAAAAAGGCCCTTTTATCAAATAAGGCCACCAGCTTGTTGCCTATCGGAATTACTGATGTAATAACCGACTTTAAAAAAGGTGATATTATTAAACTGGTTGATGAAAACCATAAATTGATTGGTCTTGGCATTGCAGAGTACGGCGCGGACAAAACACGCGAGCAAATCGGCCAAAAAAATCAGAAGCCTTTGGTGCATTATGATTATCTTTATTTACAGGGTTAACACATGAATTATAATCAATATTTCGAAAACGCGCTAATAGCAGGCAGGAAAGCTACCCTTGCTCCTGCCCTCATCAACCAGGTTTTACATGATGTGGCTGCTGAAGCCATCGCTCAAACTCATCTGATATTAGCCGAAAATCAAAAAGACCTTGATCTGATGGATCCGGAAGATCCAAAATACGACAGGTTAAAACTTACAGCAGCCCGTATTGAGGCTATTGCCGGTGATATGATCAATGTGGCCAACCTGGATAGTCCTTTAGGAAAGCAGCTTTCTGAAACACACATGCCCAATGGTTTGTCCATTACTAAAATTCGGGTACCGCTGGGTGTGGTAGGCGTAATTTATGAAGCAAGGCCTAATGTTACATTCGATGTGTTCGCGCTGTGCTCTAAAACCGGCAACATCAGTATTTTAAAGGGCGGCAGTGATGCCGACCATTCAAACAGGGCAATAGTTACCGTTATTCATAAAGTACTTGCTAAACACCATATAGATCCTAACGTAGTTACCTTGCTGCCGGCAGAGCGTGAAGCAACCGCCGCATTATTAAACGCTATTGGTTTTGTGGATGTGTTGATACCCCGCGGCAGCCAGTCGCTGATAAATTTTGTGAGGGATAATAGTAAAGTACCAGTTATTGAAACAGGTGCGGGCATTGTGCACACCTATTTTGATGAGTCTGGCGACCTGGTTAAAGGTGCAGAGATCATTGCCAATGCTAAAACACGCCGGGTTAGCGTATGTAATGCATTAGATTGCTTAATTATTCATGCGGATAGATTAAATGATTTACCGCAGTTAAGCCACATCCTTAAAGAGAAGGAAGTTGAGCTTTTTGCCGATGAACGCGCTTACGAGGCGTTAAGAAAAGATTATCCGGAAACGCTGCTTCATAAAGCCAGGCCAGAACATTTTGGCACCGAATTTCTATCGATGAAGATGGCGGTTAAAACGGTTGATAATTTTAAGCAAGCATTAGAATACATTGCAATAAACAGCTCCAAACATAGCGAGGCTATAATATCTGAGGATGCTGAAAACATCGCAACCTTTTTAAATGATGTTGATGCCGCTGCAGTTTACGCCAATGTATCTACCGCGTTCACAGACGGAGCTCAGTTTGGCTTGGGTGCCGAAATCGGCATCAGCACGCAAAAGCTTCATGCACGCGGCCCTATGGGCCTGGAAGAGCTTACCAGCTATAAATGGATTGTTAAAGGCGATGGGCAAATAAGAAATTCTTAATACTAAAACAATGCGTTGCTTATATACATTTATAATGAGTTATTTAGGTGGTATCTATATTTCACAAGTAGAAGGGGGAGATACTAACCAGGCAATGGATCTGTGGATAGAGAATTTAGATACAAACCAAATAAAGGGCTTTTCAAAATCAGACAAAAAGAAGCTAATCGAAGTTGGATTTTCAGATGATGATAAAGACGTACCGATTACCGGAGTACGAAATGTATCATGTTTTTGTGTTAGAACAAAAAAAGGGTTTGCAATTATCAACATTATAAAAACAGCAGAAAACTAATATATTCTGTACCCGTCAAAGCCCCAACCGAAAGTTTATTGCATAAAAAAAGGTGCTTCCAAAAAAGCACCTTATTTGTTTCCTGATGAGCTTAGTTACTTAATTAAGTAATTCGCTACAGCAATAAAGCAAATAATCATCAAGATCACTCCTTGCAATTTCTGTTCTAATGTTAACTGGCTTATCATTCTATTAAATTAATTAGGGTAAAGCAAATTTATATTGTAATCTCAATGTTACAATAGGCAACATCATTTTTACGTTTATTTTAATAAATAGTAATAAAAGTTTTAGAATAGTCAGTCCTACATTTATTCATTAAAAAATTAGCAAAAAATATGTTTTAACATTGAAATAGTGTTACCGTAACACCACGTTAAAACAAGTATTTTAAGCTATAAAAAATCCATTAAACGCGTTTTTCTTATTCATTGATTAAAAAGCTTTTTTTAATTGAAATTTTACTTTCCCTGAATAAGAAAATATTATCGCCCTATGAATAAAAAATATACCAGGATTTGACTTTTATTCCAAACACGTCAGATATATATTTTCCAAAACATTTGGAATTATTGTATCACCGCTGTTACATTAGTGAATATTATAAACCAATTAAAAATGCCAAACCACATTCTGACCGTATACCTGTTAGTCGCCTTTATGGTGGCGGGCATACTTATCAACTCTCGCATTAAGCAATGGCTAAATAAAAAAAGTTAGTCATTTGCATTAAAGATTCTAATTCGTATAGATTTCTTAACGCATCCAGTTTATAAAAGTATAGCCCGTTGTACAACAGGCTATACTTTTATAAACAAAAAAGTCAATGTGCTAATATTATAATTTACTTCAATTAAAACTTCATATTGTCGTCATAAAGCATTGATATATAGTTATAATTAACCATAAATTAACTGCATTTATAACCGGTTTGCAAATTTGATAATGATGAAATAACCGTTCACGTCATCAAATCTTTAGGCTTACAAACCTCTTTAATAAATTCTTACCCTCTCCTGACCCAAGCCATTATCAATATAAATCACAATACCGTATCTTTGCACCCATTATGAGTAAGCATGGCAGAATCCTGGTGGCAATGAGTGGTGGTGTGGATAGTTCCGTAGCGGCAGTAATGCTGCATGAACAGGGCTATGAAGTAATTGGCCTTACTATGAAAACCTGGGACTATGCTTCATCGGGTGGCAGCTCTAAAGAAACCGGATGCTGCAGCTTGGATAGTATCAACGATGCACGTGCCCTGGCCGTAGGTTATGGCTTCCCGCATTATATACTGGATATTCGTAGTGAGTTTGGTGATTTTGTCATCGATAACTTTGTTGATGAATATTTGGCGGGCCGTACTCCTAACCCATGCGTATTATGTAATACCCATATAAAATGGGAGGCGTTGTTAAAACGTGCCGATAAGCTCGATTGTGAATTTATTGCCACAGGTCATTACGCCAACATTCGCCTGCAGGACAGCGGCCGTTATGTAATATCAAAAGGTAAAGACGAAAACAAAGATCAGTCATATGTGCTTTGGGGAGTATCTCAGAAAAACCTGGCGCGTACAAAATTTCCGTTGGGTAGTTTTTCTAAACCCGAGATCAGGCAAATGGCTATGGATATGGGACAAATAGAATTGGCGGGCAAAAGCGAAAGCTATGAGATATGTTTTGTACCCGATAACGACTATAGATCGTTCCTGAGGCACAAAGTTGAAGATCTGGAAGAACGTGTTGCCGGTGGTAACTTTGTACTCACTAATGGCACCGTAGTAGGCAAGCACCAGGGCTACCCCTTCTATACCATAGGGCAGCGCAAAGGTTTGGGCATTGCTTTAGGGCACCCCATGTTTGTTACCAGCATTGATCCTCAAACAAACACAGTTGTTTTAGGTACTGCAGATGAGCTTGAACGCAAACAAGCCTGGGTTAAAAACCTTAACCTGGTTAAATATGCCAGTATTACCGAGCCTATTGAAGCCATCACCAAAATCAGGTATAAAGATGCCGGTACCCAAAGCAGCATTGTGCAAATGGGCGAGCATATGAAGGTTGATTTTCACCATAACGTTTCTGGCATAGCTCCCGGTCAGTCTGCCGTTTTTTATGAAGGTAATGATTTATTGGGCGGTGGTTTTTTAATGTAATCCTTTATTTGTTGGAATGTTTTAAGGTTGGAGTGCTGCAACGTTATCGATTGCGGCATCCGGTGTTTAACCTTCCGATTTTATTACAGTATATGCTCGCCAAAGCAACATTTCAACCTTAAAACATTCCAACTTTCCAACATTTTTAGCAAAAACAAATTGGCGTTTCGCTTTCTTTATGTTTTATTTGCAAAAAATAACTGCTTAAATGGCCAAAAATTTACTAATAGTTGAGTCTCCGGCGAAAGCCAAAACCATCGAGGGATACCTTGGTAAAGACTTTGTAGTGAAGTCGAGCTACGGGCATATCCGCGATTTGGTAAAGTCTGAAGATGCGATAGATATAGGTAATAACTTCGCTCAAAAATACGAGGTACCTGCTGATAAAAAACAGGTAGTTAGCGAGTTGAAGAAATTGGCTAAAGAAGCAGAGATGGTTTGGCTTGCATCGGATGAGGACCGCGAGGGAGAAGCCATATCATGGCATTTATTTGAAACCTTAGGGTTAAAAGATGAATCAACCAAGCGTATTGTTTTTCATGAGATCACCAAACCTGCAATATTAAAAGCAATTGACACCCCGCGTAAAATTGACTACAACCTGGTGAATGCCCAACAGGCGCGCCGTGTTTTAGATAGGCTGGTGGGTTTCGAACTCTCTCCTGTTCTGTGGAAAAAGGTTAAGCCATCACTTTCTGCAGGCCGTGTGCAATCGGTAGCTGTAAGGTTAATTGTTGACCGCGAGCGTGAGGTAAATAAATTTACATCAGAAGCTGCTTTTAAAATAGTGGCCATATTTGGCAAGGGTAAAGAAGCTTTTAAAGCAGAACTTGCCGAGCGTTTTTCTAAACAGGAGGATGCTGAAAATTTTTTACAGGATTGTATAGCTGCTGATTTTGATGTGCGCTCGCTGGAAACCAAACCAGCAAAACGTTCACCGGCTGCGCCGTTTACTACATCAACCCTGCAACAGGAAGCAAGCAGGAAACTGGGCTATTCTGTAGCACGTACCATGCAGGTTGCACAAAGGTTATATGAATCTGGTTATATTACCTATATGCGTACAGATTCGGTAAACTTATCCGAAACCGCATTAGATGCAGCTCAACAGGAAATAGTATCAGCTTATGGCCAAAAATACCATCAGCTAAGAAAATATAAAACCAAGAACGCAAGCGCCCAGGAGGCTCACGAAGCTATAAGGCCCACCTATTTTAATAACCATACCATTGCCGGCGAATCTAATGAAAAACGCCTATATGAACTGATCTGGAAACGTGCCATCGCTTCTCAAATGAGTGAAGCGCAATTTGAGAAAACTGTTGCAAAAATCAGTATATCAACACGTAAAGATGAGTTGACGGCCAATGGTGAGGTAATGAAGTTTGATGGATTCCTGAAGGTTTACCTCGAATCTCAGGATGATGAGGATGAGTCACAGCAAGACGGAGAAAATGCAATGCTTCCGCCTTTAACCATAGGGCAGCGCTTAGCCTTACAGGAAATGTCGGCTACTGAACGTTTCTCCCGTCCGCCGGCACGATATACTGAGGCAAGTTTGGTTAAGAAACTGGAGGAGCTTGGTATCGGTCGCCCGTCTACCTACGCCCCTACTATCTCTACCATACAAAACCGTGGTTATGTTGTAAAGGAAGAGCGCGAAGGCAAATTACGCAACTTCAGAGTGATGACATTAAAAGGTGATCTGATCACGAAAGAGCAAAAATCTGAGAACACCGGAGCCGAGCGTGGCAAATTGTTCCCTACCGATATTGGCGCTGTTGTAAATGATTTCCTGGTACAATATTTTAAAGAAATAGTCGACTTTAATTTTACTGCAAGTGTTGAAAAGCAATTTGATGAAATTGCACAGGGACTAAAAGAGTGGACAGATATGATCCGCAAGTTTTATGATCCTTTTCACAAAGGCGTTCAAAGCACAATTGAAACCGCCGATAAAGCCACCGGCGAGCGCGAATTAGGTGTTCACCCCGAGAGCGGTAAAAAAATATCTGTACGTATTGGCCGTTACGGCCCGTTTGTACAGGTTGGTGAAAGTGCTACTGAAGAGAACAAAGAAGAAAAACCACTTTATGCCAGTTTAAGAGCAGGTCAAAGTATAGAAACCATTAGCATTGAGGAAGCTTTAGAACTGTTTAAACTACCTAAGGTTGTTGGTGAATATGAAGGCAAAATAATGAAGGTTGCTATCGGTCGCTTCGGACCGTACATTAGCCACAACAGTGCGTTTGTATCTTTACCAAAAGAAATTGATCCGCATGATGTAACAGAAGAGCAAGCGATAGAGCTGATTAATGCAAAGCGAAAAAAAGACGCCGAAAAATTAATAAAGGCTTTTGACGAAGATGAGGACGTAAAGATACTAAACGGTCGTTGGGGGCCGTATATAGAGTTTGGCAAACTTAATGTTAAGATTCCTAAGGATAAAGATCCATTGACCTTAACCTACGAAGAATGCAAAGCCCTGGCAGATGCCATGCCTAAGGATGCAAAAAAAGGAAGGTTTGGTAAAGCTGCGGCTGCAAAACCCGCTGCTAAAAAAGCTCCTGCCAAGAAAAAAGTAGCAGCTAAGAAAAAGTAATTATCTGAAATAAAAAATGATAAAAGACCTCCCCGATAACAGCGTTAAAGACATTGCCATTGCAGTAGCCCTGGAGCGTGAAAGCGTGGAGAGTAAAATCTGGTACGTATACCTCATCAACTTAAAAAATGAGCCTATCGAGAATGTACTTATCACTTCAAAAGGTTACGGGGAAAAAAATGGAGAGCAAATAAAAACCTCTACTTTAAGGCACATGATCCCAGTTGTTGATAGCAAAGGCTATAAGCTTATTGAACCTATTGATGAGCAAACCTTCGGACTGAATAATGAGTATTGGCTGAGTTATTATATCGGAACCAATATTTTCGATAAAAAATTCATTTTTCTGCCCGAGAGTATTGTCGAAATGAATTTCATCAAACTACCTGTGCTCAATAAACCTGGTGTGATGATATTGTAACAACAAATTAATAGATAAAACTACAAAAAGAGCCGGGAAATTTCATTTTCCGGCTCTTTTTGTGTGTAAAAACCGTCCGGGAATGACAGGCTATACCTTACTCCTGAATCGCACGTCCTCAATCTATCTTACGTCTGGATTTGTATTAAATATATTTTTCAATTAATTATTTGTTGCTATAAATTTTATACATTCATGCAATAAATAAACCTATTTCATGGATAACGGGTACACCAGGTTCCGCAAGCGTAAAAGCTTGATCACAATTGGTACTGCGCTCGCAGTACTATTAATTATAGCCTATCTTATTGCAAATGGCCGCAAAAAAACTATAGTCGACCCTGCCTTTAGCAGGTACATCGAATCTTATACAACCGGTGTTATCTCCAGGGAAAGCACTGTAAGAATCCGGCTTGCAAGCACAGTTCAGATAACCCATCAGCAAAATGAAGTGGCAGATAATGACCTCTTTGATTTTTCTCCATCAGTAAAAGGAAAGGCTTATTGGATTGATGCCCGCACTATTGAATTTCGTCCTGATAAAAAGCTCGATCCTGATAAAAGCTATAGTGCCGAATTTAAATTGGGTAAACTTATTGATGTACCCTCTAAATTTAACAGGTTTAAGTTTGGCTTCCAGGTGGTTAAGCCCGATTTTAATGTAGCATTTAGCGGATTGCAAACCGCTACCAGTACTTCTATTGATGAAATGAAGCTGGAAGGCAATATTCAGACTGCAGATACAGAGGATCCCGCATTGGTTGAAAAAATCATCACAGTGAATTATTTGTGGCCTGTTAAAATCAGCTGGACTCATAATGCTACTACAAGAAACCACGCATTTAAGATAACGGGGCTAAAACGCCAGTCGGGTGCGGTTACGCCTGTTACCATTAACTGGGATGGTAATGCCCTAAACGTTGATAAAAAAGGCAATCAGCATTTTGATGTACCCGCAATCGGCGATTTTAAGGTATTGAATATTCGGGCTGTACAGGATAACGACCAATATGTACTGGTACAATTTTCAGATGCTATCATGGTTGGGCAGGAATTAAATGGCCTTATTGGTATTACTAATGTAAACGACGCAGCTTATACTATTGACGGCAGTAAAGTTAAGGTATATGCACCCGAACGCTTGCAGGGCGATTATGGTGTATTTGTAAATGAAGGGGTAGAAAACATCTCACACAAAAAAATCACCAAAACTTACAGCGCCAATGTATTTTTCGAGAATCGTCTCCCCAACGTGACTATCCCGGGTAAAGGTGTTATTCTGCCCGATTCCGGTAAATTGATGATGCCATTTGAGGCGGTGAATTTAAAAGCTGTTGATGTAAGTATCATTAAAATATACGAAAGCAACGTACCCCAGTACTTTCAGAATAACGATTTTAACGGTGGCCAGGAGTTGCGGCAGGTGGGTAAACCTATTATTCAAAAAACCATTCGCCTGGATACAGATAAAGGACTAAACCTGAATAAAAAGAACCGTTTTATGTTGGATCTCGACCAAATGATCCGAACTGAACCGGGGGCTATTTACAGGGTGATCATCGGTTTCAGGCAGGATTATTCACTGTATAACTGCAGTTTAGGCGGTACAGTTAAAAAAGGCAGCGGTGACGAAGAATACGAAGGAGGAGAAGATTACAGTAATAATGCCAATAAGGTAAGTGACGAGGATGATGATTTTTGGTCGAGATATGACAATTTTTATCCCGACGGCTACAGCTGGCGGGATAGGGATAATGCGTGCACCCCATCC
Organism: Mucilaginibacter sp.; assembly: GCF_025362475.1. GTDB lineage: Bacteria > Bacteroidota > Bacteroidia > Sphingobacteriales > Sphingobacteriaceae > Mucilaginibacter. The sequence goes on from NZ_JANYGH010000012.1 coordinate 32,872, forward strand.
TACTACACTAAAACACGTTGGGCTACCCGCAATATAATTGCTTCAAATATTGGGCTAATTGCAAAGCGCGGTAATGATAACAACATGTTAATTGCTGTTACTGATATAATGAGCGCCAAACCGATGGATGGTGTAGAATTACAAATGCTCGACTATCAAAAGCAGGTGATCTTAAAAACAACTTCGGGCGCTGACGGATTGGCCAGCTTTGATCTGAAACGAAAACCTTATTTACTGGTTGCAAAAAAAGGCAGGCAGCGGGGTTATTTGAAGCTTGATGATGGCAACTCGCTGCCCCTCTCCCGTTTTAATGTGAGCGGAGAGCAGATTCAAAGCGGGTTGAAAGGTTTTATTTATGGCGAACGCGGTGTTTGGCGTCCCGGCGATAGCATATTCATGACTTTTATGCTGGAAGATAAGCTGAAAACCCTGCCAGCAGATCATCCTGTTGAGTTTGAACTGACAGATCCCAACGGAAAACTATACAGGCGCATTACGCAAACAAGATCACTGGATAATTTTTATAGTTTCCATACCGCAACCGAAACTTCATCGCCCACGGGCAACTGGACAGCTAAAGTAAAAGTCGGTGGTGCGTCGTTTGAGAAAAAGATCAAGGTAGAAACCATTATGCCAAACCGACTCAAGCTCAGCCTTACATTTGGCGGTGCAAATGAACTCACCAAAGGCAATAATGCAAATGGCAAATTAAGTGCGCAATGGCTGTTTGGCGGTGCCGCCCAAAACCTTAAAGCCAAAGTAGATGCTTTTTTAACACCGCAGACAACCAGCTTTAAAAACTATAAAGATTATGTTTTTGATGATCCCACCCTGGCTTTCAATACCCAAACTCAAACCGTTTTTGATGGTAAACTAAGTGCCGATGGTAACGCTAATATTGATGCCAATGTAAATGTTGAAAAGCAGGCGCCAGGACAATTAAGGGCTAATTTTTTAGTAAAGGTATTTGAGCCCGGCGGTAATTTCAGCATACAGCAGGTTACCATGCCTTATAATGTTTACAAAGGCTATGTGGGCATAAAAACACCATCAGGAAGCGAACTTTCGGGTATGTTGGTTACAGATAAAGATCATCAGATTGATATCGCCGATGTTGATGTAAATGGTAATAGTTTTAGCGGCAGCCGCGACGTAGAATTGGAATTGTACAAAGTACAATGGCGCTGGTGGTGGGATCAAACCGGGAATGAGATGAGTAATTTTACCCAGGATAAGTATAACAAGCTTATCAAAACCCAAAGCGTTCAACTGGTAAACGGGCGTGGCAAATGGACATTGCGTATTCCTAAAGCTGATTGGGGACGTTATCTTATCAAAGTAAAAGACCAGCAAACAGGCCACTCAACCGGCAAGATCATTTATGTAGATTGGCCAAACTGGTCAGAAAGGTTGCAGCAAAGTAACCCAACCGAGGCTGCAATGTTGTCATTTACTTCGGATAAAACAGCCTATAAGGTTGGTGAACAGGCTACTTTAACCATACCTACTGCTGCAGATGGGCGTGCTTTAATCAGTTTTGAAAATGGCAGCAAAGTTTTAAAAACAACCTGGATAGATACAAAAAAAGGGCAAACTCAATATAGCTTTACGGTCGCCCCGGAAATGGCACCTAATGTTTTTGTTAACGTAACCTTATTGCAAAGGCATTCACAAACAATAAATGACCTCCCTATCCGCATGTACGGCGCAATACCGCTTACGGTGAATAATCCCGAAACGATCCTGAAACCGGTAATCAGTATGCCGGATAAGATCAGGCCTGAAACACAATCAGACATAACGGTATCCGAAGCTTCGGGCAAAGAAATGACCTATACAATTGCCATTGTAGATGAAGGTTTGCTTGATATTACCAACTACAAACTCCCAGATCCGCATGATACCTTCTATGCCCGTGAAGCTTTGGGCGTAAAAACCTGGGATCTGTTTGATTATGTAATAGGAGCTTGGGGCAGTGGCCTGGAACGGATATTAAGCATCGGTGGCGACGGCAATCTCGGCACCAACAAGAATGTATCTGTAAACCGATTTAAGCCTGTTGTTAAATTCCTGGGACCGTTTCACCTTGGAGCAGGCGAAAAGCAAACCACGCCCTTTAAACTGCCGCAATACGTAGGCTCTGTAAAGGCTATGATTGTAGCAGGGCACAATGGCAGCTATGGGGTGGCCGAAAAAGTTGTGGCAGTTAAAAAGCCATTGATGATATTGGCCACATTGCCACGGGTACTTGGCCCATCAGAGAAAGTGCAATTACCTGTTACTGTCTTCGCTATGGAACAAAATATAAAAACGGTTACCGTATCTGTACAAAGTAAAGCGTTTAGCAACCTTGCCGGTAATAACGCCCAAACACTCACATTTACTAAAACCGGCGATCAGCTGGCTACTTTTGACCTCGTGGTTAAAGATTTTGTTGGTGTAGGCAAAGTAAAGATCATCGCCAAAAGTGGATCAGAAACAGCTGCTTACGATGTAGAACTGAATGTACGTAACCCTAACCCACCAATAACCCGCATTATAGAGAAAGAACTTAAACCGGGTGAGGCATGGAGCACAGCTTACCAGGCAATAGGCATAAGCGGCACCAACAAAAACACCATGGAGGTGGCCTCCATCCCACCGCTAAACTTAGATAAACGGTTGGACTACTTGATTGATTACCCACATGGTTGTGTAGAGCAAACTACTTCCGCGGCATTCCCGCAATTATATTTGGGGCAGTTACTTGATCTTTCTCCAGGGCAAAAAGCAGAATCAGAAAGAAATATCAAAGCAACGATTGCCCGGCTGAACGGCTTCCAGGTGGCAAGCGGCGGTTTAAGCTACTGGCCGGATGGTGGCGATGCCGATGAATGGGGAACAAATTATGCCGGCCACTTTATGCTGGCAGCACAGGCAAAGGGTTACAGCATGCCTTTAGGGTTTATAGAGCAATGGAAAAAATATCAAAAGCAAAAAGCTTTAACATGGGCACCAGATAGTAAGCGTTTTTATGGCGATGACCTGAACCAGGCTTACCGCCTGTATTTGTTGGCATTGGCCCGTTCACCGGAGTTAGGCGCAATGAACCGGCTACGCGAGTTTAGATACCTCAGCATAGAAGCCAAATGGCGGTTAGCTGCGGCCTATAAGCTGGCCGGGCAACCAGAGATGGGCATCGGGATGATAGCGGGTTTACCAACCACAATAAAACCTTATAATACCATGTTTGGCACCTATGGTTCCGACCTTAGGGACGAGGCTATGATTTTAGAGACCCTTACCCTGCTCGGCCAGCAGGCAAAGGCTGCCAGCCAGCTCAGAACTGTTGCGGCAAAGCTTTCACAGGATGATTGGTATAGTACCCAAACAACGGCTTATTCGCTGATAGCTATTGCCCAATATTGCGGGCAGAATAAGGCAGCAAGTAAGTTGACATTTAATTTCCAGTCGGACGCTGCCAGGTCTGATATTAATTCACAATCATACATTTGGCAAAGTCCCTTAGCTACAAATGGAGGTAAAGTAAACATCAGGAACACGGGTACAAACCGACTGTATGTAAGGCTGATACAAAAAGGACAGCCATCATCGGGGCTTGATGTTAAAACGTTTATTGATCCCCAGGTGCTGCAGATGCGTGTAGGTTACTTTACACTTGGCGGTAAACCAATAGATCCATCCTCATTAAAACAGGGAACCGATTTTGTAGCACAGGTTAACATTAAAAATCCCGGCAGGCGAGGCCGATATGATAATTTGGCCCTGAGCCAGATCTTCCCATCGGGATGGGAAATATTGAACAGCCGGATGTTGAATAGTGATGAGGCATTTAAATCATCGCCTTCAGATTATCGTGATATCAGGGACGATAGGGTAAACACTTATTTCAGTTTGCCCGAAGGCCGTGAGGTTACCTACTATGTAATGCTCAACGCGGCCTATGCCGGCAGGTACTATTTACCGGCCGTGTATTGCGAGGCGATGTATAATAATTCGATCAATAGTTTAATTAAAGGGCAATGGGTTGATGTGCTGAAATAGAGGAAAATTTCATCCTACGACAAGTTGTGGAATCCAGATTTACGAAGTTTTAGAAACTTCGTAAATCTTTGGCCCCTTTGTAAGCATCCCAATTGATTGAATAAACAGCAGTAAAGAATTAATTCGCAAACGCATCAAGCGCAGCGGTTGGTTTACCCGAATTATCAAAAGCGCCTAAACCATAGCCCTGCCAGTTATTATATGACTCTGGTTCCCAATAAAAAACACCTTTGCCGCCATTGTTATTTACTGATTTTACTTTGCTGATGATATCGGCAAGGAAAGCCTTGCCCTCTGTTGGTGCATCGGCCTCCATCCCTACCTCAACCACCATAACAGGGGTCGAATACCGGGAAACCATATCATTCATATTGGTAAGGCACTGCGCATTTAATGTTTGCCAGTTGGTTTTTGATGGATAAAGCGACATGCCTATGATATCCCATTTGGCGCCATTGGCTTTCAACCCATCGAACATCCAACGGAAAAGATTATTATCATAACCATTGGAGAGGTGCACAATTACCTGAGTTGTTGGGCTAACTTCTTTTACAGCCGCGTAACCACTTTTGATAAGCGTGGCAAAATTGGCCATATTTTTAGATGCACGTCCGTCTTCCCATAGCATACCATCGTTAGTTTCGTTGCCAACCTGTACCCATACCGGGGTTATGCCATTGTCTTTTAGCGTGTTCATTACACTTTTGGTATATTCATGCAAAGTGGCAGTCAGTGTTGCAAAATCAAGGGTGGTCCAGGCGGCGGGTTTGGTTTGCTTACCAGGATCGGCCCACCAATCGCTGTAATGAAAATCGATCATGATTTGAAAACCCTGAGCTTTGGCACGAATTGCCTTCGCCACTAAGTCGGCCGTATTGCAATAGCCATCTGTTGGGTTAACCCAGGCGCGCAGTCTAATCGAGTTAAAACCTAAACTTTTTAATAGCAAAAAAAGATCCTGTTGCTTACCGCTCTTATCGTAAAACTTTACCCCTTTAGCTTCCATTTCGGTTACCCAGCTGATATCTGCTCCTTTTGCTTTGGTTTCTGGTGGTTCAATTATAACAACAGGAATATTTGACTTGCTTTTTGAGCAGGAAAAACTCAGACAAAACAGGATCAGAAAGCAAGAACACGAAATTTTCTTCATAATAGCCACGAATTTCATAGGCACGAATCTCACGAATTGGTTCCAATTTCACGAATTAGATTTTGGCACAAATTATAATGCAAAATGTGTAAAATAATTAGCGCCGTTAGACACTGTCTAAAAATAAATGAACAAATAAACAATACCGTCACGAGAAACGAAGCAATGACTAAACTGAACAGAGGCTCTACAAGGCCGATCTGCCTATGTAGAGATTGCTTCGTACCTTGCAATGACGTGGTTGTTTTTGTGTTCTAAAACCACAGCGTCTTAGGTATATTTATTTAGTTGATCCGGATTTAATTGGTACACTTAATTCATGTTGCAGGGCTTCTATTGCATTTGCGAGGTAGGCCATTGGGGCATTCCAGTTAATGGTGACCTCATTGGCTGCATAAGCCCTGGTGTCGTCAATATAAGCTTCATCCGGCACCTTTGATGGTACTTTTATGCCATCCTGCATGCCCGGATTAGGGCCGCCTACCAATAAACCGGGTACAGGATCAATTATCCCATCGCTTGCCGAAGGGCGATGATGTGGATTCATTGGTGTTTTACTACCGTAACCGGTTACATAAGAATAACCGGTAGCATTCCGGCCTAAAATGTAATCAAGGTCCGCCAAAGCATTATTAAGGTATTTTTTATCATGCGATAATTTGTAGGCCTGCAACAGTAACACTCCTTCATTTGCCGCATCAGAATTACTGCCCCAGCCAAAATGTTTTGGAGATAGTGTCATCGATGTTTGATAGGCATTATCATCAACTCCATTAATTAAATCATCCGCAGTATTTAGCAACCTTTTTTTTATTTCGGGTAGATCGTTAATGGTTTTACCGTTTGCATTTTTTACAAGGGCATAATACCCCAATAATTTTACCTGCGCCCATGAAGGTACAGGCATCTTATCGTCAGGAAGCAGGTTTATATTTTTCAGATATGCAACATCATCTGTGGTAACAAACAACTCGGCTGCCGCCCAGATAAACTCATCAGTAAAATTATTATCACCATAGCCGCCTGTAGTTATAGCCGGGGTATACTTCTTATTTATTTCATCTTGCCGGTAAGCTATATTGGGATTGTTCTGAGCCCATAACCAGGCACTTTTGGCTGCTATAAGGCATGAATCGGCCAGGCCGGGCACCTGTTTAGGGAAACGGCTCATTATCCGGGAAGCCAGGGCCATAACCGCGGCAAAATCCAATGTTGCTGCCGTACCTTTTTGCACCACATAACGAGCTTCGGTACCTTTATCGGGCATTTCAAACTTATCGAAAGCGGCATTCGTTAATTTATGGTAAACACCTCCATCGTTGGGGTCTTGCATGGTGAGCATCCATCGTAAGTTCCATAAAACCTCGTTCAGTACATCGGGCAATCCGTTGCCACTTTCGGGAATATTAAGCTTTACCGAATTCATATGAACAGGAAAATCTTCATACAAAGAAAGCAAGGTACTTGTTGAGATGCCGCTGTTAACAATGTATTTATTATAATCACCGGCATCATACCAACCTCGGGGCGATGAGATAATTGTACCTGCGGGTCTTTTTTCGCTTGCTGCAGAAGGATGGATCAACACCTTATTATCCGGGTGACCTTCGGCCCTGTTCCATTTGCCCGCAAATTTCTCAGTCAATGGAGTTGAGGCCCGCATAAAGTAATAAGCCTTGATAACAGCATTGGCTACTTTTGCATGAACATCATTTTTTATCCAAAAAGAATAAGAAACAACACCATCAATATAGAGGCGGTATGCTCCAGGCTTTTTAAAATTACTAAAATCGGCTATGTAGGTTGTTTTTCCGGCAAATGAAGGTGATGCAGATGCCTTAAGCGTACCGCTGAACACGATGTGCTTATTTAAATTTACGATAGAAAAGTTCCCGACTCCAACCCTATTTAAAACAATCGCCTTTTTAATAGCATTAGGATAAAAACCAAGTTGATTTAATCTTATAGGATTGGATACCGTATCTTTTGTTTGAGCCAAAGCCATTTGGAAAACGAATATTGCCAAAACAAACAAGAGCCATTTTCCCGGCACAATTTTCTTATTATTTAAATTTATAGGCATGGTATTAAACACATTTATAGGTTTTTCAAGCATTATAATGGCTGCATAAATATAGGTGTACGTTTTACAATAAGTATAATACTATTATGGCTAATTAGCTTAAAAACATAATACAAAAAAAACATATTGCCATGTAAAAAAAAACGATTTAAACCTATATAAAACTTTAAAATCAAGACTCAGAAAAAACGGGCAAAAAAAATGACCTACCGATACCGGCAGGTCATTTCTTATATTGTATTGGGGATTAACGCGGAATTTATAACGAAAATATTTTGTAAGCCAAGGAAAGGCTGAAAACACTTACACGTGTGTGCGAGTACTCAGGTGATCCGTAACCGATTTTATTTAACCCTCCTTCGTATCTCAAATCGACAGAAAAGTCTTTAATATCTACACCTGCACCTACTTGAATACCGTAGTTTGCATCTTTATAATTTAATTTTACGGCATTTCCAGCAGCAGCGCTATAATTCTGGTCTTTATTTACAGCAAAAGACAAAACAGGTCCTCCATAGAAACGGCCTCCAAAACCAAAAGCTCCAATCTTGGTACCTACTAACAATGGAAGATCTACACTGGTAAATTTAGCTTTGTTAACATTCCCCAAATCATCTTTAACGTCGATATTTTTTGATGTGAGATATAACTCGGGCTGGAAATTTAAACCAAGTCCCCCCACCCTTGCCCATACCCCTGCAAGATAGCCGGCTTTGTTACTATTATCATATCTTCCATTTGATGGAAAGCTTGAGAAGTTTAATCCCCCTTTTGCACCAAAAGAGAAGCTTGGTATTACTTGTGCCGACGCCATGCCTATAGTTACTAGGCAAATAGTTAATGTAAGTAAGATTTTTTTTTTCATTTTCAAAGGATTATGTTTATTAAGGTAAAATATATTAAAACGGGTTAGATGATGCTAAAGATGAACAATTTAGATACCTGATAAATTAGGAATATCCGGTTTATAAGGCTTGCTTTTAAATACAAGGCTTTATAAACCGGATATCATGAAATTAATCTGCGTTAAAAGTAGAACTTTTTTGTAAATACTACAGCTTAACAGTTCTTTTTTAAAGTGTTAATTTACCCTGGTAATAATCCAATATTTTATTGTAGATGTAGCAATCATAACGGGCGTTGATGAGGTTAATTTTTGACCTATCGAGGTTATTTTTGGCAAGTACAAAATCATATGATGTTAAAACACCTGCGTTAAAGCGAATCTCGGCTATCCTGAATGATTCGCCGTAAGCTTTTACCTGGTCGGTAAGTACGCTATATCTCTCATAAGCCGAAGTCATGTTTAAATACGCCTGTTCAACATTTTGCTTTAAAACAATTTTGGTATTGTTTTCTACATACCTGGCTTCCTGCAGGTTTATCTTAGCTAACGCAACTTTATTGCGGTTTTGAAAGTAATTTAAAATTGGGATATGTAAACTTAAACTAACCTGTGTATTATAATTGTTTTTAAACTGATCATAATAGCCTATGTTTTGGTTGTTATAATTTGCCTGCCTGCTGTATACAGGTAGTTTAGAACCACCCGCACCATTTACAAACGCGCCGGTATTTACAGTAGTTGAATCAATAAAGGTTGCTTTTTGGGCCGCGCTTGAGTAGTTGGTGAAAATACCACCACCCAAAGTAAGCGTAGGCAACAAGGCTCCCAGGGCAACCTTAACACTTTTTTCGGCACTTTTGCTCCTTAACTCTGCGGCCTTAATGTATGCCAGTTGTTGTAAGGCGGCATCATACACCATGTCTGATGATGCATCAGTTTTACTTGATACATCCTGAACGGTCAGTGGCTCTAATTTAAGGTTTTTGTTATAAGGGATATTAAGCATTTGCATCAGGTTAAGCTTGGAAACTTCCAACGCGTTTTTTGCTGATACAAGGTTTAGTTGATTATCGCCGTATGTACCTTTAAGGTCATACAAATCTGATGGTAACTTGTTAGCTCCTTCTTTTTCCAATATATTCAGGCGTTCAACCTGTTTTTTTGATACATCCAGCTGGTTAGATACCTGGTTCAATAATTCTGCATTGTCCAGTACCAACAGGTAAGCGGTGATTACGTTGATGGTTACCTGGTCTTTAGCCTGCTGAAAATCCATCTTGCCCGCCTGGAAGGAAAGCGATGTTTGTTTAATGTTATTTAAATTTTGGAAACCGCTAAATAAAGTAAGGTTACCATTTAAACTGTAGTTACCATAAGTAAGTGATTGAGTAACATAGCTGTATGTATACGGGTTAAGGTTACGCCCGTTATTAATGCCATGATTAACATCGCCACTAATTGAGGGAAGCAAATACTCTTTGGCTTGTTTATAACCAATATTAAGCCGTTCCATTTGCAGCTCGCTTTTCTTTACATCAAGATTGTTTTTTATGGCGATGTCAACACATTGCCTGATGGAAAGAACAGAATCTGTTTGTGCCTGTGCATTTATTGCCTGCAGGGCTACCAAACTAAAAAATATAAATTTAAAATATCGCATTACTATATGATGATCAGAGTTGTTTTGAGGATTCTATTTTCCCGTCGAGCAGGTTAATGATGCGGGTACCGTATTCGGCATTTTTTTCAGAGTGTGTTACCTGGATAATTGTTACTTTATCCTCCTTGTTCAGCTTCCGAAACAACTCCATAATGTCTTCGCCTTGTTTAGAGTTAAGGTTACCGGTTGGCTCATCGGCCAGTAAAAGTTTTGGTTTGGTAATTAATGCACGCGCTATACCCACCAGCTGTTGTTGCCCGCCCGATAATTGCGCCGGGAAAAGATCTTTTTTACCTACGATGTTGAAACGATCAAGTATATCAGCAACCATGGCTTTACGTTCGGCACTTTTATAGTCCTGGTAAATTAGCGGTGTTTCGATGTTTTCATAAACAGTAAGTTCATCAATTAAATGGTAGGCCTGAAAAACAAAGCCGATATACTGCTTGTACAAAGCCGAGCGTTGTTTCTCCTTAAGCTGATGCACTGCATGGCCGGCAAAGTAATGAAAACCATCTGAAGGCTCATCAAGCATACCGATAACATTAAGTAAGGATGATTTACCCGAACCTGAAGGGCCCATTATCGAAATAAATTCGCCTTCATCAACCTCGAGGCTCAAGTCATTAAGCACATAATTTTTAAGTCCGCTTACCTGGTAGTATTTTGAAATATGCTGAAGTGATAACATGTTTAGTTAGTGAATTAGTAGATTGGTGAATTAGTGATTTGCATTTTAGTTAAAGCAATAATAGTGATCATTTTAATATTAAAGTATCAATAATATACCAAACTTTCAATACGTTGATTATTAACATATTATACAAAAACAGATAAGTAAAGACTGTTCGCTTACGTAACAGGGTGCGTACGTTTATGATACACCGCAGAGTAGAATCAAGAAGTTAGAATCAAGATACAAGATAAGTAAGTTCTGTAAAACAACACAGAAGTCGGGAACATAATGCAGCCCGACTTCTATCTTGATTCTTGACTCTTATTTCTTAACTCTTTCCCCTATTCGCTTCTCAAACTCTTAACCGGGTTACTCGTAGCTGCCCTGATGGCCTGGAAACTGATAGTGCCCAATGCTATCACGAGCGCCAGGATGCCGGCAATGGCAAATATCCACCAACTTTCGTCAATGCGATAGGCAAAACCTTTGAGCCAATAATAGTTCATGAAAATGCCAGCTAAGGGCGATGCTACCAGGAAGGATATGGCGACGAGTATAAGAAAGTCCTTAGATAGCAGGTTAACAATACCCGGCACTGTAGCCCCTAATACCTTACGGATCCCAATTTCTCGGGTGCGCTGTAGCGTACTGTATGATGCCAGGCCCAATAACCCAAGGCATGATATAAATATGGCCAGTACAGCAAAGTTTAAAAACAATTTGCCAAATCGCTGCTCGGCACGGTATTGCCTGTCAAAAAATTCATCTAAAAAGTAATAGCTGAACGGCCTGTTGGGGATAAAGGTTTTCCATTTACTTTCTATAGCCGCCAGCGTTGCAGGAGTGTTTTGCGAAGATATTTTTACCGAAATAAGACCCAGGTTTTTCAGTTCGATACGCATACTTAAAGGTTTTATAACCTCCTGTAACGAGCGGAAGTGGAAATCCTTCATCACCCCTACTATCTTACCTTCGCGTCCCCATTGTTTAAAGCGCCTGCCAACCGCCTGCTGCGGCGAACTATAACCAAATAGCTTAACGGCCGCCTCATTCAATAACATCGCCTGGGCGGTATCAGTTCCAAATCCTCTTGAAAATGCCCTGCCGGCTACCATTTTAATTTTAAACTGGTTCACATAATCCCAATCAACAAAGTATAGGTCGAGGTTGGCTATCTGGAGATCACCTTTTTTATTTTCAATTTCAGAATATGCACCCGGATTGCCGCCACCCGGTACACTTGATGAATTTGCTGTTGATTTTACGCTGGGTATTGTTGCAATAGCCTCTTTTAAGGCATTACCCGCAGGGTCGCCATTGGTATCCAGGATCAGCATCTGATCTTTGGTAAAACCAAGGTCGCGGTTTTGCATGAAACTCATTTGTGTATACACAATGATAGTGCCTATAATGAGCGCGATTGAAATGGTAAACTGGGCAATAACCAGCGTTTTGCGTAAGGCATTACCTTTAGTGCCACTGCTAAACCTGCCCTTTAATACGGAAACCGGTAAAAAAGCCGATAATACCAAGGCCGGATACAAACCTGCAATTAAGCCAATACCAACCGATGTGATAAATAATAGCGTTACATAATACCAATTTGAAAAAATACCAGCACTTATAGTTTTGCCAGCCAATTGGTTAAATAAAGGCAGAAATAATACCGACAACACAATGGTAAGTAAAAAAGCGATGAGACATAACACTACAGATTCACCGATGAACTGGCTGGCCAGCTGCGACCGTTCTGCACCTACTACTTTGCGGATACCTACTTCCTTTGCACGCTCAACAGAACGTGCTGTAGTAAGGTTTACAAAGTTAACACAGGCTATAAGCAATATAAAAATGGCCACAATACCAAATACATATACATTGGTTATACTGCCCGACTCCTGGCCATTTCGTTTGGAATACAGATACACCGTTTTCAATGGTTCTAACAGTAATTTAAAAAACATCTGCTGTTTCTTTTCTTCCGCACCATTCCTGCGCTCCAGGAAAGCCGGTAATTGGGCTTCAAGCGTTTTTGGATTTGTTCCCGGTTTTAAAAGCAGGTAGCTTGATGCGCCGAAATTGCCCCATTGATTATCGAGGCCCTTATTAAATTTTTGTGTGAGCGATACCATCGAGATCAGCATATCAGCTTTGATCTGCGAGTTTTCGGGTATATCCTTCATGATGCCGGTTACTTTGGCAGGGATCGCATCGCCTGTGATCAATACGGTTTGTCCCATAGGATCCGTATTACCAAAATATTTTTTTGCGGCCGACTCTGAAAACACGATGGTAGCTACCTCAGATAGTGCTGTTTTAGGATCGCCTTTTACCAGCTTAAAATCAAAAACCTTAAAAAAAGTGGAATCGGCAAAAGCAGAGCGCTCTTCCTGGAATTTAACATTCCCTTTTCGCACTAAAAAGCTACCTCCGCTTATGCGTACAAACGATTCGACCGCCGGAAAATCATTCTTGATATTTGGCGCAAAAGGCCAGGCTGTAACACCTGTATTGATGGTTTCTGTAGGCGTTTTAATATCGGTTACTAACCGGTATATTCTATCGGCCTTGCTATGCATATTATCATAACTTAACTCAAAACCTACATACATAAAAATAAAAAAACAGGCCGTTATCCCTATGGATAAGCCTGTTATATTAATAATAGAAAACGCCTTGTGTTTCCACAGGTTGCGCAAAGCGATCTTGAAATAGTTTTTTATCATGATATTAGTTCATTGGTTTGGTTGTTACACTGTAATTAGTCATTGCTACCTGCTAACTGAAAACTGCCAGCCGGCAACTCGCTATTCGCTCCTCAGGCTTTTCACCGGATTGGCAATCGCTGCCTTAATAGATTGAAAACTCACTGTTGCAAAAGCGATTATAACAGAGACGCCTCCGGCAAGGGCAAATACCCACCAATCGATATTGATGCGGTAAGCAAAATCCTGGAGCCATTTATTCATTGCAAAAAAAGCTATCGGCCAGGCTATTATATTGGCTATAAAAACCAGCTTAATAAAATGGCTGGAAAGCAATAACACAATGTTTTGAACAGATGCTCCTAATACTTTACGCACACCAATCTCTTTAATTCGTTTTTCGGCCGAGTAAGATGCCAGGCCAATTAAGCCCAGACATGATATTATAATAATGAGGCCAGCCAGGATACTTACCACGTTACTAACCTGGTTATCTACCCGGTAAACTTCGGCAAAATGATCATCTAAAAATTGGTATTCGAATGGGATATCTGGAAACGTACTTGTCCATGTGGATTTAATAAAGGCAAGCGCTTCCTGGGTTCTGCCACCATTTATTTTGACAGACATGGTACTAAAACCCCACTCCTGCTGACTAAACATAAACATTGTTTCAATTTTATAATGAAGCGAATTGAAATTAAAGTCTTTGGCTATACCCGTTATTCTACCTAAAGAATCGTACCCAAAACGTTGACCAATCAACGAGCTAACCGGCATGTTTTTATGATCCTTTAACAACTCCTTTGCTAAGGCCTCATTAATAATATATTCCCTACCGTTAGTTGTCTTTTCTTTAGAGAAGTTACTGCCCGCTACCATTTTCATCTTGTAGAAATTGACATAGTCATGGTCTACAATTAATTGAGTTGAGGTAAGGTCCCGTACCGGCGAGTCGTTCATCTTAAATCTTATCCCCGACTGATCTAAATGGCTACCCAATTGATCCTGTGACCCGGTAACGCCCTGTATCAACGAATTATTTAATAACTCATCTTTAATAAGCGCGTATTTTGCGGGCGTAACCATATTAAGCGGAACATTAACTACCTGGTCGCGGCTAAAACCTGGGTCCTTTTTTTGCATAAAGCGTAATTGCTTAATAACAAATATGGTAGCTATCATTAATACAATGGCGCTGGTAAACTGCCCCACTACGAGGATATTGCGAAGCGACCCCTTGTTTTTGCCAGTTTCCACACTGCCTTTTAATACTTTAACCGGTTGAAAAGAAGAAAGAAATAATGCAGGATAAATACCAGAAATTAAACCAATAAAAACAGTAGCAATGAAAACAGACGCTATAAGCCCCCAATTATTTGTCAACGGTAAACTGATGTCGCGCTGACTTAAGGTGTTTATATAAGGCAATACCAAAGAAACAAACACAGTAGCAAATACAAGTGCTATTAATGAAAGCAGCACGGTTTCGCCCAAAAACTGAATAGCCAATTGAAAACGCTGGGCTCCAATTGATTTTCGCACCCCTACTTCTTTAGCACGTTCTGCCGACCGTGCCGTAGATAAATTGATAAAATTTACACAAGCGATAGTCAGCACAATTAGTGCTATCATAGCAAAAAGATTAGTAAGCTTTTGATCAAACTTTTGGTAGTTTATATAATCCAGCCCTATATCAGCTGAGTTCGCATGAACATCTTTGAGTGATAGTAAAAACAGGTCATAAAACTTCCAGTTATCTTTATTCATGTACTTTTTTTGATAGGCCGGAAATTTCTTTTCGAGCGCTTTTACATTAGTGCCTGGCGCAAGTTCAAAATAAGTATTTAGCCAATTGCCCCCCCATGCATTAAACATCCATGGTTTCATGATGGTATTAAAAGAAAACAATGCATCAAACTGTAGCTGGGAATTTTTGGGGATGTTGGCCAATATCCCCGTTACAGCATAGCTTGTAGTATCATCGCCATAATGGGTAATGGTTTTGCCCATGGGGTCTTCCTTACCAAATATTTTTTGCGCGGCTTCCTGTGTCAGCAAAACGCTATGTGGTTTCAATAAAGCTGTTTTCCTATCTCCTTTTATCAGCTTAAATTCAAACATATCCATGAAGGTAGAATCAACAAAAAACACCTGCGGCGAAAACATCTTCTTTTGACCGTAAGTGATCTGAAACTTTTGCTGCCAGCGTACACGTGTGAAATTCTTTATTTCAGGAAATTCATTTTTAATCGACGGCCCCATCGGGAACATAGATAACGCGACTTTCTGAGAAGCGGTCATTCCCGGAAATTTCTGCACCTCGTTTAATCGGTAAATGTTTTTAGTATGTAGGCTGTCGAAGCTTTTTTCATAAAGAACAAAAAGCATAATAACTATGCAGGCGGCCATCCCTATGGAGAGGCCGATGATATTAATAGCCGAGAAAACCTTGTTCTTCCAGATATTTCTCCATGCTATTTTGAAATAGTTCTTTATCATTTTATTTTTTATTAATCAATTCGATATGCTGTCATAGCCATTTGTTCGTATCTATCATCAAGTACTTGCAGCCAGATTGAAAACTATTCACTCCTTAAACTTTTCACCGGATTTGCTATAGCCGCTTTAATAGCCTGAAAACTTATGGTTATTAATGTAATCACAATTGCTACTATAGCTGATATTATAAACACACCAGGGCCAACACTTATCCTGTATTCATACTTTTGCAGCCAGCCCTGCAAAAAGTATAAAGCAACGGGCGAGGCTATTACACAGCTGATGATCACCAGTAATACAAAGTCTTTCGATAGTAAAAACCAGAGCTGACTAACAGTAGCGCCCAATACCTTGCGCACGCCAATCTCTTTGGTACGTTGCTCTGCAATGTAAGCCGCTAACCCGAAAAGGCCGAGGCATGATATGAATATAGCCAGCAAGGCGAAAATACCCGATAGCTTACCAACTAACACTTCCTGCCCGAATTTTCGATTATAGTCGTCATCAACAAACCTGTAGGTATAGGGGTAAGCCGGATTATATTTAGCAAAAATCTTGTTAAGCTGGTCAATTGCCTGGTGAGGATTGATGTTTGACGATAAGCGATAAATAAGGTTATCCTGCGGAACGGGGCTATATAAAAACATGGTTGGATCGGCTTTGGCAAATGGCGAGAGCATGAGCGCGTCTTTTACAACACCAATGATCCTTAACTGCCTTCCACCATACTTTATCACTTTACTAATAGGATCTTTTAAGCGCAGGCGTTTTATGGCTGCCTGGTTAAATACCACGTTTTGAGTATCAGAAGCTACATTACCATAATTTCTTCCCGATTGCATTTGCATGCCCAAGGTTTTAAAATAGTCGTCGGATACCGTTATGGTACCCATTTCAACAGTTTTACCTCCCAATTTACCTGGCCAGTAGTCGATATTATTATGCAGCCAAATATCAGTTGCGGGGCTTGATGATTGTGTGATACTTTGCACTACGCCACTTTGAAGCAGGTCATTTTTAAGGGCATTGTAATTTTTCCCAAGGTCGGCGTTTGAATAAGTAGTAAGCAAACGACTTATATTGTAACCCGCTTCCCTGTTTTTGGCAAATTGAATCTGCCTGTAAATTACTACCGTACTGATAATTAAAGCGATAGAACAACTAAACTGCATTACCACCAAAATCTTCCGGGAATAGGTTGCCGAGCGACCGACCTTTATGGTTCCCTTCAACACCTTAACCGGGTTAAATGATGAAAGGTAAAATGCCGGTCTGCTGCCTGCCAGGAGTGCAGTAAGCAAAATAAATCCCATCATGATCAGCCAAAACGAGGTGCTTTTAAAAGGAATCCCGATGGTAGTACCTGTTAAGGCGTTAAACGGAGCTAATGCCAATTGTACAAACAGCAATGAGCATAAAAATGCTATAAATGTAATTAAAGCCGACTCGGTAAGAAACTGAAATATCAAGTTACTACGCTGAGAGCCGATGGCCTTGCGGATACCTACTTCACGCGCACGTTTTTCTGAGCGGGCTGTAGTAAGGTTGATAAAGTTTACGCAGGCTATCAGCAATACCAAAATGCCTATAATGCTGAAAATTCGCACGTATTCAATAAAGCCGCCACTCGCTATCCCATTTTTGTAATCGCCATATAAATGCCAGTCTTTCATTGGCTGCGTAATCACCTCGGAGTTTTTGGCATTGATGTTATCTTCGCCCTTCTCCATGTTTTTAATTTTAGGAGCGAGTTGGGCGTAAGTGATCCCGGGCTTTAGCTTTACAAATATGTTAAATCCATTATTCCCAAAGCTATCATGGGCACCTTTCATATACGGATTAGTTTGTTCAAGCAAGCTAAAAGGAATAAGGTACTTAAATTGCAATGATGAGTTTAACGGAACATCATCAACCACACCTGTTACTTTTAAGTTAAAAGCATTGTCAACTTTTACTACCCTGTTTATTACGTTGATATCCCCAAATAAAGCAATTGCTGTAGCCTTTGTAAGCACAATGGAATAAGCATCCTTTAATGCCGAACCCGCATTTCCCTGTAGCATACGATAAGGAAAAACCTTTAAAAAATCGCTGCCAACCCGAGGGCCATCCAAGAAAAGTTTTTTATCACCTACCAATAACCCATGCGAGCCAATGCCATCTGTTGGTACAACATATTCAACCTCGGGATAGTTGGTTTTTAATGCGTCGGCCAATTTAAGTGAGGTTGAACTGAACGTTAAAGTTTCGCCATTGCTGTTAAAATTGCGGCGCACCTGATAGGCCTGCTCGTAACCGGGCAAAAACTTATCGTATGAGTATTCATTATTAACCCATAACGCAATCAGCAATGCCACAGCCATCCCGGCTGCCAACCCCAATATATTTATTGCGCTGTAAACCTTGCTGTTAACGATGTTTCGCCAGGCGATTTTTAGATAATTCTTTATCATCTCATTTAATCATTTCGTTTCACTTCATTAATGCGTTGAGCTTTCTACCCTACCTTTCGCCTTTAACCTTCTTACTACTCGCTCCTCAAACTCTTAACCGGGTTAGCCAGCGATGCCATTACAGACCGGTAACCAACCGTTATGCTAGCGATAATAAATGTTAACAATATAGATTCCAGGAAAATAACCGGGCCAATGGTTATGCGGTATTGAAAATCTTTCAAATAATTATGCATGGCCCACCAGGCCAGCGGCGCAGCTATAACGAAAGCGATCAATAACAAAAAGGTAAACTCCTTTCCAAACAACCAAAGGATATTCTTTATTTCGGCACCAAGCACTTTGCGTACACCAATCTCTTTTGTTTTGCGCACGGCCATAAATGATACTAATCCATATAAACCCAAACAGCCTATAACAATGGCAATACCTGCAAAAGCTTCAATCAGTGTAAGTAAGATATTATCCATTTCATAAAACTTCTTAATGCTATCATCCAAAAACTGGTATGAGTAAAAATCTTCGGGGAAGGTTTGGTTCCAGATCTTTTCGAACGATGCCAGCGAGGTTTTGGCATTACGCATATTTATTTTGATAGCCACAGTTGAGTAGTTATTAAAATTGGGCATAATGCATATCGGCGAAATTTCGGTATGGAATGAATAATTATAAAAATCTTTAACCACTCCTACAATAGGTGCCTTGGTAGATTTACCGTTTATGGCCAGTACCTTACCAATAACATCTTGTGGTTTTAAATTTAGTTTTTTAACAAAGGTTTCATTTACCACAAACTCCCGTGTTGTATCTGCAGGGAAGAAATTACGACCTGCAACCAATTTTAAACCGAATGTCGACAGGTAATTTTCATCAGCTGTTTTGATATTTATGCCCCAGTGTTCATCTTCTGCACGATGATCATAGTTAACACCTGTGGTATTATTTGATTGTGATGCCGGCGGACGAAAGCAATAAGAAACCTTTTCTACACCCTGAACTTCGTTCAGCCTGTTTTTCATGGTGCTTAATTTCACTTTATCGTTTGATGGAACAGGTAATAAAACAATTCCGTCTTTCTTGAAACCAAGATCGGCAGTTTGCGAATAGTGAAGTTGCGATACAATAATGATGGTACCAATAATTAAGACCTGCGAAATAGCAAACTGTGTTACTACCAAAACGCGGCGTAATGAAAAGCCCCCAATATGTTCTTGTGATAGCTTGCTTTTAAGCGCCATAATGGGTTGAAACCTGGCCAATACCAAACCCGGGTATGAACCGGAAAGGAAAACCACTGCGATACCTATTAAAATGATAAAAACAGATAGATCAGCGAGATTAAACTGCATCTCTGACTGGAACAGATGATTTATTGCGGGTAAAGCGACATAGGATATTCCTACTGCTAAAACTACAGCTACAACTGTTATTAAAGCAGTTTCGGCAATAAATTGCCAAAAAAGCTGGTAAGGTAAGCTCCCCATTACCTTGCGGATGCCAACTTCTTTTGAGCGGTTAAGCGCTTGTGCTGTTGCCAGGTTTACAAAGTTTACGCACGCAGTAATTATCAGGAATATACCTATAAAAAACAGCGCCCATAAATACTTTTTATCGGCATAGCCGTCAAGCTCGGCATTAAAGTGTATATCGTTAAGGGGCTGAAGTTTAAAGAACCACACTTTCAAGTCGCGGCCTGTGTAATGTTTTTTTACAATTTCCGCCAAAGCTTTCTCAGCCTGCGCTTTGGATACGCCCTTTTTTAGTTTTGTAAATGCCTCGCTGCCGCTGTATACCCCACCCCAATTTTCTTCCCGGCGCTTATCGGTGTACTCATTCATGTTACCATATGATAGATAGATCTGCTGCCTGCGGTCGGTATTGTTGGGCAGGTCCTTTAAAATGCCTGTAATGGTAAAGTTTACTTTATTATCCAGGCGGATCACCTTACCTATAGCATTATCACTCCCAAAGTATTTATGTGCTATTTTTTCGGTAACTATCGCTTCGCCGGGGGCTACCAATACCGTTTTTTTGTCGCCTTTTAATAAAGGAAAATTCAATATATCAAAGTACGGGGTTTCGGCAAAAGCCACGCCGTCCTCTTCCTGGAACTTTTTAACCTCGTTGCCTTTGGTTATGGTAATTAAAGGGTTATGAAAATTTATTACCCTTGCTGTTTTTTCGCCCAGCGTAAAATCACTCCTGAAAGTTTTCCCTAAGGGTTGCGGTACTCCGTTTGATTTGCCGACACCATCATCATGCCACTCGGTATACAAGCGAAAAACCCTGTCCTGATCTTTATGGAAAGTATCAAAGCTGAGGTGATAGGTTATCAGCGTAAAAATTAAAATACCGCAGGCAATACCCAGTGCCAGGCCAATAACACTGATGGCCGCGTAAGCTTTGTTACGCTTTAAATTTCTCCAGGCAATTTTTATATAGTTCTTTATCATGTTTTTCGTTCAATTAGTAATTAGTTTATTGGTGTTTTACTTTGCTCCTGTTATTATTCTTGATTCTTGACTCTTATTTCTTGACTTTCCTCCTTATTCACTCCTCAAACTCTTAACCGGGTTAGTCAACGCCGCTTTTATAGCCTGGAAACTTATTGTTATAAGGGTGATCATAATAGCCACCAATCCCGAAAGCATAAATACACCAGGACCGATGGTAATGCGATATTCATATTTCTGCAACCAGCTTTGTAAAAAATATAGCGCTACCGGCGATGCTATTACACAACTGATGATGACAAGCAGGATAAAATCTTTTGATAATAGCAGCCAAACCTGGGATATAGAAGCACCCAATACCTTGCGGATACCGATCTCCTTGGTGCGCTGCTCGGCTACATAGGCAGCCAAACCAAAAAGCCCCAGGCACGATATAAATATAGCTAAGCCGGCAAACACACCCGCCAGTTTACCTACCAATACTTCAAGGTTAAATTTGTGGTTGTATTCATCATCAACAAATTGGTAAATAAATGGATAGGCCGGATTATAAGTATCAAATATTTTATTGATCTTTTTTATGGCGTCCTGGGTGTTTACATTTGGCGATAACCTGTACATGATGTTATTGCCGCCCCTCCCATGATTAAAAATTGCAGGCGCAACCGGTGTAAACGGCGATTCCATAAGGGCGTCTTTTACTACACCGATGATGCGTACAGGGCCTTTACTGCCATTCCACATCACAAGCTGGTTTATTGGATTTTTAAGGCCAATTCGTTTTACGGCAGCCTCGTTAAGAATAACGCTGGTTGTATCATCGCTCCATTTGGCAGAAAAATCATGACCTTCTTTTAAGGTCATACCCAAGGTTTTAAAATAGTTATCAGATACAGAAATGGCCCCCACATTAACAGCTTCTTCATCGGCGGCCTTACCGGGCCATTTATCAAGCGACATGTGGCTGTAAATATTAGTAACAGGGCTTGATGCTGACGCTACACTTTCAACCACGCCGCTACTCATTAATTCGTTTTTAAGGGCTCCATAATTGGTCTCGAGGTCGCCGCTCATATCAGTCATCATCAGGCGTTCAGCGCTATATCCGGTTGGCCGGTTTTTGGCGTACTGAATTTGCTGATACACAATTACAGTGCTGATTATTAAAGCTATTGAGCAGCTAAACTGAAGTACAACCAGTACCTTACGTGGTAATGATGCCGCTTTACCTATTTTGACACTGCCCTTTAAAACCTGTACAGGATTAAATGACGACAGATAAAACGCCGGCCTGCTACCCGCTAATAAACCGGTTAACAGTACATATAATAACATACCGATCCAGAATAAAGGATTTGCAAAAGGTATGGCTATTGAGCTACCTATTACGGTATTAAATGAAGGCAAAGCCAGTTGCACAAAAACTATCGAAAATAAAAATGCGATAAAGGTGATCAGAATAGATTCGGCCAGGAACTGGATAATAAGATCTTTACGTTGTGAGCCGATAGCCTTACGTACACCTACCTCGCGCGCCCGTTTTTCTGACCGTGCTGTAGAAAGGTTCATGAAATTAATACAGGCAATCAGCAATACCAATATGCCAATAATGCAGAACATGCGTACATAATCAATAAAACCACCAACCGGTTTACCCATCTTAAAGTCGGAATATAGATGCCAGTCTTTCATTGCATGCAATATCACCTCCGGTTTTGCGGGCCGCATTTGCACACTGTGTTGGTAAACTATATTTTTTATTTTAGGAGCTATTTGTTCGGCGGTTACACCAGGCTGTAACTCTACGTACATGTTGAACGAGTTATTTGTCCAGGTAGTTCGGGCGTTCTTCATCCAGCCCTCTGTTTGCTCCTTAAAACTAAAAGGTGTCAAAAAACTAAATTGCCGGGTAGCATTTTTAGGAATATCTTTTATAACGCCGGTAACTTTCAGGTTTTGCTTATTATCCAAACGAATAAATTTATTGATGGGGTCGGCATTACCAAACAACGCTTTGGCGGTTGCTTCATCCAGGATAATAGAATAAGGATCTTTAAAAGCATCCTTAGCACTTCCCTTTACAAATGGATACTGAAATATCTTTAAAAAATCAGGATGTGCTGCCCCTCCACCAAGGTACAGTTTTTTGGTGCCCACCAGCAGATCATGATATTGCCAGCCAACCCAATCCGTTTCGGCAACATATTTAATGCCTAACACTTCCTTACGCAGCACATCAGCAAGTGGAATAGCTAAAGCCGCTTGGGTGTGCTCTTCGCGCTGAGTAGTAAAATGTAGCTGCACCTGGTATAACTGCTTATAATTGGGCAAAAACTTATCGTACGAAAACTCGTTGATCACCCATAGGCCTATAATAAGGGCCACAGCCATACCAGCTGCCAAACCCAGAATATTGATAGCGCTATAAACCTTATTGTTTAAAATATTACGCCAGGCTATTTTCAAATAATTCTTTATCATCTCATTTCACCGTTATTAGAGCTTTTGTTTTATTCTTCTCTCTTTATGCTTTCTGCCAACTGAAAACTGCCAACTGTCTACTCGCTTCTCAAACTTTTTACCGGGTTGCTTAACGCTGCTTTTATGGCCTGGAAACTTACTGTTGCCAGCGCTATCAGCATGGCCAATACTCCTGCAATTGCAAATACCCACCAATGCATAGTTATGCGGTACTGGTAATTTTGCAGCCATTTGGCAATAGCCCACCAGGCTACCGGAAACGCTATCAGGCATGAAATACCTACCAGCTTTAAAAAGTCTTTTGATAACAAAGCCGTTAAACCAACTACAGATGCACCCAGCACCTTGCGAATCCCTATTTCCTTTATCCTGCGCTCAGCGGTATAAGCGGCAAGACCAAATAAACCTAAACAGGAAATAACTATGGCAAGCGATGCAAAAACACCCGCCAGTTTACCGGTTAGTGTTTCGGTTATAAACAGCTGGTTAAAATCCTCATCAACAAACTTGTATTCAAAGGGATAGCCGGGATTGTTTTCTTTTAAAATATTTCCTGTTTTGGTTAACGCATCTTTAAGGTTTGCACCTGCCTTTAACCTGATACTTAAAACCCTTGTACCTTCAGGGTGATTATACAACAACAGCGGGGCGCCAGATACATACATATCGTTGTACAAAAAATCTTTAATGATGCCGGTTATCGTAAGTGTTTTGTTACTTCCTTCCCTTATTATCCCTCCTACATGACCCTCTTTTCCCATTTGCCTGGCAAATGCTTCATTGATGATCACATTATTACTATCAAGTTTTGGATCGGTATAAAAATCCCTGCCTGATGTAAGCTTCATATTCATGGTTTTCACAAACTGTGCGCTAACATTTTCCCAGGTAATCAATGGATTTTTTGACGCATCCTTACCTTTCCATGAATAGTTATCCGTATTATTCCATATCTGCACTACAGGGTATTCACTTAGGGACGCTTCCTCAACTAATCCGGATTGTTTTAAATCATTGTATATCCCGGCAAAATGCTCCGTTAATTTCCCCTGTGCATTAATATAGATCAGGTTACTTTTATTATAGCCCAGCGCCCTGTTTTTTACGTGCTGAATTTGCTGGTAAATCATTACCGTTCCTATAATGAGTATAATAGAAGCAGAAAACTGCGTAATAACCAGGCCCTGCCTGATGAAACCGGCACCAGCACCAGATTTTAGTTGGATGCCCTTTAAAACAGTTATCGGATTAAATGATGATAGATAAAACGCGGGATAACTGCCGGCCAGCAGACCGGTAACAGCCCCTATTGTAACGAGGTAAATTAAATGTGATGACTCAAAAATATGGATAGCAAGCTCTTTTTGTACCAGGTAATTAAATAATGGTAACGTAACATAGATAAAGCCAACCGCTACAATCACGGCTATGAATGCCATGATAACTGCCTCGCCTATAAACCGGCCTATCAACTTACCTTTACCCGCCCCCATTACTTTACGCACACCTACCTCTTTAGCACGTTTCTCCGACTGAGCGGTAGACAGGTTCATGAAGTTGATGCAAGCGATAATTAAAATGATAAAAGCTATGGCTGCAAAAAGACGCACATATTCAATACGACCGCCATCCATTTTACCATTGGTGAAATTGTCATACAGATTCCAATCATTCATGGCAAAAAGAAACGAAGGCGTTTTATTTTCCTTTTTTTTGGTGCCGAGATAAGTAGATAGCTTTTTGTTAACCGCATTAACATCTGCTGATGGTTCCAACTCCACATAGGTACGGGCCCAGTTGGCGCCCCAATCCTGCATCCAGGGCATTTTATGCTCGATATTTGTTAATGGAACCAGCCAATGAAATTGCAGGGTGGAGTTTTTTGGCAGATCCTTAAATACCCCTGTTACTGTAAAATCCTGCTCATTGTTCATCCTGAGTGTTTTTCCCACAGGATCTGTATTACCGAAAAACTTTTTAGCCATGGTTTCGCTAACCACAACCGAATGTATTTGTTGTAGTGCATTTTCGCTTTTTCCATATATAAAAGGTAAAGTGAGCATTGGCAATATTTCCGCATCGGCATAACTACCGGGCTCATTAATTACCTTATCGCCAAGTGAAAATAACTGATTATCACTACCTGCTGTACGAGCCGCGTTTTTTATACCGGGAATATCTGCCTTTAAAGCCTTGGCCATAGGACCCGGTGTAGCGCGAAAGGTAGATATTTTGCCATTATAGGTCTGGTTTTCAAATATGGTGTACAGGTTGTTCCGCTTCTCAAAATTATGATTAAAGGTTAGTTCATCCTGCACCCACAAAAATATCATAGACGCGCAAGCAATGCCTATAGCTAAACCAGCGATATTTATACTTGAATAGGCCTTTTGCCGCACAATATTTCGACAGGCAATTTTGATATAATTTTTGACCATATTATCTGCAGATTTTGACACATAGTTTAAAACATATACCAAAACAACAAACATCTAATAATCAATGCATTAACATAAGTTAACAATACAAATGTGTGCGTAAGTGTAACAGTGAGTGTACGGTAATGATACAACCGTGAAAGGTGAAAGGTGAAAGGTGAAAGGTGAAAGGTGAAAGGTGAAAGGTGAAAGGTGAAAGGTGAAAGGTGAAAGGTGAAAGGTGAAAGGTGAAAGGTGAAAGGTGAAAGGTGAATCAACCAGGCAAAAACTTTTCACCCTTTACCTTTC
>NZ_JANYGH010000072.1 GCF_025362475.1 Mucilaginibacter sp.
CCGATAGTCGATCCCCTCAGCTAAAACTGGGGGGCTTAGAAATCGGATTTAAAACCTAAACCGTTAAAACATACACTAATCAACATCTTTTCTTGATTAGCCAATCTTTACCGGACAACAGTGAACGCAGTGAAGGATCTAATCGCAGACTTTACAGGGCGAAGAAGCATGGCGAATAACAGATCCTTCACTGCGTTCAGGATGACAAAAACTCTTTTAATATTTATTAGCTTAAATACTACTTCTTTTCCCCCAACCACATTACGGCGTTCTCAAACAACTTATTTTGTATATCGGATGTAAAGATCATATCACCATGCCCCATGTTGATATAAAGCATTTTGTATTTGGTGTTAGTCCAAACTACAGGGATATCTCCCCCTCTCAGGATATCCTTTTTTCCCAAAGGATAGTTAGCAGGATCGAGCGTTAACAACACTTTTACATCCTTGTTTAACCGCGGACTGGGCAACCATCCATACCATTCATTTATGGGCGATACAAAATGTACCGGTATACCTTTTGCAATTGGATGTTTGGGATCATCCACTATCAGTTTTGCGGGCAATGGAGGCCAGCTATTATTGTAAAATACAGCGCTACCCAAAAAGTCCACAAACCAGGGCCATTTGGTGTATTTATCATTGTAGCCCGCTACGTGAAAACCCAGCCAGGCTCCGCCATTATCCATATATTTTACAAAAGCGGCGCGCTGCAATTCATTCTGCGGAAAATCATTAAGCCAGATGATTAATTGATATTTTTTGAGGTATTCATCATTTACATTTTTCCAGTTGGTGGTGGTATCCAACACAAAACCCTTTTTAGCAGCGAGGGTTGTAAAATACTTAATGGCATCATTGGCAAAATCCACGTGATCCGATTCCACCGTTGTGGTGTAAAGCGCCAACACCCTAAATTTAGGAGTTTGGGCATGCGCTAATGAGCATAGCAACGCAGCTGTGATCAGGCTTAAAATTTTCTTTAACATAGTCTTTTGTTCTAATATTAATTACCTACCGGCGGCCCACAAAATTGAATTGGTAACCAACCTTACCCATGCAGGATTGTCCAGCAGGTTTGGCGAATGCCCCATAAAAATATATACGTTGCGGGCTTTAACGTGCTCGTTGGTCCAAACAACCGGGTGATCACCCATTTTAACGTCACCTTGTGGCTCATAGGTTGATTCATCCACACTGGCCAGTACATGTACATTGGCACGCGGGCTTTTGTCGTAAGTATACCATTCCTCTTGCTCAACCAGGAAAGAAGCAGGAACGCCCTTCATTACGGGATGCTGTTTAACTTCCACATTCACTTTTCCTTTAGCAAACGTGGCTATGTACGCCTTCCAGCTTATGCCCCCCATAAAATCCGAGAACCATTGCCATTCGTGATAGCCATCAAATTCGCCCAATAATGTGGCATGGTGAAACCCTACCCAGCCCCCTTTTCCCTCATCAATGTATTTTTCAAAAGCAGCCGTTGCTTTATCTGTCCAGGCGTATGGTGCATAATCAAGCTGGAGAAAAAGTTGGTACTGACTTAAAAAGGCGTCATCTATTTTATCAGTGTTTTGGATATAATCAATGGTAAAACCCTTTTCGGCCCCCAGCTTATCCAGCCATACTTTGGCCCGTTTTGAAAACTCAATATGGTGCCCACCATTCTCATATAATGCCAATACCTTAAAATGTTTGGGCTGGGCCATCAAATTAAATGAAGCCAAAAGCAAGATGAGAAACAGTAATTTTTTCATTTGTATTTGATATGATTATTGGTCGATGCTTTGTTTTAATGATGATATGAGTTGCAATGTATTTTGATCAAGCCCGGTAAACAGCCTTTTATCCTCAACAGACCATGGATGGCCCTGACGATAATCCCACCAGCGGTATGATATTTTTGAATATTCGTTACTGATACCTTTCTCTATAGGTTTTTCATAATAATTATTGGTTACTATAGCGTAACCCGACTCTGCTACCCTGATGTTTACATCAAACTTAAGCCAGTAATAATTACCTGTGTTGCTGGTGATCACTTTAAACATGCCGATACCTTTTATCTCTCCGGTATTTTTATCAGATGAATAAAGTTTTGGTGGTTCATCAGGAAAAGTTTTGGCAAACCATTTTTCGGCGCGTGCAAATACCTCGCTTTTACTTTTATTTGTGGTGAACGCTTGCTCGTAATTGATCTTTCCATTTTTCATTGGGATGGATATTTTGGAGGTATCCTGTTGGGCATAATTTGCCAATGGAGTCAGTATATATAAAGTAAAAAGCAATAGCCCGGATCTTATTTTTTGCTTCATAATTTGGGTATAAGGTTTATACTGTGCGCTGTATCTGCATTTCAAATATCAATATTAACTATTACAAAAAGCCCGGGATAACGCCCTACTTTACCACTACGATGAGGTGTTTGCTGTTTCTGATTAAAAAGTTTCGCCTATAATTGTTTTCAGTTAGCAACAATGCTGCAATTATGAAAACCTTAACCTTATCACTTTTTACCTTTCTAATCATCTTTTTCAGCAGTTATACGCTCTTAGGTCAAACCCCTAAACCCCGTTTTAAAGCTATTGCCATTGCCGAAACAGGTGGCGGCCATGCCCGGTTTGATACGGCTGCCCGCATCTGGCTCAATAAACTGGCTATCGACAGTAATTTCACAATCGATTACATTAGTGATACCAAACCTATCACCAAAGTTTTTTTGAAGCAATACCAACTCTTCATCCAATTAGACTATCCGCCATACCCCTGGGGAAAGGAAGCTCAGGAGGCTTTTAAAAACTACCTGGAACATGGCAAAGGCGGCTGGATAGGTTTTCATCACCCCACCTTGCTGGGTGTTTTTGATGGCTACCCTATGTGGCAGTGGTACTCGCAATTTATGGGTGGCATCGAGTTTAAAGATTGTATTCATGGCGGTACTACCGCCTCCCTTAAAATAGAAGACTTAAACCACCCCGCCTTAAAAGGTTTACCTGCTACCTTTAGCACTAAAGATGAATGGTATACTTACAATAAAAGCCCGCGCGCCAATGTGCACGTACTGGCCAGTATTGACGAAAATTCCTTTGTGCCAAACATCAACATTAAAATGGGAGATCATCCCGTGATCTGGACCAATGACCATCTTAAGGCCAAAAACATCTATATTGCGATGGGGCATTTTCCAGAACTTTTTCAGGATAATAATTTTACCACACTCGTGATAAATTCAATATTTTGGGCAGTAAAAAAATAACCAGCTTAAACAGTTCTCTTTCACCCTTATCGCGGGGTGAGCGCTAATGATGACATCAACAACTCCCCTACATAAATACTACAAACAATATCATTTATAGCTAATTCATCCCCTACATTTTATTCTAACGTTCGTTATCTGAAAATCTTTAATTAAATTTCATCCAGATTACCTTATAAGCCCTAATAACCCTGTTGATGAAAAAAATTGCCCTGCTTATTCTTGTTTACAATGCCTTTATTTTTACTGTGATAGGGCAAACTACCATCGGAATACCGGCAATTAAAAACTACACACATGCCGATTTTAATGCCAGTACCGAAATCTACGATGCAAAGCAGGATAGGAACGGAATCTTATATTTTGCAAATAACGATGGGTTACTCACTTTCGATGGCAGTTACTGGAAAATTTATCCTCTGCCCAACAAAGCGGCTATAAAATCATTAGCTATTGATCCATCGGGCCGGATCTTTGCCGGCGGACAGGACGAGATTGGTTACTTTTTTCCGGATGCTCATGGTATTTTACATTTCCACTCCATAAAACAACTCATGCCGCAAAAAGCAAGGCAGTTTGCGGATATCTGGGGCATAGTACTCTACAAAAACGAAGTTTTCTTCCGCACTATCGAGTGTGTGTTTGAGTACAGTAATAATGAAATAAAAACTTTTGACGCACCCGGCGGCTGGCGCTTACTTGAATATGCAGGGGGGCAGTTACTTGCAGAGGATAAGGATGAGGGCCTGATGACTTTTAAAGGTTCGCAATGGCAGCCATGCAAAACAAACCTGCTTACTGCAGAATTGCATATAACTGGGGTAATGGATTATAAAAAGGATACCGTTTTAGTAACAACCTTAAAGAAAGGACTATTCCTACTTACTGGTAATACCCTCATCAAAAAAACAACGGACATTGATCCATTTTTAAATAACGACCTGGTAAGTTGTGCCAGAAAGATAGATAATAACCGTTATGCCATCGGCACAAAAGCCCAGGGGCTTTTTATTATTGACGAAAAAGGTAAGCTTATTGAAAGATTTTCTACCGCAGATGGCTTACAGAGCAACAATATCCTTACGCTACTCCCCGATAAAGATAAAAATCTATGGCTTGGATTAGAGAATGGTTTGGATTTCATTAATTACAGTTCAGCTATAAAACACATTTACGCAAGCAAACAAAACCAGGTAAAAAGTAACGCCATTGGCATATTTAATTACAAACTATACGTTGGTACATCCGACGGACTGTTTAGTGCCTCATTAGATAAGCAGCAAAAAGATTTCAGTAATAGTAAAAGCTTATTTACAGAAGTACAGAATACCCGGGGCCAGGTCTGGAGCTTAGCACAGGTAAACAACTACCTTTTAATGGCCCATGAAGATGGGGCTTTTGTAATTAAAGGTAACCAGGCTGAACCTATCACTACAGGACAAGGCGCCTGGAAGTTTGTTGCTATCCCCTCATCACCCGATATCATCGCAGGCACTTATACCGGCTTGCAGTTACTCAAAAATAACGGTGCAGAATTTAAAAATGACAGTAAAATTGAAGGCATTTATGAGTCGCTATCAAACTTAGCCAGGGATAATGACAATGTGATATGGGCATCGCATCCCTATAGGGGCGTTTACAAAATCCAGCTTTCTGCCGATCGGAGAAAGATCATCCGTTATACCCAGTATACTGATAAAAACGGATTGCCGTCTGTATTAAATAACCAGGTGTACTTTATTAAAAACAAAGTGCTGGTTGCTACCGAAAAGGGCGTTTACGAATACAATGCCGCCAGCAATAAATTTGAAGAATCGGCCTACTTTAAGCCTGTTTTTGGCATTTCGGCCATAAAAAATCTGACAGCAGACAGCTACGGCAACATCTGGTTTGTTAATGACCAACGGATTGGGGTAATGGATTTCAGCAAGCCATCGGCAGGTAAACCATACAGCGTGATCTATTTTCCTGAGCTCGCGGGGCAGACTATTAAAGGCGCTGCCTATTTGTATCCCTATGATATGGAGAATATCTTCATCGGTTCAAATAATGGCATTTTCCACCTCAATTATCGTCAGTATGTTAAATCAGAAACCAAACTAAATGTGTTGCTCACCTCAGTAAAAGCCATTGCCGAAAAAGATAGTTTGATCTTCGGGGGCTACTTTATGAAAGGCGACCGTATCACTAACTCGCAAAACACCAGGCAGATAACCAGTGTATCCAAACATTGGAACTCTTTTCATTTTGAATATTCATCTACCCTGTTCGCACAAAAAAGCAATGAGGAGTTTACTTATAAACTGATAGGATTTGATGACGAATGGTCAAAATGGTCGATAAAAACTGAGAAAGATTACACCAACCTGCCTTACGGCAAATACACCTTTTCGGTAAGGGTGCGTAACAATCTGGGCAACTCATCTCCAGCAGTTAACTACACTTTTATAGTTGAGCCGGCCTGGTATCAAACTATCCTGGCTTACTTCTTTTACATTTTATTAGCGGTTTATGCCCTTTATTATGCTTACAAGGCACAGCATAAACGCTTTGAACTGCACCAACAAAAACATGAGGAAGAACAACGCCGCCTGAGTTACCTGCACAGCCTGGAACTGGATAGGAATGAGAAAGAGATCATCGCGCTTAAAAATGATAACCTGCAGACTGAGCTGAACTTCAAGAACAAAGAATTGGCCACCATCACCATGCAGCAGGTAGAACGGGGCCGCATCCTGCTGAATTTAAAAGAGGAATTAACCAATATCATCAAAAAACTAAAACAACCCGATCTTACCCACGAGTTCAGGAGCGTTTTTCGTTTACTGACCGACTCCGAGAAAAAAGATGATGACTGGAACAGCTTCGCCATTTATTTTGACCAGGTTCACAATAACTTCCTTACCACCATGAAGGCCAAATTTCCATGCCTCAGTGCTACCGATCTGAAGCTTTGTGCCTACCTGCGGCTCAACCTTACCTCTAAAGAAATAGCACAGCTAATGAACATTTCGCTCAAAGGAGTTGAGATTAGCCGATACCGGGTACGAAAAAAACTGGTTTTAACTACCGAGATTAATTTGTATGATTTCCTGATCGAAATAACTAAATAAACACCTGCTAATCTGCCCCTAAACTTTTTATAGGATTTGTCCCTGTCGTCCGAAACAGTGCGGAATACAATGACATCAAATGATTAAATATCAACTACTTGTATATCCTACCCATCGTCGCATCGTCAAAAATCACCTTCTTTAATTCTTCTATGTCGATGGCTCCCTGGTGGCGGTAAACTACTTTTCCATCCGGGTCAACTAACATGGTATAGGGTAAAGCGCCGTCCCATTTGGGGTCAACGGCTTCAATCATTTTGTATTTATCATCTCCGATGTACAGGTAATTGAGGCCCGATGCCTGTTTGCTTTTCAAAAAGCTTAAGACCTTATCTTTGCGGGCGGGATCATCGGCGCTGATAGTTACAAGTTCGAGTCCCCTGTCGCGGTACAGGTGCATCAGGGTCACCAGGTCTGGAAATTCGGCCACACACGGGCCGCACCAGGTTGCCCAAAGGTTAATGAGCCTTAATTTATCGGTTTTATTTTTAACGAGGTTCACAATACCCGCGGCATCTACGGTATCCTATTTAACAGGTTCGTTGGCCCAGCTTACGGCAGCTTTTTGGATCCAGTCCTGCTTCTCGGCCCATTTGACAGAGCACCCGAAGGTTTTGGTTACTGGTACTGCAACTTCCTTACCCGCCAGCAAAGCGTCGATAGCATTACGGGCATCCAGTGATTTAGGCGTTTTAGCCGGGTTTTCCATATCATCAATCCGGCCGTTATAGCACAACTTTCTATCTTTATCAAAAACAAAAATATGTGGTGTGGCTACAGGCCCATATTTATTTGAGGCAATCTCGGTTTCGCCATCATATAGGTATGGGAAATTAAAATGCCTTTGCGTGGCCCTTATTTTCATATCGTCAAATGAGTCGCCCACATCGCTGTAACCCAATTCATCTAAACGCAACGAGGTCGGATTGTTGGGGTTGATGGCAACCACCGTTACGCCTTTATCGGCATAATCGCCGGTAAGTTTCACCAGCCTATCCTCATAAGCCTGCGATGTGGGGCAATGATTACAGATAAAAACCACAACCAGCACCCTGGCATCTTTAAATGACTGCAAGGAATACGTTTTGCCATCTATGCCGGGCAAATTAAAATCTGGCGCCAAAGCGCCTGTTGCCAGTGTGGTGCGGCTTACCTGCGCAGTGGCAAAAGTTGCTACAAATAGCAGTAAAAACAATGGCAGGGCATTTTTAATTGGCTTCATGCTTCATCAAATTAATTATTCATGTAAGGCAACAGCCAGCAGGTACCAGGCAGTATGCGGCAGCCACTGCTCGGCCCAGCGCCAGTCATAATCTTTGTGAATCTGGGCATATGACAGGTTAAAATCGATATCATTCTCATCATTGAGGCCGGATGTTATACCGTTTACTATACCACCTGGCGCATTGGTATACTCAAACGTGCCGAAGAAACCGTAAGCCGGGTTATTGTGACCCGTGCCTTGCAGCATACTGGCATCAAATGGATTGAGCCCCAATACCCAGTTCAGCTGATCGATGGCGAACGTTTCCAGTTGATCATGAAATGGCTTATCGTCCATAAACAAACCGGCAGCTAATCTTGCTGCGGTAGCCATTGATGATAAACGCGCATTTTCGCCCTGCCACCATGGCGAGGCATCACTGCCCTGCGGAAAGAAAAATGATGTGCGCCTTTTACCCAAAGTATCCTGCACCAACTGCCTGCTATAACCAAACGGGTTGTTTACCTCATGCGTCACCTTTAATTCAAACTCAAAAGAGCTTTTAATGGCTTTTTTGATAGCGGCCTGCATGCCGGCATCGGCATAAGGGTAATAATAAATTAAACTGGTTACCGGCAAACCAGCATCAGACGGGTGGAAGAAAGGGCGATCTGTACTATCTGCGCGCCAATAATTTTTATAATCACCCCAGTTGGATAAACGATTTATTAAATTATTAGCACGTTTGGTTGCGGCAATTAAATACTCCGGCTTTTTGCTGGCTTTATATAATTCTGTAGCCGCAGTTAAGGCACAGTAGTCATCAAGAATATTTTCTTTACCATCAAAGGTCATGAGCTTATTATTGGCTTGCAGAAATTTAAAGGCATTTTCGGCAGCCTGCAAGTATTGGGCATTGGTAAAATCGCCGCTTGCTTTAGCAGACGATGCCATGGCAAGTGCGGCTATCGCTATACCACCGCCCGATCGAAAACTGGCCTGGTAGCGATGCCAGTCGCTGTTTTGCGCGTCATTTTTCAGTGTTTGATCTTTGGTTTGTTTGATGCGGTATGATGCGTCTTCGGCCCGGATCACCCTGTCTTTCGCCAGTTTCCCAGGCCCAGGGGCCGATACCGATCTATAGAACGAGCCATCCTTTGCCTGCATCCGTACCAGGTAATCTGCACCGTAAATAGCCTCGTCTAAAACCCTGCGGTTGATCTGCCTAAAATCGGTTACCGTTTTTTTATTAAGCAATTCGTTGGTTTTAAATAAACTATAAACCACCAGCGAGATTTGCTGCGGGTTAAAATACAGGGAAAACGACAAATGCGAAAGATGCTTGCCATAATCACCGGTAGCATCGTACCAGCCGCCATGAGCATCAACGGTATCGGTAGTTTTACCTGCCAGCAGCAGGTGATGATCGGCCTTATCTATCTCCCCCGCGCTGCGCTGCCCTTTGAAATAATAAACCACATCCGATAGGGTTGCCTGCTCCAAAACATTTTTACCGATTTTGAAAAGGTACGAACTTATCTTTTTTCCAGGCAAATCTACCTGAATCCTGTAAGTACCATCTGTGTTAAAACCACTGAAATCAATTGTATAAAACTCCCGCCCTTTCCAGCCATTCACCTTACCACTGTAAACAGGCTTACCGCTAAATACGGTTTTATCAGCTTCATCCAACAATTCAAACGAGTTGATGGAATATTGCTTATCAGTTACCACAATTGCTTTTTTTGCCTTCGTATCCTCGTACCCCACCTGGTTGGTAACTACTTTTATGTTTTGCGCCAGGGCAATGCCCGGCAGCGCTATCGTTATGAGGAAAGATTGTATTTTTTTATTGATCATATGCTTATTTTAATCATATCTATTTCAAATCTTTTCTATAGAGGGGTGCTTTCAGAAACACAGCCCTCCCGCCCCTCTCGAGAGGGGAATCGCACTTGCCCGTGCTTTTTTTTGTTACATCACTTTAGTTCTACCGAATATAATGAATTATGGCCGGTGATGTATAGCGTTTTACCACCCTTACCGCCAAAAGCCAATCCGGTTGGTCGTTCAGGTACTTTTATTATGTTGATCTGTTTGCCAGCGCTATTGTATTCATAAATTTCACCATCAGCAATAAACACATTACCAGCCGCGTCTGTGGCAGATGCAAACTCGCCGCGCTCGGCAAAGTATTTCAGATTGCTTAAATAACCTTCTTTACTCACGTCCATTTGAACGGTTCGCTTATCATATTCATCAGTAGTGTAAACCGGTTTACCCGGATATGCTGCCGTTAAAGCGCTTGCGCGGGCCAGGTCATATACCACCGGGATAATGGTTACCCCATCTGGTGCTACAAAACATTCGGTTGGTTTATTTACTGATACGGCATTAAAATCATGATAGTCCCTCCAGCGGTATGCAGGATACAATGCACGATAAACGGTTTTGCCAATCGGCATCGCTTCTTTTTTAAGGGCGCTAATAGTTTCATCCGGATTCTCAGGGTCAATACTATAAGCCATGCTGGCAAAACCGGAGTTTCCCCATCCGCTGAATGATGTACCGGCGGCGTCAGCTGGATTCTTAAACTCCTCCTGCTTGCCGTTGATCAAATAGCCTGGTTTGGGCACATATTTAAAAACCACCAATAGCTTATCGTTCTGATCGCAAGCCAGCGAAAGTGGTTCCCATGGATAATCGGCCAATAAACTAATGGTTTCTGTATTTACATCCCACTTATAAATGCGGCGCATCCGGGCTTCACTAAAATAAATATTGCCCTTGCTATCGGTACATACGCTGTTAGCAAACTCAAACCCTTTGGCCAACTGTTTTACATTGCCAATTTCTGTAGTCGATTTCAGCGTTCCGCTAATAAAAAGCCTTGCAAACTCCCATGGCCGCACCTCCATATTGGTGCCAATATCATATAAGGGGTTGGTAGTGGTATATTTTATCTGGCTGTAATTATGCACGTTCAGTAACTCTACGTTTTTGTTGTTCCAGCTCCTGATGGCATAAGGATAAGGCTTATTCACCCTGATCACCCTAAACATATACAGGTTGGCAAAAATCATATCGCTGGTTTGCTCCAGCTCCAGAGGCTGACACTCGGTACTTTCGCGACTTTCTTCTTCCAATTGCAGAGCGTAAACCTTCCAGTTGGCTACCTTATTAAACCGTACTTCGTTACGTACATGGTGCTCAACAGACAAAGCATAAATTCTGCCGGGCGTACTGGTATTAGATACATAAACACCGGCAGTAGCATAAGTATTTGCCGACCAAATATTTTTAAATGTGCCTCCTCCTCCATCAGTTATCCAAAGGCTCCAATATTGAGTATCCCACATATCACTATCATTTCCGCGGTACAAACCAGGAGCATCTTTTACGCCGGGCTTATTCATCCCACCATGGCCGCCTAAAAATTTCACATCGTTGAGGTATGATTTTTCGCCGGCCATCCATTTACACGCCACCGCCCTTGGGTTAATCCTGCCCGTAGAAATACCTATACCGGTAATAATATTGGCGCCACCTTTTGAGGTTTCAATCATGGCTACAGGTTTGCCGAAACCACCAAAGGCCGGCGTATTATCCGTAATCAATATTTGGGTTGCTATTGGGTTTAAACCAATGAGTACCGTATTGGGTTTAAGCTTTAAAGTTTCGGTAATGCGGTATTGCCCTTGCGGCAGGTAAATGGTCGCATATTTATCAATAGCATCCTGCAGAGCCCTGGTATCATCGGTAACACCATCACCTTTAGCGCCAAGCGATTGCAGGTTTGCCCAGGTGGCTATTGCGGGAAAATCCGGTATATCTGTAATTGCAGGCGGAGGTAATACCTGCAATGGTTCAATTTCATTAGTAGTTTTATATGCTGGATCGGCGTTAAGGTCATCAATCTGCAAACCGTAGGTAAAGTTTCTTATTTTATAGATAGGCCCCACTCCCTTTGTCTGAGTTCCGCTGCGGCGGTAGCTGGCCAAAACCGGCACATCGCGGCACACCACATTGCGCAGGCTGATCTGGTTAAAAGCGTTATCCTCGTTGCTGATAATAATGGCAGGGCCGCTTACCTTATCAAAACTGCAATCCTCCATAAACAGTTTTTCATGATAGTTTGGGTTAATATTAATCACCGTGGGCACGTTTTTAACATTCATGCGTACGATGGTAAGCCCGGCTTCCTGTGTGCGTATCGCGGCTTTACGCTGACCCTCAAAATAAGTATCTACCATCATAAATTGCCAGCCGGGCGATGGCTTGGTGGTATAAATGCCATAGTCCCCATTAAAAAAGCGCACATCTTCCATTTCGTTACCCACATCAAACATGCCCGCCTTGCCATTTCCTGCATCAATATCCACATGGGCAATAAAACTATGCTGGGCATAATGCGTACGCAGGGCAACGGCAACCGGGTTGCCATCTTCAATTTTCAGGTTGATGTTTGATAGCGCACTATAAAAGGTAGATGCCCCGGCATCGTAAATCTCTTCGCCCGGTTTGGAAATATTATTCACGAACCAGAACATGTATTTTGCCTTCCCTTTATCTGTAGTATCGGCCTGCTGAAAGCCGGGTGAGTTTTTGGCCAGGATAATCACTGGCCGCGTTTTACCGTAACCAATTAACCGTACCGCCCTTGGCACAAAAATGGTTTTACTGATAAGGTATTTCCCTTCGGGGATAAAAAGCACGCCAAAATTATTTTTATCCTTTACATAATTAATTGCCTGCTGCAAAGCATTAGATACATCAGTTTTGCCATCCGCTTTAATAGCATACTTATCGGGCGTAAAATAAACAGCCTCCTTATCATTCAAACGCTGCTGGTAAAATGACCGGCCTGCACCAAATCCAGGTTGATTGGCAGGCGATTTGCCAAAGCTTGCAGAGCAGGTTAAAAACAATAATAAAAATAGTAACAGGGTGTTTTTCACGTTGGTAAATATTAGGTTGGTTTAATTGGTATTTAAATTTTAATGATGTTATATCTATTTCTTCTTCCAAACAAAAATCATCATAAGTATTTTCCATTGCTAATTTGCACAGCCCTACATCACCACTACCCATATAAATATTACAGCCGCCAATTTATATCCGTTAACAATCCGTTATCAGGTCAAAATTGAAAGCTAAAAAAGTCATTTACTATTTTTACCTGTAGTGCTGTAAATCGTCATTTACTAAGTGATAAATACCTTTAAATAAGGTTGTTAAATTATATGTAGTGGTAATGTAGTGCACGCAAACTATAAATTAGTTTAACTTTATAGCATACTTGCAACGTATTAGAACCTGAATTAAGCGACAGCCAAAGCGCTTACCCATAAGTTTGATAAAACGGTTTTATTGCTGCCTGGTGTTGGCTTGCAATAAGCCGCTATAACCTTTAAAGTATGAGAAAATTCCTGATAGCTACACATGGAGCCTTTGCCAATGGGGTAAAATCCTCCCTTGAAATTATCATTGGCGAAACCGAAAACCTATTCCTGATTGGTGCTTATTTAGACCAGAACGTTTCTGTGGAAGATGAGCTGAAACCTATCCTGGATAGCCTTAGTGATGATGATGAACTGATCATTTTTACTGATCTGCTTGGCGGAAGCGTAAATAACATTATGCTAAGGGAAGCACTGCGCGAAAATGTACACATCTTATCGGGCTTTAATTTACCGCTGTTAATTGAAGTTATTTTAAGCGACAATGATACCCCGGTTGCCGAAGTGATAGAAAGCGCCATTGAGAACGCAAAAGCGCAGCTTGCCTATGTCAATAAACTCATAGAAGAACAACAAAACAACCCTGACAATGATTAAACTGATACGGATAGACGACAGATTGGTACACGGGCAAGTAGCGTTTACCTGGACGCCTGCCCTTGATGCTGATTGTTTAGTTGTGGCCAATGATAAGGTGGCAAAAGACGAATTCATGAAAATGACGCTCGGCCTGGCTAAGCCCGCATCGGCAAAGTTGCTGATCAAATCACTGGCTGATGCGGCTATCTTTTTAAATGATCCCCGCGCCCAAAACCTTAAAATTTTACTCATCGTTAATTCTGTTAGGGATGCGGCTGTTTTGGTTGATGAAATAAGCGAAATCAGATCGATAAACTTTGGAGGCATCCGTACGAAGGAAGGCACCCGATCAATTTCAAAAGCTATCGCCCTTACCGACGAAGATATCCTAATTATAAAAGAAATGCTGGCTAAGGGACTTGAGCTGGAAGTAAGACAGGTACCTACCGATAAAAAAGTAATGATAGAAACGTTAATAACCCAATAAAGTGCTAACAACATTCCTTCTCCTTACCCTGATAGCCGTTTTTGGGCATTTGGAGGATTTTTTGGGAACTACCCTATTGAGCAGGCCTTTAGTATTAGGGCCGCTGGTGGGTTTGGTTTTGGGAGATGTTAAACAGGGGGTAATGATTGGTGCTACGCTGGAACTAATCTTCATGGGCAATATTAAGGTGGGCGCTGCTATCCCTCCCGATATTATTACCGGTGGTGTGCTGGGCACCGCTTTTGCCATTCTATCACACAAAGGCCCCGCCATCGCCCTGGCTTTGGCTGTGCCGATATCCATTTTAGCCGAAATGGTAATTAGCGGGCTGTTTGTTTTCCGGGCCATATACAATAAAAAATTTGCACAATATGCAGACCATGGAGATTATGAAAGTATTCAACGGCTGCATATTCTATCCGGCCTGTTAAAACCCCTGCTCATGGGGATCATCGTTTTTGTAGCGCTCGAAACAGGATCAACCGCCATTAAATCATTTTTAAATCTCATACCTGCATGGGTACAATCAGGCCTGCAGGTGGCGGGCAATATGCTGCCTGCGTTGGGTTTCGCGCTGCTGATGAACCTGATGTTCAATAAAAAAGTTGCCCCCTATTTTTTCCTGGGGTTTACGCTGGCTGCCTTTTTAAAGCTGCCCATAATTGCCATTGGAGGGCTTGGTGTAATTATAGCCCTGATAGTTACCCAGGCCCCGCCTAAACCGGCAACTGCCGCGGATAATGAATTTGATTTTGACGATCCTCCAACAGAAAGTATCCCGGCACAACCTCAACACAAATTAAGCAAGGGCATATTGCGTAAGTTATTTTTCCGCTCGCTTACATTAGAGGCCAACTTTAACTTTGAAACATGGCAAAATACAGGCTTTGTATTTGCTATGATACCCGTGCTAAAAAAACTCTATCAAACCAAGGCCGAAATGTCAAAAGCACTTATAAGACATTTGCAATTATTCAACACAAGTCCCTACGGCTCAACGTTAATCATAGGTATTACTGCAGCCATGGAAGAGCAAAATAAGGCAGATAAAGATTTTGACGAGGATTCTATCAGTTCGGTAAAATTAGGCCTCATGGGGCCATTGGCCGGGGTGTTTGATTCTTTGTTTTGGGGTACATTCAAGGTTATCGCTGCCGGGGTGGGTACTTCGCTGGCAATAAAAGGTAACATATTGGCCCCCCTGCTTTTCCTGTTGATATTTAATGTACCTCATTTGCTATTGAGGTATAACCTCACGTTTATAGGATACAATACAGGCACCAAATTTCTGCAGAACCTTGCCAAAAACAATGTGATGGACAGGCTTACAGCAGGCGCGGCTATTTTAGGACTAATGGTGGTCGGCGCTATGCCGGCTACACTAATGGTTATCAAAACACCACTGAACATTGGCAGTTCATCGTCGGCGGTGTCGATTCAAGGTATCCTTGACCAGATATTACCTGCCATGATACCGCTTGCACTTACCTTTCTGGTATATTATTTTGTAAAAAAACAGGTTAAAACCACCTGGCTGTTGTTAGGCTTATTGGCGCTGGGTTTTATAGGCAGTATAATCCATTTATTTGTATGATCTTAACTGGCACAGGTGCATCCCCCGGAATTGCAATAGGCAATGCTTATGTGCTTAAAAAGCAGGAAGCCGCCTTAACAGGGTTGATATTGACTGATGACTCGGCCATCACCTTCGAAATTGAAAAATTCGACACAGCTGTAAATAGTTCCTTGACAGAAATAAACATCATGATTGATAGTTATGATGAAGACAATGGCAGCGAAGGCCTGGAAATATTGGAAACTCATATAGAGTTGTTAAGCGATCCGCAAATTAAAGAGGATGTTGCCCAAAAAATAGCGATCGAAAAGAGGAACGTAAACGACGCCGTTATAGCAGTAATTGCTGATGCCGTAGCCATGTTTAAAGGCATGGACAATGAATACCTGCAGGCCCGTGCGGCAGATGTACAGGATATTGGCAACAGGATTTTAAAAAACTTAAATATTACGGGCAAAACCGCTGCAAGAATATATCAGCGCAACACTATAATTATCGCAGAAGACCTTACTCCATCTGATACCATTAGCATGGATATTACCCATGTTATTGGTTTTGCAACGCAGGCCGGCAGCAAAACATCGCATGCTGCTATTATTGCCAAATCAAGAGGTATCCCGGCGGTTGTTGGTTGCGGAGACACATTGGCAAACATTAAAAACAACGATCACCTGATTCTTGATGGCCAAACCGGTGAAATCATCATAAACCCGGATGAGGAAACTATTATTGAATACCAGGTAAAAAAGGAGAACTGGCTTGCCGAAACGGCTTTATTAAAGTCGCAGAAAAACAAAGCGGCAATAACCACAGACGGCACATTAGTACAACTATTTGCCAACATTGCCAATGCTGATGATATGGAACATGCCCATAGCTTTGGAGCTGAAGGCAGCGGCCTGCTGCGTACTGAATTACTATTTATGGGCCGCGATTCGTTACCAACAGAGGAAGAACAATTTACATTTTATAAAGCAGTAGCGTTAAAAGCGAAAGGCAAACCAGTTGTTGTGCGCACACTGGATATTGGGGGCGACAAACAATTTCCCTATTTTAATTTCCCTGCCGAGCAAAACCCTTTTCTGGGCTACCGCGCCATCAGGATCTGTTTAGATAGAACTGATATTTTTATTACACAGTTAAAAGCTATATTACGGGCAAGTGCATTTGGGAAGCTTAAGATCATGTTCCCGATGATAGCTAATGTGCAGGAGATCCGCGCGGCGAAAGTCATACTGAACCAGGCTATGGAAGAACTGGATAAAGCTGGTATCGGTTTTGATAAAACTATCAGGATAGGTATCATGATCGAGATCCCCTCTGCAGCTATCACTGCCGACCTGTTGGCCAAAGAGGTTGATTTCTTCAGCATCGGCACAAATGATCTTTGCCAGTATACTTTGGCTGTTGACAGGATGAATGAGAAGGTAAAAACCCTTTATGACCCTTATAATCCGGCAGTACTCAGGCTGATAAGTTATGTAATTGATGAGGCAAACAAAAACAATATTGAAGTTGGCATGTGCGGCGAACTTGCATCGGACCCCGACGCCACCCTGCTGCTATTAGGCATGGGGTTAAAAGAGTTTTCCATGAGCGCCACATCCATACCCCATATAAAAAACACGATTATTCAAAGCGATATGGAGTTTGCAAAACAAGTAAAACAACGGGTTATGGCTATGGATAATTCAATTGCTATCGCCGCATATTTAAAGGAGGTAAATAAATGATCTCAAAAGAATATAAGAACACCGCTGCCGAGGGGATTCACGCCCGGCCGGCAACCGCGTTAGTAAAACTCTCTAAAAAGTTCACATCTTCCATCAGCATGAAAAAGGGCGAGCGTACAGTAAGGCTTAACAGCCTGCTCAATATACTTTCGCTGGCAACAAAGGGCGATGACACCATTACTATTATTATTGAAGGTGAGGACGAGGTAAGCGCAATGGTAGCCATTGATATATTTTTTCACGAAGAACTAAAACATTTGTAATGAAGATAACGATCACCAAAAACGAACGTGAATTTAATGAGACAGCGGCATGGCGCATCATAGGCCAAATGCTGGAAAAACCGAGCGCTGTGATAGGTCTTTCAACAGGCCAAACTACGATGG
The DNA here is from genome assembly GCF_025362475.1 of Mucilaginibacter sp. GTDB lineage: Bacteria > Bacteroidota > Bacteroidia > Sphingobacteriales > Sphingobacteriaceae > Mucilaginibacter. The sequence goes on from NZ_JANYGH010000072.1 coordinate 17,580, forward strand.
ATATGCACCGTATTGTATCTGATATTTACACCCAATACCCTTTTGATGTATCGCGCGTTACGCTTTTTAATGTGGACGAACTCACCAACCTGCCACGCGAATATGCAGGAAGCTGTTATACCATGATACTGAACCAGATTGCCGGGCCGCTGGGCATACCTGATGAAAACTTTATTATGCCCCCTACCATGAGTGATGACTTTGAGGCCGAAAGCCTGCTATTTGAACAACGCCTTGCCGAACGTGGCGGCGCCGACCTGCAGATGCTTGGCATTGGCAGCAATGGACACATAGGCATAAACCAGCCCGGTACGCCATTTGAAAGTGAAACATGGGTATCACCAATGGACCCCGACTTTGAAGCCCGTGTACGCCGGGAAACACAAGTACCTGATGATGTGGTATTAGGAGGATTAACCCGCGGCATAAAAAACATTATGCATACCCGTAAGCTTATCCTGATAGCCAAAGGCGCGCACAAGGCCCGCATTATTGAGCAGGCCATCTTAGGCCCGGTTTCAACAGATATTCCAGCCTCGGTAGTTCAATTACATCCCAACTGCGAAATTTTGTTGGATGCAGATGCCGGCGCGTTAATTTACGAAAAGGCAAAGCAACGGGGATTTGTTTTTTAGTTTTATTATACGCCAGGACAAGAAGTTTAAAAACTTCCGTCCTGGCGTATTCAGATATCTGTTAGATTATTTTTAAAGTTTTTTATTTAGCCGGCTGAAAATCCGGATGCCCTGCCTGCCACAAGGCAAAGGCGTATTGATTAGCAAAATTACGATAGGAGATCTCCTTATTTTCGGTAAAGTGGCCGTTATCATAATTAACAGACATTAAAACAGGCTTGCCAGACGTAGTTGCGTTTTGCAGTGCGGCTGCAAATTTACCCGGCTGCCATACAATTACTCTGGGGTCATTCATCCCGCCAATGCAAATTACTGCCGGGTAGGCTGTACCCTCCTTTACATGCTGAAAAGCATCCATTTCATAAAGCCCCCTTGCCTCAACAGAATCTTTTACGGTGCCAAACTCCTTGGTGTTATTTAATCCATTTGGCGAGTTCTCCATTCGTAGGGCGTTGCTACAGCTTACGTTACTGATAGCCGCGGCAAAAAGATCGGGCCGCTCAGTAATGGCACGTCCTATCAGTACCCCTCCGGCACTGGTTCCTTCGCCTATCAGGTGCGTGGTGCTGGTGTAGTGATTATCAACAAGGTACTGGCCCGATGCTATAAAATCTTTCCAGGTATTAGGCTTGGTGGTTTTATAACCGGCTTTATACCAATCCTGCCCTTTTTCGCCGCCGCCACGCACATGGGTTTCGGCAACTATTACACCCTTGTTCATCAGGGCCAGTTCATAGATGCTAAAATATGGGGTTGAGGATATGCCATAAGCCCCATAACCGGTCATGTAGCAAACGGCACTACCATCGCGTTTTACATTTTTATTGTACATAATGGTAAGGGGAATTGTGGTGCCATCAAGCCCTTTTATCTCTTTCTCTTCTACCACAACATCTTCAACACCCGGATACTCCACTTTAGGCGTCCATACAGATGGTTTTACAACACCGGTAAGCGGGTTGTAGTCGTAAATAGTAAAGGGCTGCTTCCATGCGGTTATACCCAATTGTACCTCGTTGCTTTTAATATCAACAGGGCCAACATAAGCTGTACCGCTAACCGGCAGCTTTATTTCTTCCGACTTTCCCTTTACAAAATCATATTGGTATGCTCTTGAATTGATGCCATCGTTAGTAGTAAAATACATAAAATCCTTTCCTCGGCTTATATTATCAATAGTAGCCTGCTGCTCTGGTATAATGGTTTCCGCATCGGCAACGCTAAATTTTTTCACGTTTGTTTTGGTGATCTTAAATTTAGTAGCGCCTTCATAAGTAAGCATATAAACATCATCGCCTTTAAAAACAAAATTTGTAACATGGTCATCTATTTTAAACAGCCTTTTCCAGCCGATAGTAGATTTAAAAAGTTCTGTTGTGGGTGCATAGAAGCAATTAATTTCCCGGTTTACCCCTGCTAAAATGCCAAAAATATATTTCAGATCTTCAGAGTAACCTACAAAACAGAGATCCTCTGGCGTTATACCAAGATGAGGGTATTTTTTACGACTAAAAATTAATTTATCAGTAGCCGGCTTTGTGCCAACTACATGATACATACTGCGGGTATCCGTCATAGAGTTCATGGCCGTATTATCGCCGCTATTTTGAATGGTATAAATAAATCCTTTATTATCAGCCGACCACCCGCTTACCCCAAACCACGACGGATATATTTTTTCGGGATATAGCTTTTTGGTATCGACATTCATTACATAGATGGTCGAGGTTTCTGAACCGCTTACAGATATACCAAAGGCAATCTTTTTACCATCCTCGCTCGGTTGAAAATAGTTTATAGAATATTGCTTACCCTTGATTGGCAATGGATTATACAATAGAATTTCTTTGCCATTTTCGCCCGTACGGTAATAAAGTTTCCCTACATTCTCTGCAGGAAGGGTTTTCTTGTAAAAGTAACGGCCACCCTTTTTAATTATACCGCGAATTTTAAAGGGTTCCAATGAATCATAGTATTTTAGTGTTTTTATAAGGCTATCTCTGCCTTGAATTTTATCTATAACACTATTTGTGTAATCGGCCTGGGCTTTAAACCATTTTTGAACGGTACTATCTTTAGTATTTTCCAGCCAGCGATAATTATCACTTACCTTCATACCAAAATAATTATCAACAATTGTTTTTTTGGGTGTTGCCGGAACCTGGGCATACACAGCTCCTGTGACGTTCACAACCACAAAAAGCAAGGCGATTTTCTTCATTACTATAAGGTTTTCAGCAAGTTATGCAATATTTCCTTATCTTAAATTATTTTCACTTCAAAAAATTCAACAATGCGTAAAAACACGTAATCAACTAACGTTCAAATACTTATTCTTTATTAAAACTTTGATTATTATAAAAGCATCACCAGCGTTTTATGATTAAAGAATTAACCGGAGCAAAAATTTAAATATATTTAAACAACCAATTTAAACAACCAATTATTGATCACATGAAAAAAGCACTGCTGTTGTTAAGTTTTACACTTTTATTGGCTTTTAATTCTTTTGGTCAGGATCAAAAGGCGATGCTTTACAGTAAGGACCCTAAGCTTGCCAAAAACAAAAAACTGGTCTATGATTTCTGGCGCGAGGTATTAGAAGGTGGCCACCTGGACCTGGCTTCTAAATATCTTCTCCCAACATACATCCAGCATAACCCAAACGTACCTACCGGAAGGCAGGGTTTTATTGATTTCTTTTCCAAGTTTGCCAAACCACTGCCAATCAGTGCAACTATTAAAGCAAACCTGATCTCTATAGTTGCCGAAGGCGATTGGGTTGTACTGAGCTTTAGAGAGGAACACCCCGATCCAAAAGCACCCGGCAAAAAATACACAACCGCCTCCTTTGAAATGCTGCGTGTAGAGGATGGTAAAATAGCCGAGCATTGGGATAATGCGCTTAAAGAATAATAAACAGTTGTGTTCAATTCATTTTATATATCCATACCTGTTTTTCAACTATGAAATAAGCTGCATATCCCCATTCATCTATACAAAACCACGGTTCACCGATAAACCATTGGTTGCGGCCCCATCATTCATCACCTTTGAGCCAATGATTCAGGAATAGGGACATCCGCTGGGTTATTGTGTTCTGTTTTTCATAAAGTTTAAAGCGCCCTGTACATGTATGGGGCGCTTATTTATAAACCTGCACAAATCAGCAGATGGCATCAAATGAAAAAGGGCTTTATTTGAAAGTTTAACTAATTTAAGATGATCATTAATTGGCAGCATAACGGCTGCTATATTTAGTAAATTTTTTAACCAGATGATCCTTTCCAAAAAAGCCACCAACATATTTATTCACGCTGCCGGCTGGCTGGTATTTTTTGGTTTCCCTCTGCTGTTTATGAACCGTACGCAACAAAGCAGCGGCAGCACCTATAACGTTATATTATCGCCCTATTACTGGCTGTTTTGTCTTACCTATATTTTTATGTTTTACTTTAATGCCTGGTACCTGGTGCCACGGTTTGTGTTCCACAAAAAATATATAGCGTATGGGATTATTGTGCTTTTACTTTCGGGTTGTGTGTATTTTTTACAGCCTTTTGATAATCTGTTACTGCATAATTTACTCAAAGAAAAGCATATTACTACAAACGCAATAGGGCCACAGCCGATGACTGGAGCGGATAGCGATACCTCGGCACCTAAAAACATGCCTTTTGGCCCGCTGCCTCATGAAGATTTGCGGATGCAGGATCCAAGCCTGGTGAAACCGTCAAACCAAATCATTTTCATCCATCAATCGGCGAATATTGATATGGTAGGCCTATTTATCTTCGTCATTGTTATCGGCTTAGGTATTGCCATGAGCACGGTTCAAAAATGGCAGCTTGCCGAGCAAATGGTGATCAGGGCCGAGGCTGAAAAGGCTCATGCAGAGCTATCATTTCTTAAAGCACAGATCAACCCGCATTTTCTGTTCAATACACTGAATAATATATACGCGCTATCTGTAACCGATAGCGAACACACTTCGGAAAGTATTATGAAACTCTCCAACATTATGCGCTATGTTACTGATGAAGTTGCAGAAGATTTTGTGCTGCTGCAAAGCGAGATAGATTGCATCAATGATTATATCGACCTGCAAAAACTGCGACTGGGTAAAAAAACCACGCTTAATTTTAATTTCTCTGGCGATATCGATCAGCAGAAAATACCGCCGCTGGTATTGATGACCTTTATTGAAAATGTATTTAAATATGGCGTAAGTAAACATGCACCATCTGTGATTAACATAAACCTGGATGTAACCCATGGTAAAATATTGTTCACCTGCGAGAATACAATATTTGATAACCGCCCCACATCCAGCCGTAAAGGTATCGGCATAACTAATACCCGGCAGCGGCTGCAGCATATTTACCCCGGAAAGCACAAGCTCAACATTAGTTCGGATGGCACTACGTTTCGGGTGGAGTTGGAAATTGATAGTTAAAGAACACCATGATGCAGTTAAAATGTGTAGCCATTGATGATGAACCACTAGCGCTGGAGATCATCAAAAAATATGTATCCGACTACCCGGCTTTGAAAATGGTAAACACTTTTGAAGATGCTATCTCCGGCGCGGAATATTTAAAAAGCAATAAAGTAGATGTACTCTTTGTTGATATTAATATGCCCGATATTACGGGTGTTGACCTGGTGCGTTCGCTGCCAGAAAAACCAATGGTCATATTTACCACAGCATACAAAAAATTTGCTTTTGAAGGTTTTGAGCTGGAAGCGTTAGATTACTTGTTAAAGCCGATAAACAGTAGCCGCTTTGGCGCTGCAGTACATAAAGCTATTGACTATTACCAGTTTAAGAATACCAGCCAAACCAACGAAGATGAGTACATCTATGTACACTCAGAGTACCGGGTGATCAAGATCAGCATCAGGGATATTGAGTACATCGAAAGTATGCAGGACTACATCAAAATCCATTTACTAAGTGCCGAAAAACCGGTACTTACCCTTATGTCGTTAAAAAGCATTATGGAAAAAATACCGGCTGCCCAGTTCATCCGTATCCATCGCAGCTTTGTGGTTGCTAAAGCGCAGATAAGATCAATATATAACCGAAAAGTTAAACTGCGTAATATAGAGTTGCCTGTTGGCACCAACTATGCCGATTTCATTAAAGACTGGTCCAAATAGCTGTGCATTAACCCATTCATCGGCACATTTATGGTATTTAACGACACATTGTTTAATACAGCATAAAATAAGCTCAATTTTATATCAGAGTTAACACTATTTAAAAACCAGCCATATTGATATCCAGGGCAACAGGCACATTTGCTTTGATTCCTGCATTAATTATCCCCTAAACACATGAAAACTACCGGAAACAAAAAAAAGATCCTGATCCTTGATAAAAACAGCAGGATGTTATCAGTAATTGATGACATTATGTATTATGGTGATTTTGATGTTCATTTAACCTATGATCCCAATGCGATTTACGATAAAGCAAAGTTGATCCATCCCGACCTTATTATCCTGGAATATTTATTACTTGATATGGATTGTGCCCTGGTATGCCAGGATTTTAAAGAGGATGAGCAATTAAAGGGTGTCCCTATCATTGTTGTTACTGCTTTTAAAACAAAAAAGGCCCAGCTGGAATCCTATAAATGTGATGCTCTTTTTGTTAAACCATTGGATATGGAACTACTGGCATCGCGGATGCAATATTTAATGGCATCATAAATAAGGCTTTATAATTAAACACCATATTGGGTATTGCTTTTGTAAAACTCACCTAAACCAGTTAAGTTTAACCTTTATTATTTACATTCCCTGCAATTATAAATGAAGATAAAGAGTAACATAGCAACCAGCGAAAATGGGTTTATTTTTAACCCGGCCACCGGCGATTCCTTTTCTGGTAATGCCATGGCAGCACATCTTTTAATAGCCATGAAAAGTGGTAAAACGGGGCACGAGATCAAAAAAGATATTCTTGACAAATATGATGTAGGTGCAGACCAGCTGGAGCGCGATTGGGAAGATTGGATGATACAACTGAAGGAAGCAAATTTGCTTGAAACCGAAGGATAATGGCAGATAAATACGCTAATTTATGCCTTGCCATTACCGGTATAAATGCCAATGACAATCCCGGTCCGGGAATGGCCGTTATCCGTTCACTAAAGGAGAGCTTTGGAGCAGGGCTAAGGATTATCGGTTTATCTTATGAACCATTGGAGCCGGGCATTTATTTGCGCGATCATGTAAATAAAACCTACCAGATCCCCTATCCAACCGAGGGAGCAAACGCTTTACTTGAACGGCTCACTTACATACACCAGCAGGAAAAGCTGGATCTTATTATCCCCAATTTTGATTCGGAGCTGTTTAATTTCATAAAGATAGCCCCGCAATTAATGCAAATTGGTATCGCGAGTTTCCTGCCCTCGCATCAGCAGCTGGCAGTGAGGGATAAGGTGAATTTAAAGGATTTTGGATTGAAGCATGGGTTTTACGTGCCGGCCGATCACAAACTTTATACTATAGATGATATAAAAAAAGCGGCGGATGAGTTCAACTTCCCCATGGTAATAAAGGGTAAGTTTTATGAGGCCTCTGTAGTTTACACTATGGATCAGGCTATTAAAGCATTTCATCAGTTAAACGCGGCCTGGGGTGTACCGGTGATAGCGCAACAGTTTATAAAAGGTACCGAGATTAATATAGCTGCCCTTGGCGATGGTAAAGGCAATAACACAAGTATAGTGGCCATGCGCAAGCTATACATTACCGATAAAGGAAAGGCCTGGGCGGGAGTTACCATTAAGGATGAAAAGTTTATTGAACTGGGTAATAATTTCGCGCTGGCAACCGGTTGGAAAGGTGGTTATGAAATGGAGATCATGAGCAACGAGGACGGGCATTTATATATCCTGGAGATCAACCCGCGTTTTCCGGCATGGATTTATTTGACAGCGGCGGCTGGGCAAAATCAACCTGGAGCATTGGTAAAAATGGCATTGGGAGATATTGTTGAGCCTTTTGATGACTACCAGGCCGGTAAATTATTTGTGCGATACTCCTGGGACCACGTAACCGACATTAGCGATTTTCAACAATTCTCGGTATTTGGCGAACTATAATTTGATTACAATGAAAAAGCTGGAATACGAAAAACCATATATTAAAAAACTGCACGCCGGTGTTATGAACAAGTTTGGCACCCGTACCGGTGTGCAGCCTGTTAAAAGCATCGATGGGGTTTCGGTTAAAAGCCTGATTGAAAATTATGGTTCTCCTGTTTTTGTATTATCCGAAAAGCAGATCCGTAAAAATTACCGCTCGGCATACCGGGCCTTCAGCACGCGTTACCCTAAAGTACAGTTTGCATGGAGCTATAAAACCAACTACCTCAACGCAGTTTGCCAGGTATTTCACCAGGAAGGCAGCTGGGCCGAAGTGGTATCAGGTTTTGAGTATCGCAAAGCATTGGGCAATGGCGTACCAGGCAACAAAATCATTTTTAACGGCCCTGGTAAATCAAATGATGATTTAAAAATAGCGATCGAAAATGATTCACTCATCCATATAGATCATTTTGAAGAACTTAACCACCTACTTAATTTAACTAAGGAGTTCACCAATAAACCGCGCGTGGCTATCCGGGTTAATATGGATACCGGTGTATATCCCCTTTGGGATCGCTTTGGCTTTAACTATGAAAACGACGAAGCCTGGACGGCCTTATCAAAAGTTATTGATTCGGGCAAGCTGCTATTAGTTGGTTTACATTGCCACATAGGCACTTATATGCTTACTACAGATGCATACGGTATAGCAACCACTAAACTGTGCAACCTGGCCATGCGCTGCCAAATCCAATTGAACCACAAAATTGAATACATTGATATGGGTGGTGGTTTTCCATCAACCAATACTTTAAAAGGCGCTTACCTGCCGGGAAATGATACCGTACCATCGATAGATGATTTTGCAGAAGTAATAACCTCTACCCTGCTCAACTTCGGTTTTGCCAATGAATATCTCCCCATGCTTATTTTAGAAAGCGGACGGGTATTAATCGATGACGCCGGATATCTTTTGGGTACCGTTATAGCCAACAAACGATTAAGCAATGGAAAAAGGGCTACCATTGTGGATTTCGGCGTAAACATTTTATTCACCTCGTTTTGGTATGAGCACCAGATAAGCCCCGCGCAGGATTTTATGCCACACAGCGAAAACATGGTAATATATGGGCCGCTTTGTATGAATATAGATGTAATAAGAGAAAGCATCAACCTGCCCCCGCTTAACCCCGGCGACCAGGTAGTGGTGCACAAAGTAGGCGCCTATAACATGACCCAGTGGATGCAGTTTATCACCCTGCGACCCGCCGTTGTGTTGATAGATGAGCAACAGCATCCACACCTGATCCGCGCTAATGAAACACTTGATTATACCCAGGAACCGGAGCTTATTCCAACCCATTTAAAAGCCAGTAAGTGAAGCAAATTCCATCATTTATAAAATCGGTCATCAATTCCTATTCGGTACTGTTTTTTTCGCAGAGCCGGGTATTGGGGATCATTTTACTGGTGGTTTCTTTTTTCAACACAACTTCGGGATTTGCCGGATTAAGCTGCGTTATTTTCTCCCTGCTGGTTTGCAAACTACTCAAGTTGGGTGGTGATGACCTTCAAAGGGGTATTTATAGTTTTAACAGTTTATTACTGGGCATTGCTTTTGGGGCATTTTACCATGTTAACCTGCTATTTGTTATATGGCTGCTTGTTGCCTGCATACTGGTTATAATTGCTGCTGTTATTTTTGCGCATCGCCTCGGCAAAATTGGCCTGCCTATGCTATCTCTCCCATTTATCCTGGTATTCTGGATGATATTGCTGGCATCAAACAGCATTTTTAATATGGGCTTGCTGCAAAAAAGCAGCTACCTTTTAGCCGAAATTTATGCCGGCCCGGGTAACCTGGCAGGGATTGACGGCTACCTGGCCCTGGTAGTGCCTCCATTTGTAAGCTTATTTTTCAGATCGTTAAGTGCCATTTTATTTCAGCATAATATTCTTGCGGGCATGCTGATAACTATTGGCATGCTCATCCACTCGCGCATTGCCTTTAGCTTACTTATCATCAGCTTCATAGCTGCCTGTGGGCTTAACAATATAACGCATACCTATCCCGAAGGCATCAGCTATTATCACTTAGGCGCAAATTTCATGATGACATCTGTGGCTATCGGTAGTTTTTTTACCATACCATCCCTGCGCTCCTATTTGCTGGCAATATTGTGTATCCCGCTGGGCTTTATCGTCATCAATTCGCTTACCGGCTTTATGTCGGTTCATGCTTTGCCAATTTTTTCGCTTCCATTTTGCATAGTCAATATCAGTTTGCTATATTTTTTAACGCTACGCAGATATGCTGGTAAGCTGCAATTAGCGCGGGTGCAGCATTACGCTCCTGAAAGAAACCTGTACCAGTTTTTAAACCTCCGAAACCGACTTAACGATTTTAAATACTTTAAACTGACCCTGCCTTTTATGGGCTATTGGACAGTTTCACAGGGTTACAATGGCACCATTACGCACAAAGGCGACTGGGGTCAGGCCCTGGATTTTGTAATTTGCGATGAGGAACAAAGCACCTTTCAATATCCCGGCACCCTGCCCGAGCATTTTTATTGTTACAATAAGCCCGTATTAGCCTGCGGCGATGGCATTGTAGAACTGGTAGTTAACCATATTGAGGATAATGCCATAGGCGACCAAAACATGAAAGATAACTGGGGCAATACGGTAGTTATTTTTCATGCCACCGGGTTATATTCAAAAGTATCACACCTTAAAAAAAAATCCATCAAAGTAAAACCAGGCGAAGTGATTAAACAAGGCGACCTCCTGGGCTTTTGCGGTAATTCGGGCCGCTCGCCCCAGCCTCATTTACATTTCCAAATTCAGGCCACCCCTTATATTGGCTCAAAAACTTTGAGCTATCCATTTGCTTATTATTTTAACCGGGTTGATAATAAAAACAGCCTGGTGAGCTATAGCGTTCCCTCCGAAGGAGAATTAATTGGTAACCCCGAAGTTAATCCATCAATTAAAAAGGCCTTCGACCTGCAGCCTGGTTATACAGCAAAACTTACCCGCGAAAACGGAGCAACCGAGAATTGGGAAGTTTTTAAAGATGAATTAGGCCAAGCCTGCATCTACAGCAAAACCACAGGTGCCGTGGCATATTTTATAAATAATGGCGCTATGTTTTACTTCACCAGCTTTTATGGCGATCAGCAATCTTTGCTATATTACTTTTACCTGGCTGCTTACAAGATCATTTTTAATAATACCGAAACGATGTTGGTTAATGATGATTTTCCTGTGCATCTAACTACCAATAAGGCCTTGCTTTGTTTACAGGATTTTGTAGCACCTTTTTACAGGTTTATCAATATAAGTTACCAAAACAGTAGCCAGGTTAAAAAAACGGGCTTAAGTATCAGATCTGAACAATACATGGCATTTGCCGGTAAAAAAAATCCGATAATGGAAGCAACACTTTGTATAGATCATGATAGCTTACATGCTTTGAGCATCAATTTAAACGGGAAACACATTAAGGCACAATGGAGTACAGAAAACTAATATTATTTCTTGCTTTAATATTTGCCAATGTTGCCACTTACGCGCAGGACAACAAATTTGCACTGGCAGATAGTACTGCTGAGCAACTATACAATGCCGGCGACTGGAAACAACTGATTGTTTTTGGAAATAAATCAATTGCCGATAGCCTGGATTTCCCCGGCCTGCGTTTTAAAATGGGATATGCTTACATGGTTACCGGCAATTATAAAGCTGCCATCAGCCAGTTTACCCAGGTACTAAATAAGGATTCCTTTAACTCAACAGCACGGCTCTACGCTTACTATTGTAATACTTATCTTAATAATGATTTAGGCGCATCATATCATGCAGCTTATCTTGATAAGGAAACCTTGCATTCAATAAAAATTACCGCTTTAGGCTTAGTTGATGCCGATGCGGAAAGCGGTATAAAGCTGCCCAATAACAACCAGCGCGATAATGGTTTTTTTGAACGTATAGGCATCAGTAATCGTTTAGGCTGGCGCCTGCAACTGGAACAATCGGCAATTTCATTTAACCAAAATATATTCCGGTCATCATATAAAGACAAAGACAATAATAAAGACCTATTGGGCAAAACTGATAAACAGCTGGAATATTTTATTAAAACACAATTTGCGTTTAATAACTACCTGGCAATTGTTGGCTCATACCATTACATATATACTACTTACAGGAGTAATATTAATAACAGCAACCTTGGTTTATTAGGCATAAAATACACAGGACGTTATATTGATTTACAGGGGGATATTAATTTTGGAAAACTGATCAATAAAACGTTAAAACAATATAACGCCAGGATGGATTTTTATCCCTTAGGTAATCTTAACTTATATACCATTAGCCGGGCGTCCGTTTTAAATTTAAGCGGAGCAAATAATTTTATTTATAGCCAGGCCATTGGGTTTAAGGTGTTGAATAAAACCTGGATTGAAACATTGGCTACTTTTGGTAACCAGGATGATTACTTAGATGCTGATGGACTTTACGTTTATAATTCTATCGATCCTACAAAATTTAAATGTGGAGAAACCGTTTTTTACCAGTTGAGTTCTCACGCGCTATTGGATTTGAACTATATTTATGAAAATAAAACAGACGTTTACCGCGCTGTAAATTACAATCAAAATTCTGTTACGTTAGGTATAACATGGAAATTTTAAAGAAAACGTTTATAGCAGTATTTTTAATTTTACTGGTGATAAGATTGCAGGCGCAAACCAATGTTGTGCTGCAAAAAGCTTTCCATAATAGCTACGCCAATGAGCAGAACAAAAATTATATAGCTGCTATTAATGATATTTATCCTTATCTTAGTGATAACAGTTATGAGGTTAATATCCGTTTAGGCTGGCTCCATTATCTCAATAAAAACTATACTGCTTCGCAATCTTATTATCAAAAAGCCATCAGTATAAAACCGGGCGCTATTGAGGCAAAGTTTGGATATGTAAAGCCGTTATCGTTTTTACAGAGCTGGGATAAAGTACTTGAACAATATTTGGCCATATTGAGGATTGATCCTCAAAATGCGCAGGCCAATTATTGGGCTGGTGTAATTTATTATAACCGAAAACAATATGATGCGGCCATTCGGTGTTTTAAAGTAGTAGTTACCCTTTATCCTTTTGATTATGATGGTAACCACATGCTGGCCTGGAGTAGCCTGATGACAGGTAAAAAAGCAGATGCCAAACCCCTTTTTGAAAGAGCATTAATCATTAAGCCCGCGGATGCTTCCAGTACCGATGGTTTAAACAGGTGCAATTAATCGGGTCATTAAGCCCATTTATCGATTCCTGGCAATGTTCAGGGAATAATGTTATACTTTTGATTGGGTCAATTTTATCATGATTTAAAACTATTAAGTTCCCACTCAATCTAACAATTTAATATAACCGTATATACTATATACATGAAAGTAAAAATATATTTAAAAGCGCAAATCATTGGTTTTTTGGCGTTTATTTTAATATTCAGTTCTTGTACAAAAGACAAAACCACGCCTGCGGTAGTAAACGCAACGCCAGTAACTTTGGGCTTATACGAATACTCCCTCGGCCAAAACAAAAGAGTACTTATCCCAATTACCCAGGTTGGTACGCAAACGGTAAATTATGGAACTATATTTGATACCGGCTCGCCGGGATTAACCATAGATGCCACAGGGATACTTCCAGCATCCATGATCACTTCAGCCGGAATCACCGTTACCGGCGATTCTACAGTTGTTAATGGTATTACTGTAACTCCCAAAACTGCCACTATAAGTTTTGGCGATGCTACCGGTACCACTAAGGAATACGGGAACCTTGCTTATGCCAACATTAAGGTAGGCAACTCCTTAGGAAGCCTGAATTTGAAGCGGGTACCCATTTTTTTATATTATAAAATAATTGACGGAACCGGCAAACAACTAAGTGCCCACTCGGCTGATGTTTTTGGCGTTGGGCCAGGTTTAAGCAACACCCGGAGCGAAATTTCAAGTCCATTAAGGTTTTTTGAATACGGCACCGGTCTTACAAGCGGCTTTAAGATTGCCACTTTAAATACAACCAGTTTTTTAGGTACGCCCACCTACGTTTCCGGCTTGCTTACCATAGGCCTTACAGCATCAGACCTTTCCTCATCAAATTTTATTATGCACCCGCTTACCAATACCACCAGCGGTTATTCGCCAAATATTCCCGGAACAATAACTTACAGCGGAAAAACAATTGCAGCACAGTTCCTGTTTGATACCGGAACACCCTCTGTAACTACTATTGAAGACAGGCTGGCCACAAACGCCATAGGGGCGCTGCCGGCAAATTCCGTGGTAACAATAACTACCAACAGGGGTTTCACATACACTTACACTACATCAAATACGGGCAACCTTACCGAGGTACAAAACCCTAATAATACCGCCGATTACCGTACCATTTTAAGCATCGACTTTTTTATAAAGAATGAATACCTAACTGATTATGACAATCACCAAATTGGGTTAAAAAACAATTAAAGGAGGCGATTTTTATTCATCGATTTATAATAGCTATTCATCGACACATAATTTCAACGCTGCTGCTGCTGAGTTAATTTTAGATAAGAAAAAATGGCCATCAAGGCCATACTAACCATCAACTTAAAATTAATTCAGATGAAAATGAGATCAATTTACCAATTGTTATTATTGTTGAGTGTTGCAGGGTGCCTGGCATCGTGTAAAAAGGAAAACGCTTCCAAATCAGCTTCCGCTACCACCACAACTTCCTCTACCATCACGTCAACAGGGGCTATCGCCGTTAGTTTGGCATCTGGCACAACAGATACCGTTTACGTGGTTGGCTGCTATGGCAAGCATAGCAAAAAAGACACGGTTGCTTCCAGTGCGCTACCATCCTCAATTGGCACTTACTTAACTGCAAACTACAGCGGTTATACCTTTAAAAAAGCCTATTCAATAGCCGATAGCGCCAAAGCAATTACCAATTACATTGTGGTGATTAAATACAACAGTGCTTTGGTAGGCTTAAAATTTACTGCTGATGGAACATTTGTAAGTATATTGGAGCAGAGAGCCGGGCATGATTTGATGGGACAGGGATGGCACCATGGCGGCCCCTTTGACAATCGTGATGGCAAACACCGCGATACTATCGCTATATCTGCTCTCCCTGCTGCGGTGACCAGCTACTTCAAAACCACCTATTCAACAGATACGCTGCTGCATGCATCCATTACTCCCGATAGTGCCTACGTGCTCATCAGTAAAAATAACGGCTTGTTTGCCACTGCTATCAAAGCAAACGGTACATTAATTAAACGCACCCAAATTGATAAACATGCAGGCAAACACACTGCAATTGCCGAAACCAGTTTGCCGGCTGCTATTACAACTTACTTAACAACAACCTACCCAGGCTATGTGCTTGACAAGGCATTTTCTTACAGTGTAAGTGGTACCTTAAAAGGGTATGATGTAGTAATTACATCAAACAGTACCAAATATGCTTTAGTATTTGATGCCAGCGGCATTTTTGTTAAAGCATTTGCTGTGCATTAAAATCTTCCCGTAGTATATTTTAACCCGGTTATCTTTAGGTAGATACCGGGTTTTTGTTTAAAAAATAGGTTTCTTTTTATTACCGGTTATTTCTTTGGCTGATAAAGCTGATTCATAAAAATAGTGATGCCATACTTTGCGCCTTTCCATTTAGCATCCAGCTCTTTAGGAACAGCACCGGGGCTTTGGGCAAAATTACCTGCTATAATGTCAATATCACCGTCGCCGTCAATGTCGGCTTTCTCCAGGGTTAAAGTCTTCAGGGGGATCTCGCTCTTCAGGATGTAGGGTTTAAAAGTAAACTTCTTCTGGTTTGTATTTTCAAGGTATACAAAAGATTCATCCACCAGTTTACCAAAATCGGGAAAGAAAGCACTACAGGCAAAGTCTATATCACCGTCTTTATCAAAATCTTCGGCCAAAACACGGGTTACACCGTATATCGGATAAAAAAACTGCTCTTTAAAAACGTTATTGCCCTGGTTAATATTAATCCGGATACCGTGGTATGCTTTTAATACCTGTGAGTAATCAGCATTGTCGCCGTGCACGGTTATAATATCGGTAAGTCCATCGTGGTTATAATCAACCAGCGTCATGTCCGTAGTACCATAGTTGGGCGGAAACCGCAACACTCTCTGGGCTTTAAATTTCAGATTATCTTTCTGATAGAAAATGTAAACACTTTCATCTCCCTGCGAAAACATAGCTACAATGTCCTTTTTGCCATCGCCATCCATATCCTTCACATAGCATTTAATAGCCCCGGCAAGCGGCAGTAAAACAGTTTCCACATATTTGCCGGCTTTATTCTTTTTAAACAGCGATAAGCCCCCTGTTTTATTCCCGAAATTACAAACAATAATCTCAGGATCTCCATCATTATTCAGATCAACTAGTTGAGAATTAACGGGCCTGTGCAAGGCACTTAGCAATACGGAGCTGGTACTGTCTTTATAGCTTACATATGATCCCAAACTTAGCTCGGTTGGGTATAGTTTACCTATCTCGGTAAAATAAGTGCTTCCTTTATAAAAATTAAAATCAACTACCGGGCTTTCTGTAGTTATTGTTTTTGTAACGCCAATATTATATTTCCAGTTATAAACCTTGTTAAGAAAATTCCCTATCCATAAGGTATTAGTTTCCGAGTTATACTCTAACCCGGTTATTAATGATGGTACCTGGTCATCAATTTGAATATCCTGCCTGGTAAACTGTTTTAGCGGGCTGTTACGGGTTAGCCTGCTGTCATCGGCAATAAGGGAATCGGGCGCTAAACTGATCACATACGCTACCAGCTTATTCCATTCATCCAAATTTAAAACAGGGGCATCGGGGATGATGTTATTTTTTTTTACGACTATCTTTTCTTCATCAGATAATCCGCGCAACGGATCATAGTTGGGATAAATGATCCCCATCCTGGCGGCCATTACCGGCAGCACATGCAAGCGCCAAACATCTTTAGTTAAACTGGTGGGATCTGGCAACATATGGCATGTAGCACAAAAAGTAGTGAACAAGGCCTTTCCCCCATCATCTGCCTTTACCGGCTTCACCCTTGCAGTAACAGGGCTATAGGTTAATGAATTCAGACCGATCATCAACGTTATCGCAAAAAGCACCGTTAAGATGATCAGTCTGATATTCATAATTTATTTTTATTGATCAATACTTATCGTTTGGGGACTATTTCCATCATTCCAACCGTCAACACTCACCACCAATTTTTTATTATTTGCGGCGGCATTGTATTCAACTATTACCTTTTTTTCTTCCCCCGGTAAAACTGTAATATAGTTATTACTGTAAAATGCAGGCAAAATCCTTGCTTTACTGTCCGCATCCACTAATGAAACTCTGTTAAAAAAAGCAAGTACACTATTCTCTTTATTAACTAACGTAACTTCTACCCTACCTGGTTTTAAATATTTTGCTTTAACGGATAATTCTTCAGTTTTCATTTTTTGCAGACCAGAAAACGCGCCTTTACTATCCGGAATCCAATAAGTATTATCCGTTATAACTTTCTTATCCTCATCCAATAACTGTAATGACAGAAAAACGCCCTCTTTGGCGGCAAGCTTATCAACAGCCCCCTTAACAGAGAAGTATTTTTTAACCGTATTGGCATTTATATCAGCAAAAACCTGGGTCAGCAGATTTTCTTTACCTTGCATATCATAGGTTTTTACCACCATCATCATGCTGCGCCGGGCTTTAAAGGTATTGTTGGCTACCATTATATTGCCATTAATTGGGTTGTACATAATATGGAATGGCGCGCTGCCATTGTGTAAACCATACAGGCAGGCGTTAGGATCAAGGTAATAATCATACATCTGCCCGCGCATGGCTGTCCATGGGTTTTGGGTTTTCCAGATGATAAAACCGGTATACCAATCCCACATGTGCGAGGTAAAGCCCTCGGCAAGGCCACGGTACTGATCATAATTTACCAGTTGTGCTTTCATAGCAAAATCGGCAGCGCTTTTAGCTTTGCCATATTTATTGATACTGGTATCATAGCCAATGTATTTATGGTAATCCCAAACACTGTCTACTTTGTTTTTGTGTGTATCTTCATCATAAACCGGCGGAACCATGTTAGCCGTTGGGATAAATCTTTTCAATGATTCATAATCGCCTACACCAACAGAACCCACCTCTGAATTAAAAGGAAAAGTTTTATATTCCCAAAACACCGATAAAGGCTGAATACCATAAGGCCCATCGCCATTACCACCCAGCACATTGTGCGACATGCTATCTGAATTAGAATAATCAACAAACCAGCGGGTATTATCAAGCTTAGGCAAAATGGTATCCCGTAAAGCAGTAAGGATATCCTCGGGCGGAGTAATTTCATTGCCACCGCACCATATAGCCAGCGATGCATAATTGCGCACCATCTTTATCTGGTCGACTGCCGAACGCAGGAACAAGCCATGGTCATCCGGGTATTTGCGGCGTGTCCATTGATCATCAAGTTTCTGAGGATCCTGCCAACGGCCGTTGCAATCGCCGGATCCCCATAGATCCTGGAAAACCAGCATACCATATTTATCACAGGCTTCGTAAAACTCAGGTCGTTCAATCATCGCGCCTCCCCAAATCCTGATCAGGTTTAGGTTCATGTCCCGATGAAAACGAACTTCGGCATCATAACGCATATCCGACAAGCGTAGCATGGCGTCAGATATAACCCAATTGCCCCCTTTTATAAATATCCGTTGACCATTAACCGCTATCTGCCTGCTGCCAGTATGCTCATTATACTCGCTGGTTAATTGCCTTACCCCTATTTTAAGCAAATGCTGATCAGATATCACTTTGCCATTAACCGCAAACTTCAACTTAAAATCATACAAGTTTTGCGGTCCGTAACCATTTGGCCACCATAGTTTAGGGTTAGGCAAACTGTAATCATTAAAACTTACATCAGCAGTTGAATTTGGTTTCAGACTGATGCTTTTTGAAATTACTTTACCACCCAGCTCAAAACTTAAAGTACCGCTAACGGGTGCTGTTGTAGGGTTACTTAATGCGGCCGATACTTTAATAACTGCAGGCTGTTGGGCACCTTCAGGAAGCCTTACTCCCGGAACCAATGTAATAACATGTTCATCGGTAATGCGCACTGCGCCGGTTTTTTGGATGGTAACCTTATCCCATATCCCGGTATTTCTATCTCTCATCGGCTGAATCCAATCCCAGCCTGCTGTATATTGCAACCCAACATTCCTGGCGATGGTACCATCACCACCCTGACCGCCATTCGGGTTACCTAATACATCAGGCGGGTGCACTAATACGGCTAAACGATTGTTGCCATTTTTGGCTAAAAAGGATGTTATATTATAGGTAAACCTTAAAAACATTCCTTTTTGAATGGTTTTATTTAGTTTGTGTCCATTCAAATAAATATCACAGCTATAGTTTATACCTCTAAAATTAAGGTAAACCTGGCCACCGTTTAGTGCCGGTACTTCTTTAAAATCTTTGGTAAACCAATAAGTATAGTAATCTGCCCCGGTTTTGTAAATATCAGGTATATGCTCATTATTCATGCCCCAAAACGGGTCGGGTATTTTTTGATTGTTTAACAGCGTAGTTAAAACAGTGCCCGGCACTGTAGCCGGCATCCAACTGCTGTTATTGAATGCGGTTGTTGATAGTACCAATCCGTTATCCTTTACGCTGCTTATAGGTGCACACATCCAGCCGGAGTTGAGCTCATAGCTGCTTTGCGCATATATATTGGTTGCGATTAAAAATAAGATGAGCGTACAAAATAATTTAGCGGGCCTGAATATTAATAGTTGGGGCATTTTATTTAATTATAGATGTGTTATATGTATAGTAAATATATAAGTTGATAACTACTGAATTTTAAATACGGCAGCATGCGCCAAACCGTTTTGTGTTTGTAAAGATGCAGGTATATTTATTTTAATTACACCTTCGGCCACTGTCCATTTCAGTTTTTTGCTGATACCCAGCAAACTTATTTTTTTTATTTTATCAGCATCCTTTAGATGTAGTGAGATATTTGAAGGCAAAACCACGGCTTCTTTATCCTTTTCGGCCAAAACAAATGCATATGTGCTTTTGCCAGCCTTGGTATAATATATATTTCCTTCGGAGTAAGGTGCTATCGCGTCAGAATTATAAATGCCCTCACCGTTAATTTTAATCCAGTCGCCAATTTGTTTTAGGCGGCTATATGCAGCAGGATCCCAATCACCATCAGGCCCGGGACCTATATTCATTAACAGGTTACCGCCACGGGATACAATTTTCACCAATAAAGTTATTATTTCATTGGCAGATTTATAATGATCACCGGGTACATAGCTCCATGAATTACCCATAGTGATACAGCTTTCCCAGGGATGATCCAAAGGTGCATCCGGCACCTGTTGCTCTGGCGTAGTATAATTTTCATATTGCCCGGCAACAGTACGATCAACCACTATTAAACCTGGCTGTTTTATTCTTGCCGCCGCGGCTATTTTTGCCATATCAATATCCTGATCATACGGAATAGTACGCTGCCAATCCACGGCTGCATCTATCGTATTCTTTGGTCTAACCCAGCCGCCATCAAGCCACAAAATATCTACCTTTCCATAACCTGTCATAAGCTCCTGGATCTGGTTAAAGGTGAAATCCTTAAATTTTTGCCAGCGCTCTGGATATTTAGCAGGATCATAATTTACGTTTCTGTCTTTAGGCGGGAAGTATGGCCACCAATAATTTTCTGTATGCCAGTCTGGTTTTGAAAAGTAAGCTCCAATCATAAAATTCTCCTTGCTAAACGCGTTAAATACCTCCTTAGCTACGTTACTCCTGGGGTTGACCGAGAAAGGCGTTTTTGAGCTGGTAATTTTATAATCGGTTTGTTTGGTATCAAACATGCAAAAACCATCATGGTGCTTGGTAGTAAAAACCACATACTTCATCCCCGCATATTTTGCAGCAGCAACCCACTTTTCGGGGTTAAAATTTGTAGGATTAAAAGTGGTTTGCAAATTTTCGTAAGCTTTTTTGTAATTGTAGTAATCGCCGCCATAGGGGCCACGGCGTTGTGTCCACCCCTCATCCTCGGGGCAAATACTCCAGCTTTCAACAACCCCCCACTGGCTGTAAGTGCCCCAGTGCATAAATAATCCAAATTTTAGTCCCTGCCATTTATGCAGTTTCTTTTGAACCAGTGAGTCTTGGGGTATTACATAATCCTTTGACATATTATGTTGTTGTGCCATCAGATTATTTAGTGGCAAAAGGAATGCGAGAAAAACAAGGATTTTTTTCATTTATAATTGTATTTTTTGTTTCTTTATATAGGTAACCAATTAAACCGCCATAATAAAATCTTCTGGATAAAATTCGTAAATGAAAGGATAAAATCCGAACATTTTATATGCTTTTTAATGCGTAATAATTCATCAAAAACAGCACTTAGTGTATACAATACAATGATGAGTTTGAAATTTAAAATGCTAAAATAGTATACATACACTATACTTACTCTACTATTTTAGTATAAATTGAGATATAAAATGTCATTTTTACATTTTAAAATAGCTAAATATGGCATCTAAACACCCTATTGACAACTTTTTTATTCAATTTGCCTACACACTAAGTAAATAAATTTCGAGAAGAATGAATTTTTCATTAATTACTTGTCGAAATTAAAATAAATGCTTCTTTTTGTTATCAAATTATTACATTGCGTCATAATAACTGTTCTGAAAACACATAACTGACTTGCTATTGAAAATCTCTAAAACTGATACTCCGGATTTATGGAAACAAGTTTGTTTTGATGACGATATCAAAGCATTTGAATTACTGTTCCACGCGCTGAATACCCGGCTTATAAAGTTTTGTGTGTTTTACATCCGCCAAAAGGAGGCAGCAGAAGAGATTGTATCCGATGTATTTATTAAATGCTGGGAATCGCGTAAAAACCTTACCGAAATTGCTAATCCGGAAACCTACTTATTTGTAGCAGTAAAAAATCAATCATTCAATTACCTTAAAAAATTCTCCAATATCCATCTTGTACAGATAGAAGCTTCGGACGAAATTGAGTTTGTAAACACCTTTGACCCCGAAAAGGAACTGGAACGCAAAGAACTTCACTTTTTATTAGATAAAGCTATTGGATCCTTACCGCAGCAAGCTTGTATAATTTTCAAACTCATTAAAGAGGATGGCATGAAGTACAAAGAAGTTGCCGAAATTTTAAACATATCTCCCCGTACTGTTCAAACACAACTTTTCAGATCAATGAAAAAACTGAGCATCATACTTTCGGGGCATCAGTTAGCATCAAAATCGTCTGAAAGGGCTTCTTCTGGTCACCACATCATAGGGCTTCCGTTGTTATAGTCATTCTTTTTAAATTTTTTTTTAAAGCTTACAGGTAATTTTAAAAAAAGCTCTTCCGATCGCCAAATCATAGCCTTTCTGTTTTTATAAAAATTCTTTTTAATTTTTTTTTAAAAGCTTGTAGGCAATTTTTAAAAAAGTATTGTCCTATCTTAAAACAAGCCCGCTTACGCAATTAAATGGTTAACGAAAGATTTATTGAACTGCTCGCAAAAAAACTCTCGGATGAGATCGATGCAGGAGAATTAGAAGAATTCAGTTTCCTGATCGCGAACGACGAGGCTTGCAGGCAGCAAAATAATTTTTTTAAAATTTATTGGGTTAAAAACGAGGAACAATATTCAAATACCGAATTAATGTTTCAACGGATCAGGAGCAAAATTGAAGTTCCGGAAAAAGATACCGAAGAAACTGAAACCGGAGTGATTGCAAATAGTTACAAAAGCAGTCGGATAGTGATACGTAGCATCGCGGCAATTCTTATTGCAGGTGTTTGCATATTCGCTGCGTACAATTTTTGGGGTTATAATTTAAAAGATCTTAGAGTTGCTGATTTGCAACAAAAAAAAACGCCGAGCCGCGTTAAGTCGAAGATCTATTTAAGCGATGGTTCAATTGTTACTTTAAACTCAGAAACGACATTGAAATATCCCCCTACATTTAAAGGATCAACCCGCGAGGTTTACCTTAATGGTGAAGCCTTTTTTGACGTGGCCAAGGATCATCGTCATCCGTTTATAGTACACGCGGGCAATATGAGTATCAAAGTTTTAGGGACAGCCTTCAACGTTAAATCATATAAAAATGATTTAACAAGCGAAACCACCCTCATTAGAGGTGCTATTGAAGTAACCCTGGCCGACAGACCATCTGACCGCATCATTTTAAAACCAAATGAAAAGCTGATTTTAAAAAGTACCACCTTTAAAAAACACATTATAAATAGAAATTTAGTAGCCCAAACTCCTGATACTGCCAAAACCAGCTATGCTTTAACCAATCTTACCTATCTGCGATCAAACGATACTACAGTTGTTGAAACCTCCTGGGTAAATAACAGGCTTGTTTTTAAAGACGAAGACTTTAATGAATTAGCAAACAAAATGGAACGCTGGTATGGTATAAAAGTGAAATTTAAAAACTCAGCAGCAAAAGACTATCATTTTACCGGTGTTTTTGAAAAAGAAAGCGTTACACAAGCGTTAAGCGCTTTGCAATTGATTGAATCATTTTCCTATAAGTACAAAAATGAAACCGTATATATTTATTAACCTAACTACTGAATTAAATAAGCCTATGAAATAAAGTAACCTTTACATACCCAAAAAACGGGAATTACCAATGGTAATCCCCGTGAAGATGAAGATCTGTTAGTTAATCATGCAATGCTCTCTCGAACAGAACATTGCCATTTAATCAAGTCACCTTTAATTAAGTAAAAGTATGAAATATTTTAAACACCCCAAGGGTGTAAGAGATAACTATTGGCTATTTAAGTCCATATTAATAATGAAATTGACATTTATTTTAACAGTGTTCTTTAGCCTGCAAACCATGGCGAAAGTATACTCACAACAAAAAGTCACCTTTAATGTAAAATCGGTAGATTTTAACAAAGTTATCTCCGCCATTCAAAAGCAAACCAACTACCACTTCGTTTTCAGCGAGCGTAAGATCCCGTCAACAAAAAAGATCACGCTTAACGTACAAAACGAAGAGGTTACTTCGGTATTGAACAAGCTGTTGGCTAATTCTGATTTCACATACACCCAATTGGAAAATAACCTGATCGTTATCTCTCAAAAAAATGAGATCATAAATGCAGCTATTATTCATGGTAAGGTTGTTGACGAAAATGGCACTCCGGCTCCTGGTGTTTCAGTAAGGGTAAAAGGCACTACAACCGGCACTATTACTGATGCAAATGGTAATTTCTCTGTAAATGCTCCCGATAATGCAATACTTGTATTTTCGTTCTTAGGTTACGAAACCCAGGAAGTAGCAGTTGCAGGCAAAAAAGAATTTTCTATTAAATTAACCGTGTCTGCCAAAAGCTTAAGCGAAGTGGTAGTAACTGCGTTAGGTATTAAAAAGGATTCAAAAAAATTAGGTTACGCTGTTACTACAGTTAACGGTAGCGTAATGGATAAGGCAAAAGAGTCAAACGTTGCCATGTCATTAGAGGGCCGTGTTGCAGGCTTAAGTATAAGTGGTGCCAATGGTGGCGCGGGTTCTTCAGCGCGTATCTTATTACGTGGTGTAACCAGCACAGGAACCACTCAAGGACCTTTGTTTGTAATTAATGGAGTACCAATGGATAACACCCAAAGAGGCCAATCGGGCGAATGGGGAGGTGCTGATTATGGTGACGGTATTGCCAATATTAACCCCGATGATATCGAAACAATGACCGTTTTAAAAGGTCAGTCGGCATCCGCACTTTATGGTACACGTGCAACAGGCGGTGTAATTTTGATCACCACCAAATCAGGCAAGAAAAATTCGGGCTTTGGTGTTGAATACAATACCAATTACCAGATGGATAAGGTATATGATAACACCGATTTTCAAACTGCATATGGCCAGGGAGAAAATGGCGTTAAACCAACAACTGTTGCTGGTGCATTAAGTTCAGGTAACCTTGCATGGGGTGCAAAGCTTGATGGCTCATCAGTAATACAATTTGATGGAAAAAACTATGCATATTCAAAAACAAGTGATAACTACGCTAAATTTTATAAAACCGGTGGTACCTTTACCAATACTGTATCGTTAACAGGTGGCGGTGAAAGTGGAGCTTTCCGTTTATCCTTATCAGATTTCAATAACCATGCGATAACGCCTAATAGCGGTTTAAACAGGAAAAGTTTTAACTTTAACGGGTCACAAACTGTTATAAAAAATCTGGATATAAACCTGGTTGCTAACTATATTATAGACAACGCGAAAAACCGCTCTGGTTTAAGTGATGGACCAGGTAACCCAAACAACGTTCAGTTCCTTGCACCAAACGAAGCTCAAAGCATTTTAGCGCCAGGTTATAACTCGGCCGGTAAAGAAACATCATTCACCAATGATATTTATGTAACCAACCCTTACTTTGCAGCTTACAAATTTATAAACAATACCAAAAGAGAGCGCTTAATCTCATCTATATCAGCAAGATACGCTATTACACCATGGGCTTATGCGCAAGGTCGTATTGGTTATGATAAAATTAACGATAACAGGTTAAATATCGAACCAACAGGTACTGCTTATGTTGGTGGTAATGGTAACATGAATACCCAAACGTCTCAAACTACAGAGTTCAACGCAGACGTGTTATTTGGGGCAAAACACGACCTGGTGAAAGACTTATTGAATCTTGATCTTTCATTCGGTGGTAACGTGCGTAAAAATGACTATTCAGGCACTACTATCGGTGGTAGTAACTTTATTATCCCTTATTTTTACGATTTATCAAACTTGCCAACCAGGAACAGTGGCAATCTTGACCCTAAAAAACTTGAAGTACATTCAGCATATTACACAGCTGATTTTGCTATTAAAGATTTCTTAGTTATAGGTACAACCGGCCGTTATGACTACTATAGCAGTATCGGAAAAGACCTGGGTCCGGGTATCTTTACACCATCTGTTTCTGCAAGCTTTATCTTCTCTGACCTTGCACATATCAATGGTCTTGATTTTGGAAAACTTCGTGTTGCGTACGCAAAAACAAGCGCGGGTGCAGATCCATATGCCAACCAAATCTATTATAGCGTTAACAACTCTATCAACGGTGTTAACGCCGGTGGTTTTAGCTCTCAGTTAGCTAACCTTTTGTTAAAACCTTATACTTTAACAGAGGTTGAAATTGGTACTGAAATGAAGTTTTTCAATGACCGGTTCGGGTTAGATGTAGCTTATTTCAATCGCAAAACAAAGAATGAAATAGTTAATGGCAGCATCGACTGGTCAACAGGTTACACAAATGCTTATGCAGCTACCGCTTCTGTACAAAATAAAGGTATTGAGGTTGAGTTACATGGTACACCTTTTAAAACAAGCGACTTTAGCTGGTCTCCTTCATTTAACTTTACCTACGTAAAAAATAAAGTTTTAGAAACAGATAAAAGTGGTGCAAATATTGGCTTAGGTACATACCGTCCATTAAACGCTACTACAGCGTTTGTTAAAGGCTTGGCAGGTCCGCAAATATTAGCAAATGATTACGCCCGCGATGCCAGCGGAAAGATCATTTTTGATGCAAACGGTATCCCAACAGCTACTGCACGCATCCCGATGGGTAGTGTTATCCCTAAATTTTATGGTGGTTTAAACAACGATTTCAACTACAAAAACTTCAATCTTGGTTTCCTTGTTGATTACCGTTTTGGCAACAAAGTACTTTCTGCAACTAATTACTACAGCATCTTCCGTGGTTTAAATAAAATGACGCTTGAAGGCCGTGAAACCGGTGTAGTTGGTCAAGGTGTTACTGCAACTGGTGCAACAAATACAGTAAATGTACCTGCCGAAACCTATTACCAGGCTTTAGCTCGTGGTGTATCAGCATTAAACGTGCTTGATGGCAGCTTTATTAAGCTTCGTCAAATAACCTTCGGCTACACATTTGGTAAAAACTATTTGGCAAATACACCGCTTAGCTCAATTACCTTCTCATTGGTAGCCAGAAATTTATGGACTATCATGAAGCATACCGACAATATCGATCCTGAATCAAATTTTGCTCCCGGTATAAATTATGCCGGTATTGAAGGCACAAGCGTTCCTGCTGTTAGGACTTATGGGTTTAACTTAAACTTCAAATTTAAAAAATAACAAAAGATGAAAAAACGATATATATATAGTTGTTTGCTTGCCGGGGCTACGCTTATTGCAAACTGCTCAAAAAACTTTGATCAGGTTAACGTTAACCCTACCAAAGTTAATGCTGATTTGTTTAATCCAAACTTTTTAATGGCACAAGCACAAATCCAGTTTTCAAATACTGGTTATGATCAATTGCTTTTTCAAAGTATGTGGTCGCAAGCGCTTTCATCTACCTATGATTATTATGGTAATGGTGATAAATATGTAGCTACAGGTAGTTTTCAGGATTATAAAGCCCGTACCTGGAACAACGGTTACAGCGCAACTACTCTTATTGACGAAATGAAAAACCTGATAAAGGGCAAAGCAGATTATAGCAACCTTGATAACTGTGGCACCATTTTACGCGTATTGATGCTTGAGCGTGTTACCGATGCTTATGGAGATATGCCATTTTCACAGGAAGGGCAGGCAAAATCAGGAATTTTTACACCTGTATTTGATGCTCAAAAAGATATCTATGCTTCTATGCTTGACCAATTGGATAAAGCATGTACTGCCTTAGATGTTTCAAAAGCTGGCCCTACAAGTGATCTTTTCTATAGTGGTAATGTTGCACAATGGAAAAAATTGGGTTACTCATTAATGCTTCGTGCTGCTATGCGCTTAACCAAAGTTGATGTTGCTACCGCTCAAAAATATGCCGAAAAAGCATATACAGGAGGTACAATGGCCGGCATCGCCGATAATGCGAAAGTAAAAGCAGACTATGGCAACAGCAACGGAAACTCTGATGCAGCAGCATTATTGGTTACTGATGACTTTAGAGAAGTAAGATGGGGGAAAACGCTGGTTGACTTTATGAAAAGCAGCGCAGATCCACGTGTTAGCGCAATAGCAGAAATTTCTGCAGGCACTGGCAAAACAGCTAATGAAAACAAAGCTGTTGGTATCAGCACCTTCGCGTTGCAAACTGGTATGCCTAATGGTTTTGACTTAAAGGGTGGCTCAACTGATATTTCAAAAGCTACCGGGTATCCAGGTACATCACCTGCAGATCCATCGGTTAAGGATGATTCTCCAGCCCCGGTTGGTAAATACTCCCGTCCTAAATTTGCAGTGTATGATGATCGTAATCGTTATAATTTCCTGTTGACTTATGGCGAAACTGAACTTTTATTAGCAGAGGCCGCATTTAGAGGATGGGCTACAGGAACTGCAGCTACTCATTATGCTAACGCGTTAACTGCAGACATGCAAACCTTATCTCAATTTGGTACAACATCGGTTGATGCTGCTGCAATAACTGCTTATGTTGCTACACATCCATTGGTTCCGGCTACTGCACTACAGCAAATCAACATGGAGTACTACGTTGAAACTGCAACAGTTTTCAACTTTAACGAAAACTGGAATAACTGGAAAAGATCCGGGTTCCCTGTTTTAACTAAAGTTGCTTACCCAAATCAGTTTGCTACAGATATTCCAAGAAGAATCGCTTATCCTGTTACTTTATCATCAACAAACGCCGCAAATTTTGCTGCCGCTGTTGCAAGAATGGGTGGCGACACATTCATAACACGTGTTTACTGGGATAAATAAAATTTAATTTCCTTAACAAACAGGGAGACATTATTGTCTCCCTGTTTGTTTTATTACCTTTATATATAATTCTGTTCACAGAATTGCGTATCCCCGACCATGAGTTTTTATTAAAGTACTTATGTCCCTTTTTAATTTATATTCTCCTAAAGGTATGTTCAGCCCCGTTGCTGTAGCAACTGCGGCACTTTGTTTGTCATCTCTTACCTCCTACTCCCAGCAACCCTTATTTAAACTGCTGAACAGTAAAGAAACCAATATTAAATTCAGCAATGATATTAACGAGACCGAATCGCTTAACGTTTTATCATATGAGTATTTTTACAATGGTGGCGGCGTAGCTGTTGGCGATATTAATAACGATGGTTTGCCCGACCTCATGTTCACAGGGAATATGAAGCCTAATAAGCTTTATTTGAATTTGGGACACATGAAATTCAAGGATATCACCAGTGATGCCAGCCCGGAATTGGGTGGCAGACCAGATTCATGGAAAACAGGCGTTACCATGGCCGACGTTAATGGCGATGGATTGTTAGATATTTATGTTTGCTACTCTGGTAAAACAGATAACGAAACCCGCAGCAACCAATTATTTATAAACCAGGGAAATAACAAATTTAAGGAAGAAGCCAAAGCCTACGGCCTGGCCGACCCCGGATATAGTACGCAGGCTGTTTTTTTTGATTATGATAATGATGGCGACCTGGATATGTTCCTGCTGAATCATAACATCAAAAAAATAGATAATATGGAACTGGCCCGCTATAAAAATCAAACTGATGATTTGGCCAGTAATAAACTTTTCAAAAATGATAACGGACATTTTACCGATGTATCAAAAGCAGCCGGCATAGTACAAAATCCACTCACCTTTGGCTTGGGTGTGGCCATTGCCGATATCAATAAAGATGGCTGGCCCGATATTTATGTAACCAACGATTATAACGAACCTGATTACATTTACATCAATAACCACGACGGTACGTTTAGCGAAAAATCAAAAGATATGCTCAGGCACATGTCGCACTTTTCTATGGGTGTTGATATTGCCGATTTTAATAATGACGGCTTGCCCGATATTATGACCCTTGATATGTTGCCCGAGGATAACCACAGGCAAAAATCATTACAATTAGAAGAAAACTATGAGTCTTTTGCACTAATGCAAAACCAAGGACTTTACAAACAATATATGCGTAATATGCTACAGCTTAACAATGGCGACGGCACATTCAGCGAAATAGCACAATTAGCCGGCGTTTCCAATACCGATTGGAGCTGGTGCCCCCTCATTGCAGATTTTGACAACGATGGATACAAGGATATATTTATCACCAACGGGTATTTGAGAGATTACACCAACAAAGACTTTTTACGCTATTGGGGCGATTACAAAATAAAAAAAGCAGTGGCCGGCGAACCATTCCGTCTGATGGACCTGGTAATGGCGATGCCCTCAACATCCGTACCCGATTACATTTTCAGAAACAACCACGACCTTACCTTTACCAACAAACAGGTGGAGTGGGGTCTTAATCAACAAAATATTTCAAACGGTGCTGTGTACGTGGATCTGGATAATGACGGCGACCTGGACCTTGTTGTAAATAACATCAATCAGCCCGCATCCGTTTATCAAAACATGAGCCGGGATAATAACAACACCTCTTACCTGGCTGTTAAATTAAAAGGCACAGGTAAAAACACCAATGCTATTGGCGCCAAGGTGAGTGTTTACACAGGTAAAAACATACAGTACCAGGAAGTAAACCCAAACCGGGGATATCTTTCATGTGTATCAACTACGTTGAATTTTGGTTTAGGCGATATCAAAAAAGTCGATTCTGTACGCGTCATCTGGCCCGATAATTCTTCGCAGTTGCTGAGGGATGTGAATGCTAATCAATTATTGACCATTAACTATCAACCAACAGAAAAGTCATTTAACCAGGGGAGTATTGTAAAGAAAACCGTTTTTAAACATACGGAGCCTATTATCGATTTTAAACCCGAAGAGATCACCCTTAACGATTTTAAACGCCAGTTATTGATGCTGTTCATGTACTCCAAAGCTGCTCCTGTTATTGCAAAAGCCGATGTAAATGGCGACGGCCTGGAGGATTTGTTTGTCAGCGGAGAAAAGGATAGTCCGGGTAAATTGTTTCTGCAACAGGCAGGGGGCAAATACGTAACCAAAGATATCATTCGCGGCAATACTGATAACATGGGCACTACATCGGCAGCGGCATTTTTTGATGCCAATGGCGATGGCAAACCCGATCTGTACATTGCAAAAGGCGGTTATTCCTTATATGAACCCAATACCGCCGATTTGCAGGATGAACTTTATATTAATGAAGGTAACGGGCGATTTGTACTCTCGCCTACTGCCTTACCTGTGCTTAATGCCAACAGTAAATCTGTTGTAAAACCCTGCGATTTTGATGGCGATGGAGATATTGATCTTTTTGTAGGTGGCAGGGTAATACCGGGCCAATACCCGGTTGCTCCGCAAAGTTATCTGTTGGTAAATGATGGCAAAGGTAAATTCACAGCCGCACCTATCCCATTCAACAAAAGTGGAATGATTACCGATGCACAATGGATTGATATGAATAATGACGGCCGCAAAGATTTGGTATTATGCGGTGAATTTATGCCGATAACTATCTTTATAAATACCAAAGACGGATTCATAGACAAAACCAGTGATTATTTTGATGCCCCTCAAAAAGGATTCTGGAATAAAATTTCCTTCGCCGATGTAAACGGCGATGGTAAGCCCGACTTGATAGCTGGCAACCTGGGCTTAAACACCCAGATCAGGGCAACTGATAAGGAACCTGCCGAAATGTATTTTACCGATCTGGATAACAATGGCTCTATCGACCCTTTCTTTAACTTTTATATCCTGGGCAAAAGCTACCCTTTTGTAAGCAGGGATGAACTGAACGAACAGATTTATCCCATGCGCAGGAAGTTCAACTCCTACAAGATGTACGCCGACGCCACCATTAATGAAATTTTTAGTGCCGATGACCTGGCCAAAGCCGGAAAGCTGGTCATTAATAATATAAAAACTACGCTTTTCATCAATACCAATGGCAAGCTTACTGCTGCTGCTTTACCAATGGAAGCACAGTTTGCACCGGTGAGCCAGATCATAACCGGCGATTTTGATCATGATGGGCATACAGATTTGCTATTGTTAGGTAATCATTCAGACAATCGTCTTAAAATTGGAAGTATTGATGCCAACTATGGCTGCCTGCTTAAAGGCGATGGCAAAGGCGGATTTATATATATAGATCAGTCATCATCCGGACTTTCGGTTATGGGCGATGTAAAATCGGCTGTAGAGATCAACGTTAACAAAACTCCGTACTTGCTGATAGGCATAAGCGATGGGCCGCTTCAATTTTATAAAGAATAATGAATTACTTAAAAAAATCATTTATTGTGCTTTGTGCTATAACTGCTCAGCAGTGTTACGCTCAAAACATTAAGAATAATTATCCGGATTATTTGCAGCCAGACCATGCGGTGAACGCCGTAACAATGGTGATGGTGCATGATGTGGTTAGTCCGCCGGTTGCTGCACGCTACTATGCCTACTCAATGCTGGGTGCTTACAATATTGTTGCCGCCAACAATAAAACCATACCCGAATTGCAAAAATTCATTAAGGATTATAAACCCAACAACAGCTTAGATACTATCCACACCAGGTATGATTATAAAATAGCCGCCTATTACAGCATCCTGGAAACCGGCAAACTTATGCTGCCATCAGGCTTTATGCTCAAGGATGATGAAGACGCGTTTATTCAGCTGCTTCAAAAAACCAAGGTTGATCAAAAAATAATTGACAATTCTGTTAAAGTGGCAGAACTTGCATCTAAGGTTGCGGTAGGTTTTTCAAAATCAGACCATTACAGCAAGCTTAGCGCACTTAAAAGATATACGCCTATAAAGGATGAAAGTAAATGGTATCCTACGCCTCCGGGTTATTTTGAAGCCGTTGAACCAAACTGGCGTACCATCCGCACTATGGTGATTGATTCGGCCAATCAGTATAAACTAACGCCTTTAATTCCTTTTAGCAAGGATACCACATCGGCATTTTATAAACAGGTAAAGGCAGTTTACCAGGTCTCTAAAAATCTCACAACTGAACAAATTAATATAGCATTGTTTTGGGATTGTAACCCATTCGCCATTACTACCTCCGGCCATATGGCTATCGGTTATAAAAAAATAAGTCCGGGTGGGCATTGGATGCATATAACAGGACTGGTTACCAAACAAGCGCACCTTGATTTTGATCACGCTGTAATGGTAACCGCCTTAGAAGGCGTTACACTGATGGATGCCTTTATAAGCTGCTGGGAAGAAAAATTTACCAGTAACCGCATCCGCCCCGAAACTTATATTAACCGGTATATGGATGTAAAATGGCAGCCCGTTTTGCAAACTCCCCCATTTCCGGAGTATACCAGCGGCCATGCGGTTATCTCCAATGCATCTGCCGAATTGCTCACCTATTTACTGGGTGATAACTTTGCTTATACCGATAATACAGAAATCCCCTTCGGCAGCAGTCAGCGCGATTTTAAATCATTCCGCGAGGCGGCAGCTGAGGCATCAATGTCCCGGTTTTACGGCGGCATCCATTATATGGAAAGTATTGAAAAAGGGAACAAACAAGGTAAAGAAGTTGCAGCCGGAATTATCGTCAAAATAAAAAAAGCTGGTATCTTGCCGCAAACTAAATAATCTTCCTATATCTACATAAACATCCACCAAAGAATGAATTGTACAGCACAAAAATTAATAAAAAAGAGTGCGGCCTGCTTTTTAGGCAGCGCTTTTTTGTTGGCATCATTGCCGGTTATGGCACAAAAAACTGTTATTTATAAAGATGCCTCGCAATCGATTGAATCAAGAACGAAGGATTTGATATCTAAATTAACCTTAGAAGAAAAAGTTTCCTTATTAGGTTACCGGAGTAAAGCCGTGCCACGTTTAGGCATCCCGGCCTATAATTGGTGGAACGAAGGCCTGCACGGTGTAGCCCGCGCAGGTGAAGCAACCATATTTCCACAGGCTATTGGTATGGCGGCAACCTTTAATGAAAGTTTGGTTGATTCTGTTTCTAACGTGATATCAACAGAGGCCAGGGCAAAATACAATGTATCTACAGCCATGGATCGTCATTTGCAATACATGGGCCTCACCTTTTGGACGCCTAATATCAATATTTTCCGCGATCCGAGATGGGGCCGTGGGCAGGAAACATATGGTGAAGACCCATTTTTAACGGCGCACATTGGCTCGGCGTTTGTAAAAGGTATGCAGGGAACCAATCCCCGTTATTTGAAAGCATCGGCTACTGCAAAACACTTCGCAGCTCATAGCGGGCCAGAGGCTACCCGCGATTCATTTGATGCCATTGTTGATGAAAAAGACATGCGCGAAACTTACCTGTATGCTTTCCATGCCCTGGTTAACTCGGGTGTTGAATCGGTAATGACGGCCTATAACAGCATTAATGGTGTACCAAACTCCGTTAACAAAAATTTGGTTACCGACATTTTAAGGAACGAATGGGGCTTTAAAGGTCACGTAGTAACCGATTGCGGCGCATTAGACGATGTGTTTTTGGCCCATAAAACCATACCCACAGCAACCGAAACCGCTGCCGCCGCAATTAAAGCAGGTATTGATCTTGATTGCTCATCCATTTTTCAGAATGACATTGTTAAGGCGGTACAGCAAAAATTATTAACCGAAAAAGAAGTTGACGTTGCCCTTGCCCACCTGCTGAAAACCCAATTTAAACTTGGCTTTTTTGATGATGCGGCTGCAAGTCCGTTTAAAACATATGGTGCAGATAGTATCCATAACGCGCAGCATATAGCACTGGCGCGTAAAGTTGCCCAACAGAGCATGGTGTTGCTAAAAAACGACAATAACATATTGCCTTTCAAACCAGGTCAATACTCTAGCTTTATGGTACTGGGCCCCAACGCCGCAGCTTTAGATGCGATGATAGGCAGTTACCATGGCGTAAGCAGTAAAGTGGTAAATTTTGTAGAAGGCATCACAGCCGCAGTTGATCCGGCAACCCGTGTGGAATATGATCTTGGTTGCGATTATAGAGATACAACTCACTTTGGTGGTATCTGGGGTGCAGGGAATGCCGACGTTACAATTGCCGTAATTGGTTTATCACCCGTGTTGGAAGGTGAAGCAGGCGATGCTTTCCTGGCCGAATCTGGCGGCGATAAAAAGAACCTGAGCCTGCCCGCAAGCGAAATAGCCTTCATGAAGGCTCTTAGAAAGGGCGTTAAAAAACCAATCATTGCCGTAATTACTGCAGGTAGCGATGTAGATGTTTCGGCTATTGCTCCATATGCTGATGCCATTATATTTGCCTGGTACCCCGGCGAACAAGGCGGTAACGCACTGGCCGATATTGTGTTCGGTAAAATCAGTCCGTCTGGTCACCTGCCGCTTACGTTTTATAACTCGGTTAATGATTTGCCAAAATATGAAAGTTATAGCATGAAAGGCCGTACCTACCGGTATTTTAACGGACCTGTTCAATATCCTTTTGGCTTTGGCTTAAGCTATACTACTTTCAGCTACGAGGCTGCTTCAGCGCTGCCAAAACAATACACAGCGAAAGATAGTATTAGCATGACCGTTAAGGTTAAAAACACCGGCAACATGGATGCAGATGAGGTTGTGCAGGCCTATATCAAGTATCCAAATCTGGATAGGATGCCAATAAAAGAACTGAAGGGTTTTAAAAGAGTTACCGTTTCCAAAGGGAATGAGCAACTTGTCACCATAAAAATCCCGGTTAAAGAACTTCAGAAATGGGATTTGCAAAAACACAATTGGAAGCTTTATCCAGGCGATTACAAGCTGATTTTGGGTAGCAATTCGGCTGACGAAAAGCTAACAGCCGACTTTAAGATCACTGGTAAATAATTAAACAAGATCATTTCAAACAAAACGGGCCTTTTGGGGCCCGTTTTTGTTCATAGTAATATAGGTTTAGAAAAGTCGATATTTATTTATCCTGCATTAAGCTTTCCAATATACGGATCCCCGAATCGCTGATATCAGTTTGTTGAGGCTGAACGCCAGCAAATACTTGTTTGCACCATTGCAGTACTAAATCATCCGGGTATTGTTTAATCTCCTCATTAAGCCATGCTAATGCCTTGTCCCTACCCTCTTGTTTTTCAATAGCCCATGCGGTTACTAAATGATTAGCCGGCAAAAAGTTACTTACCGTGTTTTCTGTTTTGGGATTAAAAGCGATGATCTTTTGCAGGTATTGCTTTGCCTCATCGTTTTTACCCATTTTAAGATAACATTGGTAGCTCATCCAATCTTCTAAACGCTCATCTAAATTTTCGGCATATGGTTTGCCCACACCTAAATTAGCAGGCCATTTTTTTGCCTCATTAATGAAGTTTAAAGCACTGCTATAACTTTTAGACCCCATCTTTTGAACGGCTTGCATCAGCTCGGTTTCCCGGTATAGTTCCCTGCCAATGGTTGCTCCCTCAAAAGGTAAAATATCTAAATGAGATAAAAGTATACCGCATTCATGGTAACGCTTGTTTAACAGCAGCGTTTTAGCATATAAAATACCAATGATATAATTGTCCGGGCGCGATTTGTAAAAAGGCTCAACGGTAGTCAAAGCGTTTGCATATTGGTTATGGCTTACATAATATTCTCCTAATAATTTATTGTAACGCCAGCCCTTATCCAATTTTACCGCCATTTTCAAATCAGCCACATCATTTGCATCTCCCATTAACATCGCTGCACGGGCGGCGTAAAAAGGTGCAAAATCTGGCTCGTAAGCACATTGAGCAAACAACTTTTTGCTTTCATCAATGCGGTTTCGATCCTTGTATAACAATGCCAGGAAATATTTCGGTTTCCAGTTATTGTTTTGCTGCATAGCCCATTGCAATACTTCTTCATCACTGTTGCGGAATGGAAATACAAAAGCAGCTGTTGAAGCATTCGCTTTATCTAAAAACAGTGTAAATGGTTTGCCCGCCCTACTTTGCAAAAAAGCCAGTTTATAATTAACCAAAGCATTTGCAGGCGATAGTTGTAAAACCTTTTCGCTTTCATCATAGCAGCCATTTTTATGATAGCTATCTGCCAGTTCTAAATAGCTTTCAATAGGTTGCTCATTACGGATCATGGATGTAAAGCTGGTTTTATTTTCCTGGGATGATTGCCATAAATACTTTTCAAACCTTGCAAAATGATTAAGCGGTTCGTAAGTTAATATGGTATCCAATATCTGTATGGCATTTTTGTGATCATTTAAATTGCGGTAAGCAATGGCCTGTACCTGTAATGACGAAATATCGAACCGATTAAAATCCAAAGCTTTTGAAGCAAATTCCAACGCTTTTGAATAATTCTTTTCCCGGAGATAAAGACCACTTAAAGCCGAGTACGCCGCATTACGGTATTCAACCGATAAAGATGCCATATCAAAACCATCTTTGGCATCAACTACATTGCCCATTTGCGCATTGATAATGCCGTAATAATAATTTGCCGCGGCATCATTGGTATTAATACTCAATGCTGTTTTGGCATAGTTTAAAGCATCGGCATAACGCATATTATGAAATTGCAGTTCGGCCATTTGTACCAGGGCAGGCAAAAAGTAAGCGTCTTTTTTTAGCGCAGCCTGTAGTTTTTCTTCGGCAGATGGATACATTTTCTGATCCATAAACTCCTTACCCTGGGTGTATAGCCCATATGCGCTGTTCCAGTCAAAATCCTTAGGCAAATCAAGCGGGCGATTTAAATTATCTGCACTTGGTTTAGATTGATACGTTAGTTTGTTGACGCCCAATGAAACAACAACATCTCCAGCGCTTGCCTTTATGGAGTCGGCAAAGACCTGAAGCGGGTTTAGCGAAAGTTTTTTGTTGTAAATAACCTTATCCCCTTGTTTAACTTCCAGTACATCATCTATCCTTTGTACAGGGTTGAAGTATAATTTCAACCAGCCATTATGAGCTATCACATTTAACGCGCCATAGTTATTAGCCTGTACAAATCCTTTTGTTTTCATTACAGGATACCAGTACTCGGTCCAGGAATCTGAAGCGCCCGGCGCGAAACTTTTGTGTTTAAAGGGAGTAAATGTACTTTTTACCGCAGTTTGATTAAACAACCTGCCCGATTGGATCTCGGAGTATTGGCCATCATGATCAGTGAGCAGTTTTTCCCAGATCATCCCCTGGTCAGACAGTCCCCAGATCCAGATCTTTTTGCCGACTTTATCTTCATGCCCGCCATAACGGGCCATGCCGAAATCATCATCGTGCCAGTAAGCGCCAAAAAAATCGGTGTACTTGCCAAACACATGATATGACTTATAACCGCCGAAATTATTGTTCTCATAGAAGGATATATTCTTACCGTTTTGCCTGTTTACAGGCCAATCGCTATATTCTCCCTCGTGACCCAGGTAATTGGTGCCCGGGAAAATATATTGCAGGTTTCCCTTGGTTTTTATACCGGTGTTCATCCAGTGATAATAAGGCTCCTCTATTGGAGTAGAATTATACCAGAATGATTTTGTAGTAAAATAGGCTTTATCTTTGGGCAGGTTAACCTCCATAGTCCAGGTAGTGCGGGTTAGCAGATCAAGTACACTAATGATACAGCTTACACTTCCATCAGCATTTTTGCGCACCAGGTAATCAACCGGCGTAACCGAATTGGGTGTATGCCCAATGATGCCATAATTTGGTTCGATACCTCCACTTGTCCAGGGGCCACGCATGGCAATATCCCTAAACTTTACTACATGATTTTCATAAACAATGGGCTTACCTGTTGACTTTTCAATAGCCGACCAGATCTTGCCGCCTATCTGCGGCAAGATGGTCAGTTTTATATATTCGTTTTCCAGTTCCACAACCTTCCATTCCTTTTGCACCGGCTTATCCGTAAATCCATCGTAACGGAAATAGGGATAAATGTTGGTAAACGCCGGGATTGGGTTAGGATCTGCGAATGGATAAGTAGTTATAGTTTTGTTGTATTCCTTAATGCTCGCGTCCTGCTGGGCAAAAGCATTTAAGTTGCCTATGCAAATGCATACGGCTATCAACCATCGTTTTTTCATGAGAACTAAGCTTTACTTAATGATCAATAACCAGCCTTTACCCTTTTCAACCGGAATTTTTTCATTCAAACCAAATGTTTTTGCAGGCTGAAAGCTTTTGATCTCTGGTGCCGTAATAGTTGCTTTAGCCGGATTAATACCCAACTTCGCCCAATCAATCTTTAACTGAAAATCAGTATCTCCGTTTTCCCAACTGGCTACAGATACCATAACCGCCCCTGCTTTTTTATAAACAGTAGCCAGTACTTTAGGGTTATCGGTTTTTACAGGATTATCATCAACCCAATAGCCTATCATCTTAGTGCCCTTCATCCCGAAATTATCCCAGGCTTTCCAGATCGGGCGCGGATCTGCACCATCACTCCATGGCATGCGGTTGGTCATACCATAAACCATACCTCGCCATTTGTTACCACCGCCCTGCAGCATCTCTCCCATTAAACCAAATGGAATACCACTTACTTCGGTCAGGAAAAAATCAGGATCGTTTTTCTCGTAATCAAAATATTCACCAAACCAAAGACGGTTTAAGTATGGAAAGTGCTCCATATACAGGTTTGCGCTGTTATTAAAACCATCGCTTTTGTTGTATTGATTGGCCGAATGAAGATCAATAATACCGGGGTGACCATCCTTTGTCAGCACACGTTTTACACGTTTCATGGTAACACGGTCAAAAGCCACATCATCTAAATAAATACCGTCGATTCCTACATTTTGGGTTAACCAGTTCATGCCCTCCACGTAGTAGTTATGCCAGCGGTTCATGCCGCTGTTGATAATGGCCGCGTCCTTAATTTCGGGAACAAACCAGGCGGCAATGTAGTCATCGCCTATGTGTTCCTGCAGCCAGCTGAAACCTCCGCCTTTACCGGGCGAATAGATCTCGTGACCCAGGCTCCTTAAAGCAAATGTTTCATAAGCATGGTTGGATAGCTCACGGATGGTATTATATATTTTAACTTTTAATCCTGCTGCATGAGCCGAGTCATCATAGGCTTTCATTTTTTGCCAGGCGATAAACGGGTAATTGATAGTTGGGTTTATAGCAGTAGCATGGTGAATATTGATAAGTGTTGCACCTGCCTCTTTAATAGTATCAATGGGTTTGTAAGCGTGATAAAACCTTGTTACCCACTGAAAATCGGTATTAATGGTATGGAACGGTGTAATTAACAACGTGAAATTATAATACAGCTCCTCGCCCTTTTTCAGGTTTCTTTCGCCGCTGTAGTTGTTAGCCAGCACCGCCTTGCCGTCATCAGCTATTTTGATACCGCCTTTGTTATCATTGCCCCATGATGATGGCAGGATTAATGGTTTTTGCAGGTAGAAATTGGTGTTCAGCGGACGAACATATTTTTCATCGCGCAGGGAATACTGCAAACCTCCGTTTACGTTGCCTACCCAGGCACCATCCTGATTTTTATGGGCCACATCCCACTTCCACTCAAAGTTTTCGGGACGATTGCCACCTTTTTGACCAAGGCCGATCATGTATTTGGCATAATCCTTTTTAAAAGGGATATGCATGGTGATGTCTTTTAAGCTCACATCCTGCAGGGCCTTCACTTTTACGGTATAGGCTATAAAACCATCAAACTCCAGCGACGCGGACACTGTCATTTGTAAAGTATCGTTGGTACTTACTGCCGTCCATTGCACTGTACCGGCTTCCTTTTTAGTGAACTGTACACCCTGGCTTTTCAGGTTCATTTTATTACCTGCGGCGTTAATAAAATGGAAATGAATACCTTCCGTTAACAGGTTATTAGGTGTGGTTGCATATTCCGTCATTTCGGGCGTAAAATAAGTTTGGATCTGCTTAGGGAAACCGTCTTTATTTACTTCTACCTTTCTGCCCAACAGGCTAACGGTATTACCGGTTATAGCCAATGGTGTATAAGGAGCTATAACCGTATTTTGCTGCGCCATGGTGGAGTTTAACCAACCAAGCCTTGTCATTTTATAGGGCTCGTTTACGCCGCCATCTTTGGATATTTTGTTGTTAACTTTTATGGATATCGTAACTATTTTCGCCGTTTTTCCGTCTATACTGATGGTAGCTTTGCCAGTGTAAATTGAAGGTAAAGCACTCGCTGGCACATCAACGCCACACCATAAAGCCTGTATCTCGCCAGCCGTTACATTTACCGTTTTAGTTAATGGCTTTGCATCATAGGTAGTACCATTGGTATTGATACAAAACAAAGCAGATGATGGGATGGATTTGCCTGTTGGCGAAGTAAGGCCACTAAAAGTAACGCTTACATTTTTGATATTTTGCAAGGCATAAAT
Organism: Mucilaginibacter sp.; assembly: GCF_025362475.1. GTDB lineage: Bacteria > Bacteroidota > Bacteroidia > Sphingobacteriales > Sphingobacteriaceae > Mucilaginibacter. The sequence goes on from NZ_JANYGH010000072.1 coordinate 58,731, forward strand.
ACCCAACTGGAAAGCGAAATTTTCGCCTCGGGCAGCTTCACCGGTATAAGTATGCTGCGGCCCACGCTCAACCCAGCGTTGAGGCAGATCTTTAGTCATGCGGATGGAGTTCAACCTATCTTCAGGAAAAACCAAAAATGGTTCTGCTTTATTTTTGCTGATCAATGCGTCTGTCTCTGCTTTAGTAGCTATCACCTCCATAGGGTAAAAACTATTAAATGCATCTATAGATTGAAACTCCTTTACATTGGCGGCTGGAATATTGGTATTTGCACCTACCAAGCTTAACCATTCGGCAGAAGCCTTAGTTTCTGGTTTAAGGTATACGCCTTTAGGGTAGTTGGAGCGCCCCTCATTTTTATAAGGCATATAATATACAAAGTATGTTCCCTTACCAGATGTTGGCTCAAAGTAAAGTTCGCCGCTTTCGCGGTTTATCAATCCGGTTTTTATGTTGGTTATTTTTTGCTTTGTTTTAGCATCCTCAATTATTATAAGTTTATTTTCAGGGTCGGTATCCCTGCGTCTCCAGGGGATAATTACTTTAGCAATTTTACCGGTTCCGTTAAAGGTTAACACCACCCTATGGTTTCCCAAAGAATCGGGTAGCCAGCAACCTTCGCAATTGGTATATGGTATTTTTTGCGCCGAAGCTGCAAAACCGGTTAACAGGAAGATGATGGCAAAAGAAAGTTTTTTCATGGTATAAATTTAGTCAGTATCTGTACACCTATCTATAAATGACAGGTATTTTAACGTTACATTATTTGTTACTATGGCGACCTTGTTTAGCGGTAGACACAAATACGCGTCTCTACGAAATTGGTCTGGCTTATTTGAACTATGTTTTTGTTACTTTAAATAGCCGGAGTAATGCCCTTACCTTCCCAATAATCAATGATAGGCTTATAGGGGCCATATTTATGCTGCTGCTCGGTAAAGGGATCTTTAAAAGGCCCCTTATCGTAATCTATGGCTTTTTCTTCGTAATTAGGATAATCCTCCTCCTTGGTTGTTTTAGCAACAGGACGTTTATGCTTTTTATCATCATTAATAAAAGCCGCAATATCCAATGATTCCGCATCGGTTAAAAATGCATTACCGGGTGTGGTTTTATCATATGGCATATTGCTTTTTAACCACTGCGCCAGTTTAACCACCCGGTGCATACTGGAACCCGGTCTGTAAGCCAATAAACCCCAAACCGGCGGATATTCATAAGATACATTATTTGCCAGCATTTTACCCTCTCCGTTTTTGGCATGGCAACGCTCGCAGTGATGAACGTACAGCTTTTCACCACGATCTGAGGATGCGGCAACTTCAGGCAACTCTACCGTCATGTTTTTCAATCCTTTAGTACGATTATCAATATGAGATGAATCGCTCAGGAATTTTAAATAAGCCATTATCGAAATCATTTCCTTACCATCCAATGGTAAAGGCCTGCCCAGATTTGGGCGCATTACACAATTGTTTATTCGCTCGGCAAGTGATAATATCCGCCCCTCCCTTGCCCGATATTGCGGATAATCACGAAAAGACCTGACCAGGTTAAAGGCATAGGGCCTTGTACCTGCATCACGGTGGCAGTTGGTGCAATTCATTTTATTGCCGGTATAATGCCCGTTGACACCATTAGGACCAATGTAATATGCAGTATGCAGCATCAGTTCGCGGCCATACCTTACCGCGGCGCCATATTTACCGCGTGGCATTTTCAAGGTATCGATATTAACCAAAGTATCGGCCCTGGTAGCTAATGAATCTGCACTGGCTTGCTCTCCCTTAGCTCTATTACATGACGACAACAACTGAGCCGCATTGGCAATAACAAACAAAAAGAGCAGGAACGTTATGTATTGATATTTCTTTTTCATTTTAATGATCTATGGTTTTAAATAAGGATCAAGTTGCTTGTATTTAATAAATTCGGCTCGGTAAGTTGGTACGGATGTCTCCATCGTCCATTGTAAAACGCCTTTACTGTTAGCCAAAACTATAATGTGCCTTTTTGAGCAGCACACTAAAGTTGTTGTATCGTTAATCATGTATGCGCTGCCCATACGGCCGTTAAAAATCTCCTTAGGCAGTTGAAAATGCATCGCTATTTTTGAACTTTTGCCCTGCTCATCAATTTTCATGGCAAACACACCCGACTGGTGTTTCTCAACGCCGTTATCAAAAAACATTAAATTTCCCTGGGGATTGATATGCGCGGCATGTGCCTGGGTAAAATTGCATTCGGCAGGCATAGCTATGGTGCCACCCTTGCCAAATTTATAGATCACCTTACCGGTTTTTGAATCAATTTTCCAGATCTGGCCGTTGTTGTAGAACGACATCAGGTAGTTGCCATCGGTATCATAGTTTAAACTGTTGGCGTGCATCCAGTCTTTTTTTGTTTTAAGCAGATGTGGATCTTTCAAAGGATCCATTACATCAAACACACTCCATTTCCATACCTGCTTACCGGTTTTATCCATCACTATAATGCCATCGCCGTTTACCGTATCCTTTTTGCCGCCACCAATGGAACCCAGATCCATTATTTTTTGATCTACAAACAAGGTTACCAGCTGGCCTTTATCATTCTTTAATATCTCGTGATGGATGGTTTGCTTAAAATCACCCTGACCTTTTTTCAGATGCAGCAGCGTATCGCCCAGTAAATTAATTTCCAGTATCTCGCTGCCATAGCTGGTAGGCTCGTCATTTCTGCCTAAAATAGAAAGCAGGGTGTTATCCTTTGTAAAATGAAGCACTTTAAAGCCCAGCCTATCAATCATATGATACCACTTAATTTGCCCCTGGTAGTCAACCAAATAAGCCACGCCCGGTGCGAAGCGTTTGTTGATGAGCATTAAACCATTTTTAAACTCTGCAGGCAGCGGTACTTTAGGCAAGCTTTTAGCGTTAAACTGATCCTGTAAAAACAATTGCAGCTCATGCGATTTAAAAGTATATACTTTGCTTATACTTTTAACATCGTTATGGCTGGTAACAATATCATAAGCGTAATTTGTATTGGGTATGATATTGCAAAGTACAAGCGAATGTGAAACTGCATTTTTCGACAGAACCGACCTGAATTTTTTGTCAGTTTTATCAGCCCAATACTCCACATACACATCGGCGGGCCCGGTTGTGGTTACATCAACCTGAATTTTTAATTCATTATTGTTGTGCAAGCCAACATGTATCTCCTTAACAAAATTGCTGTTTGAACAACCTGTAAAAATTGCCCCGACAATCAATATTGCTATACACACAAACCTATACTTCATTATACACCGGCTTTTAATGTTCATTACTTTAAATGGTAAAAGAATATACAACCTTTACAGGCTGTATATTCTTGTTGCTGGATATAAGCTAACAATACTTATTGCCTGCCCGCATTACTTAAATTAGGGTTAATATTAACCTGGTTTAAAGGATAAGGGAAATACTGATCACGAGGCATAACCACCGTTTGCGTTTGGCTGGTTCTTTTAAGATAGCCATTTACTACCTCGGCATATTTACCAAACCTCATCAAATCAGCACGTCTTTTGCCTTCGTAATATAACTCCCAGCCACGTTCCTGTAAAAGTGCATCGCGTAATGTTGCCTGTGTAAAAGCGCTTTGTACCAGCAATTTAGCATGCGATCTTGCTTTTACCAGGTTTATTAATGAAATGCTTTCGGCATTGGGGCCGTTAAGTTCGTTTAGTGCCTCTGCTCTGCTTAATAATACATCGGCATACCGCAAAATATCAACACTGTGGCCATCATAATAAGTATTTGCGCCATTTGGATCGGCATATTTCATGGTTGCCACATCGGGCATGTATAAAATACCTGCCGGTGGCGTAGCACCCAAAGTTGGTGCTTGTTTGTGGGTTAAACCATCAACACCAGCATACTCTGTAAAGAACATTTTTTTACGATCGTCCTGATCATCGTAGCTGTTGTAAAAATCCCAGGTTACGGCGTAATACTGCCACCTATCGGTTAATACAGGGTGATCAAGCGGGCCAAAGTGGTTTAATAATTCGGTACCATTAACGTTGGCATCGCTCAATACCGAAAAGATATTTTCTGAACACCATTTGTTATCTTCCTTAAATAAGCCTGCATAGGTTGGAAATAACTGGTAAACGTTAAGATCCATAACCTGCTTGGTCAGGTCGGCCGCTTTTTGCCATTGATGCTGGCGTAAATATAATTTAGCCAATAAAGTCATGGCTGCTCCCTTTGTAGCACGGCCAACATCATTTGTAGCGTAAATTTTATTGCTTTTATAGTCAACAGGCAAAGTGTTTATGGCCGCTTCCAGGTCAGATATTAAAAGGGCATCTATCTGCGCAACAGGTGTAACCGGTGGCTGGCTGGTATATTTAGGATTAGCCACATCTTTTTCTGTAACTAATACTACAGGTCCCCAGGCATCTGTAAGATCCAGATAGGCAATAGCGCGCAAAAATTTCATTTCGGACAGGAACTGATTTTTCGAATCAGCTCCAATTGTTGTCATAGCCGAAACATTATATATTGCGTTGTTCGCATCAGCTATCAGCTTGTAAATCTGTTTCCAATCCTCAGCTAATAACCCATTTGCCGAGTTCCATTGAACCAGTGAAAGCTGGCCTGGGTCACCACTGTAGCTACAGTGACCTACATCGGTAGTTAAATCCGTAAGTGCAAAGTGCCTTACCGTCCAATAGTCAAAGTTATCGCCAACAGCCGGGCCTTTCAGACGCGCATAAACTGCATTTACCGCAGCTATCGCATCAGACTGTGTACGGAAAGCATTGATACTGGTTAAACTGCTATATACCTTTGGGTCGAGATTTTTATTACAGGATAACTGCAAAAACATCGCCGCTACGATCAGGATAATATTATATTTTTTCATTTGCTTTAATTTTATGTTGATCCGCTAAGGGATGCTTATTTATTAGTGAACAGATACTTTAATACCAAATGCGAAGGTTCTGAATGCGGGGAAAGAGTTAAAATCCAATCCGCCTGATGTATTCCCAGTGTGAACGTTCACCTCAGGATCGGTACCTTTATAATTGGTTACGGTAATCAGGTTCTGCGCTTCGGCATAAATCCTTATCCCCTGTACAATTTTAATGTTCTGGAATAATGATGAAGGGAAGCTATAACCCAATGAAACTGATTTTAAGCGGGCATAAGAAGCATTTTCAACAAAACGGGAGTTCACATAACCACCATAAGTGCTCAGGAAATAGCCTTCTCGCGGGATATCTGTATTTTCGTTTTTGCCGGCAACAAACCTGTTCAATGCATCAGTACTTGTTGTTGACTCCAACACCAGCCTGTTCATGTTAAATAATTTATAACCAAAGGCTCCCTGGATAAAAATGTTGAGATCGAAACCTTTGTAATGGAAATCGTTGCCAAAACCTGCAGTGAAGTGCGGGTTTGAATTACCTAAATATTTTTGATCATCAGGGGTTATTTTACCGTCTCCGTTAACATCTGCATACTTAGGATCGCCCGGTTTTGAATTTGGCTGCGGTGCATAGCTTTCACCTGTTTTTAGCACTCCTGCGTATACATAACCATATAGCTCACCTAACTCCTGTCCTACTTCAAGTCTTGAAAACTCACGACCAGAAACGGTTCCACTTGGATTGGCAGTATTGCTGCTAATTGTTTTGATACCACCCAAATCCAACGCTTTTTGTTTGTTGTAGGCTATATTGAAGCTGGTATTCCAGGCAAAGCCTTTTGAACGTACATTGTTCGTGTTTACAGAAAGCTCGATACCCCTGTTTTCGATAGCACCACCGTTTACTAACTGGGTGCTAAAGCCCCACCACTGACCAATTGGGATATTGATCAACAAATCGGAGGTTTTTTTACGATAAACGTCAACAGTAGCGTTGATACGGCCATCGGCAAAACCTACATCTAAACCTGCATCAAGTTGTGCCGTACTTTCCCATTTTAAGTTAGGGTTTGATAGGCTTGAAGGCTCAATACCTACCTGCAGCGGTCCACCATCACTCAATACAGTGCTATAGTTACCAAATGTGCTCAGGTACTGGTAGTTGTTAATCCTGTCGTTACCGGTAACACCATAGCTCACCCTAAGCTTTAAATTTGAAAAAGTATTTAGGTTTTTGATAAAATCCTCATCGGTAAATTTATAAGCCAAAGCTCCTGATGGGAAAATACCATGCCTGAAATTGCTACCAAATTTTGAAGAAGCATCATCCCTTAAAGTAAATGTTGCCAGAACCTTATCCTTGTATGAATAGTTTAACCTGCCGTAATAATCCGTAAGTGATGATTCTGATTTACCGCTATTGTAACCGTTAACAGTTGAACCTGCGCTCAGATTGTAATACAGGAACACATCAGTAGGGAAACCTTTAGCACCGGCACTTAATGATTCAGCAACATCCCTTTGGTTGGAGTTACCTACCAATAAAGTAAACGCATGGTCTTTAAAGTTATATTTATAAGTCAAATAGTTTTCAACCAACCATCTAAAGGCAGTAGACATTTGCTCGCTAGCGATACCACCGTTTGCTTTACCTGCTACCAGTGTTCTTGGGGTGTACTGCCCGGCTGTAACCTGGCTGTATTCGCTACCTGCACCTAAGTGGTAGGTAAGATTTTTAAATAAGGTATAATCTAAAGATATGTTACCGTTTATTAGTTTGCTGCCGCTTTTGTTGGTTGGCTCCAAAAGACTTGCCAGGGCATTGTTTTTACCCTGGTATACATAATAACTACCATCGGCATTATAAACCGGGATGTTGGGCTGTGCAGTTAAAAGGCCAAACAATGGCGCAGTAATATCGCCAGAATAAGATTGCAGTGTTGAGTTTGAGCTTGCGCCGTAAAAATTAGCGCCTAATTTTAGGTTTTCGTTAAGTGTTTTTTCGGCACCTATTCTTGCAGTGTATCTTTCCAGGCTGGTGTTTTTTAATACCCCGAGTTGTTTTAGATAATTACCGGATACGTAAATTTTCGAGTCCTTATCAGCACTGCTGATGCTTAGGTTACGATTTTGCACCGTTGCATTTTGTGTAGCTGATTTTAACCAATTTGTATTAGCCAACGGAAAGTTTGATGGAAATATAGCCGGTTTGCCATCTTCAATAGCTGTAGCATTCTGAATATCGGTATACTGCTGCCCGTTTAATAACGACGGATGGTAGGTTAAGTACTGCTGCCCGTTTGATACATCAGCATCGATAGCTACCTTGCCTATTTTCCCTTTTTTAGTAGTGATAAGCACCACACCATTGCCACCTCGTGAGCCGTATATAGCTGTTGCAGACGCATCCTTCAATATCTGGATGTCTTCAATATCGTTAGGGTTTATCTGGTTACCGTTATCGGTAATAAAACCATCAACAACATACAATGGCGAATTACTTGTATTAATAGAGTTACCACCCCTGATGGTGATAGAAATAGTACCACCCGGTGCAAAGCTTGATTGTTGTACCTGCACACCAGCTGCCTTACCCTGTATAGCCTGGCCTAAGTTTGATGTAGTACCACCAAGGTTAAGGTCATCACTTTTTACCGAACTTACAGAACCAGTAAGGTCGCTCTTTTTAACAGAGCCGTAACCTACCACTACTACTTCGTTGAGTTTGTTGAGATCTTCCTGTAAGGTTACCGTTATTTCATTTGAGCTGCCTAAGGTTACCATTTGTGTTTTGTATCCTATATATGATACAACCAACACTTTTGAATTCCCTTTAAGGGTAATTCTAAACTTCCCGTTAAGATCTGTAGAGGTTGTATTTTTAACTCCCCTTTCCGTTACGGTAGCACCTATAATCGGACCGCCTTTGTCTATAATATTACCGGTGATAACTGTTTGTGCACTTGCCAGTGTTGGCAGCAGCAAAAAAAGATAACAGCAGATCATTTTAAAAAGGGTACCATAAAGCTTCTTTTTTGAAAAAGTACTTTTTGAGGAACCCGGATCAAGTTGTGTGTAAATTTTAATCATACATTTTGGGTGTTAGTATTAATTAATTGTTGCGTTTTAATAATGGTTTGATTGTTTTTGAATATTGGAAATTAGAGATATAGGCTTAAAAATGCCCACGCAAACACAGCGCAAACGTTTGTTTTGAAGAAACTTTGATTACGCAAACGTTTGATAAATAGCAAATTGCAGGTAATAAATGGCGCAAGGAGCGCAGATCTGCAAGGATTTAAGCCATTTTTAAAGAAGATTTTGGGGGCTTTGGATCAAAAACTTCCCAATTTGGTAAGGTGACGGAAATTTTTGATTTTGAGGGAGTTGGGAAAGATTAGCTTTCGCCCGTCAAACCTGATACTCTGAAGAGTACATAACAAGTGGCTAAAGACTTACGAAGTTTTAAAAACTTCGTAAGTCTGAGATTCAACAATTTGCCATAGGCTGGAACAGAACGATGACAGTTACTATGTGGGTACGGATTGTTACCTAAAAACCGCTATCATCCAACGCAAATGTATTTTTCCTTTCCTTCCATTTACCTTTTGTAAAATCAGGGAAATTAACACTTGCGTTGCCTTCTTTTAAGGATTTGGTTGATAACGGGGTGATCACACTCATGGTAACTGAATCATAAACATCAATAGGTGTTTGCTTTTTCTGTTTGACAGATTCAACAAAGGCGTTGAATACAAACCAATCCATACCGCCATGGCCGGCTCCTTCGGCAAACTTTTCATATTTCTTCCATAACGGGTGATCGTATTTATCAAACCATACTTTTGCCGGATCCCAGGAATCATCTTCTTTAGATTGATGATCGATATAGACGCTCTTGTTCACATCCATCCAAAGTCCTTTTGTACCCTGCACCCTAAAACCTAAGGAATACGGACGTGGCAAATGTGTATCATGGCTTAGCATCACCGTTTCCCCGTTTGCGCAGTTGATCATGGTGGTAGTTACGTCGCCATTTTTGTAGTTGATCTTTGCATTGGGATGGCCCGGCGATAGCTCCTCTATGTAAGCACCTAAACCGCGAGCCTTTGAACTAAAAGACACGAGGTTGGTAAAACGATTACCGGCATTAATATTGGCATAATGCATACATGGGCCTACACCATGAGTTGGATAAATATCGCCATCAACATCTATATTAAATTGGGTGCGCCATTGTGCTTCGCTTAACGCGTTGGGGCCAAACTCAACACCGGCGTTGCCGTAACTGCCTTTACCATCATTAAATAATACCGGCCTTAAATTATGCTGGTAACCACCTTCCAAATGAATGATCTCGCCAAAAAGGTTCTGGCGTGCCATATTAAGCGCGGCCATTACATCCCGGCGATAGCAAACATTTTCCAGGGTCATGTATGGCATTCCCGTTTTTTCGGATGTATGCACAATATCCCAGTGATCTTCTACCGTAAGGCCTGCAATAACTTCACAGCCTACATATTTACCGGCTTTCATGGCATCAATAGCCTGTGAGTGGTGAAACTGCCATGGTGTAGCGATGATCACAGCATCAATATCCTTATGGTCTAACAGTTTTTTGTAGGCATCCAAACCGCCGGTGTATTCTTTTACCGGGGCATGTCCTTTTTTGGCGATGTATTCGCGACAAATTTTTAGCGAATGTTCCTGTGTATCGCAAATAGCCACCACCTCAACATCATCGCGCAGCAAACCTTCTGCAATGTGGCTCATGCCACGGGCGCCAACACCTATGTAACCTAATCTTACTTTAGTTGATGCCGAAGCAAACAAACTGCCGGTAGGTAATATGCTAAATCCTGCGGCAACTATTGCGCTGTTTTTGATAAATTCTCTTCTTTCCATTTATTGTTTTATAATTAGCGGCACGTGTATGCCAATAGTTTATTTTAAGGGTAATTTATCCAGGTCGATAATTGGTTTTACGCCAAGCGGTTTCCTGTCAATAACGGTGCGCAGCATCTTATAATCATCGAAAAAACCACCATTTTGCAAGTAAAAACCAGTAACATCGACACCACCGGCATAATCTTTCCTGTAGTTAGCGTTGGCTGTTGCATCGCCGGTGTACATCGCTTTGGTTAACTCCAGCCAGTTATTAACGGTATCGCCTATCCATTGGTTGGTAAAAAATGCTTTGCGCGTTTTATCGCCGTAATCGGGATCAAAATTTTCAACAAATGAATATAAGTTGGTTAAATATGTTGCCACTTTGGGGCGGTTAAAGCTGGCTATCAGCATCCATTTATTAGCATTAACATCTTTAAACCAGGCAGTAAAGGTGGTTGAATTTGTAGCCACATCAGGTTCTGCTTTTAATAAAAAGGCATAGTTTTGGCCGGCCACCCAAGGATAGTTCATATAACTTTGCCCACCGGAGCCTTCATCACCAAATTCACCTATATGTACGCCCTCGCCGCCATGGATTAGTTTAATACGCATATTTTCAGGAATACTCTTGGGGTCCTGTGTTTCATAGGGGCTCCATACAGAAAATAGCACCCTGCGTTCTGTGGGTGAATTTACCTGCATGCCAAAATAGCCCTGTCCAAAACCATCGGCCATAAAATATGATCCCATAATATCGCCGCCCTTAGGCACCCTGATCTCGTTATAAAACCATTTTACTTTACTCTCTATATTACGCGGAACGTCAAATCTTAAATGTACAGATGGCCCCCTTTTTCCAAAATAAAACGAACTGCCTTGCTTTACATAAGCTACATCGTCGTCGGCTTTTGGGGTTTTAATGATTACGTCGCTTACATCGGCATATACATCACCCGTTTTGCTGATACCCTGCAATTTTAGGCGGATATGGCCGGGATGTGTTACATTTATTTTACCAACAGCGATGGTATCAAAAGCTGTATTGCTGATCTTTTTATCTATGACAGTATTACCTGCAGTTACCCTTATGGTGCTCGTTCCCTGGTGCACCTTTAATCTTAAAAACAATTGAATAGTTTGTTTTACAGAAACCCTAAAGTAAACAGTGCTTACAGATGTGGCACTTGTCCAGTGGGTTAAACCATCGTCGGTAATAGTGGCCGGAGCCTCTACCCAGGCGTTGCCGCCTACCGGTATAATTTTGCGTAAAGTGGTATCTGTAGCTCCCGGTATTTTAGCCAAAAGCGTACTGCTAAAAAATAGTATACCCAAAATAGCTGTGTAATTATTGATCGTTTTTTTCATAGTTGATCTTTTGGTAAAGCATTAACTTACCGTTTTATAAATGTACTCGCATTCAGTATTTTAGTAAACAATAAAGGGTATTAATTCAACGCAAACGTTTGAAAACTGGCCATAGTTATCCATTAATTGGTGTCTATAGCAAATTCAAAAATTGTTTTACTTATAAATGTATCGCCCGGTTTTAATATTGTAGATGGAAATTCCGAGTGATTTGGTGCATCAGGGTAATGCTGTGTTTCCAGGCAAAAACCACTTCTGTGCATGTATTTGGCGCCATTTTTCCCTGGGGAATTATTTTCGATAAAATTACCGGTATATAAATGCACGGCAGGCTCGGTTGTGTACACATGGAGTATCCGGCCACTTAATGGCTCTACTACACTTGCCGCCATGAGCAGTTTATCTGAGTCGGCTTCTTTAATTACCCATGAATGATCGTATCCCGCACTTAATATCAGTTGTTCGTTTTCCTGTCCAATCCGTTCTCCTATTTGCTTTGCCTCCCTAAAATCAAAAGGCGTACCCTCAACCCTTGCAACTTCGCCAGTGGGCACCTGCATTTGATTTACAGGCAGATAACCTTGTAAGGGCATCATCAGCTCATGCTCTAAAATTGAACTGCCGGCCTGGCCTGATAGGTTGAAATAAGCGTGCTGCGTTAAATTAACCAATGTAGTCTTAGTGGTTTTAGCCTCAAAATCAACAATAAGCTGATTTTGATTATTTAAAGTATATGTAACCGTTGTGGTAAGCTCGCCCGGAAAACCCTCTTCTCCATCTGGGCTGATATATTCCAGCACTACGCCCGTTTTATCCTTTTGGGTAAAATGCCTAGCTGTCCACACTTTTTTATTAAAGCCGATAGCGCCGCCGTGATGATGGAAGCCTCCGGGCTTAACAGTTAGCTGATGCTGTTCATCGTCAATCATAACCAATCCCCCGTTTATACGATTAGCGAAACGGCCAACAATGGCCCCCGTATAATATGGGTCATTGATATACCCTTCTACATCGTCATACCCTAAAACAATATCCGCCACATTACCATTTCTATCGGGAATATTGATTGCCTGGATTGATGCACCGAAATTTGTGACCGAAACGCTTACACCGTTTTTATTATGAAGGTCATAAAGCACAACATTCTTGCCATTTGCCATGCCCCAGTTTTTAACGGCTATTGTATTAGCACTCATATTTTAGGTTATTAAAAATTTAAAATAGTAATTAGCAGCGACTATTTTTAAGCTGTGATGAAATTAGTTAATAAGCTGGTGCATTAAAATGATTTACATGCCTAAACAACACGCAAACGTTTGCAAAGCGGCGCACGCTGACAATAATATCGTAATAATCTCCTAACTTTAAATTCACAAAACATACTAATAGCCCCCGGGATAATGCAATCAAAACCAACTACTATAAAAGAGATAGCGCAATTACTGGGTATATCGGTTTCCACAGTTTCAAGGGCCTTGCATGATCATCCCAGCATAGGGCTTACCACCCGCGCCAAGATTAAAAAACTTGCCGGCGAATTAAATTATGAGCCAAACCAAACTGCCATATTTTTACAGAAAGGAAAAACTCATACCATAGGCGTTATTTTACCCGAGCTTTCTGAGGCATTTTTCTCATCGGCCATAAGCGCGATTGAAGATACTGCTTACAAAAAAAACTACACCGTACTGCTTGCACAATCACATGATGATGAGCAAAAAGAACGACAGCTGGTGGAGAAAATGAAAAATCACCGGGTTGACGGATTGCTGGTATCCCTGGGTAAAAACACATCTTCCTTTCAGCATTTTGAGAATTTAAAGAAATATAATATCCCCGTAGTGTTTTTTGACCGGATACCACCCATGCCCAACATCCACTACGTAGCCTGTAATATGGAAATAGGTACTATTGAGGCTGTGAGCTATTTGTTGAAAAAAGGGCATCGCGCAATTGGTATGATAAACGGACCACAAACCATGGTAGCTACTGGCGAAAGAAAGGAAGGATATATTAAAGCCATGACCAAAAACAGGTTAAAGTACGATCCATCGCTCATCGTATCCTGCGACCTGACCGAAGAAGGCACAAAAAAAGCGTTGGATGAATTGCTGGCCAGCAAAAGAAAGCCTACGGCCGTTGTAACTTTTAATGATTATGTAGCGCTTTTTGCTATCAAATATGCTCAAAAACTTAACATAAAAATAAACCAGGATCTTGAGTTTGTAAGCTATGCCAATTTACCTTTGATCAATTATATGGAGAACATACCTGCGGCTTCTGTTGAACAATTTCCTTATTTACAGGGGCAAAAAGCTACCGATATACTTATGGACCTGCTTCATCACCAGGATAAAGGCACCAATGAACAAAGTGCCTACTACAAGATCATTATAGAATCGCAACTGGTCGAGAACAAGAAATAAACCATCAAAAAAAACACTCAAACGTTTGCGCATCAGTTTCACTGAGCTATTAAGTATGTTTGATTAGTTAACCAGAATAATATGTTTGATGATATACTGATAAGCTTTGGATTAAGCGCTTCTGAATACAATGTCCAGGCTTTTGGCTCCGGTTTAATAAACCTTACTTACAAGCTTAGCGGCGATGGTGGAGCCTATATCCTTCAGCAGATAAATACCAGCGTTTTTAAAAAACCCGATCATATAGTTAATAACCTGGCATTGGTAAAAGAATATTTAAATGCCACTAACCCAGATTATCTGTTTGTGGCGCCGCTGCAAACTATTACAGGTGAATTTATTGTTCAATCGTCAGATGGTAAATTTTATAGGTTATTTCCATTTATAGATGGCTCGCATACCGTAAATTTTTTAGAAGACAAAAAAGAAGCCTACGAAGCTGCTTTGCAGTTTGGCAGATTTACCCACCTGTTAAATGATTTTGATATAAACCTGCTTAAATACACCTTATCAGATTTTCACAACCTAAAACTTCGGTTCGATCAGTTTAAAACTGCTTCACAACATGCAGACCCGGCTAAATTAGCACAAGCTGATACCGAAATAAAGGAGGTTTACAATCACTATAATATTCTACAGACCTATAATCAGTTAGTTGCCAATAACGAAATTCCGTTAAGGGCTGTTCATCACGATACTAAAATCAACAACGTTTTGTTTGATGACAAGCAGCATGCGCTCTGCCTGGTTGATCTGGACACCGTTATGCCGGGCTATTATTTAAGCGATGTAGGCGATATGATGCGTACCTACCTTTCGCCCGCCAATGAAGAAGAAACCGATCTTGATAAAATATATATCCGCGAAGATTTCTTCAGGACCATATACAAAGGCTATATGTCTGAAATGGGCAGCATTCTTACAGATACCGAAAAGCAGCTTTTCATTTTCTCTGGCAAGTTGATGATATATATGCAGGGACTGCGTTTTCTAACCGATTTTTTGAATAATGATATTTATTACGGCGCACAATATCCGGGGCATAACTTAACCAGGGCAAAAAACCAGTTTAAACTACTTGCAAAATATATTAACGCCGAATCATCATTTAAAACATTGATTGCAAGCGTTAACCGGGAATTTACGACGGCTGCTGATTAAAATGGTTAGCGGCTTTTATCTGCAACAACAAATTCATTCATAACAGCTTCCTTTATCAGCGCTGGTGGCAATAAACCTTGCGAAAGGATAAAATCATGAAAACGCAGGGCATTAAACTTATCCCCCAAAGCGGCTTCTGCATCTTTGCGTAAGGCCAGCATTTTAATAAACCCGTAAAAATAGCTATTGGCCTGGCCGGGAGCTTTTAGCGAATAGCGATCTACCTCCTGCTGTGCAAATGCACGGGATTGAACAACATCTTTCATTAAAATATCAAGCGCTTGCTGCTGAGTTACCGTACCGGCCTGCAATTCGGGATCTAAAAATGCACGGGCGGCTCTTAGCAAGCGATAATCCAGTGATACCAGCTGGCCTTCCAAAGGCATATACGGACGAACGATGTACTCAGAATAAAGTCCCCAGCCTTCTGCATTAGTTGAATTAAAAGCATATAAAGCACGGGCCTTTGAAACGCCCTCTTCTACCATTTTATCAAACTGGAGTTCGTGACCGGGGCGGGCTTCGTGTGCTGTAATTGTCCACGACGCGGCATCAAACGTAAAATCATCAAATTTAGCACCGCTTTTCTCGCCTGGTGCAGGAGGCATGTTTAGTGGTAAAACAAAAACACCACGCTGACCTGTATTATTTAAAAATGGCGGCGGCACCATATGTGGTGCAGGACCTTGTGCAGTTTCGGCAGCAGTTGCTAAACGAATGATGGCCGGCCGGCTTGGCAAGGTTACCAATTGATGTTCGCGAATAATAGCTTCAATATCTTTTAAATGCTGTTGATACAACGGTATGATAGAGTCGCCATGAATCTGTTCCTTTTTAAGTATGGCTATCACATCCCGGTAATCAGTCGATGCCAAATGCCTGTTTTGAGCAATCTGCGCTGCAATAGGTTTCATTTGCTCCTGGATATCGGTAAAGGCCGCGTGGGCCAGCTTTGCCAATTCAGCTGGTGGGAGGTCAATGCCATAAGCTTCAAGATTCAAAGCATATTCTTCGGCCGGAAGCCTGAAATCTGTACGTGCTTTGGATAACACATGCTCACGTGTCCATTGGTCATAATCCTGTACCTGTTTTTTTAATATCGCATAAGGCTCTTCCCACCCGGTGAGATTAAACTTTTTGCATAGCTCCGGGATGCCATCCATAATGCTGGCATTACGGGAAAGATCAAGCTCCATTTGTTGTTTTGATGGATAGATCATGTTCCCTTTTGCAATTTGCTGGTTAACACGCTCCTGGTATATTGCCGTTAGCGGACGGTAGCCTTTTTCAAGGCCTGCATATTTGCGAATACGTATCAGGGCAGCAGGGCGTCGCTCAGCCGGGGTTTGGTCATCCAGTAAAATTTCAAGGCCGCTATAAACCGCATTTGCAGCATTATTAAATGGCACCTGGCGTTGCATTGCAAAATCCTGCTGACGAAAACCCAGGTTTAAATGATCAATCAAGATTTTAAGGTCCTGTGCTACCTTTGCGTCTTTTTCTATTTTTAATGCATCTGTAAACTTAACAACCAAAGCTTCCTCTTCTTTTCGTTCGGCCAGTTGGTTGGCCAGTGTAGGTACGCTTATTTGGTTGTCATAAATTGTTAAGCCCTCTGTCGAACCAAATTCAGGAGAATATTTTTCATCTAACGCGATGAGCATCTGAGTAAAATTATCTGAACGGCTAACCCAGTTTTTGCTGTTATCAATAGGTTTAGTTTGAGCATTAACCATTAAAGTTGATAGGCAAACAAACAAAAAACCTGGTACAGATACCTTCTTCATAAACATTTCCATATTATGTAATACAGAGGCAATTTAGTACATATTTTGATTTTTTACCACGCCGGATTTTTGATATTTACAAGCCTCTTTTCCTTTAATAATAAACCCTACTGGCTCATCTTATAATACTACTAATAATCCCCGTTTTTATGGAAAAGGTGACTGTAGGTAAATAGTTTGCTAAAACATGGGAGAAGCAGTTTCCGCGGAGTCAATTACGATTAGTAGCAATAATAGGAACAAATTCGCTAATAAACACCTTGCAGAAAACCAATATGTTACGAGTAGCCGAATTGCGTTTGCTGAGCTGACTAAAATGCTTTTGAAACGTTTGCAGCAGAAACAACCTGTCATCAACCCGCATGGTGCTCCAGATACTCCAGGCTTGTTTGTATTCATAATAACAGTTTTGCTCCTGCTTTACAATTGCTGTTAATGCCTGAACAGTGTTATCTTCATAACTCAATACTTCGGCCTCTTCATCAAAAAAAGCTTCATATCTGTTTGAATAAAGTTCTGATAACTTTGTTTCCAACCGATCACGCAACAGGCAAGATACCAGGTCGCTATCTCCTATATATGGGTTACCTGCATTGTTATGATACATTTTCTTTGGATTTAGATTCACCAATAAGGGTAGCTATTTTTCCTGCCATTAAAATCCCTTTCTGCCCGCAACCGGTATCTATAGTGTGGAGATATTTAAAAGAATGACTGAGGTTATCATAGCCCTGATCAATAAGCCTGATAAGTACATTATCGAAATTGAAAAGTCTGTTATCCTGAAGGCAAAGTAGCTGTTGCTGTCCCTGTAATTGAAAATCATGATCATAACCGGTGTTATGCAATTCAATCACTTTGTTGGTCAGTGAACTATTAAGCTTCCGTACGTGGAATAATTGTTTTATCCTGTTCATCTTTTCACCCCTTAAAATTTAAACACTTCATTTTAAAACCATTGCAGACGTACGCATTGCATAGTAAACATCATGCCAAATACACAACAACCTAATTATCAGATAATTAAATAACGAAAGCATTAAGAAAAATTAGCGTTATATCGTTTATTAATGATAATGGTCATTATATTTCGTAGCCCGGTAGTTACCAGTTAAATGATTTAGTAAGGAGTTTTTAAGATATACGAAACAAAGCCGTACCTCATGAGCCGGCAATAATTGAAGAGAGAATTTGATTTTTACTATTTATTACCAGACAGGCGATGTAATAAATCAATCACCTTCATATTTCTTAGCTGATTTTCAGCATCAATAGCAGCTGGATATAAGAAATTTTTATTTAGCCGGGCAAATCTTTCATCAAGACTTTTTGAATCTATTAACAACTGTTTTAGTTTATCAATAACCGCCGGCCTTTGTGTATCATCAAATGTTGGTTGGTTAACCTGCTTTTCTACCAGTTGGTAAGACAGGTAGTATACCCTGATATCGGCCATTAGCTTAAAATGTTCAAATTCCTGTTGATTTTTTAATGGTTTCAGTTCGTAAAGCTTTTGTTGTGCTACTGCGCAACTATCCAATAGTTGCTGAACAGACATAGGTATCGGCGATTTTACTTCACCCTGTTGAATTTCGTAAGGCGATACTTTAAGTGCATCCCAAAACAAGGCTGCCCCCGTTTTATCCAATCCAAATTGCTCTATTGCGTATTTATAAACAAAGGGCGTTATAGCTAATGGCGATTTACTTTTCAGCGCCTCAAAATAAGCTGCTATCAAAATATTAAAACCCGATAATGGGTATACATGCCTTATAGCATATAATTCCGCTAAGTCTGCCTCAGATTCATACACAGATGAATATTGCCCCGATGTTGACCACGACGTCATGATCATACCTTTATATCCCAATTTTGCAGCTGCGGGGATAAAATCGCGAATGTTTTTAAAGTGCTTTTCCCATTGCGTGAGATTATAATTATCCGGACTTGAGCGTAAAGCCGGCGAACCCCAGATCTCAAAACCACTTTCCATTAGCTTTTGATGATTACCAAAGTGGCTCATATCCCAACCGTAATTCCAATCAACAAACACAGTTTCTTTGGGTAAGGATTTAATGGCTTCAGGATATTTTAAAGCAATATCTGCCCAAAGCACCGGGCGCTTGCCCAATTTGATCACGATATCGCATAACATTTTAATGTAATCGGTATACAGTTTGGATTTACCTTCTTTTTCGGCCTTTAATTTGCATTTGGCATCATGCCCTAACAAATAGGTTTCATCGCCACCAATATGGATATACCTGGAAGTGTGGGTAGCAGCCAATTCTGTATACAGATCAGTAAACAGGGCTTTGTCGCCTTCAGTTTCCAGCGGACAAACCTGTGATACATCTTTCTGGTCTTCGCGCAAATGCTTATATCTCTCATGCCTCAGAATATATTCCACATGCCCAAAGCTTTGCTGCAGGGGTATTACATCAATACCCAAACTATCGCAATACTTTATAAAACTCTTTATCTCCTCCTTACTGTAAGCATAACGATTTGGTATTAACGGGTGTTTTTGGAAAGGATAAGTGCCCTCCCACTCCATCACCAAAGTGTTCATGCCGTTCTGCTTAAGTTTTAGGGCGAAATCCCTAAGAGCCGGCATGGTCATTACCTGTATACGCAGATCGAGATGAAAACCCCTTACCGGAAATAAAGAAGGTAACGTTTTGTTTTCCTGTGCAAAAGCATTAGTTAAACAAACCAATAACAATAAAACAACTAATATCTTTTTCATAGGTTGAGATTTTAAATATGCCTGCTGCTTTTATCATCCAAAAAAAGGATGGCATTTGGATGTTTGCGAAGGATGGTTGAAGGGTATTTTTCGGTAATGTCAGCATTCAAAGTTTGCCTTACAGCCTCGGCCTTATTTTCGCCGGGCACAATTACATATACATAAGGTGCCTTTGTTAAGGCCGGTATAGTTAACGTTAATGCATGGGTAGGCACATCTTCTATCCGGGCAAAACAGCCGTCGTTAACCTGTTGTACCCTGCAGGAATTATCCAAATCAACAATTTTAACCAATACCGGATCATTAAAATCTGCAACATGCGGATCATTAAATGCCAGGTGTGTATTTTCGCCAATACCCATACAAACAATATCTGCAGGAAATTGCTCCAATAGCTTTGCATAACGCAGGCACTCTTCATCGGCCTCAACTGCATTGCCATCAAGGTAATTCACGCTATTAAAAGTCACCCTGTCAAACAAACGTTCCCGCAAAAAATGCCCAAACCGCTGCGGGGCATCGTTATCCAGTTTTAAATATTCGTCCATGTGAAAAGCATTCACCCTGCCCCACTCAATATCCTGATTCAACAGCGCCGCCAGAAAATCATTTTGAGATGGCGCTGCAGCAAACACTATGTTTACAAAAGTCTTTGTTTTTAACAGTTCATTTATCTTTTCGGCAACAGATTCGGCGGCAGCCAATCCCATTAAATGCTTGTTATCAAAAATCTTAACTACCAGGCTATCTTTAATAAATTCCTTCATTATTTAATTGAATAATTCATTTGCTTCAAACACAACCTTGCCGTTTACCATAGTTGTTTGGATATTTATTTCATCGTCAAATATTACGATGTCGGCGTCTTTTCCTTCAACTAAAGCGCCTTTGCAGTTTTCAACTCCCATAACGGTAGCAGGTGTTTTGGTCATCATCCTTATAGCTTCAATTATGGGTACGCCTGCAATATTGATCATATTTCTTACCAGTCTGTCGCAGGTTGCAACACTCCCGGCAAATGATAATCTGTCGGGCAGCTTGGCAACGCCATCTTCTACTATTACTTTTAAGCCGGTTTCCTTATTACCCAGCACGCTTTCGCCTTCGGGCATACCGGCAGCGCGCATGGCATCTGTAATAAGCACTATATGATCAGGTCCTTTTATTTTGTAAACTAATTTTAACAATGGCGCAGGCAGGTGGATGCCATCGGCTATTACCTCCACATCCATATTATCAATTAAAAAAGTGCTCTCGATAACACCTGCATAGCGGTATGCATTGCGCCTGCTAACACCAGACATGCACGAGTACAAATGCGTGGCCAATGTATACCCGTTTTCAAAAGCTTCAACAACTTCCTCATAAATGGCGTCTGTATGCGCTAAAGCGGCCTTGATACCATTGGCCTGCAGATATTTGGCAAATTTAATCGCCCCCGGTAGCTCGGGCGCTGCGCTCCAACGTTTAATCACTTTTGAGTAAGCGATGATCTCCTTGTATTCGTCTTCATCCGGGTTACGGATATAACGGGGATCCTGTGCTCCACGCTGACTCATGGCAAAATAGGGCCCTTCCAGGTGCATCCCTAAAAATTGCGCGCCCATGGTGTTTTTAGCATCAGCAAGAGAATATAGATCAAGCGTTTTTAACAAGTCTACTTTTTCGGCAGTAAGTGTTGTTGGTACCATGGATGTTGTACCATATCGGGCATGTGTACGGGCTATCTCCAAAAAAGCTTCTTCGCTGCAATCCATAAAATCATGACCGCCGCCGCCATGCACATGAATATCAATAAATCCGGGCGAAACGTATTTACCCGCAGCATCAATAACAGTGGCACCTGGTGCATCAATATCACACTCGCTTACGGCTTTAATTTTATTGCCGCTTACAAGCACGGTACCACCATTTACAATTCGATATGGTGTAATAATACGGCCGTTTATGATTTTTATTTGTTGATCCATTTGCTGATATGGCATACAAGTTAAGCTGTTTTGGCTAAACTTTGAGCATCAACATTTAAAAGACAAATAAATTAGCCGCCTCAGCTACTTTGGGCAAGCCCGATATCCTATTTAAACCATACCGTTTGCGTGTAAGCACCATTGGCGGCTACATCCCAAACCTCTAAGCGTGCCCATTTGCGGCCTTTCAGGTTGGTATTAACGGTAAATATTTGGGTGCCGAAAGCCCCGGTCGCATCAAGATTGATGTGTTTGCGGTAAACTTGTTTACCATCACCCGAAATAATCTCTGCAAAATTCAGTGGGAAGGTCCAATCTGCTTTAAAGGTAATATTACATTGACCATTGAAAGGTAGAGCGATGGTTTCGCCTGTGGAGTGGCCATTTACCGTAAAATCGTTAATCAAAACTTCGCCGGTAGTGGAGAAGAATTTCCCCTGTTGTATTACATTTAACACTGATTGCCAGCCATCCTTAAATTTCGGTTGTTTATCCAGCTTTAGGTAATTTACATTCATGTGGGCGTACATTTCGTTTTCCGGTTCAATACTAAACAGGTCGGCTTCTGAAAGCACCTTCTTTTTCAGCCCCCAGTTGTTCATATCATCCATCAAATCAAGCACACGTTTACCCAACCGGGGCTGTGAAAGATCTGCAGGCATTGCCTTCCAGGCGGCACCCAAAAACCTATCCGACAGGTAAAACTCCTCATTCCTATAAGCATCCGGGAAACCCGTTGAGCCTTTCGTGCGGGCATGAGCGGTCCAGGCCAAACCGTTCTCGGCTTTAAGCAGGGCCAGCATATCATTTTTATCCCCAATATGGTAAACCTTACCGTGTTCAGCATCAGTACTTACAAATGGAGAGCCCGCCTTACGCGACATTACCCAGTAAACAGGTCTTGGGAAAAACTCCAACCAATGGCCACCAAAAAACTCGTTAGGTTCTTCGCCCGGTAAAAGCAGGAAATTTGATGACGACAGGCGGCTACATTGTTCAAATAAAGTTTTTAGTTCCAGTAAACGTTGTTCATCCGGTCCTTTGGGATGAGCGGTATAATGAAACTCGGCAAGGTGAACAATATTTACACCCAGCTTTTTGAACACTTTAACAAAGCTTGGACTATCGGGTACCGGTTTTCCCTTAAGTACCACGTTCATGATAAATTCATTATGAAAATGGCTTGCCATGGTTTTGTAACCGGGCAGTGGCTTATAGCTATCGTTATGCGTGAAGCGTTTAACATTATTCAGCAATACGGCTGCGCCATCGGTACTTAGCAAACAGAAAAAATTAAGGCGTTGTTTTGTTCCCGGCGGCGCGTTAAACCAGGGTACATAGCGTTTATCGCCATTTAACTCCTGCCTTATGCCCAGGCCATAACCATTAAGCATTTGGCGGTAGTTGTTACCGCACCAAACAAATTTGAGGTTAAATGCTTCATCCAGCGGATAAAAATATTGGTGCGGCGCAGGAAAAACGGCAATGCTGCCTTGATCATTTATGCCTGTTATGGTTCTGTATTTTACCGCGATATTTTGGGCCGTATCGGCTTGACTTATTTTGGCTGTTTGCAAATGATCATATACATCGGCGTAACTTATATTTTCAACCGGCTTCTGTTTGCCTACCAAACCGGCATCATACAAAATAGCTGTCGAATCAATTTGGGTTGATATTACTGCAGCCACATTAAAAAGCGGCTGCCCATCATATAACGTTATCTGTAGCTCGCCTTTAAAACCCGGGGCTTCTACCCCGCTAAGTGTGATCAGGGTTCTTGAACCTGAACTACTCACTTTAATATCTTTTTTATGAAAATCTACCTTGTAGGATTGATGTGGTTTCAGCGGTACTTTATCAAAAAATATGTTCCATCCATTCTGAGATATGAGGTCGCGCTTTCCTTCGGTAAGAATAAACTGTGGGTCAACATTTTGAATGATGGATTGAAAAATGCCATGTTTACTTAGCTGGATATTGCTAAATAAAGGTTCGTTGTTTTTCAAATTTAAAACCAGACGGCCTTTAACAGCTTTGCCCGCAGGCCAGGTTATTGTAAACCGGGTATCAGCTACACTAACGGTTACACCCGGCTTAGTGTTAAATTTATCTGTGGTAATGATACTTTGGGCAAAGCTATTGTTTAGGCCAGCCAGCATTATCAGTAAAACGGATTTTATTGATAAATAATCACATTTTTTAACACTCATACCTTTGTTTATTACCTGGTGACAACCGGCCATCCATTTTTATATTGAATGGGGCTGATACACATTACCCTCCCTTTTTCTTTATGCAAAATTTCGATTGCATGATAAGCTATAAATTTATTGCCATTTCCATCATCGAATATTGAGTTGTGCCCGGGAGCGGTATAAGCAGCATCTTTTACCAGTATCGTGCTATTTAAAGTGTGGTCACTTTCGCCCAATCGTACAAACGGCCCAAATGGGTCACTTGCTTTGGCTATCATCACCGCGTAATTGGCATTGTCGCCGCAGCAGTTATCACCTGAGTAATACAGGTAATAGGTACCATCCTGGTAATCAAGCCACGATCCTTCAATAAGGTTGCTGTAAGTTTTATCCTTTCCCGGAAATACCACCGCGGTAGCTTCGGAGCCATCTTTAAAGTCCGACCAATCGTCCTTCATTTCCCTTACCCGCAATGGTTGAAAATCTGATCCCCAGTACAACAAATGCTTACCCGTTTTTGGGTCAACAAAGCCTTTGGGATCGATACAGTGAAAATCCGGGCCTTTCATTAGCGGGGTACCCTTATCAATAAACGGCCCCAACGGATTATCTGCATAAGCTACTCCCATCCATTTACCGGTAAGCTCATTAGGATCGGCAGAAAAAAACATCACAAACTTGTTAAGCTTAGCATCAAAGAAAACATCAGGAGCCCAAAAATTCTGAGTATTGGAAGCCCAGGTTGGCTTTTGCGGCAAGGCATCGCCCTCATAAGTCCATTGCACATGATCTGTTGATGATGCCACCTGGATATTAATCATCCGGCCATTACTTGAAGCTTGGGTAGCATAGGCGTAATACTTAGCACCAACCCGGATAACGGTAGGATCGGGAAAATCACGATCAAGCACAACGCTGATAACACCCGGTTTTGTTTGGGTCTGCTTTTCGGGCTTTGGCTGTGCATGACTGCATGCAGCAGTGCCGAAAGTTACAAATAGCATTAAATATCTTAATTTGTTTTTCATAGATAGATCAATATAAATAACCGCCATTGCAAGTTGTAGAAGCCAAGATTTACGAAGTTTTTAAAACTTCGTAAATCTTTCACCGCTTTGTTATTTCATCTTCGGCGTTAGGATTTTTACAACCCGTAACGTGGCAAGTGCTGGTATTAACCTGCACCTGCGTATTTTAAATTATTTCCCTCTACCTGTCAGACTTTTAATCAAATCAGTTTCCTCAGTTTTGTAAGGAGTGCCATCCTGGCGAAAAATGTCATGGAACCATAATTTAGGTTCGCTGCCATCGGGCATTGGTGCATCCCAGGCATAAATGGTATTGGTTTTACCAGATACAAAGCCCCAATTGATGGCACCTACATTTTCTTTCTTCAACATAGGTAATACCGTACCGAACAGGCTATTGCGCGGGCGGGCCATATACTCTGTACAAATCAGCGGGCGACCTATCATTTTAAGGAACTGCACAGTTTTTAAATGATCAGCCTCGGGCGAGTAATCATGGTAAGTAACCACATCCGAATTAGCAATCTGGAAACGGTTCAAATCTTCCAAATTCCATGACCATACACCTGCACTTAGCGGTTGGCTTGGGTTTATTTGCCTACCCCATTTAAATATATTTTTTAAAAGCGGCAAACTCTTATTCTCTTTGCCAGAGTTACCCGGCTCATTATACAAGTCCCAAAGTAAAATACGTTTATCATTGGCAAAATGCTTTAATACGTCCTTAACATATTTTTCTAAAACAGGTGAATTGGCCATTTCTTCAGAAGCCGGTTGCCCGGGATCCTGCATCCAGCCCGAGTTGTGAATGCCCGGTTTTGGCTCTGGCTGCTTGCCCGCTTTAGGTACCTTGTTCCAGCAATCATCAAAAAACACAAACATGGTTTTGATACCGTGTTTACTGGAAATTGCAAGATATTGATCCATCCGTTTTTTAAATCCTTCCGGATCCTGCTGCCAGGCCACATGATGTAAAAACACACGCATTACATTCATGCCAATGCCTTGTGCATAGCCAAGTTCCCTATCGATAGTTTTAGGATCAAAGGTATCAGCCTGCCACATTTCCAACTGGTTAATGGCGTTGCTTGGTATAAAATCGCTGCCTACCAGCCATTGATTTTTAGCGTACCATGTATTGGCCTTTTGTTGTGACCATACCTGTGCTGTTGCTTTTTGCTGGGCGGCCAGCCTCATGCTCAATGGCATTAATAAAGCCACGGCCAATACTTTTAATTTAGTTTGCATGTATAAGAGTTTAATAGTTTATTTCAATTTTTTATTTACCAGGTGCCCTTTTATCATCCACACGGCATTGTAACCATACGCATCGGTTGATGTTAATGCTACGATGGTATCATCATTTAATACACACAATGAATTCCATAAGCCATGTTTATTTACCGGCACAGTAAAAGGTGTGTTTACATTTACAAAATCTTGCCCTTTGTTACTACCTACAGCCACCCGCATGCAGGCCAGCTCCCAGTTATTCCCCCTATTTTCAGTGCTTTGGTACGATAAAATGGTTTGGCCACTATGCAGCTGACGCAAATACGGCGCGCCGGCATAAACCGTATCAGGCAAACTGGGTGTTAAAGCGTAAGTTCGTTCAGCATCTTTTGGGCCAACCGTTTTTTGCCAGTTTTGACTAAAACTATTACGGACGATGGATGGCTTAAACTGACCGTTTGCATTATCTTCGATAGAAAACAGGATCTCTTTTGTTCCGTGAAGAATAATCGGCACCGGCATCCCATCCCTGTGGCCAGGTGTAAATGATACTATCTCTGGTTTTTTAGTCCACGTCAAACCGTTATCGTTCGACCTGAAAATGGATATATTTTGCTCGTTGGAATGTGTATAAACACCCTCGTCTGAGTAATATAGCTGAATCTCACCCGATGGTAATTGTATCTGCGCTGGTTCCCAGCACCCATCTTCAAATTTTGAACTGGCCTGGTATATCAGCTGTTCATTTTTCCAGGTTTTACCCTGGTCATCGCTTTTTTTAACAACAATAGCAAAGTGTTTGGAAGTATCCAAAACACCATTGATCTTATATGGTCGAGGATTATATGACACCAATAAGGAATGATCTTTCAATTCAAGTATCTCCGGAACAGCCATATTAACACCCTTAACCGATGATGCCACTTTTACAGGTGCAAGCCATGTTTTACCCAGGTTTGTACTCCGGGTGCATTGAATACCGCCATCGCCTTCATAAACACATACCAGGCTACCATCCTTTAGCTGTATGGCACGGGCATAGGCACCACCACCGGCCGATACCTGTTTTAAAGATGACTGATCCCATACTATATTGATGGCAGCTGAACTTTGTTGAACAGGAGTTTTACCCTGACCCCATAAAAGCTGTGGAGCAAACAAGCAAATTAACCAGATCCTTATCTTACTCATCTATAATCTATAATAGTGTATTTATTAATTTGTTAACTTATCCTCAAGCATTTTCATAAAATATCCGCCGACTACACTCCGCGCCTGCATACCGCTTACCTGTTTACCTGTAGTGGTTTCATACCAATCACTCATCGGTACTCTTGAACTTGTTTCCTGCGAATATTTAAGTACCGGATCGGTCAGGGCTTTAAAATCTGCCTGGTTATCGGCCAACCCTGCTGTCCATAATACCCAATCAGCTTTGGTGTAAGTTTTCCTGCTATCCAGTGGTAAACCGTAGTTATTCTGTTTGGATAAATAATATTTAACCTCTTTTTGATAAACAGATTTTGGGAACAGGTTAAGACCAAGTACTTTATCCCAAACCATATTATATTTCTGGCTCCAACTATTCTTATTGTCAAACGTGAGCGCGTAATGATCACCCGCATCTGCCAGTTTCATCCATTTAGGCACCATCGCCTTAACACTTTCACGATATCTCGCGGCGGTTTCTTTATCGCCTAATTGCTCGGCAAGCAAAGCATAGCTGCCAAGGGCAACTATAGCCTTAACAGATAAATTGGTATTGCGCGCCAAATGACCGGCAAAATCATCCGTACAAAGCTGATTTTCAGGATCAAACCCAGATTTGTTTAAATATTCGGCCCAGGTAGTTAAAGTTTTCCAATGTTTTTTGGCATAAGCCGCGCTTCTCTCGGCTTTGCATATCGCAGCGGTAAGGATCAGCATATTGCCTGATTCTTCAACTGGCATCCCTTCACCATAAACCTCGCCGTTAGCCTGGGGATAGGTACCCAGATCATGTGCTGCAAAGGGCTTGTTGTATTTACCACTCTCGCTAAAGTAGAAGATCCCGTTAAGCATCCCCTCCATTAATTTAGGGTTATAGGTAAGATAAAGCGGCGCCGAAGGATAAGTTACGTCCACCGTATTGATACAGCCATTGCTAAAGTTCTCTTTAGAAAGGAACAACACATCTCCCTGCGGACTTTTTACAAGTTTATGAGCAGCGATACTTTGCCTGTAACCTAAAACACAAAGCTTTGCATAATTTACACCACCCGCTTTTACGGCTGCCCTTTCCATGCCGGTATTTAATAATTTACACTTTTGTATAATAGCTTTATAATCTCTTGCAGCGGCTGCCATCTCCGTCTCCATAGTTTTCGATTGACCAAGTTTCCACCAGGCCTTCAGGTTTTTGTTAAAGTATTGGATGGCATAAATATCATCATAACCCAGCATAATAAATTGCTCTTTGGGCACACTGCTTACATTGCCAAGTGGGATAATAGTATTCAATACCAAATGGGTTCCATCCTTTGTATTTTCAATCGGCAACATTGCCGAAAAGCTGTTCATTGCATCTATTGCCGAAGTTATATACTGGCTGCTGCCATAGCTTTTAGGTACCGCTACATACATATACCCCCAGTCGATACGCAAGTCATCGCCTCTTTTTTGCAATATGGGTTGCTCAACAGTGCCGGCCTTTAATATGGATAAAGAACTGGTAACATATTTTTTTGTGGTTACTGGCTGGGCCGGCTCATTAACGGCAATATCGGTAGATGCACCAAAATATACCTGCACGTTATGTGCCTTGCCATCGTTCGCTTTAACCTTATAGGCTATATAAGAAACAGGGCGCGAAAGCAGGTTAAGATCCTTCAATAATAAAGGCGAGGTAAAAGTTAATGTCAAATCGATTTTACCAGCAGTGAAATTATAAATGGTTTGTATGGCATTCATATCCACACTTTTTTGGTCGGCAACATAAATGGGAGTTTTACGCTTGGGTTCGGGGGGATCGGTGGATAAACCTGCATCAAGGTGTGTGCCGCCTGCAGTGTTGGCGCAATGCATAGCCAATACATTTTTACCAATTTTTAATTTTTTGATGATATCTCCGCTTATTTCAAACCAGGCAAATTTGCTTAGCCAACCCGTTTTATTATAAATTTTCTCTCCGTTTAAATAAACCTGGATGTTATCATCATGATTGATCTTAAGATAAAGTTTTTTAAAATTGAGATTTTTAAGATAGAAAGTTCTCCTGGCCCATATATTATCGCTCTTCCAATAGGTTTTATCCTGCCCTTTATTATCGCCAAAAGGAGCAGCACCGGTTTTCCATGAGTTATCATTAAAATTAGTACCCTCCCATCCGTAAGCAGGTTTAGTTTCTACATATTGAAAGTTATAGTTTGCCAAATTAGCGGTAGGCACAATATCAATATAGTTTTTATCCTCGCTGCCCATAAAACGATAAGTAGTGCCATCTACCTTTATCAAACCAGTTAGGGATTGATTAGCTCCCGTCCAATGTTTGGTAGGTGAATCGGTAAGCTTATCTGATGTTGACCAGATACTGAAATAGCTATCATGTGTAATAAGCGGGTAAGCAGGTGCCCTAAAGTTTTGCGCGGCAGCATAAAGATATTGCAGGCCTGCTATTAACATGATTGTAATAATTTTCAATTTCATTCCTTGTTTTGGTTGTTAACTATGCTGCAATTATTTGTCATTAATATCATCAAGCCAAAAGTTGAATGGTTTATCTCTATCGCAAAGCAATGTACCGTTTTCAAATTCCAGTTCGGCAGCGTGTATGGAGGTGCGTTTAGTTGAGTATGAATAAGTGCCATCCTTATCCAAACCACCATCATCCTGGTGTGTTTTACGGCCGGGATGCGTAAAGTAAATGATATAAGCGTGCCCGCCGCTTACCACCACATCGGCATGTGCGCCGGTTGGAGTGTCTTCGGGGCGATGGCCGGGTTTATCCAGTATAAGGCCCTGACGCTCCCAGGTTTGGGCATCCTTTGAGCGGTAAACCCGCTGCCCATGCCATTCATCGGTTATCATCCAGTAATAATTTTTAAACCAGAATATTTTTGGCCCTTCATGCGCCTGACCGCCAATTGCGGGTTTATCTGCAACTTTCCAATTAATGAAATCGGTACTTTCGGCTGTCATGGTGATGCTTTGCAATTTTTGATCTTTGTACCACATGTGCCATTTGCCATCGGGCAATTTCATTAATGTTGGGTCAATGATGTTATGATCGGGCAAATTTAATGGCCCTTCATACTTCCAGTCCCAAAGGTTTTTACTGGTGTAATGAACCAGGTGGGCATCGCCTCCCCATTGGCTATATACGCCTTTTATGTACACCACAAACATGTGGTACACACCTTTTTCGTAAACAACATCGGGTGCCCAAAAAGTATTCTGGCCTTGCTCATGCTCCAGGTTGATTGCGCCTTTATACGTCCAGCTATGGCCGTGGTCTTTGGAGATAGCGACACCTATTGCAGTACCATAACAAAAAGCTACGCCCGGCGATTGCACATTTGCCCTGCGCTGGGTATAAAGCATCGTCCACTCCTTTTGGGTATGGTTATAAACCAAAACAGGGTCGGCGGCACCATCATAAATGGGGTCGCGATAAAGTGGCGATGGCGGTTGCTGATTTATAGCACCATCCTTAGGCTGGGCTGCGGCATTTAGCCCCATCAAAAGCAATCCTAAAACCCCATTTATTAGATTTTTAACCTTCATCAATATTTTGTTATTGGTTAGTACAAAGCCTGTATAATGTACAAACTGTGTGTTCAGGAACACCTGGAACACACAGTTTGCAATAACCTATGCTGCAATTTTTATTCTGCTACCGGGAATGATGAGATCCTTAATCTTGCGCCGCCCATCGGCACCAAGGTTAAATTAGCTACCGGCTCGTCGGTTTTAACCGGGCTTTGAGGTAGTACGCCGCAAAGGCCATACTGATCAATTGCCCATCCTGGAATCTTTTTACCTTTTGCCTTTAACTCGATAGGCGCGTTGGCATTGGTAAAAGGATTATTATCCTTTGGCCATGCACGATGAATTATTTCTATTGATTTCTCCGGATGCTTTTCATCGATGATAAGACCATAGTTCCATGGCGAAGCTGCATGAATTTCATATGCGGGCCATTTTTGCGGATCGGCGGTAGCTTGCCAGTGCGAATCGCCCTGGGTAAAAGCCCTGCTGTCTTCTTTAGTATATTGCTCATCAATTTTAAGGGAATAAGTAAGCGGACCGTAATTTACGCTCACGCTATTCTTATTTTGCTCCCACTGGCGAACCTTTAATTGCATAGGTAGATGCAGGGTTATTTTATCGCCATTTTTCCAGGTTTTAGCCAGTTTTATATAGTCGCCGGTTGTGCTGCCCAGTTTCACAGCAATACCGTTCACTTTTACAGTTGCATCCTTACACCATTCGGGAATACGCAGGTATAGTGGAAAATTTACTGTCTTTGAAGTATTAACAGTAAAATTGATTTGATCTTCAAAAGGGTATTTAGTGGTTTCAATTATGCTTACCGCTGTGCCGTTGGCTACTTTGGCTGATACTTGTCCTTGCGTAAATAACTGTGCTGCTAAACCATTATCGGGGGTAGCCATCCAGCTGTTCTCGGCATAGTATACCCAGCCTGCAGCGTGGTTATGCTGGCAACAGCGGCTACTAAAAGGGTTCATCATTAAAAACGGACCTTCGTTGGCAATACCCGGGCTATGATTTTTACCATCGCTTACTACCATGTTTGGAGCGGTTAAGTAACGAAGCGATCTGTAATCGGGCATAAAGGCTGCCGGGAAGGTATTGAAGGCAACATCCTCACAGTTTTCGGCCCAAAATGTATCTCCTGTAGAACCCAGCAGCATTTGGTCTGATGTCATTTGCTCTACCATGCCGCAGGTTTCTACCGCCTGGCGCGGATCATCATAGCCTTTGCGGGCATTTTCATCGGCACCAAACATCCCACCGGGAACCTGACCGTATATAGCACGAATTAGTTTGTAGTCGTTATAGGTTGCTGCCAGATCTTTAGGATCGTGGCTTTGCAGATAAAAAGTAGCGGGCTCCCTAAAGCATTGCGCTACGTTTACATTATGCCAATTGGGCAAATTATTGGCCTGGCGCCAGTTGGCGGTATTTTTATCAAGTTTGGCAGCCAGATCAAGCAGAAATTTGTCGCCTGTACGGTTGTAAAGCCAGTAAACACTTAGCATGTTATCGCCGCCACGGCTATTTTCCCAATAATCCTCTAAAAACTGATCATCAGGTACCGATAACTCATACTTAAAATATTTGGTCATGAATGGGATAACCCTTGGATCTTTTGAATACTCGTAGTACGATTGCAGGCACCAAAGCATTGGCATATTTGTCCAAAGGTCGCGGTTGCCTTTGTTGGTGCGGGCGGGCCCAAAATCGCCATTATCACGCTGATTGTTCAGCACAGCATCGATCCAGAACTTAGCTTCGGCAATTATTTTTTTATCACCCAGCATGTAACCTATATTGGCGTAACCTTTTAGCCAGTAAGGCAATTCCTCCCACCCATATTCGCCTTTTCCTTCTTTATTAAGCCAGGCGTTATTGGTTTTTGAAAGCCAAACACTTATTTCGCCCAGGTTGCCGGTAAGGCCATCGCGCTGTAATTCCAATACTTTTTTTAACCAGCCACCGGCCTTTATGCTGCCTACAGGTAGCTTTTCAAAGTATTCCCTTTGTAACGGGGCGCGGTTACTCACGTAATTGGCATTTACCTGCTGATTATTAACCTTTACAATTGTACCTTTTACTTGTGCCGATACGGTGTAAATGCCTAAACATATGAATGCATTTATAAGGCAAGCCCCTTTACCTATTCTATTCCAGTTATTCATCATTAAATATATTATTTTGCTAAGGCCGGATCATACAATTTTACATTTTCTTTATGTAACAATTCCACCGGCATTTTAATCACTTTACGATCATAGGTCATGAAACCGTTTACTTCGCCTTCAACATCGGTTGTTTGCGTATACACAGCTGCCGATAAGCCCAGCTTAATTAATTCCTGTAGCCTATTAGTAAAAGTGATATATCGCTTAAGTAAATCATCTCCGTTTTTAAAATTCTGGTAACCCCAGTTTTTGTTGGCCTGCCAGGTATGGCCATCAACCGGCCAGCCTAAGCCTCCAAATTCGCCTAAAACAACAGCTTTGGTTTTTCCAAATATTTCTGGACGGGGCATTGCCGGATGAGGATAGTTATGCAGATCAACCATGTTGCCTGTATCATAAAAATTACCCCCACTGGCACTGTTAACCAGGCGTGATGGATCTTTTTTCATCGTCCACTCTGTAATTTCAACAGTTTTGAATTGGCCCCAGGCCTCGTTAAATGGTGTCCAAACCACAATGCAGGGATAGTTATAAAGCGAGTTCATGATGGCGTTCCATTCCTTACGGTAATAACCTTCAGACTCTGGAGTACGCTGTTGATCGGTAGCCTTATCTAAAACACCGGGACGATTTTCCCAATGGTTACCCAAATCGCCGCTTGGCATATCCTGCCATAGCAGCATTCCCATTTTATCGCAATAATTATAGTAACGGGCGGGTTCAACTTTAATGTGCTTACGGATCATGTTAAAGCCCATTGCCTTTAACTTATCAATATCAAAGCTCATAGCCTCATAAGTTGGCGGAGTGTACAAGCCATCCGGCCACCAACCCTGGTCAAGCGGTCCATATTCAAATACAAACTTATTGTTTAGCAACATGCGTTGTATGCCGTTTGCATCGGCGCCAAGCGAGATCTTACGCATAGCGAAGTAGCTTTTCACCTCATCAACCGGCTTACCATTCCTGATCACAGCTACCTGCAGGTCATACAAAAAAGGATCAGTTGTCGACCATAATTTTTCGTCTTTAATATCCAAAACAGCAGTTGCACCTGCCTCTATAGTTTTTTCATCAACCAGGGTTTTACCGTCCCAGGCGGTTATTTTCAATTTATCGCCAGGCTGGCTATTTATAACTTCAGCCGAAACTGTAAGTGTGTGATTGTCAATATCGGGGGTTTGTTTGGTTGCTTCTATGTGCGTTTTAGCCACACCTTCCAGCCAAACTGTTTGCCATATCCCGGTAACAGGGGTATACCAGATACCTTCGGGCGTTTTAACCTGTTTACCGCGTGGCTGCGGACCATCATCAGTTGGATCCCACACGCTAACTTTAATTTCTTGTTTTGAACCACCTTTTAAGTAAGGGGTAATGTTAAATGTAAAAGGATCAAAGCCGCCTTCGTGTTTACCGGCACTTATGCCGTTCACAAAAACTTCGGTCCGCCAGTCAACAGCGCCAAAGTGCAGCAAAACATCTTTGCCTTTTAAAGTTTTATTTAATGTGATAGTGGTTTTATACCATAGCATACTATCCTTACCAACTGTTTTACCCACGCCAGACAGCGCAGATTCAACAGCGAAAGGAACCAGGATTTTACCGGTGTAAGCCGATGGATTGGTTTGTGTTTTTGGAACGATAGCATAGTTCCATAAACCATTTAAATTTTGCCAGTTTCCCCTAACAAGCTGAGGCCGCGGATATTCCGGAAGCGGTGCTTTAGGGTCCACCTTTTCGGCCCAGGGAGTAGTTATTTTATCTTTTATGAGATGCCAGCCAGCTTGCTGGGCATTGGCCGATAAACAGGCAGAGACTAAAACAGACAGGCAAAAATTCAGTTTTTTCATTCGTATGATTAGCAGGATCAATAAAATTATTGGAAAGAAAAAAGGGGCCATACTGAATAGCATGACCCCAACCAATTATTAACTTAGAAGGACACTTTTACTAAAGGAGAGAAAATCATATCCTCAACCCCACTTATTTTAATACCTACACGGGCAAAAACATAGTTCTGGGTAGGTGATATACCAGGAATACTAACATTCATAGTGATGTTATTCAGGCTTGTAATTGCCGAGCCCGCTAATTCCGAGTTAGCTATATTATCTCCGTTAGACACAAACTGAGTTTTATTGATATAAAGGTTCACCCTGTCAATACCTTTGGCATTAGCATCGGTAATTACCTTTTCTATACTAAAAACAGCTGTTACCTTGTTACTGCCAGCGGTTATATTAGCATTGCGTACCATATAGTAGGGAGTTACCTCAATATCCATTTTCTGGCTGCCGCTTATGGTAATGGCCAAACTATCCCTTTTACCTGCACTCAGTTCCTTCCACATGAAAGGACCCTGATTTGGCGGTATAGTAAACTTATATTTACCATTAAACAAAAGTGTTGAATAAACTCCATCCTGGCCAAATGTGCCCACAATAGCGCCTGTTTTACCAAATCCCGGCTGATAAAGCTCAAAAGGCACCTGGTTATATTCCACATTTATTGCATCGCCTTTGTAAGTTAAACGCCCGCTAAACGTTGATGATGGCGCATCATAATTATCTTTCTTACAACCCGTGGTTGCAAGTAAAAGCGCTATAATTATATGATGAAATTTTATTTTCATGATCGTAATTTAATTAATACTATTGATTTGGTTGTTTAACAATTTTAGGGTTTGCTGACAATATATCATCCCCAATTTGTGAGTAATAATTACCCAATTGAAACCTGTTGGTGCCAGTTACCGAGCTTGGCTTAACTTCCTTAAATAACCACTTACCATTGTTAGCATTACCAGGATTATAATATTTGTATGGCCATAATCCGTAAGGCTGGGTATTGTGTTTGGAAGCCTTGCCAATATTACTAACAAGATCAGCAACTGTCATCTGGTTACCATCCCAAACTATGTGAGCAAGTCTCCACCGTTTCATATCAAATAATGTATGCCCTTCAAAGGCAAGTTCAATACGGCGCTCATGAACTATCCTGTCAAATGTAATGTTGGCTGCTGTTAATGGTATGGTTAAACCTGCGCGGGCCCTCACCTGATTCATATATCCAGCTGCTACACCTGCCTGGCCTAATTCAAAGGCTGCTTCAGCTCCGTTTAATAAAACCTCGGCATAACGATAACGAATAAAGTTAACATCGCTACCACGGCCACGACGACCAGAACCTACAGTTGGATCAAGATACTTACGAATATAAAAACCGGTTTGAGTACGGAATTCCAAACCATTTACCGGTCCATCCTTACCTACCACCTGTACGGGAGTAGTTGTACCCGGCAATGGTTTTAACTGAACGGCATCACCGCTGGTAAGTATGCTTCCATCGGCCAACTGGTAGCCTGCCCATACATCAGTACGTTTACCTTTAAATAAACCATTGGGTAAAAGTACGGTACCCGCCAGTCTTGCGTCTCTGTTGGCAAAAATATCAAGCTGATCTGTATAATAAATTGGATTGCCAGAGCCATCTTTAGTTGCCAAAGGCGCATAAGTATTATCCAGTTTTTCAAAAGCTTCAACCAGGTTTAATGAAGGATTTAAGCGGCCGGCATCTAAACCTTCGTCAGATATAGAATAAGGCTGATCGTTGGTAGTAAAGCCATGGGTTTTGCCTCCGTTAGCTTTAAAATCCTCCACAAATATCGACTCTGAACTGGCTTTATCTAAAAATAGATTGGCAAAGTTGTCACTTGGATCAGGCAGTTGTTTGTACAATGAATAATTACCGGCACTGCCATTAATTATAGCCTGTGCTGCTGCCAAAGCTTTAGTATAGTAGCCGGTTGCCATGCTTGCAGGGATACCCACCTCGTTGCCTGGTAGAGTAACCTGTGGAGTTGTAGCGCCATATTTAGCAATTGATGCTGCATATAAAGCCGCTCTTGCTTCCATAGCTAATATAGCACCGGGTGTTGCTCTTGATTTTTCTTCAGGTTTTGGCGGTAATAATCCTTTAATAGCCTCAGCTTCACTGATTATGAAATCATATACATCAGATTCTTTTGAACGTGGTATTTGCAAAGGAATAACATTGCCCGAAAAATCATAATCAAGCGGTTCGGTAATCAGTGGTACACCACCCATCCTCTTCACCAGTTCAAAATAATAATTGGCCCGCAGAAATCTGCCTTCGGCAATAAATTGATTTTTATCTGCTGCGGTAAGTTTAGTTGCTGTTGTTGCGCGCTTAATAAAAAGGTTCAGGTCCCTAACATAGGTGTAATCCCAGGTACCCCATTCGCCATAACCCCAACCGGTTCTTTGTACAAAGAATGAGCTGCCATTTTCTGAAGGGAATGACTCACTAAAATCAGCAAAGGAAGACCAGCCGTTATCAAGACCAGAAAAATCGACTGTTCGGTTGTATAGGTCGCCCAGGATTGAAAGCACCAGGTTAGGATCTGAAAACGCCAGATCGGCGGTTACAATCTGTTTAGGCGGCACGTTTAAAAACTCGCTATCTTTTTTGCATGATCCCGTAATTAACAGGGCAGCAAACGTAGTTATTATTGTTATTTTTTTCATTGAATTTAAACTTAAGGGATTAATTAAAAGGTTAAATTAACACCGAAGTTAAGGACCTTACTTTGAGGAAACTGAAGCCCGTTATCGTCCGTTGTTTCGGGATCAACCGAGTATTGCTTCAAGTTATCAAATGAAAACATATTATACGCGTTAACATAAAATCTAGCTTTCCTGATCTTAACCTTTGCCAATAAATTAGCAGGTAATGAATAACCCAATTCAAGAGTTCTTGCTCTAAGATACTTTACACTGTGTAACCAGAAGGTTGAATTATGTGAGTAATCGCTGTGACCGGTGCCCGGATTTACCCTGTTTGCGGGATATTTACCAGGAATCCATGTGCTGTTTACATCAAATGGATCTGAATGATGATACCTATCTTCAAATATTGTATTTAAGTTACCGTTGTTTTGGAAAGCCCATCTTGTTTCCCAGTTCTGGAACCAGGTATAACCTGCACCACCAGAGAAATCTGCATGAAAATCAAACCCTTTGTATGCTCCTCCCAAAGTAAACCCAAAGTTAATATTAGGTTGTGTGCCATAACCAAACCCAATCGGACGATCATCGTATTGGTCAATTTTACCATCTCCGTTTTGATCTTTGTATATCAAATCCCCGGGTAGTAAGCTACGGTTGCCTTTACCATCAATGTTAACAGTATAGTTATTAATCTGAGCCTGTGACGTGAACTGACCTATCACCTGGTAACCCCAATCTATATGCGAGTACCTGTTTTCTGTTGAGTTTCGGTATTGATCCCATGAATTATAAAACAATGGGTTGTATGACTGTAAATTCTTTTGGCGGCTGTATGAAAAATTACCACCTACATTAAAAGTAAAATTGCCAACTTTACCATTATAATTAAGTGCGATTTCTCCTCCTCGCTGCGAATCGCTGCTGGTATTTTCCTGAGGCAATCCATAACCTACCTCTATAGGTAAGATCACGTCATTTTTTGTACCAAGCAAACCAGTACGTTTCCTGTAAAAATAATCAACGGTACCTGTAAGACTGCTATTTAGGAAACTAAAATCCATCCCAACATCAGTTATCTTACTTTTTAACCATGATATATTAGTAGTTACTATACCTTTATCTCTGGATGTTACAACGGCATTACCATCAATTATGGCAGTACCTGTATTGTAGTTGTAACCAGGCAGATAAGAATAAGCACCAATAATCGGCTGACTTGAGTTATTAGGATTTCTATCATCTCCTAATACACCATATGAACCACGAATTTTCAAATCATTAAGTACGCTGTGATCTCCCAGCAGGTTTTTCATAAATCCTTCCTGGGTAATTCTCCAGCCGGCAGATACACCGGGGAAATAACCAACACGTTTATCTGGTGCAAAAAGGTATGATGCATCACGTCTTGCCGATGCTTCTAAGTAATATTTGTTATCGTAATTGTAATTGACTCTGCCGATGTAGCCAATACGGGCCTCTTTGTTATCGCTATCCTCATATCTATCGGCAGTAGGGAAATAAATAAGCGGCAGGTTATTTGAAACCGGTGATGCATGAATCCAGTTCCTTAAGTGCTGCAGCTCAATGCGCTCAGATACAAATGTAGCACCTACGGTATGCTTGCCAAATGTATTATTATAGTTTAACTGCCATTGTAAAGTCTTGGCAAATTCTTTACGTTGTTCACGTTCTCTCCATGGATTGGTGCTCCCGCCTGTTATATCATAGGTGTTTGTTGCAGGCCTGTAAGTATATGCATTGTAGGTATACTCCTGGTTGTTTAGTAAATAATCGGCAATATAATAGGAGTATAAACCTTTTAACGTTAACCCTTTGATGCCTGGTATCTGATACTCTGCACCAAAATTGGTTTGTAATACACGCCAATCGCTATGATATACACCTGAAAGTTTATCGTTCAAAAACGCGTAATTTGATTCGGTGTGACCAATATCATTTAAATAAGCAGGATTGTCATTTGCAAAAGGACGCTCCAGCGGCGTATTCCTTAATACAGCAAACTTGGCCAGGAAATAATCGTCCCCTCCCGGTACACCTGGATTTTCGCGGGTTTCTATACGCCCATTGATATCCAGGCTAACTTTTAATCCGGCAGCCACTTTAACAGAAACATTTGATTGGATATTTGAGCGGTTAAATTTATACTCTTTACCCAATTGTGAGTTCTGATATAAATTTGTTGCCGATACATAATAGTTAACTCTATCTGTTCCACCTGTAAAATTGGCATTTACTGAGTTTTGAGGGGCATTATTATTGCTTTTCAAAACATAATCGCGCCAGTTAAAACTACGGTAAGCCGGATCAGTACCTGCTTTGTACTTATCAAGTTCGGCCTGAGTAATACTTGTTGAACCATTGTCATTTACCTCTGCCTCGGCCCGATAGCGCATGTAATCATAGGAGTTGGTAAGCACATTGGGAAACCTAAACCAATTTTGATAGCCTGTATAAGCATCAATATTGATGCGGGCGTCACCACTACCCTTCTTTGTGGTTACCACCACAACCCCATTTGCAGCACGCACCCCGTAAATAGCCGCCGAACCATCCTTTAAAACAGTAATGCTCTCTACATCATTTGGTGAAAGGTTATTAAACTGACCTTCATCTTGCTGGATGCCATCAATTACATATAAAGGCGAGCCCATGTTACGAATCTGGATGTTGGCGCTTGCTCCCGGCCGACCTTCTGACATTCTGAAGGTAACACCCGGAATTTTACCCGCTAAACCTGTACTTACCGTTGAACCGGCATGCACCCGATCAAGATCTTTACTGGTTACGCTGGAGATTGCACCCGTAATAGATTCCTTTTTTTGCGAACCGTAACCAGTTACCACAATCTCCTGTAAGGATGCGTTACTTGATTTCATACGTACCGTTATTACGGTTCTACCGTTTAAAGGTACATCGATAGTTGTAAAACCAATGTAGCTTAATACCAAAACGCTGTTAGCATCAGGTACGGTGATACTGAAGTGTCCTTTTACATCTGTTGTTGTTCCTCCCTGCGCTCCGCGTATCCGTACACCCACGCCCGTAAGCGCCTCGCCCGTAGTATCAGATACGGTTCCGCTTACCTTCACCTGTGCAGATGCACCAAGCGAAAAAAGCAGGAAGCTCATGATGGAAAATACAACTAATGTTACTTTTTGGCGCCATTTACTGGGCGGCCATTGCATGTGGGAGAACCCCTCATACCTGAGTAGTAAAAATTTTCTCATAAAGTTATTTATTTATTGGTTAATTGTTGTTTTTAAAAATGTAGGGATGACATATTTAAATTACGATGTAAAGAAAGAGGATTTTGGGTGCTCCTTATTAACCAAATCATATCAATAATTAGTCAAAAAGTATCAATTTTTATTCAGACGAAAACCGTTAATCAGAATGGTTATATTTGTCTAAGCGAACCATTTTGAGACCGATATATTTATTTTATTTATTACTCCTTGTTCCGTTTAATATCTGTAATGCGCAGCCTTATTACTTCAGGCATTACCAGGTAGAAAACGGCCTGTCAAACAATACAGTTTACTGCAGCCTGCAGGATAAACAGGGATTTTTATGGTTTGGTACCAAAGATGGATTAAACCGTTTTGATGGCTATACTTTTAAAGTTTTCAGGCATAATCCAAAAGATAAAAACAGCATCATCAGTAACATGGTGCATGCTTTATCAATTGATAAAGACGGCAGCTTTTGGGTAGCTACCGACCAGGGCCTTGATAATTACACCCCAAAAACCGAAAAGTTCACCCACATTACCACAAACAATAACGCCATAAGATATATTGTAAACGACCGCTATGGCAACTGCTGGTTTGTATCAAGAGGTAGCTTAATGAAGTATGAGAAAAGAACAGGTAAAATAATCGATTATAAATCATACCAGCATTTTGAAGCAAGTTCAATAGCTATTAACAATGGCGATATATGGGTATCATCAACAACCGGTACGTTAAATAAATTGGATACCGTTGCCCACGCGTTTACAGGCTTTAATGTATTTAAAAATTCTCAATGGGTTACCTCAACCTTTATCGAAAAGATATTTGCAGTTGGCAACAACAAAATATTTATTGGCACCACCAGCCAGGGACTCAAGGAGTTTGATTGCAGTAACGGTACTTATAAAGATCTTTTAACCTATAACACCAATAAAACGGCTGTTTATGTAAGGGATTTTGTAAAATATACCGAAAACGAATTCTGGATAGCAACAGAATCGGGGGTATTTATATATGACGTAGCAAAAGGCACTTTCACTAATCTCAAAAAAAAGTATAACGACCCCTATTCTATTTCCGACAATGCGGTATATACACTTTATAAGGATGTGGAGGGCGGCATTTGGGTAGGCACCTTTTTTGGCGGGCTTAATTACTATCCAAAACAATACTCTACTTTTAACAAGTATTATCCGGGTCCCGAAAATTCGCTGAATGGTAACGTTGTACGCGAAATTTGTAAAGATATATATGGTAATCTTTGGTTAGGAACCGAAGATAACGGACTTAATAAGCTAAGCCCCGATAAAACCACCTGGACACATTACTTTCCGGGGGTAAAAAACGGTATTACCAATACCAACATACATGGTTTACTTGCCAATGGTAATGAGCTGTTTATAGGCACGTTTGAACGCGGTTTGGATATTCTGAATATACCTACCGGCAAGGTAGTACGCTATTACCTGGCAGGCAAGGGAAAAAATGATCTGAAAAGTAATTTCATCATCTGTTTCATCAAAACACGGTCTGGCGCAATTTTGATAGGGACAACTCAAGGCCTGTACCGGTATAATACGGAGAAAAAGGATTTTACACTTATTGACCGGGTACCCGAGCACGATTTTGTTTACTCCCTGCTCGAAGATCATAACGGCAAAGTGTGGGTTGGTACTGTACATGATGGTATTTACTGTTATGATCCGGATAAAAACACCGGCAGTAAATTTAATTACAGGTACACTGTAAAAAATACCCTCAATAACACCACGGTAAATGGTTTATTTGAAGATAGCAACAATAACCTATGGTTTGCAACCGAAGGACTTGGGTTATGGAAATACAATCTGCATACAGGAGCTTATAAATTTTTTGACCTGAGCAACGGCTTTCCCAGCAACTACGTTTTCAGAATTCTGGAAGATGACAAGAAAAACATATGGGTGAGCACTACCCGTGGCCTGGTTTGTTTAAACATTATAAACGATGGTATAAAAATTTACACCAAGGCAAGTGGGTTGCTAAGCGATCAGTTTAACTACAACTCGGCGTTTAAAGATACCGATGGCACCATGTACTTTGGCTGTGTAAAAGGCATGGTAAGTTTTAATCCATCCGCATTTAAAGAAAATAATTTTGTGGCCCCGGTATACATTACCGGTTTCCAGGTACATAACCAGGAGATTTTGGTTAAGGGCAGCGATTCATTAATCAACAGCTCTATCATCTACACAAAAAAAATCAATTTAAATTATAACCAGTCATCTTTCAGCATTGATTTTGCAGCCCTAAGCTTTCCATCGCCCGAAATGACCCGGTATAAATACATGATGAAAGGGCTTGATAAAGGGTGGACAGATCTGAACCGGAACCGGAAAGTTTATTTTACTCAATTATTACCCGGCCGTTATACTTTTATAGTTAAAGCCGCAAACAACAATGGTGCCTGGCTTACAAAAGAAACCATACTGCAAATAAATATTGCCCCTCCGTTTTGGGAAAGTGTGTGGGCCTATATACTGTATGCTTTACTCATTATTTTGACTATTTATTACCTGCTGAATCAATATCATACCCGCAACCGACTAAGAAATAACAGGCTGATTGAAATACTCGAAAGCGATAAAGAGAGGCAGATTTACAATGCCAAAATTGAGTTTTTTACCAATGTTGCCCATGAAATACGCACTCCGTTAACTTTGATAAAGGGGCCAATGGAGAAAGTTATTAAACGGGCCGAGCATGTTCCGGATATCCAGAACAATCTTAAAATAATGGAAAAAAACACCAACCGTTTGCTCGATCTCACTAACCAGTTGCTGGATTTCAGGAAGACCGAAACCAACGGATTTAGCCTGAGTTTTGTTAAAACCGATATTGCCGAATTGCTTGAGGAGGTGTTTTCGAGATTTAAACCGATGGCGGAGCAAAAAAACCAAAGTTATTCGCTAAAACATGTTGACAAAAACTTGTATGCTTACGTGGATATAGAGGCTTTTACCAAAATCATAAGTAATCTTATCAACAACGCCATAAAGTACGGCACATCAGCAGT
The DNA here is from genome assembly GCF_025362475.1 of Mucilaginibacter sp. Classification (GTDB taxonomy): domain Bacteria; phylum Bacteroidota; class Bacteroidia; order Sphingobacteriales; family Sphingobacteriaceae; genus Mucilaginibacter. The sequence goes on from NZ_JANYGH010000072.1 coordinate 102,205, forward strand.
AGAGATTGAACTACTGAAGAGCGAACCGAACGATTGTACATTTACCGTCGAAATCAGGAATAACGGATATATAGTACCCTACGAAATGCGGGAAAAAATATTCGAACCTTTTTTCAGGATGAAGGAATCGGAGAAGCAGATAGGTACAGGCATAGGGCTTTCGCTTTCACGCTCGCTGGCCGAATTACACAAGGGCTTATTGGTTTTAAACAAATCAATTAATGATTTTAATATTTTTAACCTCACATTACCCATACACCAGGAAAAAGAATTTGACCTGCACAACACTCCAGACAATTACGAACTAACCGATACTGTTAAAGAAGATAATTTTGATTTTATGAAGCCGATTATACTTTTAGTGGATGACAATCCCGAGATCCTTGATTTTATTTCGGATGACCTGAGCGATAAATATGCTGTTATAAAAGCCTTCAACGGTCAGGAGGCCCTGGATATGATAGAAATTGAAAACATTCAGCTTATCATCAGTGATGTAATGATGCCGGTTATTGATGGATTTGAACTGTGTAAACGAATAAAAACCAATTTTGATTACAGCCATATCCCCATCATACTACTCACTGCCAAAAACACCCTGCAAAGTAAAATTGAAGGTTTGGAAGTTGGTGCCGATGCCTATATCGAAAAACCATTTTCGCCCGAGCATTTACAGGTGCAAATAGCCAATCTGCTTATCAACCGTAATAAAATAAAAGATCATTTCGCAAGTTCGCCGCTGGCCAATATTAAAACCATGGCTTACTCCAAACCTGATGAAAGCTTTTTGGATAAACTAAACGCGGTTATTAACCACAACATCCAAAACCCGGACCTGGATGTGGAGCACATTGCCAATTTGATGAATATGAGCAAGCCAACTTTATACCGTAAAGTTAAAGCTATATCAAACCTTACCATCAACGAGCTTATCAATATTACCCGCTTAAAAGCCGCCGCAAAACTGCTGGAGGATGGTGATTATAAAGTTTATGAAGTGGCCAATATGGTTGGTTACAGCTCACAATCGCACCTGGGCCGTAACTTTTTAAAACAATTTGGCACTACCCCAACGGAGTATCAGCAAAATAAGAGAAACAGTAAGATTAAAACATTTTAAGTACCTACCTGCGGGTTTTTAATTTGGTAAGGGCAAACTCACCAATCCTTACGCCTTCATCAACCCCGTTAACTATGGATGGCATATAATGAATGCCCCCGTAAAAGCGGCTCATGGCAGCCTCATCAGCCGCTGCTTTAAATGATTTAAACTGGCGTGCCGGAATGCTAAATTCTACTTCTGTAGAATCGGTAAAAGCCAAATTGCTGCCAAATAATTTGCCAAGCACTATAGCCGACGCATTTGAAACTACGCTGTGCCCGCTGGTATACTCCGGGAAAGGTGGTGTTTGCAGCAGGGGCATCCAGTTTTGGTCAATGTATTGATTAATGTAGGTTTCGGGCCGTATCACTTTGCTTTTATACTTTTCGTCCCAGCAATTGATAAAGCTATCGGCAATTACAACCGCCATGCAGGCGTAGGCTTCTGAAGTGCGCACATAATCTGCGTTCACCTTTCTACAAACAATGCCGGTAATATTTATCCAGTGCCCTCCCGGCGATATTTTCTTTGAGGCAAACATGGTATGTCCGTTGGTATTCACCTTAAACGGGTTATCGTCCCAATAATTAGCTATCGTTGTTTGTTCAGGAGTTAAATGCAGTCCTGCTTCGCGTACAGCTACAGCCAGTTTATAAAAATAACTGTCGGGCTTTAAAGAGAAATCAACCGCTTTTGCCGGTTTAAACTGCTGTGCCGAATCGAGAATAAAAAGCCTTATTTCGTTCCAATGCGGCTCAACGCCTTTCATGTAGGCTGGTGGGGTAGGTTTCCAGGTTGCATCATCAGTTTGCACATCGTATTTAGATAATGATCTTGTGTGCTTATAATTATCCTTCCCAGCCCATTTAAGTATCCTATCCGCAATAAGCTTTCCGTATGCAATGGAATTTTGGTATACATCATCGGGCATGCCTGTATTTTTGTATTCATCCATCAACGTAGTATGAAAACCCTCTATCCTACCTTCCGACATGACCAGTATCTTACCAACCGTTAAAATAGCGTGTGACGCAGCTAAAGAGTAGCAGTATTGTTTACCGGCTTGGGGTTTGGGGATAGAATCGAGCCCTTTTAATTGTCCTGCAAGTGAGATGTAATTTTTGTTTCCATTAACCGCCGCTTCATATCCGGCAACGGTGATATAAGCATAAATGCGACTGGCAACGGGGGGCGAATAAATATCATGCAGCATTACTTCTGTAACCTCCCTAACAGACCGATGGATATAATTAGGATCTTCGGCTAATTTTTGCCATCCCTTTTGTTTGGATGAACAGGAAATTAATAGCGAGGCAATAAATAAAACAAAGTAAAATTTCTTCATATAACGGATAACAATAATTCAATTGAGGTTAATTGGCACTAACGGGTTAATAATCAAAGCTAATAGTAAATACATAAACAAACATTACACGATACTATTTGACGAAATATTGATATGATTTGCAGAATCCTTTATGTCAAAATCCATTTTCTTTACGTACGCTTACTGTTTAATCACCAGTAAGTTAAAGCTTAACCATAGCATAAACCAATATTCAATTAGTAGCGATAATTTCATGATAAAAAGTTTACCAATCCAGTTTAAACTGTTTATAATACTATTCCTTTTTTTGGCCCAGGGTTGTTCGCGCAAACAGGGCGGCTCTACCCTTTTTAAACTGTTGGATCCATCTCAAACCGGCATCAAATTCAAAAACACTTTAACCCCCAGTGACAGTATCAACATCCTGAATCATCCTTATTTATACAATGGTGCAGGTGTAGGAATAGGTGATTTTAATAATGATGGCCTGCCCGATGTTTATTTTGCCGGTAATATGGTTGCCAACAAATTATACATTAACAAAGGCGACCTGAAATTTAACGATGTTACTGATATTGCAGGGGTAAATGGCGAAGGTAAATGGAGCGCAGGCGTATCGGTAATAGATATCAACAACGATGGAAAACAGGATATTTATGTGTGCGCATCTTTCAAATCGAACCCCGAACAGCGCCGCAATATGCTTTATATAAACCAGGGAAATAATAAAGACGGCATTCCAACTTTTAAGGATGAAGCAAAGGCTTACGGCCTGGATGACGATGGTTACAGCACACAGGCCATATTTTTTGACTACGACCATGATGGCGACCTGGATATGTACCTGCTTACCAACTTTTTGGGTAAAACAACACCGGTTGCCTATCGCCCCAAACTAAGTGATGGCAGCGCCGAGAACAACGATCGGCTATACCGCAACAATGGCAATGGCACATTTACCAATGTTACCAAAGAGGCTGGCATTTTGATGGAAGGTTTTGGCAACTCTGTATCTATTACTGATATCAACAACGATGGCTGGCCGGATATTTATGTGGGTAACGATTTTATATCGAACGATCTGTTATATATCAACAACAAAAACGGAACATTTACCAACCGCGCAGGCGAATATTTTAAGCATACGGGTTGGTCGGTAATGGGGTCAGATATGGTAGATATCAACAACGATGGCCTCCCCGACCTGGTATCATTAGAGATGCTTCCTGAAGAAAACGTGCGCAAAAAAACAATGCTGATGGGTGATAACTATATCACCTACATCAACAATACAAAATTTAAATATGAGCACCAATACATTCGTAATGTGCTGCAATTAAACCAGGGACAAACGCCTTTAGGTCATCCTCAATTTAGCGATGTTGCCTACATGGCAGGCGTTTATCAAACCGATTGGAGCTGGACACCGTTGGTAGCTGATTTTGATAACGATGGCTACCGGGATATGGTGATCACAAATGGATACCCACGCGATGTTACCGACCTTGACCACGCACTTTACAGCAATGACCAGGGCCGCACGGTTAAGGAAAACAGAACATTGGCCGCTGCCGATTCATTTCCCGTTGTTAAAACAGCCAGCTACGCTTTTAAAAATCAGGGTGGTTATATGTTTGCAGATCAGTCAAAAGACTGGGGCATAGTTAAGCCAACCTTTTCAACAGGCGGTGTTTATGCCGATCTGGATAACGACGGCGATCTTGACCTAATGATCAACAATATTGACGACGATGCCTTTATTTACGAAAATACCCTGAACAGTAAAACACAGGTAGCCCAAGCCCATAATTACTTAACAGTTGCCTTACAGGGCGATACCAAAAATATTGGAGGCATAGGTGCTACTATTAGGGTATATTACCAGGGTAAGCAGCAGTTTTATGACCAGCAGCCCTGCCGGGGGTATATGAGTACCGACGATGCCAAAGCACATTTTGGTATTGGCACTGCAAATAAAGTTGATTCGCTGCGCATCCGCTGGGCCGATGGTAAAACACAATTAATTGAAAACATTAAGGTCAACCAAACCCTTACTTTGCAATATAAAAACAGCACGGGCAGCTACCCGGCGGGGATACCGGTTAATGCCAAACCTGTTTTTAAATCAGCTGAAAATCAACTCGGTATAAAATATATACACCAGGAAAAAGATGCGATTGACTACAACATTCAGCCAACTTTACCTCATAAACTAAGCCAGTACGGGCCATCGGTTGCTGTAGGCGATATTGATAATAACGGTTATGATGATTTTTACATCGGTGGATCTGCCGGCAACAAGGGTGTATTTTTTATGCAGGGTAGTGATGGCAAATTTACTATGGACGGCAAGCGTTTTTTAAACGATAGCTTTAAGGAAGAAGAAGATATGGGCGCACTTCTGTTTGATGCCAATAACGATGGTTTCCTTGACCTGTATGTGGTGAGTGGTAGTTATGAATTCCCCAAAGACCATACATCAGCACAGGACCGCTTGTACATTAACAACGGCAAAGGGCAGTTTAGCAAAAGCTTTGGAGCTGTACCAGTAGAGTATGATAACGGTTCCTGCGTTCGCGCTGCAGATTTTGACCATGATGGCGACCTCGACCTGTTTGTTGGCGGGCGTTCAGTTTCTGGCGCATATCCATCATCACCGGCGAGCCATTTATACAGGAACGATGGCGGTAAATTTACAGATGTAACGGCACAGCTTTGCCCCGACCTGGTACACGGCGGAATGATCACTGATGCTTTATGGACAGATTTTGATAAGGACGGCAAGGTTGATTTGATTGTAGTTGGCGAGTGGATGCCGATCACCTTCTACAAAGGCGATGGAAGCGGCTTTAAAAAAATAAAATCGGGTATTGACACTCATGTGGGCTGGTGGAATAGTATAGTGGCCGGCGATTTTAATAATGATGGCAATATTGACTACATAGCGGGAAACCTGGGTCAAAACTCCAACTATAAAGCATCATTTACGCAACCTATGACCATTATGGGGAAAGACCTTGATGGTAACGGCTCATTTGATGCCATGATATTTTGCTATATGAAAGCCGAAGATGGTTCGCAAAAACCATTCCCGATGCACACCCGCGATGATTTAATTAGTCAGCTTATTTCTATCCGTAAAAAATACCCGAGCTACCGGGGCTTTGGTCACGCCACCATGGATGACCTTTGGAGCGATAAGGATAAAGAAAACGCGGTGATCATGAAAGCTACCGATATGAACACCAGCTTTATCGAAAATAAAGGAAACGGAAAATTCCAAATAAGCGCGATGCCTTTGGCTACCCAAATGGCCCCGGTTTACGGTATGGTAGCTAAAGATGTTGACCAGGATGGTAACCTCGACTTGATAATGGTTGGCAATGATTTCGGCATGGAGCCTTTTACCGGCCGCCATGACGCCTTTATGGGCTTGTATATGAAAGGTAATGGTAAAGGCGGCTTTGCCCCCCTATCCATAGCCCAAAGCGGTTTATTTATTAATGGAGATGCTAAAGGATTAGCTTCAGTGCAATCGGCAAATGGAGGTGAGGTTTTTGTTGCTACACAAAACCAGGACAGCCTGAAAGTTTATAAACAAACAGGAAATATCTCCAAGCCGAAGAAATTAATTAAACTTAAACCGGATGATTTTTATGCTGATATTACTTATAAAAACAACAGCAAAAAACGGGTGGAGTTTTACTATGGTTCTACTTATCTATCGCAGTCCTCACGTAATTTGGAGGTTGATGCCGATGTTGCAAAGATCACCATAACCGGCTATACTGGCAAAAAAAGAGATTTGACTAATTAATACAAATGGCGGAGTTTTATTAAAATTCCGCCATTTAAATATCTTATCAAAACAATTTTATTTATTTACCTGTGTTGAATAACCGGGTGTAACCTCAAAACTAAAGGTTTGGCTGCCGGCTTCGCCGTTAGAGCTTATACCTTCTATCACGCCAATATATTTACCCGGTTGATCTGAAGTATAAAACGACACCTGCTTTTTACCGGCAGCACTTGTATTTACCGATGGAGCCCAATACAACACGTTCCTAAAATCGGGCATATGACTTGCAGCTTGCTCATCGGTATCATACGCAGGTGAATAAAATTGGCGCTGCTGCTGCAATCCTTCATAATCCAACACCACCGCGTGCGGGTCTATTTCGGCACCACCAAGGTCGCCTTTATAGCTTGTGAGGCTTAGTATCCCTTTTTCATAAGATGCACCCAGGGAGTAATTAAAAGGCACATCCTCCAGCTTACGAATTTTAAGCGGATCAACAGCAAATACTTTATTCATATTAAAAAATGGCACACCATCAATCAGCACCATGGGGTCTTCTTCGCCCAGGAAACCAATCCCGCTAACTACCCTTACCCTAAACTGGTTACGCGTATAAAATACGTTAACTTCCCTGATATACTCGCGCATTACCTCTTCAATAGTTGTAAATCGGGTGTAATTATCTAAAAGATAAGTTTTAAACGGTGGGCCATAAAATGCGCTGGTATCTACATATGGCTCGTTAAACTGTTTCATCCGCGGACCGTTGTAAATATTCTGCACCTGCATGGCTATGGTTTGATCTTCAAATGTTGTTTGCATAGCAGGGGTCACATCCAGGCGCGGTAATGCTATAGGAGCAAACCGTTCAGAAAATGGAGTTAAAATATCAATCCTGTAATTGGTGTCAATAGTAGTATTGGTTTCAGCAACAACCTCATTTTGCCCATAAAACTCTTTCATGTTAAAGATCAGCCGGCCACGGGCATCGCTTTTTGCCGAGTATAGTTGTATATGTTTGCCCGGTATACCCAAATAAGCAACAATATCTTTTCCTGGTTGCTCATTTAATTTATTAGTGATCTTAGCCGTAATAATGGGCCCGTTAAGCTCTGGTAAAAAGTTAAATACCGGCGCTTTTTTACTCAATACATCATTCCAGGCAAAATTTCTCCAGCCTTGTGTAAGCATCAGGTTATCTAAAGCCTCATCTGCCGTGGCATTGGTGTTTTTAAAATAGTACCCGGGCAATTCAATATTTCCTTTCAGATCAGATCTTAGCCATAAATAGCTTAGTATATTTTCCTGATCATTATGTTGTAAAGAATCCAGCCTATAGACTGATAATGACAAATCAGCAGCCACAGGCTTATTGCCCTGATCCTTTGCACTTATAGCAACAGCAACTTTTTTGCGGATAGTATATTGCAGCGCGTCCGTATTGGCTTCAATAGCCATATTTTTAGTTGGGCGCTTGAAATATAGGCGTTCGCAAACAGGCTTTTTATCGGCATCAAAAATGGTAATTTGTGATATACCCTCGCCCAGTTTATTCTTATCAATGGTGAATGTAGCTGTGCCATTATCATTAACCTCGGTTTCAACAAGCTTGATCACGTTCCGGGTATGGGCAAACAAGTAAATACTTTTTGATGGCAAGTTTGTACGCACTGTAACCGCTAACTGACCATTGCCATTATCTTTTAAATTCATTACGTAACCATTGGCGTAAACCGGCGGCAGCTCTTTTTGGATTACTTTACCGGCAATGTTTATAATAGTATGGTATGCCACACCATTTTCGGGCTTGAAAGTAAAATGGCCAATACCAAATTTAAGAGGTTGAAACCTCACTAAGGTGTCGTTCCTCTGATTTAAAATCGCTCCTTTAAAATCTACACTTTTACCCCATTGGTCTGCGGCCTTTACGCCTATTATACTTGTAATACCGTTAACCAAATTACCACCTTCCGGAAAAAACTGAACATCATAGGCTGGCAATGCTTTCTTATCTGCTTTATCCGGACTTTTCAGCGGGTTGATGATGATTAGTTTTTTTGAATAATAGTAATCGGGAGTAAAATTTTTCATCCAGCTGGTATAAGCCCTCAACACAAAATTACCTGTTGATAAGTTAACCGGGATATATAAAGAGCCACTTCCGGCACCATCCTTCATGGCTATTTTAGTTTGCAAAACAGGGTTCTGTTTTTCGTCAAGCACCTCTACATACACAACTTTACTTAGGTTAAGCGGCTTCATAAAAATGCCATCTACGTTGTATACCTTAAACCACAGCAATTCACCTGCGGTATAGCCGTTTTTATCGGTATGTACATACAGCTTTTCCTGCAGGGTATTTGAGGTATACTCTTTAAAGCTATTCTGCACATCGGGCAATACCTGTCCAAACGATTTGGTTAAGGTCAACATCGCGAATGCGAAAAAAACAACACTGATTTTTCTCATAGCTTATAATTTTTTATTTCCAAAACGATGGTTTTTTATTTGTTCCCCGTAATGTACAATCCACACATAATGGTGTTGATGCCAGGTACCCTCCCGGAGCATAATCAACCGCTAACTGAAAGCCCCCATAAATCAGATCATTTACTTCATTGACATATATTGGTGGAATTGTTGGAATAGTACTTGTTACCTTGCGCGCGTATAGCAGTGTATTTAACTGACAGCTGCCATATGGAGTTTCGGGCACCCAGTTTCCGGGAAGATTAGCCTTATCAACAAAAATTCTTTTTTGCGCCACCTGGCCCACGGTCACAAAACCGATAACAGGCTCATTAGGGTTACTAAGGCAATGCAGGTTACCTGTTAACTCCGATGGTTGGGGATCGAAAATCCCTCCTATCTGCTCGGTGTTTTTCTTTAAAAGCTCAAAATAATTAAAGGCCTCGGCCGTGATTACATACTGCTTTACCAATATGCTATACCTGAGGCGAAGCTTTTCTGAATTGGCTGTAATTAGCGCCATAGGTGCATCGCTTATTTTATCCGCGGCAAGCTTTGCCGATGACCCTGTAATTATGGAGTTAGATGTATCGCTTACCCAGCAATTGTATACTTTTTTTTCGGGAGTTCTGGGAGTCTGAATATCTGGTGGTGGCGGTGAATCGTTTTTAACTACAATAATCTGCGATTCAAATGCACTTTGGATCTGGTAGGTTTCCGTATACTCCCACCTGTAATATTTGCTATTATTACTCGCATCATGGGTATCAACACTTATTTGCAGACCATCATTCTTTATAGCAGTCCTTACACTATCAATTGGGGGCGAATTTTTTACCTGTACAAAATCCGAAGCATATTTACCACCATTTGACGTGGTAATTTTAAGACTGTATTTTTCGCCGGACGATAAGTTTAAAGGTGCAGATACATAAACTCCACCGCCTTTACTATTCAACTTATAACTTGCACCGCCAGCACTTTCAACTGCTACTGTAGCGCCCAGCTCGGGGTTAGCCCTTGAATTACTATCCAGGTTTACCGTACGGCGCAGGGTTATAGTAGTAGAATCGCCAGACGAGATATTGCCATCAACAACCAGGTAACTGGTTACTTTAGCCGAAGGCGCAATGTTGAGCTGCTTTTTACAAGCTGTTGCTCCTGCCAGCACAAATAAAATGTATAATATTTTCTTCATCGCACTCATTCAAAATCCTTTTTTTATCAGTTTTTATATTTTAGTATCAACATTAAAACCGGATATTATAATTTATAAACGGTATCGGCCGGGCAAAAATGGAGAGTTGGTATGAATTGATAACTCCGCCCTGCTGCTGAAAAAATGTTGAATACGCGTTTTGCCGTCCGGTTAAATTGTACACACCCACCGTCCATGAGTTATGGAAAGTTTGATGAACTTTATGATTGCCATCTATATTGATAGAAAAATCGGACCTGAAATAATCAGGGATCCGGTATTCGTTCCTGCCTGAGTAAAAAACACGCTCGGCGCCGTTTGAGTAATACTTGGCAATAGGCAGCGTAATAGGCCGGCCTGTACTATAAGTTACATCCAGCGAAACGCTGTAACGGTGCGTAATGCGGTAATTACCCGTAAAGTTAAAGCTATGGGGCTTATCGTAATTAGCCGGGTAGTATGCACCTCCATTTATTAATTGGCCGGCAATAGCATCATCCTGCTTTAAAAATGTGCGCGAGTAGGTATAATTAATCCATCCGTTTAACTTACCGGTTGTTTTACGTACAGAAAGTTCAACACCATAAGCTTTTCCCTGGGTGTTTAATACCTCCTGCTCAACAGCATGGCTCATTATCAACTTGGCACCGCTTTTATAATCAAGGTAATTGTCAATATGCTTATAGTATACCTCAACCGATGTTTCAATGGTATTTTGCTTCGCATTTTTAAATACGCCAAATGATACCTGGCTGCCATATTGGGGTTTGATATTAGGGTCGCTCAGTTTATAAATGTCAATGGGCGATATGGCAGTTGTGTTTGATAGCTGGTGAATATATTGCGCAAGTGTGTTATAACTGGCCTTTAACGACAGGTTATCATCTATATTATAGCGCGCTGATATCCTGATTTCGGGCCGCGAATAGGTTTTAATTACCTTACCACCGCCATAGTTTGTACTATCAACCACATTTAAAGGAGTGCGCGGCAGGCCCGGCGCGTAATTACGAATGGTTTGCGCGCCAAGGTAATTAAACAGCGAATACCTGATGCCCGCGCTTATCGTAAAATCTGGTGTTATATCATATTTATCGCCCAGGTAAATAGCGCTTTCCAGAGCCTGTTCATCAGCCACCTTATCGGGCACTATTAATGAGGATGCGTTATTTGGCGTTTCGCTGCCGGGGTTTAGCTTATAATAAATGGAGCTTAAACCAAAATCAAGGGTATTATTCCTGTTAAGGTAATAGGTAAAATCGGCTTTTAAATTGGTTTGGTTGATGCCAAATTTAAGTTTGTAGGCATTTACTGGGTTTGCACTGCTTGCAATATCATATTTATAACCATCGTAACCTACGGTTAACAAACTGTACAGCTTACTGTTAAAGTTGTGCTTCCATTTTATGTTGGCATTTCTATTACTATAGCTGTAAGTAGTATCACTGTTTAACCTGAAATTATCACTGCTGATATAAGTGGATACATAAATGTTATTATCCTTATTTACCTGGTGGCTAAGATCAAGGTTAAGATCATAAAATGAAGCATGACTATGTTTATACGCCTGGGGTAATAACTTCAGCAACCAATCTGAATAGCTGGTACGGCCGCCAAATATGAATGATGTTTTATCCTTTACAATTGGTCCTTCAACATTAAGCCTGCTGGTAAGCAAGCCTATGCCTGCCGAACCGGTAAACACTTTTTTGTTGCCCTCCCTATTGGTTACCTCAAGCACCGACGATAAGCGACCGCCAAACTTTTCCGGTATGGTGCTTTTATACAACTCAATCCCCTTTACAATATCGGGGTTAAAGGCCGCAAAGAAACCAAAAAAGTGGGCAGGGTTATAAATTGTTTTATCATCAAGCAATATGAGGTTTTGATCGGCAGCGCCTCCTCTAACGTTGAAGCCTGTAGTGGCCTCGCCTACTGTTTGCACTCCCGGCAGGGTTAATACAATACGTAAAACATCGGCTTCCCCAAAAACCGCGGGTACCTGCTTTATGCTTTTAATATCCAGCCGGCTCACCGCCATTTCGGTACTGCGCACGTTAGCTACTTTATCGGCCGATATTTTTACCTCCTTTAAGCTGGTTACCTGGTCTTGTAATTCAATATTAAGCTCCCCATCGGTATACAACATAATTTGCCGCCGGGCATCTTTCATGCCTATCCCTTTAACTATTAAAAGTTGCTTGCCGCGAGGTAATGCAAGGGTATAATAGCCAAACTGATCCGTTGTTACACCCAGGCTTGAATTGCTTACATAAATGCTTGCCCCGGCTATAGCCCCGCCAGATTTACCGCTTTTTACATACCCCGATATAGTTGCCTTACCGGCTTTTATATCATTGGTTTTTATACCTATTTCATATAACTTATTTTCTAATGTTGATTCAATTACCGGTTTTTTAACAGGAGTTGTTGTAAAGTCAATTACCGGCGATGAAACAACCGGCTGTGCCTGCCCTGGTTTAATATTAAAATAGCCGGCAGCCGGTTGCGTCAGGATCTCCTTTTCGCGGGTTAAAAAAACCTGCATTTTGGATGCGACTATTGCATAATGATAAACAGTATTGTGGAATGCCAGGCTGAGTATATTATTTAAAGGCTGATCATTTGCCTGCAATGTTATTTTTAAGCTATCAAATTGTGTACGGTCATAATAAAAATGGTAGTCGCTTTTTACTTCAAGCTCAGTTGCAAATTGTTCAACCGTGGCCTGCTGAAAGTTAACGCTTATGGTTTTTGAAATACCCTGTGCATGTAATAATTTAACCGTTAAGAAAAGAATAATAGTAAAGTAGATTTTTTTCATATTAATTGGTTAAGCTATCATAATACTTTGCAACTGAGGTGAGCGCTAACTCAAAAAGACCATCAAACTGTATATGCTTATCCTTAATATATTGCTTAAGTTCTTTCTTTTTATCAACAAACAAATTCAACACAGCGCCCTGGCTATTCACCTTATAATAAGTATTGCCTTTTTTAATAAAGTAATCAGGAGTTTCATTTAATAAGGTAAAATACCGCTCCCTTCCAGTTGACGCCGAAGTGGATTTAATCACTTTTTCTACTTTTTTCAAAGCCTGCGACCGGCCGCCATATAACTGTTCATAAAAACCGCTTTTAATACCGGTATTGGTGCCTGCCACTCTAATAAAATGACGTGCGTGAAGATCAAAGCTGGAAACTTTATTGGGTATTAAAGCGAATGGAGAAGCATGATTATATAATAATACAACCAGCTGGTCGGTATACAAATCATAAATCATGGGTACGTTTTCAAAGGTCTGCCCGTCATAGGCAACCGAGCCGCTCCTCCACCCGTCAATATCATCCAGGTAGGCATTGCCTTTTATGGAGGAGTCATATGAATCATAAACCAGGCCGTTATAAAGGCGGGATTGTTCACCAACACCCTGGTAAAAACGATTGACTACATTGGTAACTGCAGCATCATAAACTGCACTATCGACATCAGCTTGTGCGAATGTGGTTTTGCATAACAGGACCAGTACAAAACAACATATTATTTTGGCAGGATATCGTTTAGGCATGCAGTTAATATTTATTCAGTAATTAAACAAATTTTAACCAGCAAAGCAAATTTTCAACAATTTGGCAGCCTATCAAATTATAATATAACAAATTTGTTACAATACTTATTATTACGTTGATATTTTTATCGTTTTTGAATCATAAAATATAATTTACTATTGTTTTTCTGAGGGTGCAGCTATAACAGTATTCTCCTTTAAAGGTATCCCAAAATCAGGTGATCCATCTTTTTTCCAGCTGAATTTTTGTGCCCGTGGCGAGCGGTCATTACCGCAACCCTGCCCTGGTTTTGAGTTGGCATGATAAAGTATCCAATCCTCGGTACCATCGGGAGATTTGAAAAAAGAATTATGACCGGGCGCATAAACGCCATTTTCCGGAGATTGCTTAAATACCGGCTGAGCTGATTTTTTCCATGAGGAAGGGTCCATCAGATCACTATTTTTTGATGCAGTAAGCATGCCCAGGGCGTAATAATCTGTCCAGCAGCCGCTGGCAGAGTATACCAGGAACAATTTATCCTTGTGCTTTAATATTTCAGGACCCTCATTTACATTTACATGTGGCGGGTTTGAGGCTGCACCCAAATCACCATACTTTTCCCAGTCATAAACCGGACTTGATATTTTCACCCGCGAACCATTTATGGTATAAGGATCCTTCATTTTAGCGATGTAAATATTCTGTTGTTCATTAACATCGCCCTCCCATCCGGCCCATATCATATACAGTTGCCCGTTGTTTTCAAATACCGAAGCATCAATAGCCCATTTATTGGTTTCGTCACCTACCTGCCCTTTAAAAACCCAATTGCCTTGTAAAGGATCAGCAGCGGAGTTTTCAATCACATAAATGCGGTGATTATTGTTATTGCCATCATCTGCAGCAAAATACATATACCATTTACCTTTAAAAAAATGAAGTTCGGGTGCCCACAATTCTTTTGAATAGCTACCACCCGGCGGCGGCAGCCATACCGTTTTTTTCTCGGCTAAGTTCAATTGCGTCAAATCCTTTGTTTTCCATATAGCAAGCCTGTTCCCTAATGAATTGGTATAATAATAAAAGCCATCCTTATAAATAACCCAGGGATCGGCACCAGATGGCAACAGGGGATTGGTAAAGGTTTTTTGCTGGGCAAATGCGGCTTTGGTAATCAGCAATAGAATGATGCAGGTTTTTATCACGTTTTTCATCGCCTAAATATAGGATACATTTTATTTATTGTAATGATCCGGGCACATTCCTTCTTGAGTTTTATAGGGGTTGCCGATGCTTTTTTATAGCCTGTTACAGGGACCAGGTTATAGAGGAGGTTGTTACCAACAGGCTTGGGGATAAGAAGCAATAATTTTGATTACGACGAGTGATGTCGTAATCAAAACACTGCCACAATTTAACAATCAGGGGTATTGAATAAAATTTATTGATTTTAGATGGTGTTTGCTATATATCGTTTGGAATACTCACAGTACAACAGGGCTACTTTTTATCGGCCACTAAAAAAACTGCCCCATATGCCGGAACAGTAACATTTATTCCACCATCAATAGGCGCCAAACCAGCCGGAACAGTAAGATAATTTGCAGGGCCACCCGATGCACCTGCGGGGCCTACTCCGTTTACATATACCTTGCGAGAGAAATCGCCATTATCCGTTCCGCCGTTTAGGGTATAAAAGTAGTAGGATGTACCTGCCGCGAAATTGGATATTTTAACGTTTACCCGAGTAGCTGTTTTTGACCTGTTCACCAGGATCACTCCAGCTTCGCCCGATGTAAATGACGACGCGTAACTAAAAATATCAGCAGAGCCCTCAACCGTTGAGGCCACCATCCTGTCGCCAAAAAACTGCTGAAAAAAGTACATATAATAAAAGGCAGGTCGCGGGTTCCACCTATCGGCATCCGGCTCATTATCTTTATTAAAAGGATTGTTAAACATTCCCTGATCATCACCACTACTCCAGCCATTTGCCAAGTCCCAGCGGCTGGCCTGTCCAAATTTATTTTTGATGATCTCGCCTTCGGTCATGGCCGCATGGATGCCCGCAATATTTGAAGTGTTTTGAGTTCCGCCCATAGCCTGTATATTCCATTCATCAAACGCAATAGGTAATTGTTTGGCCCCAGCGCCGGTTACTTGACTGGTTACAAACTGCATTATAGATGATGTAACCGGCTGTGGTGTAGCCAGTATAGCCGATGCAGATACGTTAGCGTTATATGGCGTATAGTAATTATGCACAATATAGAAATCGGCAGTACTCCCTGCCCCTGCTATTACTCCAGCATTCCAGCCGGGAATAGCGTTTGATGCGGATGCAGCTGTTTCGGTCAATACTGCTCCAATTTTTATCTCAGCCCCAACTTCCAATGCGGCTTTGCGCATCGAATCGGCAAACACTTTAAAATGCAGACCGTATAGTGCGCCGGTAAGCTTGGCTGGCTGCCCATCTTTATTCAGCGACTGATCAATCCAATACCCGGTTTCGAAAGTACCAAAGTTTTCATTACCTATTTCCCAGTAGCGGGTTCTGCCTTTATCATAACGCACCCAATCGGCCGCCAGATGCGCGGCCACCCGATCCGGATGCGCGCTGGTTCCATAACGGGCATAACCATAATTAATGGTGATAATACCTTTGCTATGTGTTTGATTGAGGGCTTTGTAATAATTATCAAGGGTAAAAGTCCATGACTCTGTATTATTGCCAAACCAATAACCTGCTGTACCGGCATTGCCCCCCGCGTCCAAAAGTTGATGGGGAGCATCTGCCGGAGGATTACCGGGAGTGCCGTTCCAGAAATAAATATCAGATAAACCACCACCCGGAAACCTCAAAAAACGCGGTGCCAGGTCATTGATATATTTCAACAATACAGGCTCGGTAACAAACTGCCCCATAAACGGATTGGTGTTGTTACCATAAACAGATACAGGCACTTTGGTAATCACATTACTATAATCAACAGTAACATTAACCGCGGCATTGCCCGAGGGCTTGCTTACATTTGTTGTAGTGCCTGGTTTAAGAAATGTTTTAGGTTGCCAATCGTCTATAAAAAAGCCTTCGGAGCTTGCGAGTGCCGGGTCTTTTTGAGCTGTTATGGTTGTTGTTTGATCAACGGATGTTACGCTGGTATCTTTGCTGTTTTTTTTACAAGCTACCAGACCTGCCAGGGCGATAATGGGCAAAGCTATCCAAGCCTTTATATTTTTCATTTAGTATATTTAAATTGATTATAACAGAACTGGTACTTAAAAAACTGATTTAAACAGGTAGGTTTCCCTGAACTCCTTGGGGATACATGACTTTTTACGTTTAAATATCCTGTTGAAATTTGATATGTTATTAAAGCCGCATTGATAGGCTATCTCGGCCACTGTAGTTGTCGAATCTACCAGCATCCGGGAGGCGTGTCCTAATCTTATTTCGTTTAAACTATCGGTAAAGGTTTTGCCGGTACTTTTTTTTATAAACCTGCTGAAAGAAGCCTCGGGCATATGAATAACCCGCGCAGCTTCGGCAAGCGTTACCCGGCGGTTATAGTTATTGTTCATGTGCTCAAACACTTTTTCAATACGCCGGCTATTATGGCAAAACCGCTCATTTATAAAACTCAGATCCGACAGCGTTTTCATGTCAGGCGCTGTCGACAACTCGTGCAGAATAGATAAAAGTTCTAAAACAGAAATGAACCCGCTTTTTTTATTCAAGGCCAAGATCTTCTCCTTTACCGATAAAATCGTTTCGGGAGTAAATATGATTCCCATAGGTGCATATTGAAGCATCCCCTTTAAGAAACTGAGTTGGTTTCGTCTTAAAAATTTCTCATCAAAAAGATCTTTATGAAACTGAATAACAACTTCCGTTATTTCTTCACTCTCACATTCATTGGTAAACCAGCCGTGGTAAAGATCGGGGCCAATAAGTACCAGTTCAAGATCATCAATTACCTCCATATGGCCGCCTATTACCCGCTTTGCACCTTTTGCATTCAAAATCAAATGCAGCTCGTAATCATCATGATAATGAAGCGGCGAGTCAAATTTATTATCGCTCTTCGCGAAAACAGTAAAGCAATCGCCGGCCGTCAGCGGGGTAATCTCACGCATTACATTGCTTGTTGTCATAAATAATTTATATCACAAGAATCAAAACAGGTTACTAATCAAGGTATTTAAATGGCTACCGGAAAGGCAATTCTATTTGACTACCAACATCAACCAGGCACAGCGATAAGCAAGCCATTAATATTAATTTTTCCATGTTAATTACCATTAAAAAGCCACCACCAGCTATGATTTTAACCAGTGATGGCCTAAAAATTAATCAACTATTTTAACCAGGGTATTATTCATAAATTAAGAGGGAACATTATTTTACAAATGCTATCTCATCAAAATACATGGTTTCATTTACGTCGCCACTTTGGCCTTGCAGGAAGAAACCAAGCTGTTTGGATGTAGTTCCATTTGCCCAAAAATTAAGCAGGTTAGGATTTGTTGATGTACGTGCCCCAAGCGGAATTTTATAATATGTCCACACTTTTGCGGGTACAACTATTAACTGCGCGGCGTAAGCATTGGCGTTTTGAACCTGCCCGTAACCGCCTACCATCTGATCGCCAACCAACACAAGGGTATGTGTAACTGTACCCCCTTTAACCCAAAAGGTTAAGTATTTATAATCAGGCGAGTAATCAACGCTTGGATACCAGTTAGCCATGCCCTCTATCTGCCAGCCGCCGGCTGGATAAGTTGCCACAATTGATGAAGTACCAGAGTGTGATGCAGCAGTTGACAAGCCCGATGGATGCGCCCATGAATTATCAGACCAACCATTTTGATATGCATCTTTATAGAAAAAAGTGTAAGCATTATCCAGGTCAACAAACTCCTGGGATGACGTAGCTGTACCAGATGCATAAGTAAATATAAGATTGGCCCTGTTGATAGTAGTTGCAGGCATTTTGATAACCAGTTGTGTATCTACTTTACTTACAATAGTTGCATTCGCGGTTGTACCTTTTATGGTAATAGCAGTTACCGTAGCAAAACTCACACCTGATAAGGTGATTTGCGAACCAGCCCTAAAGTTATAATCAGATACTTTAGAAACGGTTGGCGGCGGCGTTAAAACGGTAAAGGAAAAATCAACACTGCCATGTAATGTTACTACCGTTAATTTATTAGGTTGATCTGGCCCGGTTGGAATATCCTGGGGAATACTTAAAACGATAGTATTGTCAGATACCAGGGCAGCGTTAAAATATGCCGAAACGCCATTAAATTTTACCTGCGTTACACTGCCCAGGTTTTTCCCTTTTATAACGTACAGGTTTTGCTTTTTACCTTCGGTTGTGGTTGAATCAAACGCGATAACTGAACTATGTGTACGATTGGTATCGCTTTTTGATGTAGCCACGCCATTAGCATCATAAGTAGTAGTTATGGTGATCAGGGTATCGGTTTTTGATTTATTGGCTGTAGCAACCGATGTTATTACCGGTGCACCGGTACCACCTACCAGGTTACTATGTTCCTTTTTGCAGGAAGCTAAACCAAATACCATCAAAGCCGACAGTATCCAGTATATATTTTTTGATTTCAGAATTACTTGTTTCATGACTAAGATTATTTGAATACGTAAGGAACCGGTTCTTTAACTAAATTTGGATCTGCAGCTACCTCTGTTGCCGGAACAGGGAACAGGAAATCGGCATCCTTAGGTGTATAAGTACCATCGTGATACCTAACCGGTGGAGTGTCTGTACTTGAATCTCCCCTGTCCTGTTTGCTGATGATAGAAATGGCTATCTGGTGAGTTTTAGAATTGAAACCATCTAAACGGCACAGATCGTACCAGTAATCGCCTTCTATAGCAAACTCCAGGCGCCTTTCTTTAATGATATCCCTGAAGGTGATCTTAGTTTTTTGCTGAACACCTGCCCTTTGCCTTATTTTGTTATAATATTTTAAAGCTGTTGCATCTGTAGTGCTTGCAGTGGTATCCAATCCGTGACCAACTGCAGGAGCAGCCGATTGCCCTAATATTGCCTCCGCTGCAATTAAATACACATCAGATAAACGCATAATATAGGTATTCATGCCAGTAGATTGAAATGCGCTTTTACCGCCGTTATCAGCGGGAGAACCGACTACATATTTCTTGATCTGCGCATGTGTACCCTGCGAGCTTGCGTTAGCCGGTAGTGTATAACCGCCTTGCGCCTGGTCTAAATAAGTGTAATAATCACCCGGCAGCATAATGGTGGCTTTCCTTCGTAAATCGCCAGCACTGGCTGCATAAGCATCTATCAAATCAAAACTTGGAGCCAATACCCCGTAGCCGTCTCCTGTTTGGGTAATTGCACTGCTGTATGCAAATGATGCCTGTACCGCATTTCCAAAGCCATAGCCCGCATTTGCAAGCCATTGTAGGGCAATAACCGATTCTTTGTTGTTATTGTTAGCTATCTTGAACAGATCTTCAAAAGTTTGGCCGGCAATATCTAACCCAAATAACTGAAACTCTCCGCTGTTGATTACCTTTTCGGCTTCAAGGCGGGCGTTTGCATAATCTTGCTGATATAGGTAAACTTTTGCCAGTAACGCCGATGCCGAACCACTTGATACGTGGCCGGTGCCGGCCACGCCAACCGTGCAATTTGCTTCTGCAAATTTCAGATCCCTGATGATGAATTTATAAGCATCAGTTACAGGATTGGTATTTACCGTTTGAAAATTGCTAACCTGGTCAAGCGGATTCTCAATCAAGGGAACATTACCAAATAACCGGGTTAAGTAAAAGTAAGCCAGGCCGCGCATCAAACGCGCTTCGCCCAATGCATTATTTACCACGCTTGCAGGTACCGACGATGGCACGTTGGCAGGCAAATTGTTTAACAACGCATTTGATTGCGCAATAACCGTAAATAATGAATTCCAGGCGGCGCTTAATTCAAAGTTACCGTTAGATACCGAGAAGTTACCGAACGCAACAACATCTGATGATCCAGTACGCCCGTTGCCGCTGGCTAATTCACTTATAGACCAGCCTGCTTTTGTATTAAACCCAAACCACGGCGCTGCGTAAAGTGCATTGGTACTTGATTTTACCTGCTCGGCGGTTTGGTAGTAGCTGCCTACTGTTGTCTGGCTTTCGGGCGGGCGGTTAAAAAATTCTTTTTTGCAACCTGTAGCAGCAATGCTTGCCAGGGTGGCCATACTTAAAATATATTTTATATGTTTTTTCATGTCAATTCCTTTGTTAAGATTTAAAACTCAGCATTAAGCCCCAAAATGATGGTACGGGGTATCGGGTAACGGCCATTATCAATATTCTGTAGAATAGGACTTTGGTTTAATGAACCAATTTCTGGATCAAGACCAGTGTATTTGGTAAATACATACAGATTTTGGCCGCTCACGTATACTTTTAAGTGATTAAGCTTTGCGTAATGTGCTAACCTGGCCGGTAAGTTATAACCCAATCTTACGTTTTGAATCCTAAGGAATGAAGCACTCTCCAAAAAGCGATCAGACATTACGAGGTTATTATTAGCTATACCCGCACGTGGTGCCGGAATGTTTGAGTTTGGATTGGCCGGAGTCCAGAAGTTGGCCGACGCTGCTGTTTGATTTTGGTAAAGACTTGATAAGCCTTCAGTTTGATAACGTAAAGCATTTAAAATTTTGCCTCCGTATGATCCGTTCAGGAATATTGATAAATCAAAATCTTTGTAGTTAAAGGTATTGGTAATGCTATAAGTAAAAGTTGGATTTGGATTACCCAGAGCTGTTTGATCGGTGCCATCAACCTTGCCATCGTGGTTTGTATCCTGGTATTGAATATCACCCAACCAAATGGAGTTAGCAACCGTACGATCATTTGTAACGGTAGCAGGTGAAGTACCACCTGTAACATTTTGAGGATGTGTAGCCAGGTAAGATAACTGCTCGGGAGTTTTTATAACGCCCTGAACCTTATAACCGTAAAACTCGCCTATTGGACCGCCAACTACCGTGTTTGTAACAGGCAAGCTGATGTAGCTGGTATTTTCGTTACCAATAAGTGATGGATATCCATTTAATGAAACTACTTTATTGGTGTATTTTGAGAAAATTAAAGTAGTAGTCCATTTAAAATCCTGCCCTTGTATGTTATGGCTGTTGATGCTGAACTCAAAACCTTTATTCTCTATCTCACCTGCATTTTTATATGGCGGTTGCAATACAGCAGCACCAGAGTACTCAGCAGTACCACCCACCAAAAATGCCGGCAATGGTTGTTGGAAAAGGAAGTTTTTTGATGTTTTTTGATACACATCAAATGAGCCGTCTATGCGGTTATTAAATAAGCTAAAATCAATACCAGCATTTTTTTGGATGGCCGTTTCCCAGGTAAGGTTAGGGTTGGCAATGTTACCAACAATAAAACCTGTACCAAATCCTGTGCTAACAGGTGTAATTGCCGAACCATAACGGTAACCAGGAATATTGGAGTTGCCTGTAGTACCATAACCTACACGGATTTTAATATTATCGGCAAATTGTTTAATACCTGCCATAAATTTTTCATCAGATAGTCTCCAGGAAACAGCAACACCAGGAAAATACCCTGTTTGATGCCCCGGTGCAAAATTTGATGAACGGTCGCTACGGATAGATGCGGTAACACTGTATTTGTTATCAAAAGTATAGATACCACGGGCAAGCCATGATTCCATTACAGTGCTGCCCTTATTTTCGCCTATGAGATCTGACGATTGGGTACCTAAACCCAATGTTTGCAGCGTATTACCGGCAGTAAAGCCAGAAATACCGGCCGAAACACCATTATAGGTTGATTCCCATACTTCATGACCTGCCAATACTGTAATATCATGCTTATGGTCAAAGTTATGGTTGTAAGTTAAAAACTCTTTCCAGTTGTAATAAGTATCATCCGTATTGTACTCATTTAACCGCGCAGTAGCATTTGTAAATGCAGCACCAGATCCTGTTGAACCGTATGAATATGTAGGTTGAAAAGTTTTGGCTTTAGTAAAGTTGAAATTTCCATTCAATTCAGAATGCAAAGTAAGCCCTGGAAAAAAACGCAGATCGCCGTAAATACTGCCTTGAATATTATTCCTCAACAGTGTATTTGTAAGACTTAAAGCTTGCTGAACCGGGTTAACCTGCCCCTGAACCAAGCCACCAGAAGTAACTGCCGGGCCGGCAAAACTGCCATCAGCATTATATACCGGGCTATCGGGTGCACTTAGCAATGCATAATAAACAATACCTGTATTTTCGCCCAAACCCACATTTTGGTTACTACGGCTTGCATTAAAGGTTGTGCCTAGTTTAAACCAATCTTTTACCTGGGAGTTAACAGTTGTGTGGAAAGAGTAACGATTAAAATCGCTGCCAATGATAGTACCTTCCTGTTTAAAGTAACCCCCTGATATGTAATAATCTAATCCATCCTTTGCTCCTGATACTGATAAGTTATGGGTTTGCATAGGTGCATTTTTAAAAATAGCTTTTTGCCAGTTTGTACCGGGGCCCAAATTGTCGGCGTTGGCAAATTCCCCGCGCCTTGTGGTACCAAAAGCATCGGCAAGTACATTTTCAAGGTTAGCAAATTGCTTCAGGTTCATCATTTCAATAAACTTACCTTGTTTTTGAATCCCATATGATCCGTCGTAATTGATCTTGGCGCTACCGGCTTTACCTTTTTTGGTAGTGATGATAATTACCCCATTTGCACCACGGCTACCATAAATAGCGGTTGCTGATGCATCCTTTAACACATCAATAGATTCGATGTCATTGGGGTTGATCAGAGAAAGTGGACTAACACCTGTTTCTTCCTGACCGCCACCCGTACGGGTTAGTTGAACCGATTGGCCGCTTGTCCCCGAATTTCCGGCATCACCCTGTACAGGAACACCATCAATAACGTATAATGGCTCACTTGATCCAAACGATGTAATCCCCCTGATGTGAACCGAAGTTGCACTACCCGGACCACCAGAGTTTTGCGTAATGGTTACCCCTGCTGCTTTTCCCTGCAACATCTGATCAACACTTGGTTGAGGGATGTTAGCAATATCCTTAGCGGTAATAGAAGAAATAGCTCCGTTAACATCTCCCCTTTTTTGGGTACCGTAACCGATTACTACTACCTCTGATAAGGATTTTGAAGATGATACCAGTTTAATATTCAGCGTTTTTTTGTTCCCTATGGCAACTTCCTGTTTTTCCATCCCTATAAATGAAAAAACGAGTATTTTACCGTTCGCCGGCACCTGGATGGTAAATTTTCCGTCAATATCAGTAATGGCATTGGCCTGGGAACCTTTTACAGTAACTGTTACCCCCGGCAGTGTAACATCTTTTTCGTCGGTTACTGTACCTTTGATCACTGTTCCCTGGGTTTGCGCCGATACCCTGGCGCACACTATCAAGGAAATGAACAGCAATGCTATTCGTAGAATTTTTCGCATAATAATTGGTTAGTTGATAATTGATTTATTGTTAATTTTTGGTTTTGCTAATTGGTACAACACGTTCTTTTAAGCCAGCAACAGATTATAGGTTAAGGTAAATGCCGACCGAAAAAAATCTATCGACATCCACAGTTAAGCCACCAAAAATTTGGGGAAACCGCCTTTACTAAAATTTAAAACTGATTCTTCAGGTTTAATATTCAACTGATGTGCTAAATGCAATTATTGAATATTCGTTTTGTTGAGGGTAAAATTATATGGTAAACAAAGTATGGTTGTGGATAAATAGGGGCACAAATGTCAACCACACCCATGTAGTTGACTATCAATTACTTAATTAAATATAGCCTTAAATAAATCAACAAGCAGCTTCTAAAAGGTTACAAATGTGCACCTATACCAATAGGATATTACTTTTTGAAGTGAGATAATAGTATCAACTACAGGCATGAATTTAACCACTAATATTAATCGTCGGAAAAAGAGGATTTCCCGCCAATGCCAGTAATGCGCTGTAGTTATGAACTGCCGGGAAATATACGCGGAAGCACGACGTGTTCGTAAAAACCTTTTTGTCATCCTGAACGGAGTGAAGGATCTGCTATTCGCCATCCTTCTTCGCCCTGTACAGTCTGCGAATAGATCCTTCGTTCCTCAGGATGACAAACCTTTTAAAACGTCAACTCAACTTAAGCGCTTAATCAATTGGGAATTTTCTTATTGTAGAAGCGATAACTTAAGACTCTACTTCTTCCATCCCTTCAATGTATTTGGATGGAATGGTATTGTACTCGGCCTTAAACATCTTCACAAAGTATTTTTGGCTTTTAAAACCTACTTTATGGCAAATTTGCGAGATTGTTAAATGGCCTGTCTCTAAAAGCTGGGCCGCCCGTTTTAAACGCATGGAACGTACTAATTCATTAGGCGTTTTACCGGTCATGGCTAATATTTTCTTATATAAAGTGTACCGGCTTACAAAAACATCGTTGCTAAGCTCCTCTACAGAAAAGTTGGGGTTTGAGATATTGTTGTCAATGAGGATAAGTACTTTTTTAATAAACAGCTCATCCGGCGAATCTACATGCATTTCGGTAGGGTTTACCTCCACCTGCTTGGTATAGGTTTTGCGCATGCTTTCCTGCTGGCTCAATATATTCCTGATCTTTGACTGCAATATCTCAAAGTTAAAAGGCTTGGTAAGATAATCCGTTGCACCGGTTTCCAATCCCTTTAGTTGCTGATCCTCGCCAGTTAATGCAGTTAGTAAAATCACAGGAATATGCGAAGTACGCTTATCATTCTTGATTTTTAAACAAAGATCGATACCGTTCATTTCGGGCATACTAATATCGCTCACAATCAAATTGGGGTGTTGGGCCAAGGCCCTTTGCCATCCCTTTTTACCATTTTCTGCTTCGATAACATTAAAAGTAGATTTTAAATTATCTTTAATATAAAATCTAAAATCCTCATTATCCTCAACCAATAATATGGTTGCCTTTTTGCCATCCCGGTTCTCTTTATGAATATCATTCTTTTGCAGGGTGTTTTCTGCTAAAAAATCATTGGTATGATCAACCGTTAAAAGTGTATCTGTAAAAACACTAATATCTAACTGAACTACCGGTAACAATACCGTAAAACAACTTCCCTGGTTCAACTCGCTCTCTACAAAAATTTCGCCCTCATGAAGCTTTACAAACTCCTTGGTTATTGATAAACCTATCCCACTCCCCTGGTTAAGCATAGATCCCGGCAAATCATTCTGAAAAAACGGATCAAAGATCTTTTCCAGCTTATCGGCCGCGATGCCTATTCCGGTATCCACAACCCTTATTTCCAATAAACTCCCTATTTCCTCTCCCTTATCTATCAGGTTAATTAAAACACTTACCTGCCCACCCGCATGCGTAAACTTATAAGCATTTGAGAGCAGGTTGAACATGATCCTTTCTATCTTATCATGATCAAAACTGGTAAAGTACGTTTCTATTTCCGTATCAAATACAAAGCAGATATTCTTTTGCTCAGCTACATCATTAAAGGCAAACGAAAGGTCTTTTATAAAACCAATAATATCACCATTCATTTTATGCAGCTTTAATTCCTGGTATTCCATCTTCCTGAAATCAAGCAGCTGATTAACCAGGTTGAGCAAACGTTTGGCATTCCGGTTCACCAACATAAGCTGGCGCTGTACATCGGGCTCATTAATTTGTTTAAGGATCTTATCAACCGGCGCCATAATGAGCGATAAAGGAGTACGGAACTCATGGCTAACGTTGGTGAAGAATTTGATCTTCATCAAATCCAACTCATGCATTCGCTGGGCTTCTTCGCGCTCTTTCTCAATAGAAAATTGCGCACGTAGTTTTTGAATGCCGCGCCGTCTTAAATATAATATTGAACCGACTGTAAGGCCAATATAGATGATGTAGGCCCAGGTAGTTTTCCAAAATGGTGGTGATATATTGATGTTTAAAGTTAGTTCGTTATTATTCCAGCTATCATTGTCACCTGCCCTTACTTTAAAGGTATAATCACCGGGGTCAAGGTTGGTATAGGTGGCTTTTCTTATTTTATTATCAGCATTGATCCACTCCTTATCAAAGCCCTGCATTTTATACTGGTATTTTACCTTATCAGGGTTAAAATAATTGAGTGCAGCAAACTCTATGGCAAATACGTTATCGTCATAGTTGAGTTTAAGATCTTTTAAAATTGTTATTGATTTTGGCAATAAAACCTTGCCATTAACTTTTTCACCAACATTTAAACTCTTATTAAATACCTGAAAATCGGTAAATATCAATCCGGGTTGCTTTTTATTGGTGAGGATATTTGAAGGTTTAAACAGGTTAAAACCATTTCCTCCACCAAACAGCAATTCCCCTTCGCGGGTTTTAAATGATGAATTTTCGGTAAACTCCCGTCCCTGCAATCCCTCTGTTTCATTGTAGTTTACAAAATGAAACTTTAGCTTGCCCGCCGAACGATCAATAAAAATGCTGGATAAACCATTGGGCGTGCTAACCCAAATGTTGTTTCTGTTATACTGCTGCATATCTATCACCATATTGTCGGGTAAACCATCAACCTTGGTAACATTAGTGAACTTGCCGGTTTTGTAATCAAATATGCTTATACCCTCGCGGGTACTTATCCAAATGAGGCCGTCTGTATCTTCGAAAATATTATTTGTATTGTTATTGATAAGGCTATTGGGGTCTTTTTCGTCATGCACATAATGTATAAACTGGTTAGTTTTTTTCATCAGCACATCAACACCGTAAGAAGTAACCACCCATAAGTTTTGAAACCTATCTATCAAAAGTTTACTTACATAATTGGAGTGAATTGCATTTTCGCGCTGATTATAAACATAATGAGTAAAACGCTGTGTTTTGCGATTCAATACATTAAAGCCGGCCGAAAGCGTGCCAACAAGCAGGTTATGAGCGGCATCTTCTGTTATAGCGCAAATCCTATCTTCCGAAATACTGCCAGGCTCAGCATCGTTATGTTTGTAGTGTTTAAATATGTTGCCATCCAAATAATCCAAACCGCCAAAATAAGTCCCTATCCATAACTTTTGATCATGATCTATATACAAACACACAATTACGTTATTGGTAAGGCTGTTGGAGTTACTTGCACTGTGCAAATAGGTTTTAAAAGTTCCGTTCCTCCTGTCGAAATAAATCAGGCCGCCCCCATTTGTACCTATCCAGATATTGCCTGTTTTATCTTCGGCAAAGCAATTAATATCGCTAAAACTTAAACTGCGGGGATCAGTAAACGGATCGGCCATGTGATGCGTATACAATGGAAACTTGATAATACTTTCATGGTAATACCCCACCCCTTTTTTGTATGTACCAACCCATATAATGCCTGTATTATCCTTGTACATCAGGGTAATACTGTTTTGGCCTATAGCTTTTTGGTTATCCTCACGATTTAGGAGATATTGAATTTTAAAATCCTGTTTATTTAAAATGTTTATGCCGCCATGGTCTGTTGCTATCCAGATCCTTTGCTTATCATCCTGTATCACGCTTGATACTACATCTGTGTTCAGATGCAACTGATCGTTCCCTTTATCTATATGCTTAAAGATGTGTTTATTAATATTTATATAGTATACCCCTGCCGAATACGTAGGTACAAACGCCCATATATCATCCTGCTTATCAATAAATATTTTATAGGATGAGTTTAGTCCAACCGGCGTCTCATGAAATATCCGCGACCGGTAATTTACGCGGTTCGTTTTAGGATCCATCCTTTCAAGTGTGCCGCTACCGTAAGTTAGCCATAGATTTCCTTTGGAGTCCTGTGCAAGATCAGAAACCGCATCAGAATTTATAGATGTGGTATCGTTGACGGCATGCGTTAGATGGATGGTTTTATTGATTTTAGGGTCGTATTTGTAAATGCCCTTATTAAGATTAAGAAACCAGAAGTTACCAGAACGATCTTTTTTTATAGATACCACATGGTAATCGGTAATGCCGATAGACCGCAGGTAGGTGTTAACATCGTGATTGAATTTTTCGGTAACTGGATCATAAATATTAAAACCGTTTCGGGTTTCTACCCAAAGCTTATTTTGCGGGCCGGCTGTAATACTTAAAATGTAATCATCATTAATGGTTGTAGTATCGTTTGCAGCGTGTTTAAATATTTTAAATTTATAACCATCGTACCTGTTTAAACCCGAGACGGTGCCAAACCACATAAATCCCTTATCATCTTTCAATATAGCAGTAACATAGCTGTGTGATAAGCCGCTGTTTAAATCAAGATGCGAAAATTGGAACTGAGTATTTTGCGCATGTAATAAGCCAGCCGTAATCAACTGCATCAAAAAGATCAACAACCGGGCCTTAGGCTTCATGTAACGTTAGGAGAAGTTTGTGTTATTAGGTATAATAACCTTAAAGATAGAATTAAAACGAGGTAATAGTAAAAAAATTATTGTTCATTATATTAGTGAATTATGGGAATAACAATACCTGTCAAGCTAAAAAAGGGACTTATGATAATTGTTTTGTTTATAATCAGATGCTAACCGGTGATCAGATTGGCCTACTATCCGTTGGCTGTTTAGTTCTGCTTATCAGGTAATAAACAGGAATCCCGGTAAGGGTAATAATTAAACCGGGCCATGTATAAGTGGGCTTATATTTGATAAGCAACAAACAAAAGGCCAGCCCCATGATGATATAAATTACAGGTAAAACAGGATAACCAAAGGCTTTGTAAGGTCGTTCGGCATCGGGCATTTTTTTGCGCAAAATAAATATGCCGATAATGGTTAAAACGTAAAAAACTACCACCACAAATGATATCATATCCAGCAGATCGCCATATTTACCGCTAAGGCTCCACAAACAGGCAAAAATGCACTGCAGCCATAAGCCAAAGCCCGGCACCGAGTTTTTATTGAGTATACCAACTTGTTTAAAAAACAATTTATCCTTGGCCATGGAGTAGTACACGCGGGCACCAGACATGATGAGTCCATTATTACAACCAAAAGTGGATACCATGATAAGCAGGGCTATAATAATTGTACCCGAACTGCCGAATATCTGTTGTGATGCCGTTACACCTACCCTATCCTTATCTGCTGTGGCAATATCATGTAATGACAGCACACCTGTGTACATGATATTGGTTAAAATATAAATAACCGTAACTATTAATGTACCTAAAGCTAAACTTAAACCAATATTCCTTTTCGGATTTTTAATCTCGCCGGCAATAAAAGTAACGTTGTTCCATGAATCGCTGCTGAATATGGAACCAACCATGGCCGAGGCTATGGCACCTAATGCGGCAAGGGTAGTATAAGATGCAATTGATCCATCGGCCTTTAAGCTGTGCATGCTCCAGGCATTCTGCCAGTTACTATTCCATACCGACGCTTTTACGGCGAATAAGCCAAAGACAATTAAACCCAGCAAACTTAGCAGCTTGGCCATTGTAAATATGGTTTGAACCATTTTACCACTATTTACCCCGCGGGTATTAATATAAGTTAGCAGTACAATAACCAGGATAGAAAGCAACTGGGCAGGCGATATGGTGATAAAGCCGAGATCAATGGCTACCAGTGTTTCGCTAAGCTGCGGTATTAAATACGCTGTAAACTTTGCAAAGGCAACACCTACGGCTGCTATGGTTGCCGTTTGAATAACCGTAAAAAAACTCCAGCCATATAAAAAACCTACCAGCGGATTATATGCTTCTTTGAGGTAAACATATTGCCCGCCGGCTTTTGGGAACATAGCACTTAATTCGCCATAGCTAAGTGCGGCTGTAAGAGTCATAAAACCGGTTATGAGCCAAACAAACAGTAGCCAGCCCGCGCTGCCTACATTACGGGTAATATCGGCGCTTACAATAAAAATGCCCGAACCGATCATGCTACCAGCTACCAGCATGGTTGCATCAATTAATCTTAACGATGGTTTAAATGTGGTAGATGATTTAACTAATGTATTAGTATCCATGCAAAACTTTGATCTGTGTTAAAAAATTAGGGGAGTAAATATTGATGCTTACTTGTTAAAATCGTAAAATTTCCAGCTGGTAGTAAAATCCTTTTTTAAAGGCTGATTAGTTAATGTGGCTCTTACCATTTCTATGGGAATAAGGTTCTCCTTGATAACAGCATCGTGAAATTGCTTATAGGTCATTTTGCCACTATCAACCATTTCCTTTTTCAGTTCCATCAGCTGCAATCCGCCCAGCAGGTAGGCCACCTGGTAAAGCGGACTATATCCACCTTCAAATGAGCGCCTTACTTCGCCTTCGGCATTTGCTTTTTCGTGGCCTACCCTATCCACCAAAAAGTCAACACATTGTTGCGGTGTCCAGTTACCTAAATGATAGTTTAAAGAAAATATGATACGGGCACAGCGGTGCATACGCCAAAACAGCATACCAACCCGTTCCTCGGGCGTTTTGGCAAAACCCTTATCGTACAGCAATAACTCCCAATACAAGGCCCAGCCTTCGGTAGCTAAGGGAGTAGTAAAATCCTGCCTGTAGGCCTTATAACGGCTATTCATAAAATATTGCAGGTTATGACCGGGAATCAACTCATGCTGTACCGTACCTCTTGAAAAATAAGGGTTGTTGCCCCGCATACTCATTAGCTTATCCTGTGCCTCCATTGTATTGGTTGGATAAGAGATACTGATCTCCTTTCCACCGGTAAAAAATGGATTAACCAATTGGCGCTCGGGCGACATCATAACCATGCCCCAGGTTTCTTCGGCAAGTGGTGGTATGGTTATCAGGTCGCGCTCTTTAATAAAGCTTATAGCGTCGTTATATAGTTTAACAATTAATTCTGGCTGATGGCCCACAGGCACATAGCTATTCTTTACCTTTTCCAACGCTTTTTTCCAATCGTTGCCGTAGCCCATTTCCTGCGAGGCCTTCAGCATTTCTTTATCACACCAGGCAAATTCTTTGTTAGCCAGTTTTATCAGTTCCTCTGGTGTGTAAGGGATCATTTCTGCCTGCAACTGGCTTATCAACGCGTCGCGGCCAATGGGTACGCCTTTTATGCCGCTGCTATCGGGTTTTTGAGTTGTATTTATTTTGCCTTTACGCTTTGCCAATTCACTATACTTCAACAATGCCACGTCAAGGGCTTTATACGGTACAGGCACCCACCAGGTAAATGCGGGATCATATCCATTATAAAATCCATAAAAATCCTTTAACCGTCCTTTTAAACCAATAAGGGCATCACGGATAATTTTTGCCAATGGCATATCCAAACCCGGAAGTTTTGAATATACTGCCGAATCTGCTTTGAGTTGCTTAAGAATACTGTTAAGCTGGGCAGCCACCTTTTCGCCATCCACAAAATCACCTCGGCGGCGTTTTTTCTCTAACAAGTAAATATCATCAGCAAATGAAAGGTATTTTGCTACCTGGTTATACTTATCTTCTTCTTTTTTTAAATCATTCAACTCAAAATCAATCCGCTTTTTAAGTAATATGTAATCAACCTTGCCGTAAATACTCAACGACTCAAAATCTGTTTGCTGCAGTTGCTTTAAATAATCGTTATTAACCTCAACCAGCCTTTTACGCTGTTCGGGCGAATTAAGTACATTCATTTTGTACTGATCTTCGGCATGCTCATTTACGTTATATGGCGAGTAAAAATCTTTGATTGCATTAATATCCTGCCCGTATTGAATTATTTTACCTGCAATTTCGCTGGTTTGTTCATAAAGATTAGTGGCAGAAGCACCAGTTTGCGCATTAACTGCAAATGCACACATGGTTAGGAATAATACGATGACAGGTGTAAGTGATCTTTTTATCGCGGTTGGCACAATTTTAATATTAAAGGGTAAGTAAACGTTGCTTTTTTGAAATGATTTTTGTAAAACTTTCTTCTTGATTTATTCTAATCCTCTTTGAATTTACAATTACTTAACTCTAATAACCAACACCGGGCATTAACCGGATAAAATGCTGCTATCATCTGTTAATTTTCTGTAGTTGAACGGCCCAAAATCGAAGAAAAAGCACCATCTCAGGCTCTATTCCTGAATAATTAAATATTTAAAAAATACCAATAATCAAAATTAAACCTATGCCTATTTCAAGCATACATTATAAAAGCGTGATGATCGTCCGTGTTACGATTAATATGAAACTATCTCAATGTTTGTTACTCTTAAAATTAAAAAGCCCGTATCCAATAATGGATGACGGGCAAATTAACTACATAACCAAATTGCTTTTTACATAAATAGCTAAGCCCACATTGAAAATGATTTCAATGTGGGCTTAGCTATTTTAAATCTGTAAATCGGGGGTTTTCAATTACCGTTCTCCTAATTGGAAATCCAGTTGCGTATTACGTTCCAAAACCCCAATCTAATACGTTAATTAAATAATAATCAGTTAAATATCATAAAACAGGTATTGACCTTGAGTATTTTTTTTATTAAATTGCATAACCTAAAAATCTAATTAATTATAACTAATATCTTTCGCCATTTAAAGGATTATATCACGTTGAAAGATGTATTTTATAAGACGATAATAGCCGAACCAATTGTTTGAAAGCCCTTCCAGTGAAAGTATCATCTTTTTAATTCATCTATAATCAACGTAGATACGGTAAGCGGTCATGTTGAAAGATGAAGATGTGCCACGTTGTTAAAACATTATTGGTACGTTTTATATATAAAGCAGCTAAGTAATATGTGAAGATCATGATGGTTTGGCCATTGCGAGAAGAATTTATGAACTTAGGTACTACTACGCAGAAGTTTGCGTATTTATACGTTCAACCAAAAAAGATTTCAACCCTATATTTACTTAAAATAAATTTATATGGATTAACAAGCAAATATATTTTCCTTATTAAAAAACGACTACCAACCTTCACATAAATCATCCCGCCATGAAAGATAACTATCAATCATCCTACTATGATTTTTTAAAGTATTCCCGAAAAAGGAATGGGACACACTTTCCCGAAGTGCCAGAATTATCTCAATTTGACCATGAATCTTTAAACAAAGATTTATTCCCTTCTGCTTTATATTCTATTGATTACACAGAACATACTTATTCTTTCCGGCTTTTTAACATGGATAAATTTCTTGGGTATCCTTCAGATTTTCTATTTAAAACAACCCCCTCATTTTTAAACGAAATCCGAAACCAGGAAGATCTAAGCATTTTTAATGAGCAAATATTTCCAGATCAGATGTCATTTTTAGCACACCATTTAAAGGATAATGAATGTCAATATATTTTTACTACAAATTTCCGAATTAAAAATTTCAATAACTCCTGGTCTGTTGTAATTCAGCGAACACGTTATCTTTTTAACGATTATGACCGGATACCCATCGGATCAATTAATTCATTAACCGACATTACTTACTTTAAAAATGATTCAAAAATTAACCATCTTATTGAGCAGTTTGATGAAAAAGGACAAAGGTGTGTAATTGAAGATAAGTGCTACCACTCAAAAGATAGCAATGATGTACTCAGTAAACGGGAGGTTGATGTTTTAAAACTCGCCAGCAAAGGTTTGGGAAGTAAAGAGATAGCCGAGGAACTTAATATAAGTATCCACACCATCAATAATCACCGGCGAAACATGCTGAGCAGATCCAATTGTAAAAACATTTTACAATTGGTTGATAGGGCTGTAAAAAATGGGATGCTTTGATTTTTAAACAGGGAGGGTTCTGAAATCCTTAATTCCGGATTTTATCATATCATTTTCAAGTTCTTCAGATATATAAACAACAGCAGGAAACTCCTTTAGGTAAAAAATATTTCTTCCGTTTATTACATCTTCTTTTAAAATTAATTTTCTCATTTTCCTTATCACTTTATTACCTTGGGGACCAGGTTCATCAAACAAGTCATAATCTGATTTGTCCCAATCTAAAGCGTCAAGTACTTGCAAAATGTTTAAAATAGTGAACTCATCCTTTTTTTCATAGTTAATTATTTCAGGTTTAATAAACTGAATAAATTTTGCGTCACTTGATGCCTTAAAAAAGTTTGTAGCCTTAACCGAAGTAACTGGTAATACCATTCCTATCCCGGATAAAAAATCGGGTATCTTTTTGGAGGGGTCTTTAATGAAAACCTTTGGGGATGGCTCATCATTTATAGGTACTCCCTTATACATTTTCTCACTAAATGAGGCAGAGCATTCAAACTCGTTAAATTCTAACACGCCCTCATCTACCCAGGGTAAAAGTTGTTTGTAAACCATCATTAAAATACTATGTTATTTAAACTCACACCTGCGCCATTTCTTATGCTTGCACGTGCATCTCTTATCAAATCATCTATTAATACACGTGCCTGACTTGGAGTTATAGCTCCGGCATGCAAACTTGAACGTATGGAAGTTAACCTTGTTTCCACCAGTAAAGTATAATTTGGGTGCGATCCCAGGTGAAAAGCACTATTACCAAACTGTGTTGCAACATTCGGGTTGGTTAAAACTGCATCGGCTAAAGTAGCAGCATCCGGCGGAACCATGATGCCATTTCGCAAACCATCTTCAATATTAAATGGCGGAATCACCCTATCAAACAAATCCTGAAAAGTTGTCCGTAACTCTCTGGGAATAACATGGTGAGCCTGGAAGCTACCTGGTTGCAAGCCTGCAATTCCCCTTCTAAGCTCGGCAGTACTCTCCCGCATCTCAATAACAGCACGACGCGCCTGCCTGTTCCCTGCCCGTCGTAAATCGCGCTGCAGGTCTCTCCTGGCATTTTGTGATAAGGAATTAATATCGTCAATAAACTGGCGCGGGTTGCTTTCAACCCCAACAACAATCCCTCTTTGTCTTCCCCCGCGTATAAATACATCATCACCTAACCTTGCTGTATCATCAGCTGCACCTACAACGCGCAGTTCGCCCTGTTCAATAAATTCAACATCGCCTGTTGCCAGCAGTATCCATGGATTAATGTATCCTTCAAGCCGAAACCTCCGCCTTTCAAACCTGATCCTGAACCTTCTAAAACGAACTCGTGAAAACAATCTTTCAGCAAATTCATCCAACGTTTTCATACCTCTGCCGGCGCGCTCACCTATTCCGCGCATAATCAACCGGCCCCTTTCAACAACTGCGTGAATGGAGGATAAGATGGCTCTTCCGGCCCTACCAAGTGTTGGAAAAGCACGCCCTATTGCACGACCGGCACGCGCTACTACCCGCCCAACAGCAGCCGCGCCAGACTTTAATGATTTCCAAAACGCATCACTACCAAGCAGAGCAAAAATGGCTTCAACGGCAGCAACAGCAATTGAACGCGCTAACGATTTTGCTGCTCCTATAATGTCGCCAGCTATGGATTTATAAACATATTCACCAAGGTAATAAGCTCCTCTTACAACAGCCACGCCAATCATAATGGTTGTAATCGCTTCCATGATAACAGGTAATGCAGCAGTAACCGCGCCGCCGGTTAAAACTTCGGCAACAACCAGTAATACAATAGTCCCAATAATAGTTGGGATAAGCCAGCTGCTATTGCAGTTAAACCACCTTCGTAAACCGGTATACATTTGGTTTAAAGTGTAGCGTGCACGCTGACCGCGGCTGAGCGGACCAAATTTAGCAGCTTCTGGAAATGCTATTGCTGGCTCTGCCTGTCCGCCCGCATGCTCCTGGGATGCGTTACAGGCCTGCGAAAGCATATTTTGCTCACTCTGGGCCATCATTTCCTGGAGTCGGCTTTCAGTTTCTTCTTCGCGGGATAGTGGAGGGCCTTGCGGAGCCGCATCAACTACAGGTTGGGCAACATCACCCGAATCCGGGGCTGCTCCTACGGCCGGAATACCTGCCCCCCCGGCACCTGAAGCTCCATCTTGCGGAAGCATTCCTCCCAATATATCATGAACAGTTCTTGTACCGTCTGTTGAATTGCCAAATTCCACCTCGCCTCCAGTACTACCGGTCCTGCGTAAAATCGATTGGACCAGTTCAGGTTCAAGCTCAAGCGGCGCGACCTGGTCAACGTCTATATCACTTTGGGTATATGTGCTTTTTTGGAATAAGCTCATATCCTCGGGAGCAATTTCACTTTCAACTCCTGATGATTGCACCTGCTGTATTAGTGTTGGCTCTTCAGTTCTTTCAAATGGTAATGGAGCTGTTAAATCAGCTCCTAAAAGCTCTTCTTCCATTTGCCCTTCAAATTCCCCTGGCATTAAACGCGCAGCTTGAATCTGATTACTAATCAGTTCCAGGTCAAGTTCCGAAACCATACGAGCTACCCTATTTGTAGCAGCAACTTTTTCTTCTTCTTCAGTTGCCAGGGTTCTTTGCAAAAATTGAATAATTTGTAACTTAACACCTGGCCAGGTATCGCCAAAGAGCTTAAAGTTTGGCAAATTCTGCAACGCACTTATCATAATCTGGATCACAAAATTGATGATAGGCGGTTTAAAGCAATCTGGTAATACCCTCCAGGCCCAGGCTGCCAATACAATAGGAATTAGCCATGGGTTCATAAGCAGGAAAGCCAGTTTGGCAACAATTTCTGCATATGGGCGAATAAACTCCCATATATCCCGGGCTACGTTAATAATGTGGTGCCCAATTTCGGTAAGCCTTGCACCGGCCCAGGTTACTACCCGCCTAATGGTGTTTGCAAAACTTTGAATACCACGCTGTATAAACCTGAAAACAGCAATAGTCCCAATATTTTCAAGAAGCGTAACTATTGGTTCCTGCAGTGATAGTAATGTATTTGCCACCCAGTTAAAGGCCCCAACAACATTATCTTTAAGTGTTTCAATTCCGGCGGTTATTACATCAAGAATATTTTCTTGCAGGTATGCCCTGAAGCGAACAAAAACTTCACTATTCCAATTGGCACGAACCCATTGAACACCACGATAAATAGCATAGGCACCGGCGCCTATTGCTACAACCGGCCCCAATGGCGATAGCATAAGCAATATACCGCCAATAACCATAAGCGGGGTTTTAATTGGCTCTATGGCTTCCATCAGCCAGTTCCAGGCTTGCTCTGCCTTTCCTTTTATCCAGTCAAGTACAGAGCCCCCTGCCCGCCAGGCAATACCAAACTGCCGCATCAACCAGTTCCAGGCTCGTGCAATAGTTTCGCGTATGGGCCTTATCAATTCCCATAACCAGGCGGCCGTACTGGTAATCCATTCCCAAACGGTACCGGCCACAGCCTTAATAGCATCCCATATTGGCAGGGCAAAGTTGTTCCAGAAAGAAGATAGCAAACTGCCAACCTGCTGAAAAAAAGCGCGGATGCGCTGTAGGGCGGCACCACCAAGCGATCTTATAAAATCAAGTATCTTTTGGGCCAGTACAGCAAAAGCCTGGCATCCCCGTTCAACACCACCAGAAACGGTATCAATCAAGCTGCTTATAAAATCCTCAAGTATGCCCTGCAAACCTTCAGCCTGTAACCTGCTGAATAAACCACCGGTTGCAGCATCCACAGCACGCGCCAGTAAATTCTTAATATTATCAATAATATCGCCCCTCAAAAAATCAAGTAAACCAGGAGCAATTCTTTCAATGATACTCTCGGCCTGGTCTTCAACCCACTCAATTGCACTCGATGCCGCATCCCCTACAGCGGATACAACTCTACCACCGGTTGCATCCCAGGCACTACCCAATGCGGAAGTAATGGCATTTCGCTGAATATGCTGTTTGGGGGCATTTGAGATATTATTGACACCTGCAACCGGCAGAGGTTGCTGAATTGCAGCAGAAAATCCCGTAGATTCTTTACGTTGTATTTTTTCTTCCTGGTCACAGGCGGCGCATTTTCGTTGGATGAAATTAACCCCGGGGATGCTTCCTGGCTCAATATCTGTTTGAATGGCTTGTGATTGCAGAAAATTGGCTCGGGTACTGAATTTACCCATGCTACTAAAATCTTCTTTCTTTTGGATATTTATATTTTGGGGT
Source organism: Mucilaginibacter sp. (assembly GCF_025362475.1). Classification (GTDB taxonomy): domain Bacteria; phylum Bacteroidota; class Bacteroidia; order Sphingobacteriales; family Sphingobacteriaceae; genus Mucilaginibacter. Next base: position 140,672 of record NZ_JANYGH010000072.1, read on the forward strand.
GAAGTTGGTTTTTCTGGTGTATTATCAGGTGGCGGAGCGGCATAACCCGTGTGCGAGCCGGTTATGTTTTTTTGGCCGACAACATCGGGCTTAATTTCGGTTTGAGATGCGGAACTTGTTTCTAACTGTGCAGTCTCAGCATGGTTTGATTTTCGCTGAATAAACGATTCCGTTTGATTAGTTCGTAAGCTTTCGGAAACACTTCCCTGCACCTGTTTCTTTTTCACACTGCTTCCGCCCTGCTGTAAGGTATGGGTTAACTCATGTGCAAGCAGTTGTTTTCCTTCAGATGTATCCGGCGAAAAATTTCCATGGTTAAAGTATATATTATTGCCTACTGTAAATGCTTTGGCATTTAAATCGCGCGACATATTTGCCGCATCATTACCCGTATGTATCCTTACATCTGAGAAATCATACCCAAACCTGCTTTCCATAAAGCTTTGGGTACGTTCAGGCATCGGGCTACCGCTATTTTTGGAAGAGTTGATCTGAGAAGTTGTATTTTCACTGGCAACCCCGGGAGCTGATGCTTCACTTTTCCGCTGGATCTGGTATGGATTGGACGGATCCCAGATGGGCCTTATGGTACCAAAAAGGTTATCAAGATCAAAACGAAGTAAAGTTGGACTTATAATTTTTGATGATGTGCCTAATTCACGATCAGTGGTTTCCCACCAGGTGGGATTATCCCTTTGCAATGAAGAATCAATAGCCATGGGAACAAGCAAATTTGAGAAGAAAGTTGCATGGCCGGCAGAAGCACCAATAGAGCGAAAAAATTGAAAGGAGTAATTCCAATGGGTTTCAATGGCACTGTAATCACCGGCCGATATCTGTCCGGCGCCCCTGTTCCAAAAAGGGCGGTTCATGGCAAACCAATCAATAGCATTGGCCGGCGCAGCGATTGCAGTAGAACCTGACATCGAAAGCGTGGTTACCCCAGTAGATGGCAGCCTTGTTGGAAAAAGCGAAATTCGGGGTAATGAAGGTACACGCAGCTGAAGTTCTGCAGGATTTATTAAATGAAAAGGAAGCGGAGCAGGCGGGGTAGCTTGTTGTGGCTGTGGTGCTGGCGCTGGTGGCTGTGGAGTTTCTCCATTTTCACCGTCCCTTTGTACCAATTGTGGAGTTGATGTAATTTCCTTTCTATTGATCTTTTCTTCTTCGTCGCAATGAGCGCATTTTCGCTGGATAAATGATGACTCCGGCATACGCATAACATGATCAGCCGTATCATCCGCCTCCTTTTCCAGCGGATCATCCGGTGCCCCCACACTTAGCTTAGCCTGAAAAAATAAACCGGACCCGGTTTCAACAGGTAATACGTCATGTTGCTGCAAGCCTTGTGGCTGAACTATTGCAGCAGGGGTAGAAACGGGCTCAGTAACTGCACTTTCCTTCACTAAAATATTTTGTATTAAGAAGATACAATAGAATTAACTCCCCATTTAACCTGTAAGATACAGGCCGCATAAATATTTAAAGAACTCCAAAATTTTTGTTCTTTAAATGTTGATTAAGGATTAAATGGAGTGGTTAAGGAAGATGGAACAATTTTACCCCAAATTTGAACATAATGGTATAATTCAAAACTGGGCTGATCACTAAAGAGTGAAGTATCAATTACCGAAGGATCTGCCGTGAGATCGAACGAATGCTTACCAGATGTTGTTATTTCCGGCTCATACATTTTTATGTGACTATCTGCCGAATCTTTATAAATAAGCATCTGATGCCCTGCTTTACTATCTCTATTATTGTCTATTTGATTTGCCCTGGGCTTATGCGATGCATCAATCCTTCTTATAAATACATTTCTGGGATTACGGCCCTGTTCATCAACCTGGGTAATTGTACCAGTTTGTTGTGTAGTTGGCAAACCTGCCATATCAAACGTTGAATTAAAGCTTACTGCCCATGTATTTAGCATTAATTGCTCACCTGGATTGAGTGATGATGCCTGGGTTAACACCTCGGCCCTATTATTGCACCAAACATCCATATTTACCATATTTTGAGACAAATCAAGACTTGGGGTTATCTGGCTACGAACTGTATTGGCATTTGCTGCAGGTGTACCGGCATTATCAGCAAAAAAGAGGTCATGCACTGCCTCCATTGCCCAATACATATTACCATAAGTAGCCTGCCTGCTTGTAATTCTTGATTTAACAAAATCAATGACTCTCATGGCAGTTCGTTCCCTTGTACCAACTTGGGGCGCCTGTAAAAGCCCCTGCAGCGAAATTGCGGATAGGTAACTTATTGCAGCAGCCGGCCCCATTAAAATATGGCTCATTAATGCCACTGCCTGCACACAACGAACGGTATCACTATCGGTACCCGGCATACGATCATACTGCCCCAGCTTGTTGGCAATATCATTTCCATCCCATCCGCCGGCTGTAAAAGGTAAAACAGTTTCTGGTAACTGGCTATTTAATTCAATATCCGCCTGAGGTCTGCTTGCTGTCATGCTACCAGCCGGAACCGGTGTAGTCAATGAACTTGTATCTGGCATTCCCGCAGTTATTGTCATAGGCGGCATATTAACAACATCTGTATCTCTTTGAACAGACTGCGGTACATCTCCCTGTTGAATAGTATGGGTAAGCTCGTGGGCCAGCAGCCTTTTGCCGCTTTTGGTACCAGGATTATATTTGTCCTGGTTAAAATAAATATCTTTTCCTACGGTGAATGCCTGTGCATTTAATGCTTTTGAAAGCTGGCCCGATTCAGCTCCCGTATGAATTTTAACGTCAGAAAATTCGGTTCCAAAACGGCTTTCCATAAAGCTTTTAGTTCCCTCATCCATGGTATTACCACCACCTTTAGATGATTCAATTTGCCGGCCTACATCACTAGGCACCGCAGTACCACTGATATCATTTTTCTTTTGTATAGATCCTGTAAGTGGGCTAAGCTGTGCTTTTCTTCCCTCACTAAAATGGGTTTTATGCTGAATAAATGAATTTTCTGGCATATTCACCACTTTGTCTGCAACATTATCAGCCTCATGTTCAAGCGCATCATCAGGCGCGCCAACACTTAATTTAGCCTGAAGGAACGGGCCAGCCACATTTCCCTCAAGCGACACATCGTTTTGTGGCAAATCTTGCTGCTGTACGGTTGCAGCAGGAGTAGCAACGGGTTCTGAAGCGGCAACTTCCTTCACAAAATATCAATGAAATTATATAGCTAAGAAAAAATACAATTTTAAAACAGGGACGCAATATGCAAATCATATTATCCTCCATCACCTGGCGATATAAGGCCGCGTCGGTTAAAACCTTTCAGATCTTCCGATACTTAAATAAGCTTTTGAAGTAGTTAAATTCATCTATCAAAGCATAGGGCTTACCCATTGAGCCTTGGTAAGAATCTTCGATATAAGGCTGACCATTTTTCCAATTAACCGGCCAACTTAGGTTTACTCGCTTTTCTTCGTCTTCATCGGGCCAGTTTTCCCAGCCTTTAAAAGATCTCCTTAATGAAATATCTGCGTGGACAGGTAAATCAAAAATGATTCTTAAAAGAATAAACAGCCGTGATTGTAACACATCATTATTATCCTTATGCGTAAATACTACACGTTCATTTTCAAAAAGATGAATAATATCATGCGAATCCATTTTTTGTATAAGCAGGGCGCATTCAAAATATAAGGCCCAGTCTGCATCTGTAAAATTCCCGTCTTTCCAGGACTTTAACTTACTTATGAGTTCTTTTGCCTGGCTTATTACATTTTCCATTTATGGCTTTGAATCAACTTTATTAAAATGTTTACTTTCTTCACCGCAACAATTCCACCAGGAACTTGCCCAGCGCGAAGACGGCCCTTCTGTTGCAGCACCGTTAAACCATGAAGGTTCGGATTTAGTTGAGGGTAAGGCGCCGCTTGTTGGCTCTTTCCCAGGTCCCCAGCTGCTACTTCCGGCGGGTGCAACATTAAAATCGCCGAGGTCTCCGGTTACAGCCTTGGTAAAAAATTTAATGGTTCCTAAAGAAGTTTGTGTTCCGCTGGTGTTAGGCTGCGCCGGTCTGGTGCTTCCATCTGTCCAGGCATCTCTAACGGTTGTCCAGTCAAGTTTATCACCTTTATTTATTTTCCAGGCTTCCCAAAACTCTAATTTCGGCGCTAATTCTGTATAACTAATATCCGACGGACAATCGGCCTTAGTTTCTAATGATCTGATATGTTGAACAAGGTAACCATCATCCGGTGCTGGACTGCTCAATGCAAATACCCATTGAACATTTCGTTCGCCACAGGTACCTTTGCTAAATGAATGCAGCGAAAGATCTAACTTTTGCACTCTTTGAGCGCTGTTGCTCTGTTGAAGAGTATGCGTTAATTCATGGGCCAGCAAATATTTGCCGTTGTTTGAGTTTGGTTGATACTGGCCGTGATTAAAATATATATCCTTTCCTACAGTAAACGCTTTTGCATGCAAATCGTTACTAAGTTTCGCCGATTCGCCGTCTGAATGGATTTTCACACTATTAAAATCATGACCGAAACGCTTGCTCATAAATGAATTTGTTTGCTGATCAAGAGCTTCACCCTTGCCTAAAGGCGATTTAATTGAATTTGAGGTCGATTCGTTTACTGCAACACCTCCGTCTCCTTTTGCCTGAATCAGTGGTGTTACATCGCCGGCCAATGGTTTCCTTTGCACTTCTTCTTCTTTTTCACATTCAGCACATTTACGTTGGATAAAGTTATTGTCGGATGTATTCATCACGTGGTCGGCCATTGAGTCGGCTTCCTTTTCATAATGATCATCAGAACTTCCGACCGTTAGTTTAGGTTGAACAGAAAGATCATTCCCTATGGTTGTTTTCTCATTGTTGTATGATCCGGGGCCTGATTGAATACCTGTTTTTTTAACTGTAGCAAACATACTTCCCTCCTTTTTTAAATTGTCTTTCCGTCTTTTCTGAATTCTTTTCTTATACCTTCTAATACGTCAGGCTGACGTATTACACTTTCACCACGATGCAGGGCCATAAGTGATGCGTATTGAACAACGTTTATAATTGAACCGCCCGCAATTTCATATTTATCGGCAATGGCACTTAAATCCAGATCATCTGATAATGTGGTTTTAGTGCTAAACGCATTTTGCCAAAGTGAAAGCCGTTCATGACTTTTGGGTACAGGGAAATAAATAACGGATTGCAATCTGCGGCCAAAAGCTTCATCAACATTGCTACGCATATTTGATGATAATATCACCAGGCCATTATAGTCTTCGAGCCGTTGTAGCAGATAGGCTATTTCCTGGTTGGCATATTTATCATGGGCATCAGAAATGGCTGTTCTTTTGCCGAATAAAGCATCTGCCTCATCAAAAAACAATATCCAGTTTTTGTGTTCCGCTTTAACAAATACCTTTTCAAGGTTCTTTTCGGTTTCGCCAATATATTTTGAAACAACCATTGATAAATCAACCCGGTATACATCAACTCCTGCAAGTTTGCCAAACAGCCCGGCAGTAAGTGTTTTACCCGTACCCGGCGGTCCGTGGAACAATACTTTATACCCTGGTTTTAATTGCTTTTTCATCCCCCACTCGTTCATGAGTGTTTTACCATGCTCCAGCCAAATCTTTATGTCATTTAACTGCTCCATGGTGTGCCTTTCAAGCACCAGGTCATTCCAGGAAAGGGTTGTGGTGATCCTCTTGGCAGGAAAATCCATACTGAACGATGGCCTGCGAAGTGTGCCACTGGTAAACAAATCTACATACTCGTCATTAATCAATAGCTGCCCGCTAAATATGGGCTCATTTGCCGGCGAAGAAGCCAGCCACAAAATATTATGAACCCTAAATAAATGGTCTGTATCAAATATTTGCTGAGCCTTAAAACGCTTGCTGAGGTCGTTGCCAGCAAGCAAAAACAAAGCTGTTTCGCCGGTTGGCAAAAAGCCGCTGTGTGCTGTTCCTTTCAAGCCCCCAAACTCAGTACTACCGCGATCTTTAGTTTGATTGCGGGTAAAAAATACATCAAGCGCCTGCGGGCAAATATGTGGCAATAATGCAAGCATTAGTACCAATCTTTCAGAAAATGTTAGTTTATAAAAATCAACAAACTCATAATAAACAGAGCGCCCCGCTGATAATTCAGGCGGGGGGATACTATAAACTAAATCTGTTGCTGATGCTTCACCCCAATACCCCTCTAGGCGCGCCTGAAGTACATTTTGAAACCAGGTGATCTCATCAAGCAGGGCTGACGCGTTTAAATGATACGCGTCCTTATTTAGCACCGGGGATTCACTTACCATTCGCAATAAATTAACTCTTTAAGCCATGGAAGTTTTATTGTACCAATACCCCAGGGCAGGCGGTCAAGTAAAATATCAAAGCCACTTCGTTCAACCTGTATCAACCAATAATCATCTTTATAGGTTACCTTTCCTTCCCGCAAAATGAAGGTATTTTGTAAAGCTGCAATCCCTGATCCTTTTAAGGCTTCCCAATAACCAATCACAGTTTGGAGTAATAACCTTGACTCTTCCTTTTCTTCTTCAGTTAGCCCGATGCCGTTTACAATAACCTCGCTGGCAGGCAGACCGCATAAGATTTTATTCAGCGCCATTTCCCATTCTTTATAATTCTCATCACCGCTTTGCAGATAGTAAAGTAGTACAGCTGCTCTGGTTTGCGCTTCTGCAGATATGAACTGATCATTTTCATCAGTAAGCTTCAATGCATGAAAATAAGCTGGTAAAAACGGGTGAAGCAAAACCAGGCCTGCATTTTCAATATATAAATCATATTTATCGGGTTGGCTACTACGTACTGCTTTTTTTTGATTGAGCAACGTTTCAGAAGAATCGCCCGATCCATTTAGGGTATCGATATTTCCTTTCAATGATTCATGGAAAGCCAGGTTTAAATCAAGCGCATTGATCCTGTTTGTTATTTCATTTTTAGTAACCGGAAACAAACTCATCAATTGGTTTAAAAATGCTTTAAAGAAATTACCTTCATCAGCATGTAGCAAAACAAAGCTTAGCACCTGTTCATGAAATACTTTTAATGTGATGCCGAAAATGGATATAAATTGCTCTTTCTGATTAAGGAGTATATCTACATTTACCTTAAATGCGGCGTTGTTAAATAAGCCTACAATTTGATCGATGTAATTATTATAAGCAGAGTCATCAAGATGATTAACCAGGCGTTTTACCAACTGTTCAACATCTTTTGCTGATGAGTTACGTGCTTTGGGTATGAGCTTAAGCAGGAGGTTACTTTGTTCGGCAGCATCCAGAGCGGCAAGAAGTTCGGCAGGGGGTTGTCTCTGCTCTTTTTTATACCACCAGGGGTAATTCCCGTTTTCTAAAAAGTAAAATAGTGCCGAGCTATTTTGTTGCCTTTGGGAAACATATTGTAAAGAAGCTGCCGGCTCATGCTGTGCCCATTGGTCGTTTCCTTCAGATTCCGGAGCTTGTGTATTTTGCGGGTTTGCCTCAAATTGCTTTACCAGCTCGTTGATGATCTTTTGCTCGACTATTCTTATAAAGTTATCGTTAAACTCATCTCCGGCTAATGATCCAATATCAATTTTAATTGAATCTATTTTTAAAACTTTGTCTGATCGAACAGTTTGATGAAAGATCCGCTCAAACATCTTTGGCAGCTCTGTATTGGCTATTTCATTGATATATTGACTACAACTAAACGCAAGTTTTTCATTACAGGCTTGTATCCTGATCTTTTGCTTACAAATTATTACATCCCCATCCACAATTACCTGATAAAGCTCCTGGTTATAACATTAGCTCGAGTAGTTATCGCGGATACCTGTTGCTGCAAATTAGCATCCTGAACAAGGCTTGTAGCTCCATGCACATCAGCTAAAACGCTTTTTACCGCTTCGGCGTTGTTAGGATCAGCCGCAACCGATGGATCATTTAATTTCGTCGTTACAATATCCGCTGCTTTTAAGACCTCTGTTTCCTTTTCTGCCCTTGTAGGATCTTCAGGCGCAAGTTGCTGTAAGACAAGTTGTTTTTGACGAAGATCTGTAACATCGGCGGTAAGATTCTGGGTGCCAAAAGTTAAACCGCCAGTTGGAAGGGTGTTAAGAGTACCTTTACTCAAAACGGTTTTAAATAGCCCCGAATTGTCATCCAACCGGGAATTAAAGCTTGCTATCTGCGGAGCTATGCCATCAATTCTGGCATTGGTGACAGCCATTTTAAGATCAATTGTAGATGCTACTTTTTGGCTTACTACACCATCAAGTTCGGCTTCCTTGGCATACGGAAGTATATTGGCTTCAAAATGTTTCACATAAGTTGGCTTAAGTTCAAATACGTTATCAATTGGAAATTTAGGAATAAACGGTATCCCTTCTGGTAGTGGCAAAGGCAACGGTGTGTAAATCGGTGGGTTTGGCACTACATCCTTATCAATGCTGGCGTATGGTAACATAAAATCTGCTATTACATTTTGATCATCGGCGGTATATACCAATACAAACGTACCTCCGCGTAAAACCCCGCCGGCATGCTCAAGCCCCGGATTGTCTTTCATAAAGTTACCCAGCATAAGCCCTGTTTTTTTCTTTACAACGGAGTCCTGGTAAATACCCGAAATAACATCTGTTTTCCTGATCACATCAGAATTTAGAATAAAATCATGAGGAATTGCTGCATTTGAAAAGGTGTATTGTTTAGTTTGAGCTTTTACGTTGCTTGCTGCGGTGACTACATTGGATATGGCAGCACGGTAACTCAGCATATTAAATTTAGGGTTAGCAATTTCAAGGCTATTATCAAGCACGCTTTGTTTTGCTGTTTTAAACTCGGTAACAGGCACCGTTTGATCTTTAGCCTGAAGGTTATCATTTACAATATCGGCATTATCCAACCTATCATTAAAAGTGCTTTTTATTGATTTTTCATACATATATAAATGCGGAAAATACCATGGCCTGCCGGGTATGGTTTCCAGCTTCTTTTCAACCTGAACAGATTGAATATTTATTGGCAAGTTATTAGCTAAGATCACTCTGTTAAGTGCAGCCTCAACATCGGACAATTTAAACCCTATGTGCCCTTCAATTCTGAAGAAATTATAGGGCAGAATATTAAACAATAACGGGTTAAAAGTTGCGGCATCATTTGGGGCATATTGACTGGCCGAATAAGAAAGTATTTTATTTTCCCTTTTGCGGTTATTTGCTTTAAAATTCCAGTAAAGGTTTAATGGTAAATTTGGATTGAACCTATAGTAAAAAGGAATACTTCGTTTACCTAATTCAGCATCTTCATAAAAGCTTGGTGTAATTTTAAATCCCTGGTCAAGGTTTTGAAGCTCGGTGGCAGTGGGCACTTTAAAATTAGTGATCATACTGTGTATCCGCTTAAAGCAAAACCGGGTAAGCTCATCAGATTCATCATTATTGTTCAATATAGGTGACTCATAAAAATGGTGGCGGTATTCCAGATCAATTAATACCGGGGTAAACCTGCGAATGAGAACGCCTATATTAAAACGTATATTGCTGAGTAAAGCAGCCCTCGGGTTTAGCAAATTATTTATTGCCGTAGTGTTAATTGGTGGCAATTCCCTTATTGGCAGCCCGATACCAGTTGGTCCGCCCACACCAGGCAACGTAATAATTGGATTTTTTACTGTTGCATCTCTAACCAGGCCAAGCAATACATGTTTTGGAAACAGGTCAACATCCGGAGAGCTTAGCATATCGTCAGAAAAAAGGCTTTCGCGCATTTCATTATATGCATAGCTTATATCCCTGGCAAAATCATATACATACTGGGTAGATGTGGTTGTAGCAGCGGTAAAATACTGATCAAGCAAGGTACCCCAGTTTGTGGTTGGGTCGCCGCTGTCAAATTCATCTTCTACAATAAGCTGGCATACCTGGTAGGCCTTTGTTAATTTATTCTTTATATCATCCTTAACCGCCAGTACATTATTAAAAGAGGCATTCAGTTCGGCGTAGGTATCAATTGCCGTGCTGATTGTTACCCTGGGTATGTTTAGATCATCAAGCGCGAAATAATCCTTGTTCATTGACGGCATACTTTGTAAAAGCGTACGCACATTGTTTTTATGAACAAGCAAAACCTTCAGATCCTTAACAGCTACCATGCCTTTATTATCGCAATCAGTTCCTGTACACAAATCCGGATCGTTATCATAATCTTCCAGGTAAAGTATACCCACATAATCTTTAAACACCGTGCCCGTTGTATCCTCGAGCGTTGATAAGTTTTTACCGGGAGTTGCCCCCACCAACTGGCTGTTGCTAAGCAGAAACATTGGGATAGTTTGATCTGTATCCAGATGAAAGTAGGAGTACTTTGCATTCTTATCCTCAAAGGTATCATACTGATCAAACTCCTGGTCGTTTTGAAACAGTAGCAGGTCTCCATCTGTGGTTATGGCGGCGCCTTTTGAAACTACCAGGTGCTTATTACTCAGCACCCCTATCTCTAAACCCGTAATTATACCAACCCCGATTGCCTGAGTACGGGTTAACCGGGTTTGCACATCCAGGTAATTAAATAAATCATTTAACTGATCGGCAGTTAAAACCTGGTCGTTTTCAAAAATAGTAAAGCGGGTATTGTCTTTACTTATGTTGTCGAGTACGTTACCCATAATTTTATGTTTTAAGTGTTCCCAATGCGTTTTGATTCAATAAAAAAAGTGTACGCTCTTCGGTGCTTTTGCAGTCCTCAAGGCGTGCAACAGGGTATACTGTTTTTAGCGCTGTGTAAATTGCTATGAACCTATTTAATTTAACGTTACCAACATCAACAGATTGCCCCGCCTTTACTCGGAGCCAATCTTTATAAGCATCCTGAAACTCCACCAACTGTTCGTTGCTAACCCAACATATTTTTACAAAAGCGTGGGCCGGAGCTTCCATCCGGATAGTTTGTTCGCTAAATTGCCTGAAACCAAGATTAAGAAAACGTGGTGCATAAGCCGGTAAAACAACACCGATGCGGAATGAATATGGATCTTTGTCATCACAGTCTTTACAGTTATCATCAACGCAAATTGGCAAAAAGCCATTATAAGATGCTGCTGGTGGTGATAATGGCGGACTTGCGGGGGCTTGTACATCCTGATTAGGTAAAAGCAACGTGTTTTCAATTAAAAACATACCTTCTTCTGCCCTCGTCTTTGTTACCAACGAAACCAGCTTTATAGTATCAACACTTGCAGCATTCGCAGATGCATATTTTATAACGCTGGTGCCAATGATTTTAGCAGCATTTAAAACCTGGTATGAAAAGGTGCCATCGGCATTTGTAATAATTTTTAAAGCCGAAGGAGTATAAAGTAAAGTAAGTGCATCATCAAGATCAAATGCGGCTTCCTCCTGTCCGGGATATTTTTGAGCCCCCTCCAATAGAATTTTGCCGGTACGGTAATCCATAATCCGAAACCAGTATTCATCTTTATTAGCAGCATTTAAGCCATGCTGAATAAGCGTAAATAAATTTACAAGGTTGCGCCTGGTAATATTATCAAAACCCAATAAACGTTCTAATCGTTTCTCCAGGCCGCTTATGTTATCCGTATCCCATATTTTACTACCATCGGTGTAATTGTATCCGCCAAACCGTTTAGAACTGTATTCGGGATAGTTTTTAAGAAAATCAATTTTATCCTGAATTATATCATCCGGATTTACAACTGCCGGGCTTATAACATCCTTAGGATTTGAGGTAAAGCCGGAATAAAGCACATTCACATAATCAAAAAACGATTCGGCAAATCGCGAAAGCAAATGATCTAAAAATAAATTTCTCCGTTTATAATAAGTAGGCTTGTCCTCGGCAGCCGACTGAATATTTGAACTTACCGTGTTTTTGTTTACAAATAATGTATCGGCATCTTTAAAGCTTTTTACTACTTGTGTAAAATAAGTACTTGACTCCTGGTTCACCGAAAACAAGTTAGGCAAATGTGAAAGCTGCGAAGCATAGTTTGCCAATTGCTGATCAAAAAAGTATAAATACCCCTGCAATTGTTTTGCTTGCACTTTTCGTTCATCCGTAGCATCGCCGGGCAAGCCCCAATGGCTTATTCCGTAGTTTTTGGGCAGATGATTTTGAAAAGAATAGTAATTGCCTGTATCTATAAAGCTGCCTGTATCAAATGTAATATCTTCGGTTAATACTTTGTCATTGCCAACTATAAAGTCGCTCATCAACTTATCAAACCTGCTTTTAATGATATTCATATCCGGCCGCAACGGGATTCCGTTTTTATAGATCAAAATATTGGAATCAAGAATATTGATTAAAGGTTGTTTTCCGGTAGCTACCGGAATTATCCATTTATTTGGCAATTCGGTAGCCTGATCCAGGGGGTTAAAAATGATATCAAGAATATTAATTATGCCATCAACATTCAATATTTGCTGCATGATATCAGATAAATGAATTTCTGTTTTCAGGCCGGCGTTTATTAGTTCATCTTCTTTAATAAAGCCGTGAATAAGCATAGGCCCTTCAAAAATCACATCAGAAGTGTACCCCTGCGCCAACAGATCTTTAAGCCAGTAAAATTTTATTAGTGGTGTTAAGTATAATTGAATATTAAAAAAAAGTTGAGCAACGGCATCAAAAGGGTCCGCACCGGGCTTTAGTTCCAATTCAGTACAGATTCTAAATTCTTGCCGGGCAACTTCGCTTATGGATAAAAAATCTTCGCAAAGGTTGCGGTTTTGCATCAGCACCTTTCTAACGTTATCTTTAATCCCTTGCTTAAATGTTTCGGCTACGGTAGTGTCAAACTCAATAAGCACATCATAAAAACCCTGCACATTTACCGGTTCCCATTTCAAACTTAAAGGTTGAGTAAACTGTAGTTTTTTAAGGCTGATATCGGCAAAAATAGGAATGGTTCTTTTTTGCAACCATGCATTTTTTACGCCTACAATATCAATTAGTAGTTTGCGATAATCATTAATAGTTACCGGTTTGTTAGGGAATATCTGGCCTGCCGAAAAGAAATGTTTCAGGATATTGGCCTTGGTATCGGTAGGTGTGGCCAATAAATTGGGAATGGTATTATTTGTTCTGTAACTTAAATCGGTAATTACATAGCAAAGCAATTCAAGCGTAGTAATACCCGGATCGTGTACGTTATAATCCGTCCAGAGAGCGGATGCAGTTTTTTCAATATGGCCAACTCCAACCTTTCTTAATTCTTCAAAATCAAAAGCGCTGTTTTGAGGTTTTTGCGGTGAAATAGTTAGTGCATCACTCATGGTTATCTTGTTGTTCTGTTTAAAATGAATAAGCTACTGCTCATCTAATAGTTAAAAAACGGGTACCACTTGCAGTATCAATCATTGATGATATCATGATGCATAGCCGATACCAGTATAGATGCAGGGCTTGATGCCTCGGCAACTTCAACATTACGGCCAAAAATCTGCCTATTAGGCGAATACTTATATAACGAAAAATCGGTCAGATAATCTATATATTCCAGGTCTTCTAAAAATTTAATGATCATCGATTTGGTAACCTTACCGCCAAAATGAAGGTCGTTCCCGCCATCTGATATTATCCACGGCGATAAAAAGCCCTGTAGTTTTTGATCGATTATTTTTTCGTAATAATTAAACTCGTATCCTCGTTTTAATTTAACCTTTACCGATACCTTTACGGCTTCATATAAAGGATTCATGACCTGGAATTGTGCCCAGGCTGAAGAATGTTGAGTAAGAAATGTGTTAATCTGATCGAGGGTATTTTTATCAACCTTTGGTTTAAAAGGATCAACAGCGTTACGATTTGTTAAATCGGGTACCACAATCATCAGGATATTGCCCGGCGCATAAAAGGAAGTTGGTGTAGCATGATTAATGCATTTAACTTTATGTACCGTAGGGAAATGGTTTAAGATCATCCGCTCATAATCCCATATAGCAACGCTTCTTTCCTTGTGCCTTAACCGTTCACTTACCCTGATATAATAAGCTTGGTCGTCCTCTATTAAATGCCCCCCAAATGATGAGTATGGCTGTGTTACTTTTTTAATGTTGCCGTTATCATTTTTAAGTTTTGTTATGGTATTAGGCGGCATGGCATTTACTAAATGCTGAGGATCATTATCCTGGTTGTTAAAAGATGAAATGGCGGCATTTGATTGCACATCAAGCAGATTGCAAACACCATCGCTGTCATTTTTTATAGCCGCTTTAAACCACAATAAGCCATTTGCCAAAATAGTGTTGGATGTTGTTGCTTCGGGAGGGACAACTATCTTTATTACACCACTGGTTAATAAACCGTTGGTTGTATCAAAAATAAAATCTTCGTTGCTTAAGGTTTTCCAATAATTATCACAAAGCACACTCCATGATATATCAATTTTAGGTTTATCCGGGTTGGCGCTACCTTCTGCCGCCTGGAAAAGCATGCATACAGAATCTTCGGCATAAAGGCCGCTTAAACCTATCTGTAATGATCCCTCATCAATATGCTCCGGCACCAGTTTTACCAGCGTATTGTTCAAAAAATCGTGCTTGCTACGGGTATAAGCATGTTCGCGCATTTGCCCGAATGCTCCGTATTGAAAAAATTCAATCTCCTCATTTATATAATCATTCAGTGTAGTTCCGCTAAAATTAATTTTAGCCGTTGTAGCTGTATAATTTAAGGTTATGGATTGAATTTCGGGGGCAAAAGGTTCTGATGGAAGTTTCAATGTTCCGCCATCCCTGCTAAATCTTAAAATTTCTGCCGTATATTTTTCACGGTAATCTTTAAACAGGAAACTATGATCTAAACGAAGCTGTACCTGCCCTTTCCTGATATCTCTATACACATCAAAAAGCAACTGAAGAACTGGTTTATATAACTGCAGTGTTAAAGATGCCTTAGCTTTTACAAAATTGGTTTTAGCCTGCAGGTTTGAAAACCCGGGTAACAGGTATGACATTTTGCTTGTTACTGTTTGCAGTATTGAATGACCGGGATTTATATAATATGGCGTAACAAATTGTGGCAGGATATATAGCGGAAATAAAACCGGGAATGCAGGGTTTGAAAACTTCCAGGTTGTAGCAGCCTGCGCATTGGCAGTGTTGAAAAGCTGGACAGATTTATGTTGCTCCTGCCAGGTAAAACCATCTTTAAAAGCTGCTACTGCATTAAAATCGCCGTTGCCGTTATTTGACTGGTTATAATTAATATAATATGATGCCAGGTCTGAATCCGGGATATTTTTCCAATCCACATCAAGCGAAAATTCTTTTAATCGTTTTGAAAACGTTTCCTGGTGGCCGATATAAAAGTTTGAGTTTTTATCAGATAACGGCCCAAATGGAGTAAACGGCTTCTTGGCATTCAACGTTCCGAAATCATTTTCCAGGCTGAGCGAAGAAATACCGGTTACATTAACTTCAATTGTTGAATCAATGAGTTCGGCATTAACCAAATTCCGATATCCGAAATCATATTTATCTGTATTAACAAGTACCTGTAGTATAGGATGAGTGGTATCAAAGTCGCTGCCGTGGCTTGCTTTATTATAGGCAATTACCGCGGGTTCATCTTTAGTTATATTAAAGGTGAATTGAACATTGAACACTTGATTATCTGCCGAAGTGATGGTAGCTGATGAAAGCTTAGGACCAATCCACCCTTTTTCGCCCGTGATACTTATTTTAAAAAGATTAGCTGTTAACACCGCATTTTTGGCGGCAACATCCAGGTTTCTTACCGTTAAGTTAACAGTTACATTACGATTACCCTCTTTCATCATTAAAATATCGCTGGCCAGGCAAAAACCAACCTGAGCCAGGGGAAGACTGGAATTTCCAAATCCATTCCATTTAGGGTTTGTGGGATCTAAAACCGCGCCCAGGCCATCTTTTGAATTGGCTATTGGTGCATAATGCAAATAGTTTTTATTAACCGGGTTTACATATAGCGACTTTAACTGAGCAACTTTTGATTGATTAACTACAATATCATGTGTAAGTACGTAGTTAAGATCTTTCTTAGTAGCATCCTTGCCTGCAAGTAAGGCTGTACCGGCTGTAAGCAAAGTATCTTCTGTGTTTTTCTTAAGCTCAAAAATAACATGCGCGTTATCCGGCACGGGCGCCTTTTTACCCAGCATTAAAACTTGCTGGTAATAAAAATCAAGATGACGCTTGGTAAGCGTATTCATCAGCGCCTTGGGTTGATCCATCAGTTCAAAAAAGCAATCCAGCAAAGCAATATGAGGTGGCAGGGAAGCGTTTGCCGCAAGGGCATTCAATTCTTCAATACTTTTATCAAAAAAGTTATTCCAGGCGCCATTTTCAATCAACTTTTGGGTAGCAGGATTCAGATCGTAAAACTTGATCAGTGATGCTATTTTTTGAACGTATTTATACAAATCTTCCTTACTACGCTGATCAACCGGAACCAGGGCCGGATCAAGCAACTGCGGCATTCGCTGTTGCTGAGTTTGCCCATCGCGTTTAAGAATTATTTTGTAGTCAATAGCTTTAGTGCTCATGCCGATTTGTTATTAGCCTCGTTTAAATAAAACGGATATACCAGGTTGAACCGGGTGTTTGTACTGATCACTTCATAGTCAACCAGTATATCAATTCTTCCTTCTGTTAAAAAATCATCCAGCAGCTCAATAGTTAATAATTTTATTCTGGGTTCATAAATCAACACCGCGTTTTTTACGGTTACTTTAATAGCGGTTTCTGTTGTAGCATTCATTGCTTCAAATACATAATCTTCCAGGTTGCAGCCATATAAAGGTTGGAGAAAACGTTCGCCAATAGTGGTTGAAAGCAGTATTTCCAGGCTTTTGTTAATATCCTCCTCATCGGCGGTCATTAAAACCTGGCTCGCTATTTTTGAAAAAGTTGGCGGAAAACTCCATCCCCTACCCAAAAAAGACTTTTCAGAAACATTGGTAAGCTTGTCCATTTATAAGAGATTTTATTGCGGATCAGGAAATTTCAACTACACCATCGTAAGGCGTTCCATCGTTGAAAGTTGTTTTAACTTTAAAAGCTTCGGGATGTGCTTTAAGGTGATTGATCACCCCTTCGGCCACAGCTACAAATAAGAGTTGCATCTGTTTACTTGGCGGCGGGGCCGCACTTCCCATTACTTCCTGGTAGTGGTTGGTAAACGCGGTTTGTATAGCCTCGGCCATACTGCCCGAAAAATCTGATGGTGTGCCTGCTTTGAGCGCCATATTTTAACCTGTTTTTACTTTAACCGATAATAAGGATGGAGTTGGTGGAGGCATAGGCGGAACAGGAGGAGCTGGAGTTACCGGTAATGCCCCTAAAGCAAGCTCGCCGGGGTGCATGTGTGTTTGATATATATTAACTATCTGGTTAAGATAACTGAGCAATTCATCTCCAAAAACCAGGGGATGCGATGCCCCGTCAACTAATTCTATTTGTGGCGCGTCAACTATCACTTTGGTATTCCCCTTTACCGTAATAATTCCGCCGTTTACATCAATAATTATTTGATTACTGTTTGAGTCTTTAATGGTTATGGTGGATGGCTCGGTTGTTATGACATGACCATTCTGGTCTTCCAGTCGTATCCCCTGTTTGTCATCGCTGATGAGTACCTTGTTTACTCCCGGGGTTTCAATAACAACTTCTTTTATTTCATCATCAAAAGTAAGTTTCAACTTTTCCCTGGAAGTATATCCTTTTTTAAAATTATCATTGGTAGGACTTATCGGCGGCACCTTATTGGAGCTGTGCAACATGCCTAAAATTACCGGTTGGCGTGGGTCATCATATAAAAAGCCTAAAAGCACTTCATCACCAACCTCCGGCCTAAAAAACATCCCGCGTTCGTTACCGGCATCTGTAAGCGCTATTCTTGCCCATACACCGTCGTCATCAGCATTTACGTATGGCATTTTTACCCTTACCCTTTGCTCTCCGTCAGGATCTTCATTGTCTGTTACAATGCCGGTATGTAAACCAATAACACCCGGCAATAAACCACCGGCCTTGGGTGCTGTTACACTATTTTCATCAATAAACCAATCAGGCGTATGGCCAAACTGGGCATTAGTTTTCCACCCGGAAACAGCGGAGAAATCCTGCCGCACGCCACTGACAAAAGCTTTTCCATTAAATGTATCACCAAGGCCGTTCAGTTCAATAACATCGCCCGGGTTTATAGTAGCGATACCATCAAATTTAACCCGGCCGCGTATTTTAGACAGGCGCGATTTTAATAATTGCGCATCGGCCCAGGCCTGGCGCTCTTCTGAGGTGATTGAACCAGAATGATTTAAAACAAAATCTTCCGGACTAGCAACTCCCGCCAGGTCATTAACCGAAAGGGTTCCTTCTTCTTCCAGATCAGCAGGGTCATTAGCTGTCGATTCGGCATTTGCCTGGTTAGCCATATCCCATGAAACACTTTTTACCGCAGTAAATTGATTTCTGCTATCCATTTCAGCATCAAGCTCCATAACGGTTGCTCCATGCAGTAATGACAGGGTGGCATCCCCAGAAACAGTAGGCTTTTTAGTAACTATTTTATCGTCGTTTGTGAGTATAACATTCCCGGTAGCTTCTGCCCTGCTCAATATAAAATCCCAATCGGTGCTGTTGTACTGAACCATTTCTTTATAAGTAACATCTGTTGATCCAATGTCCAGATCTGAAGATGCAAAGCCATCGCTTTCTAAAATCTGGCTAATAATATCGGCATCGGTGAGGTCATGGAAATAAGCATTTTTACGACCGATGGTGGTTTTTACCGCTTTGTGTTTACATTCAATTACCAGATTTGGCGATACCGACTCTCTTATCTTGATGGATTGCTTAATGATAATACCCTTAAATATGCTAACGCTATTATCAGGATCACCGGCTGTTATTTCCACCTCGTTGCCCGGAGTAAACAGATCCCCATCGGTTAATGGAAATTCACCACTTGAAGCCTCACCGTCCTGGATCACGATTGTTGCTGATGAAACTTTATTTACCATCTTCATAACGTTAACCGAAAGCTTCGCCACTTCCCTGGGAATTTCAGTACCGTTAATTAATATTTTAAATTCGGCTACCGTATTAATCGCAGGAATAACTCTTTCTTCAGACATTATCAGTTGGCTTTGTATTTTTATCAAAAGGCGGAAAAACTAATTTTTGTCCGGGTTGCAGATCCCTGAAGTTTTTAAGATTATTTATCCTGGCAACCTCAAGATAATATTTAAAATCGCCATAAATTTTATTTACCATAGCTGGTAATGTATCACCTTCTTTAACTATACGAACGTGTGTTAGGTCTGGCGAGGAGTTTCTTTCTTCAGCCTGTCTTACTGCAGCCTGAAGCTTTTCTGCAAATGTTGCATTAATGATAGCACGAAGTGGCGTGCCATCGTTTTTAAACATTTTATATTGAATGGAGGTGGTTTTAAGCTCGCAATCAAATTCATATTGATTGGTTCGCAACCATGTAAGATGTCCCCACGTTATTCTGAGGAAACAGGTACGGTGTTTTTTACCATCATAGCCAACTGCCTCATAAAACTCCTTAATTTTTGATGGAACATCTAATTTAACGCCATTGGCATTTGTGCCATCGAGAAAAAACTTTAATGCTACTTCTAAGGGCCTGGTACCAAGAAACCCACCAGCACTTCCGTTGGCACCAGCTGCATTGTTGCTCTCGGTTATAACCGTATAATTAAGTGTAAACTCATCCGGATTAATAAAAGAAGTAAATGTTTTTTCGGCAGGGCCATTTCTTTTAATATCGGTCCACGATTCAATTTTAAGCTTTTGAGCTTCTTTACCGGGCAATAAACTACTAAGTATGTTCACCATCAGCGTTCATTTTTTTTGTCAAGAATTTCCATAATCTGCTCAATACATTCTTTAATGATCTCCTGCTTTAAAGAGCCATCAGCAGAGCCGGCACCGTTTGTTGAATTGCTATCAACAACAGCTACAGATATTTCTATCTCCGTAATTATAACTGACATAATTTAAAAGCTTACAGAACCTGACACTGCGCCCGCAACTGCCCCTACAGCACCAGCAACAAGATCATCGAGGCCCATTGGTTTAAAATATTGATAAGTAAGTTCAAGCGTTTCAACTACCAGGGTATTCTGCTCGGCATTAAATTCAGAGATATCAATCTTTGTTGGATAAGCATTAAAAACATGCCATACATTGAGTGGGATATGGCTGTCATTTAACAAACTTATCAGCACATTTTTTGGATCGAATTCAAAGTTTTCGATACTGTTGCGAGCCCAATGACTAACAAACGACCCCAGGAACAACCCTCTTTTTAAAACCAGTTTATTGAATTGAGGTACGCCCGGAAACTGGTGTTTAAATCGGTTTTCGCCACCTTCGGCAACAGTTTCTGTTGGTATATTGACGCTTAACCCGCTTACACTCTGAAACCGGATATCCTGCGGAGTTTGCGGAAACATTTCAATAACCACCAGGAAATGAAATCCCGGAGGTGGATAGATCAGACCATCTACAATACCGCTAATCAGGCTCATGATTACAGAATTAGTTTAATCGTTTTGTATAACCAAACCCTCATGTGCAACGTCAAGCTGTTCAATAGCTACTTCGCTTCCGTCTGCCTTTAAATCGGTACTCTGAATTTTTACCGGGAATGCATTTTTAATTTTCCAAACAACAACCGGGTCATGCGTTTCATTTAACAGAGTCAAAGTAATATCCCGCCTTTCAACGGTATTTAATGAAATGGTATTTAACCACTTGAAAAAATCATTATCGTGTGCAAATACCCCTCTTTTAAAAGTAATATTGCTAAACTCACGCATACCCGGCATTTTAATTTTGCTATACTCCGGCGAGGCTCCGTCGCGGTATTCAATCAATTTATTTTCGATATTCAACCCGCTTACTTCAGAGAAGCCTATGTTTGACCCGCCCCACTCTACTCTGAAGTGAAACTTTGGTAATGGATAATTTGCCATGTTTTTTGTTTTTATATATTATTTAGGTTTTGATAGCCTTTGGTTAATTAAGATTCCTGGAGTTTATGAGAGAATTTCAGGATAATAAATTCGGCAGGGCGTACTACAGCCATACCAATTTCTATATTCATTCGTCCTTCCAGAATATCAAGAGCCGTCATGGTTTGGCCAAGTCCTACCCTTACAAAAAACGCCTGTTCTGGTTTAGAACCGGCAAGCGCCCCTGCCCTCCATTGCTTTATCAGGAAGTTTTCAATCATTGCCCTAACCCTAACCCAGGTATTGGCGTCATTGGGTTCAAAAACAACCCATTCTGATCCTTTTTTAATAGATTCTTCTGCAAAGATGAAGAACCGGCGAACTGGTACATACCGCCATTCATTATCATTTCCGGCCAGCGTACGCGCTCCCCAGATCATTACTCCTTTCCCTGTAAAATACCTTATGGCATTTATAGATTTGCCCGAAGTAGGATCAACATTCAACGACATCTGATCACTTGCAGAAATTTGAAGTGATGCCGAATTTACATAGGCTAATGTAACATTGGCCGGGGCCTTCCATACGCCTCTTGAACTATCAACAGAAGCATAAGCTCCTGCAACTGCCGATGAAGGGGGCATTAAAATATTTAAATTTTGTAATTGTAATTTAACCTGGTTGTATAATTCAGAGTTACCTGCTACCTGCGGCGCTGCCGGCGGTGATGTTGGTACTGTAGGTGTAGGTTTCTGCAGGTTGAGCCCGGTACGTACCGCAGCCTTTAAAGTTACCGGCGGATTTAAAATAGAGGCCAGACTTATTTTACCAGTGCCAATATCTGTTGCCTCAACACCGTTTACCTTGTAAATAATATTTACATCAACATCATCATACCTGTAGCTGAGTATAGTTTGCAGGTAAGGGAAATAAGCCGCACCATACTTCATTAAATCAAGGTTACTGCCTAAAGTAGCCGTGTTTCTGAAATCATCTGCCGATGAGTTGATATCATTTATAGTACCGGTTAACTGTTTAACATCTATAATGGTAAACCTATCCTGCAATATAAAACATTGATTTAATGCGCTGTTTATAACTGCATAGTAGTTAACAGATGGCAGTGAAGGACCATCAGGAAATAGTAATAGTGTAGGTTCATCAACCTTTGCAATCTCTGTAAGGCCATCAGTTAATTTGGTGGCGTTAACACCTCCCGCATTATACTTATCTGCCGAAACAATGTAGCAAGGGCCACCACCATTTGCAAAATACATTTGAAGGGCATAATACATCTTGTACTTAGAACTTGTGACAGGGTTAATTGCCGCGTTAATTGTTCTGGTAACAGTATTTACATCACTTGTATCTGTTATGGTTACCGTTATTGCCGTTTCTTTTTGAGCAAGCCCAAATAATTGTTCATACTCTAACAACGAACCTATTCGCTGCGGCTGTTTCCCAAAATCATTGCCATTGAAACTGGATTTTTCGGTGTATCCGATGAATGCAGGAATTGCGGTTTCAACTTCTGCCACCGAAGGTGGAAACGTTGGGATTTCCTTAATGTAAACCCCGGGAGTTTTAAATACATCTGCCATGGCGGTATTTTTTTAATTAAATGGTGATTAAAATATCTGAGAAGGTATCTGCTCCTTCTGTTTTTATGAGATTTAAGGGAGGATTTGGCAAGTTGGCAATAAGCACTTTATTTGTATTATCGCTTAGCTTGATGCCGGCTACAGGCTCTTCTGATAATGGAAGTGCATTGTTTGAAGTAACAATAAACGTCCCATCAGGAGAACCGCCAAGTAAACTAAAATTTATTGGTGAACCATTTGTTTTGGCCACACTTACCGATGTAATTGCCGGGTTAAATTTCCGGGTAATGATATAGCGCCATTTGGTTGCGCGGTTAACAAACGGAATTTTATAATTTACTGTGGTGATGGAATTATCGGCACCCTGAAACTGGTAATTGCCATTTAAATCAGTTTTGAAAAATATTTCAACCACCCCAAATACATCAGACATATCAGCAGGGTCAAGCGAATAAAAAGAAGCCTTTTCTGTACCATCAACTAAAAAACTGGCTCTTCCACCCGATGCTTTATTGAGATCAAAAGAATAGTTAAATAAATTATTTGAATTGTTTAAATCCTGCAGCAATTGCTCATTACTATCAATAAAATTCAACTGGCCGCTTTGCGTACTGGCAGTACTGTTTTGAACCGAAGAAAAACTGCCGCTTGCAAAAGGAAGCAGATCAGCATCTGATACTATTTTACTCCCGGTATTGGCCACAAGCAGCGGCAAATTATCAGCTGACATGTTGTTACCCCTATTGTTAAAATAGTAGTGGCTTGAGGGCGGTTTGATTAAATTTATATTGGTAATATTTTCAAATAAATTATTTCTTAGCTTCAGTAAAAAAGTAAATTTTGTACCATCGGGCAAGGGGTTTTTAATAATATCATTGCCTGCAACAACATCCACCTTGGCAAATAATTTCCCGCCGAATGCAGTTGGTAAAAAGTGAAGCCCCAATGATGCTATAAGTGTTGAACACTTGGCAGATGGCTGCATGATGATATCAGGGCTTTTACCCGATTTATAGAATGTATGGGCAAATTCCAAAGTAAAAAGCGCTTTATATTTAATTTTTATCATTACTATATAAACTACATGCTTAATTATCAGAAATTGTAATCTCGGTAATTGGAGGTGTTTCCATTTTAGGTTCGGAATCAACAAAGCTTATGGTTCTTATTTTATAGATCACATTAGGCATATATTTTGCGCCCAATGCCGCCCAAAGATTATTTTGCTGTTCAAAAGTTGTGGAGTGAAACGTTACAAGTAACCGCCCCACCTTTTGCCAGGGTTTATCGGCATCTACCTTGGCATTTATTTGAGGATACTGATCGCTATCAAAAACCTGGCGACCCTGAAAAAATGCCATCACATATGATAACAGCCTTAACGCGGTAGAGTAATTATTGGCAAATACCGAGAAAAGAACAAAAGCATTAATATTTACAGGTGGATTGATAACCTGGATACGATCATCAATTTTTTGATAGTTATATTGTGAATCAGCTATCCGGTCTTCTTCCAGGTTAATAAGTGTCAGGATCACTTTTGATACGTCACTACCTTCGGTTGAAACCGCAAATGTGCCATCGGGATTCATCAATGATGAAACCACAACTACATCCTCATTACCAAAGTTTGTTGAATCTTTCCGCTTGATGTAAGCGTTAAGTTCATCCGACAAAAATTCAAATGTGGTTCGTAACATATCTTTAATTAAATGTGCACCCTGCTCTCAATTCCGGGAGTAAACAAATTGCCGCGCAGATGATATGCCGGGGTTAAACAGAAGACTATAACCGTGGTTTATAAGTTTCTGATGATCAAAATGATCTGTGTGGGTTTCAACTATGATAACTTGTATATTTTTCAGGTCCCCATCTTTTAATTCATCTATCAGGGCCTCCTCATATCCTTCCACATCAAGTTTCAGTATAAATACCTCTTTATCCAGTTTGTTGATAAAAGAAAATAGCCCAACAGATTCAACCGTTAAAAATTCATTTGAATTGGGCAATGTTGTCCACCTTCCGCTCCAATCGCTTTGATCAGGAGCGTAAAGGTTTAATGTTCCATCGTTTATGGAAACGGCCTTGTTTAACGCCTGTATCTTACCAAACCGGTCTGCATTCTGGCTCAAATACATGAAACTATCGGGGTTGGGTTCAAATGAAATTACCTCAATATTTGAAAGATGCTGTGCACACATAATGGAGAAAGCGCCAATATGTGCACCGCAATCAATAATATAACTGGGCCCCGCTGGCTGAATATTAGTTAACAGGCTTTTTACACAATACATATCCTGATCAATAACCTCTGGAATTACCCAACGGTCATCATCGGTATCTTTACGGTAGGCTATTTCCAAAACATCATTCATTGTACCAGGCTTAAGCAATTGTTAAAAAATTCTCTTCAACCGGTAAAAACATTCTCACCAGGTAGCTGAAAAAAGTGTTCTTATCTAAAATATCATCATCGGGGTTTTCAGAAACATGTTTCCTTACCATATTAGCGGAAATCATATAGCAGTAAGAGTCGTGATTAACAAACTTCCGATGTTCCTCATCTGTCCTTTTGGTAAAAAACTCTTCGGGTTTACTCCAGCACACCGGCTGAATTTGCTCTACAGTTAATTCGCACCAGGGAACATTGCTTTCATTAAGTGTAGATGTTAATGCCTTTGACCCTAAGGTAAGCCACTCAATAGGTTGGCCATCCCTCAAAATATCGCAAACACGATTATAATAGTTTTGGGCGATAGTGCTGTTCTTAGATGCACCCATCAGGTTGTTGGTAACCTCGCCCGAACGTTCCCTGTACCCCAAAAACTCATAACTATTTAAAGTATCTGTTAATGGCTTAAGAGACTTAGCAACCAAACAATCCGAATCGATCCATAAACCACCATGTTTGGCTAGTAAAAACGCCCGGATAAAATCGGCCCGGTGTGCAACACACAGATTTTCAAGACGGATATCGAGATCGGCAATGCGCATTTCTTCAAAGCTTTCAGATGTCAGCAATCGAACGTCAGAGGCGTGCGCGAATACTGTTTTTTGGCATTCGCTGATCCAATCAGGAAGATCTCCTTCCCAATAAAGCCATACCGGTAAATCTGTTGATTCCTGGTTAGTCACGATTAAAGTATTTAGCTTATTTTTTGAATAACGATAAGGGAATCTGCCTGGTGAACCTGCCGGTAATTTCCACTTGTAAGCAGTTGGTTTACGTACGCCTGCACATCGGGATAATAATCTGCATAATCATGAAAAGCTACATATCCGTAAACTTCCACAAAGAATGAAAAGTGCTGAAAATCATCATTGATACTGATATAATCATGTAAACCATCTATAAATAAAAGCGAAATTGCACTATCCCATTTAACATCAATTGATTTACACACACATGAAATCACCGTATCTAATAGATCGGCATTTTCAATATTAAGGTTGAAGCTTTCAAGAGATGGTTCAAAAACACACAAATTTGAGCCCAAAGCGCCCAATTTTCCGTCGTGTTGATCAACTGCGTATACCTTAATTTCATTTGATATGGATTTGGCAATTTTACCAAGCAATATGGTTGCTTTGCCATGAAAACTACCAACTTCAACCACATGGGCGTCAGGGAATTTAATACACGCCTTTAAAGCGAAAGCCATCAATAATTCGGACTCAGCATCATTTAGCCATCCCTCAATTTTTTTTGTTTCGGATATTACCTTCAACGGGAAAAACAATGACTGATCAATAGCTTTCTGCACCGTATTTTTCTTGGCTGGGATATAATTATTGAGATGTAAACGTGTACGATTCCTGATCTCATTATCATACTCCCGGGCCACCGGATGTATCCAAAAAGCGTGAGGATCATTTATTGCACAATCCAGATCAAATGTTGAGTAGGATTTTTGATAGTTGTTGAAAGTACTGCAGCACGGGTTCAGTAAAATATCATAACCAAGCAAACTCACCATTGTAGGTAAAATAATTTCTTCTGTTGCCCATATCCCGGTGTGCTGCATGATTCCCTTGAGCAGGATATTTTTTTTAAATTGTTTAACCAAATCTTTAACAGCATCATAAGTGAACACTGTAGAAGGCCAAAAAGACCAGTGTACAAACTTATCCTCCCCATCGGGAAAGGTTTTTAACAAAGGCTTCCACAAATCATATTCTTCAAATGCTTTAATAGATGTCCATACATCCTTGTTTTCCGCAGTAATGCGTTCTGGCCGACTTGATAATAGCCCAACGTTACTTTTATCAGAAAGAAAATTGGATATAAATGATGAGTATCCAGGCTGAACACTTAATTGATCAGAATCAACAATTGTTAATGTACTAAATGAAAAATTGTCAAGCGCAAATTCCATACACTCAAGTGCAAATGGATGCAGGTAACCGTGCTTTACCGGGTAATTAACCGGGCATATAACAGCACCAAATTGCTCAAAAGGAAACAATGTGGCGCTGAACTCAAAGTCGGTTCCCCCGTTGAAAATTAAAATTATGGATGAAGGATCGTTATAATGTAAATTACGAACCATGTCAATTATACAATCCGGGTTTTCATGCACCAGGCAGGCATAAATATTCTTTTCTTTTTGGGTATTGTTTTGAACAGGAGCATCATTTGCACTTCTGACCACAGGCTTATTCGTTGTGGCCATGTGATAATCACGGTAGTGTTTTAAATCAGCCTGCATAATTTGTTCAATATCATTTACAGGAAAAGGATGCCACCAATCTCCCGAAGTTTGTTTGGGACTAATATTTTGATCATGTATCATATGAACAGACATGGTTGTGTCTTCAAGTTCGGTAACATACTCCGGCGCGGTACCCCATACAAATAAACCATCCATGCCTACGTCGATATTTTTAAACGGGTTCATTTCCCAATGCGATCTGTAATAGCATAATGAACTACCTAAAAGCCACTTACGCTGATCTGCAGGGTATTTATATTGATAGGCTTGGTTATTAAAAAAATCATAATAAAGCAGGTTGTTTATTCCGCAAACTTTTGCATTATTTTTATTCAATTCATGTACTTGGTATTTTAAACGATGCGGGGCGTACCAATCATCATCATCCCAGTTGGCTATGATACTGCCGGATGCCTTGCTGCAGGCCATATTTAATTTTTCGCCAAGTGTAATTTTATGATCAAGGCGAATATATTTTATACCAGGTTGGTTCAAAACCAGGTCTTCAATGCAATCCGTTCCGTCATCAATGATAATTAATTCCTTATTTTGATGCTCCTGCCGCTGAAAATACCGGATGGCATGTGGTATAAAACGCCTGCGGTTATAAGTAGGCATGATGCATGATACAAGCGGAAGCTTATCCATACTTTTGATTGACAGTAAATATTTTTCTTATTGTAATTAAGCGGAATACCTGAATTTTGGCGGTAGAATAAAGCTTCGCTTAAGGATTGTCACATACATATCCGTTTAAAGCGTAAAATTCCTGGTACTAATTTAGATTCAATGGTAGTGTAACTCTAATAGCTCAACTATTATATTATAAAAATAAGGGCATTCAAAATCAGGAACAATAGCCAATAGTAACTATTTTACATTAACATTTCCGGAGGCATGATGAACAAACCTCAATAGAAAGTGATTGGTTAATTGAATTTAAATGCACACCTACTCTTTCTTTTCCGCGTTTAAAAAACAGTTTTCCCTGCAATCCTGTAAAAGGGCCTTCAACAATCATTACATCATCTCCCTGAATAAGGTTTGGCTCCAGCTCAAAGGCCACTTTTTCAAATTTCATGATGTTTAAAATTTCATCTTCAGTCATTGTTGCTGGCTTGCCTTCAAACGTAATAAACTTCAAAATGCCACCTATACTTAATAGCTTAAAGCGATCGTTTTCGGTTGAATTAATAAAAACATAGTTAGGAAACATAGGTACCTGCAATTCCTTCCTCCGATCGCTCCACTGCCTTATTACTTTTTGCAAAGGCAGGTAAGCTTTGATCTTTTTCCTGGTTAATTCATTATATATTCTTTTTTCGAGATTGGGAAAAGTATAAATAATGTACCAGTTATTTTTTAAAGCAGTTTCCATAAAAATGATAAGTATAGATGTATTTTAAGAAATTGCAGGCTTTTAATCAGTTATAGATTTGGCCAGATAGCTTTTATAAAAAATATTTCATAATTAAACTATACGTTAAAATTGAGCATCTTTAATAACAAGTGAAATAGCCATTTATAACTATTTTATCATTTATCCGGCAGATTTATTTTCTCGGAACCAAAGCCCCAGTTTATACTAAACAATGCTATCGACTTGCCCAGTGATTCGAAATTTTTCCCGAACGCGCCTGTTAAAATGATATTTTCAGTTATTTTATAAGTAACAATACCAACAGTTCTGTTTTCGTTGCCTCCCCTGCCATTTATGTACCGGTACAATGACTCAACACCCAATGAAAGATCGTCCAGATCGATACCAACCTTACCTCCCACATCAATATTGTTGGTTTTTACAATATTATTGTTTTCATCTTTTGCAAAATTATCCCATAAAGACCGTGCTGAAAAGCTGAGGCTTACATAATTATTTGAAGGTTTGTTATTTGTACCGGCCAATTGCGCGTAATATGATAGTGTGCTCCATATACCTGTACGCCCGCTTTTCCATGGTTCATTATCTATACCATAGGTGGCGTAAGCACCGGCAAAATCCCATACAAATTTGGGTTTTTGCTTATATAGATCGCCAATTTGCTTTGCCAGATCCAAACTTTTATGGCCTTTTTTCTCCATGTAGTTCTTTAATAAATTATCTAAATCTAATTGTGTGCTAACCGATGTTTTTTGGTTGTTAAAGTCTTCCAGATCTTTTTGCGCAGCTTCATGCCATTGACTTATTAAATTATTGATTTTTTGAGCATACCCGGATTGCGGCACTTTTATCAAGGTAGTTTTTATTCCTAATGCAAATACTTTTTGAGATACATCCACATTATCAGGAATAAGATCCTTATGGATAAATGACACCGATAAACTTGTAAACTTTAGTCCCGAAAAAATATCTTCACTACCTATTTTTAACTTTTGATCCTCACCTATTTTTGTATTAAGCCCCACTGCAGCGTAAACACTCTTTCCATCGGGATTGATAAACCAGTAAGGTGCAAACTCAGCCGAATAATTATCCGGGAAGCCAGAAGATGACTTATCAAAAGATTGGGCCAATCCTAAAATAAACTTCCTTGGCGTATTTGGCGTTTGTACCAATGAGGGAGTTAAATCAGTAAGGATAAAACCTGGTGAATTGGGAAGGGCAAGATCCTGCAATTTTACTCCCTCCTGCGCATTTGTAATTAAGGCTAATAACAAGAATGCGCTAAATGATATTAACTTTTTCATATTAAATCAATTGGTTTAGCTAACAGCACTGTAGTAAAATCATCATCTACACTTTTTAACGGATCAACATAGGTTTGTAAGCCGTCTGATCCACCGCTTAAAGTATAGGTTGCATCAATATCATTATATGCATTTTTTCTATCTTCCAATGACCCAATAAGATCAATTTTGGTCAAAATGGTAAGTCGCTTGTTTTGGATATCTGAAGCTTTTCCAATAGCTTGAGTAATGATATCCCCAGATGCATCCTCTGATTGAGCAACGGAGATACCCACAGTAGGCGGATCAACAATCTTAATTGTTGCACTGGAGGCGGCAAGGCCAAACGTAAAGATATTAACAGCCAAACTTATCTGGTGCTCATTATTCCCGGTTTCATAGGTTTCCATAACTATTTTTTTTGTAGACACTCGTCAGTATCAATGTATGTATTGATACTGAAATTTAGATTTAAGTATTTGATTTATAAATCTATAAAGTTAAAACAACTTAATAAATAGTTATTAATAACTATTGCATGTATCTATGATGTTTAAGAGTTTTATAGTACATAAACCTTAAATAAAAAAGACATCG
This sequence comes from Mucilaginibacter sp., assembly GCF_025362475.1. Lineage (GTDB taxonomy): Bacteria > Bacteroidota > Bacteroidia > Sphingobacteriales > Sphingobacteriaceae > Mucilaginibacter. Next base: position 171,221 of record NZ_JANYGH010000072.1, read on the forward strand.
GCCTTTTAATTTACCGTACAGCGTTAATCTTTTTTAATTATAAAAGTGTTTTTTATTTAAGATGGCAACAGCGTAAATCCGCTGTGCAGTTTGATCTGATATACCTGGATAATTTATTCTTTAATTAATAAAAAAGGAGGCACTATGTTGGAATTTAAAATCATTGAGGTGCAATTGGCTTAATCTTTATATGTAACCCAATAAGTATTTTATGCAAAGCCAACTGCCAGGATACAGAACCATGATTAAATCATTGAACGGTAAGTACTTAGCACTCCATCCAACAGCTTCTATAAGATAAACCCCGAACCTTGCTTTTAAGAGGTTTTTTACATATAGCATATTGGCTCCCCCCGCAAATGGCTTTTAACAACAAGTTGATTTATCACTAACACACCTGAAGAATATATAATGTTAAACCTAATTCATAAAACCAATTTTCAAAATGGCATATAAAATACTTTCATTAGATGGCGGCGGCTCCTGGGCCCTGATACAGGCCAGGGTACTTAAAGATATTTATGGTGATGTTTCGGGGCATGAAATTTTACGCCAATTCAACCTCGTTATTGCAAATTCAGGTGGTAGCCTTGTTTTGGCTTCGCTATGCAACAACATGTTAATTAGTGAGATAATCTCTGTTTTTGAAGATGAAGGTAAACGAAAACAGGTTTTTTCAAAATTATCCTTCTGGGAAAAATTAAAATTTAAAAATATTGCAAGCCTTACCAATGTGCTTGGCCCCAAATACAGCACCGATAGAAAGCTAAGCGGATTTAAAAATGTATTGAATAAATATGATAGCCTTATTGTACAAAAAAAGGCTACCAAGCCTATTTTAGATACCTACTTAAATGAACTGCCGGCTATCATTGGCAAAAATGATTTACAGATACTTGTTGCCGGCTTTGATTATTTTAGGCAAAGAGCGGTTTTCTTCAGATCAAACCCGGCAAGCAAGACAGGTTTTAATAACGGAAAGTTTTACCAGGTAAGCCTGGCGGATGCCATACATTCGTCAAGTAACGCGCCTATTAACTACTTTGATTCGCCTGCAGCAATTACTACCAACTTACTTGGCGGAAATGATAAACGTAAAACCTGGTTTTGGGATGGCGCAATATCCGGTTTTAACAACCCGGTACTTGCAGGCTTTATAGAAGCCCGCACAAATAATCCCGACTTGCCATTAAGTGATTTTAATATTCTTTCGTTGGGAACAGGTACGGGTGGTGAAGCCATTATTGCCGACTATCAAAATTCAACCGACCCTGTAATTGCCGCTATTTATAATAAAAACAAAGGCAACAAACTGGCCATTACAGATAACAGCTCTTCGTTTTTTGCCGATATAAAGAAATTATCGACCAGTATTGTGGGTGACCCACCCGATTCTGCCACATTTATAACATATGCCATGATTGATCCTTCATTAAGCAATGAAGCTTGTTTGGTGAGGATAAACCCGTGCTTAAAACCGATATTAAACCCGGATACCCAAATATATGAGGCACCTGATGTTTATAAAAACGACCCAAACGGCAGCGCTGATTTCGTTGCGATAATGGATCTTGATATGGATGCTGTAGATAATGATCAAGTTGACTTGATTAAGCGCCTTTGTGATAAATTTATTGTAAACGGGCTGGGTTTGTGCTTACCCAATCAGTTAATACGCGGCGATGGTGCAGGTGTTCACCTGGGGTTTGATACTTACAAAGCAGCTAAAGAAAAATGGCTAAGCAGCGGTAAGTAGGGATAATAAAATTAGTGCCATGAAAAATAGATTTTCATTTAGTCGTAACCAAACGATTGTATTGGCCACTTTATTTTTTGTACTGGTAATTGGTGCAATTTACTTTTTTATCTATGTTCCAAATAACCAAAATGAATTAGAAGCTCAGCGCTTTAGATGTTTGCAAAATATCGAAATAAACATACAATCAAAAGTTGATAATTCTATTGCACTTTTAAATACCATACTTAATACATATGAATTAAATCATCCCCTATACAACCGTGAAAGATTAAACAAGTACCTTGAACGTTATCCCCGCAAAAACTTCATCCTGGAGCCTATAAAACCGGTGCAGGAGCCGGAAGATAAGAACAAAGTAAATACCTCAACTGATAGCCTCTGTAAAGTAGAATTTGATAATCGCAGGCTAACCATTCACCTGCAAAAGGGAGGTTACTTTATTCATATGAGGTATACCTTAAAACAGTTTATTGACCCTTTGCTTACCAACGAAATATTTGACCAGTATATTTTTCTCAGGCAAAAAAACATCATCTACCAAACGTTTCCCAGCGGGATAACAACCATCGTACCTGACTCGTTAAAATCTGATAAAAGTGCTTTTTTAGAGGGACATGTAAAAAATATACACTTAAGCGGGAACGACTACAAGATTTTTTCACAAAGGCTAAACATCAATGCCGATTCAGTGATCACTGTATCGGGGTTACTTACTACCAAAAACTATCAACAGGAAAGAAATAAGCTTCCAGAAAACATAGTTCTTTTACTATTAACAATCGCAGCCGCTGCTATACTTGCTTTACCCTGGCTAAAACTTTATCAAATGGGAAATAAGGACAGGCTGACAGCAGCAGATGGAATATTTTCATTTGCAGTATCTATGCTATTGGTATCATTACTGTTCTTCGCTTTCTTTAAATACAATTCCCCTTTCAAAACCGAGTATCGAAAATCAAGAATCAGTAGATATATAGCTGATAGTTTAAAGTATCGATTCGGTATCGAGGTTGCTAAGGCTTATCATATTTTGGACAAAGCAGATCTATTGATGAATGATCAAACCACCATAGCCACCACAAATAATCCCGGGGAGAATGTCACCTCCAATATTTATGATCAGGACAATAAGGTGGTATTTCCTGATATTCAAAACAAATTAAAACAACTTACCAAGGATCTAAATATGAACCAGATTTACTGGTTAGATAATAAAGGTACCGAAGTAAAAGGCTGGTACACAAAATCAGAACCGGCGCCTCCGGGCAATTATGCATACAGGGATTATTTTATTAAACTTCGTGATCACAGACCATTTTATCTGGATAATGACCCCAGGAAGCCATACTACTTTGAGCAGGTAGTATCCTGGACGTCGGGAGCATTTACTTCTATTTTGTCCAAGCCATCAATAAATAAAAATTCTCCTTATGTGGCCATATCAATTAATTTAACAAGTCTTGATCATGCTATTTTACCTGCTGGCTATCTTTATTGTATCATCAACAACCAGGGAAGGGTATTATATCATATTAATCCAGCTAAAAACCTTAATCAAAACCTGTTTGAAGAGCTATCGGATTATCAAAGTCTGAAAGCCAGTATAGATGCACATACCGATAAATACTTTGAAACAAGGTACTCTGGCAAACAATACATAGCTTATGCAAGTCCAATTCATGGCCTTCCTTATTACCTTGTAATACTTGAAGATAAATCGTTTAAGAACATTCGCGATATCAATAACTTTAGCTTTAGTTTTTCTATGCTATTTGCCTTTTTCTGTATCATAGCGATGATACTAACGGCTGTCTTTTTGTTTTCCATCAAAAAAATCTACTATAAAAAACAATATTTTGATATATCATGGATCGGTCCCAATGATTGTTTTCACCAGCAGTACAACTTGGCCGTATTCTGTAACCTGATTACTATTGCACTACTCATCATTTGGTGTAACTACACCAGCTTTCTGCAGTCCTTTTTTATTCTTTTAGTTTCGGGCACAGCGGCTATTCTTTTCATAAACTATTTATATTCTGCATATTATAAAAAAAACAACCCTGAGTTATATAAGCAAAAAAAGAAATGCATCCATTGCGCTAAGCGTCATTATTGGTCTTATAAATGTTACCACATCTATTTTAACAGAAGTTGTGCCGCTGTTAACCTATGAAGTTACCTTATTTATTCTTTTAATATTAACCAGGAAAATTCACACTGTTCTTTGCGAGAAAGATTTAATTAAAAAATTAAAAATTTGGAATTTTAGTACCAGCTATTCGTTAATGACGTTTACCCGCATTATAATAACCAGCGGCTTGCCAGTAGCCCTCTTTTATACTTCAGCATTTAATTACGAAACAAAACTTATTACACGTTACAGGCATACACAATTTATTAAAAACATTATAGCGCAAAACCCTCTGCTACTAAATAATTATCCACACAATAATATTTATCGGGATAGCATTTGGATTAACACGTACAATATTGTGTCAAAAAAACCTCATAGAGAAAAGTTTGTAGATAATTATCATGCAACAACCCTATTTAACCAGTTAACTATTGATAAAGAAAATCTTATACCCGGCATTAAGGAGCTATATCACTTCCCTCCGGATAGTTTATGGACATACACAGGATTATTTACAAAAGGTGAAAATTATACCGACTATAGAAGATCGGCAAACTCCTACCTTGTAGTCAAATCTGACACTATCCAATACAGCTTACCTGGAATTACAATGGATAGAAAATGGTACCTGGGCGTAACTTATTGGAGTTGTTTTTTGTGTTCTTTGCTGCTTTTTTGGTTTGTATTTCATCATATTTTAAGAAAGCTGTTTGCCTTAAACCTGCCTAATGAAACCTATTGGGAAAATATTGACAACCTGCTGTTAACCGATAATCAACTTAACTCATTACTTTTCATAATCGGCTCTCCGGGTTCTGGTAAACTGGATAGGGTTATGAACTTAATACATGAACATAAAATTAAAGGGAAAGATGCCTCAACCATAGCTTACCCTGTTGGTGAAACTTCAAATAATTGTTTGATTGCTGATATGATACATATCCCCAATGATGAAAACAACATGGGAGCACAAATAGAGTGGAATAATTTAAAAACCGCAGTAAAAGATGCCCGGTACTCGTTGATCATTGTAAACCACTTTGAGTATGATATTAAAAACCCGGCTACAAATCGTTTAAAACTCAACTTTTTGGAGGATTTAATGCAAAGAAATAGTGCAAAGGTTTTTATAATTTCCACAGTGCATCCGGTAGATTTTCTGGATTCATTAAATGACTGGATATTCCGCTCCATAGTATACCAGTGATTCCGAGGCAAAGTGGACCAGTGATTCCGAGGCAAAAGGGACCAGTCAATAGATAAGAGGTTGCTAGAAGATCACGGTGGAAGGCTGTTTTTTCCATCGGTTATCTTGTA
>NZ_JANYGH010000079.1 GCF_025362475.1 Mucilaginibacter sp.
TACAAGATAACCGATGGAAAAAACAGCCTTCCACCGTGATCTTCTAGCAACCTCTTATCTATTGACTGGTCCCTTTTGCCTCGGAATCACTGGTCCACTTTGCCTCGGAATCACTGGTATACTATGGAGCGGAATATCCAATCAGGAACAGGATCGGTTTATGAAGCAGTTTATTAGCTACCTCCACAGCTTTTCCGGCGTAAAAATCAGGAAAGATGATTTTGAGAATACCACTGTGATCCGAGAACAAGGTAGGTTAGATATTTGGATAAGGGATGAAGTATCACAAAAGGCAATTATCATAGAAAATAAAGTCAATAACGCTCCGGACATGGCCGAACAAATCGACCGGTATTATCAATATTCACACGAACTAAAGGGCTATAATGTCGAGCTAATTATTTATCTCTCCTTGGACGGGTTCAAACTTGCACCTAAAATTTCCACAAAAATCGACCTCCTTGTTCGCAATATTGGCGTGTATACAGGAATGCCCGACGATCTAGTTACGGGTTGGCTTAGCAATTGTCTGAACGATCATATTAACCAGGATAGCTACACATTTATTTACCAATACATTACTTTATTAAAATATCTCGCAAATAAAAATATGGATAATCGGGTAATGGAAGATTTCTATCGTCTTCTTTCAAATGAAAACGCATTTGAAAATATCAACAATATTGTGGAAATGAAAAACCGACTCCCTTCTTACCGGGCGGATAAATTTGCTACAGTAATAGGAGACGGTTTCAGTCCTTTTGTAAAACAAATAAGGTACAAAAGCAACTATTATTTGTTCGATAATTACCAAGTAAATTCAAATATTTTTAAACTCGATGTTTGGTTTGAAGCAGATGGCAATGCGGCATTGATGTTTTGGAATACTTCTGAACAAACTTCAAATGGAAGGGTTGCACTGACTGAAGAACTTAACAGGATAGGGTGGGAACAAGAATTTGACGACGAAATAGGCTATGGATATAATGGATACACTAAACGATTTACGATTGGATCAATTTATACAACAATGGCAATGGTTGATCATGCGGTAAGTAACTTTGTCCGGCAATTTTTTGATACCCTTAAAAAGGGAGCTGTGTGACAACCTTAGATTCTCACACTTACCTACGAACCTGTAATATCAGCAAAAAAACGCTCTGTGGGTACGATGTGCTGATCAAATCGTATTCCTCGAATTGAAAATGATTTTAGTCATTGCGTCGAGCATTCCCGGAGGCTTGTTCAAGTCGGTTTTGTCCAGTCGGCCTGCAAGCCACGTGTCAAAAGCAATAGACTTATTATTCATGATCTGCCCGGCAGTACGGTTATCAGTTTCGTTCAATCTGCGCGGCAATAAAACGTATTGATGATACTCGCTGATCATTTCACCAAGGTTAAACGTTTCTTCACGGAATATATCCTGCCGGTAAATCAAAGTATCTATATCGATAATGGTCAAGTTCCGGACACGCCTCGTAGGAAATCCTTTTACCGCCAGTTTGTCTAATTCAACAATAAACCAGCTATTAACGAGATGATTTAAGCCAGGCACCCGGAAGGAATGGTCATGAAGCACCAATACAGGATAGATTTTAATGGCCTGCGGTTTGTAAGAGGTGTCAAAGGGAAATTGCATGGTGAGCGCCCGCTCAATATTGCCCATGAGTTGCAATACCGCTTTATTGGAACGGCGGCCACCCTTGTCTTCGAAATATAATTTCTTTTTAAACTCAGCCTCCAGCAAGCTGAAATCATACTGTTCCTTAACAGCCGCGTTGATCAGGATATCCTTTGACTCGAAAAGGTACATATCTTCATTCTTCCTGGCATAATAATCCGGTTCTGCATTGATCCCGCTGTCTTTAATCTGTGAACCGGTAAACTTTACATTATCCTCGGGAAAAAAGTTGTCCCGTATCCGGTAAAGAAGCCAGCGTTCTGAAAATGCATCGGTGTAAAGACTTCGTAAATTCTTGAACTGCACGTCACCGGGAAGTGTGGCATTGATCTCATAAAGTTTAAAATACAGGCCTTTGTAAAGTGTTTCTATAACAAAAGGATTGAAAATGATCCGGTAGGTCAGCTCATCCACCCGTAAAAATGGTTTCGATCTGGTTTTGCGGAAATCGATATCAGACAGTGCCTCTTCGTCCTTAACAATCAGTTTTTCGAGAAAAGCGAGGTTATCAGCCAATTGTTCATCTTGTTGCACAACAATATCGGTATGTGCCTCTCGTTGATTTTTCAAAGCAGATAAGGTGAGGGGAATGACCTTTTTGAGATAGGTTTCCCAATCCGTTACATGATAGTAATTAAGGAACGCTTGTAAAAGGGGCTGCATTCCTTCTTGTGACGCTAAAAATTGGAAGAGCGATACAGATTTGATCAGCTGGCAGGCCCAAAGTTCGGTGATGGAATAATTGATCAGTTCACTATAGGCAAAGGATTGTGTCAGATTCCATAAAGGATAACGAAGTAAACTTGTGATATGTTCGGTTGTAGGGCCTGACTGCTCCTGTTTTCTCGTGTTGATCTCATTTTGCACTAACACCGCTTTGATGATGTTCACTTCAATTTCTACGTTAGTTTGTGTCTCTGTATCATCTAGGTGGTCATAGGCATATTCGAACAGCTGTAATGCAGTTTGCGGGTTGATCAAACGAACTTTTCGTTCGGAGCTGTTTTGCAATGCCTGTATCCGTTTCCAGAGGTCATTTACGAACTCATTATTTTCCGGACGGAATTTGGACAACAGTTCATAAGGGCTGCCCAAAACAGATTTCCTGTTGTAAAATCCAAGAAAAAAAGCTGCAATCTGCAATAATTTGGTCCTGCTGATACCAGTCAATAGTGCATGAAGTTCCGGAATCTCACCATCAAACAAAGCGCTGTACTCGGCCAGGATTTCAAAAGTAAACGGATTTTCCGGCATACGTTATAAAAAGCTTTAGGTCAGGCACTCTGTCGTTTGAAAGTACAAAAACGTTGGCCATAATACTATGATTCATTTATACGATTTTTACATCTTTTATTACAGGCATGTTGATTGAGGATAAAATTGTAACGATGCTGATTTTCGGTATAGGAAATATATCCCCGAAAGCAACCGTTCAACGAGTTCACGGTTAGCATAATTGCTGCGCTGACTCATCAATCAGGATGTTGTTTAGCTAACTTAATAAATAAACGCCAATAGCGGAAATATTGTCGGTAAATACCATTAAATACATAGTTGCAAAAAGACATCAAAGCAAATTTCATAAGATTTAAAAACAATTGAATTCCGGTAAGTAACTGCTTGTGCTTTCGGCGCGGCGAAAGCGTGGCGGAAAATTTTCGAGCCAGGGGACAAAAGTACAGGCTGTTGCCATTGCGGCAGAAAGCTGGTGAGCGAAATGAGGGGCGCGACAGCGCGCAAAATGAAGCAAATCTGCTGAACTGCCCATAAATGCATCTCCAGCATAATTATTCCTGTTGATTACGTGGACAATGTGAAAAACTTATTCCTAATCTGAATGCCAGTTTGAAAGAAAGGGATTATTTTTAACCAATGAGTATCATCAGCTACGAACAGCCGGAAGAAATAAAAAACGATCCCGTTTCCTACGAAGGGAAATCTTATCCCTATAACTTGGTTTCGGACCATCGTCGCTTTGAAGAACTCATCTACAGCATCTATAAAATAAAGATCGCCCGGTCGGAATTTCTCCCGTATGATACAATTAGCCTGATGAATGGAGTGCGTGATGAAGGCCGTGACTGCGCACTTTTAAAAGATGAACGGAACTACGGGCTTATTCAATGCAAAAAGTATGAGAAAAGCCTGAGCAAAGATATCTTCGGGAAAGAGATTACAAAGTTTGCTTTATATAGCCTACTCAATCCCTCACTTATATTTGACCGCAACCAGTTTGAGTATTATATCGCCGTGACCACCGGCCTGGCCAATGACTGTTCCAGTTTCATTGATGAATTTAACCACAAAATTGCTGGCGAACCGAAATTGCCGGCCTGGATTAATGACTGCCTGAAAGCCCCGACGCTGGCACTGTTAAAGGTCGAGGACCAGACAGAAAAGGTAATCGACATATTATCGGCTATCAAAGTTAAAAAAATACATCCCGCGGATCTGGATAGTTTACTTGCAGAGCCGGCGGTGGAACATATCACACCACTGTTTTTTAAAGTCAGGGCCTTAACGGATAACAGCCATATCATTGAACTAAAAAATGAGTTCAGGCGTTTTGTCAACAAAACACTTGATAAAAACGAGCTCGCATCCGAACTGCAAAAAGGCTCAGGCAGCCTTCGGTTTCAGATAAACGAGCTCGAAGAGGTTCCGGACTCCCATATTGATCGCCCGGAAACAATTCAGCTGCTGGATTGGATCGGAAATGCCCCTGAAAAAGACAAAACCGGCAGAGACAAAAATATTTGCTTGCTTGCAGGTGATGCCGGTATTGGTAAAACCGTAATCCTGAAAGATCTATATGACGAACTTTCCGAACAAAACGTCCCTGTATTAGCGCTGAAGGCTGACAAATTATACCCTGTCAATATGCAGGATCTACAGGCCAAAGTCAATCTGTCTATACCCGTTTTTGATTTTATTGATCAATGCAAACAAAACTTTGATATCACTGTTATTCTGATCGACCAAATCGATGCTTTATCACAGTCTATGTCATCGGACCGAAATTACCTGCACGTGTTCCGGCAGTTGATCGATAATTTTACTTACGATAGCAATGTGCGGATAATCATTTCGGTCCGGACCTTCGATCTCGAATATGACCCGTCCCTAAAGATCTACAAGGATATCAAAAAGATCAAGGTTGGTCTCCTTCCGGAAACAGCTGTCGAAACGCAGTTGCATAAATTGCAATTTCCGAAAGATGCTTTATCGCCTAAACTTCTGCTACTACTAAGGACACCGAATAACCTAAACATCTTTTCTATCGTGTATGTAAAGAGGACAGGCCCATTCTCAGGGCTTACATCCATTCAGGGATTGTATTCTGAACTCTGGTTACAAAAGATTGTCAACACATCCAATCCTAATATCCAGGCGGAACAACTCAAATTGCTTCTCTATAAAATTGCCAACAAAATGTTCGCAGAACAACGAATATCCATTGGCAGGCAGCAATTCGAGGATAAAAACCAGGAACTGATTTATCTGGAAAGTGAACGGATTCTTAAAGTCGACGGCCCACAGCTACAATTCTTTCACCAATCATTTTACGACTATGTTTTTGCCAAAGATTTCGTCGAACGCAAAGGGTCGCTCTATTTCTACATCATCGAACAAAGACAATCCATCCTCATCAGGTCCGCGGTTAAAATGATAGTCAATTATTTGAGGGATTACGATCATAACCGGTATGCTCGTGAACTGAAAAATTTGTTAAAAAGTAGCAGGATACTTTTCCATGTCAAACACATAGTGGCCTCCATGTTGGCTGTAATAGAGGAACCAAGTGAACAGGAGAAGCAAATATTTCTGGAGGAGATTTGTCGTTCGACGAAACTGAAAACCGTTTTTTTGGAACATGCTTATGGTAACGGCTGGACGGTTATCATTGTTAAAAACGGCTTGCTGGATTTTTTGATAGATCAGGTGGTGTCGAAAAAAAGCACATTCCTCCGAACCCTTTATCTAAAATATTTTCAATCCAATAAGCAACCGAACCAAATAGCCGAAAACTATCTCAGGCACGTTAGCCAGCAATACCTACGCAACCGAATGTCCGATGAGTCAGATACAATATTTGACTTTGTAGCTAGGATCATAGATCAGGACCTTCTTCGCTGGCTGGCCTTCACGTTAAATAAGTGGAAAGACCCAAGAGCGATCCAATTGTTTAAACGCTGCGATAAGTTCTATGAGGTTGATCCGTTTGGCTATTTTCATGCTTTGGAAAACATGCTCGATGACATACCTGATTTTGCATACGAGCAAGTTAAAGATCTTTTGTTTACGGAAGACTACTACAAAGACGACCGCAGAAACGACCATCATACAGAAATAAAGCTGGTCAAACAATTAACCAGCAAGATGCCCTTAGTTGTGGCAAGCCAGTTACTCATCAATCTTGACGCCCAGATCAATAATGAGCGGTACGAGGATCTCGATTTCAATGGGGATTTCAAATATAAGGGCGTTTACCTCAACGAAGACGCAGATGCAGATAACCCGGGACTGCTTTATAAACTTTTGGGGAGCTGTTTGAGAGTGGCCGCTGCCGAGCGTCACCCGATCTTTCTCAAATTCATTGCAGACTTTAAAAACAACGTCAACGAAAGTTACCTGCGGCTCTTGATCTTCGCTTTTGGTGCCGATCCGAAGCTGTACGCGTCCGACGTCTCGGAGCTGCTGACCCATTTGCTCCAAAGCGGAATGCTGTATCACGAAGGAAAGCTGAACGTGGAATTCCGGGTACTCTTTGAAAAATCATTTCTTCATTTTACGGAATATGAAAAGGTAAGTTCCTTAGCGCTGCTTAAGCAGCTCAAAATCAAAAAAGAAATTTTTGTTTTCCAGCGCAACGTTAAAAAGCAATATCACCTGAGCTGGGGGCTGACCAAATACTTTTTCCTGAAAAGGCTATCTGCGCCAATCATTGCAAATGATAAAGAGCTGAAGAAGACATACCAGGAATTAGAACGAAAATTCGGGGAGAAGGCAGATACGATAAAATATCAGTCTACCATTGCGCAAGCAGTTCGCAGACCCTTATCACAACAGGCTTATCATAAGATGAGCCCGGCACATTGGATCAGTTCTTTTAAAAGATATAACAACAACGAACATAATTGGGATGACTACCTTAAAGGGGGGCTTGATGAGCATTCCTGGGCTTTCAAAGAATACCTAGCCAAAAACCTCTCACAGCAGAATATCGAACTGGTCGGGACCATCATCGAGGATGACGACATCTGTCCTACGTATAAAGTGCGCGCACTCTATGGCTTGACCGAAGCTGAAATTGATGCTAAAGTGCTTTTTCCACTCGTTGAAAGCGTCATCGAAAAAGAACAGTACCGGGAAGATCAATCACTTTTCCTCTCCACATTAGGTTTCCTTTTTCATTATGATTGCTACAATGACAACCTCGTGAATTTTGTGATCAACGAAGCGGTTAACGGGGAAACACCGAATCATTGGAAGGAAAAAGAAAGTCATGATAAGACCTCGGTAAACGGCTTAGTCACGTCGGCCATTAACAGCAGCAAGGGAAGAGCTGCGGAATATCTATCGTATATCACCGACAAAAAATACCAGGACAGGATATTTAAGGTCATTGACCAGCTTCTGGAAACCGGGGTGCCGCAGATCCGAGCAGTCATTTACTACCGCTTTGCTTATTTAATGCGCGCAGACAGCGACCGGGCATTTAACTTGTTCGCCAAACACCTCAACAAAGAAGGAAACGAAGAAGTTTTGGTATCTGCTATTTGGTCGCTGCAATACCTCGCGAATTATGATTTCGACAAGCTCCAACCCATCTTCCAAAAGATGATCCGCATAGAAAACTTGGGAGACGAAGACAGCCGTGGCATATCTACCATCATCTTCATTTCGTACCTGAAAGGCAGAGAAACTGCAAAAAAGATTTTCACCGACTTCCTAACGATCAATAAAAAAACTCATTTTTGGGCGGTACATGAAGCACTCGAACATTTTTACCTGTTCCAGGACTCGCCACAGAAATGCCTGGAGATTCTGTTCACCGTGTTAAAGATCGCCGAACCAGAGGACGATTCGGATGAATTAAGTTTTCAGCTCTATAAACTGGAAAACATAAAATTCTTAGATGTGAAAAGATTATTGGATGCTTTTATTGACACCAAGGGATTCCAGTTGTCTGAAGAATTGACTAAATATCTGACTATATCTTGTAAGGACGAGCCTTTTGGATGTGTCGATCTCTTCACCAAAGCCATCAGTAAAAAGAAAAACGCAACCCAAAAAGATCACCTCCGGGATAATGACCACGCCACCCAGTTTGTCATCGCTGGTTTCAGCGCAATCAAAGGCAATGACCGCAAAAGCATAAATTATCGCGCTAAATTGCTAAAGTCATTTGACGCGATATTATCTGACTATCGATTCAGGAACAAGGCTGAAGTAATTTTAGATGCCGTTTAGCGATGGGAATAAACTCTATAAGGTGCCATTTTGCCACCTTATAGAGTTGTAATTATTAAACGGTTAGATATTTCTGTTTAAGAGCTGCCATATCCTGGCTCACTTTTAAATCCAGGATTTTAGCATAGTGCTGAGTGGTTTTGATATTGGTATGCCCTAACATTTTACTGACCGTTTCTATCGGTACGCTATTGGATAGGGTAACAGTTGTGGCAAACGTGTGCCTCGCCAGGTGAAACGTCAAGTGTTTAACGACATCCGATAGGTCAGCTATTTCTTTAAGGTAAGCATTCATTTTTTGATTACTCAATACAGGTAATAGCAATCCTTTATTTTCACATTGGGGATGATCCTGATAACGGTTTAATATAGTTAAAGCTACAGGGAGCAGTGGTATGCGGGAAGATGTATCCGTTTTTTGGCGACTGGTAAATATCCACTGCTCACCATCCATGCCAATGCCGATCTCGCTGCGTTTTAGCTTCTTTACATCGGCATAAGACAAACCTGTGTAACAGCAAAAAACAAAAATATCCCTTACTTGCTTCAGGCGTTCAATCGTAATTTTTGGGGATGTTGTAATATTATCAAGTTCCTGCTGCGTAAGAAAAGTACGCTCCTTTGCCTTAGCCGTGGATTTAAAATTGATGAATGGATTTTGCTTTAGCCAGCCATTAGCAATACAGTGATTAGCTATTTTTTTAAGATGTTTAATGTACTTGGCGGCAGATACACCAGTAATTTTACAATCTGCTTTCAGGTAAAACTCAAATCCTGTAATAAAGGCGTAGTTTAATTGGCTGATCTCTATATCTGTTTTGCCATACTCTTTTTGCAGGAAGCCAGTAAGGTGTTTTTCAGACGTATTGTATCCTTTTAATGTATTAGCCTCAAACCCATTACCAATCAATGCCTTTACTTTGGCATTGTGTTCCGCAAACAGTTTCATCAGATAGCGGCTCTTTTCTGTTTTTCCTGTGAATTGGTTCTGTAGGCTTTCAGTAGTGACGCGCTGGTTTGAATCAATCAGCACCTGGTGCGCATTTCTAACTTTGGTTAGCAGGCTGTCCAGATAATTATTAAGCGATTTGATCTCTTCTTTTGCGCCGATGGCTCGCCCCGCATGGCTGTTCCATTTGGCCGGATCACATTCACGTCCGGCAGACATTTCTACGCGTTTACCATCTACGGTAATGCGCATGTAGACGGCCATAGGGCCGCCTTTGTAGTTTTTTTGCTTTCTCAGGTAAAAAAGCAGGTGGAAATTACTTTTCATAATTACAAGCTTAAAAGTGAAACAAAAGTAAGTTTGTCGCCTGCTATTATCAAGATGTTTAATGATTGAACATCTTGATAGTCAATTAATTATGAGTAATTCGGTGCGTAGCATTTTTCCATTTAGGTACGCACCGAATTTGCGTCTTTTTTGTTGCAATTTGGTGCATAAAATGGTATTTTGATATAAACAAAAAAACCTGCAATCATTTGATTTGCAGGTTTTTAGCATCTTTCGATATTGTTTTAAGTAGCCCGTAGGGGAATCGAACCCCTGTTTCTAGAATGAAAATCTAACGTCCTAACCCCTAGACGAACGGGCCATTTTTTCTTTTTTGTTTCCCTTATTTTGGGATTGCAAAGATATAGCTTTAATGATAAAAATAAAATAAATTTTTCTTTTTTTTTATTTCTGCCTGATAATGAACGGCTTTTTTTTATTTACCAAACAAAATAGCACAATTTCAATTGTAAATCTGCCCCCGTTAAGGCTATCTTTATCCTAAAATCAATTTACTTATGAAAGCAATCTGGAATGATAAGATTATAGCAGAAAGCAATGATACAATTATTGTTGAAAATAATCACTATTTCCCAAAAGATAGCGTGAACGCAGAATACCTTGAAACCACCGACACGCACACAACCTGCCCATGGAAAGGCTTAGCATCCTATTATACCCTGAACGTTGATGGTAAAATAAATCAAGATGCTGCCTGGTATTATCCACAGCCTAAGGAAGCAGCCGCAAACATTACCAACTATGTAGCATTTTGGAAAGGTGTTAAAATAACCGAATAAAAATGAAAAAATACGATGCCATCGTCATAGGCGCCGGCCAGGCCGGCGGTCCGCTTGCCAAAAAACTGGCTATGGCCGGGATGAAAACTGCCTTAATCGAAAAACGTTTTTATGGTGGCACCTGTGTAAATGATGGTTGCACGCCCACCAAAACCTGGGTGGCATCGGCAAAAGCGGCTTATATGGCTGTTAAAAGTTCTGATTTGGGAGTATCGGTAAAGCGGTTCTCTATCAATATGCCCAAGATAAAAAAGCGTAAAGACGATATAGTGATGCGTTCGCGCGTGGGAGGCCAGCATGCAGCTGAGAAAATAAAAGGGCTGGATGTTATTTTTGGAGATGCTACCTTTACCGGCAAAAAAACAATTGCTGTTGCCCTTAACAGTGGAGGCAATCAAAATCTGCAGGCCGATCTTATATTTTTAAATACCGGTGCAAAACCCTCTATTCCCGAAATAGAGGGACTGAATGAAATTAAATATCTTAATTCAACTACCATTTTAGACCTGGATTATGTGCCCAAACACCTTCTGGTTTTAGGGGGTAATTACATAGGTTTAGAGTTCGGACAGATGTTTCGCCGGTTTGGGAGCAAGGTAACCATATTAGAAAAATCAGCAAGAATAGTTGCTCACGAGGACGAAGACGTATCGGCAGAGATGCAAAAAATACTGGAGGCAGAGCAGATAACTATTCATACAAACGCACAGGCCACCAAATTCAAGCAAAAAGGCGATGGTAAAATAACTGCAACAGTGTTGGCTAACGGAGAGGAAAAAAAAATCAAATGCTCCCATGTGCTGATAGCGGTTGGTCGTACCCCTAATACCGAAACACTGGGCTTAGCTAATGCGGGTGTAAAAACAGATGAAAAAGGGCATATCAAAGTAAACACCAAGCTGGAAACTAATGTGACGGGCATTTATGCTTTAGGTGATGTAAAAGGCGGCCCAGCGTTTACACATATCTCTTACAATGATTACACGATAGTTTACCGCAACCTCATTGAAAAACAAAATTTTAATACCACAGATAGGCCCGTTCCTTATTGCATGTTCACCGACCCGCAATTGGGCCGGGTTGGAATTGATGAAACGGAGGCAAAAAAGCAAGGTTTAGATTATAAAGTAGCCCGGTTACCTATGGCATATGTGGCCCGGGCCATTGAAACCGGGGATACACGGGGCTTTATGAAAGCGGTTGTTGATCCTAAAACAAAAAAAATCCTGGGTGTTACCGTATTAGGACCCGAAGGCGGCGAGATTATGACCGTATTACAAATGGCGATGGAAGGCGGCATTACTTATGACAGGATCCGCTATTGCGTTTTTGCTCATCCCCTGTATTCCGAATCATTGAATAACCTTTTTTTGGCTTTAGAAGATTAGTTTTACTACATGATAAAGGTAGATGGTATAAGCAAGCATTTTGGCAGGATTAAAGCCGTCGATACCATATCTTTTGAGGTGCAGGACCAGGATAACCTTATTTTGCTGGGCACTAGTGGTTGCGGCAAAACCACCACACTAAAAATGATTAACCGGCTGATAGAGCCCGACAGTGGCAATATCTACATCAACAACAAAAACATATTTGAGCAACAACCCGAAGTTTTAAGGAGAAGCATTGGCTATGTATTACAAAACAATGGATTATTCCCCCACTATACCGTGGCCGAAAATATTGCCATTGTTCCGCAATTGCTTAAGTGGGATAAAAAGAAAATAGAAGCCCGCACGGCAGAGTTGATGGAAAAGCTGCATTTGGATGCAAATTACCTCCATGCTTACCCAAACGAACTTAGCGGCGGTCAGCAACAGCGAATAGGGCTTGCCCGGGCTCTGGTGTCCAATCCGCCGGTTTTGCTGATGGATGAACCCTTTGGCGCATTGGATAATGTAACCCGGTCAAACATTCATAAGGAATTTAAAGCACTTGATGAGCTGAAAAGAAAAACCATTGTTATGGTTACCCATGATGTACAGGAGGCATTTGAATTAGGCGACAGGATATGCCTGATGGATAAAGGCAAAATTGTACAATCCGGCACACCTGCCGAACTATTATTTAACCCGGCCAATGAATTTGTGGAGGGTTTCCTGAAAGACCAACGCCTGCAGCTGGAGTTTAAAGCAGTTCGGCTACGCGATCTGTGGGGCCTGCTGCCAGAATTATACCAGGACCAGCTTAATTCATCTTCACTATCATCTGATATTGACCTTTGGGCGGCCCTGGAAAGTTTCAAATTCAGCAATGAGGAAATCATCAGGATCAATAAAGATCAACACACGCAAAAGTTAGTAAGCTTTGAGCAATTGATGTCTGCTTTTTATCAATATAAACAAGCAATGGCATGATGGAGCATCAGCAAACATTATTTGAATTTATGGGGCAACAGGCCGATAAACTCGCCATGCAAACGCTGCAGCATATCGGGCTTACTTTTATTTCACTTTTTATAGCCGTGCTTATTGGCTTGCCGCTGGGTATTTTTATCACCCGCAAAGTAAAACTATCCGGGCCGGTTTTGGGTGTTGCTGGTATACTGCAAACCATCCCCAGTATTGCATTATTAGGTTTTATGATCCCCCTTTTAGGAATCGGTGCCAGGCCCGCAATTGTGGCATTGCTGCTTTATGCTTTATTGCCTATCATTCGCAATACCTATACGGGCATTACAGGGGTTGATGCCGCGGTAAAGGAAGCCGCGGTGGCTATGGGGATGAATAAGTGGCAGGTATTGTTTAAAGTTGAGTTGCCACTGGCTATGCCGGTGATTTTGGCCGGTATCCGCACCGCTACGGTAATAAATGTGGGCGTGGCAACATTGGCCTCCTATATTGCAGCGGGTGGCTTAGGCGAGTTTATTTTCGGCGGTATATCACTCAACAATACCAACATGATATTGGCGGGAGCAATCCCGGCAGCGTTACTGGCTATTATTTTTGATTTCCTGCTCTCCAGGGTGCAAAAATTAAACTTCAAAAAGATCAAAGCAGGCGCTTATGGCATACCGGTTTTATTGGCATTATTATCATCGTTTTACTTTATCCCCTCTGCATATGGTGGCAAACTTACCGCCGGTTTTACGCCCGAGTTTATGGGCAGGCAGGACGGTAACCTTGGGCTGGAAAGCAAGTATGGCCTAAAAATCCACACCATTGTTATCAGCGATGCAGTTATGTACAAAGCCGCGTTTGAAAAACAATTGGATGTTATAAGCGGCTACTCAACAGATGGCCGGTTAAAAGCTTATGACCTGGTGGTACTGGATGACGACAAAGTCATTTTTCCACCTTATTATGCCGCGCCCATCGTTCGTGAAGAGTCAATCAGGAAATTTCCCGATCTGGAAAAAACATTAAATTTACTGGCAGGCAAAATAAATGATTCCATTATGACGGAATTAAACTTCCGTACCGACTATCTTCACCAAACCCCAGAACGTGTAGCAAAAGATTTCCTGGAAACCAATAAACTATATAAACCATCCCGCGAGGGGAATGCAGGAATCATTCGCATCGGATCAAAAATTTTTGGCGAGCAATATATCCTGGCTAATATGTACAGCATGCTAATAAAGGGGTATACTGATTATGATGTATCAACAAAAACAGGACTGGGCGGAACTAAAATTTGTTTCGACGCCCTGACCAATGATCAGATAGATTTTTACCCGGAATATACCGGTACGGGCTTGCTGGCTATATTACAGGCATCGCCGGCAACAGTTACCAGGGTAACCAAAAATAAAGATAGTACATACAACTATGTGCAGCAGGAATTTATAAAACGCTACCAGGTAAAATGGCTAAAGCCCATTGGCTTTAATAATGCTTACGCGTTAATGATGAGAAAACAGCAGGCAAAAAATTTAAATATTAAAACAATTTCAAACCTTAAACGATACTTGAATAGTAGATAATTCAATGAATTTAGTCGATTATTATACAAAAGTGCGCCAGCGAACGGAGCAAATTTGCAGTTTCCTGCAAACCGAAGACTACGTGGTGCAGCCTGTAGTTGATGTTAGTCCGCCTAAATGGCATATAGGGCATGTTACCTGGTTTTTTGAAACTTTTATTCTGAAACCTTATTTTATGGGTTACCAGGAATTTAATGCCAATTACAATTACGTTTTTAACAGCTATTACGAAACCGTAGGCAACCGGGTTATCCGTACTGATAGGGGCAACTTAAGTCGCCCAACGGTTGCCGATATTTATCAGTACCGGGCCTATGTGGATGAGGCCATGACCAGGTTTTTACGCGATGAGCCATCGGCAGAAATAAAAGAATTGCTGGTACTCGGTTTTAATCACGAAGAACAACACCAAGAGCTTTTATTAACCGATATTAAATACATTTTAGGGCACAACCCCTTGTTTCCGGCCTATTCTGATAAATATGTATCGCCAAAGATCCAAAAGGCCGACAGTGCCGATTTTATTAAGATGAACGAGGGTGTATATGAAATAGGTTTTACCGGCGATGGCTTTTGTTTTGACAATGAGCTAAACCGGCACAAAGTTTATTTAAACGAATATGAAATAAGCCCGAACCAGGTTACTAATGCCGAATACCTGGAGTTCATTAATAGTGGAGGCTATCATGATTTCAGACACTGGCACGCCGAAGGCTGGGATCGGGTAAACACCAATAAAGTGGAGTGCCCGCTGTACTGGCATTTAATTGATGGCGAATGGCAAAACTATACCTTCCACGGCCTGCTGCCGCTTAATTTAAAAGATCCGGTTTGCCATATCAGCTATTTTGAAGCTTATGCTTATGCCTCCTGGAAGGGCCTCCGTTTACCCACAGAATTTGAATGGGAAGCCGCCGCAACTCAGTTTAGCTGGGGCAAAAGCTGGGAATGGACAGAAAGCTCCTACCTACCTTACCCTGGTTTTGCAAAAGCTCCCGGTGCAATTGGCGAATACAACGGCAAATTCATGGTAAACCAAAAAGTATTGCGCGGAGCATCAGAAGCAACCCCGCCCGGACATAGCAGAATTACTTACCGCAATTTTTTTCAAACAAATTTACGTTGGCAATTTACTGGCATAAGACTTGCGAAGTAAAAGCACAAAACAGGAAGATATGGACTCAACCTTAACTCATACCCAATTGAACCCCGAATCAGGTATTAAAACTGATTCGTTTTATAACGATGTTATAAAGGGCTTGCAATCATCGCCAAAGCGTTTAAATTCAAAATACTTTTACGATGCCAATGGCGATAAGCTTTTCCAGGAATTGATGGGCTGCGAAGAATACTATCCAACCAACTGCGAACTGGAAATATTTTCTGAAAGGACCAATGAGATCACCAATGCGCTAATTGCCTCTGGTGATGCTTTTGACCTGATAGAGCTTGGCGCAGGCGATGCTATGAAATCGACCTACCTGTTGAAAGATTTGCTGGATAAAAAAGCAGATTTTACGTATTTACCTATCGATATTTCTGACAATGTGATATCGTACCTCAATATTACCCTCCCCGTAACCCTGCCTGGGTTAAAGATCACCGGCTTAAACGGCGAGTATTTTGATATGCTGCAGAAAGCGGCATCAATATCCTCCAGGCGTAAAGTGGTACTGTTCTTAGGATCAAATATTGGTAATATGGCCGTTCCTGAAGCGATTGAGTTTTGCAGGGAGTTGAGGAATAACTTATCCGAAGGCGACATGGTACTTATCGGCATGGACCTTAAAAAGGATCCTAAAGTTGTATTAGCGGCCTATAACGACAAGGGAGGTATCACCAAAAGATTCAATCTTAACCTGCTGGAACGGATCAACCGCGAACTGCAGGCTGATTTTGATTTGACCAAATTTGATCACTACCCAACCTATGACCCCGAAACCGGAGCATGTAAAAGCTACCTTATCAGCCTGGAAGATCAAAAGGTGAATATCAGCGGGAAAGAAACCATCACGTTTATGAAAGATGAATACATCTACATGGAGATCTCCCAGAAGTTCACCATTATGCAAACCGACCAGATAGCCATCAATACAGGCTTTGTTCCGCTAACACAGTTCTTTGATGGTAAAAAATGGTTTGTTGATGCTGTTTGGATAGCAGGTACAATATAAACACGATTTAGAGGATGAGGCAGAATTTACAGGTTTTTTGATTTGCGGTTTAAGTATTAAACCCGGCAAAAAACCTGTAAATCTTTTCAAATCCTCAAAATCATGTTAAAGTAATTTCGGATTCAATTCCGAGTCTATAAGCCCGCCAATTGGCTTGCCCATCAACCATTTATGGTGATCATTTTTTTGCCAATCGTTTTTATATGGGGTGATGCGCGCGCCGTCAGCAATATAAATAACGGTCATTACCTCGCGCATTTTATCGGAGTTGTTGCCCGGCGCGTTATGAATTGTAAACCCGCGGTGCCATGTAGCGTCACCAGCCTGCATCGTTTTTGCGCGGCTTATAGGGAAGTTATTGTTTTTCACATAATCATCAAATGCCGATTCCGACTCGTCTGAGATCTCGTGGTTAAAAACAGCTCCCTTGGTATAAGAGTTTGATGCAAAGGTGAGCATCCCCATATCAACATCAATATCAACCAGCGGCATCCACATGGTTACTGTATTATTGGTATCAATAGGCCAGTAATATTGATCCTGGTGCCAGGGGGTGGGGCCGCCGCCGGCTTCTTTAAACAAGGCCTGGTCATGGTACAGCCTCACGTTTTCAACCCCCATAAGGTCGGCGGCAATTTTTGCCATGCGCCTGGCAAAAACAAATCTTTTTACATCGGCATCAAGCTGCCACAGGTTCATGATCTGCAAAAATGCTTTGCCGTAAGTGTCCCTGTCTTCCAGCTTTCTTTTTTCGGTGTTATACCGGTCTGCAGCACCTACAATTATCGGCCTGTAAACCTCCATTTCATCCTTTGAAAGTACGCCTCGAACCAAAGTATGTCCCTTTTCACGGAACTCATGAATGCTTTCTTCGGGCAATTCTATCAAATCATCCAACAGCAAAAGATCAGAAATCTTTGTATTCATATTTTTTTTAGTTTATATCCAAAGTAAGTTTAACTTTAGCTGATAAAAAATGATGTAAATGGTGTTATTATGGATTATTTTATCCGTAACTTAACAATAAAATAAATTTACGCTAAAATATGCAATGATAAAGGCCTCGTACGAAGTTCTTCAACCCGCAAACACGCAGTCATTCCTGGTCAGGAAATTTGATAAACTGGCATTTGATGCCCCTTACCATTTTCATGAGGAATATGAGCTGACATGCATCATAAAAGGCGCCGGCAAACGATATGTTGGCAGCCACATGGAAGACTTTGTGTCTGGCGATGTTGTGTTACTTGGCCCTAACCTGCCTCATTGTTGGAAACTGGAGGGCGGTGATATTTTGCCCAGTGAAGCATGCGCTATTGTGATACAGTTTAACGATGCTTTTTTAGGCGACGAGTTTTTTAACAAGTTTGAGCTACTGCATATTAAGAAGCTTTTTCAAAAAAGCGGCTGTGGGATTTCGTTCCACTCAGATACGCAGGCAGAGGTTAAGCAACTTTTGATGAACCTAGTTGAGGAAAAAAGCAATTTCAGGATATTGATAGGCTTACTGGAGGTACTGCAGTGCCTGGCCTCGTCAGATGAATATATCCTGCTTGATCAGCACCGCATTGTGGCAGAGCGTACATCTGCAGAGCGGGAACGCATTAACCCGGTATTTGCCTACCTGGTTGAAAATTTCAGAAAGCAGGTATCACTGGATAAAGCCGCCAGCATAGCTAACATGACCACAAATGCTTTTTGTAAATACTTTAAGAAAGTAACCCGCAAAACATTTATGGAAACCATAATTGAATACCGGCTTAATTATGCCATACAGCAATTAGTACAAACAGATAAACCTATATCCGAAATTTCATTTGAAAGCGGCTTTGGCGATGTATCGCATTTTTATAAAATGTTTAAGGCCAAAATGCACCTTAGCCCGCTTAATTACCGTAAACGGTTTATGCGTAATTTAGCCAGTAGTGCCAAAAAACTATCGGCCTAAAAAAATTATACTACGTTGATGATACCGCGTTTAATGGCATATATAACCAGGCCGACTAAATTTTTTGAACCGGTTTTTTCAAACAACCGGGCCCGGTAGCCCTCAACGGTACGTACACTCAGAAAAATTTTATCGGCTATTTCCTGGTTTGAGTATTCCTGGCAAACAAGTTTCAAAACCTCTACTTCACGTTCATTCAGGTCGGCTTTATTTTGAGCAATATTTTCGGCGTGATCATTGCCCACCAGTTGTTTAATGAGCGTAATGGATAAATGTTCATTAAAATAAAAACCCTTGCTATGAACGGTAGATACAGCTTCGATGATCTCCTCCGGCTCGGCATTTTTAAGCAGGTAGCCCGATGCCCCGGCTTTCATCATGTCAACAATATATTTATCCTCGTTAAACATGGATAGTGCCAGTATCTTAATATTTTTATAATTCTGATGAACAAAAGCTGTAGTTTGAATACCATCCATCTCCGGCATTTTTATATCCATCAAAAGCACATCAGGGGTTTGGGTTGTTAATAACCCCATCAATTCTTTACCGTTTGAAGCCTCAAGTACCAGGTCAAAATCTTTGAAATCTTCAAGCGTAGCTTTTAAGCCATTTCTGAAAATTTTATGATCATCTACAATACCTAATTTAATTGTACCCATTGATTCACAAATAGTTGAATAAAGATAGTTTTAATGTAACAAAACTATGCTATTTTTAATTTAATAGTAGTGAGCGTACCATTTAATGGCTTGCTGTAAATATTAATGTCCCCGTTAATCAACTGCACCCGGCTTTCCAGGTTTTTAATTCCAAACCCCTGCTTTACTCCACCCAGGTTAAAGCCCACGCCGTTATCTTTAAACTCCATCACCATATAATTACCCTCCTTGTTAATAGACAGGTAAATAACTGTCGCATCGGAGTGTTTAATGGCGTTGCCAAAAAGCTCCTGCGCTATACGGTAAAGGGTAAGTTCTATTTCTTGCGCAAAGCGCTGGTCGGGCATATTTTTACTAAACTTTACTTTAATATGGGTGGTTTGCTCAACCTTATTACTTAAAGCTTCAACAGCAACTAACAGGCCATAATCGGTAAGTACGGGAGGCAACACATTATGAATAATATTACGAATCTCCTGGATGCATTCATCGGTCAGTTTTCGCGTATCGGCAAGCAGCGGCTGCGTTGCTTCGCTCATGCAATTTTTATCAAGCCGGTGCAAATTAAGCTTTATGGCCGATAACACCTGCCCAACACTATCATGCAGATCCTCAGCCAGCCGCTTGCGTTCACTCTCCTGAGTTTCAAAAACAGCGGCCAGCAGATCGCTTTGGCGCGCGTCATGTAATGATCGTAATTCAACCTGATTTTTGATCATTTTACGCTGGTAAATGATCACAAAAAAGAACAAGCAGGTGATCAGTACCACTACTACCAGTGTACCAATTATTAATACCGGGATCAGGTTGTTTTGTGGGGTTTGCAAAGTAATCCTACTGAAAATAAAATATTAGCGATTATGTTAGTAATGCTGTTAATTATATAGTAATTGTGCCGGTCACTTATGGGTATTTGTGTTAATAGCATAAACAGAAAAATATTAACTGATGAATAAAACAGAACACCCGCATTTATCCAGAACAGCCCTTGTTTTTCAATGTCAATATATTTTAAGGGATTTAACAACTTGTAAAAGTATATTAAAGATAATATAATTAAAGATACGCTCAATGATGTATTTGAAACTGTGGGGTATTCATTCATATTGCTATTAAAATACAGCATAAGCACAAATGTGATGAAAGCAAGTGCGAGTGTGATCTTTTTAAGAATAGGTTTATTGAACAGAACGTAATAAATTAACGTGTAGAAGATCAGGGACACTAAAATATTTAAATGAATAACCGGCATGTTGTTTTTTGTTCCGCTTTCTGACATTAGCCACATGACAGGATCAAAAGTGCTGGATATAAGAAAATAAAGAGCTGCGATTTTCAAAACCCTATCAAGGTGCTTATAATTATATACTGTTGCCAATACAGGAAAAAAGCCAGATATCCCTGAGATTAGAGCAAATATATTATCTATAGACATGGCTATTAATAAATTGGTGCTTTAATTAGCTTCCTGAAAGTGCATTTTTGGGGCAGCCTGTAGATCCTGGACATGGATACGATTGATTACCTACTAAATTATCAGTAGTTGGAGCAGATACTTTAAATGTTTTTATTTCTGTAGATACAGCAGCAACTTCTTTTTTAACTTCTCCGGGTAATTGATCCTGGCCATCTGCCTGTACCCCGGTTATTACAAAGCGTTTTTCACCTTCGGCATTGGCAACTACTTTGATAAAGAAATTGCCTACGCTTACAAAAAACTTTTGCCAGCCGCTAAGCTGTTGTTTATTAGCATAATAAATGCGAATGCCTAAACAGCCATTTTGTTGCAATATAGTGTTCAATATCTTTTGTCCAAAAAATTGAGATACAACTCCATCAGGATGTCTGTGTCTGTGGTTACGTGTCCAGCTGGCGGCAAGTTCAAGATCAATGGGTGCACCTTCATCACCGGTAATTGGATTAGGGTCTCTTGGTTTTGTTTCCATAAGTAATTTTAATAGAGGGTTAGGGATAAGTTTGGCTAAAACTAACATTAATTAGTTATTATTTCAATGATCAAAAAACGTAGAGAGTAAAACTAAACGACACGACAATATCATAATTAACTCATTTATAATAGTTTATAAATTTTAATGCTCTTAAAATTTATATTTTTACGTATTTCTACGCATTCAAAACTGTATTAATACGTGCTCCATAACCCATTGAGAATGAACTGTTTTGTATGGTGTTTTAAATGACCCTTCTTAAACTTAATCTTGGCCGCCTTTGGCAGCGATTCGATATAATACGATATTGGTTTTATTATTAATTTGGCTAAATATTATTAATACCTTTAATAAGTAATTCATCACATCAAAAACCTAAGTCTAAACATCATGCAATCTGAAATACCGATCAGCAAAATTAACCCGGAGCAAGTAGGCAAATTTATTACCAAAAGCTATTATCAGGAACTCGCTCAAAATTTCGAAGATAAATTCCCATCAGAAGCCCGTTCTGTAACACTCTCAAAATCAACACTTGAAACAGCCTTAGGCGACAAAAATGTCTCAGGCATTAAATTCATGAACGGCCTTGAAGATGCAAACGTTCCCTCGTCAAGGCTTCTTGTGCTTATGCCTGTCAATTATACTATGAATAGCAGCCTTCCAAATGCCTTGATCAATAAGAGTGGCTTTATGACAAATACCGGTGCTATAATCTCTTTAGAAAAAACATGGCAGGTATTATTTAATCATGTACTTAATTTTAAAAAACTTGATTTAAGCGTTCATTACACAAAAATTAACCGGGGATCATTTCTTGGACGTAACGTGCTAATCGAACTTGTAAATAAAACTGATGGTGATAACCTTATTTATAATTTTGGTTATAATATGGAGATGAATTACCCGTACAAGGCACTCATACACCCCGAAAACAATTTGTCTTTAATAGTAGACCAATCATTTCCTTGCCCGGGTTCATCCGGTTGCCCTAAAACAGATAGTGATATGTGCGCACTTACCCATATTGCAACCAATTTTGCCGGTAACAACGCCGAAGGACAATTAAATGTACTTAGGGCTTTCAGAGATAAGATTTTGCAGGATAAATTTAATGGCACCGAAATAGAAAAATATTATACCATTTCAGCATCATTACTGGAGGCTATTAATAAGCGGCAAAACCAAGAAATTATATTTAAAGGCATATATGATAAATATATAAAAACATCCATCGATTCGATAAAACATAATGATGAGGCAACCGCCTACGCCCTGTTCCAGGAAGCTATGCAGCACCTTACAGATACTTATTTATATCAATAATTCCCAAGAACAAAAAAAAGCGTCTTTTCTTAACTGAGATGGCGCTTTTTTGGTTTATATCTCACCAGTTTGCATAACCGCACGCGTATTTCTACGCTACAAAACTGTATTAGTACGCTAACAGATAGCGTACAACCCCAAGCTATAAAACAGTAGTAGCAACATTGATTAGGATCATTTTTAGCTAAACCTTTGATATATCAAATCAGCGGCATGAAGTGCCTGCATGGTTAGATGTTATGGAGTATGCCGAAAATCCAATTAAAGAGTAAGCCGAAAAAAATCTAAATTAAAAACCTATGAGCTTTATTATTAAAGGAAACCTACGTGGTTTGCTGTGTTCTGATTGTGAGATCCCCATATCTGGTACATCTGTAAAAGTTTACAAACCTTTGGACAGGGGCAACGAAACCCGCCTGGCAGTAGCTGATGCCAAACAAACATTTCACCAGGTAAGCGATGAAGAACTGAAAGAAAAAGAAAAGCTATTTGTTGCCGAAGGCAGTTTACAGGATAATGGTGATTTTGTTATTCAGATTGGCGATAAATCGGGCTATGAGGGCGGAGCTTTGGATGTTGACTGGTATTGCGGCAACACCCCTATAAAAATCGGTCCCGGACCAAAAAAAGACCTTTCCCTGCAATTTCATATCACCACGTTACAGCCAATGTATAAGCAAAGTGAAAGGGGCGAGCAGTTAGCATACTTTGAATATAAAATAGATTCTAAATGGTTTTGCCGAATCCTTACCCTGCTTGATATCTGGGCGGTTTGTGGCATCGTAGTTGACTGCGAAACCAAAAAACCAATAGCGGGTGTAAAAGTATTTGCCTACGATGTTGATTTGTTTCAGGATGATACATTGGGCAATGCTTATACCGATTTTAATGGCAAGTTTGTTATTGTGTACCCCGGCGCCAATTTCAGGCAAACACTGCTTTCGCCATTTTTAAATGTAGAATGGCCTGCCGGTCCTGATTATTATTTCAGAATTGAATCATCATCCGGCGCTGTTTTGTTGCAGGAAGATAGGACCCGCGGCCGCCAAACGGACAGACACAACGCTCATAATTGCTTTTGCGTGAAGCTATGTGTTAAAGGAGGCGATATTCAGGTTCCCTGGTTTACCGCAGTAGGCAACTTCAGTATTACATCAGATATTGATGCATCCGGCAAAACGTTGATTACTAAATTTGGCGCCGGTGGCACCGGGTATGGCTTTTTCAGTTCGGTTAAACTGGAGGGTTATGCAACAAAAAAAGTTCCTACTGCACCAGCAAGTGCACTTCATTATCGCTTTTTATACTCATTGGATAATATAAATTTTAGCCCGGTAACCAGTGCACAAATGGAAAGCACCCCGCTTAAAGTGGCCACACGCCAAATTACCTGGAACGGCACAACGGGTTTTCAGGATGTAGTTATCGATATTAATCAGCCGGCATCTGTACCTGATAGTATCCCGGCCGATAACTTTCCAAACCCAATCCCGGATCATGTTCTTAATCCGGATGTTAATGGCTGGATAAGGGTTGACCAGCCCGCGTTAGATAATGGATTTTACGGGGCGCTTCTTTATTTAAATACCAACACCATTATTGGCGGCGGCGATGCAAGCACCGGTTTAACAGCGGGAGATGCCGTAAGCGTCGCAGATCAAAAAAATGGTAAAATGTTATATATCCAATTTCAAACCACAGATGACCCAACCAACCCTGCATCTACCAATTTAAATACCCAGGCGCTCATCGGTAAAATATATGTAAACAACTGGAACGAGGTAAACCTGCTTAAACTGGAAGAACTGTTTGCAGGAGGCGGCAGCGGTTGTACACCGGTGCAATCGCAGGCCCATGCCGATTATACAGTTGATCATGAACTGATAGCCAGTTGGAGCATGGGTGTATGGTCAAACGCTATAGGCAGTGTAGCGGGCTTACCATCGGGGACTTTCCCAAGAGGCGGAGCCGCTAAGTTTAACCTGGCATCGCCACCGATACCTTATGTATTAGTGCCTGCATTTAATACCTGGCCATCATGTGCGTATAGCTTAACATTAAACACTGTACGTAATTTAACTACCGGTGAATATAACGACCAGGGTAAAACCAACCAGGTTATCTTCTGTAAGTAAATTGCTCAAAAAGGTATCACTTTAATTTAGTGGTACCTTTTTTATTAAAACAATCTTAATATATACGAGCACTCATACAATAGGAACAGCATATGACTGAAAAAATCCATAAGTATTAGTGCAGATGCTAATAACTAAATGTAGATATTTGATAGGTGGGTTTTAAACAAAAATTAAATATATCGGTGCCCCCTTCATCCATAACAATTAAATTAATAGTACCACATCTTACAACACAGGATCAAAAACACGAGTTTGAAAATGAACACTATTTTTTTAATAGTTTAGAAGATATGTTTTACAACGAAGAAGAGCGGGTTATACAGAAATTAGTAAAGCCTAAAGTGAGTGGAAGCCTATTGAAAATTATGGTGACCTACTTCGAAAAATAATCTATGAGTTTTAATTCAGATAGAACAATACGTCTCGTGCCAATGAAACTAATAATCACGACATTATTAATTTTTGTGTGCATAATCAATTTTACAAGCACCTATGCCCAGGACAGATTACCTCGTAATTTAGATGATGCTATTTCCTATTTTAAGCAACATTGGTCGAAGAAAAAGCTAGAAGATTTCAGAGCAAAACCCGAAAACAAGGCAGTTGTAGAGTTGCATTCTTTTGGAACGGGATTATGGATTAGAAACACCTGGATTAGAGGAAACCGCGATACGGTTTTGACAAATTTTTTTTCCGCATTAGGAGTTCACAGCGCAGATGATATGTCTTCAATAATTTTAACTTCTTTACATAGAAGTTTGAATAATAAGAAAATCAATCTCCACACACAAGTTGAAAATTGCAAGGCTTACTGGAATACAATAATGGACTGTGAAGACAAAGCAACAAAAAATGCAGTTTTGATTTACAACAAGTATAAAACCGGAAGAATTGTTACCATTTATATGCCTGTTGATAATAGCGACAACAGTAAAAACGCGGTTCAGTATGGATGTCCAACTAGCGAATGGACATTTAATCCAAAAAATGACCTACTGATAAAAGCGATAATAGTAGAAAAGTATTTCATAAATAATAAGTCAAATGTCTTCTTTAAAGTCCAGATAACGAACATGAATCGTAAAGACACCAAAATCTTTTTAAAAGAGGTAAAAGTCGGTGACACGACAGACTTTTCACTTTCTGGATTAAAAATTCGATAGTATTATTTGCCCTATATTATAGGAGATCCTCGCTAAAGGAATCATATTTTAACCTATCTACTAAAATATCGCCTCAGCAATCCTCTTAGTTGGCCCGGCGTTGCTCATGGTATAAAAGTGCAGTACAGGCACACCAAAAGCCATCAGCTCGCGGCATTGGTTTATCATCCACTCTACACCAATATCCTTCACATCTTTTTCACTTTTGCATCCGTTTACTGCATCGCACAGATCTTCCGGCATATCAATATGGAATGTTTTAGCCAGGTTGATCAATTGCTTTGATGTGGTAACCGGTTTTAAGCCCGGTATAATAGGTACTGTAATACCATTGGCGCGGCAGTTGTTCACAAAATCGAAATACTTTTGGTTATCAAAGAACATCTGGGTTACAATGAAGTTTGCGCCCATATCTACCTTTTGTTTCAGGTATTTAAAATCGGTTTTGAGGTTTGGAGCTTCAAAATGTTTTTCTGGGTAGCCTGCAATCCCGATACAGAAATCGGTTTTAAGACTGTCATTATTATGCTCATGCAGGTAAACGCCATTGTTCATGTTCACTACCTGTTGCAGCAGGTCGGTAGCGTAATTATGCCCGTTTGGGGTAGGTACAAAAGAAGCGTCTCCACGTCTTGCATCTCCGCGAAGTACGAGTACATTTTCGATACCCAAAAATTGCAGATCAACCAAACCATTCTCGGTTTCATCCTTGGTAAAACCACCACACAACAAATGCGGAACGGTATCAACCTTATACTTATTCATAATGGCCGCACAGATAGCAATAGTGCCGGGGCGTTTGCGATAGCTCAGTTTCTCCAGCAAACCATTATCGTGCTCCTTATAAATAAAATCCTCGCGCAGCGAAGTAACATCAATAAACGGCGGTTTAAATTCCATCAACGGATCAATAGCATTGTAGATGCCCTCGATGCTCTGACCCTTTAACGGTGGAATTAGCTCGAAAGAGAATAGTGTTTTGCCGTTTGCATTTTTTATGTGTTCCGTTATCTTCATTATATGGTTCGGGTTACGAGTTGCGGGTTGCGTGAAGCTGCCCTATTTCGCTAAGTTTGACTTATAATAATTAATGAGCCCAGCTAATAATCTTCTTACTTTTTCAAGCTGGTTTAGTAAGTTATCTAATACTTCTTTGTTTATAAAATTAAGGTCGAAAGATAGATAAAACTGGGTTTCTAATTCGTATGCCGAGCCTCGTGCTATGAAAAAAAATTGCAGGGAGTCTTTCCCGTGATTCCTTCCCGATCCTTCAGCTATGTTAGATGGGATAGATATAGCCGCACGTTTGATTTGCGACTGCAAGGCAAAGATTTCTTCCTTGGGGAAATCAATCATGCTTGTGTAAACAAGCTTAACTAATATCCTTGCCTCTTTCCATACATCTAAATCAGTATATACCATTTTTATTTTTTCCCGAAACTCGCAACCCGAGCCTCGCAACAACTCAATAATTAATATTCGGACCTAACCAGCGTTCAACCGTTTCGAGATCCATGTTTTTCCTAACCGCGTAATCCTCAATCTGGTCCTTGCTAATCTTGCCAAGCCCAAAATACCTTGCCTGCGGATGCGCGAAATAGAAACCGCTTACCGATGCAGCCGGGGTCATCGCCAGGCTTTCAGTCAGGTGCATTTTGGCGGTATCTTCTGCTTTTAACAATTCAAACAAGGTTGTTTTTTCCGTATGATCCGGACAGGCGGGATAACCCGGTGCCGGGCGGATACCCTGGTAGTCTTCTTTAATCAGGTCTTCAGTGCTTAACTTTTCTCCTTTAGAGTAGCCCCAGTATTCCTTACGTACCAGTTCATGCATTTTCTCAGCAAAGGCTTCGGCAAGGCGGTCGGCAAGGGCTTTGGCCATAATACTGTTATAGTCGTCATGGTCGGCCTCAAATTCCGCTACCATCTCGTCGCAGCCAATACCTGTAGTTACCGCAAAGCCGCCAAAATAATCAGGAACTCCACTTTCTTTTGGCGCGATAAAATCTGATAACGCATAATAAGGATCGCCCTTTACCTTTTCGGCCTGCTGGCGAAGCGTATGAATGCGGGTGAGCAACTGCGTTCTGCTTTCATCTGTATACAATTCAATATCATCACCAACACTGTTAGCAGGCCAAAAACCTATTACGCCATTAGCCTGCAATAGTTTTTGATCTACAATTTTCTTCAACAGCTCCTGTGCATCATCAAAAAGTTTTTTGGCTTCGTCGCCCACAAATTTATCCGCAAATATTTTAGGGTAGCTGCCGCGCAATTCCCAGGTATGGAAAAACGGTGTCCAGTCGATATAGGGAACAAGCTCTTCCAGCGGGTACGACTCCAATACTTTGGTACCGGTAAACGTTGGCTTAGGCGCAATATCACCATCCAGACTGATCTGAAATTTTGACTGCCTGGCCTGATCAATGGTGACAAAGCGCTTGTCGGATTTTTTATTCAAATGCGCTTCGCGCGATTTGGCGTACTCGTCTTTAATATTTTTAATGTAAGCATCACGGTTTTCGCGGTTCATCAAACTGCTGCAAACAGTAACACTACGCGATGCATCCAATACATGAATAGCAGCACCCGAGTAATGAGGATCAACCTTTACTGCAGCGTGAATACGTGATGTGGTAGCCCCGCCAATAATCAACGGAATAGTAAAGCCCTCCCGTTCCATCTCTTTGGCAAAATGCACCATCTCATCAAGTGATGGGGTGATCAATCCGCTTAGGCCGATAATATCTACGTTTTGTTTTTTGGCTTCCTCGATGATTCTTTGTGCGGGCACCATTACGCCAAGGTCAATTACCTCGAAGTTATTACAGGCCAAAACTACGCCCACTATATTTTTACCAATATCGTGCACATCGCCCTTTACGGTAGCCATGAGTACCTTACCGGCATTGGCACGCTGATCTGCATTGGCATTGTTTTTCTTTTCCTCTTCAATGAAGGGCAACAGGTAAGCCACCGCCTTTTTCATTACACGGGCCGATTTTACCACCTGTGGCAAAAACATTTTACCGGCACCAAACAGATCACCAACGATGTTCATGCCGTCCATTAGCGGACCCTCAATCACCTCCAGTGGTTTATCATAAGCCTGGCGCGCCTCTTCCACATCATCATCCAGGTATTCAATAATACCTTTAACTAACGCGTGTGATAAACGTTTGGCTACTGGTTGTTTACGCCATTCTTCATCGCGTACAATCTCTCTACCTTTACTTTTAATGGTATCGGCATACTCTACAAGTCGCTCGGTCGAATCATCACGGCGGTTAAGCAATACATCCTCCACCAGCTCCAGCAGGGTTTTATCAATCTCTTCATAAACTTCCAGCATCCCGGCGTTTACAATACCCATATCCATACCCGCTTTAATAGCATGATACAGGAATGCCGAGTGCATAGCCTCGCGCACAACATTGTTTCCCCTAAAAGAGAATGAAATATTACTCACCCCGCCGCTTACTTTGGCGTGAGGCAGGTTTTGCTTTATCCAGCGGGTAGCTTCAATAAAATCAACCGCGTAGTTGTTGTGCTCTTCCAGGCCGGTGGCAACAGTTAATATATTCGGGTCGAAAATAATATCCTGCGGAGGGAAACCAACCACATCAACCAATATATCGTATGAGCGTTTACAAATCTCAATCCGGCGCTGTAATGAATCGGCCTGTCCGGTTTCGTCAAAAGCCATCACCACGGCAGCGGCGCCGTAGCTTAATATTTTGCGGGCATACTCAATAAACTTTTCTTCGCCCTCTTTAAGGGAGATAGAGTTTACGATGCCCTTACCCTGGATACATTTTAAGCCAGCCTCAATAACCGTCCATTTAGATGAATCAATCATGATGGGCAATTTGGCAATATCGGGTTCGGAGGCTACCAGGTTCAGGAATTTAACCATCACCGCTTCCGAATCAATCATCCCCTCATCCATGTTGATATCAATCACCTGGGCACCGCCCTCAACCTGTTGCAGGGCCACAGCCAAAGCGGCTTCATAATCCTCGGCTAATATCAGTTTTGAGAATTTTGGCGATCCGGTGATATTGGTACGCTCACCTACGTTCACAAAAATACTTTCGGGCTTTATGGTAACGGCCTCTAAACCACTCAGGCGAAGATCAGGCTCCACTTCCGGGATTCTCCGGGGTGGATACTTAGATGCCCGCTCGGCAATACATTTGATGTGTTCCGGTGTAGTACCACAACAACCACCCACTATATTAACCAGCCCGGCTTTGATAAAATCATCAACCTGGTGAGCAGTTTCATGAGCAGTTTCGTCATACTGACCAAACTCATTCGGCAAGCCGGCGTTTGGATAAGCTGATATATATACATCGGCTTTTTCAGAAAGTTCTGCAAGGTGCGGGCGCATTTCCCTTGCACCTAAAGCGCAGTTTAAACCTACCGAAAGCAGGTTGGCATGGCGGATAGAATTCCAGAAAGCCTCAACAGTTTGCCCCGATAATGTACGCCCGGAAGCGTCGGTAATAGTACCCGAGATCATCACCGGCAGATGCTTGCCAGATTCATTTGCATAACGGTTGATGGCAAACAAAGCAGCCTTGGCATTCAGGGTATCAAATATGGTTTCAACCAGTAACAAATCCGATCCGCCATCAACCAGACCGCGAACCTGGTCGTAATAAGCATCGGCCAGATCATCAAAAGTAACCGCCCGGTAACCCGGATCATTAACATCAGGCGAAAGGGAAGCAGTACGGTTGGTTGGCCCAACAGCCCCGGCCACAAAACGTGGTTTATCCGGTGTTTTTATATTGTACTCATCAGCAACTTCGCGGGCAAGGTGTGCACCTTCATAGCTAAGCTCATAGGCCAGTTCTTCCAGCTTATAATCGGCAAGGGAAATTATTTGTGTGCTAAAAGTATTTGTCTCGATGATATCCGCGCCGGCATCCAAATATTCGGCATGTATGGCCTTAATGATATCCGGGCGTGTGATATTCAAAAGGTCATTATTCCCCTGCAGATCGCTATTGTGATCTTTAAATCTTTCCCCACGAAAATCCTTCTCGGTAAGCTGGTACCGCTGTATCATGGTGCCCATGGCGCCGTCGATCACAAGGATGCGTTTTTCTAATTCTTTTCTAATATCCATTGATAGTATCAAGTAATTAGTATCAAGTATCAAGTACGGCAAATTCCGGTGCTTGATTTTAATTAGGTCATGATACAAGCAAAAAAATGTCTTGATACCTGATACTAACTACTTGATACTTAAAAAACTTATTTCGAAAAGTCGGGTGTTATTTTGACTTTCGCTTATCTTTCCCAGGGCCGTGCGGCTGGCTGAGTAGAATGTAGCACCTTGTGAAGCACAGGTTGCTAAGACATCGCAGGGTCTAATCCCTCCGTCTTTCTCCATAAGCATTGCAAAGGTGCATAATAATGCGGTAAAATGCAATAGTGTATATCTTCACGTATCTGTACGCTAAGTAAATTTACGCATACAAAAAAAGCCGCCTTTTCAGGCAGCTTTTAATAATAAATGTTTTGCTAATATTATTTTCTTCTGCCGAATAAACGCAGGATCATCAGGAAAAGGTTGATGAAATCAAGGTATAATGTTAAGCCACCCATAAGGGCCATTTTTTTTGCCGAAGCATCGCCATATTCAAGGCCGGCGCCAATACGCTTAAGTTTTTGAACATCATATGCCGTTAAGCCAACAAAAACAGCTATACCAACGTAGCTAATAATATATTCTAATTGGGTACTGTGCATAAACATGTTAAATATTGATGCTACAATTATACCAA
Organism: Mucilaginibacter sp.; assembly: GCF_025362475.1. Lineage (GTDB taxonomy): Bacteria > Bacteroidota > Bacteroidia > Sphingobacteriales > Sphingobacteriaceae > Mucilaginibacter. The sequence goes on from NZ_JANYGH010000079.1 coordinate 31,318, forward strand.
TCAGGCCCATTATCATTATCGACCCAAAGTTTGTAAGATCGGTTTTCGTGGTATATCCGGCAACTGCCATAACGCCAAACACTACCGAGGTTGTAACAAATACACCCACTACAGAGCTTGTCGCATATACTAAAAGAATGTAGCTTAAACTTACTCCCATTATTGCCGAAAATGCAACAAAAAGCAATGCTAAAACCCCGTAAGACAAGCGGTTAAAACCAAACGAGATAATTAACACAAAAGCAAGCGGAGCAAACATTACAATAGTACCTAAACCTGTGTTACCACCTGTTTCCGGGTTTCTGAGCATTTCATACAATGCCTGGTTATTTGAAAAAACAAAAGCGCAAAAGGCAGAAAGGCCTAAGGCAACAAACATCCATAAAAATACATTAGCTATAAATTTACGGGATGCATCTTGTTCTGTTAATTGTATTACGTTTTTGTAAACGTATTCAGGATCTTTAGTTTCCATTTTTTTATAAATAATTCTTATACGAATTTACGAATAATAAGTGAATATCATGTGAAGATTGTTTGTGGAGAGTCAAGAGATCAGGACCTAAACCGGTTAACTCCACACGGCCGATTATTTCTTCAGCACATCCTTTTTCAAATGCCCCTGTAATTGCGGATTTTGTGGGGGAAGATTTTTCACTTCTCTTTCAACCTCGGTTTGTTGAACAGAAACCGCGTAATCTGCCGGTTCAATACGGCTGCCAATGGCCTCGGCGTATACCTGGGTAAACTCGGCGCCAATGTATAATATAGCTGATGTATAATAGATCCAAACCAAAATAACAATGATGGAGCCTGCAGCTCCGTAAGCAGAACCCTGAGCCGTATATTGAATATACAGACTAATCATATACTGACCAAGCATAAAAAGCAACGACGTAAAAAAAGCGCCAGACCGTACATCTTTCCACTTGATTTTTACATCGGGCAAAAACTTAAAGATGATGCCAAACAAAGTAGTAATTACGATGACAGTGATAGCCAGGTTAATTCCTTTTAACAGTAATCCTGTTACAACGGGGATAAAATGTTGTATTTTATCCTTCAAGGCATCAAGTATAATATTTACTGCAAGTGTAGCTAAAAGCAAAAAACCAAGGCTTATAATTAGTGAAAAAGATACAAATCGATTTTTGAGCAGTTGAACCCAGCCGCGTTTTGGCTTGGCTTTTACCCGCCAAATGGTGTTCAATGAATCCTGTATCTCAACAAAAATGCTGCTTGCGCCTAATAACAGGGTAATTACACCAATTATTACCGCCAATCCCGATTTGCCCGAAAGCGCCAGGTGCTTTAATATATCTTGGATTTGTAAAGCTGCCCCTGAGCCCACATAATGGGCAATTTGTGGATACAATCTGTCGGTAGCTGCATCCTGCCCAAAAACCAAACCCGCTACCGATATAATGATGATAAGCAAGGGGGCTATGGAAAACACGGTATAGTAAGCCAAAGACGCACTCAATTTTAAACCATTATCACTACTAAAGCCTGAAAAGGTTGCCACTAAAACCTTCCAAAGCTGTGTTAAATATTCCTTGCTTAAAAAACTCATTCCTTATTTTTTTAATTATACTGCTTAAACCCATATTGCAAAGCAATTTTAATGCCTTTAAGCAAATGGTGATTAAAATTCCAATTACAAAGCTGTAAAAGGGGAATCGGGCGGCTGGCAATCAGGCCATTCGCCAAAATCATCATTCCACCATTCACTTTTTAGTACGGTGAAACCATGCGTTTGCATATCCGGGGGCTGTCAATATACTTGTAGTGTTGTGCTGGGCGTTGTTGTTTACAATTAAAAGCAACAAGGCAGCAAGCCGACAAAGTTTACCGGTTTGATACAATAAGCAAATCAAGATCTTTACATGGGATGCCGAAACGCTCGCCGATGTGTTTGTTTGTAAGATGGCCCTGGTAAATATAAACAGCATTACGCACACCCGATTTTTGCCATATCACATTCTTGATACCTCCATGTTCGCCAATATCCAGCAGGATAGGAGCAAAAATATTGGTAAGCGCATAGGTGGCCGTACGGGCAACTCTTGAAGCTATATTGGGCACGCAATAATGGATCACATCATATTTGCGAAACACCGGGTGAGTATGATTGGTAACTTCGGATGTTTCAAAGCAGCCGCCCTGGTCAATACTTACATCAATAATTACCGAATCGCGCTTCATGCGGCTAACGGTTGTTTCTGATATAATGCAGGGACTGCGTCCATCCTCCGCGCGCATGGCCCCAATAGCCACATCGCATGTAGTAATCGCCTTTTCCAATACTATTGGTTGTACTACAGAGGTAAAAACCCGGCTGCCAATATTGTTTTGCAAACGTCGCAGTTTGTATATTGATGGGTCAAAAACCTTTACCTCGGCGCCTAACGATATAGCGGTGCGCGCGGCATATTCACCCACAGTACCGGCACCCAGTATCACGATCTCTGTTGGCGGAACGCCGGTAATGCCTCCCAGCATCAGGCCTTTACCTTCAAAAACGTTACTTAAATATTCGGCGGCAATTAATATGGATGTAGCGCCCACAATCTCGCTCATGGCCCTTACCACGCTAAGAGAGCCTCCTTCATCGCGCAAATGCTCAAAGCATAGCGCGGTTATTTTTTTATTGATGAGGGCATGCAGGCAATCTGCTTTAAGTGTTGCCATTTGCAGGGCCGAAATCAGTATCTGTCCGGGCTTCATCATTTCAATCTCCTGCTTCATAGGAGGAGCGATTTTTATGATGATATCCGCCTCATAAACAGCTTTGGTATCATATACAATATGAGCTCCCTGCTCGCTGTAATCTTTGTCGCTAAAATTGGCGGCCTGCCCGGCATTACTTTCCAGCATTACATGATGTCCGTTATTTACCAATAACGCTACCGAAAGTGGCGTAAGCGGAATCCTGTTTTCCTGGAAGGAAATCTCCTTGGGAATGCCGATAAATAGTTTGTTTTTTTTGCTTTTAACCTCCAGCATCGACTCCTGCGGTTGCATCATTGCCTGTTTGGCAACATCCGAAAACCCGCTGTATATCCCTGAACTCATTTGTGTGTGTTATTTTTCTGGCTGATGAAGATAAGAAAAAACGACTTATCATAAAACTAAATAATTTCAATGTCTATCTGCCTCGCTCCATCATCCAAAACCTTTAGATTAATGTTGGAGTAATGCTGTGGCAGCAGGTCTGGTATTTTCTCGGGCCACTCAATAAAACAATAAGCACCGTCATAAAAGTATTCTTCATAACCCATATCAAGGGCTTCGGTTTGGTCCTTAAGCCGATAAAAATCAAAATGATATATTTTACCTTTTGTAGTATGGTACTCGTTAACAATAGAAAATGTAGGACTGGTCACCGTATCCGTTGTGCCTAAGCCCTTGCATAGTTCTTTAATAAGTGTGGTTTTACCCGCACCCATATCGCCATAAAAAAGAAAGATCCTACTGTTTGCCGCATGCTCAATAATAGCTTTGGCAGCGTTGGGTAAATTTGATATAGATGGAATGATTAGCTGCACGGTAACATTTTTAATTAAGCTACCATGTCATTGCGAGCGCAGCGTGGCAATCGCGGACTTTATATCGCGGACGTGCACAGTTCGCGGTTGCTTCGTCGTTCCTCCTCGCAATGACATAGTAGAAGATCATTCAAAAATACTCAAAAATACTTAAACCAATAAGAAAGTCCTGCCGACGATAACCGGCAGGACTTTCTTAACTAAAGGAATTTATCTTATGATTTCTTACCCGTATTAAATCCAAACGGCACCACAATTTTAAAGCTGATATTACGGCCCATGTTAAATATGCCCGGACGTACGCCCGCAGGCACTGTTGCGTTATCAAAATATTTTAACCGGCTCATGTTTGATTGATAGTTAACATTTGCAAGGTTGGTACCTTCAATAAATAATTTAATTACCGGTTGCCCTGCTTTGTTTACAATGTTACCACCAAAGCCGGCGCTTAACAGGTTATAACCAGGCGTAGCAGTCTCGGTACCGTAAGCTGCAAAATAACGGTTTTGGGCACTGTAGTGATCAAAGCCTACAAAAACATACAAGCTTTTAAAGTCGCCAAAGCCACCGTTAAATGTTCCGCGCAGTTCAGAGTGGGTGTGCAACGGGGGTATAAACGGCAGGTATTTTAAGCTGTCGGCCACCGGGCCGCCGTTGCCCTTATTTTCGCCATAAGTTAAACTTAACGCGTTTTCAAAATGCAGCCATGGTATAGGGTGCAAATCTACATTCACCTCGCCACCGTAAATACGCGCTTTACTTTGCACATAAGTAAATGTGGTATAACCTTGTGTATAAACCGGGCTTCCATCAGGATTTAAAACCTGCTGCTGGTAAATGTAGTTGGAGATATCGTTATTAAACACCTCCACACTGGCCGATATATTCGGGAGTGTTAAAAAGGTGCCAAGGTCTTCCTGTACACTGAATTCGGGTTTAAAGTTTTTATCACCGATGTGATAGATCTGCGAACCCGGGTCTGGTCCGTTGGCCGAGATTTCGGCAATACTTGGCGCCCTGAAGCCCCTTGAAATATTACCTTTTACCAGGAACGCGTCAGACACGTTGTAGGTGGCTCCAAAGCTACCCGATGCGCCCCTGAAGGTTTTGCTAAAGGCTTCAAACTGGTTGCTAACATTTAGTGTGGTGGTTGGATTTGCTCCTGTGTATAATTGAGGAAATCCGTTGCTGCCCAAACTATCAACATAGGCAGCACTACTGCTAAATGACCGGTTATCATACCTTGCACCTAATGACAGATCAAGCTTTCCGTAGCTTTTCTTCACTACAAAAAACGGACCTACATCAAACTGGTGATAGGCCGGGATTGGAAAATCTGTAGCATCGCCGATAGTATTATTTTGATACTGCCCATTAATGCCAAAAGTGGTTTCATAATCATTGCCGATACTGAAATTGTATTTAACATCATAGGTATAAGTAGTTAAATGAAGGTTTAACCCGGCAACATCACCAGCTTCGGGATGGGTATACTCGCGCCTGTGACTGTATTGATAACCCAGGTTTACAACCAGGTTTCCATCGCCCAATCTAAAGTTACTATTGTTATAGATGCGGTAAAGCTGCACATGCTGGTGCAGCGTAGGGATAGTATACGAGTTTAACACTGATTGCGGAACGATAGGCCGGGAGGCATCGTCCTCTGTAATCTGTCGGGTAAACTGGCGGGTAATTGAATCGCGGCTACCATCGGGTATAGATTGCTCATCATCAAAAACAGATGCATGCAAATATGACGTACCCCATGATTTATTTAACCCTAACATAATACGGGCGTCTTTTTCTTTGTAGTTGGTACCGTAAACACGGCCATCATGCTGGTTCTGATAATTTTTTCCTTCTTTGGCAGATACTACAGTTCCCCAAACAAAACCATTTTGATTGCCCTGAAGCCTGAATGATCCGTTCAACAAACCCTGGTTAGTGCCATAAATGCCCTGTACAGAACCTGCTATTGTACCATCGGGAACGGGTGACGGTGATATTAAGTTAACAACTCCACCAATAGCATCAGAGCCATAGGTTAAACTGGCGGGCCCTTTAATTACTTCAACACGATCAACAGAATTTTGATCTACCTCAATACCGTGCTCATCGCCCCATTGCTGCCCTTCCTGGCGGATACCATCCATCAGCGTGATCACCCGGTTATAACCAAGGCCATGGATAAAAGGTTTTGATACGTTTGGCCCGGTGGTAACGGCGCTTACACCCGGCAGGGTAGCTATCTGATCAATAATATTACCAGAAGCAGCGCGCTGTTCTAAATAAGTTTTCCCCACGGCTAACATAGGCACAGGGCTACGCTTTATTTCGGTGGCTTTACTTACACCGGTAATTATAACCTCGCCGGCCTCAACAGATGAAGTTTGCAATTTTACATCAAATACCGTGGTTTTGGAAAAATCAACCCTTTGGTTGAGCGTTGAATAACCAATGTAACTTACCTGCACAAGGTAAATGCCTTTAGGTATGTTGTTAAAAATGTACTTACCGTTTGCATCGGTGATTGCACCTTTTCGCAGATCGGGAATAGTGATTGTAGCACCTATAATAGGCTTGCCATCGGCTTTATCGGTAATAATGCCCGATAGGGTTCCGATAACATCTTCCGGCGTATTTTTAGTAGTTATAGTGGTAGCATGTGCCAAATAAGTAAAACCTATAAACAGCAATATTAAGAAGCTAATTAGCTTTAATTTCATAACGAATAAATTGTGGATCAATAAATACCGCCTTTAAAACGGCTCAGTTTGTAAAAAATTCTAACAGAATAGATTTGTTACGAAATTACAGGAGGAGCCCTGCCGGCTGCAAGCACAAGCGACATGCTTACAAAATCATAGTCGCAAGGTTTAAAAACATGCATTACTGCAAGTTGTGGAGTTGCATATAAAGGGGTATCAATTACTGCAAAATTGTGGTGCATGGCATCGCACATATCGCATTTCTCCTTCACGGTTTGCTGCGGATGGCTGTTTGTTACCAGTTCTGTTTTGGAGATGCCTTTTATAAGCTGGTGCTGGTGCGAATAAACCATATACTGACCTGCAATAAAGCAGATGAGCAACAGCCACGAATAAATAATATTTGATTTATTTTTCTTCACACTTACAACCTTTTTTAAGGTGCGGCACAAAAATAAGCAATAAAACCACATAATTAATGCAACATTGTAACAATTGTGATAAGTTGGTAGTGGATAGTTCATGGACCAAGGCAGCCTAAGTCGTGATTATTGGGCCATCACTCATTAACTATCAGGATGTTTATAGGTATTAGTTTACAGTAGCTTTATGTGTTTACATCATGTTATTAACATTTCGCCATGATCCATGAAGTATCAACCATGAACTAACCCTATCTTTGCCCATATGAAACCTGCTGAAATTAATTTAAAGTGGACTGCACTGCAGGAACGCATTGCTGAAGATTTTGATAACGAAAAACCCGATATAAAGGTAATACTGTTTTTAATTGGTGTGCAGGAACTTGGCCAGGGACCGCGAAAGTTTAGCAAACGCCAAAAGGAAGAGCTGATGCATATAGCCAATTGCAAGCTGATGAGCATGATGGGATTTTATGAACTGGAAGGACTTGATCAGGATGGCTGGCCGCATTGGAAACTGATAAAAGTTATCCCCAACTACACGTTGCTTGAGCAGGAAATGCTCTTGAAATCATTAATAATTAGTTATTTTGAGGAACAGGGCGTAGTTTAACTGCCAGGTTTGAATCGGGGGTGAAGTTGGTTAAATTTCCTGTTCCTTAAATTTCTATAAATTCATACATTCGAAAAAACTTGGATCAGGTAACATGATGTACGTTTCCTGAATTTCAAAAAACTCTGCTTCAGCCAATGAAAAAGCTTTTTACAATAACACTGTTATTACTTACCATTACAGCCACAGCCTTTGCCAAGCCACCTAAAAACCAATATGTACGCATCAGTACCGGTTACGGCAGTGTCATCATCCGCTTGTACAATGAAACCCCTTTACACCGTGATAACTTTATAAAGCTTGCAAAAAAAGGGTTTTATAATGGCGTGTTATTTCACAGGGTGATCCAGAATTTCATGATCCAGGGAGGCGACCCCGACTCTAAAGATCCCAATAAAGCAAAACCCGGAGCCGAATTGGGCAATGGAGATGTTGGCTACACGGTACCAGCCGAGTTTAGAGATAGTTTGTTCCATAAGCGTGGGGTACTTGCAGCAGCCCGTGATGATAATCCTAAAAAAGCATCAAGCGGGTGCCAGTTTTACATCGTAGAGGGCAAACGCCTTAGCGACGCTAAAATGGATTCGCTGGAAAACGGCCGTTTAAAAGGATATAAAATACCGGCCTGGCAGCGTGAATACTATAAAACAGTAGGCGGCACCGCCCAATTAGATCATGGTTATACCGTTTATGGCGAAGTAGTATCTGGCATTGACATGGTTGATCATATTGCTGCGGTGAAGAAAGATAAAAATGACCGTCCGCTGGAAGATGTACCCATGACCGTGGAGGTTTTGAGCAAAAAGCAATGCAAGCAGCTGGACAAGCTTTTGAGCCCAGGCCCCCCAGCCCCCTAAAGGGGGAGCGATATATTTGTGATAGGGCTCTTCAATCATTACAGATATAATTAATATTGCGCACAAAATATTTTACAATAATTTAAATCAAAAATTCCCCCTTTAGGGGGTTAGGGGGCATGAAAATAATCACTTATAACGTTAATGGTATCCGATCTGCAATAAGCAAAAACTGGCTGGCCTGGCTACAGGCTACCGATGCCGATGTAGTTTGCCTGCAGGAAATTAAAGCTACTCCCGATGTACTTACCGATCTTGGGCTGGTAGATCAGTTGGGCTACAAACACTACTGGTTCCCGGCCGAAAAAAAGGGGTATAGCGGTACCGCTATCTTCTGCAAACAAACACCAAAACACATTGAATATGGCTGTGGCATACCAGATTTTGACCGCGAAGGCCGTTGCATCAGGGTTGATTTTGATGAAGTATCCGTAATGAGTGTATACTTCCCGTCGGGCTCAAGCGGCGACGAGCGTCAGGTATTTAAGTATCGCTTTTTAGATGAGTTTGGCAAATACCTTACCCTGTTAAAGGTAGATCACCCTAAACTGGTAGTATGCGGCGATTACAACATTTGCCACCGCCCCATCGATATCCATAATCCAAAATCAAACGCCAACTCATCAGGCTTTTTACCCGAAGAACGTGAGTGGATGGAGAAATTCATCGAAGGCGGTTTTATTGATACCTTCCGCCATTTGAATAAAGAACCGCATAATTATACCTGGTGGAGTTTCAGGGCTGGCGCAAGAGGCAAAAACCTGGGCTGGCGTATTGATTATACCATGGCAAGTACCGAGTTGGAAAATAACATTAAAAGGGCCGCTATATTACCCGAAGCCAAACACTCGGACCATTGCCCGGTTTTGCTGGAGCTGGAGTTTTAGGCCCCCCGGCCCCCTGAAGAGGGAGCTTATAGGGCTTATTTCAAGTTCGGCATGACACCAAGAGACAAAAAAAGGAGGGTTTGTTAAAAACAAACCCTCCTTTTTTATATGCTATTCAAAAAACTCCCCCTTCCGGGGGTTGGGGGCTACCCCTTTACTCTTTCCACATATGCGCCGGTTGCTGTATCAACCTTAACCTTATCACCAATATTGATGAATAATGGTACGCGGATCTCGGCACCGGTTTCAACTGTCGCGTTTTTTAGGGCGCCTGTTGAGGTATCGCCTTTAACGGCTGGCTCGGTATAAGTAATTTCCAGTTCGGCAGATCCTGGGATAGAACCCATTATAGGTTCTTCGCTTTCAAAAGCTACTATTACGTTCATGCCTTCTTTCAAGAATTTAACCGCGGGGCCAAATAATTTTTTAGGTATGCTATGTTGATCATAAGTGGTGTTATCCATTACAACTAATGAATCGCCCTCGTCATATAAATATTGATAATCACTGGTTTCAACACGGGCAATATCAACCTCCTCGTCGGTACGGAAACGGTACTCAACCAGTTTTCCTGATTTTACATTACGCATACGAGCCTGGTAAAATGCACGCAAGTTACCTGGTGTACGGTGTAAAAATTCCTCTACCTGCACTAACTCGCCATTAAAGCGAAGCACATTTCCATTTTTAACATCTGATGCTTTGGCCATAAAATAATATTGAGGCGCAAAATTAGGAATTAGATATGAGATGTGGAATATGAGAGATTAGATTTTTATGGAGGAGATAATCAGGTGGTTAGGGATAGGAATAAAGATAAAAGGAGCAAGGAATAAGGACTGAGGGATTATAGGTAAGCCTTTTATAAAACGTTATTAATTATAAAATCCTGAGGACTTTGAAGGAGAATTGCCGTTTTAAAAAGTTTGTCATCCTGAGGAACGAAGGATCTATTCGCAAGCTCTACAGAGCGAAGAAGCATAGCGGAGCAGATCCTTCGTTCCTCAGGATGACAAAAAGTTTTTTTAATCAATACATCACATGTAGGATATATCTATAATATCAAAAATCTACAGCGTAGCAATATCAATTACGAAACGATACCGTACATCACCTTTTTGCATACGTTCATAGGCAGTGCTGATATCTTTGATATCAATCATTTCAATATCAGATACGATGTTGTGTTCGGCGCAAAAATCAAGCATTTCCTGAGTTTCGGCTAAGCCTCCAATGCCAGATCCGGCAAGGCTTTTACGGCCACCCAATAAACTGAATGCCTCAATGCTGGCCGGTTCTGGTGGCACCCCTACGCAAATATGTACACCATTGGTTCTTAATAAAGACAGATACATGTTAAAATCATGTGGTGCAGAAACAGTATCCAATATAAAATCGAATGAGTTTTTAGCGGCTTCAATCTGTTTAGGATCGCTGGTTACCACAAAATGATGTGCTCCCAATGCTTTAGCATCTGCTTCCTTGCTTGGCGAAGTACTTAACACGGTAACTTCGGCGCCAAAGGCTACACCAAACTTAACGCCCATGTGGCCTAATCCGCCCAAACCTAAAACTGCAAGTTTATGGCCTTTTCCAACTTTCCAGTGCCTAAGCGGCGAGTAAGTAGTGATACCTGCGCATAATAATGGCGCGGTGGCGGCAAGGTCAAGTTTATCAGAAATATGAAGTACAAAATCTTCATTAACAACAATACTGTTGGAGTAACCGCCGTAGGTAGGTGTTTTATGATCCTGTTCCAGGCCATTGTAGGTTTGCGAACTGCCGTTTAAGCAATATTGCTCCAGGTCCTCTTTACAGTTTTCACATATCCTGCATGAATCAACCAGGCAGCCGGTACCGGCAAGGTCGCCAACTTTAAATTTTTTAACATGATCGCCAACTTTAACCACCCGACCAACAATTTCATGTCCCGGTACCATTGGGAATATCCCGGGAAACCAGTCATTCTTTATCTGGTGAAGGTCACTATGGCAAACGCCACAAAATAAAATATCAAATTGCACATCATGCGCACCAACTTCGCGTCGCTCAAAATCCCATGGGGCGAGGTCGGTAGTAGGTGATTGTGCTGCATATCCTTTTACTGGTATCATAAGTAGTTTTTTGTTTTAGTAACTAAAGATACGGGAATAGATATGAGATATTAGCTGTGAGATTTCAGATTTCGACCGGAAGTTGCTGAATTATGACAATTGCATGTGGAGGGAATAGCATAGCTCAAAATTTTCGACAAGACTGATTTTAACTTCCGTCTCAAATCTAACTCTTGTAATCAGATATGCTCAGCCGTTGTTTACAAAAACCATACTCATGTTCCTGGTTTGAGCAGATGATAGTGAGGCGACCTGTTGCAAACTGTTCAACCAGGCTTAAATACCAATCCACACCCTGATGATCCAGGTTGGAGGTTGGCTCATCGAGCATCAACATTGGGGTATCGGCACAAAAAGCCAGGATCAGCTTAAGGCGCTGTTTCATGCCCGATGAAAAATATTTAATAAGCTTATGCTCGCTTTTGGGCAGGTTTAGCAAATTGATCAGGTGCTTTTTATCAACCCCCTCTTTGTAAGCTTTAAACTTAAAATGAAAATCAACCATTTCACTAAGCGTAAACTCCTCAATTACCTCCAGGTATGGGGCGGCAAGACTTAAATATTGAAATACTTGATCAATCTCGATTTGTTTTTCCTGAAATGCAAAATCAATAGTACCAATTGACGGGGAAAGACTGCCGTTTAAAATCTGTAGCAAGGTAGATTTCCCCGAACCATTTGGCCCAAGTATGGCATATGATTCACCGCTGGTAAACGTATGGTGTATCCCCCTGAAAATCCAATCGCGGTTAAAGCGGCGGCCAATGTTATTTAGGGTGATGGTCATGTGTAGTCTGAATCAGAATTTACAGAATTATAGAATGCGCAGAATAGAGAATGTTGAACAAATTTACAGGATTCTGTTAATTCAAAAATCCTGTAAATTCTGATTCAGACAATTTAGCTATTCCCAAAACCCTTCATGATACCTCTTTGCGAATTTTGCAGGAAGTTGATGATTTCATCGCGTTCCACACTTGGGGTAAACTCGGCTTCGATGATGTCAAGGGCCTTACTTACATTATATTTTTTGAGGAACAGTATACGATATATCTCCTGGATTTCATTGATAGTAGCAGCAGAAAACCCTCTGCGGCGCAAACCAACCGAGTTGATACCAACATATGATAATGGCTCCCGACCAGCTTTGGTGAACGGCGGCACATCCTTACGTACCAACGATCCGCCGGAGATCATGCTATGCGCACCAATTTCAACAAACTGGTGAACGGCTGATGATCCGCCAATAAAGGCGTAATCATATATATTGATATGCCCTGCCAATTGTACCGCATTTGCAATAATCACATTATCGCCGATAACACAATCATGCGCTACGTGCACATATGCCATCAGCAGGCAATTACTGCCAATGGTGGTGGTATTTTTATCCAAAGCAGTACCACGGTTAAGTGTTACACACTCACGAATGGTTGTATTATCACCTATAGAAACAGTGCTTTGCTCGCCTTTATATTTCAAATCCTGGGGTGGCGCAGATACTACGGCTCCCGGAAATATACGGCAGTTTTTCCCTATACGGGCGCCATCCATGATAACCGAGTTGGAGCCTATCCAGGTACCCTCGCCAATTTCAACATCTTTATGGATAGTAACAAAAGGTTCAATCACCACATTATCGGCTATTTTAGCCTGTGGGTGTATATATGCTAAAGGCTGGATCATGCTTCTGTTCCTTTTACTTTTACAATTTGTGCCATTAATTCAGCTTCAACAACAACTCTGTCGCCAACCATACCTACGCCCTTCATAGTCGCAATACCTCGTCTGATAGGGGCCAGCAGATCGCAAATATAAATAATAGTGTCGCCAGGTACTACTTTACTTTTAAAGCGGGCATTTTCTATCTTCAAAAACAGGGTCAAATAATTTTCAGGATCGGGTACCGTATTTAAAACCAGGATACCCCCGGTTTGTACCATACCCTCAATTTGCAGCACACCCGGAAATATAGGGGCGCCCGGGAAATGACCTTTAAAAAACTCCTCGTTAATGGTTACATTTTTCATGCCCACAACATGGCTTTTGGTCAATTCCAATATTTTATCTATCATTAAAAAAGGCTGCCTGTGCGGTAGCATACCCATAATTTCAACCGTATCAAATACCGGCTTGGCATTAGGATCATACACCTTAACCTGTTTGCGGCTTTTTTCTTTTTTAATTAATGTTTTTATTTTTTTTGCAAAGGCCACATTAGCAGCATGGCCGGGGCGGGCAGCCATAATGTGCCCTTTAAGCGGCACACCAACCAGGGCCAAATCGCCTATCATATCCAGCAGCTTGTGCCTTGCAGGCTCATTCTGGTGGCGCAATTCAATATTATTAAGTATTCCCTGCGGGGCTACATTAATATCTTTACGGTTAAATAGTTTGGCAAGGTGGGCAAGCTCTTCTTCGTCCACTTCTTTATCAACAACCACAATAGCGTTGTTAAGATCGCCCCCTTTAATCAAATCATGCTTAACCAACATCTCTAACTCATGTAAGAAGCAAAAGGTACGGCATGATGCAATTTCCTTTTTAAACTCACTTATAGTTGATATACTGGCGTGCTGACTTCCCAACACCTGCGAGTTATAGTCAACCATACAGGTAAAACGGTAATCATCCAAAGGCATGGCCACCATTTCTACTTTGCGGTCGGGCTCAGAGTAATGAATATTATAAGGGATGTGGTAATATTCGCGGTCTGCTTCCTGTTCAACCAGGCCGGTTTCCAGTATTACATCAACAAACTGTATCGAACTGCCATCCATGATAGGCGTTTCGGGCCCATCCATATCAATTAGTACATTATCAACCTCTAAACCTACTAATGCAGCAAGTACGTGCTCCACTGTATTTACCGTAGCGCCGTTTTGTGAAATAGTAGTACCACGTGATGTATCTGTCACATTATCAACATCCGCGTCAATTATAGGCGAACCGGGCATATCAACCCTCCTGAATTTATAGCCGTGATTTTCGGGTGCAGGGTTAAATGTCATGGTTACCCTTTGACCGGTATGTAGGCCGGTGCCCGAAACCGAAACAGGTGTTTTAATGGTTCTTTGTTTTACATTCATTTTTTGTAGCGTTCATTGGTTCAATTGTTCATTAGTTCATTGGTGAATAGTTCATTATTGCCATCAGAAAAGACCAATGAACTAATGAACCGGTGAACCAGTGAACGTTTACCGAACTATTGCCCCTTCTTTAATTCGATAATTATTTTTTCTAATTCGTTTATTCTTTTCTCCAACTCGGGCAGGCGGTTTATAACCACATTTGACCGCATATTGGCATTGTATGATGTAGCAGGAGTACCGGCCCATTTTTTACCTTCCTCGGTAATAGAGCGGCTAACTCCTGATTGAGCCTGAAATTGCGTACGGTTTGCTATGCTGATGTGACCAACTAAACCCACCTGGCCGCCCATAATTACGTTTTCGCCAACCTTAGTACTGCCTGATATGCCTGTTTGGGCCGCAATTACTGTATTAGCCCCAATCTCTACATTATGGGCTATCTGTATCAGGTTATCCAGCTTTACGCCCTTGCGTATCACTGTTGACCCCATAGTGGCTCTGTCAATGGTAGTGTTTGATCCCACCTCCACATTATCTTCCAAAATCACGTTACCGATTTGGGCAACTTTGGTATAAGTACCATCAGGATTGGGTGCAAAGCCAAAACCATCGCTGCCAATCACCGCGCCCGAGTGTACCACAACATTATTACCTATTACGCAATCAAAATAAACGGTAACACCAGAGAACAAGGTAACGTTGTTTCCAATGGTTACATTATCAGCAATGTTAACATTGGGATATATTTTACAATTGTCGCCAATTTTTGCGTTAAGCCCAATGTAGGCAAATGCACCTATATAGGGCTCGGCACCAATTTGTGCAGATGGGTGGATAAAGCAAGGCTGTTCGATGCCTTTTTTATTGAGTTTGAAGGTATTGTATTTTTCCAGCAGAACCGAAAATGAGCTGTAAGCATTCTCTACCCTGATCAGGGTAGCGGTAACAGGGCCGGTAAGCTGCAGATCATTATTTATAATAACTACCGACGCGTTTGTAGTATATAAGTACTGCTCATACTTAGGGTTGGCCAAAAAAGAAAGACTGCCTGAAGTGCCTTCTTCAATTTTGGACAGTTGATGAACGGTTACCGAAGGATCACCTTCAACAGTTCCGTTAAGAAGAAAACTTATATCCTGGGCAGTAAATTGCATCGACAAATTTAAATGTTAAAATTAAAGCAGCAAATAATTAATTGTGAGTATCAAGTATCAAGTAGTTAGTATCAAGACAGCTGCATTGAAGCGCCCCAAAATCTTGATACTTGATACTAACTACTTGATACTTCAATTAACTCCTTACTATAGCAAAGTATATATTTTTTTACCGTTTTAGCTAATGCCTCTAAATTTGAGTTATCGCTTGCGGTTGTAATATCATGTACATGACCATCCTTCATCAATATGCCAATATTGCCATCGCCGGCAGTGTAGGCATTATTACGTATGGATGTAGTGAAAACAAAGTAACCTGCATCCTGCTCGCTTACGCTATATTTTTGCATCGCTTTTTTAATGAGCGAACTTACAAAGGCCTTATCCGGGCGTTTGTTGCTGATATCTACATGATACAATTTACGCTGTATCAGGTTCTGTGATAAGGTTGATAATATAAAATCATGATGCCCCGCCCAAACCTTTACCGCGGCCATAATATCGGTATCATCCAAACCGGCAAAAGTATCCAGGTGATGATCTTCGTTCATGAAAGCACCCCTGCTGATGTGGCCTTTGATAAAATGTTTTAAAGCGGGTGTGGCAAACAGATCCTCGCCCTTTAAGGTAAGCTCACGGCAGCGTTTAAAAATTTTTACCAGTAATTCCTCACCGGCAACCACTGCTTTATGCAGGTAAACCTGCCAGTACATCAGCCTGCGGGCAATCAGGAATTTTTCTATCGAATAAATTCCTTTAGCATCTACTACTATAAGATCGTCCTTAACGTTCAACATTTTAATGATCCGCTCTGAGCTGATCACACCTTCTGATACACCTGTAAAAAAACTGTCGCGGTTAAGGTAATCCAGCCTATCCATATCTAACTGGCTTGATACCATTTGATGCAGAAACCTTCGGGGGAAAGTATCATTAAAAATACTGATAGCCATGGTTAAACGCCCGCCAAATTGCTCATTGAGTTTATTCATGAGCATTGATGAGATATCCTCGTGATCAATCCCTTCAATAATAGTACGCTCCAACGCGTGCGAGAACGGACCATGACCAATATCATGCAGTAATATGGCAATGGTAACCGCTTCCTCTTCCTCATCGCTAATATTGTGACCCTTGGTACGCAAGGTTTCAATAGCCATATCCATAAGGTACATTGCACCCAGCGCATGATGGAAACGGGTATGCAGCGCACCGGGATATACCAGGTGTGTCATTCCCAATTGCTTGATGTACCTTAATCTTTGAAAGTAAGGATGCTCAATCAGGTCGAATATCAGCTCTGTTGGGATGCTGATAAAACCGTAAACCGGATCGTTTATTATTTTCTTTTTATTCAATGGGATCAATAAAGTGCAAAAATGTAAAACAAAGGTAAAATAAGCGCCCGATGTTTGTTAAATTTTGTTAATACCTTTACTCAGTGACAACAAAACCGTCCCTTTGAGGTTTTATTGTCTGAATCAGAAACGTCTGAACCGGAACTCATCGAATTAAAGAATTATTTGAATTTTACTTTAATGGTGAATATTTGGCAAGCAGATAGTTCTGTTTATTCCTTAATTCGATGAGTTCCGGTTCAGAAATAATTCTGATTCAGACTACTTAAATACAGATATTATGCAAGATACAACCATTTTATGGGCTGATGACGAAATTGACCTGCTACGACCACATATACTTTTCTTAAACGAAAAAGGCTACAAGGTTACAACCGTAACCAATGGCAACGATGCTGTTGATACTTTTAAGAGCGGCTATTTCGACCTGGTTTTCCTGGACGAAAACATGCCTGGTCTTACCGGCCTGGAAACACTGCAGCAGATCAAGAACATTAATAACGATGTGCCTATAGTGCTGATCACTAAAAACGAGGAAGAATATTTGATGGAGGATGCCATCGGTTCAAAAATTGATGATTACCTTATCAAACCGGTTCACCCCAAGCAGATCCTGCTTACCATTAAAAAACTTACCGAAAACAAACGCCTGGTTACCGAAAAAACAACCATGGCTTACCAAATGGATTTCCGTACGCTGGGCATGACGCTTAACGATAACCTGAGCCACCAGGAATGGGTTGATGTTTACAAAAAACTCATCTACTGGGAGCTGGAACTGGAAAAACTGGAAGATGCCGGTATGCACGAGATATTGACTATGCAAAAAGCTGAAGCCAATACACAGTTTTGCAAGTTTATTGAACGCAACTATTTAAACTGGATAAAGAACCCGGATTCGGCGCCTACCAGC
Source organism: Mucilaginibacter sp. (assembly GCF_025362475.1). Classification (GTDB taxonomy): domain Bacteria; phylum Bacteroidota; class Bacteroidia; order Sphingobacteriales; family Sphingobacteriaceae; genus Mucilaginibacter. The sequence goes on from NZ_JANYGH010000079.1 coordinate 48,984, forward strand.
TCGCCGCAATTGTTTAAAAAGAAAGTGTTCCCTAAAATGGATGGCAAGGGGCCTTTGTTTTTTATACTGATAGATAACCTGAGGTTTGATCAGTTTAAGATTATCAACCCCATAATTTCTGAATATTTCAGGTTAGAGGAAGAGGATACTTATTACAGTATTTTACCTACTGCCACGCAATATGCCCGTAACTCTATTTTTAGCGGCCTGATGCCTTTGGATATGGAAAAAAGATACCCGCAGATGTGGCAAAATGATGAAGACGAAGGTGGTAAAAACCTTTTCGAATCTGAATTTATTGCCGATCATTTAAAACGGGTGTTAAAAAGAGACTGTAAATACTCTTACCATAAAATACTTAATATTGATGAAGGCCGGGCCTTGAATGAATCGGTAAGTAACCTGATGAATAACGAGCTGAATGTGGTTGTATACAACTTTGTTGATATGCTATCACATGCCCGTACCGATATGCAGATGATTCGTGAGCTGGCCAGTGATGATGCTGCTTACCGCTCACTAACCTTATCATGGTTTGAGCATTCGCCTTTGTTTGATTTGCTTAAGTTTTTGGCACAGAAACAAGTGCGTGTAATTATTACTACAGACCACGGTACCATCCGCGTAAAAAACCCAAGCAAAATAGTGGGCGATAGGAACACCAATACCAACTTGCGCTATAAACAAGGTAAAAACCTTAATTATAATGCTAAAGAAGTATTCCACATCCGTAACCCGCATGATGCTATGCTTCCTAAGCTGCACTTAAGTTCAAGCTTTGTATTTGCTAAGGAAGACAGCTATTTTGTTTACCCGAACAATTATAACCACTTTGTTAATTTTTATAATGAAACCTTCCAGCATGGAGGGATCTCGTTAGAGGAAATGATAATACCGGTTGTAACCTACGGACCAAAATAGGAAGCCCCTCTAAATCTCTCCGCTGATTAGCGGAAGACTTTAAAAACATAAAAGGAAAGGCCAATCGTTTTGCGATTGGCCTCTTTGTTTACGCGTCATAGCGCAAACAATTTCGTGAAACGCTGAAGGTGAAATGACGTTTTAAAGGTTTGTCATCCTGAGGAACGAAGGATCTATTCGCAGACTGTACAGTGCGAAGATGCATGGCGAATAATAGATCCTTCACTGCGTTCAGGATGACAAAAAGCAACGACGGGTAGTTGGGTTTGAGTTACTGAACTTTTATTGACCGTTTTTCTTCTTATCAGCAAAAGCGAATACCTTTTGCAATAACGGCGTTGTGCGTGCACCAAGATTTTGGCGAATATCCAACTCTTGTTTGGCTATCTCCAGAAATAAACCATCAATAGCTTTTTGGGTTACATAATCGCTGATATCGGGATTAATCTTAGATACAAATGGTACTTTGTTGTAGGCCTGGGCTGCATCAGTATAGTATTTTGTAGCACCTGTTTTGTTTAAACTTAACTGTACAACAGGTTTAAACTTGTCTGCTAACTGCAAGGTTGTTGTGCGCTTAAAATATTGAGTTGCAGCATCTTCTTTACCCAATAAAATATTGGTAACATCCTGCAAGGTCATTTGCTTAATAGCACTGATAAATATGGGTTTTGCCTGTACAGCTGCATCTTCTGCAGCATGATTAAGGGAGGTTATCACATCATCACAAAGACTGCCTAAGCCAATACTTCTAAGTGTTTTTTCTGCTTTTTGAGCTTGGGGCGGAAAAAGTATCTTAACCTCCGCGTTCTTCAAAAAACCATCCACTGCCGATAGTTTATCTGAGCTTTTACCGGTTCCTATTTCAAGGGCCTGTTTAAGGCCATTGCCAATTTCAAGTGTTGTTGGGTTGCCCCCTGGGTTTGTTACTGCTGCCTGGGCTACCTGGTTCAGCGTATCGCAACTGCTAAGTGTTATAAAGAACAATAAAACAGTTATTGATAATATTATTTTTTTCATAGTGGCTAAAAGTAACAAAAATGCCTCCAAGTATTTGGAAAATTATCCTATCGCTTTTAATAAGGCAAATACACCGGCAGCAATCAGGGCAGAGATTGGGATGGTAATTATCCAGGCCCAAACCAGGTTAATGGTTACTCCCCAGCGTACTGCAGAAACACGTTTGGTTAAACCAACACCGATAATTGAACCTGTAATAGTATGAGTTGTTGAAACCGGAATACCAAATCTTTCGGTAATAAAAAGGGTAATGGCACCAGCTGTTTCGGCACTTACACCTTCCAGTGGAGTTACCTTGGTGATCTTTGATCCCATGGTTTTAACAATCTTCCAGCCACCAGACATGGTTCCGGCTGCAATGGCAGAGTAACAAGCCAATGGTATCCACTCGGGCATTGCTGCGCCCGGCTGAATAATTTTAGCTGCAATTAAGGTTACATATAATATCCCCATTACCTTTTGCGCATCATTACCACCGTGTGCAAAACTTAACGCCGCTGCCGATACCAACTGTAATCTTTTAAACCAGCGCTCTGCCGTAGTAGGCCTTGCCCTTTTACAGATGTTTAATATCAAAATGGTTACTATATATGCTATAATTAAACCAATAAATGGAGCTAAAACTATATATGCAACAATGGTAAGCACATACTTCATTTCGATAGCATGCAGGGCATTTGCACCCATGTAAAGGGCATTAGTCATACCTGCGCCCGCAAAGCCACCAATAAGTGTATGTGATGAGCTTGAAGGAATACCAAACCACCAGGTAATTAAATTCCACGAGATAGCGGCAATTAAGCCGGCTAATATTACATGCATGGTTACATAATGTTCCAGTACAATTTTTGAAACTGTATTGGCAACTTTATGATCCTTTATAAAAAAGTAAGCGGCAAAGTTAAACACCGCTGCCATGAGCACAGCCTGGAAAGGTGTAAGTACTTTAGTAGATACTATGGTAGCGATGGAGTTGGCAGCGTCATGAAAACCGTTTGTGTAATCAAAAACAAGAGCAAGTACAACAACAACGACAAGTAGGGAAGTAACCATTTAGTGATGATTAGGATATGCTTAAGCGTTTTTAACTAAAATTGATTCCATTACGTTGGCCGCATCTTCGCACATATCTGTAGCAGTTTCAAGAGCGGCAAGTATCTCTTTATATTTTATAAGTCTGATAGCATCTTTTTCGTACAGGAACAAATCTGCCACGGCGCGGTCAAATACATAATCGGCCTGGTTTTCTACGCTGTTTATCCTTATACATGAATCGGCAATGTTACGTACGTTACGCAAATCCTTTAATTCGCGTACAGCTTTTTCCAAATCAATACTGGCTTGCAAAATCAGATCAGATAACTTGCGGATATGCTCATTAAAATCATCTATCCTGTAAAGGCTCATGCGGTTAGCAGCACCTTGTATATAATCGGCAACATCATCAATAGCGGTAGCTAAAGCATGGATGTCCTCACGATCAAACGGCGTAATGAAGTTTTTACCCAGCTCCAGATATATCTGGTGTGTAAGTTCATCCCCTTTGTTCTCCAGCTTGTCAATCTGTTTAAACAACTCCTCGCGGGTGGTGGCGTTGTTTGAGTTAACCGCTTCAACCAATATAGTACCCATGGTTACTACATTGCTGGCCGCTTGCTCAAATAAAGGAAAAAATATTTTTTTATCCTTTGGTACAAAATACTGGAAAATGCTGTTAAGTGACATATTGCTTTAAATTGGGGTAAAGGTACGGTTGCTATGTTAAATTAATGTTAACTTTTTAACACTGGTATATTTGGGAAAGGTAAAGTTTGTTTTGCTCTTTGCAAAGTAAAACCAAAGGTAGATCCCAACCCCTCGGTACTGCGTACATTAATAGTTTGCTGGTGTGCTTCGATAATATGTTTTACAATAGCCAGCCCCAAACCCGAACCACCAATTTGCCTTGAACGGCTGGTATCGGTGCGGTAAAAACGTTCAAACAGGCGCGGCAGAAATTTCTCTTCTATACCAATTCCATCGTCAGTAACTTCAACCAAAACCTGGTCATGCAGTACAAACAGGCTTACTGATGTGTTGCCTTCCTCTTTGCCGTACTTAAACGAATTATCTATAAGGTTCACCAAAACCTGCCTTATTTTTTCCCTGTCGGCGTATACAATAATGCCTTCATCATATTTTTGTTTAAAGATCAGCTTAATCTTGTATTGCTTGCCTTTAATCTCCAATGATTCAAACACCTCTTTTATAAGATCATTGATCTTAAATTTGGTATAATTTATAGGGATCTCGCCCGATTCCAGCTTGGAGATCTCATCCAGATCCTTAATCAGGTAACTTAAACGATCAACATTTTTTGAGGCTTTCTCCAAAAACTGCCTTGCCATTTCACGATCATCAAAATCATCATCCTGCAGGGCTTCTATATACCCCTGTATAGCAAAAAGCGGTGTTTTAAACTCGTGCGATATATTTGACAAAAAATCCCGGCGAAATTTTTCCTGCTTGCGCAATTCATCAATTTCTGATTTTTTTTGCTTTGCCCATTCTTTTACTTCCTGCTCAACATCATCAATCGGGTTGGCGGTTACGTGCTCGCCAAGGGCATCGCGCAGGTCGCGCCCTAACTTTAAATTATGGATAAGCTTATAAATAAGTTTAATACGCGAGTAAATGTACTTTTCTATGAGGTAGTAAAATACAATGTAGCTTACGGCAAGGGTAGCCGTAAAAGTGATCATAACATCGTACCATTTGTGTTGAAAATAGAAGTTTACTGCCGACAGCGTTATTGCTACGCCTGTTGCGGTAACTAAAACCAATACGCGCAAATTCATAGCGTAAAGCTACGATTTATAGATCACTAACTGCCAGCGGAAAGGCCACTTCCATGTTAAATTAAAGTTATCAATTCCTGCATTTTTAAGCAAGGTTAATAATTCGTGCTTTTTAAAGGCACGCTTTACTGATAAAGGACCATCATAACGTACCATTTTGTTGCGGGTTAAAACATGGGTTATCACTATAACTGCGTAGTATAATAACCAATGCCGGTGCAGATCGGTAATAATGATGCCTTTGCCGGCAGATGCATGCATGTTTTTGATCATCTGTATCCAATGCTCATCATCAAAATGGTGGGTGAACAGGCTGCTGATAATAATATCGTGTTTGCCCAGCAAATGAATATCGTTTATTACATCGGCTTGTACATAGCTGATATTATTAAAACCTTTTGATGCATTACCTGCAAAGTTGATTGCCGCGGGGGCCGCGTCAATACCTGTAAGTTTTAGGTGAATTTGCTGTTGCTTAGCCCAATTGGCAATGGCAATCAGCGTATCGCCGCCTCCACAGCCCCAATCACTAACCGAATAACCATTATGCACCGGAAATTTTTTGAGGCTGTCGATTATACTATTATGCCCGCCAAACCAGGAGTTTACTTTACCTAATCCCTCTAATACCGGGGCTATTTCATTATATGATAAATGGAGATCATCCATGATCTCGGCATCAAAAACGCGGATTGATAAATCGGGCATATCGTAAATACACTTATATCAGGCAAAAGGTTTGCCATGGGTTTTACTTATCAGGTAACGGGATAACGGTGGCAGGCCATTCAATAGGTGCAGGGTAAGCGCTGTGGTATTGTTATTGCCAAACAACCGTTGTAGCTGTCGCCCAACCCACAAACGCTGTGCAAATTGCTTATTCCAGCTTTCTGTATAGTCGGCTTCCAGGTTTACCCGGTTGTTATCAACAAATTTACCGGGCTTATAATGGATGATGATTTTCTCTGATAGTATCTTAGCCGAGTGAATAGCCATAGTCATCCCATTGCCGCAAAGTGGGGCAATCATCCCGGCAGTATCTCCGCTCATCAGGATGTGGTTATCAACCGGGGCCTTTTTCTCAAATGAGATCTCATTGATCACTTCGGGCTTATCCAGCAAAAATTCTGCATTGGTAAAAATATCGTTCAGATAAGGATTTTTACGAATTATGTTATCCTCTAAAGCCTGTAATGTGCCATACTTACGCAAGTCGTCCCGGTGCGCCATATAACACATGCAATACCTGTCGCCATCTGTTTTGCTTACGCCACAGTAGCCATCTTTATAATTATTAAGCTGGATAAGATCATCCGGAAAATCCATTTTTACATGAAACTTTACCGCCAGGTACGGGCTTCGCTTATAAAAAAATGGCCGTTTTAGTTTTTGGTCGAGGTTTGATCGTTTACCGAATGAGCCGATAACCAGCGGGGCAGTCAATACCGCCCCGGGAGTAACAACCTCGAAATGATTGTCTTTAAAATGAATGTCCTCCACCCGTGTGCCAATCATGAAGTTTACCCCTTCCACCATCGCTTTATGGTAAAGGAAGTTATCAAAAGTGTAACGACTCAATCCAAAACCACCCAAATCAAGCTTTTGCGAAAATTTGGTGCCTGATGCCGCTGTAACTTCCACCCGGTTAATGCGGGAAACGTTCAACTGATCAAGATCAATACCTAAGCTGCCGAGAAAGGGAATTACTTCGTTGGAGATATATTCACCGCATACCCGGTGCATCGGGTAGGTTTTTTTTTCGATGAGGGTAACCTTTAATCCGGCGCGGTTAAGCAATATCGCATTAAATAATCCGGCCAGGCCGCCACCAACTATCAATACGTCGCTCATGTGGGTTAATGCATTTCAAGTATCATACCTTCAACCGTTAAACCGGGTCCAAAAGCAAAGCTCATGATCTTTTGATCTACCAGGTTTCCGGCCTTAAGCATTTTCTGCAACACAAAAAGAATAGTGGCAGATGACATGTTTCCGTATTCCTGCAATACCTGGTAAGCAAACGCATTACTTTCTTCGGGAAGTTCCAATGCCTCTTCAACCGCTTCCAATATTTTACGGCCACCGGGGTGTACCGCATAAGCGGTAATCTGCCCGGCATCAAGCTTTGCTTTTTGCAAAAACCTGCCGGTTAAAGCCTTTATGTTTTTTTTGATCTGTTTAGATACGCGCGACGTAAGCTTCATTTCAAAACCGGTGTTGCCCACATACCAGCCCATATCATCGCGGGCTTCGATCACAAATTCCGAGTAGAAATTTTTTAAAGAGAGATGTGTTCCTTTACTCAAACGTTGTGATGTATTTTCAACCAATACCGCAGCTGCCCCGTCAGAGAACAGGGAATTGGCAACCCAATTATCCAGGGTATTGTCTTTTTGAAAATGCAGCGTACAGAGCTCTACACTTACCACCAGTACTTTTGCTTCTGGGGTGGCCCGGCAAATATAGTCGGCAACTTTTAAACCGTTAATTGCACCATAGCATCCCATAAAATTGATACAGGTGCGTTCTGTATCGCGATTAAGGCCAAGCTTTTCTACCAGCTCGATATCAATGCCTGGCGCATGCATGCCGGTACAGCTTATGGTTATCAGGTGTGTTACCTGTTGTAAAATACCTTCTCCAAAGCCCGCAATGCAGTTTTTTACAGCATTAATGGCTATAGCTATCGCTTCGTTTTCGTAAAACTTTAGCCGCTTCTGCGTGTCAGGGAAAGGATCAAAATTTCCTGACGGATCAAAAAAGGTATAATTAGATGGGTCGCTTTCGCCAAAATCCTTAATTACCGAATACCGATGATCGATACCCGAATTATCATAAATGCTTTTTAACCTTGCTGCATTTGTATTATCCAACCCAAAAGCGTTCACCATAAAGTGGTAAATATCAGCCTGGGCAATACGGTTATGGGGATTTGCTATCCCGATGGCACTAATGCAACTCTCCATTAATTTTTTTTAAACCTTTTATTTGCTAATCTCTGTTTCTACCAGGATATTGGCTTCGTTTGATAGCACAATATTTTGGCCGCCAATGCCAAAGTCGGTTCTTAAAACCTGGAATCCCCCTTTAAATATTGCGGTATTGCCCGCTTCAGTATACGTAAAAGGTATTTCTATCAACTTTGTTTTATCTTTAATACTTACGTTAAAACTGCCCGTATAGTTGTTTCCGCTTGTATGTTTAAATGAAACCGATTTTACGGTGATCTTAGGATATTTGGCTACATCAAAGTAGGCTTCACTTTTGATGTGGCTATCCCGGCTTTCGTTATCGGTATTTAAACTATTAGATGCTACCGAAGCCTCTATTGAGCTACCCGCAAGGTTGGTTGGCTTAAACTGAATATCAGCATTAACGCCTCCAAAATTACCGCTTACATTAAAGCCCAGGTTTTTAATTTTAAAAGAGACATTTGAGTGTGTTACCTTGCTTTGTGCAAAGGTGTTTATAGCTAAAAAAGCTAAGATCGCGACTGCATATATTTTTTTAATCATGGTATAATAACGTAGTTTTCAAACATAATGATTTATGCAATACTAATTTTTACTTTAGTGAAATGAAGCATCCTATTTTATGTTTATAACGTTTAGTAAACAGTCACCGTTGCCTTCATCTTTCTAATATGCATCAATTGAATGAAAATTAATCAAATTATACCTACATCTTCGGCACTTGCACACCTGCGTTTTGTTTTTTCTGTCTTCCTGCTGCCGGTATATTTGTTTGCCTTTAGCCAGGTGCCGTTTATTGATCCTGTTAATGCAATATTGGTGTTTTTAATCTGGCATTTTTTGGCATTCCCGGCAAGTAATGGATATAACAGCTATTTTGATAAGGATGAAGATAGTATCGGTCTTTTAGAAAAGCCACCCCAGGTAGATATCAGCCTTTATTATTTTTCCATTTTGCTGGAGGCTTTGGCTTTTTTATTGGGTTTTTTAATCAGTTGGGAATTTGCTTTCGCGGTGCTGCTCTATGGCATCATGTCTAAACTTTATAGTCACCCGGCAACCCGGTTAAAAAAATACCCTATCATTAGCTTTCTTACTGTTTTCTTTTTCCAGGGCGCTTTTATCTATTATGTCACTTTTTCGGCATTAAGCGGGTTAAGCTTATTGAGGCATTGGGATATTAGCTTTATAGTAGCCGGGGCAGTATGTTCTTGTTTGATTGGGGCATCATATCCATTAACACAGGTTTACCAGCATGAAGAAGATAGCCGCCGTGGCGATAACACCATTAGCCTTTTGCTGGGTTATAAAGGGTCGTTTATTTTCTCGGGAGCGTTATTTGCGTTGGGAATTGCCTGCTCGTTTTATTACTGGCATACCGCGGATAAAATGTATAACTTTTATTTTTTCCTGGTATGCGCGCTGCCTATATTTTTATTTTTTAATTATTGGTTTTACAAAGTGGGTAAATCAACCGATAACGCCAACTTTAAAAATGCCATGCGGATGAATTTTTTAAGTTCGGGATGTATGCTGATCTATTTTGGAACGCTGGCGCTGATTGGGTAATCTGTTTAAAAGAACAGGTGGTAGATAGGTAGCTCCTACGGAGCAAAGCAATCATTCATTTTGGGGGGGCTACAAACAGGTAGCCTTTACGAGGCATTTAAGACATTTCCAATTGACATAACAAATATCCCGTGGGGATATGCACCCTATAAACGCTTAGTGTCATTCTTTTAACATGCAAATATATCCCGTAGGGATAACCTGTTTGTAGAAAAAACAGGGCTGTTTCTTTTGCCTCGTAGAGGCTACCTGATAAAATGCGGGCAATCAATCTATCAAATCCCGAAACACATATTTTTCATCATAATTAACCGAATAATCTTTCAAAATATTCAAATACTCTTCTTTGAATGATTTCTTTCGATGATGTTCTTTTTGATTGTTGATGTATTTAACAACTGAATTAATTTGAGAATTACTATTGCTGAAAGCTCCATAACCTTCCTGCCATTGAAACTTTCTCTTGGTAAATCCTTGTTTGTTTACAAATTCCGAACTGTCTCCTTTAATAAGCCGCATTAACTCGGATATTGACTGGCTGGGATTAAGGCCAATAAAAAGATGTAAATGATCTGTCGCAGAGTTTATCGCAAGTAATTTGTGCCCATTATTTTGAACTATTCCGGTAATGTAACGATGCAATTGTTCTTCCCATTCAGGCTGAATTATTGCCATCCTGTATTTTGCGGCAAATACAAAATGAATATATAGTTGTGTATAAGTATTAGGCATAAACAAATTTAATATTGTATTAGCCTTTTGCAAACTTTAAATACCGTTACAATTAAAATTCAATATGCGCCCTCAGCGAAAACACATTTACCGGTCCGCGGTCTTTATTGTACGCCGGGTTTAGGATAAACTGATAATCGGGCGAAAGCCAGAATTTCTTTTGATAGGCATTTATCTTATAATACAGTTCGGCTATCAGTTCATTACTGTAATTTAGTTTTCCATCACCAATAATAAAACCATATCCGCCGGCGGCAAGGTAATCGCGATGTGGCCGGGCGAGGCCATTGGCTACAAATGCAAGTCCTAATTCGTCGTCACCACGTTTCCATGAGCTGGCTTTAAGCACAGCGCCAAAGCTTAGCGACCGGTCTATTTCTGTAAAATACCAGGTTTCGGTATGGCCATCGTTATAGCTTACTTTGGCAAATACGCCAAAATCCTTGCTCAGGTATTGATCAGCACTAATGCCGAAACCATATTTATGTTTGCCATAAACCAGGTTGGTATCAACAACAGGATTAACCGCATTAATAGCCAGCGCCTGCCTGTAATCGCCCATTTTGCCATTGTTACGAAAACCCAATACCCTCACGGTCCCTTTGTTGCCGCCAAGGGTGTAACGCCTTTCATACTCCAGGGTTTGGGTATTGGCTTTCCCAATTTTTCCGTCCCATATAGCACCATTGGCTGTGGTTGTCGACATGGTGAAGGCAAACCTTAATGTCCAGTTGGGCATACCCAATTCAGTATGTACACCCATGGCATAGCCGCGGGTATTTGCCGGATAATCCCACGCACCGTTATCCATTAACGCCCAGTTCATGAACTGCGACCTTGGGTCATGACTAAACTCATTACCGTCATAAAAATCGGCCATGCCAAATTTACCAACGGTAACGGAAAAATAACGTTTGCTTTTTAAACCAGCCAATTGGTTGGCATCATCCTGTAGTGTGTCTTTATCTTTTCCCCATTCAAAATTCTGGGTAAAATATAAACGGGCTATATAAATTTTAGGTTCCGAACCGCCAACCCTAAAAGTTTCGCCATTGGGAAAACCTGCTACACCCAGCGTTTTGCTCAGACCCGATCCACCAGACATTTCGGGATTAAAATAGGCCGAGGCCCCTTTCCAAAGGCGTGCAGCGCCAAAAAAGGTAGTGGTTAATGAGCTTTGTGTTTCTGATTTGGTGAGCAAACTATTGTTGCCGGTATAATCGGCACCAAATGATGGTTTATATTGGGTAATAATGGTTTGCTGGAAATGAAAATTAAAGCGCTGTTTCTTTAACGTATCCTGTGCTTTTGTAATAACACCTATACTTAACAGGGGAATTATAAATAGTAAAGTTTTTTTCATAAATAATAATTAATGCTGAAACGTTTTTTTTAATCTATGGTTTGCATTCCAGGTAGAATTGCTGCAAATAAGCCTCCATAAATTGATGACGCTGTTGGGCCAGCTTACGGCCGGTGGCGGTGTTCATCTTATCTTTCAGTAATAATAGTTTTTCGTAAAAGTGATTGATTGAAGGCGCAGGGGAGTTTTTATACTCCTCTTTGCTCATATTTAAATTGGGCTCAATTTCGGGGTTATAAATTTCACGACCTTTAAAGCCGCCATAAGTAAAGGCCCTGGCTATGCCTATAGCGCCAATGGCATCAAGCCTGTCGGCATCTTGTACTATAGCTAATTCCGGAGAGTGGAAGGATGGCTTATCAAAGCTTGACTTAAACGACATATGCCTGATGATCTGTTGCACATGTACAATAACATCTGCATCAACCTTTACGCTCTGCAAATAATTGCCGGCTGTAAGCGGGCCAATTTCTTCATCCCCATTATGGAATTTACTATCGGCAATATCATGAAGCAGGGCTGCAAGCTCAACGATAAGCAAGTTGGCTTTTTCGGTTTGTGCAATTAGTTTGGCATTGGTCCATACCCGGTGTATGTGCCACCAGTCGTGGCCACCTTCGGCATTTTTAAGGGTATCGCGTACAAATTGTACCGTATTATCAATCAGATTGGCTGTCTCCATAACGGGTGCAAAGATATTATTGCCCACGATGAAACAACGGATAATTTATAAATTATTAACAAGCGACAATCTTTCTGTGTCTATCAGGGAGTAAATATCTACATCTAATATGGCGGCCACCTGGAATAGTCTTTCAACGGTTATTTTGGTATAGCCCAGCTCAATTTTACTATATGCATTTTGCGATATATTCAATTTAGCGGCAAGATACTCCTGCGTGTAGTTTAACTGCTCGCGCGTGTGTCTTATATTAACAGCAATTGCCTTGATCTTATAGTTCAGCGTATCTTTCATCAAATTAGTTTATTTATTATTATCAATAAACGAGATTAACTAAGAACTGGATTTACACTTTTTAGTTTTATAGAAACTTTTCTTTCTGTCATTAAAGAATCAGTTTTTTGTATCTGTCCATATTGCCTTAAATTAATCTGCCTATTAATCTTTTTTAACAAAGTTTCCTTTATCATCAAAAATAAGGTCGCCGCCTTTTATTTCTGCCTCATAAAAAGTTTTACCTGCAGCATCAGTAACTTTTCCGGCTTCTTTTATTTTCGACCCTTTATAATGGGTTTCTACATAAGGAGCTATATTTTTTGGCAGATCGCTTATTTTAATTGAATTAACAATCTCAATAAAAGTACCGGCAGGTGTGAATAAAACCGAATTATCCTCGCCATATTTACCGCCCCAATTGGCCTCGTAATTACCCTTTTCTTTTTCCCAGCTTACTTTGGCCGATGCAGGATATTTAGAAACCAATGCAGCTTTAACTATAGCAGGCACATCCCGGGGTTTTAAATCCTGCGACATAACAACGCCGGATGCAATGTTTAGTACCATTAATGATGCCAATTTCTTTTTCACGATAATTTACTTTACACAAGTATAAATTACCAATCTGTAGAAATTTGGGTTTATTTCTTGGGAAACACCTGATAATGAAACAGTAATATCAGATTTCATCAATCATAAGTATGCCGCTCAAAATCATAATCGGATTGTGATGTGATGATCTTTTTACGCCGCTCCACATCAATACCCAAATTATGCTCGTAGGTATCGTCAGTAACAGTAATGTCCCTGTTCTTTTCCTTTTCGGCCATATATAGATTAGCTTCGGCAGTTTTGGCTATAGCGGTATCATATGGACCTTTAGGCGACATGAGCTTTACAAACACAGGCAAACACTCAAATAAAATAAACAGGTAACCTATAAAAGATATGGCCATATAAGTATCCAGGTCGCGGGTGCCGTTTTCGTTGAAGGATAACTGCCCAAGCGCCCAGTTACGATCTGCAAAGCCCGCTACATTGGATAGGCTATCCAGTTGATGATCGGTAAACAACCTGGTGCTGTTGAGGCCCTCATAGTCCTTTCGCTTGCTCAGGTATTGATCCATTTGCCCCAGGTTATCCGTTACCGTTTTTAGCCGGTTTTCTTTTTCCTCCAATACACTTTGTTTTTGTTTGGCATAGGTCCCGTAACCAGTAATGCCCGACGTTTGATTGGTTTTATCACCAAATACTTCCTGGTTAAGCAGAAAACGGGAACGGTTGATATCTTTTTCCAGGGAGTCTTTTTCTTTCTTCAGATCATTGTTCTTACCCATCTCCATTGCATACTTTTGATTGTATGTTTTTTCGAGCGTATCAATTTTACGGTGCTGCCCTTTCAGATAGGACGTTTTTAATTTCTGACGGATCTCCTTATCAAAGATTTTCAACTCCAGGGGGCGGGATATCACTATACCGATCATTATGGCCAATAAAATACGCGGAGAAGCCTGCAATATCTGCTGATTGGTTGTACCCTCTTTATTAATGCTGGATACTATATAACGGTCCATGTTAAAAATGGCTGTTCCCCATAGTAATCCAAATAAAATGGCAAACCCTACGGCAAAGGCATCGCCATTAAAAACAAAGTACATGGCATAACCACCAGACAGGGAGGCAAACAGCGCCGTAAAAAATATGGTAGCTCCAATACCCACATACTTATTATGCTCGATGGGGTATTTTTTTAGGGTATCTATATGTGCTCCTGAACAAAACCAGAAAAAGCGGGTAACTTTTTTCATCTATATGATCTGTTTAAATTTAATGCCGGTTAATATTTATGTAAAATTATTAATCGCACATTACCAATCCACTGCCTTTTTGGTGCTAAAAATAGCGCTTTATACAGCAAACCATATAATAAACGCTCTTAGGTATTGATTGTTACAAAATTTGAGCATAATTATTTGCAATAGAAAAAAAGCTACCTTTGGGTTATAATTTTATTAATCATGAACGAGATAACCGTACAGGAACTAAAAGAGAAAATTGACAAAGGTGAGGATTTTCAACTGATTGACGTCAGGGAAGATTTTGAATATGAAACATCAAATTTGGGCGGCCAGTTAATACCCCTTGGTGGCATTTTAATTGAAGCCGAAAAGATCCGTAAAGATAAACCGGTTGTAGTAATGTGCCGCAGTGGTAAACGCAGTGCAGCCGCCATTATGCAGCTGGAACAACGTGGCTTTACCAATCTATCTAATTTAAGCGGCGGCATTTTAGCCTGGGCTGCAGAAATTGACCCTACACTTAATGTATATTAACCATGGGCTTTAAATTAGTGCTCAATGTATTGTACACCATAGGAGTAGTATTGTGCGCCTTTGTGGCATATCAATATTTTCTGGCTAAAAACTACCCGGTTGTAGGCGTAGCTATATTTGCCGGAGTTGTTGTTATAATCTTAAAAATAAGACTGTTAAAAGACGTAAAGAACTCTCAGAAAAAGGTGTAACTTCATTGCATGTTTATAGCAATATTAGGAGTTATTGTACTCGTGGTGGGTATAGTACTCAAACGCTCACCTGAGCCCGCAAATCATTTCAGTAACATTGTAAGTATAGCTGGAGGAGCAATGGTAGCCATAGGGCTGCTGTTATCCATGTTTAAGGTTATTGAACCGGGTAAAGTAGGGGTACAAACCCTTTTTGGCAAGGTACAGGATAATGTTTTAGAGAGCGGATTGCATGTCATCAACCCAGCTGTTGAGATCACAATTTTCGATATTCAGACACAAACCTACACCATGAGCGCTGTTAACAGCGAGGGGCAAAAAGAAGGTGATGATGCTATTCGGGTACTATCATCTGATGGGTTAGAGGTTACCATCGATCTATCAGTGTTATACAAAGTAATGCCCGATAAGGCCGGCTACATTTTGCAAAACATCGGCGAAGATTATATCGGCAAAATTGTTCGCCCGGTGTCACGCACTGCCATACGTGACAACGCGGTAAATTACGCGGCGGTTGACTTGTATTCAACCAAAAGGCAGGAATTCCAGGATAAAATAAACCGTTACATAACGGCAAACTTTGCTAAAAGAGGGTTGGAGCTTCAACAAATTCTCGTGCGCAATATCACCCTGCCAGCATCTGTAAGGGCAAGCATCGAATCAAAGATCAACGCCGAGCAGGATGCTCAGAAAATGCAATTTGTATTGCAGAAAGAAAAGCAAGAGGCAGAACGTAAGCGGGTAGAAGCACAAGGTATCGCCGACTATCAAAAAATTCTTTCAACCGGCTTGTCTGACAAACAGTTACAATACGAAACCATCAAGGCACAAATGGCTATAGCTACTTCGCCAAATGCCAAAGTGATCATTATTGGCGGAGGCAGAGGAAATCCAATAATGCTGAGCGATAAGTAAACACGAATTTCACGAATGAAGGCGAATTTCACGAACCTTGTTTGGAACCATAAATGATAAAGGCCACCCTATCCGGGCGGCCTTTATTAATTATCGCGTAGCATGAATCTTTGTTCCTACGTATGCCGCGTGGTTTGTTTATTTTTAGACAGCCTCTCTGTATGACAAGCCTTTTAAAACGTCATTTCCACCTTCGGAGTTTTTCCGAATTCTATCAGCCAGAATGATAAAATAATTGAAAATGCCTCTTACCTTACCAGTGTACCTATGGCTTCGCCAAGGGCTATTTTCATAAAGTTGCCTTCTTTGTTCATATCAAATACAATAATAGGCAGCTTGTTTTCCTGGCAAAGCGTTATGGCGGTCATATCCATTACATTTAAGCCTTTGTCATATACTTCCTGGAAAGAGATTTCGTCATAACGGGTAGCCGAAGGATCTTTTTCAGGATCGGCTGTGTAGATACCATCAACACGGGTACCTTTCAGTACAACGTCTGCCTTAATTTCAATAGCGCGTAATGATGCAGCGGTATCAGTGGTAAAATACGGGTTACCGGTACCGGCGCCAAATATTACTATTTTACCCACCTCTAAATGGTGCATAGCACGGCGGCGGATGTATGGCTCACAAATTTGTTCCATTTTAATGGCCGATTGCAGGCGAGTTTCAACTCCAATGCTTTCCAGCGCATTTTGCAGGGCCATGCAATTGATCACAGTAGCAAGCATACCCATATAGTCGGCCTGAGCGCGTTCCATACCTGATTTTTCTGCGCTTAACCCTCTGAAAATATTACCGCCACCAACAACGATTGCAATTTCGATCCCCGCGTCATAAACGTTTTTTATGTCCTGTGCATATTGCAAAACCTGGGCATTATCAATACCATATTGCCTGGTGCCCATCAGCGATTCGCCCGAAAGTTTCAGTAAAATTCTTTTGTACTTCATTTGGTGTGATTTGTTAATAATAGAAATAGATGGAACTTGCTTTTGTGGATATCATGAATTGATATAGCTCTGTTCATATGTGCGTAGTTCGCCAAAAATAAAGAATAAAAATCAGTGTTAAAATTTTATGTTGTCTTTGTTAAAAAATCACCTTGTAAAATGGTGCCTTCCACCTCAAAATCAGCATTAAAAATAACCAGGTCGGCATCAAAGCCTTTTTCTATTTTGCCCTTTTTAAGTTGTTTTGCCAGCTGAGCGGGGTATAGCGAGGCCATGTTAACAGCTTCGGCAAGGTCAATACCCACACATTTTACACAATTTTCAACAGCCTTCAACATGGTAAGGCATGAGCCAGAGAGTGTGCCATCGGGCATGGTATACCTGTCGCCTCTTAATTCATGTTGATAAGTACCCTCTTTAGTTGAAGTTACGGCATCGGTAATTAAATATAGCTTATCGCCAAGTTCGCGCTTAGCCAACCGGATCATCGCAAAATCAACATGAATACCGTCGGCTACAATGCTGGTATATGGCCGTTCTTCAAAAATGGCAGGAATATAACCCGGTTCGCGGTGATGCATCTGCGGCATGGCATTAAACAAATGCGTTACCGCCTGCACTGGTTTGTTTAAAAACGCCTTTCCTTCAGCATACGTAGCATTGCTATGGCCTGAAGAAATGATAATGCCCTGGCTATATAGATAATCAATCACTTCCTGATCCTGCAGCTCGGGCGCTATGGTGATCATTTTTATCTCGCCTTCGGCACGTTCTACCCAGCCTTTAACCTCGGCAAGGGAAGCCTTCTTAATATACTTTTCCGGATGCGCGCCCTTTTTTGCCGGGTTTAAATATGGCCCTTCCAGGTGCAAGCCCCAAAAAGCACCCTTGGCTTCTTTACGGTATAGTTTAGCAGCATCGATACCCGCTTCAACAATATCATTGGTATTGGTGCCAATGGTCGCAAAAACGCCGGTAGTTCCCTGGTTAAGCAAGTCTGTTTCTAAACGCGCTAATGCATCAACAGTTGGTGTGCCGGCAAAAAGCTTTCCACCGCTACCATAAATTTGGAGGTCGATAAAACCGGGGGCAAGGTATGAACCATGAAGATCTTTTCTTTCAGCATCGGCGGGGATAGCTATATCATCAATAACATCGATGATTGACCTGCCAGAAATTAAAACGGCTTTGCCCCGGGCAATTTGCCCGTTTGAAATGAGTTGGAGATTGTAGAGTGCTGTTACCATGATTCCTGAAGGGTTTTAACAACATGTCATTGCGAGCGCAGCGCGGCAATCGCGAACTGTGCGTCTTCGCTCTGTATAGTTTGCGGTTGCTTCGTCGTTCCTCCTCGCAATGACAGGAGAATTATCAAACAATATCGCAAAAAAAATCCCCCTCGTTTTAAAACGAGGGGGATTAAATATTTAAGCTCCTAAAGCTACTCGCTTAAAGGCAGTAACTGTTAAACCTTTTTCAACAGTGCTCAGGAATTGAGCAACGCTTTTTGAAGAGTCTTTTACAAACTCCTGGTTTAACAAAGTAGAATCTTTATAAAACTTGTTTAGTTTACCTAAAGAGATTTTTTCAACCATTTCTTCCGGTTTACCTTCTGCACGGATCACATCTTTAGCAATCTCTAACTCACGCTCAATTACAGAAGCATCAACACCATCTTTATCAACAGCAATAGGGTTCATAGCTGCAATTTGCATTGCAACATCTTTACCTGCTTCGTCAGCACCTTCTGGGTTTGAGTTTAAAGCAACCAATACGCCTAAACGGAAGTTACCATGTACATAAGCGATAACTTTTTCGCCAGTAATGATCTCTAATTTAGATACACCAATTTTTTCGCCGATTTTACCTGTTTTATCGATAATAGCTTCACCAATAGTTGTAGTGGTGTTTTCTGTATCGATAGAAATAGCGTAAAGCTCTTCGATGCTTTTTGGTTGGTTTTCAACAGCTTTGTTAGCAACTTCATTAGCGAAAGCAACAAACTCAGCGTTTTTAGCCACGAAATCAGTTTCGCAGTTAAGTTCAATAATAACACCAGTTTTACCATCAGCAGATGTGCGTGAAATAACAACACCTTCGTTTGATTCTCTGTCCTGACGGCTTGCTGCAACTTTAGCGCCTTTTTTTCTTAAAAAGTCGATAGCTGCTTCAAAATCACCGTTAGTTTCGGTTAATGCTTTTTTGCAATCCATCATACCGGCACCTGTTTGTTGGCGCAGTTTGTTTACGTCGGCTGCAGATATTTGTACTGTAGACATGTTTTTAAGTTTTTTATTGTAAGTTATGAGTGATAGTTGCAAGCAAAAGTAAAGCTCTACTGTAACCTGTAACTATTTCTATTATTAAAAAATATGGGTTGTATAATGCAGCTATAAAAACTTACAGCACACAACATACAACCCACAAATTATGATTACTCTTCTGTTGTTTCGGCAGCAGGAGCTTCAGTTTCAGCGTCAGCTACAACATCAGCAGTTTTCCTTGTTCTTTTACCACCTTCGTTTTCGCTGCGGTCTTTAACTTCAGGAGCATCAGCTTTAGCTTTCGCGGTAGCTGCTTCTTTTTCTGCTTCGTCTTCTTTGTCGCGTTTGCGTTCATCTAAACCTTCTTCAATTGCTTTGATGATAATGCTGGTGATCAATGAAATTGATTTTGTAGCATCGTCATTGGCAGGAATAGGGAAATCGATGTTTGAAGGATCAGAGTTGGTATCAACCATAGCAAATGTAGGGATGTTCAACTTCAAAGCTTCTGAAACTGCGATATGTTCTTTCTTAACGTCGATAAGGAATAATGCTGCAGGTAAACGGTTCAAATCAGAGATACCACCTAAAAGGGTTTCTAATTTGATACGCTCACGTTGTATCATCAGTCTTTCTTTTTTAGAAAGGTTGCTGTAAGTACCGTCTTTAGTCAATTTATCGATGTTTGACATCTTTTTGATTGACTTACGTACAGTAGCAAAGTTAGTTAACATACCACCCAACCAACGCTCGGTGATGTATGGCATGTTTACGCTTTTTGCATAGTCAGCAACGATATCTTTCGCTTGTTTCTTTGTAGCAACGAATAATACCTTACGGCCTGATTTTACAATTTGTTTGATAGCTGCAGCAGCTTCTTCAACCTTAGTTAAGGTTTTATTTAAATCTATAATGTGGATACCGTTACGCTCCATGAAAATGTACTGTGACATTTTCGGATCCCATTTGCGGGTAAGGTGACCAAAGTGTACACCTGCATCCAGTAAATCCTGATATGTTGTTCTTGCCATTGTGTTGTCCTCCTGTGATTAACGTTTACTGAATTGGAATCTCTTACGTGCTTTCTTACGACCTGGTTTCTTACGCTCAACCATACGGTCATCACGTGTCATAATACCTTTAGCGCGTAATGCTGGTTTCTTTTCAGGATCCAGTTCAACGATGGCTTTCGCGATAGCTAAACGAACGGCTTCTGCCTGTCCTTTTACACCACCACCGGCAACATTTACTTTAACATCAAATTTTCCGGTGCTACCAGAAACCTCAGTGCTCTGAGTTACGATGTACTGTAATGGCAATGTTGGGAAGTACTCTTTGTAATCTTTACCGTTAACGATGATCGCACCATTTCCTTCTGAAAGGTAGATGCGGGCAACGGCTGTTTTTCTTCTGCCTGAAGTGTTAGTTGTTGGCATTTCTTTTCTCCTTTAAAATTAAAAAGTTAAATGGTTGTTGGATTTTGTGCTGCATGAGGATGCTCTGCACCTGCGTATACATGCAGGTTACCAAATAATGCTTTACCCAAACGACTTTTAGGTAACATACCACGAACGGCTTTTTCAATTACGCGTTCAGGATGTTTTGCCATTAACTCCTTAGGAGAAATGAAACGCTGACCACCTGGATAACCAGTGTAAGAAACATATTGCTTTGCGCTCAATTTGTTTCCGGTCAACTTTACCTTGTCTGCATTGATAACTATTACATTATCACCGCAGTCTACGTTCGGGGTGAAATCTGGCTTGGTTTTACCACGAATGATCATTGCGATCTTAGTGGACAAGCGCCCCAAAATCTCGCCTTGTGCGTCAACAACAACCCATTGTTTGTTAACGGTTTTTTTGTTGGCTGAGACAGTTTTGTAACTTAACGTATTCACTTGCTTTAAATTAAATTGTTTAAACGTTTATTATACCCCGCATTTTCGGGACTGCAAAGATACAGCTATTTATGTTATTAACAAATAGTTTTTAAGGAAATTTCACGGGTAATTATTCAATAATTTATCACAGCTTATATTATACTTTTTAAACCGATAGCTATATATTAGCAAAGAACTATTATTAATTCCCTAAATTGATGTCACCCTTTTGCAGGTTTGCGCTTGCTGTATGCTTTATTGTTTTAAACTCAATTCCGCTTTCTGCGCAAACCAGGGTAAGCCTGGAGGATTCATTAAAAACGCAAAGTGACGCTAATGGCTTCTTAAATTCAATTTTCAGCAGTAAAAAACCAGCCACTGCCGATACCAGCCGCGAGGAAAAGAATTTTTTTTGGGCTATACTGCCATCCGCTGCTTATAACCCAAGCGTGGGCTTTGCCGTCGGGGCTACCTCAGCTGCCGGCAAATACTTTGGCGACAGGCACAATACCATCCTATCAGTAATGAACGCCGGTGCATACATTTCAACAAACGGCCTTTCAACATTGGAGCTAAAACACAATGCGTTCACTTCAAAAAACATATGGAACCTGCAAGGTACATTACAGGTAGGCAAAACTATAGCCAAAGATAATGGCCTGGGCACAGGATACCGTAGTATTGGCGATGGCCCCTTCCATATGGGCGATCAGCATTTTAATGATAATCCCGACGAATTCCCTTTAAGGTATACCTACCTAAAAATAAACGAACGCATTTACCGTAAAATAACAGATCATATTTATGTTGGAGCCGGCCTTAGTTTTAACTTTTACAATAATATTGATGATAACCGGGCAAACATCCCGGCAACCGATACGCACAACTTTAGGTACAGTGTGCATAAAGGCTACTCTCCTGACCATTATAATGCCAATGGCATTTTAATAAACTTTCAATACAACAGCCGAGATCAGCCAAACAGGGCATTCAAAGGCATTTATGCGGATGTTATTTTACGAACCAACCAAGGCTGGCTGGGCAGCAATCATAACGCGGTTCAATTAAAAGCGGAGTTCAGGAAATACTGGAGTTTAAGTGATACCGATCCCGAAAATGTTTTAGCTTTTTGGCACTGGGCCAATTACCTGCTTAAAGGATCGGTACCCTACCTGGAATTACCAGGCACAGCAAGTGATGCCTATGGCCGTATTGGCCGCGCTTTTATTATCGGCCGGTTTAAGGGCCCATCCTTTGTTTACAATGAGGCCGAGTACCGTTTTCCATTAACCGGCAACAAGTTATTAAGTGGCGTTACATTTGTAAATATCGAATCGGCAAACAACCAGCGGGATATTAAGCTGTTTAGCCATTGGGAGCCGGGAGCCGGTTTTGGCTTAAGGTTGTTGTTCAATAAATTTACCCGATCAAACATGTGCTTTGATTATGCCCGGGGCAGTTATGGCTCAAGCGGCTTCTTTTTGGGACTTAACGAAGTTTTTTAAACCCCGCCCGCAATAGTGCTGTTGATTTATTCCTGGGGGAAATTTGAAAAAAAGTATTACAAAATAAAAGGGGCGCAAAAATTTGCGCCCCTTTTATTTTGTAATATATAACTGATTATAATGAATCTGTTGAAGTAAACCCACCTTCTTGAAGCGGTTCCTGGTGTCTTTTAAGCAAAGGCGATCCCTCGGTGAAAATACCCATGATGAATAACAAACCACCAAATAAAACCTGAGGTATCCATAATTTCGAGCTGAAGTCATAAACCCATGGAGAGCACATCAGGAATGAACCCATAATTACATCATTTACATTGTGCATGCTCATCGGGAACACTTTAATAAAGCCCAGCTTGTTATCTGCAAAAATAGCCATGATCAGTTGTAACCATCCGACGATCAGGGGCAGGAATAAAGCCGCGCCGCCAATATGTAATGTATCAAATGTCCACAGTGTAGAGATCAGTAACAGGGCTACTACATAATTTAAAAATGCATAAAATGTTGTTGGAATAAAGCTTTTCATTTTTTAGCGAATTGTTGTATAGTGTATCTATATTTTATATATGTGTCTCAAAAATCGTTGCAAAGCTAAGCATTTATACAGTTTTTTGATATTTAAAATTGCCCCGAACGCTTTTTATTGTTTAAAACAATTACCTTTAATTAATTGCAGTAATAATTCGCTAAAGATAGGCGTTTTTAAAATTAAAGCAATCCATTTTTCTTTCTACAACCGGGCACCACAGATAAAGCCCGTTAATTCATCCGCTATTACAATAATACCCAGATTGCAATACCAGCAATTGAGGGTAAATTAACATCTAATCTAAAACTATTAAGATCATGAGCAAGGACAGACAAGCCGTAAAAGAAAAAAAGAAACCAGCCGCAGAAGGAGGCAAAAAAGCCCCATCTGATTATCAATCAGGCAAAAAAGATGCTGTAAAACCTATTGGCGGCGATAAGAAAAAGTAATTTTTTTGACGAAGGATTTTCGGAGCAAAGAGCAAGGATTTTTGGACGAAGGATTTTCAGACAAAGGACAAAAGATAAAAAACTGTTTAAAGTTCCTTATCTTTTGTCCTTCTGTCTTTTGTCTGAAAGTCCAAACGTCCTTCCGTCCTTTGTCTGAAAGTCCTTTGTCTTTTATCTAAAAATCCTTGCTCCTCACTCCAAAGTCCCAAAAAAAATCTATTTTCTTTCCCCTTGCATAGTGGCTGCTATTTGTAAAGCTTTATAAGCATTTACAATGCCGCCGGTTTTGCATAGGGTAGTAAAATCAACCTTTTCGGTTTTTGAGCCGGGTTTGTAAACCATGGTACCCGTTAATGGCGTGGCCGAAGCCAAGATAACCTGTTTTAACTGTTTCGCACTCAGGGTTGGGTAATATTCCAATATTAAACCAGCTATACCGCTTGTTATGGGCGCCGAAAAGCTGGTTCCGTCTTCGGTATTAAATTCCGCATCAGTATCAATGGTGGTTACCTTTACACCAGGTGCAAAAACATCTACCATCTTTTTGCCGTAATTGCTAAAATCTCCGGCCAGGTGATCATTCAAACGTGAGCCGGAAGCACCCACATTGATCAGGTTATCAGCATCCGTAGTTGATCCATCCAAAAACAGATCATTCGGATAATCCGGATCCTTGTCCATATCATCGTTATCATTCCCTGCAGCCAATACCAGCAGTACATCTTTTGCAGCTGCATACTTAAATGCCTCGTCAACCCATTCTTTATGTGGTGATATTTTTTTACCAAAGCTCATATTAATAATCTTTGCGCCATTATCAACCGCGTAATGTATGGCATTGGCAACATCCTTATCATACTCATCGCCGTTAGGCACCGCTTTAAGCGCCATGATCCTTACATTATCTGCAACTCCATTTATTCCGTAATTATTCCCACGCACAGCGCCTATCAATCCGGCTACTCCTGTACCATGGGATGCATCAGCAAATTTTAAAAGATTGTTGCCATAGGGTTTATGATCCAGGCTATCCACATTATCGCCAACTATCCTTTTGCGTGCTTCCAGATCGGGCGATAAGTTGTTGTTAAGCTTTTCCAGGTATTCGCTTAAATCCTTAATGATAGCGGCATTTGTTTTGTTGCCACCCTCCTGCGAAAATATGGTAGCCCAAACATATTTGCTTTGGCTTAAGGTATCGTTTGTTGTTTTAATCCTTACAAGATCGGCTTCTTTAAAAGTATCGCCGGCACCTATATTAAGCGACTTTTTGATATACCCGCTTGTTGCCATCAAAGCATTCATGATAGGCTGCAGCTGTGCCGTTTCCGTCTGCGATTTATTTATAGTAGTATCATAAATGGTTTTAACTCGCTGCCAGTAAGCAAATGCCTTTTTATCCGTAGCTGTAGCTTCAGTCAAAGCAGCGTATTTACCTTTAAGCTTATTATACTCACGTACTTCTTCGGTAGTTTCATTAAAATCGGCTTTGCCGCCTGCACCACCTAAAAAATTCCAGCCATGTATATCGTCAACATAACCGTTATGGTCATCATCAATACCGTTGCCGGGTATTTCCTTTGTATTTATCCATAAGATGCTTTTCAGATCTTTTTGCAGGGTATCCACCCCGCTATCAATAGTAGCTATAACTACCGTTTTGCTTTTTTTACCTTTTACAAAAAGATAAGCCGGTTTTAAACTGATGCCAAAGTAGCCATCGTCTTTAAGGTCCATTAATTGCCAGTGCCTTGGCGGTTCGGGTTCTGGCCTGGGCATTACCTGCGCCGACACCGGTTGATCAATTGTTAAAGCAGCTAATAAGAAAGTACAGGTAATGAAAGAGCGAAAATTAAACATGTATAAGTATTAGTAATAAAAATTTTAGAGGTCGAATTTGATCCCCTGGGCTAAAGGCAACGTTTTTGAATAGTTAATAGTATTGGTTTGTCTTCTCATGTAAACTTTCCATGCATCAGAACCAGATTCGCGGCCACCGCCGGTTTCTTTTTCGCCGCCAAAAGCGCCGCCTATTTCTGCGCCCGATGTACCGATGTTTACGTTGGCAATTCCACAATCAGAACCAGCGTATGATAAAAATTGTTCTGCCTCGCGTAAATTATTCGTCATAATGGCCGATGATAAACCTTGCGGCACACCATTCTGCAAATCGATAGCCTCTTCAAGCGTAGTATATTTTATAAGGTAGAGGATAGGTGCAAAAGTTTCGTGCTGTACAATTTTAAAGTGATTTTCCACTTCAGCAATACATGGCTTTACATAACAACCAGATGCATAAGCGCCGCCTTCCAGCTTACCGCCTTCAACAACAAATTTGCCACCTTCGGCCTTACATTTTTCTATAGAATCCAGGTACAGGGCAACAGCATCATGATCAATCAACGGCCCCATGTGGTTATGCTCATCCAGGGGATTACCTATGCGGATTTGACCGTAAGCGCTCACCAGTTTTTGTTTAAAAGCTTCGTAAACACTTTCGTGTATAATAAGCCTTCGTGTACTGGTACAGCGCTGGCCTGCGGTACCCACGGCGCCAAAAACAGCACCTATAAGTGACATGTCCAGGTCGGCATTTTCGCTGATGATGATGGCATTATTCCCACCAAGCTCAAGCAAACTTTTGCCTAAGCGGGCGCCAACAGCCGCGCTAACAGCTTTACCCATACGGGTTGATCCGGTGGCTGATATAAGCGGTACGCGGGTATCATTTGCCATTAACTCACCGATATTTCTATCGCCGATGATGAGGTTTGATACACCTTCTTCAATGCCATTTCTTTTTAAAACATCCTGCGCAATGTGCTGGCAGGCTATGGCGGTCAATGGTGTTTTTTCTGATGGTTTCCAGATACAAACATCGCCGCAAACCCAGGCCAGCAGGGCATTCCAGCTCCATACCGCAACCGGGAAGTTAAACGCCGAAATGATACCCACAATACCCAGTGGATGGTATTGCTCATACATGCGATGTTCGGGCCTTTCGGAGTGCATGGTTAAGCCATACAACTGCCTGCTTAATCCCACGGCAAAATCGGCGATATCAATCATTTCCTGTACTTCGCCAAGGCCTTCCTGCAGGCTTTTACCCATCTCGTAGGATACCAGGGTACCCAGGTCCTGCTTATTGGCACGCAAAGCCTCCCCAATCTGGCGCACTATCTCACCACGTTTTGGCGCAGGAGTTTGGCGCCAGCTTTTAAATGCTTTAGCGGCTTGCTCAATTACCTGGTTATAATCGGCTTCGGTAGCAAATTTAACCGTGGCTATCTTTTGGCCATCAACGGGCGATGTAATATCTTTTAAAGTTGCATCGGGACTGCTGCCCCAGTTACTGCCGGTACTAAAAGCTTCATTAATATCGTTTATATGTAAACGTTTTAGAATATCTGTAATATCGAGGCTCATAATTGTTACTTTTGTCAAAGGTAAAAATCTTTAAGGCAATTTTTTGATCACCCGCTCATTGCCTGCTAATTGATTGTCATTAATTATCAAGGCTTTGCAATTAACATTTGTTAAAATGTGTGAATGTTGAAAACTAAATTGTCGATTGGACGCTTACTTATTGTATTTTCAACTAAATAAGTCTTTAAATAAGCAATTTTAATTGTTAACCTAAAGCGGATGTTCTGCAAACATAATTGAATGGAAGAAGAATTTGAATTTGGTTTTACCGAAGATCCAAAGTTTTCGGTAGAGCGGTACGAGGAGATGATCCGCAATCACGACCAGTACTTTTTTGATGCCCAGGCGTTTGAGAACATTATCGACTATTACATCGAAAAAAATGATCCCGCCAAGGCACTGCAGGTGGCCGAGTACGCACGTAATCAACACCCATTTGCAGCGGTTTTTTTAATTAAACAAGCGCAGTTGCTTGTAGTGGGCAACAAAGTGCCCGAAGCTTTTGCCGCCCTTGAAAAGGCTGCTATGCTTGAGGCCTCTGATGCTGATATTTATATTATTCGCGGCAACCTGTATGAAAGCATGGAGCGGTTTGGCGAAGCTTTGGAAAATTATGAAAAAGCCCTTGGCCTTGCCGAGGAAACCGACGAGATATTACTGCACATAGCCTACGTTTACCAAAACATGGGCGATTATGATACTGCCATAAGCTACCTTAAGCTTTGCCTTAAGCAAAATATGGAAAACCAGGATGCCCTTTACGAACTGGCTTTTTGCTATGACGTAATGGACAACCAGCAGGAGAGCGTGCAGTTTTATCAGCAGTATATTGATAATGAGCCTTACAGCTATGCCGCATGGTACAACCTGGGCAACGCTTATACCAAGCTGAGCTTGTTTGAGAAAGCGATAGATGCTTATGATTATGCTATCCTGATAAAAGATAGTTTTGCATCAGCCTACTTTAACAAGGGTAACGCCCTGGTTAACCTGGAGAAATATGCCGAAGCTATTGAAGTTTATCGCCACACGTTTGAGTATGAGCAGCCTAATGCCGACACCTATTGCGCTATTGGCGAATGCTACGAAAAGCTGGAGCAAATGGATGATGCCCGCGCATTTTATAAAAAATCGGTTAAAATGGATCCTAAGCTGGCCGATGCCTGGTTTGGTATAGGTGTTACACTCGATTTTGAGGAGCGTTATTTTGAGGCCCTGCACTTTTACAAAAAAGCGCTGGATCTTGATATTGCCAATGCCGATTACTGGTTTGCCATTGCCGATGCCGAATATAAACTGGGCCACATGACCGAGGCTGAACAAGCCTATGAAAAAGTAGTGGAACTAAACCCATTGGATATTGATGCCTGGCTTGATTACTCCTCTATATTATATGAGCAGCAAAGGTTAGTAGGCGCTATAGAGATCATCTCGCAGGCGATAAAGAATAATCCCGAAGCAGCAGAATTGTATTACCGAATGGTGGCTTACCTGTTTGCCAAAGGCGATTACAACGAAGCCCTCAATCACCTGGAAATGGCTTTAACCAGCGACCCGGAAAAACATTATATCCTGTTTGATTATCTGCCTCAATTGCAAAAAAACAAAGTGATAGTTGATATCATTAACAGGTATACGAAATAGCAAATGTGCAGATTTCAGATGTGCAGATGATGAGCTGCAATGATTTGATGATATTAAATGAAAAAGCAGGTGGGAGTTAATTCCACCTGCTTTTTTTATGGCCTAAACGTTTTGATTCTTTTCATTTGTAATTGGTGCACCTTCAATATCATTTAAAATTTACACATCTGCAAAATCATCTCCACATCTGAAATCTGCACATCTGCACATCTACCTTTTCTTTGTATTTATTAAAACCACTCCGTTTTTTCCTTTGTCGCCCCACAAGGTCGTTGCTTCTTTATCTTTTAAAACATTGATGCTTTCTATGTTATTTGGGTCAATCAGCTTAAATTTCGATTCTGCTATTATTTTATTGTCCAAAACATATAGCGGTTTGGAACCTGTAACAACATTATCAGCGATAAGCGATCCTTTATGAATAGCAGCAGTATCCTGCACACTACCCGTTTTGTTTCCTGTTGATTTTGCCGGCTTTTTGCTATCTTCCAAAGTATAGCTTATCGGAATAGCGTACTGCACCCTTACTTTTTCCCCATTCTCCATCCCAGGGATCCATTTGGGCGATAGTTTAAGTACCCGCACAGATTCCTCGTCCATATCCGGGCTCACACCTTTTACAACTGTGATATTTGACAGCGAGCCACTGGGTTCCACAATAAAGCTGCATATAACCCTGCCTTCAATCCCCTTCTCCCTGGCTGCTTTAGGGTATTTTATGTTTGAGCCCAGGAATTTGCCCAGTGCTTCAATACCGCCGGGAAAGGCCGGCAATTGTTCAACAGCCCTGTAAACCCCATTCTTGTCGGGGCCAGATACGCCAACAACCTTGTCTGGGGTAGCTATCCCTTCAACTTTGCTTTGAGATGATTTCTTACCATCATCAGCCAGTGTATAGCTTATCGGAACGGCGTATTGAACCTTACTTTTTTATTGTTTTGCTTACCCGCTTTCCATTTTGGCGAAAGCTTAAGTACCCGTACAGATTCCTTGTCTATATCCGGACTAACGCCTTTTACTACCTTGATATCTGATAACGAGCCATCTTCCTCAACAATAAAGGAGCAGATATCTCTGCCCTGGATTTTCTTTTCCCGCGCGTCTTTTGGATACCTGATGTTTGTGCTTAAAAACTTCCCGAAAGCCTCAACGCCGCCCGGAAACTCGGGCAATTGCTCAACCTCTTTAAATACTTTGCTTTTCTTATTGGTTGTATCTGGCCTGTTGTTTTTTTCATTATCCGCAAATTGATCCTTGTTATCAGGAAGAATTACAGATAAATCAACCTTTGAAGCAGGAAGTACAAATAGCTCCTCTGCCTTGCTGTTAATAGCGGTAACAGTTTTACTATTGTTTATGGTTGCTGATGATAAAATAAGCATCAGTATAAATAGTGGCGCCGAAAGCCCATATTTAATGAGCGAGATTCGGTGTGATTTATTTTTTTGTAACATAAAAATACGCTGTTTTAATAAACTGTGACTAAAAAATGGATTCACCAGCCGGTGGGCCGGCGCATTAAATGTTTGCGTCAATAGCAATAGTGCATAATCGGCTTTACTGGTGCCTGCCTGCACGGCCTGCCTATCGGCAATGTACTCATGGATGTGTTTAATGGCAAAGCGATACAGGTAAACTACCGGGTTAAACCAATTGATGATCATCACCAGTTCGATAAGCAATACATCGGCCGAATGCCATTGCTGAGCGTGTACCTGTTCATGAGCTTCAATAACTGCATTATCAGCATTGCTGTCATTTAACTTTACCGTTTTAAAAAAAGAATAAGGAACATCTGCCTGGGGCCTGCTAATTACCTCTTTTAGTTTAAATAACTGCCAGGTAAGTTTTGCCGATAAAATCAATATTCCGCTTAAATACAATATGGCTAATATTTCGCCCATGCTAATATGCCTGTCGTCAATGGGCTTAAAGTGGTAATCCATTACCGGCATACTATAAATGGTATATTTTACCTGTTGCGTAATAAAAAGGTTCTGCACCCAATCTGCCTGTATAACCGGTATAAAAAACGACAATAAGGCCGCAGTTACCAGGTAAATGCGATTAAGCTGGAAAAAGGTTTCCTTACGCAGCAATAAAACGTAAAACACATAAAACAGTACCAGGTAAATATTTACCAGCAATAAATATTGCCACCAATTCATAACTACTTGTCTTTAAGTTTCTCAATCAGTTTCATGATCTCATCAGCCTCTTTCAGGTCGATCTTTTCCTTTTTCACAAAAAACGAAAGCATACGATTAACCGAATTATCAAAATAGCCACTCAATAGTTTATCTGAAGCAAAATCCTGGTATTGATCTTTACTTACTATAGGATGGTACTGATGGCTTTTCCCAAATGCAGTGTGGCCAACAAACCCTTTTGTTTCCAATATCCTGATAATTGTTGATACCGTATTATAGGCCGGCTTTGGCTCAGGTAGCAGATCGATCACATCTTTTACATAGGCTTTTTCCAGTTGCCATAATACGTGCATAATTTGTTCTTCGGCGCGGGTTAACTCTTTAATTTCCATGTGCTTTTTGTAAAAATTGTTGATGTTTATTTAAAATCACATCAACCGTTCCAATTGGTTAATCTAAGGTAAATACTATAAATTAAATTAACAACTAAAAGTTTAGTTTTATTAAAATTAAACTTTTAATGCCCATATTCGTTCAGCTATTTCATACCAAATTATAAATGAATATAACCTTTCATGGCGCTGCCCGTACCGTTACCGGCAGCAAGCATCTCATCAAATTAAATGATGGCACCGGTATATTATTGGATTGTGGCATGTTCCAGGGCATGGGCGAGCAATCTGAAGATTGGAACGAGCATTTTGGATTTAACCCCAAAAAAGTTGACCACATGGTGCTATCCCACGCGCATATTGACCACTGCGGATTAATACCCCGTTTGGTTGCCGAGGGATACAATGGCCCTATTTATAGCACATCGGCCACTATGGATCTTACGCGAATCCTGCTCCTGGATTCGGCACATATCCAAATGCAGGATGCCACCTATATGAACAAGCGCCTCGCCCGTAAAGGCCAGCCATTAATAGAGCCGCTTTATACCGATGAGCAGGCGATGGAGGCACTTCGGTTATTTAAAATTGTTGAATATAATGAGGAGTTTGACATTACGCCACAGGTTAAGCTAAAGTTTACAGATGCGGGCCACATATTGGGCAGCGCGGCAGTGCATTTATCAATAATGGAAGATGGAAAACCTACCCATATTACATTTAGTGGTGATGTTGGGCGATATGATGATATGTTGTTAAATGATCCACAGGTATTTGATCAATCAGATTACATTTTACTGGAATCAACCTACGGCGATTCATTGCATAAAGATATCGGCCCTATTGAGGATGCCTTATTAGAGATTATTAAAGAAACCTGCGAGGTTAAACGGGGCAAAGTAATCATTCCCGCATTTAGCGTAGGGCGTACGCAGGAAATATTGTATGCCTTAAATGCCCTGGAGTTAAGAGGGGTATTGCCGGATCTGCCTTATTTTGTAGATAGCCCATTATCAAAAAAAGCTACTGAGGTGATTATGAACCATCCCGAGGTTTATAATAAGGCGGTGAAAGAAGTGCTAAAAACCGACCCCAATCCATTTGGCTTTAAAGGACTCCGGTTTATTGAATCAGCCGAGGAGTCTATTGCCTTAAATGATGACCTGCGTCCAAGTGTTATTATTTCCTCATCGGGTATGGCCGAAGCCGGACGCGTAAAACACCATATTAAACAAAACATCGGTAATAATAAAAATACCATTTTAATGGTTGGTTACTGTGAACCTAACTCATTAGGCGGCCATTTGCTTGCCGGGGATAAGGAAGTGCATATTTATGGCGACCTGTATACCGTTAATGCCGAAGTAAAGTCGATCAGATCAATGAGCGCCCACGGCGACTATGAGGATCTGCTTCATTTTTTAGCTTCCCAGGACCCGGAAAAAGTAAAGGGCATTTTTCTTGTTCACGGCGAATACGAGGTTCAACAACATTTTGCCCAAAAGCTAAAAGAGAAAGGCTTTAAACATATCGAGATTCCTTATCAGCATCAGCGGATAGAATTGCAATAAGTGGAAAAATTTCTTTTTTTAATAGAAAAATTTCTAAATTTGTTATAAGAGATAAATATCATGGAAAACGATAAAAATCCATCAGCAAAACAAAAAAAGCCCAAGTCCTATCATACACATGCGGCTGTTAGTTATGTTTCTGATTTTGAGGTGGGGTATAATATCCGGCCAAAATATACTGATGCCATCAGTTTATTAAACAGTTCAAAAAAAGGGCTGGATGCAAAAACGGCTCTCGATTTTTTATCACTATCTGGTTTTACCCAGGATGAGTTCCAGGAAACATTTAAAACCACGGTTAAAACTATTCAAAACCATGTTAACCGCGATTTAAAACTGGATGCTGCCTTAAGCGAAAAACTCCTCAAATCCTTTGCATTATTTGATACCGGTATAGAAATATTCGGATCGGGCCAGGCATTTCATCAGTGGCTTAATACACCTGCTTATGGCCTTGGCAACAGGCTACCTTTTGATATCATGGATACCATAACCGGCATTCAGCTCATCGAAGAAGAACTGATTCGCATACAATTTGGCGATCTGGCTTAAAAGATGTTGGTATACCGTATTGCGCTTGCCAAATATTCAGGTAAACTGATGGCCTCGGGCAGGGCAGCCCGTTGGAACCCTAATGATATGGAGATGATATATACAGCATCGTCACGATCATTAGCCTGCCTTGAAAACGTTGTTCACCGCAACCAGATAGGCTTAACCATGGCCTTTAATGTCACGACCATTAAGATCCCTGATAATATCAATATAAGTAACATCAAGATCACCGACTTGCCTCCCGATTGGCGAGACTTTAACCAAATGCCTTTGACCCAAAGCATTGGCGAAAAATGGATCATAGAAAAAAAATCGGCTATTTTAGCTGTACCCTCCTCCATTATCGACGAAGAAATAAACTACCTCCTTAATCCCGGACATGATGATTTCAAAAAAATAAAGCTGGTTACAACAATGCCCTTCGCATTTGATCAAAGAATAAAACAATAAAAAAAGCGATGGATTAACTGCATCGCTTTTTTTAAGTGAGTAATGCCAGCGGCATTCCTTAAAACGCCCTTACCGGTTGTGGCTTAGGCAAAGCCTTACGTGGTATCATCTCTGCACGTTGCGAAGTATTATATACAAACGATGCAATAATGGTGGCTGCTTGTTTTAAATCATCCTCAATTAACCTGTCATAAGTATCCTGGTTACTGTGGTGGGTACGTGAACCGTAATCAATGGCATCCTGGATAAACTGGAAGCCCGGAATACCAACCGCATCAAACGACTGGTGATCTGTACCGCCGGTGTTGCTGACGGTTACTGTTGCAGCGCCGAGGTCTTTAAACGGCTCAAGCCAGCTTTTAAATATTGGCCCGGCTGCCGAGTCGCCTTGTAAATAGATACCCCTTATTTTACCTGTACCATTATCAAGGTTATAGTATGCCGAAAGTTTGGCTTGCTCCGGCTTCAGTTCCATCGTTTTAGGATCGCCGAAATGGTTCAGCACATAACCGCGTGAGCCAAACAAACCTTGTTCTTCAGAGCTCCAAAGTGCTATCCTGATAGTACGTTTTGGTTTAAAACCAATGGTTTTCAATATACGCATAGCCTCCAGCATTACCGCGCTGCCGGCAGCGTTATCAGTAGCACCTGTTGCTGCATGCCATGAATCAAGATGGCCGCCAAGCATAACTACCTGGTCTTTTAATTTTTTATCGGTACCCGGTATTTCACCAACTACGTCATAACCCTGCATATCATCGGTAAAAAACTGCGTTTTAATATCAGCTTCCAATTGTACCGGCTTACCAGCGTTTACCAGGCGTAAAATACGCTGGTAATCTTCACTGCTGGTTTCCAGCTCTGGCGCTACGGCTTTAGCGGTATCGGCATATGAAGCGCCATTGGTTGTAAATACGGTACCATCTGTTCCGCGCGCCTGAGTCAGCACCAAAGCAACTTTTTCTTCCTTTAAAAATGTACCCAATGATGCTCTGAAGGCGCGTAATTTACGCATTGCAGCAAACTGAGCTGAGTTTGGATCAACCGCAGTGCGCGGGCGGGCGGGGGCCATTGTCGCCTTTTCCATAGTAGCCAGTTCCTCATCGGTATAACGGGCAGCATCAGATTTGAAGGTACGCTCGGTAAGTGGTTTGGTATCAAATATTACAATTTTGCCTTGCAGCTTACCTTTATACTGGTCAAGCTGGGCAGCCGAATCTGCTTTTATAACCATTACATCGCCTTTGATCAATCCGCCGGTGCCAGGTGTCCATGCTTTAGGGATAGCTATAATAGCGTGATAGTAAGGAACAGTGATGGCTGCATAGTTTTTTTGAACTTCCCAGCCTTTGCCAAACTTGCCCCATGGTTCTAATTTAGCGTTTGCCATTCCCCACGTTTTCAATTGTTCAACGGCCCAGTTCTGTGCACGTTTTAATCCGGGAGAATTAGCCAACCGGGGACCAGATACATCGGTTAGGTAAAAAGCGGTTTCCATCACTTTGGAGTGATTTAAACCCTCTTCCCTGATTTTTTGGACCATTGCCGGGTCAACTGTTTCCTGTGCAAACAGCTGAGCACCTATGCCTGCAGACAGCAGGCACGAAAAAAGTAATTTTAGTTTCATAGTTAATTAAATAATGAGATCAGTCAGTAAACAAACCTATTTATTAATCAGCATAAAACCATAACTGTGGCTTAACAAATTTGTTACATGTAAAAGTTTTTGCGGTATATTTGAACTATGAGCGATTTTAGATTAGACCGGACTGCTTTTAAAGCCCAGACAGCTAAAGAAGCCGCCGACCAAACAGCGTATTATAAACAGCTTACCTGGCAGGAAAGACTACGCATAGCAAACTACCTCAATAGTGTTGCTTATAATTACCCGGAGAATAATCCTCCAAGAATGGACAAAACCGTGTTCAGTATCAGGACGATAGAAAAATAGATGGGTAATATTTTCAATCAGGATTTCAGAGATTTTATTGACCAACTTAATAAGAATGACGTTAAGTATGTGC
The DNA here is from genome assembly GCF_025362475.1 of Mucilaginibacter sp. GTDB lineage: Bacteria > Bacteroidota > Bacteroidia > Sphingobacteriales > Sphingobacteriaceae > Mucilaginibacter. The sequence goes on from NZ_JANYGH010000079.1 coordinate 84,589, forward strand.
TGATTGGTGGGTATTCTGTCATTTTGCACGGGCACCCGCGAACTACCGGTGACATGGATATTTTGGTTGCAAAAACAGTTGACAATTATAGAAAGCTAAGAACCGCATTTTTGCATTTCGGTATGCGCGTTTTTGATATGACGGAGGAGAAATTTTTAAATGAAAATATAGAGGTTTTTACATTTGGCAGACCTCCGGCGTCTATTGATGTAATGACATCTGCACTGGGGGGTTGACTTTGATTCTTGTTATAATAGCGCTATCTATTTTGAAGAAGATGGTTTACTTGTCAGAACTATTCATTTGAATGACCTTATTAATGCTAAAAAGGCATCGGGCAGATATAAAGACCTTGACGATTTAGATAACTTAACCAAAAACCTTTAATTAAGCATTCCACCCACAAAAAGCATACGGTTTTATACTAACAACATGTCCTGGAAAACGCTACAATTCAGCATCCAGAATAACAATGGCAACAGATATATCGAGCTGAAATTAATTAATTAGCAATTTATACCCCCGGCCATGCACGTTAATGATCTCCACATTAGGATCATCCTTTAAGTACTTACGGATCTTGCTTAGGAATACATCCATGCTGCGGCCATTAAAGTAATTATCATCATGCCAGATGTTGAGCAGGGCTTCTTCGCGGGTAAGCACCTCGTTTTTACGCATACACAGCAGGCGAAGCAGTTCGGCTTCTTTGGTTGATAATTTTTGATTTGACTCGCCTATGGTGATGATCTGTGAGGTATAGTCAAATGAATAGCGGCCTATTTTGAAGCTGGTTTGTTTTTCTTCTTCAGATTTTTCGGTTCCGCTGGTGCGTTTAAGCAGGGCGTTTATACGCAGCAACAGCTCCTCAATACGGAACGGTTTGGTTATGTAATCATCGCCGCCAAGGTTAAATGCCTGTGTTTTATCTTCTATCATACTTTTTGCAGTAGCAAAAATGATAGGCACATTAGGATTTATCTTCCTGATATCCTTACCTAATGTAAAGCCGTCCTTTTTGGGCATCATTACATCAAGTATCAGCAAATCATAAACCTGCTTGGTAAAGGCCCGTAAGCCTTCTTCCCCGTCCTTGCACAAAACAACATCGAACTTACCTTTTAGCTGCAGGTAATCCTGTAACAGCAAACCCAAATTGGCATCATCTTCAACCAGTAGTATTTTCTTCATGTTTTTTTGTCCTGAACTCCGGCAGATCCGAAAACCGGGAAGCTTATATATCGTTATTACTTACTTATGTACGACTCTATTTTTAGTCTTTTTGAATCGAACCCTTTACGCCACTGCGAATTTCAACTCAAACTCTGATCCCTTTTCCTTTTCAGATCTTACGCTTATGGTACCGTTTAAGCGCTTAACTATGGTGTTAACGTAGCTTAACCCCAATCCAAAACCCTTTACGTCATGAATGTTCCCTGTCGGAATGCGGTAAAACTGCTCAAATATTTTTGCCTGCTGATCGCGATTCATTCCTATCCCCTTATCCGCAACCTTAATAATTACCTGTCCGCTCCGGGTAAATGTACTAATGGTAATTTCGGGCTTATCGTTACTGTATTTAATGGCGTTATCTATGAGGTTATATAGCACATTTGAAAAATGGAGTTCATCGGCTATAATCACCGCGTGCTCCGCATCAAGCTCAAGCGTTGTTTTGGCGTTGCACTTATGCAGTTTAAGTGCCATGCTATCCAATACAACGGCTATCATATCGTTTACATCAAGGGGCTTCTTATCAAGCTTGAAGTCGTTTTTTTCAATGCGGGCGATATTTAATACCCGTTCTATATGACTACCTAAACGTTCGTTCTCCTCAAAAATTATGTTTGCCAGGCGTGCTACACGGCTTTGATCGTTTGTTATTTCGGTATCTCTTAAAGCCTCGCTGGCAATCATGATGGTTGATACCGGGGTTTTAAATTCATGGGTCATATTATTGATAAAATCAATTTTCATTTCAGACACCTTTTTCTGTTTCAGGATAGAGAAAATGGTGTATCCAAAACAAAATACCAACACAATAAGTAAACCGCCTGTAGTGCCCATGGTGGCCGTCATCTTACTTAATATGAGCGAATTTTTTTGTGGAAAAGATAGCTTGATCATGCCGGGATCATTGATCACATCTTTACTAAAAATAGGGGTTTGGTAAGTGTTAGCTGCAATAAATTCCGGCTTGCCCCCTTGCAAATCGTTAGCCTTTGAAAATATGAGCGAATCATTACTGGTGGTAACCTCATAGCTAAAGGGCAAATTAATTCCCTTACTATGTAATTCAAACCTAAGCAGGGTATCTATCCAGAAGGGGCTTAAGCGCTTATTTAAAGGCTGGCCAGAATTGCGGTAATCTTCGGCCAGGTTTTCAATTACGCTTGTTTTATTGCTGTTTAAATTTTGCAGGGAATCGGTCACCAGCATTTTTTTTATCTGGGCAAACTGCCTTTCCTTTTGCTTGCGCTGCTGCTCACGCACCCAAAGCGGGTTAAGTTTTGGTATCTGGATCAATTGTTTCCCAATCATCGGATCCTGGTAAAAATACCGGAGGGTATCATACTTATGCAGCTTTTTGGGGATTCTAAATTTAGTGATGCGCGTTCTTACAGCCTGCGGGGTAAGCCTAACGTGTACAACGCCCAACTCATCTGTTTGCTCCTCAACCAGAAAATCAACCGTACCTTCCTGCATCAATAAATTACTGAGCTCATCGTCCAGCTTTTTATGCATGATCATGCGCTCCAGGCTATCTCTTAAAAGCGCTATTTTCCTTTGCTTATACGTTTGTTTCTTTTTTGTTTTAGCGGTGTATGGCCTGTTTGTACTGCTTTTAACAACTTTTACTCCCGCTTCATCAATAGCTATTACTTTATCCTGAGCTTTTGCGTTTAAAAAATTATTGGCATCCTGCTTGGTTACTTTTGATACCACATTATTAAGAGCCTCGTTAACAGAACGATCAAACAGCTCGGATTGCATCTGGTACGATTGCCTTAAAAAGTACAATTGCATGGCCATTACGCCCAAAAGCGCAAGTCCCATTAATCCAATAATCAATCCAATACTTCGTTTCTTCATGTGTTAACAAACAAAATTATTTTAAATAACCCAACAAAACAGGCATTTAACAAAATTTAACAATTGTTAATATACAATAACGATTTGAAAAATAGCGTATTGCTACTGACATTGCGGCATAAAAAAAGCCCCTTTAATGAAAGGAGCTTTTAAATATCTAATGAGCCTGCTGCTTAAAATGGCAGATCGTCATCATCGCTTGATGAGCTGATATCAGCTGATGGAGCGGCATATTCTGGGGTTGAGGCGGCGCCTGCACCAGATAAAACGTTAATTTTCCACAACTGCAATGAGTTGAAATAGCTTTTCTTACCTGATTTATCAGTCCATGGACGGCCTTTCAGGTTAAAGAAAACTTCAACGTCGTCACCAATCTTCACGTTGTCCATTAAAGCGCAACGGTCCTGTATGGCTTCAAACTTTAAATATTCGGGATACTGAGGATTCTCAACATACTCAATTATCAGTTCACGCTTTTTTAGTGACTCTGTTACCTGCTGTGTTGGTGACACCTCATGTACTTTACCTTTAACTTCCATAATCTTAAAAAATTTAAAATGTAAAGTTAATAGTTAGGAAATTAAAATAGGGGGTTTTTAATTCATAAATTCGCAAAATATTATGCAAGTTTTCCACAACGAGAGTAAAATAATAATTACCTGTAATAAAAGGTTATCGAGCTACCTTCAACAGGAAGTAGAAGAATTGGGTTTTACGCCAACCCGCGTTTTTCAAACAGGGGTCGAGCTTAAAGGTACCATAACGGATACTATCGCGCTAAATTTAAATCTGCGCTGCGCAAGCCAGGTGCTTTACCTTATAAAAAGCTTTAAAGCCGATGACCCTAAGCAGCTATATGATGAGCTGGTAACTATTGAATGGGAAAAGCTGATAGACTTTAGCGGCTATTTTTCAGTAACATCAAACGTTAATAATGAGCATATACTTACGCCATTGTTTGCCAATGTGAAAGTGAAAGATGCCATTGTAGACAGGATTAAGGAAGTTAAAGGCGTGCGCCCGAACTCTGGTTCTGAGGCTAATAAAACGTTGGTTCACCTTTACTGGCAGGATAGCGATGCCGATATTTTCATGGATACATCGGGCGAAACACTGGCTAAGCACAGCTATCGTAAAATACCGGGTAAGGCCCCAATGCTGGAGGCTTTGGCAACATCAACCATTATGGCCACCAATTGGGATAGGAAGAGTACTTTCATCAATCCAATGTGCGGTTCTGGTACGCTGGCCATTGAAGCGGCACTGCTGGCTACTGATAAACATCCTGGTTTATTTAGGATGAACTATGGCTTTATGCACATTATGGGCTATGATGAAAACGTGTTTTTTGTAGAGCGCCGTAAATTAAAAGATAAGGCTAAAAAGGAAACCGGCTTTAAAATTATAGCTACAGATATATCTGAAGATGCCATTGATATCGCCCAAAAAAATGCTAAAACTGCCGGGGTAGAACATTTAATTGACTTTGCTGTTTGTGATTTTGAAGATACCGAAGTACCCGAAGATGGTGGTGTGGTAATGTTTAACCCGGAATATGGTGAGCGTTTAGGTGTACACAGCAAACTGGAGATCACCTATAAAAGAATGGGCGATTTTCTGAAAAAGAAATGCGGCGGATACCGCGGATATGTTTTTACGGGCAACGCCGACCTTGCAAAAAAGATAGGTTTGCGCCCGTCAAGAAGGATTGAATTTTATAATGGCAAGCTGGATTGCCGTTTATTTGAGTATGAGCTGTATGAAGGCAGCAAACGAGAACCAAAAGAAGAATAAATGAAAAAGATCATATTAATTGCAGTAGCCGTTTTATTTTCAGTTTACAGTATGGCCCAAACGGAGCTTGCCTTCCCTTTCCAGGGAGGGGCTCCTGTAATGAGCACTTTTTTTCAAGATAGCCTTAAAGTATCGCCAGAAATAGTTAGCAAGAAAGCTACAGGAACAGCTGTATTTAAATTTACTGCTGATGAAAAGGGAACTATTAAAAGAATAGTGATTTATTACGCTGATGATTATATTTTGACGGCTCCAATTATTGAAGCCCTCAAAAAATCAAATCATAAATGGATCATTCCCGATCATGAAAAATCACATGATTTTGTATTGCCGTTTTCAATAGGCTTTACTCCGCCCGCGGTGGCAAGTAAAGCTTTAGAGAAGCACGTGTATGATTTTTACACCCATCGCAAGCCTATTTTATCGACTAACCAGGTGCCTATGGATAATGCCACCCTGTTGCCTACTGTAGTTATCAATTACGATTTAGGTAAATAATAAATTACCCAAATAGGTTGCTGCTTAAATACCTGTCGCCGCGATCACAGCAGATAAAAACAATGATGCCTTCTTTTAATTCGGAGGCTAATTTTATTGCTGCTGATAAAGCGCCGCCACTGCTCATACCGGCAAATACACCTTCAACTTTAGCCAGTTTACGGGCCATTTGGGTAGCATCTTCTTCAGATATATCCATCACCCTGTCAACTCTTGAAGCATCAAATATTTTGGGCAGGTAAGCAAGCGGCCACCTGCGGATGCCGGGGATAGATGAGCCTTCGGTAGGCTGGCAGCCTACTATCTGGATACCAGGATTCTTTTCTTTAAGAAACATGGAGCAGCCCATAATGGTGCCGGTTGTACCCATAGCACTTACAAAATGGGTTATTTTACCTTCGGTATCCCGCCATATCTCCGGACCGGTGGTTTTAATATGAGCACCGTAGTTATCGGGATTGCCAAACTGGTTCACCAAAAAAAATTCACCGGTAGCTGCTTTTTCTTCGGCGTAATCACGGCAAAGTTCTATCCCTTCCAGCAAAGTTACTTTGGCGCCAAAAGCTTCCATGGTAAGCGTACGTTCGCGGGTTGAGTTTGATGGCATAACCAGCTCAATCTCCAGATCAAATAAACGAGCAATCATGGCCAGGGCAATGCCTGTGTTGCCGCTGGTGGCTTCAATAAGCTTTGTGCCGGGTTTAATATCGCCACGTTCAATGGCACTGCGAATCATATTAAGCGATGCACGATCCTTTACACTGCCACCTGGATTATTACCTTCCAGCTTAGCAAATATTTGTACGTTGGGGTTAGGATTTAGCTTTTTTATTTCAACCATAGGCGTATTGCCTATCAGATCAATCAGTGCCGCCATAATATGTTTTCTTTAAGTATAGACTGTAAATGAAATTCATTTATTGAAAACAAAATTAGCAGGAATATTTAAATAGCAGCTAAAAGCTGAATGCACAAAGCAGAAAGCCCCTGAATTGACTTTTAAATTACTTTTTCATCCCCCGTGAATTTACTTATCAAGCGCCTGCTGTATGTGCATTTGCAGGTCAGTAACCCGTTGCTGACTAATGTTATCATTAACAATAATAATATAACCCAAGCCTTTCCCTGGATAAAACAGGCACATGGTATTAAAACCAATACCGGTATGCCCGTCATGATAAATGATCTTTGTGCCCTTATAATCAGTGTCCATCATCCAGCCCAAACCAACACCGGTATCATCAGCGTTTTTCCAGGTAGGTTGATGGGTTAGTTTTATTGCGGGATCCTGCTCTTCCAGATTAGCCTTTAAATATTTAAGCATATCATTAATGGTTGAGTTCATGCTTGGCCCGTTATAATAATCGGCCAGGTTAAGGTATGGCTGTGGCTTGTTGTTACCATCGTAACCCTGTGCAAAACGGTTAAAAAGCGACGCGGATATCTGGGTCTTAGTATCCTGCATTTGCAGATGCGTTTTTAGATAATGTGCCACGAGTTGCTCATATGGCTCGTGATAGATCCGCTCCAACAGCAAGATCAACACCATCATGCCGTTGCCATTATACCTAAACTTTGCACCGGGGATTGTATCTGGATGTAAGCTATGCAAATCCTTCAGCAAGCTATCGGCTTTGTAAACGCTATAAAAATCAACCTGCGCCGCAAGGCTTAATTTCCGGAGGCTATCTTTTACCGCTTTTGGAAAAACATGGGCATTGCCCGGCAAGCCCGATGTATGATTAGCGAGGTTAATAAGCCTGATTGGGTGCCCTTTGTATTCGAGATTGGGATATCTGCCCGGCAAATATTTCCTGATATCATCATTAAGATCTGCCTTCTTTTCAATAACAGCCTCTGCAAGCATGGTAGTTACAAAGGTTTTGGCAACCGAACCGAGGTTATAAAAATTATCTGCAGTGGGGAGTTTACCTGTTTCCTTTTTTACTTCGCCGAAATTGTACGTGTATGCTTTACCATCTTTGTAAATGCCTATAGATATTCCAACAGTGTTGGGCGTATCCATATAAATTCGTGCTCCCTTATCAACCGCGGAATCGAGTTTACTTTTAAGCTGATTATCGCTTAATAAAGGTTTTGTATTTTGCGCGTTTACGCTTGAGTATACAAAACACAAGTACAGCATGGCAGATATGGTAAGTGACTTCATTTATACAGATAGTAAGGGTATATCATTATCTGCAAATTGAAAAAATTGGCATCTTATAATTACACAAGCTGGCCGGCTGCGGTAAACTCCCGGTGAAAGTGTAATAAATATCGGTGAATTTATTTTTTCTCGCCAAAAATACGCCTGCTTAGCTTTTTAAGTATGCGAATATTTGGTGTATGATATACTCTTGAGTTTGCAGGCAAGCTTTTGGTAAGCCAAACGTTACCGCCAATAATACTATTACTACCAATTACCGTTTCGCCGCCCAGGATAGTAGCGCCGGAGTATATAACAACATTATCCTCCACCGTAGGGTGCCGTTTGGTGAAAGCCATACTTTTATCAACGCTTAAAGCGCCAAGTGTAACTCCCTGGTATAATTTTACATGCGAGCCAATATTACAGCTTTCGCCAATTACAATACCGGTACCATGATCTATATAAAAATACTCGCCGATAACTGCTGCAGGGTGAATATCAATACCGGTTTTGGAGTGGCCATATTCGGTTAATATTCTTGGGATCAAGGGAACATCGCTCACATATAAACGGTGCGCAAGCCGGTAAAGCGAAATGGCAAAAAAACCCGGATAGGTACGGATAACCTCAAACTCACTGCGTGCAGCCGGGTCTCCATTAAATATCGCCTGGATATCTGTATTGAGTACCTGGTAAAGTTGCGGTAGTTGTTCAAAAAAATCAGCTGCCCGCTTCTTGTTATCACATTCGGCGCAGGCTTTTGTTGCTTCCATGAGGCTGTATAATTCTGCCTCCAGTAACACAAATTCCGCCTTCAGCTCATCAACTGTAGCAAACATCTTAGCGGTTTGCTCGGGGTATAATAAATGAATAACCCGTAGCGCCCACCTGGTAATTTCCTTATTTGAAGGCACATACTCAAGATTTTGCTGCTTGTCAAAAATCTGCTTGTAAAATTCCTGGCTCATGTTTTATGAATGGGTTGCTTATGATAAACAACTATTTGCACTGCAAGTTTATGCAAAAGAATGTTGTTTACAAGTAAAAAAGGCTACTTAATTGGTGGATATAATAATACAGGAATACTTTTCGTACCGAATTTGTAACAATTATTATATAATGTTCTAAACCATTCAAATTATTCCAAGTCTTTGGTTTTGGTATAGCTAATACCCTATATTTACGGTAACCAATTACTAAAACGAAAAACAATGACTTCCAGACGCTCATTCCTCAAGACTTCGGCTCTATTATCGGCCGGACTTTTAGCAGCACCCCATTTATTTGCATATGACAAAAAACTTATAGGCCTGCAATTATATACCGTACGCGATGCTATGGCAAAAGATCCCGCTGCAGCGTTGGCCAAAGTAGCCAAATTAGGTTTTAACTCTGTTGAGGGAGCTACGTACACCGGCACCGAATTATTTTATGGCATGAATGCCAAAGGCTTTTCAAGTTTGCTAAACCAGGAAGGCCTCATTATGCCAAGCGCACATTATCGCCTTGGCGAAGAACTAGTTAATGGTGCATCGCAAATGGGCACAATTTTAAACGATTGGGAAAAAGCCGTTGATGATGCTGCCGCAGTAGGTGTTAAATACATGGTATGTGCTTATTTATCGCAGGCTGAGCGCGGAAACCTGGAACATTACAAAACTGTTGCCGGTATGCTGGATGTTGCCGGCCAAACATGCAAGCAAGCAGGGATACAACTTTGCTATCATAACCACGATTTTGAATTTATACAGGAAGATGGTAAATACCCTTATGAAACACTATTGGCCAACACTGATCCAGACCTGGTAAAAATGGAAATGGACTTGTACTGGATTACCAAAGCCGGCCAGGACCCCATTGCATTATTCAATAAATATCCGGGCCGCTTCCCGCTGCTGCATATGAAGGATATGGACAAAACACCAGAAAAGAAATTCACCGAAGTAGGTAATGGTATTATCGACTTTAAAAAGATCCTGGCACAATCAAAAAAAGCAGGCATGAAATACTTTTTTGTTGAACAGGATGTATGCCCGGGCGATCCGTTTGATAGCATTGCGCAAAGTATCTCCTATATCAAAAAGAACCTGGTATAAAATATTAGATCGAAGAAAAAGCCAGACCAAAAGACGTCTGGCTTTTTTTGTAAGCCCGAAACTATAGCTTAAACTTTCCTGAAGGTTTCACCCCATGAATAAACTCCTTTTTATAATTCTGATTGGCTTTTATTAATTGATACGCATCATCACTTAGCCGTTCCTTGCCAAAACTATATTGAGCAAAGAGTTGGGGATATTTCAAATCACTGGATTGATAAGCAACTAATTCGCTTTTTTGGAAACTCATAATTTGCTGGTTTTTCCCTCCTGTTCCCGTATATATAAAATAGCTAAGGTCAAAATAAAAAAAGTATTTAGCCAGATTTTTAAAGCTTTCATTAAAATTAATAATCACGTTACTTCCTGATATTGTTATACCGCTTTGTTGCATACCACGAACAGCCACCCTATCTTTTGATTGCCGGGGATTATCTAAAAATAGAGCTACTAAAGAGGTAAAATACCCAGCATTCTTAGCTTCATCTACCATGTCTTTAAATGACTCATCGTTAAAGACAGTTTCCAATATAATATCTTTCTTTTGTTGGATAGCCTGACGAAAAATCTCCTTTGTCCGACCCTTATAAACATCCGTCATAATAACCTCAAATCCGGAAAGTTCATTGAGTCTTGTGCGAATAAAGGTTGACTTGCCAGCAGCATTACAACCGGATACAAAAATGAGTTCCGGAACTTTCATTAATTATTTAGCTGTTTAACAACATGATCCTTTATACGTAAAGGCATATCATTTTCATCTGTTATAACCTCAATGGTAACTAAAAATTTATCCCCATTAGGAAGTTCTTTACGCCAATAGCCTCCATCTTCTTCAAACTGCGCATAGAATGGATTACCCAATTCAAAGGCGCGCTGGCGACCGAGCTCATGCATATTATCCATGTTCTCTAAAAGCCGATCCACTACATGAGTTGTGTTCATTGTTAGGTATTTAAATTCAAATATAAAAAATGATAACCATTCGTAATAACAAAAGGGCTTTAAAAGAGCCAAGTAAAGAACCCATTACCGAAACGTACACTCATACAACATTTAAATAAACTAAAAGTTGATCTATTAAGAAGGATTGTCTGAAACATTGCGACAGGCATAAATAAAATAAAGAACCTGGTATAAAAATTTTGTTACAAGCATTAAATACAGGCCATCACTCCCAAACAAAGTGATGGCTTTTTTATTTTTATTCTATCCGGGTTAAATCGTATGTGCTTAAAATAACGTACATGATAAAAATAGATATCACCATGATAAAATACTTGTTGGTTATACTGGCAGCATCGTTCCTGTTCTCGTGCGCGGCACAGGCCCAAAGTGGTAAAGAATTATTAACCGGCGATGCCATGCCCGCCTTCTCCCTGACCGACCAAAACGGCAAAGAGTTTAAAACTGCCGACTATACAGGCAAAAAAGTACTGGTAATTTATTTTTATCCCAAGGATGAAAGTATGGTTTGCACCAAAGAGGCCTGCGCTTTTCGCGATAGCTTTGACCAGTTTACCAAAGCCGGCGCTATGGTAATAGGCATAAACGGCGGTACGGTTGCCAGTCATAAAGCCTTTGCCGACCATTATAAACTCCCTTTTACTTTACTGAGCGACCCTGGCAATAAGGTTTATAATATGTTTGGCATCCACAAAAAGTTTTTCATGACGGGCAGAAAAACTTTTGTTATTGACCTGAAAGGCAAAATAGTTTATGCCCACGAAGCCATGATGCAGGGTAAGGAACATGCCGATGACGCGCTTCAGTTTATAAAAGCAGCTAAAACCAAATAAGCGGCAATATTCAACACCTTTTTTTTGAATTATTTTTGTAAATATGCGACCCTACTTACGACGTATTAACCAAAACAAACTTTTTGTCATCCTGAACGATAGTGAAGGATCTATTCTCCAGTATGCTTGTTCTCCCTGTACAGTCTGCGAATAGATCCTTCGTGCCTCAGGATGACAAACCTTTTAAAACGTCATTTACCTTTCAGAGTCTCGGGCTTTTACACCTACCTATGACAAGCGGCGAAAGAGTCCCTGGATTTCACAACTATCAAAGGCGGATTGAACAATAAAAATAGCATCTTCGCAACAGAAGCCCAACCGCTTATTTCATAAAAAAGCCGCATGATCCGTTTTGTAATCTGTATCTTACTATTGCTGATATCATTATTTACTGTTTTAAAAGCATTTGAGTATCATATATGGATGCTGGCCATTATCGCCACAGAATTTTGCTGGATATTTATCATAATTACCATAATAGCGCTATTATCCGGATTTTATAGCTCAAAATATCAGCTTGCGGGCACCATTGGCGGCATCATCGCTTTGGTGTTATTTATTGTGCCGATAGTTAGCGCCTATAATATAGCTGGCAGTTTAAAACAAAACTTCCAGGCAGCATTCGGACCAGGCAGCACCATTATTAACGGCGATAGTAATGAGCCTCCCTATAGTTTCTGGAATATGTTTAAAAGCAATAAGGAGGTTGCTTGCAAGGCTATCGCTTATCATACTTCGGCTGGGTTAAGCTTAACTATGGATTACTTTCCATCGCAAAAAGCAGGTAGCAAACCATGCGTTATCATAGTACACGGGGGCTCCTGGAATAAAGGCGATAACAAACAACTGCCGGAGTTGAACAGCTACCTGGCCACAGCTGGTTATAACGTGGCCGCTATAACTTATCGCCTTGCACCAAAATATCAAAGTCCGGCGCCTGTCGAAGATGTTCGGGCAGGGATAGCCTACCTGCGCAGGCATGCTGATGAATTAAGTATTGATACCAATAATTTCGTTTTACTCGGCCGCTCGGCCGGGGCGCAGATAGCTTTATTGGCTGCTTATACTCTGCATGAGCCCGGTGTAAAAGCAGTAATTGATTATTATGGCCCTGCAGATATGATTTGGGGATATTCCATAGCGACAAGCCCACTGGTAATGGATTCGCGGAAAGTGATGCGTGACTATATTGGCGGGAGCTATCAGCAGGTACCGGCTAAATTTGCAGCTTGTTCGCCGCTTGAATTTGTGAGCCGGCAATCGATACCTACTTTAATTATCCATGGGGATAACGATATACTTGTATCGCCCGAGCATAGCCGCAGACTGAATTTAAAACTTGAACAAAACGGGATAAAGCATTTTTTGCTAAAACTGCCCTGGGCTACGCATGGTTTTGATTTTAACCTCAATGGCCCCGGAGGCCAGCTGGCCACCTACACGGTTGAACGCTTTTTAAATGTGGTAACCAAATAATATTGAACACATCTCAAACCACACAGAAAAGCGTGAGCGTTTGATGGGCATAGGAAGATGCAAATTTTCTCTTCTGTTAACTCCTTGCCCTGTGCTCCTTAAACCTGCTAAAAAATACGATAGCCAGGAGGCAAAGCACACAGCCGCAGATGCCGTTAAGGCGCAAACCATAATCATTCCCCGGATCTTTTCCATACACGGTTAAAAACGCGAACAGGGCTATCCCCAGCGTTTGGCCCAATTTTACAAACAAGTATTTTACCGCAAAGAACATTCCTTCGCGGTTCTCACCCGTTCGTTCCGCATCGTCCTGCGCTATTTCGGCAAGTATGGCATTGGGCAATATACCCAGCGAAGCCAGCGGGAACGATGCGCTTAATACCAGCATATAAATTTGCGCCGTTGGCGATAGCGGAAATTTTCCCAGGAAAAATATCGCCACAAAAATCACACTCAACAACCCAAACGAAAAAAGCACAATAGGTTTTTTACCTATTTTTTTCGACAGATAATTTACAAACGGATAAAATACCAGCGAAAACAATACCATTGAACCCATTAATATACCACCCATAGACTCCGGAAGATTCAGCAATACCGTGAGGAAAAACAATAACCCGCTTGATATAATGCTTAATGACATATAGTAGGAGAAATCGGAGATAAGGTAGTATTTAAAATTACGGTTACTGAATGTTTTTTGAATAGCGGCCAGCAAAGGTAAATGCGTAGGCTTGCTGCTTGAATATTTTTTTTCATCAATTGCTAAAACCGGGATCAGCATAATGAGGCCAGCAAAAGCACATAAGCCCCAAATGGTATATTGAACCGCCGAGTCGCGATCTGTTACATGAAAAATGTGCTGCACCAGGTCGGCAAAGTTATTCACCATGGCCGATATAATAATCCCAATAACAAAGCCCACCTGTTGCAGGGATGAAAGCTTCACCTTTTCTGCCGCGGTTTCTGTAAGCTCGGGTAGTAAGGCATTATAAGGTATAATGTAGCTGGTGGCCGCCATAAAAAAGCAAACAAGTGTAAACGTTATCCAGGCGGCGTTGTGGATACTTTCGGCCCTTACCAGGGGGCAAAACGTTAAGGCGCAAAAAACAACGGCTGGCAATATTGTCCATTTCATGAATGGTATTCTACGCCCTTTGGGGTTAGTACTCTTATCGCTCAATGAGGCAATGAATGGATCAAAAACCGCATCAACAAACCTGCCCGAAGCCGCTATGATTGACATGACGTTAAGCACCCCAAATACCAGCAATTGCGGTACCAGCGGAATTAACCCCGAACTTGACGGTGGCAGGTAGAAGTAGGGGAGCATCACAATAATTATATTGGTCATGGTACTCCAGCCTATCATTCCACAGGCGTAAGCGAGCTGTTTTGAAAGAGGAAGTTTAGCAACCGGCATTGGCTGCAATATGCAAATATTAACTCAATAGCGGCAATAAAGTTAAATTATTCAAAACAGCGTTAGCCATAATCATTTATAACCCCGAATAATAATCATAACCCTGCTCGGCCCAGTAATCACGCGGGCGCTTATCGCTAAAGGAGATACTGCCCAAGCGTTTCAGGTTTTTGATGCCATATTTTACAGGAATTATAAGCCGTAAGGGCGCGCCGTGCTTTGGCTGCAAGGGCTTTTCGTTCATCTCATAGGCCAGCATTGTTTGTGGGTGCATGGCGCTGGGCATATCAATACCAACATAGTATTCTTTATCGGGCGTTTCCATACCCACATATTCCAGCCGGGTTTGATCATCCAGTTTAAAATGAGTGATAAAATCGCTGAATTTTACACCTCCCCAATGCGAGATCTGGTCCCAGCCCTCCACGCATTTAAAATCATAAATGATATCTGTTTTGGGCAAGGCCTTAATATCATCCAGGCTAATGTTCAATACCTCGCCAGATTGCTTTTTTACCTGGAGTTTCCATGCCGCTATATCTATCTTTCCCTCCGATCCTACGTCACTGTTATGGCGTACATTTTTGGCAGCCATTTCCTTAGGATACGTTTTTACAAGATGATTATTGCTGAAAAAAGTACGGAAGGCCAGTTCGGTTTTGTTTAACGCCCTGCGTAAAGGTTTGCGGGCCCCTGCGGTTATGCCTGCAGCTTCTTCGGGCGAGTTATACAGCCATTTCCAGCCACCATAAGCCACGCCGGATGCTACAAAAAATGTACCGAACGAAATAAAATTACGCCTCGTGATCTTTTGCTCAACCGTAAGCGGCTTTTTAGGGCCTTTATTTTTTTTACTGAATAGGTTTTTCATCGGTTGGGGTTGGGGTTTCAATAACGGGTTGAGGATCGGGTTCATTTACCACTTCAAATCCGGATATAACTGATCTGAAATTATTCCAGCCGGCAAGTACTACCTGTACTATGTGTATCAAAAAGAAAAACACATAGCCTATAGTGAGCGCGAAATGCAGGATGCGTGCAAAATGATAACCGCCACATATCCATGTTAAATAATAAAACTGAACCGGTTTATAAATGGCAAGGCCGGTTATTAATGAGCCAATGCCCATCACTATAATTGCAGTGTATGCAATGCGCTGGGCGGCGTTATATTTATTTTGAGGCGGCGCCATTTTTCTGATGTGCAGGTCATGCAGCAACACCAGCCACGCCTCTTTAAATGATTTTTTTTGCGGAACAAGCTCCCGCCACTCGCCAGATATTATGGTGTACAGTATATATACCAGCCCATTAATGGCAAAGGCCCACATAAACAAAAAATGAAAGGCCATACCTTCTGCCAGGCGGTGGGGTATGTTAAAGGTTTTATAAAACCACTCCGGGAAAAACATAAAATAGGTATGCCCGAACAGCTTTATTTTATACTCGTCATTAGCCCAGTAAATTAACATTCCACTCCATATCATAATGGTGAGTATCGGGAAGTTTACCCAATGCGTCCACCGCATGGCTAAAGGGTGTTTTTCTTTTATTACTTTCATTTAAAAAGTGGTTTTGGCTTGCAAAAATACCTGTAACCGGTTAAACTTAACCAGGTACAGGCTACATTAATATAAAACAAACAACAACCATATTATTTACTGGTGCCATTACTATCAAATGCTGTTTTGGCCGCGGCCAAAATAGTGCCGTTGTCCGCGTTTTGCACAAAGCCGATTACTTCATAACCCTGGGTGCTAAATCCCTGGGGCAGGGCAATAATGGCGTTACCCTTACCATCGGCATTTATTGGCTGGCTTTGTATATTGCGCACAATTTGTACATGTGATAGTGTTTTGCCACCATTTTCACCGCGCTGCACTTTGGTTTGCGCGGCCTTTTGCACAAGGGCCAACAGCAGGGTAGCATTCTTTTCTGTTCCTTCGCTATGGTATTGTACAGTAACATGGTCCTTATCTCTTTGAGCATTAAGGGTTAGTTTACCCGCAGCATTTGTACGTAAGCCGACTGTAATAGCATTGCGTAAATTACCTTCTTCCGAACCTACGAACTCTTTTTTTCCGTTAACTACAATCTGCGGTGTATAAACCGATTGCAGGTGTAGCCAGCTGGCATATTTGTTTTGTCTCTTTGAATAATCGGCGTTGCTAAAAACATCTTTCCACCCCAGGCGGTTCCAGTAATCAACATGATAGGCAAGTATGTAAACCGGTTTATCGCTATCCTCTTTCTGGATGCGTGCAACCAGTTCATCAGCAGCCGGGCAACTTGAACAACCCTCTGAGGTGAACAACTCTATGACAGCAAAACCGTTACTGACAGTTTTAACTTCACTGTTTTTATTAAGGCTTTTATGATTTATAAAAGCCGATGATACCAAAACTGCAATGGCAAGGCTGGCAGTAAGGGCAAATATTTTAATTGATCTCATATTTTAATAATCTATGTACGTTTTAACGGCTTAGTCGGCTTGCATTAAATAACCTTACAATAAATTTATTTTTTTTTGCGAGGGGACGGCAATTCGGCGGGATAACTGTTTTAATAAATTATAACCAATAGGATATATGTAAATTTAGCATAATTCTATTTGTTTTTTCGCCACAAAAAAATCTGCATTTTATTGTAAGGATTTGCCAATGTTAGCGACTAATGGAATTAAAACACACTATGAACATACCATTCAATGGCTACTGAAAATCAATTATTAGATCCACGGCATTGGGTTAAGGCGCATGCAGATTACCTGTACGGTTACGCGCTGCCACGCTTAAATGATGAAGAACAGGCTAAAGACCTAGTGCAGGAAACATTTTTAGCGGCCCTTGAAAGAAAAGATAAGTTTGAAGGAAAAAGCTCCGAACGTACCTGGCTCACCGCTATCCTTAAAAACAAAATAATTGATGTGTACCGCAAAAAATCATCGGGCCTAAAAATGGCCGACGTTAAAGAGGCCGAAGAAGAGCAGCAGGATTTTTTTGATGCTGATAACGGGCATTGGAACAAAGCTCATTATCCCCAGCCTTTTGGTATTGAAGATCATGACCCATTGACCGGTAAGGAGTTTAACCAGATACTTCAAAAGTGCCTTCAAAAACTGCCGGCTTTATGGATGGCTGTTTTTACAATGAAGCACATTGATGATGCGGCTACAGATATCATCTGCAACGATCTGAAGGTTACACAGGCCAACTTTTGGGTAATTATACACCGGGCCAAATTAAACCTGAGGGCATGTCTTCAAAGGAACTGGATTTAAAGAAATTTATATGAGCCCACTAAAAAACATCATTTACAACTGCAGGCAAGCTACTTTTTTGATAGAGAAAAAACAGCTCCAAAAATTAGGGTTTCGCGAAACTATAGAGTTGAGGATACACCTTGCAGGTTGTTCAATATGTATATTATATAACCAGCAAAGCCGCATTATCCACGAAATGGTAAAGCAGCTTTTTCTCGATTCTATGAAAACATCGGGCACAAGGCTTGATGACGACTTTAAACAGGAATTACAGGAACGCATAGATGCCGAGTTAAATAAAAAATAAAATACTTTGTAAGGCTTATCCAAACCGCCCGACTAAGGTTGAAATGTTAATATAAAACCAACATGAAAACTAAAAATCAAAGTATGAAAACAATTATTTCAGGCGCATTGGCAGCAACCGTACTTGCTGTTTGTTTAACTCTTAACGTACAGGCTAAATCTCTATCTCCTGTTTTATCAAACGGATCAACTACAGCAATGAGCGATACCGGCAAAATGGCTAAAGATAAAATGAAGATGGCCAAAATGGAAAAGAAAAAAATGGCCAAAATGGACAATGATAAGATGAAGATGGATAAGAAGATGGACAAAAAGAAAATGACTAAGGATACTGCAAGTAAAATGTAGGTTGTTTTTGTTTTTTGATCGTTGGAGGGAGGTGATGCTCCCTCTTTTTTTTAATTCCAATTTTTAAACAACTCAAATGAAAAAGTATTTATTTATTATGATGCTGGCTTTTGCCGGCCTGCAGCTTTCGGCGCAAACCGGGCTTAAAAAAGGTGATGATGCTCCGACTTTTAGCGCGATAGATAATTCAGGCAAATCAGTCGACCTGAAAACATTACTAAAAGCCCACAAATCGGTGGCGCTGTTTTTTTACAGGGGCGAGTGGTGCCCTTATTGCAATAAGCATATCCAACAGTTACAGGATTCACTGCAGCTGCTTAGCGCAAAAGGGGCTTACGTAATTGCTGTAACACCCGAAACCAAAGAGAACATTAGCAAAACCATTCAAAAAACCCGCGCATCGTTTTCTATTGTTCAGGATAAAGGATACAGCATCATGAAGGATTATAAAGTTAACTATACTTTGGACGATGCCACAGTTGAAAAATACAAAAGCTTTGGCCTCGATCTTAATAAAAGCAACGGCAATACCGATCATGTACTACCCGTACCAGCAACTTATGTTATTAATCAATCGGGCAAGATCGCTTTCGTGCACTTTAATAAGGATTATACCAGGCGTGCATCTGTAAATGATATCATGCAGGAGCTTTAATAGTATTATACCCCTAAATAATGGCAAGTAATTGCAACAGATCAGGTTCATTTGGGCCTGATTTTTTTGTGCTGTTTTGAAGCGGGCTTGCTATATTTACCATTACTATGAAAAAGCTGTTATTACTTGTTTTGCTGTATAGCACTGCTGCCTTTGCACAGGAAAAATTGAACCCCACTCAAAAGTTCAGCATTACAGGGCAGGTAACAAAAGAGTCGGTGATTACTATTGATTCTATTTTGCAGTATAAAGTACATGACATTGGCGAAATGAACGTCACCAACCACCTTGGTGAGTTTAAACATAAGGACGATCAATTAAAAGGTGTTCTGCTGAAAGATATTTTAAGCCATACCACGTTTAAAACCGCCAGCCCCAAATTGTTGAGCCAGTTTTATTTTGTTTGCCAGGGTGCTGATGGCTACAAAGTAGTTTACTCATGGAACGAATTATTCAATACCGAAGTAGGCAACCATGTTTTTATCCTTACGGAGAAAAATGGAGTCAAAGCTGATAAAATGCCCGAAAGCCTGCAAATGAGTTCGGCTGCTGATTTTAAAACCGGTCGCAGGTATTTGCACAACCTGGATAAAATAATTGTAAAACAGGCCGAATAGGTTACCATGTTTAAACAGTTTAACCACGCCAATTACCACGCCATTTGCGATGAGCTTGCCTTAGCTGATGCCGATTTGGCTGTAATTATCAATACCTATGGCTATCCACCGCTATGGTCAAGGCCAAACACGTTCGAAACCCTGGTGCACATCATCCTGGAGCAACAGGTATCGCTGGCGTCAGCACTATCCGCATTAAATAAACTACGGGAGCGGGTTCAGGAAATAACCCCGGCCAGGGTATTGTTATTAACCGACGAAGAGTTTAAAGCCTGTTATTTCAGTCGACAAAAAACCACCTATACCAAATATTTAGCAGAGGCTATGATCAACGGGCAAATCAACCTCCAAGAACTGGAGCAACTGCCTGATGAAATTGTTCGGGCCAAACTTATTGCCCTCAAAGGCATCGGCAACTGGACGGCCGACGTGTATTTGATGTTTGTATTACAGCATGCCGATATTTTCCCCATCGGTGATCTGGCAGCGGTAAATGCTTTGAAAAGAGTAAAATTGCTACCCAAAGATATTTCAAAACAAGAAATGATTGCGATAACCGAACAATGGGCGCCTTATAAAACTATCGCAAGTATGCTGTTATGGCATTGGTATTTATCGGCACCGAGGAATAGCTAAAATAAACGGAGAAAGACTTACGAAGTTTTAAAAACTTCGTAAGTCTGGGATTCTACGGCTTGTCATGGATAGGTTCTACCTATGACGTATTTACTAAAAACGCTTTTGTCATCCTGAGGAACGAAGGATCTACTCTCCGCTATGCTTCTTTGACCTTTACAGTCTGCGAATAGATCCTTCGTTCCTCAGGATGACAAACTTTTCCAACGTCATTTTCCTTTCAGTGTCTCCCGGATAGTAAAACTCGCAATGACATCACTTATAATACCCTATGGCAGGCTATACGTTAAACAACCCGTTCCGCTCCTGTTCCTGGTAGTTTTGTACCGTTTCAATGGCGTTATCAACTACATCGCTTAAAGCGGTAATGAAAGTACCGGGTTTGGCAAGGCTCATAGCATGCTTTATGGCATCAATTTCTTTTGGCACTACTTCTATAGGCTTATCCGGATTAACTGATTTAATCCCTTCTATAAGCAAGCTCAAAATATTTTCTGCAGTACGCCCGCGCAGGTGTTTTTCCTGGCGAAGGATGATATAATCAAACATTTCGGCAGATATTTTTCCAAGCTCGCGGATATCATCATCGCGCCTGTCGCCGGTACCTGCTATAATACCTATTTTCAATGGCGAATCGATATGCCTTAAAAACTCTCTGATACCATTATATCCGTCAGGGTTGTGGGCAAAATCAATCATGAAACGGAAATCCCTAAACTCAAAAATATTCATGCGACCCGGTGTTTGCGCTGCCGATGGAATAAAGGTTTCCAATGAGGTTTTAATATCTTCCGTTTTGAAGCCCCATAAAAACGTAGCTAAAGTTGCCGCCAGCACATTTTCAATCATAAAAGGAACGGTACCACCAAAGGTTAGCGGGATAAGAATAGTACGTTGTACCCTTATCTTCCAGTCGCCTTTTTGTATAGTGATAAACCCGTTTTCGCATATTGCAGCGATACCGCCCTTACGGCAATGCGATTTAATGATCGGGTTATTCTCGTTCCTGCTAAAATAAGCGATGTTACAATCTGCCTTATTGCCTATGCGTACACAATATTCGTTATCAGCATTTAAAACGCCCCAGCCATCTTTTTTAACAGAGTTGAGCACTACACTTTTTACCCTTGCCAAATCATCAAGCGTATGGATATCAGAAAGGCCCAGGTGATCTTCCTGAATATTGGTTACTACACCAATATCGCAAAAGCCAAAGCCCAAGCCCGAGCGCAGGATGCCGCCGCGGGCGGTTTCCAATACTGCAAAATCAACAGTAGGGTCTTTCAAAATAAACTCAGAGCTTACAGGGCCAGTAGTATCACCCTTTAACATCATGGTATTTTGCACATAAATACCATCAGAGGTAGTAAAGCCCACCCTATGCCCATTATTTTTAACAATGTGCGCAATTAAACGGGTAGTGGTGGTTTTACCATTGGTGCCAGTAACAGCAATAATGGGAATCCTTGCCGATTTCCCGGTTGGATAAAGCATATCAAGCACATGCCCGGCAACGTTACGTGGTAAGCCCTCGCTGGGTGCAATATGCATCCTGAAGCCAGGCGCTGCGTTAACCTCCAATACTACGCCTCCATTTTCGGTAAGGGGCTCATGAAGATTTTCGGCCATGATATCAATACCGCAGATATCCAGGCCAATTATTTTCGAGATCCTTTCGCAAATAAAAATATTCTGCGGGTGTACATGGTCGGTAACATCAACAGACGTGCCGCCGGTGCTCAGGTTGGCGGTTGATTTTACAAATACTTTTTCGCCATTAGCAGGTATGGTATCCAGGGTATAACCCTTCTTTTCCAGCAGGTCAATCGTATCCCGGTCAATACCAATCAGCGTAAGCACATTTTCATGCCCATAACCGCGGCGTGGGTCGGTATTTTCCTTGTCAATAAGTTGCTGTATGGTTAATATTCCATCACCTTTAACATGGGCCGGATCGCGCAGGGCGGCGGCTACCATTTTATTATCAATTACCAGTACCCTAAAATCATAGCCGGTAACAAAACGCTCAACAATAACTTTATGTGATATTTTGGCAGCATGCTCATAAGCATCCATCGCCTCGGCTTCGGTTCGGATATTGATAGAAATACCCCTCCCATGATTACCATTCAGCGGTTTAAATACCAACGGGAAACCCACCTTGCGGATTGCCTCGGCCACTCCCTCTGCCGATGAAATGGTAATGCCTTTGGCAACAGGAATGGCCTGCTCCTGCAGCATGCGTTTGGTTTCATCTTTATTACTGGCAATATCAACCGCAATACTGCTGGTTTTCTCGGTCATGGTAGCGCGAAAACGCACCTGGTTTTTACCATAACCTAACTGCACCAGGGATTGATTGTTAAGTCTGATCCAGGGAATATCCCTTGCTATCGCTTCTTCAACAATTGATCCTGTACTTGGCCCTAAACGGGTATGTTCGCGAATCTCGCGCATTTCCTGAATATCAGAGTCAAGATCATACTCCTCGCCCTTGATCAAAGCCTGGGCAATGCGCACTGCCGATTCAGCTGC
Source organism: Mucilaginibacter sp. (assembly GCF_025362475.1). Taxonomy (GTDB): domain Bacteria; phylum Bacteroidota; class Bacteroidia; order Sphingobacteriales; family Sphingobacteriaceae; genus Mucilaginibacter. Next base: position 107,279 of record NZ_JANYGH010000079.1, read on the forward strand.
AAATACCCCTACTTTTTCTTCAAGATAGGCAAATACTACATTATATACCCCTTTGGTTTTAGTTTCGCGGGTACGGCCAAAGCCGGTATCCATGCCTGCCAGGGTTTGTATTTCAAGTGCAATATGCTCTATAACGTGGCCCATCCAGGTACCAGCAATAACCCGCTGAAAAAAACCTCCCGGTACACCCGGCGAACAGCGGTGAGTATATAATGATGGCAGTAAGCTTTCCAGGCGTTCATAAAAACCGTCAATTTCGTTAGATGGCTTGTGCTCCATCTCCTGCAGGTCAAGCCGCATTTGTATTAATTTTTTGCGGCGGATGCTCCAGATGTTCGGTCCGCGCAGTACTTGTATATTCTCGATCTTCATACGTATGTTACGAAATTTTTAAACGGCTTTTTTTCTTTAAAACTATAAAACTTAATAGGGTATTTAAAATTTTTAAAGGTAAAAAGGCATTATTTGTTTATAACAGACTGTGTTTTTGATGCATTTTATCGTAATTTGTATTGTAAAATCAGTTGATTAGTTGAATTAAGGTGATTTAGTGCATGTTTATCTGATAAATAATTAGAAATTTTAGGTAGCTCAATCAACTTTGTCAACCCAATCAGCTTTAACAACCAAATTAAAAAAAGCATGATTGTCCCGAAAGGAAAACTAATAATTATAGGTGGCGCGGTTGATATGGGGAGTAACGTAACCATACAGGAACACATTTTACAGCCAGATTATATTAAATTTTTTGAACAGGGCATTTTACGGCGGATTATTACTGAGTCTGCTAAGCACGAAGGTTCGTTGGTTGAAGTTATTACTACTGCCTCCCAAATTCCGGAGCTGGTGGGCGATGAGTACATAAAGGCATTTGGGCAGCTAAATGTTACCAATGTTAATGTACTACACATAAAAAGCCGTGAAGATGCGGCAAATAAAAATTACCTTGAGCGCATCCGTAAGGCAGACGTAGTGATGTTTAGTGGCGGCGATCAGCTTAGGCTAACCGCTATTTTTGGTGGTACCGAATTTTTACAGATCCTGAAACAACGTTTCAGGAATGAAAACTTTGTAATAGCGGGCACATCGGCAGGGGCGGCAGCAGCCTCAACCCACATGATCTATCGCGGCCAAAGTAACGAAGCCCTCATTAAAGGCGAAGTACAGATTACCGCCGGGCTTGGCTTTATTGATTCTGTTATAGTTGATACCCATTTTGTACAGCGTGGCCGCATTGGCCGGCTCATGTATGCCGTAGCAACCAACCCGGGCATCCTGGGTATTGGCCTGGGCGAAGATGCGGGCTTATTGATTACAGAAGGTAATATGATGGAGGCTATAGGATCAGGCCTTATTATTTTGGTTGATGGCAGAAGCATTGTTGCCACCAATATCTATGACGTGGAATTAGGCTCGCCGGTATCCATCGAAAATTTAAAGGTGCATGTCATGTCTATTTATGATAAATATGATCTTACACAACATCGTTTACTCATAAAAAAAGCGGTTAAGGTTGAAGACGGAGTTTTTATTCAGGCCCCCGATAGCGACCTTTTACAATAAATAACCTACTCCTCAGTTATAAAAAATGTTATCCTGAACTTGTTTCAGGATCTCACACGCTTGGTATAACCTTTAAGTTTACTTGTCCTGTGGGATGCTGAAATAAATTCGGCATGGCGAACTATATTTTTGAATCAATTTAAACAGTTCAAAATGAAGATCATTATTCATGGCGGTTTTTTCAGCGAATCGCAAACCAATCACGAGATAAAACAGGCCAAGCAACAAGCTTTAAAAGATATTGTGCAAGCCGGATACAGATACCTGCAAAACCATACCGCCCTGCAAACGGCGGTTTATACAGTTTGCCTCCTGGAGGATTGCGAATTATTTAATGCGGGTACGGGCTCACAAATACAAAGTGATGGTAAAATAAGGCTCAGCGCATCATTGATGGATGGCAAAACTCAAAAATTTTCTGGCGTGATCAATATTGAAGATGTAAAAAACCCTATTTGCATCGCCGATAAACTCATGGCCTATGATGATCGTGTTTTAAGCGGCAAAGGCGCAAAAGAGTTTGCTACCAATAATGGGGTTGCCTATTACAACCCCGAAACACCTCAGCGCCGCCATGAGTACGAAAAAAAATTAAGTGACTCCATCAGGCTGGGAACAGTGGGCTGCGTGGCGCTTGATGTTTACGGCAACCTGGCCGCGGCCACATCAACAGGAGGCAAGGGTTTTGAAATTCCGGGCCGGGTGAGTGATTCGGCAACTACAGCGGGTAATTATGCAAATACTTACGCCGGAATTTCATGTACCGGTGTTGGCGAGGATATTGTAAGCGGATCTGTAGCCTCAAAAATTGTTACCAGAATTACCGATGGCATGGCCATATCTGCAGCTACTGAGAAAACTTTGAATGAGTTGAAACCGTTTGATGGCTTTGCCGGGGTAATAGGAATATCAGCGGACGGTAAAATTTATCATGCCGATACACACCCATACATGGTGTGGGCACTGCATGATGGGGACGTGGAGGTTTTTGAATAACAACATTATAGGCTTTTCTTGCGTTAAATGCAGGATAAACAAAATATCGCAACTATTTTACCCGGTTATAAGTATTGATTAGCTGGGTATTATGATTATATTTGTTTACTGATTAATTTATTAAACTCAGACAAGAAAAGTTAAATGAGATATTTTTTCCTTATTATCTTATGCTCAGTTAGCGTATCGGCGTCTGCGCAATGGTGGCAAAAACCCATAAATTCTATAAATAACGTATTTAAAAAGCACGAACGTTTTCCGCCGCTTGCCGGGTTAAAGGATAATTCTGTAAGCAAGTTGCCTACAGCTAAAATTGCCAAACTTAAAATTACTTCAAACATTCTTGAGCGTGCTCCTTATATGCTTTACATGCAAGAAATGTCGGTAATGAAAACGGCGCAGCATAATATGCGTTTTCGCGTTTACAATGCCGCCAGCTATAACTTTAGTGATCTGGCGCAGATGTATTTAAAGCAAAATCGCCTGTCAGAAGCAAAATGGTATTTATTGCAAAGCCTCCAGATATCGCGCCAGCAAAACGACGACAGGCATACCATCACTAATTTAATAGGGCTGGCTACCGTAAAGGCCGGTTATGGCGATTATACACAGGCGATGCAGGATCTTGATGAAGCCCGCGCCCTGGCTACTTCACATGGCCTTACTATGGATGTAACAGCCATAAACAAACAAGCACGCTACCTGCAGGATAATAAATCGAACCCTAAAGCCGAGATCCGCTACGCTGAAACTGACGATACCGATCAAAAAAAGGTAATTAAATAACAGTTATCCTCACTTAAATAGCTGTTACCTTATTAAATATAACCTATTCCATGAGTCAATTAAAAATTTTCGTTAGTTCCACATGTTATGATTTATCACAAATCAGGTCAGATTTATTTGATTTCCTATCTAGTACAGACTATCATCCAATCTTGTCGGAATATGGTACTTTCCCGATCGATCCTGATAATGACACAATAGAAAATTGCATTCAGAATGTAGATACGGCCGATATTTTCATTTTAATTGTTGGAAATCGATACGGTTATATAACTGACACGGGAAAATCTATAACTAATACAGAATTTTTGTATGCAAAACGTAGGGGAATTCCTATTTACATTTTTATCTACAAACCATTAATTAATATTCTTCCTTTTTGGAAAAAAAATATTGACGCAGACTTTTCAGACACCGTGGATTCCGTTAAAGTCATCGAGTTTGTAAATGAGTTAAGAAATAGCAATAAAAGCTGGTGTTTTGAATTTGAAAAAGCTCAAGAGATTATTGCAATTTTAAAAGTCCAATTATCTCATTTATTCCAAAGTGCCCTAGACCTAAGGAAAAAAATTAAGGTATCCTCACAACCTGAATATTGGAAGAATTTATCTGCTAATGCAATTAATTTGGCATTGAATAAAGAAGGCTATTATGAGATATTATTTTTCGTTCAAGTCCTTAAAGATGAACTAATAAAATTCGAGAGCTTAAAGTTTGATTTAGATTATCATATTTTATTAGGCTCAAAAGAAAACATTCAACATCCGGAAGATTTGTTAAAATGGATTGGCGAAAAATTAGCATCTTTAGAACACTTCGCTCAGTCGGGGATGAATTTGATGAATACAGCTTACCCTTTTTATTATGCTGAGCCAGGCCATCCATCTGACCTTAAAGGCTTGTATTACGTAGCTTCTTCATTAGCCAGATTGTTTAAAGAAATGATATTGTGGTCAATAGATATAAAGTCAACTTATATGGATAAAGACTTTCTATTTTTAAGGGATACTTTTGCAAAATGTGTAGTAAAATCTGCAATGGAAATTTGGGAATATCCTGATAGAACCAGAGAAAGTATAACCGATGCCTTAGAAAAATATATTGAGGGCGAGATTACTACAGTGCACGCTACCCTAACATTTGACATGGATGATGGCCTCTCTGATATTGTAAATAGTGAGATGAAACGATTGGTAGATAAGTATGCATCACAATTTTAACCAATTTTAGTTTTTTTTATGTAACAATAGCGTAAAATGCAGATGCATGTATACTACAAGCAAAACATTATCGTATAATTGTTATTGTTATTAGGAGACAGCGTTTTGACTGTCTCTTTTTTTTACATTAGCAATTATAAATTAGGCACAGATATTGATGTTTTACACAACCCCCGATTTAATTACAGTAAAAGATATGTTTAAGAAAGTATATTTATTTTTAATGCTTGCTACAGCACTTGCATGTAAAGCATCCCCCTCTAAGCCAATTAAAGTAAGTACAGCAGATCTGGTGCCCGATGAGCAGCAGGTCATAGTTTGCAAAAAAATTGCTGAGCTTATTACCAATTACAATTATAAAAAGGTTGAACTGAATGATTCTATATCAACAGTGATTTACAACCGATATATAAAATCTCTGGATGAGAACCACAGCTATTTTTTAGCATCAGATATCAAGGACTTTGAAAAGTATAAAACCGTGCTTGATGATGACATTAAAGCAGGTAACCTGAATGATGCTTTTTACATATTTAATGTTTTTCAAAAAAGATACATTGAGCATGTAAACTACTCACTGGCCCGTTTAAACAAAAGCTTTGATTTTGATAAAAAAGAAACCTTTGTTTACGATCGCGATAAACTGCCATGGCCTGCTTCGCAAACCGAAATGGATGACATGTGGGGACAACGGGTAAAATATGACCTGTTGAATTTAAAAATAGCCAACCCAGATATGGCTAAAAATAAAGAAACATTAAAAAAACGCTACACGAATTTATTGTCGCAAGCCGGCAAACTTTCAAACCAGGACGTTTTTCAATATTTCATGGATGCCTTTACCGAGACAATAGATCCGCATACCAATTACTTTAACCCATCAAACGCGGCTAATTTCAATATTGAAATGTCACGTCAGCTGGAAGGGATCGGCGCATCGCTGTTGGTTGAAAATGAATATGTAACCATAAAATCTGTAGTACCAGGCGGCCCTGCCGATAAAAGCAAACAAATTTCTATTGACGACCGCATTGTTGGCGTTGCCCAGGGCAAAATCGGCGAATTTCAGAATGTTGTTGGCTGGAGAGTGGAAAACGCCATTGCCTTAATCCGTGGTACAAAAGGTACCGTTGTAAGACTGGAGATCTTACCTGCCGGAACAAGCGCCGGTGGTAAGCCAAAAGTGGTGGAGATGATACGCGAAAAGATCATTTTAAAAGATCAATCTGCAAAAAAGGAAATTCGTACCTACAACAACAATGGTAAAGCGGTAAAAATTGGTGTAATTTCTATCCCGGCTTTTTATATCGACTACAATGATTACAAAGCAGGTAACCCCAACTATAAGAGCACTACTCATGACGTAAAACTGTTATTGGATTCCCTTAAACAGGAAAACGTTGACGGTGTGGTGATTGATTTGCGCGAGAATGGCGGCGGTTCATTAATGGAAGCCATTGAACTTACCGGCTTATTTATAAAAAGCGGCCCGGTAGTACAGGTACGTGATACTAAAGACCAGGTTGATGTGGAGAAAGATGATGATCCATCAATCACATACGCAGGTCCCTTAGGTATATTGGTTGATCGTTTCAGCGCTTCCGCATCCGAAATTTTTTCGGGAGCGATACAGGATTATGGTCGCGGTATCATATTAGGTACGCAAACCTATGGTAAAGGATCTGTTCAAAACGCAATTGATCTGGATAGGATATTAGGTTCACCAATTAAGGATAAAATTAACCAGCTGGCAAACAGAGTATCTCCGGGTGCTAAAACAAGAGTATCAACCGGCAGCCAGAGCACTTATGGTCAGCTTAATTTAACTATAGCTAAGTTTTATCGCATTAGCGGCAACTCAACCCAGCACAAAGGTGTAACGCCGGATATCCAGTTCCCGTCATTAATTCCGTTGGATAAATATGGCGAGGATACAGAGCCATCGGCTATGCCTTTTGATGTTATTCAGAAAAGTGATTTCACCAAAGCCGGTGATTTTACCTCTGTGTTGCCTCAGTTAACAAAACTGCATGATCAGCGTATGGCTACCAGCGAAAGTTATAAATACATGCTGGAAGATATTGCCGATTTTAAAAAGCACGAAACAGAAAACAGCGTAACTTTAAACGAAGGCGAATTGAAAAAACAACGCGACGCTGATGAGCAAAAAGCTTTAGAGCGCAATAACCTGCGCCGTGTTGCCTTAGGTTTACCAGCCCTTAAAAAAGGTGATAAAAAACCTAAAGATGAAGACCTGGATTTTGTAAAACGTGAAGCAGGCCAGATCATGACTGACTATATAAGCTTAGGATCAAAGTTTACAAGTATCTCAACGCAATAACACCCAGCCCCCTAAAGGGGAGTTTAAAAATATATTTTGAGCCGCCTGTTTTACAGGCGGCTTTTTTATTGGTGAATACTGCCGGTTAAGCATAAGCACAGCCTAAAACTTATTTGTACCCAAACGGTTTAAATATATACTATGGCAAAAAAACCACTGCTTGAGTTTACCGACCGGGGAATTTACTGTCCACAGGGTATGTTTTACATCGACCCATGGAAACCGGTTGATGATGCTGTGATTACTCACGCACATGCCGATCATGCCTACGTGGGGCATAAACGCTACCTGGCCCATCATTTATCAAGAGAGGTGCTGCGCTACCGTTTAGGTGAAATCACACTGCAAACCGTAGAATATGGCGAAACAGTGATGAAGAATGGAGTTGCCATATCTCTGTATCCTGCCGGCCATGTTATTGGCTCGGCACAAATCAGGGTGGAATACAAAGGAGAGGTTTGGGTAGTATCCGGCGATTACAAAGTGGAGAACGACGGCATCTCCACACCATTTGAGCCGGTACAATGCCATCACTTTATATCTGAGTGTACCTTCGGGATGCCGGTTTACACCTGGAAACCGCAGGTGCAGATCTTTGAGGAAATTAACAACTGGTGGCGCGGTAATATTCATAATGGTATAGCAACAGTTTTGGTTGGATACTCCCTCGGTAAGGCCCAGCGCATATTACAAAATTTGGACTTGCTTAACGGCAAAGTATATACCCATAGCGTGATAGAAAACACTAACGAAGCGCTGCGCCGTAATGGGCTGATATTAAACCCAACAGAAAGGATAACCCAGGAATCAGTAAAAGAAGAAGTGCGTAAGGGCTTGATCATAGCGCCGCCATCATCAGTTGGCTCACCCTGGATGCGTAAGTTTCAGCCCTATAGCTTTGGTTATTGCTCTGGCTGGATGTCTATCCGCGGAGCCAAACGCCGCCGGGCAGCAGACCGAGGATTTGCACTATCAGACCACGCCGACTGGACCGGCCTCATCAGCGCCATTGATGCCACCGGCTGCGAAAGTGTGTACCTTACCCACGGATATACGGCCACTTTTACACGTTACTTAAGCGGGATAGGATTTGATGCCCATGAAGTATATACTCTATATGGCGGCGAAGAGGAGGAAGCCTCCCCACAACCAGCTTCTTTAGAAACGACACCTGAAAATCAGACCGAAGAAGATTCCGCAGAGGTTTCCGGGAGGGTGGAGTTATGAAAACCTTTGCCCAGCTCTTTCTCTCTTTAGATGAAACCAACAAAACCAACGAAAAGGTGAGGGTTTTAAAAGACTATTTTATAGCTGTGCCGGATACGGATAAAATGCACATGCTTGCCTTGTTTACCGGCCGCAAACCTAAACGGCAAATCAACTCTACATTAGTGCGTAACTGGGCTGTGGAAGTATCAAACATACCCGCGTGGCTGTTTGAGGAAAGCTATCATGTAGTAGGCGACCTGGCCGAAACCATGACGCTCTTAATGCCTCAAAGCGACATAGGAAGCAGCAAAAGCCTAACCGAATGGATTGCCGAGATAAATGCCCTTGCTGATAAAACCGAGGAGCAGAAAAAACTATGGCTCCTGGATTCATGGGCCATGCTGGATAGCCAGGAGCGTTTCGTATTTAACAAACTGCTTACCGGAAGCTTCCGGGTTGGGGTATCCCAAAACCTGGTGATTAAAGCATTGGCCGATATCTCGGGCTTAGAGGCAGCGGTACTTACCCACCGCATTATGGGCAACTGGGTTCCCGAAACCTACCAGTATGCACAGCTGATGGAGGAGCAGGACGCTGCAGAAAATATATCAAGACCCTATCCATTCTTCCTGGCTTACCCTATACAGGAAACCTCCGAAAAGCAAAAAGCGCCACAAGAGATTGGCACGGCGCTTGGTAATGCAGCCGACTGGCAGGCTGAGTGGAAATGGGATGGGATTCGCGCGCAAATGATAAAACGAGGCGGCGAGATCTTTATCTGGAGCCGTGGAGAAGACCTTGTTACCGAGAAATTTCCCGAGCTGCACCCTTTCTTAAATGCACTGCCAGATGGTACTGTGATTGATGGCGAGATCCTGAGTTTTCGAAATGGCTCGCCTATGCCTTTCAATGTATTGCAAACCCGTATCGGCAGAAAAAACCTGAGTAAAAAAATACTGGAAGAAAGTCCGGTTGCTGTAATTGCTTATGATTGCCTGGAATTTAGCGGTGACGATATAAGACCAAAGCAACAAAGCGAAAGGCGGGTTATTTTAGAGGGACTTCAGGCTGCAACTTTGTATCCCGAAGTATTCCACATTTCGTCCCTGATACAGTTTGATAGCTGGGAGCATTTGGGCCAGGCCAGGGAGCAATCACGTGCCATGATAGCCGAGGGGGTTATGATAAAGCGCAAAAGCGCGGCATACCAGGTTGGCCGCAGGCGGGGGGACTGGTGGAAATGGAAAATTGATCCCCTTACGGTTGATGCCGTGATGATCTATGCACAAAAAGGGCACGGCAGGCGGGCGGATTTGTATACCGACTATACCTTTGCTGTTTGGGATGGCGATAAACTGGTTCCCTTTGCAAAGGCCTATTCAGGCTTAACAGATGCAGAGATCAATAAGGTTGATTATTTCATTAAGCGCAATACCATCGATAAGTTTGGCCCTGTACGAACGGTAAAACCAGAGTTGGTTTTTGAAATAGGGTTTGAGGGAATCAATAAGTCCACAAGGCATAAATCGGGCATCGCCCTGCGTTTCCCCCGCATTTTGCGCTGGCGGCATGATAAGCCTAAAGAAGAGGCAGATACGCTGGAAACACTAAAGGCATTATTGGGCGACAGTACAGAATAAAAATTCAGATTACGGAAATTTTGTAATTACTTTGCCTGTAGAAAGCAATAAACGGATATAAATGATAGTAATTAATAACTTCAATGAGTTTGAAGCTCAGATAGGTAAGGAACTGGGTGTTTCGTCATGGCACCAAATTACGCAGGAGCAGATCAATAAATTTGCCGATGCAACATTAGATCACCAATGGATTCACACAGATCCGGAGAAGGCCAAAACCGACAGCCCATTCAAAACAACTATAGCCCACGGTTTTCTTACCTTATCCCTTATTCCATATTTATGGAAAGAGATAGTAGAGATCAGAAACCTTAAAATGGAGATCAATTACGGCATCGAGAGCCTTCGCTTTGCTCAACCCGCATTAGTTGATAGTGAGGTACGATTAAAAGTTAAACTGGCTGGCCTGCTTAACCTGCGCGGCGTAATTAAAGCCACAATGGCTATCGAACTCGAAATAAAAGATCAAAAGAAACCAGCCTTCACCGGCGAAGTAGTTTTCCTGTATCACTTTATTTCGTAATCAACAAAAATAAAAGCCCAAAAGGCAGAATACAAAAGCAAAAGCCCCCCGTTTATAATAAACGAGGGGCTTTTCCATTCTTATTGTGGTCCGCCCGGGCCACCACCACCTGGACCGCCGCCGCCCGGGCCACCACCGCCGGGGCCGCCACGTTCGCCACGCGGTCTTTCACCCCGAATATCTTGTGTTGGTGCCTTGCCGGCAAATTTTTGCAGGCGCAGGGTAAAGGTTAGCAGGTAATAACGGGCAAGCCTGTTAACACTTGATTGTGTAATTGAGCTGGCAGTTGTTGTTGATGAATAGCCTGTATTTTGATTAAATAAATCGAACCCGGAAAGACGGACAGTCGCTACTTTGTTTTTCAGGAAACGACGCTCCACATACAGGTTTAAAATATTAGGATTAGTTATCTTAATGGTAGATGCATAGCCGTAGTTAGTTGCCTTGGTATAATCATAGCTAAATACCCAATCGCCAAAATAGTTTTTACCGTTAAGGCCGATATTCCAGGTTCTGATATTCGAGATACCATCGTTAAAATCATTTTTTACAGAGTTAGTAGTTCTGTTTACAGCGTAATTGGTCAAAATTTGTGCATCAATTATATTAGGCAGATCGACCCTGAAACGTACCTCGGGAGTAAGGACCAGGTTTTTAGCCAGGTTTTTTTGTTGTGCTGCTGCAATTTCTTCCGGGGTGGCCAAAAGCGGATCCGTGATAACGCTGTGGCTTAAATCTGTTAAATACCCCACATTATTATTGTATTGTGCGGTACCATTAAAAGTGAGTGAATATTTGCGCTCGGCCCATGGTTTAGAATAGGTTAAACGGCCGGTTAAATTATAAAAACCATCGGCGTTTAAATATTGTGTAAAGATTCTGTTTGATGTAGCGGAAGTAATAGTATTGGTTACTACCTGGTTCTGGATTTTCTGGAAAGTAAAATTCGCGAAGAATACATTACCGGTTGCAAAACTAAAGTTGTTATACCTGATGGATACATTGTTTGTAAACGCTGGTTTCAGTTCAGGATTACCTTCAACCGGATATGTAGCGTTTGAATAATCTATTACGGGCTGCAATTGGTTAAAGCTTGGCGCGGCGTTTGAGCCGTTATAATTAATGCTGAATGTTTTGCTTCGCGAGAAATTGTAAATAAAGCGGGCAGTAGGAATTATATTAAAAGTTGATTTATGAGTTGGATCTGCTTTTGGCGATTCGCCGTCTAAAACAGAAGGCTGTACACCCAAACCCAACGTGTAATTATATTTACTTTCGATAAAACGATAGTTTAAACCAACCTTGTTTGTTGTAAAGGTATAGTCGAACCTATTGCTTAACAGATCGTATTGGTTGATGGTACCGGCATTGCTCAAAGTATCTGTTTCTTTATTATTGGTTGTAACCGAATGGTTAAAAGCATAATTAAGCTCCAGGTATGATCTTTTACCCAACGGCTCCAGGTACGATAAGTTTACACCATAGCTGTTGGTACGGCTGTAGGTATTAATTGTTTGGTTATCCGGAACCCGTGGTTCATCCGCAGTGTAAACCGTATAATTATAAATAGGGTTTTGATATGACCAGCTTGGAGCCGAACTTGCTGACGCGAAAATACTCAGGTTGCGGCGATGTTTAAATTTATGGTTAAACAATGCCGTAATACCATAGTTTGGGGCCTGCGAATCGCCATTGGTAGTGGAAGTATATGCAGATGTTACGCCCGACTGACGGCTAAGGCTTACCGCATCAGATTCATTAGTATTTGTTCCTCCGTAAGAGAATGTGGGTGTTACCTTTAAGTAATTTACCGTATCCGGCTTATACTCCATGTTCCAGTTAAAACGGTGGTTGATGTTTTCATCTTTTTCAAGGCTGTTTTGATGCTGCTGACTTGGATTTGCCGATGATGTATTTTGCTGCAGAATATTGTTGATGGTTGTTGTAGTGTTATCTGCAAAGCTGTAGCTTCCATACACGCCAAGCTTTTTACCCCATTGATCACGGAAATTTACACCGATTGATTTGGCATCAGTGATTCCGTTTTGAGCTGTGATCAGGCTGCCACCGCCGCCACCACCACGGCCTGCGTTACCACGACCGCCGCCGCCGCCAAAGCCACCACCACCGCCGCCACCAACAGTACCGAAAGAAAATGTATTAACATTGGTATTATTTAAACTTCCCTGAACGGCGATTTGCTGATCGCCATGAAAATTAAAAATGTTTAATGATCCTATATAACGGTTTTTATTAGCCACCCCGTCAGATTGAGGCAAGGCATCCCGACCTTCGCCTACTGTACCCTGTGCGGTATAACCATAGTTTTTATCTTTCCTGATAGTAATATTCATCACCTTGGTAGGGTCCCCGGTTTTAATGCCGGTTAAGTTTGCCTGGTCGCCATAATCATCAATCATCTGAATATTTTCGATGATATCGGCAGGTAGGTTTTTAGTAGCGCTTTGCACATCGCCCCCCATGTAATCTTTACCGTTTATACGCACTTTGGTAACCTGTTTGCCCTGGGTTGTAATATTACCGTTTACATCCACATCAACACCAGGAAGCTTTTTTATCAGATCTTCTGTTGGGGCGTTTGCGCGTACCTTATAAGCTGCAGCATTGTAAACTACGGTATCCTCCTTAAGGGTAATGGGGTTAGCGGCACCAATTATATTAACCTGGTTAAGCACATTTGTTTCGGCCTTTAAAAGGATCACCCCCAAATCAACCGGTTTGCTGTTATCATCAAGGGCAAAATGTTTTTTAACACCAGTAAAGCCAATTGATGATATGGTGAGCGTAATTTTACTGCCTTTAACCCCTGGAAATGAAAACTTACCATTAGCATCGGCAATAGTAAGCGTGCTGTCGCCCGTATTACTTACCAGCTTAATACTGCTACCGGGTAGCGATAGTTTTGTTGTATCGGCAATAATTCCGCTTACATCGCGGGTAGTTTGCGCATGTGCGCCAAGGGTGCTTAACAGAATAATGCTTAAAAAGAGAAAAAGGGGTTTCATGATGTATGTTTAGCTTACAAGTGTTTTCATTTGTGTTTATAGACACAAATAAGATGCAAATGTTCAACTTATATAGCGCTAATTGTTCAACAAACATACAATTGTTACATATTACGCAGCTAAAGGCCTATCAATCATATTATTGTTACATATATTAAACTAAAAAAGCCGGGCTGATGCCCGGCTTGAGGTAATTTTATAAGATCAGTTTGTAAAATTTAATTTAAATGTAGTGCAGAAGCTACGTCGTTATAGTTTTTGAAGTTAAGCCCCGGATGTGTAACCTGTAAAGTAGTTACAGAACCCCCAGGTATTACCACCACCTTAAAATCATAGCCAGGTGAGTTGAAATTAGCTATAATATTAACAAAACCAACTCCTACATCAGATTGATATATGGCATTGGTAATTCTGATGAATGGTAAAGAATAAAAACTGGTTGTTCCTGTTACTCTTAAATACACCAAAACAAGGCCACTGTTAACAATTGACTGAGTTATAGCCGGTACATTAAGTTTGGTTGCACTTGCTGCGCTAACGCTTTGGTTAGTTATAATATAGCTCTTAATATTTATGGAACCATCAGCTCCAGCCGGGCCCTGTGGTCCGGTGGCTCCTGTTGCGCCCGTTGCTCCATTAGCACCGGTTGCACCCCTGGGGCCCGCTGGCCCTGTAGCACCCGTTGCGCCTGTTGCACCAGTAGCGCCAGCTGGTCCCTGAGCACCTGTTGCGCCAGTTGCTCCATTGGCTCCCGTTGCTCCTGTTGCACCGGTAGCTCCCTGCGGACCTATTGGTCCTGTTGCTCCGGTAGCACCTGTTGCACCAGTAGCTCCTGTTGGGCCTGGTATACCTGTTGTTGCTCCTTGTGGTCCCTGTGGTCCCTGTGGTCCTGTAGCTCCGGTTTCGCCTTGAGGACCCTGTGCCCCATCAGCACCTGTAGCCCCCACCGGTCCGGGTGTTTTATCTTTCTTGCAGGAATTCATACTTATAGTGCAAGCCAATAAAACAGTAAATAAAAGTCGTAGTCTTCTCATAAAAATATGATTTTAGTAGTATATAGACACGTTTTACGGATATGTGGATAATTAGTTTCACAAATTATTGACATGGATCATCTTTTTTATTAGCAGCCACACTTATAGACCTAAGGCTATCAATGTTTTATTAAACAATGCTTAACAATGCATGCAACAAAAGGGCTTAGACTTTCGTTATACTTAATAAACATTTAACCATTGAATAACATCACCCATGAACAACATCAGCAGTAATTTACATGAAAAGGTCCATCACTGGATAGATGCGATAGGTTTCAGGCTAAACGCCTCGCAAACAAATGGCAAAAATCACATTACAACCAATCACTACTTTTTTGAGACCTTCAATTTCTTTGAAAAAGAAAAAAGAGACCATCCGGAAAGTACTAAATTCCTTTGTTTTGATGCGTATGGCGAGAAAATCAATGTAAAGTCATTGCTTGATCTGCAAATTGCTTTTTTCGAAAACATTAGCCAGCTTAAATAATATTGACCTGCTCGCTGATGTTTTGGGGCAAATAAATAAAAAAAACGCGAGGCGTTACCGTGCGCCGGATAAAGAAAAACAGGCTGATCATACATGTATGATCAGCCTGTTTTTCTTTTAAACCTATCGAGATTTCCTGAAGTATGCTATTTTGTAAAAGGGAATTCCCAGACTGCCCCTTTTACTTATAATACAGCCCCTTCTCACCCTCAAATTTTAACTATTTAATTAAAATTAGTTATCCACATTTGTTTTTGACCAACAGTTCATGTAGCCTTTTCCAGTATTTTCGTTAATAATTTCGTCAGCATCTTTAATCCGGATTGTACCTCCGCCAGGCAGATTAACAATTGGCCGGGAAGGATTTAATGCCTCCTTTATCCTTAGCTTAAGATCGGCATAATGCGCAGCAGTTAACGCATCGCCACCTTTTGGTAAACCGCTATCAATCTTCTTCAACTCGGCGCGCACCATAGGCCTGATATCAGATAATGCCATATTAATAGGTGTTAACCCAAAAGCCGCCAAAACCTGCGTAGGGAAGCCCGGAAAGCCTCTGAAATCATCTGTTAATAAGCTCCTCAGGTTTTCAACATAACCACGTTGCAGGTTGCGTTTAAAGGCATCAGGCTTACCCCCTGTAAAAATCCCTGGCCTAAGATCATCAAACAGCTGGGCTACGGTATAAGCAGCAGTACCATTTTTAGCTTCATTATCATACATGCGGGCAAGCCTTGACGGGCTAAGTACGTTTGCCAGCGCACCCACTTGCAGGCCTTTGATACGGTTGTAAATAACGCCATTATCAAACTTGCTTAGTTCGGTTTTATTAATAAGCCAGTATGGGGTAGTAAATATTTGTTTATCTAAAAACTCAACCGCGTCATGTTGCAGGCTTTTGCTCACAAAATCATAAACAGGGCCTTTTTGATCATACGTTTTAAAGTTTTCGTTCATGCCGCCAATGTTGGTGGTTACATGGCCCATGTATCGGTAATACTGCCCTAAAACCTCATTGTACAACTCACTCACATCATCAAAGTTCTCCCCTTTTTGGAAGGTCCATTTTTCAAGGTTGGGTAAAATGCGTTTTAAATTGGCAATGCCATAGGTACTGGCCTTCATTGCATTATCACCCAAATCTTCGCTTTGCAAGCGTGGATCAATTGAAGTCCCTTGCCGGCCAAAATAATAAACAGGGTTCCCTGCTTTTTTAGTGGCCCAATCGGCTAAGATCACTTTTTCCTGATCGATAGTTTTGTTCCCCGGAAACCAGCTATAGCCCCATTTTACCGCCCACAAATCGTACTCGCCAATTTGAGGGTAAAGATGTGTAACGCCATCGCCTGGTTGGGCAACGTAGTTAAATCGGGCATAATCCATAATAGATGGTGCCGTACCATGCTTATCTGTAAATGATTTTGAACGTAATGAATCAACGGGGTAGGCATAGCTTGAGCCAAAGTTATGTGGCAAACCAAGCGTGTGACCAATTTCATGCGATGATACAAAACGGATCAATTCGCCCATTTGCTCATCTGTAAACTGGGGCTTGCGTGCCGCCGGATTAACGGCCGCGGTTTGTATCAGGAACCAATCGCGCAGTAAGCTCATGACATTATGATACCAACCTACATGACTTTCCAATATCTCGCCGCTCCGCGGATCTGACACATGGGGGCCGTATGCATTTTCAACATCCGATGCAAAATAACGAACAACACTATACCGGGCATCTTCTGTACTAAATTCAGGGTCTTGTTTTTTTGTTGGCGCCTCTTTACCTGTGATGGCATTTTTAAAACCTGCAGCTTCAAAAGCTTTGTTCCAATCATTTATACCGGCAATAAGGTATGGCACCCATTTTTTTGGTGTCGCCGGATCAATATAATATACTATTTGCTTTTTTGGCTCAACCAGCTCGCCACGTTCATAAGCTGCCGGATCTTTGGGCTCCAGTTTCCAACGATGGATATAGGCGGTTATCGCCGATTTTTGCTTGTCGGTGCCATAATCTGTTTGGCGCTGACCAAAAAACCCAACCCTTGCATCACTGACACGGGCTTTCATAGGCGTTTTTGGCAATAATAACATAGACGTATTTAACTCAAATGTAATTGCCCCATTGCTGTTATCGGTAGGTGATTCGCCCGACCGGTAGGTTTTTAAAGTACGGGCTTCCAAATTTATAGGGAAGCTTTTAATAGTATCGATATATGACCGCGTTGCATCAACGCCAGAAATTTTATATGCTTTTTTTACATCATCAGATAAACCTATGGCTGCAATATCTCCATTATAAAAATCAGATACATCTATCAATACACCTGTAGTATCTTTATTAAAAGCCTTGATATCAAAAGAAGCTAAAACAGCATCAAGGTTTGAGTTTTTAACAGACTCATACATATCTGATGTACTATCGGCCCTTATAGAAAAATTGGGCACGCGAATAAAAACTTGTTTATCATGGCGCTGCCATTTCCATACCTGCTCGTTCAGCTGCTCGCCGCCATATTGCTGACCAAATGTTTTTAAACCTGTAGGTGTTTTTATATAGCGGGTAACCACCAGCATTTCCCGGTTTAATAATGAATCCGGAATTTCAAAGTAGTACTTGCCATCAACTTTGTATGTATTGAAAAGACCGCTATCGGCTTTTATTTTGCCGGTAATTAAGTCGCTGAATTTTTTAATTCCCTCTTTTTTAGGAGTGCTGCCAGTGGTTGCCGTAGCGGTAGTGCCGCCGGGGCCAGTGGTGGTTTTAAGCGTTAAACTTTGGTTTGCTGTTTGTTTTTTAGTGGAGCAGGAGGCAGCTAAAATAGCTAACATTAATGCGGCGCCACGCATATATTGGCCAGCCAGGGAGGTTCGTTTCATTTAAATGATATAGTTTAAACGTAAACTTATGCAAAAGTTTGCCCTTTTTAATAACGGTAAAGAGTTAATTACACAAAATGGTAGAAATTTAGATACGCCTTTTTAAGGTTAACACAACTTTATCGAGTTTTTTATCATGGTAAACATCAAGCAACAGGCTCCTGTCATTTCTTGATTTAAACAGGTCATCAATTTCTTCGAGGCTCATTTTTGATACCGGCTTAAAGTTTATAGCAACTATCTCGTCATCTTTTTCAAGCCCGATCTCGTCACCCGCAGAGCCAGGTTCAACGCGGTTTATAATTATCCGCTCCAGATTTTTGCCTGCCGCGTAATATTCAATGCCGCTCATATCATGTTCAAAGGACTCTTTAAAGTTATTGTTGGGCTTTAAATACATTGCATTCCCGGAATAATCAAATATAACAGAGAACCGCTTAAGCACACCAATACCCAGGTTACCATCCCGGGGTATGGAAAGATGTGTTTGATCCGCATCAGGGAAAGAAGATATGATGCCCTTAATTTTAAACTTGCCTATTTCAAGGGCATCCAAACGGGCTATGTAGCCGTTAATCGGTCCGTTTAAGCCAATACCCAGGTTAGCCGAAGCGATGAACTTTTGAGGAAGGCCGTATAGGGGGATGATCTTTTCTAACGATATCGGGTGGCCGGCACCAAGATCAATAACCAGTTTGCTATTAATTTCTTTCCCGTTCTGCAGTATAACTTTCCCGGTTACGTAGGGCTTCCTGTCTTCAACCGTGATAGGTATTAGCGTGCCTTTCCTGAAAACTTTGAGATCTTTAGGCCTGCAAACCGTAACCGTGCTATCCTGAAAATTGATTTTAACGGCCAGGTTGTTAAAAAATTCGTAACCGATGAGGCCGTGTATGGGCATCCCGGCATAGCCAGACAGGCTAAAAAGATCTTTTTTTAGTATGGCCGCGGCTACATCATAACTCACTAAACCAGGTATTTGAATTTCTAATGCCGAGGTAACATAAGCTTCGGCATCAGCTCCTTCGCCAAGGCCGGGGATTTTTAAGGTACGTTTGTTGGGGATACTGATAGAATCAGCTAATTTGGGGTCGGTAATGATCATAAGACCGACGCCTGTATCTAATATAAAGTTAAAGGGACCTTTATTATTGATATTCAACTTTATCACCAAAAGGTTACGCACCAATTTAAAGGGGATAGTTACTTTTTTTTTACGCGCATCAAGATCAAAATATTGTGCACAGGCTGTTGTGAAACAAAATGCAAATAAACACATTAGCCACAGTGCCCGGAAATACTTTAATTTATGAAATAGCGTAGGTAACAATTTGGTATAGTTGGTATATTAAATTTACAACATTAATTGGTTATATAAATATTTATTTATGCGAAGCACAACATTTACATTTCTGCTAATTATTGGGGGCTTATTATTGGGTAGTGATATTGTTTATGGCAGAACTATTAAAAAACGAAAGATAAAAAAACAGTTCAAACATTCGCAGATAGTTAATGATCATTTTACCGGGTTTGCTTTGTATGATATGGATGAAAAAAAGATGGTATTTGAGTTAAACTCCGACAAATATTTCACTCCTGCATCAAATACTAAATTGTTTACTTTTTATACCTGCCTTAAAATGCTGGGCGATTCGATACCGGCCCTAAAATACGAGGCACATCATGATTCGCTTGTTTTTTGGGGAACCGGAGATCCCTCGTTCCTGCACAGCGATCTGAAAGGTGTTAATGGCTTTAAGTTTTTACAGAATAGCAATAAAAAACTATACTATTCAACAATAGGCTACACCGGCGACTTTTTTGGACCAGGATGGGGATGGGATGATTACAATGATGATTACCAGGTAGAAATTAACGCTTTACCTATTGAAGATAATGAAGCCCTGTTATATGCCGATCATGATGGAAACATGCAGGTGAAACCCAACTATTTTAAAAGATATCTTACCCGCGATGCAGATTATCCTGCAGGTATATTTAAAGTTAAGCGCGATTTTTTAAGTAATAATTTTGTTTATCCGGATAGGATCATCCCACCAACATTTAAGCAGCAGGTGCCGTGGAAAACAAGTGATATATTAATCCGGGCGTTATTGGAGGATACATTAAAAAAAGCCGTTTATACGGTTAAGTTGCCGGTAAGCAGCAATGCAAAAACCATTTATAATACCAATGCCGATTCTGTTTATCGGCGCATGTTGCTACCCAGTGATAATTTTATCGCCGAACAATTGTTGCTGGTTTGCTCGTCGGTAAAGTTTAATATGCTCAACAGGGATTCTGTTATCAATTATGCGAAGGCTAATTTCTTAAAAGATTTGCCAGATGAACCTCAATGGGTTGATGGATCGGGCCTTTCACGCTATAACCTGTTTACGCCCCGCAGTATTGTAAAACTGCTTTGTAAAATTGATGACGAAATAAAAAGCGATTCGCTTTTACATAGCCTGATGCCTGCGGGTGGATTAACCGGAACTATAAAAAGAGCCTATAAAACGGATAATGGGCAGGCTTTTATATGGGCAAAAACCGGTTCTTTATCCAACAATCACAATCAAAGCGGTTACCTGGTTACCCGTAAAGGCAGGAGGCTGGCCTTCGCATTCATGAATAACAACTTTACCCGCCCATCAAAAGAAATCAGGGATGAAATGGTTAGGATCATGACTTATATACACGAGGAGTTTTAGACCCCGCTAAGTTTCCCCCGGCAGGGGAGACTTTTAAAACCCTCCTTTCCGGGGAGGGCTGAGCCTTTTCTAATTCAATCTTTTTACCATTTGTTCCTCAACCTTTTTAAATACCTGGATGGGTTTTAAGCTGCGCCAGGCAAGATCATCAAGCTGGCCGCCGAAGTTGATGTAATAGTCGATATTGTTGCGCTTAAATTCATCTATCACATGTTCGCGGAAATTGATGCCGGCTATCCAGCCATCTTCAACATCCTGAAACCATTCCTCATAATAGCAATCATCAGAGGAGTGAAAGTTCAATATATTTTCACCGATCAGAATAAAGCGACTGATGCCATTATCTATCATCAGTTCCAGGATCTCGCGCTTAAGCAACATGATATCATTGTTAATCGCATCGTTCCATTCGCCAATAAACTCGATAATGGTATACCCCTTTTCATAGTCGGCAAATAGCACTTTCATATAAAGGGTGTTTGAGCCGAATGAATCCCATTGGGGGTGAAGCAGGTAATTGTATACCTGCTTATCAAATTCAAACTCACTGTATTCTGTTGCATAAAAAGGAGAATACTCATCTTCAGATGCAATATAATCATCTCTCCAGCGGTAATATGGTTCTATCTCGTGCATTCTCTTTCCATTTTTTGTCTGAACCCGAATTCTCAGAATTTAAGAATTAGCAGAATCAAGTTCAAAACATTTTCAAATCACCAAATTTTCAAATAGTGGTATTATAATTATCAACCGCAGCCCTTACGCTGCCGTATTTTTTTAAAAGTGTTTCAGCATCTGCTTGGTTAAGTGCGGTTTGTTCCATCACCATACGCGTGCCGCGATTGATAAGCTTATCATTACTTAGCTGCATATCAACCATTTTATTCCCTTTTACCCGCCCCAGCTGAATCATTACACAGGTACTCAACATATTTAAAACCAACTTTTGAGCGGTCCCTGCCTTCATCCTGGTTGATCCTGTTAAAAATTCGGGACCGGTAACTACCTCAACAGGATATTGGGCTACAGCAGCAACCGGGCTGCCGCTATTGCAAACTATACAGCCGGTAACAATATTAAGCTTCGCGGCCATTTTTAACCCGCCAATTACATAAGGTGTTGTACCCGAGGCTGCAATGCCAACCAATACATCTTTATCATTTATGTTAAATTCCAAAAGATCTTTCCACGCTTGTTCAGTATTATCTTCCGCAAACTCAACGGCTTTGCGGATGGCAAAATCTCCCCCGGCGATTATTCCCACCACCATATCAAACGGAACACCAAACGTTGGAGGGCACTCCGATGCATCAACAACGCCTAACCTGCCGCTGGTACCTGCACCAATATAAAATAACCGGCCTCCTGCTTTCATCCGCGATGCCGTTATAGTAGCCAGAGCTTCAATTTGCGGCAAAGCTTTAGCAACTGCCTGCGGCACAGTTTGATCTTCCCGGTTTATGTTTTCAAGGATTTCTTTTACTGATTGAAGCTCCAGATTATTATAATTCGATTCCCTTTCGGTGGTGGTTTCCATTATTATTAAATAATTTATAACAAAATTCGGTAAAAAACATCAAATGCAAGGCTGCTGATAAAAATTATTGGTTTAGCATTGACTAACTTTGTTATCGGATATGAAAAAAACTGCGGGTGTAATTTTCAGGACACTGATCCTGTTGCTGGTGGGTGTTACTTTTGGGTTGTGGATAAGTAGGAATAATACCGACCGTGGCCTTGGCTTTTCATTTTCTGGCAGTGATAAGCTTTCGCAGGTTTTAAACCTGGTGGGGCAAAATTATGTTGATAGTGTTAATGTTGACAGCATTGAAGGTGCATCCATTAATGAACTGCTCCAAAACCTGGACCCGCATTCTCTTTATTTGCCTCCGCAACAGGCACAAAGTATTAATGAACGTTTAGAAGGGGGTTTTAACGGCATAGGTATAGAATACCAGTTGCTGCGCGATACACTGATCATTACGCAGGTGTATGCAGGCGGACCGGCTGCCAGGGCTGGTTTACTGGCAGGCAGCAAAGTGATTAATGTAGATCATAAAAAATTCTCGGGCACAAAACTTACTGCCGATAGAGTTAACAACGCTTTCAGGGGCCAAAAGGATGCCACCTTAGTTATGGATGTTGCCAACGCAAATGGCACTGGTACAATACCCTATGTAATGAAGCGCAGCCGGGTTGACATCAGCAGCGTAAATGCGGCTTATATGGCCAATGCAAATACAGGCTATATCAAGATCAGTAAATTTGCTGCCACTACAGATGTTGATTTCCGTACCGCTCTTAATAAACTTAAGACTAACGGCATGAGCAAGCTGGTGCTTGATCTGCGTGGAAACGGCGGTGGCTATTTAAGCGCCGCTACATCAATGGCCGATGAGTTTTTAGGCAAAGGTAAATTGATCGTGTACACCAAAGGAATCCACGAACCCAGAACAGATTACTTTGCTACCGATTCCGGCGCTTTTCAGCAAGGCAAGGTTACTTTATTAATAGATGAATACTCGGCATCGGCAAGTGAAATACTGGCAGGCGCGTTACAGGATTTGGATAGGGCAACTATTGTGGGTCGCAGATCCTTTGGTAAGGGACTGGTACAGCAGCAGTTTCCGTTTGGCGATGGCTCGGCGGTTAATTTAACTGTGGCCCGTTATTATACCCCATCCGGCAGATCGATACAAAAATCATACAAGGGTGGCTTGAGTAGCTACCGTAACGAGCTGGCTCAGCGCATGAGAAAAGGAGAGTTGTTTTCTGAACAAAGTAATCTAAATGACACCGTTTTTAAAGGATCATCATACCATACCACAGGTGGGCGTAAGGTTTATAGCGGCGGCGGTATTATGCCCGATGTTTTTGTACCTGCCGATACCACACAAAACACACAGGTGCTACAAAACTTAAGCGAGTTGCAACTATTTTCGGCCTATGTGATAGACAGGATGCTGCCTTTGCTTAATAAATATTCAACCGGCGATGACTTTATTAAACATTATTCGGTAAGCGATGATGAGTTTAATAACTTTATCATCTATGCGTCTCAAACACTTAAAGAGATGGACTCGCGCGAGCTGCGCTTATCAAAAGATTACATCAAAAGCATTTTAAAAGCCAGTGCCGTGAGGTTTAAATGGGGCGACAATGCTTTCCACGAAGTGCTAAACGGAAATGACGTGGCCTATAAAAAGGCCCTGGAGCAGTAGGGGGCGCACCGATGTGCAGATTTCAAATGTGCAGATTTTAAATATCCGAATTTTCAGATGTACAAAACTCTCTAAAACACGATAAGCAGATTAGTAAGACTTTCTGAAAAATCCTACCAATCTGCTTATCATAAGAGTCTATGTTCAGACATCATCTGCACATCTGAAATCTGGACATCTAAATCCTTATTTCTGCCTAAACCATACCTGTATCGGCGCACCGCTAAACTCAAAGTTTTCTCTTAGTTTATTTTCAATAAAGCGGTAGTAAGGTTCCTTAACGTATTGCGGCAAATTACAGAAGAACGCAAACATTGGCGATGTACCGGCAATTTGGGTGATGTATTTAATTTTTACGTATTTGCCTTTGATAGATGGCGGCGGATAGTTTTCGATGATCGGAAGCATGATCTCATTCAATTTTGAGGTAGCTATTTTGCGGGCCCGGTTTTGGTAAACCTGGTTGGCTACATCAATCACTTTTAGCACACGTTGTTTTTCGGTAACCGAAGTAAATACGATTGGAACATCAGTAAATGGCGCTATCTTTTCGCGGATCATCTCTTCAAAAACCTTAACCGTTTTGTTGTTCTTCTCAATCAAATCCCATTTGTTCACCACAATCATGACGCCTTTTTTATTCTTCTCGGCCAGGTGGAAAATGTTGATATCCTGCGATTCGATACCCTCAACGGCATCAATCATCAGGATGATTACGTCGGCCTCCTCAAGCGCTTTTATGGTACGCATTACCGAGTAAAACTCAATGTTTTCTTTTACCTTGGTTTTTTTACGCATCCCGGCCGTGTCAATCAGCATAAAATCATGACCGTACTGGTTGTAGTGGATGTGGATAGAATCGCGGGTGGTACCTGCAATAGGGGTAACAATGTTACGTTCTTTACCAATAAGCGAGTTAATGATAGATGATTTACCAACATTTGGCCTGCCTACGATGGCATATTTGGGGCGGGTGTTTTCTTCCAGTACCTCATCATCAAATTCCTTAACAACTTCATCAAGCAATTCACCTGTGCCAGAGCCTGTCATGGATGAGATACTATAAATCTCGCCCAAACCTAAACTGTAAAATTCTGTAGCATCAGCCAGCAGCGCGTTGTTATCTAACTTATTAACTACCACAAAAACCGGCTTCTTGCTTTTGCGCAGCATGGTAGCAATTTCATCATCCAGATCGGTAATACCGGTGGTAACATCAACCATAAACAAAATCACAGATGCCTCTTCAATGGCTATCTCTACCTGCTCGCGGATGGCCGCTTCAAATACATCGGCAGAGTTTGCCACATAACCCCCGGTATCAATAACGGTAAATTGATGATCGGTCCACTCAGAAACACCGTAGTGCCTGTCGCGGGTTACACCGCTAAAATCATCAACAATGGCTTTGCGGGTTTCTGTTAAACGGTTATATAAAGTTGATTTGCCTACGTTAGGGCGGCCAACTATGGCTACTATGTTACTCATGCTTTTAAATTAGAGTCAAGAATCAAGAACCAAGAGTCAAGATTTATGCAAATCTATCTATCTTAAATTTCCCGTTCTATATATTAAATGAAATTTTATTAAAGAGTCAAGCCATATCTTGATTCCTGACTCTTGATTCTAAGGTCTGTTACTCGTACCCGAATTTTTTAAGGTAATTTTTTTTGCTGCGCCAGTCTGGTATTACTTTTACAAACATCTCCAGGAAAACTTTCTTTTGAAAAAACTCTTCCATATCCCGGCGGGCATAAGTGCCTACTATTTTAAGCATGCTGCCTGCCTGGCCAATAATGATATTTTTTTGCGAATCCCGCTCCACAATAATTTCTGCACTGATGCGGTGGATGGTTTCACCCTCAACAAATGCAGTCACAATTACTTCGGCGCTATAAGGGATCTCCTTTTTGTATTGTTTAAGCAACTGGGCGCGGATCATTTCCGAAGCGAAAAAACGGTCGTTCCTGTCAGTTAGCTGGTCTTTTTCGTAATAAGCCGGATGCTCGGGCAAATTCCCGATCACGAAATCCATAATGGCTTTAATATTGTGCCCCTTTAATGCCGATATAGCAAAAATGGCTTTGGGGTTTAGCTTTTCCTGCCAAAACTCAATCTTCTTTTTTACGGTTTCCTCGTCGCTTTGGTCAATCTTGTTGATCAGTACCGCGATAGGGGCCAAAGAACCTTCCAGTTTTTTTAGCACATCGGTCTCATCAAACTCTTCGTAGATATCTGTAACCAGCAAAATAAGATCGGCATCAACGATGGAGCCGTCTACCTGGTGCATCATGCTTTCGTGCAAAGCATAGTGTGGTTTGATAACTCCGGGCGTATCAGAAAAAACTATCTGATAGTTCTCGTCGTTAACAATTCCTAAAATACGGTGCCTGGTAGTTTGCGCCTTAGGGGTAATGATTGACATTTTTTCGCCAACGAGGGCGTTCATAAGGGTTGATTTCCCTGCATTGGGCTTACCAATTATACTTACAAAACCTGCCTGGTGACTCATATAAAAATAATTAAAAATATATTTGGACTGCAAAGAAACGAATTATATCTTTGCAGTCCAATTAAAACGGAGTGCAAATTGCATTTTCATAATTGGAAAAAGCTTTTCGAAGTTATGCCGAAAAGTAATAAACAACAAAAATAGTGCGGGATGGAGCAGTTGGTAGCTCGTCGGGCTCATAACCCGAAGGTCGTAGGTTCGAGTCCTGCTCCCGCTACCTGAAAATAAAAAGCCTCAAGTCGAAAGATTTGAGGCTTTTTTGCGTTGTAGTTTTAGACTACACACAGAATCAAGTATAGTACATAGATTCGAAGTCAAAGACTTTGTAGAGCATCGCAAATAGAAGATTTTGCTATTCTAATTCGGCTGTTTGGCTACTTCTGCTCATAAACTCAGCTATTCTCATAGCTGTAATTTTACCCCAAGCGATACCTTACAGACTCATTTATCTCGTCCTATTACTCATCAACAGGTTCCCATAGCTCAATTTTATTGCCTTCCGGATCAAGGATATGAACGAACTTGCCGTATTCATAAGAAGCTATTTCATCTACAATGGTAACACCGGCGTTCTTTAGCTCGTCAAGCAGCGCTTCCAAATTGTCCACCCGGTAATTTATCATAAAATCCTTTGTTGAAGGTTCAAAAGATTTGGTAGTGGCGGCGAAGGTGCTCCATGTGGTAGAACCTTTAGTTTCACTGTCCATTTCGCGCCATTCGAAGGTAGCCCCATACCCTTTATTGTCGAGGCCCAGGTTTTTGGTATACCATTCGTTCATTGCTTTAGCATCGATACATTTAAAGAATATGCCGCCAAGGCCGGTTACTTTTTTCATAAAGCTATTTTTACGTTTTTAGTTCACACAAAACTAATGAAATTTGTAACCCTGAGCTAAGCGGTTCGGCTTTAGTTCTGTTGCGGCTACCTGAATAAAAGGCTTTGATTGAAAGGTCAAGTGTTTTTAAAAAGATTTGTAACTTACACCCACGCATTTTCAGTCACCTTGGCAACTGTCTCTAACCCCGTAACCAAATATCGCATCGATTCTATCGACATTTTACGTGGATTGATCATGCTGATCATGGCGTTGGATCATACCCGCGATTTCTTTCACACGTTTAGTCCCAAGCCTACCGACCTGGCCACTACTACTCCTATATTGTTTTTCACACGATGGATAACCCATTTCTGCGCCGCAATATTTGTTTTTTTAAGCGGGTTATCTGCTAACCTGGCCGGCACCCGCCGCACCAAAAAGCAACTGAGCGGCTTTTTAATAAAAAGGGGATTATGGCTGATAATAGTAGAATTGATTATCACTTTTGCTACACACTCGACCCATTTTACCATATCCTTATTTTACAGATCATATGGGTCATCGGTGTAGGTATGGTTATTTTGGGCCTGCTGATATGGCTGCCTTTATCGGTTATTGCCGTTGTTGGGTTGTTGTTTTTTGGGCACGATATACTTAATATTATAAAGTTGCCTGCCGAGGGTACTGGTAGTTTCTTATGGAAATTTTTCTTTACCGCGGTGGCATTGTTTCGCCCCCTGGATAAAACGCATTCTTTATTAGTCCTTTATACCGTGATGCCCTGGCTGGGGGTGATGCTTACCGGGTATGTTTTGGGGCTTGTTTATAGGCCAACTTTTGACTCTGCAAAACGAAAAAAAATATTATTCACTGCTGGTGTTATACTTGTGGTGCTATTTGTGTTTTTAAGGGCATTTAACATGTATGGTGACCCGGCACCATGGGCTTTTCAGCGAACTACAGCGTTATCTGTGATATCTTTTTTTAATGTTAGCAAATACCCGCCGTCGTTAATGTACCTGTGTATGACTGTAGGGCCGGGATTATTACTGCTATCCGCGGTAGAAAAAGTAGACAACCAATTAACCCGTGTATTGGTAATTTATGGTAAGGTGCCTTTCTTTTATTATGTGCTCCATTTTTACCTGCTCCGGCTATTAAACGTAATCTTGTTCTTTGCTCAGGGCTATGGTACTAAAAGCATTGTTACACCAAAATCTATCATGCTCTTTCGCCCGGTAGAATATGGCTTGAACCTGTTTGGGGTTTACGTAGTATGGTTACTGGTTATAGCGTTATTATACCTGCCCTGCCGCTGGTTTAGCAGGTATAAGCATACACATCAGCAATGGTGGTTGAGTTATTTGTAGGTATGAACAACATTGAATTACATAATGAGCGTATTGCAAAAATGATTTTTGCGTCTGTCTATCCGCTTTATCTTACAAAGGTGGAAAAGAAAGGCAGAACCAAAGCAGAATTGGATCAGGTTGTCACCTGGTTAACCGGCTTCAATAACGAAAAGGTACAACACTTCATCGATACGCGAGCGACATTTTCTGCGTTTTTCCAATATGCTTTACTAAATCCGAATGCATCCCTTATTTCCGGAACGATCTGTGATTATCGTATAGAAGACATTGCGGATCCGTTGACGAAGCAGGTTCGGTATTTAGATAAGTTGGTGGATGAGTTGGCAAAGGGAAGGACGATGGATAAGATATTGCGTGGTTCGTGAGAGTAACGGCATTTGATAAGTATTTATTTCACCAATACCACCATTAGAAGTTTACGACATCAAGGCACCCTACAACCCCAAACCACCCGACTATAGCGCGAGCAAAAAACCATTTTTAGACAATTTCTGAGCAGTAATAAAAATGTTTTTTCTTATAATACTGATAATCAGTAGTTAAAAAAGTATTCACGGCGTTCACGGCGCGTATATGAACACCTTGAATATATGGTTTTCGTCATAAGTATTAAAAATCAAAACCCCAAATCAACAGATCTGAGGCTTCAATTTTAATATAAGAAATGGCTTATTTCAAATTCTCTTTAAAAAATTCAATTGTGCGGCTCCAGGCCAATTCTGCGGCGGCTTTATCATAGCGCGGCGTGGTATCATTATGGAAACCATGATTTACGCCTTCGTAAATAAATCCCTGGTATTTTTTGCCATTCTCTTTTAATGCAGCCTCATAAGCGGGCCAACCACTGGTAATTCGGGTATCCAGCGATGCGTAGTGCAGCATCAGTGGCGCTTTAATTTTAGGCACGTCTGCCGCGGCAGGTTGTGCACCATAAAAAGGTACCGCGGCTGCCAGATCAGGTACGCGTACGGCCATTATATTACATATACCACCACCGTAACAAAAGCCCACAACGCCAACCTTCCCGTTACAATCTTTATGGTTTTTTAGGTAATTAAAAGCGTCGATAAAATTTTCTTCCATTTCGGCCTTGTCGCGTTTACTTTGCATCTCGCGCCCGGCATCATCATTGCCTGGGTAACCACCAAGTGGGGTTAAAGCATCGGGTGCGAGCGAAATAAAGCCGGCAAGCGAGGCCCTTCTGCCCACATCTTCAATATATGGGTTTAACCCGCGGTTTTCATGCACCACAATAATGCCGCCCAATTTCTGTTTAGCATCCACTGGTTTTGATAACAAGCCTTTAATATTGCCACCACCTTTTGGCGAGTTGTAAGTAATGTATTCTGATTTTAACCGGGGGTCGTCAGTCGCTACCTGGATCTTAGTTTTATAATCCGGCATCAAAAAACTCATCAGCGCGGGTACAGTTAGGCCCCCAACCGCGTAAAGAGATAGCTTTTGCACAAATCCGCGCCGGTCCAGCCGGTCATGTGCGTAATCGTCATACAGGTCAAAAACTTCCTGTTTGATGTCTTCTTTATTTATCTGGCTCATCATTAAATGGTTTAATCAAATATAAAGATTAAGGGCAAAGGCTTGTTAATCAAACTGTAACAGTATCGCTATAATAGGAAAAAAATATTATGACAGCTTTTTTAAAAGGAAGGTGCTTACGTTAAGCTTAGCAGTTCGATCATTCCATAAGAAACCATCAGAAAGGCAACTTTTCTGTAATTAAATAATACAGCCGGCTTCGGAGGAGATAATAAAAAGGACCCTTCGTTTACAAGGCGTTCTATTTCAGCATCAATGTCATCTACTTCAAAGCAAATATGATAA
>NZ_JANYGH010000004.1 GCF_025362475.1 Mucilaginibacter sp.
ACCTGGAAGTAGAGCGAACCTGGAAGAGTTATTATAAAACTCAAAATGTGGATTTGTAAACCTATTTTAGGACTAATAAATATTGTAAACGTATAACAGGATTTATCAATTAAACTGTAAACCTATTTTAGGACAAGACAAGGTGTCTCTGTACAGCGTGCCACAAGGGAAGACCCTTGCGGCAGCGAAAACGCTTGCGGTAGCTGGGGATGAAAGACTTCTTTCAAAAGAATGTAGCTACGCTATAATCCGGTAGAAAAGTTTTTTTGTGACCTTTTGTGCTCTTTTATGATGGATATGGCACAAGTACGCCGCGCTCTTTTCATCCGCTGCATACTTTGCTCAAGTTGAGGCATATTTACTCTCATTATAAAGTTGGCAAAGTGCTAATACGGGGATCTATTTCCTTGCCTTGACTATCAAATAGATTTATAATACGAAGTATTTCCGATTCTAACATACGTTCAAAATCATTCCACTCATATAAGGAATCGGCATTATCTCTATTACACAAATGAATCTTTTCAGTGTGTGTATCAATGTAAAGCAATGATCCGTCCCAATCGTATCCCCCTATGAAAAAAAAGTAATCTAAAGCATTTTTTGGCCGCTCGGATATATTAGGAGTTCTAATATCAAAGGGCTGCCAAACATCATCAAGCCCTCTACTGGAACTACGTCTCAATCCATCCAGACAAAATGTTGTATTAAATATTTTTAATCCATTACTTTTCTCTAAAAAAGATCTGTAACCTTCCGGAATAAGTTTACCAAGGATATTTTCCAATTCCTTTATCTCATTTAGATTTAAACCCGAATATATCGAATGCAACCAAGCATTTGGAGCAATATGCGGAGCTTTTCCTATTAGATATGTGCCATTTTCAAGTCTTTTTTCCCCGAAAAGCCGATAGCTATCTAAAAATTTCAATATGTCAATCATCTTTAATTACTGGTGCTTTGTTTGAAAGTCTTAATTTTTTCCTTTCGATTAATCAGAGGTCCTCGAGTTTGATTCCTAAAATTCCCGCCATGCCTTTGGAGATTCTCTTTTGCACCCGCTACCGCAAGGGTCCACCGTTGTGGTCCGCGTGCTAAAGTATGCGTCATGCCTCTCCTCCCTGTGTAGTCTGGGATTGCTTCGTTCCTACCTATGACGTTTTTTTGAAAAAAAAACTTTTTGTCATCCTGAACGGAGTGAAGGGGCTGTTATTCGCCCTGTAAAGTCTGGGAATAGATCCTTCACTGCGTTCAGGATGACACACCTTTTAAATCGTCATTTCCCCTTCAGTGCCCACTGGGTTTTAAAACTCGCAATGACGTGGTGGAGATAAGTTACCCTTGTGGCCCAGATGCTAAGTATACGCCACGCCTCTCCTCCCTGTATAGTTCGGAGATTGCTTCGTTCCTCGCAATGACGGTTTTTTTTAGTGTTTTGTCATCCTGAACATAGTGAAGCATCTATTTGCCGACATGCGTAGTAAGCCTGCACATTTCGCGAATAGATGCTTCGTTCCTCAGCATGACAAAGAGGATTTAAAATTCGTTTTGTCTTTTACCCGGATATATGGTTATCCCTAACCATTTTCTCCAGCGCATCTATCCACATTGGTGCATCATTCAAGCTTTCAACAAGCTGGACTCTTTCGCCGCCGAGTGCTTTAAATTCATCACCGTATTCGGTGGTTACTTCGTATACTGTTTCCAGGCAATCGGCTACAAAGGCGGGGCAAAATACCAGGAGGCTTTTTTTGCCTTCTTTGGCTAATTTGGCTACAATTTCGCTGGTGTAGGGCTGTACCCATGGGTCGTTACCCAGGCGCGATTGGAAACAGATGGTATATTTTTCTTTGGGGATATTGAGCTTTTGGGCAATCAGCTGCGCGGTATGGTGCGATTGGGCCGAATAGCAAAACTTATTGGCATCGGTAAGGGTTTGGCAGCAATCATTAGCCTTAAGGCAGTGTTGATGCGTATGATCGGCTTTAATCAATTGCCTTTGGGGTAATCCATGAAAGCTGAACAGGATATGATCGAATTTTTCGGGATCGTATTTACGCCCGTTTTCGGCAAACGTAGCGATCATCAATTCATTATCATGGAACGAATTTACAAAGGATATGGTTGGTTTGGTAGGCCATTCCATCAGCAGTTCCATCACCTTATCATATACCGAACCAGTACTGGCCGATGCATATTGCGGGAAAAGGGCTATCACCTGGATATCATCAACCAAAGCATCTTTCAACCTTTGGAGGGCCGATTCAATGCTGGGGTTTTGGTAGCGCATGGCCAACTCAACTATATATTCATCACCAAGGCGCGCTGTTAATGCTTCCTGCTGTAAAATACTGTAGTGCATTAACGGCGAACCGGTAGTATCGCTCCAGATCTTCCGGTACAATTTGGCCGACTTCGGCGCCCTGAAGGGAACAATTATACCGCGAACCAGCAGGGTACGTAATACCGGGTTGATATCAATAACCCGCGGATCCATCAAAAACTCATTCAGGTAGGTACGCACATCGGCTGTTGAAGCACTGTTTGGGGTACCTAAATTAATTAATAAAACACCTTTTTTACCCATAACGCTTATGGCTGCAAAATTAAAATAATTTAGTCCCTTAACACCCTAAAGGTTAAATTAATTACAAAGAAGTGATGCGTTATAAAAAAAGGCGCCTGTGTATTTAAAACACCCGGCGCCTTATCGAAACCTTTATGAAAAAAGGGGGATTGTAACCCGGCTTTGCCCTGCAACGCCACCGGGTTAACGATGTAAAGATGCGGCCAGCCGCCTGTTTAATCAACGATGTATCGGTGAACCGGCACAATGTATAGATAAACCCTCCCCTTGCTTATAGATTAAGCTATTTGATGGAGAATATCTCCACCGCTATTTCACCACGCTGACTACCACCCGGAGGGCTTTTTGGTGGAGTGGGCCTGGCGCCACTTGCAGGCGGCGGACCACCCGGGCCTCCGCCAGAGCCGCCTGCCAGGTAAATTTTATTATTAATCACAGCCGCACAGGTTCCGTTACGACCCAGGTTAAGGCTCCCGGTTTGAATCCATTGATCTGGCTTTGCCAAATTAAGGTAGTAGGTTTCCTTTTGCGGGCCGTTTGGTGTGGTGGCAGTTGCGCGTTCGCCACCTATGTAGTACAGGTTGTTATTAAGGTTTACAAGGGTGCCGCCACCTGTACCCAGGGGGAGTTTGGCGTCGAGGGTTGTCCATTTGCCGGTCTTAAAATCGTAGCAATCTACCTCCAATACCGTTTTATCAAAAAACGACATGAAATTGTTAGGGTCGTGCAAACTGGTGTTGCGGCCACCTACTGCATATAGCTTTCCGTTGACCACCGTGGCGGTAGAGTGATCGCGAATATGCGGAGCATCGGGTAGCTTAGTCCATTTTTGTGTTGCGGGATCATACTCATCAAACATATTGGTGGTGCCGCTGGTGTGGCCATGCAAAATGCCGTTCACTAAATATAGCTTGCCATTGTATGCTGCAGCGCCTGCGCCACCCCGTCTTCTATCGGCAGGGATCTCTCCGCCTTTCTCCCAGGTATCATTTTGAGTATTATAGCTGTAAACATTGGCCAGGGCTTCCTGTTTGGGATAGTTTCTATCAGCAAATGCATCCAGTACATAAATTTTATCGCCATAAACAACCGGCTCAAAATGATGCATGATCACCGGGGCAACTGCTTTTTTTGTCCAGCTTTTTGTTGTCAGATTTAAAACCTCAACCGGCATGGCCGGGGCATCGCCGCCCAATAAATAAAGTCTGCCTTTTACAGCAGCAAAGCCGCATTCGCTGCGTGCTTCGGCTTTATTGGTTGTTGTGAGCAATTGCCATGTTCCATCGCCGGGACTGACAATGGTAAACGCAGTAGCGAATACCACCAGCACTGCGCTTAAGTAACCCATTCCTTTTTTCATATCCGTTAGGTTGGTTTTAATTAGGTAATAGTTGGTTTGTTTACTAAAGTAAATTTACAACGAAATAATACATAACTGGAAAGGTGCGGGCAAATAGCTGAACTGTGCCGGTTAGATGGCTTTTTACCTGGATTTCATCCAGTTACGAACAATATCCAGGTAGCTTTCGCTTACCGGCAGCTCAATATCGCTTAGTTTAACCTTGCGGTTTTGGATAGAGCGAATTTTGTTAACAGGCACAATATAACTGCGGTGGATGCGCTGAAATTTATCGGCAGGTAATTTCTCCAACACCTTTTTTAGGGGCATAAGGGTAAGCACCGTTTTGGCATTGGTTAAATGGATCTTGATATAATCCTCCATGCTTTCAATATATTCAATAGCACTCAGTTCGATTTTTACCATCCGGTATTCCGAGTATACATAAAGGCTTTCTTCGGCTTGTTCTGTTGCGGGTTGGTTTTTGTACCGATAGTAATCGATGGCTTTTTCAACTGCCTTTTCAAAGCGTTTAAAATCAATAGGCTTTAGGATGTAATCAAGTGCTTCCAGCTCAAAGCCTTCGTAAGCGAAATTTTTGTAGGCGGTGGTGAAAATCACTATCGGCTTTACTGCAAGAGAACGAACCAAATCGATCCCAGTAATATCGGGCATGTTGATATCAATAAAGAGCAGATCTACTGTTTTGGTTTTCAAAAACTCGGCACCTGATATGGCATCATCAAACGTTTGGATAAGTTGTAACGACGGAAAACGTGATACATACCCGCTGATTAATTTTAGCGCCAGGGGCTCATCATCAATTGCAATGCATTTTAACACCATGGGTTTTAAGTTTGTAAGCTAAGCCGAACGGTATAATAACCATCCTGGTTGCTTATGTTTAATAAATGCTTGCCGGGATATAAATGGGCCAACCGTTGTTTGGTGTTTTTGATGCCTATGCCCGTACTTTGGTTTTCGTCGCGGTTGTTAAAGATCCGGTTTTTACAAAATAAAGCAATATGTTTATCATTTGTATCTACCTTAATGTTGATAACCGATTTTTCGTGATTGCTGATACCATATTTAAATACGTTTTCTACAAAGGTCATTAATACCAGTGGCGCTATTCTTTTACCGGTTGTATTACCATGTAATGAAAAATGCACTTCTGTATTTTTACCCATGCGTAATCGTTGTAATTCAATATAATCGTTAATGCAGTCGAGTTCGCTTTGCAGGGGCACAAAATCCGTCGCAACATCCTCGGTTACGTAACGCATAATGTTGGATAACTTCATCACGCTCTCTGCCGCATTGTCGTCTTGTGTAACGATAAGGGTGTAGATGTTATTGAGTGTGTTAAACAAAAAGTGCGGGTTAATCTGTGCTTTTAATGATGAAAGCTCGGCCGTTGTTTTATCGGCTTCGGCACGGATAATTCGTTGCTCGGTAAGCTGCAATTGCTGTATGGTTTTAATAGCGGTGCTTATGGCTACAATCATCAGGAAAATAAACAGGCTGGCAATATCCAAAGGAGGCCCGTGGTGGTGACGTGGTTTGAATGGGCGAGGAGGCCCATCAGGACCGTTTTGGCTTAAAGGCGGCCGTAATGATTGCTGCTCTTTTGCTTGCAGATGGCTTTCGTTGCTGCGAAGTAACCTGTCAAATGGCTTTAAATAAAAAATGCAGGATAATAACACCAGGATTATGATGCTGTAAGTCAAATACTTTTTCTTTAAAAAAAGCTTTGGAATAAACAGGTTGGCATTAATGTAAAAAAGAAAGATATACGTAAGGCAGAACAACCAGTAATAGGGTTGCGTCAATAATAACCAGGTTGCATTATCATGCCCTCTGCCATTTAAAAATACCAGTGGCAGGGCCATAAACAACAGCCATCCCGCAATATGTATTACTATCGAGAAAGCCCTAAATCGCGACATATACAAAGTAAAAGTTTAAGTATCTGCAATAATAAAAGTATCGATAATCAGGCTATTTGTATAGACGAATTACCCGTGTATGGTTTCGCTTTTGCCGTAGTTTTGTATCACACCGGCTTCATATTCCAGGAACTCTTTCCAGCGTTTGTCAACATCTATCTCCACCGCGTATTTTTTGGCCAGGCGAATAAACATAGAATAGTGTGTGGCCTCGCTGATCATCAGTTCGTGGTAAAACGTTGACAGCTGGTTATCATTTATGTTTTCTGACAGTACCTTAAAGCGCTCGCAACTGCGGGCCTCTATCATGGCCGAAAACAATAAGCGATCAATCAGCTGCGCTTCGCGGCCGCCACCTATGATGATAAACTTACGCAACTCGTTCACATAATTATCCTTGCGCTCTTTGCCCAGTACAAAACCTCGTGCTACAATAATTTCATGTACCCGTTTAAAGTGATCCATTTCTTCCTGCACCAAAGCAATCATTTCCTGCACCAGATCAGACAAATTAGGGTTTTGAACAATCAGCGTGATACCATTGGTGGCCGCCTTTTGCTCGCAATAGGCATGATCTGTTAAAAGTTCTTCAATATTGCTTTCTACCACATTTTTAACCCAAAGCGGATCTGTTGGTAGCTGTAATTTAAGTATGGTTTTCTCGCTCACAGGAACAAAGATAGTGGAATAGAATAAGGATTTTTGGACAAAGGAGCATGGATTTTTGGATGATGGAGATATTTTGGAGGGATGAGCAAGGATTTTCGGACGACGGATTTTTATGATACCCAGCTATTAATCTCTCTGTCTAATTCATCTTCCGTTAAAAACTGACCGTTTTTATATTGTTGGCGAGCTATTTCAATTTTTTGCATTAAAATAACAGGGGCAATAAACTCATAAGTAGAGAATTTTCGTGGCATGTCCACAAGACATTCTTTTACTTTTTCTTTATTGAGCATGGCTGAAAATCAGTCTTCGGGCCGAAAGGCAGGATTATTAGATGTTGATCTTGAGTGGTGGTGGATAGATAAAATATAGATATGGTCTTCAGATTGAATTTTGTAAATGATCCTATAATTTTGAAAAATAAGCTCTCGATAGTTTTAATTTTCTAATTCCGGAACGACCCGCCCAATAAACGGTTGAAGGATCAGCCTGTTTATAGTACCTTCAATTTTAACTTTTTCCAAATATGCGTATCTGATAGAATCGCGTTTTATGTAGTCAATGATGTCTTTCAGATCTGACCGGGCAGTTTTAGAGATCGTTATTTTAGCCACAGATCCATTTCCTTTTTCATGTCCTCCCAGTCTATACCTTCTCCATTTTCAATTTCCTTTTCACCCACTTCAATTTTTTGCAGCAAAATTACTTTATCTACCAAATCATCCACAGAAAATGTTTCCGGCATGTGGTCAATCAATTCTTTCACTTTGTTTTTGGTAAGCATGGCAATCTCCTTTTTATAAATATACGATTTTACTTATACAAACTCTTGCTCTCAATAAACTTCAAAACCGGATCGGGTACAAAATATTGTACGTTCTTTTTTTCGGAGATGGACTTGCGGATGAATGTTGCGGATAGTTCCATGAGTGGGGTCATGGTAATGGTTACAGATGGATGATTGGCCAGCTCGGCATTTTCGTAGCCGGGGCGGGGGTATACAAATATGCGGTAATCGCGCAGGATGAGTTTATAATTTTTCCACTTGTGCAGGGTGCCCAGGTTGTCAGACCCCATAATAAGCGCAAACTCATGCTCTGGATATTTTTCTTTAAGGTGGGTTAAGGTATCAATGGTGTATGATGGCTGTGGTAACCTCAATTCTACATCGCTTACAGTTATATTGGTAGCATTATCAGTAGCCAACCGGGCCATTTCCAACCTGTCGTAAGTGTTTATCAGGTCGCCATACTTTTTGAGGGGATTTTGCGGCGATACCACCAGCCAAACCTTATCTAAGGTTGTATGGTTGGCCATGTAATTGGCGATGATAAGATGCCCTATGTGTATGGGATTAAATGAACCGAACAGTAAGCCTATCTTCATTTCAGTTAGCAGTTAACGGTTGGCAGTTTGCAGTTTTTGTTCAACGGTTTTCAGTTTAGCAAATATTAGTTGCTGGTTACTTAGCAGCATTTTCACCTGCTCCAAACTTTTCAGGGTTATTTATCATATATTGTGTAATACGCCCTATTTCGTCTGACTGTGCAAATAAACTATCATAAGTTTCTTTTTTAATATAGTTACAGGCCAATGAAAACTCCAGCCATCCTTGTGTTTCACTATTTTCCATATCTACATCAGTTAATTTGCTTACAAAATGATTTGGAAACCTGCGCTTACGATAAGCTTCAATAGTGCAAATATTTACTGAGCGGGATGATCTGCGGATCTGATCTGTTAGTGAATATGTTTCTTCTTTTGGAAAGAGTTTTGTAATTGCAAAAATTTCCATAGCGAGGGAGAAACTCTTTTTATACAACAATAGATCTTTATAACTCCCCATTTTAAGCTGCTAACTGCAAACAGAATACTGCAAACTATCTAATAAAACTACTCACCAGCTCCTTTGCTTCTGCACAAGCCGTTTCAAGATCGTAATTTTTGAGGATAATATCAAATTGAGGGGCGTATTTTAGTTCTTTTTCGGCTTTTGCAAAGCGTTCGCGCAGTTTTTCTTCACTATCAGTGCCACGGCCGGTTAATCGCTCTATTAAAACCTCCAATGATGGGGGTTGTACAAATATTGCAAGTGCCTGCCCGTCGTATTTACGTTTAAGGTGAAGGCCGCCTTCAACGTCGATATCAAAGATTACGGTTTTGCCTTTTGCCCAGATTCGTTCAATTTCGGTACGCAGGGTGCCATAAAATGTACCGGTGTAAACTTCTTCAAATTCTACAAATTGCTTTTTTGCAATCCGGTGTGTAAACTCAGCTAAACTAATAAAATAGTAATCTTTACCATCTTCCTCATCGCCGCGTGCCTGGCGTGTAGTTGCCGAAATGGAAAATTCCAATTCAGGAATTATACTCAACAAATGATGTACAATAGTAGTTTTGCCTGCTCCGGAAGGGGCCGAAAATATGATGAGTTTACCTTCTTGGTCCATTAGTTTATTAGCTCATTAGTTCATTGGTTCGTTGATAGCGCATAGTCACCAGCTTGCTACCAATGAACTAATGAGCCAGTGAACCAATAAATTATAATACGTTTAATAGTTGTTCTTTAATTTTTTCCAGTTCTTCTTTCATGCCTACAACCAATTTTTGGATGTTGGCATCATTAGCTTTTGAGCCAAGGGTATTTATCTCGCGACCGATCTCCTGTGAGATGAAACCCAGCTTTTTGCCATTGGCATCGGCGTTTTTAAGTGTTTCAATGAAATATTCGCAATGCGTTTTTAGTCTTATTTTTTCTTCGGTAATATCCAGCTTGTCGATGTAATAAATCAGCTCCTGCTCAAAACGGTTCTGGTCAATTGCTTCGCGATTGGTTGCTTCGGCCAAAAATGAGTTAAGTCTTTCGCGGATGAGTG
Source organism: Mucilaginibacter sp. (assembly GCF_025362475.1). Taxonomy (GTDB): domain Bacteria; phylum Bacteroidota; class Bacteroidia; order Sphingobacteriales; family Sphingobacteriaceae; genus Mucilaginibacter. Next base: position 9,421 of record NZ_JANYGH010000004.1, read on the forward strand.
GTACACGTTTAGGATCTTCTAACTCAACCAGCTCCAGATTTTTGAGGATGATATTAATGCGGTATTTTACATCATTCTCCAGTACATTTCCTTCATCAGCCCTAAATTGCTGAAAAGAGGCCAGGGCCTGCTGAAATGTTTTTTCTACCTGTTTCCATTCATCTTCAGATACAGTTTCATCATCATATTTAACAACTTCGGGCAAGCCTAAAGCAAGTTGTAACAGGTTTGATGTTGGCTCGTTAAGCTCCTGGCTTACATCTTTAAGTTGTTGGTAGTAGTGTTTTAATAAAACCTTATCAATACCTGCGGCTTTAATAGAAGCATTTACCTGCTCAACATTAATGGATAGGTTCACTTTACCGCGCTCTATCAGCTTACTGCAATCGTTACGCAGCTGAAATTCTTTTTCAGAAAATATTTTGGGCAAACGGAGTGAAAGTTCAAGAAACTTACTGTTCAGGGATTTGATCTCAACGGTATATTTTGTATTACCCGAATCAAAACTGGCAATTCCATACCCTGTCATGGATTTTATCATGCGCAAAGATAGGGTTTTAGTCGGAAAGTCTGAAAAGTCAGAAAGTCCGAAAGTCGGAAAGATTTTGGTCCGTTTATTTGGGTAAAAGTACTACTATCATTTGGTGCTACTTTCGGACTTTCAGACTGTCCCGACTTTCGGACTCCTCCAACTTTAACACTTTTTCACAATTAGTTTAAAATACTCTGGCTATCTTTACGTTCTTATAAGTATTAATGCGCATTCGTTTTACCCTGCAGTTACTCGTTTGCTTTTGCTTTGTTTTAAATGCATCAGCACAGGAATTTACCCTTAAAGGGGTTATCTCCAAAAAAAACACGCCCGAGCGTGTTGGTCAGGTGATGATCAAAGATTTACAAACTAACACTTTAATTACCAGCGATGATCTTGGATGGTTCTCCATAAAAGTATCTGTTGGTGATACGCTGCTTTTTTCGAAGGAAAATTTCACCCCTCAAAAAATAGAGGTGCTTAATAATAGCGATATGCCTGTTTACCTGCAACCCCAGGTTGTACTAAAGGAAGTTAAAATTACCGGCCAAACCAAACGGCAGGAGCTGAATGAAATAATGGGTGATTACCGTAAACAGGGTACGTTTTACAATGGTAAGCCGCCGGTAACTTCATTTATAACCAACCCTATAACGGGTATTTATGAGCTATTTGGTAAAACTCCTAACCGGGCAAGGCGTTTTGCCCAGTTTTCAAAAGGGGAATTAGAGCAGGCTGAAATAAACAGGCGATATACCGTAGCCTTTGTAAGGCAAATAACTAAATTAAAATCTGATACGCTGGCGCAGCGGTTCATGAATTATTATACGCCAACGTTTGATGACCTGAAAGGCTGGAATGATTACGACCTGATTCAACATACCCAAAAATCATTTGAGTACTATAATAACAGCGGTGAGAAAGATAAATTAGAATTGCTTAATTCGCCAACTTTCATCAAGCCCGATTCAACCAAGTTATCCTCGCCGGGGAAACACTAATAAGTAAATTGTATTTAGATACTTAAAGCTTCGCAGGCTTTTTCGGCTGCAAGCTTTTCGGCATTCTTTTTACTAAATTCTTTGCCAGATCCCATTACATCGCCATCAACAAGGGCCTGTACTGTAAAAAGTTTAGCGTTCTCGCCCTCCTGGTTGGTTACCAGTTCAAAAGTAATATCGCGGCCATGACGCTGGCACCATTCAATTAATTTACTTTTAAAGTTAGTTTCGGTTTGCTCCAGCTTGTGAATATCAATGTGCGATTTGATGATGTGGTTTATCAGGAAGTTTTTGGTAAAATCATACCCCTTATCCAAATAAACAGCACCAATTAAAGCTTCAAAGGCATCGCCAAGTAATGATCCCTGCCTGCTTGAATTCAGCATTCGGTTATCATACTCAATTAATTTATCAAAACCCAGCTTGCGGCCAAGCTGGTTCAGATTGTTACGGCTCACAATTTTTGAGCGCAACTCCGTTAAAAAGCCCTCATCTTCATAAGGGTAGAGTTTAAAAAGTACCTCGGCCACAACACTGCCGAGTACTGCATCGCCCAAAAACTCCAGGCGTTCATTACTGTTTTTTACGCCCTTTTTTACGTTTTGGGCAACAGATTTGTGTCGGAATGCCAAACGGTATAATGACAAATTGCCCGGCACAAAACCGAGCAAATTATTCAAAACCTTAACGTATTTTCTATTGGGCGATATATAAAGCTTGTAAAACCGATTGATAGGCATTAAACCACAATTAATCTTCGTATTTCTTAAATATCACAGAAGCATTATGGCCGCCGAAACCAAAACCATTGCTTTGAACTATATTAATATCCCTATGCTGTGCTTTATTGAAGGTGAAATTAATTTTAGGATCAAAAGAAGGATCATCGGTAAAATGGTTAATAGTAGGGGGTATTATACCATTCTTTAAAGCCAAAATAGAGGCAATTGCTTCAACCGCGCCGGCAGCACCAAGTAAATGGCCTGTCATTGATTTGGTTGAGCTGATATTTATACGGTAAATATCGTCGCCAAAAACATCCTGTATAGCTTTAATTTCCTGCGGATCGCCTATTGGTGTTGATGTTCCGTGAACATTCACATAGTCGATATCTGCAGGGGTAAGGTTAGCATCTTCCAGGGCTGCACGCATAACAAGTGCCGCGCCAAGCCCATCCGGGTGAGGTGCTGTCATATGATAAGCATCGGCACTCATACCGCCACCCATCATTTCGGCATAAATTTTAGCGCCACGGGCTTTTGCATGCTCCAGTTCTTCTAAAATTATGGTACCTGCGCCTTCGCCGGCTACAAAACCATCCCTGTCCAGATCAAACGGACGCGATGCCGTTGACGGGTCATCATTACGGGTTGATAATGCATGCATAGCGTTAAAACCGCCGATACCTGCTTCGTTGATAATGGCTTCAGAACCACCGCTTATAAACATATTAGCTTTACCCAAACGGATATAGTTAAAAGAATCAATAAGCGAATTGTTTGATGATGCACATGCAGAAACAGTTGAAAAATTTGGTCCGCGCAATCCGTATTTGATTGAAATATGGCCTGGGGCAATATCTGCAATCATTTTAGGGATAAAGAACGGGTTAAAACGTGGTGTTCCGTCGCCTTTGGCAAAGTTTACAACTTCATCCAAAAACGTTTTTAAACCACCGATCCCCGATCCCCAGATAACGCCTATACGGCTGGTATCTAATTTGCTAAAATCCAATCCTGCGTCTTTTACGGCCTCTTCTGTTGCGAAAAGTGCGTATTGTACAAACGGATCTAATTTACGGGCATCTTTACGACCCAAAAAACCATCCGCATCGAAGCCCTTCACTTCACATGCGAACTTAGTTTTGAAATGTGTGGTATCAAAACTTTTGATAAAGGCAGCGCCACTTACCCCATTGATCAAACCATTCCAATATTCTGAAACGGTATTACCAATTGGAGTAAGTGCTCCAAGCCCGGTTACTACAACTCTTTTGAACTCCATTTAATCCAGTTAGGGAGTCTTATTTAACGTTTTTTTCAAGGTAAGCAACAGCCTGACCTACAGTACCGATAGTTTCAGCCTGATCGTCAGGAATAGCCACGTTAAATTCTTTTTCAAACTCCATGATTAATTCCACGGTGTCTAACGAGTCGGCACCAAGGTCATTGGTGAAACTCGCTTCTGGTGTTACTTCACTTTCGTCAACACCCAGTTTTTCTACGATAATAGCTTTTACTCTTGAAGCGATATCAGACATAGTCTTTATAGTTTAATGATTAATAAAAATTCAGTGCAAAGAAAAATAAATTCTGTCAATAATCAAATCTAAAAACTTTTACAATATAATTCGATAACAAAATTTTATTCGAACGGTTTCGATTTGTATTTTTGACGGTGTAAAAGTAATGATTTTGAACAGGAAATTTTTAAAGTTTGAGATCGATTTTGATTTTGTGCTAATTGCGGTAACAACTTCATTAAAAGATTACCGCGTATGTTATCTTATCAATAAGTTTTTAAATTTTAATTTTGTGAAAACGGAGGATCTGTCTGTTGATATTCAGCAGGGGAGTGAACCTGTTTTGTTCTCAAAGTACCATTATAGCTGGGAAACCACCGAGACAGATTTTTATTTTATTGCCAATAAAGGCTCTGAGGGCTATTTAGTGCCCGAAATTAAGCGTGCTGATTATTTTTTAATGATCAGGAATTATATTGATGATAATGACCTTGACAACCTGATATCAACCCTAAATAAGATACCCGAAATTGTTGCTGCAGTAAAGATTGATCCGAAAAAAATAAAATCACGGGAAAATCTGTTATTTTAGCGCAAAATTTTAAAAGTGTTGGTATTACACCTAAATGTGAATACGTAGCCAGATTAACCAGAACAATATGAAATTATATTATAATCGTACTAAGATTGTTGCCACGATGGGCCCGGCATCAGCTAAAAAAGAAGTTTTATTAGCAATGATAAAAGCCGGCGTAAACGTTTGTCGCCTTAATTTTTCGCACGGACGCCCCGAAGACCACAAAGCTGTTATTGATACCATCAGAGAAATCAACGAGGAATATAAAACCAATGTTGGAATATTAGCTGATTTACAGGGCCCCAAAATCCGTATTGGTTTAGTAAAAGATGGCGGTATTCATTTAGTTAACGGTACACAGATTAAAATTACTACCCAGGAATGTATTGGTAATGATGAGCAGATCTACATTACTTATGATACTTTCCCGCAGGATGTACAGGCAGACGAAATTATTTTGCTTGATGACGGTAAGCTGCAGTTAAGGGTAATTGAAACCAACAGGTTAGATACTGTTATATGCGAAGTTGTGCATGGTGGTATTTTAACATCACGTAAAGGCGTTAATCTTCCAAATACTAAGGTATCTATCCCAAGCTTAACAGAAGAGGATTTGATTAACCTGCAGTTTGCATTAAAATATGATGTGGAATGGATTGGTTTATCATTTGTACGTACCGGCCAGGATATTATTGAATTAAAAGAAATTATTGCTAAAAGCGGTAAAGCCGCAAGGGTAATAGCTAAAGTTGAAAAACCGGAAGCTATTGATAACATTGATGAAATTATTGCCGCTACAGATGGTGTAATGGTAGCCCGTGGTGATCTTGGAGTTGAAATGCCTTTGGAAGAAGTGCCATTGCTGCAGAAGATGATAGCCCGCAAATGCCGCGCTGCATCAAAACCGGTAATTGTTGCAACCCAGATGCTGGAGTCAATGATCACTACCCCGCGCCCAACCCGTGCCGAGGTTAATGACGTTGCCAACTCTGTATTGGATGGCGCCGATGCTGTGATGCTAAGCGGTGAAACATCTGTTGGTGAGTTCCCGGTGATAGTTATTGAAACTATGGCCAAAATTGTACGCAACGTTGAAGAGTTAGGTTATAACTTTAATTCATCTAAAGAAGTAAACTCTGATCCTGCATCGCCAGATTACCTGAGCAATACAGTTTGTGAGTCTGCAGTTCACCTTGCACAAAACAGCAATGCGGTAGGTATTGTATCTATGACAACTTCTGGTTACACCGCGTTCCAGATCTCGAGCCACAGGCCTAAAGCAAGTACTTATATATTTACAGCCAACAAGCAGTTACTAAACGCTCTTAGCCTTGTTTGGGGAGTACGTTCTTTTTACTACGATAGATTGAATAGTACCGACGAAACAATCAGCGATGTAAATAACATACTGAAGGCAGCAGACTTAATTAAATCAGGTGATGTAGTGATAAATACAGCTGCAACCCCAATTATTAAACAAGGTAAAACCAATATGCTTAAAGTAAGCGTTATTGAATAATTATAAAATTTTAACTTAATGTAAAAGCGGGTTGTGCAAATGCATAACCCGCTTTTATTTTGATGGCAGCCAGCTAATTAACCTATAAAAAACTGCTGGCTAACAATTTTTCCGTTTTCAACTTTATAAACACAAACCTCTTCAACTAATTTATTTCCCTGCCCCTTCACCGTGAAACTCATAGAAAAAATTAAACTGAAGTAGCTTCCTGCAAAAATAGCTTCGGATACTTTGATATCATGGATTTCTACTTTTGCAAGAAATTGATTTTCATATTCAATGAGCTTATGAAGACCAATTATTGGCTCGTTTTTATTATTCGGATCAATGCTTACTGCATTGTCAGCAAATAATTCGGTATATGCTTCAACAAATTTAAGCTCGTTGCATAATGAAGCTAAGCGATTGGCAATTTCTGGTATCGTGTTCATTTTTTTTGAAAGTTTATGTTATGATACTAATCAACGGTAATACTATATGAATGTTTACAACCTCCAATACGTAAAGGCAAAGAATGATATAGAAATGATATAACATGTAACGGGGGGCTAAAACAAAAAAACAGCGATGAGTAATCCCCATCGCTGTTTTTGATATAGTTAATATCTATTTCTTATTCGTTTTCAATAGCCGAAAATACTTCCAGCAGAATATTCCACTTTTTTGACTGCGCATCAATTTCCCAGATGCGTACATAGTTGTAGTTACCCACTACATTGCCTTTGGTAATACGTGCATGACCATAGCTGTAAGCCAGGTCATTACTCACAGAACGACCTGCATCAGTGGTTTCGGCAGATATGGTGATGGCCTGGTTATTGATAAATTTCATGATCACATCGGGCCCGGTCATTGGTTCAAACCCAGGGAAGTAGTAACGGCCCTCCGGACTTAAAAACTCTTTATAGCTGGCCAATGCAGATATGGTTAACGAGTGGTTGAATATTTTATCGGTGTTTACAATAACACTTTTAGCTGTAAAGGGATCCTTGCTCGGTGCTGATTTTATGGTAGCATCGGGCTCTTTAAAATCAGTTACCGCTTGTTCTTCCGGTTCGGGGTGTTGTATGCCCAAGTCAATCAGCAGCTTTAATTTATTATTGTCGTCAGCATCAATCCGCCAGATAGAAACATAATCGCCGTAAACTTTGTCATCCTCCGTTTTGCCATTTTGGTAAACATAAGGGCCTGCAGTAAAGGCAAGATCGCCATTGGCAGATATGCGGGCAAATTTTGGCTGCCAGCTTAGCTTGCCGGCTTGCTTATCAATTTTATTATAAAAATCGGTTATTTTTACGGCATCGGGTTTAAATACAATACCATCTGGAGCTGCAACGGCTAAAAAGCCATCTTTTATACCTTTACGTTCAACTAATTTATTGAAAGCCTCTTCGGCTGAAACAACTTTACTTACTTTAACCGGTGCTGTTTGCGCTAAGGCAAAAATGCCATAACTCATAAATGTGGCGGCTAATAATATTTTCTTCATATTTTAATAAGATATTGGGAGGAGCAATTTAATGATAAATTTTAAGTTGGTTAGGCAATTGCAAATCGCGCTAAATATGGATAGTTTTATGCAATTGCATGTAACCTGTAAACGGAAACCATCATATTAAATTGTGGAGGGGCTATGTTTAACCTATAAAAATTGCTGCTCAATGTGTTCATTTGTTGTATAGTTTCATAGTAGCTTTGGTACTTAAAAAGCCTTTTGCTACTAATTAAGAATATTTAACCCAATAATATGCATAATGTTTTGTTTAAAAACCTTGTTATGCTTTTAGTGTATAAAATTACGTTATTATGAAAATATCTTTTTTTGGTTTTTGCATAGCTGGCTTGCTGGTAAATTGTTTTAGTGCAAAAGCACAAACGCAAATGCTAAATGATAACCAGGGCAAGCCTGTTATGGAGCAAAATTATATTGATGTTGAAGGCAGCCCATATCTTGTGCCAAACTGGTTTCCGGGTAAAGTTAGCCTGGTTAGCGGTAAAACGATGCTGGCAAAACTTAAATATGATTTGATAAAAGATGAACTTTTATTTCAAAGCCCGCGGGATTCATTGGCCCTGGCTTTTGTTGAACCTGTAAGAAGCTTTAGCTTTGATACCTTTGGAATACTAGAGAGCAATCTTTTACCCCTGGTATTCAGCAGTGGCTACCCTGCTGTTGATGAACAAACACCTGCGTCGTTTTACCAGGTAATTGCCGATGGCAAAGTCAAAGTTTTAAAGCGCTATAAAAAGATAATTCACTCAGATCAGGTTTTTAACTCAGCAACCGTTACAAAAACTTTCGCGTTAAAGGATGCCGTTTATTACTTGTTGATGAATGATAATATCGCCAGGATAAAACCCGGCTCAAAAGTGATCCTTACTGCTCTAAATGATAAAGCGGAGAAGATGCAAACCTATATTAAAAGTGCCAAGGTTGATTACAAAAGCGATACCGACCTGGCTAAGCTGTTTAATTATTATAACTCGCTGTAAGGTAAGGGGCTGCCTAAAAATAAACAAATAGATCGTAATCGCGAGGTGCCTACTACCTATTACGTGTTCGCAAAAAATCTTTTTGTCATCCTGAACGCAGTGAAGGATCTGTTATTCGCCATGCTTCTTCGCCCTGTACAGTCTGCGAGTAGACCCTTCGTTCCTACCCATGACGTATTGGATTTTGAGGCGTGTGGGCCTGTCAGTCTGAGCTTGTCGAAGACTCGCGCGGAGAGGCCTTTGCCCACTATCCTTCGACAGGCTCAGGATGACAGCCATTTTTGTTACGTCATTTTCTCCTTCAGTGTCCCCCGGATAGTAAAACATGCAATGACGTTTAGGTATGTGCTTCATCAGGAGTCTAAAAGCATTTAATAAATCATTTTTAGGCAGCCTCTACGCCCTCGTATCATTCCCGTTATAAATGCTCAGATAACTTTCATAGCGCGATAGTTCAATCTCACCTTCTTCCAACGCCTCCAGCACAGCGCAGCCGGGCTCGTTAATATGGCGGCAGTTATTAAAGCGGCATTGATTCATGCGGGAGCGCATCTCAGGGAAAAAGTGGCTTAGTTCCTGTTTTTCTATGTCGATAACGCCCAGTTCGCGAATGCCGGGAGTATCTATAATGAATCCTCCTTGTGGCAGTTCAAACATTTCGGCAAAGGTAGTGGTATGCATTCCCTTATCGCTCCACTCAGATACCATATTAGTACGCAGATCAAGATTGGGCAACAGGGCATTGATCAGGCTGGATTTCCCTACACCCGAATGACCGGAGAACAACGTCACCTTATCCTTTAACAACTCCTGTACCTGATCAATATTGGTGCCTTCTATGGCCGATACCTCAAAGCATGGATAACCAATTTTTTCATATACAGCTTTATAGTCGGCCAGTATTTCCAGCCCTTCATCACTAAACAGGTCGAGTTTATTGAAGATCAATCTTGCAGGAATGTCATAGGCTTCGGCTGTTACCAAAAAGCGATCAATAAACCCCAATGAAGTACGTGGCGAAGCCAGGGTAACTACCAATAGTGCCTGGTCAAGATTGGCAGCAATGATCTGCGCCTGCTTGCTCAGGTTAATGGCCTTGCGGATAATGTAATTTTTACGCTGATGCAGTTTGGTGATCACGCCGCTTTGCTGCTCGGGCTCCATTTCAAATTCCACCACATCGCCTACAGCTACCGGGTTGGTGGTGGTGATGCCATGCATCCTGAACTTTCCTTTTATCCGGCAATCAATCCTTTCCCCGTCGGGTGTTTGCACCTGGTACCAGCTTCCGGTCGATTTTATAAGTAATCCCTGCATATCAGCCTCAAAAGTAACAAATACATCGCTTTAATTTGTCATTGCTTTATTTAGCGCAGCAATGCTTGCCTGTACAGCGCTATTCATCGCTGCACGATAATTCCTGATCATACCGCGATTGATATTCATAGAAGTAATTAAACCAATATGCTTTTGCTTATACAGTTTGATCAGGTAATCCGGATCATTTTGGTACCCTATAGCATTAACAACACCATTTTTGGGCCTGAAATGAATATTGAACATTTTGTATGTATAGCCATTATTTCTGCAATTTATTTGCACAGAAACAACCGCGTAAAACGGAATGCTTATTAATCCCGGCGTAACATTGTACAATAAAATGCCCTGGGCCACAACACTGCTTTTAATATTTTTGCCCTGTATGGTATCGGGCTGGTGATCTGCATAATAACTGTTGAACCATTTTTTGGCCGTACTATCTAACATGATACTATCGCGGCCCTGTACAATAATACTATCAGTATAAACCAGCTTGTTATTAATTGTGGGCAGATTATAGATCAGGCTATCATTTCCCTGTTGAGCAAAGCCCGGCACAGCCATCAGCAGTAACAATATAACCGGTAATAGTTTATTCATCATTTTGGGTAATTATAGTTAAAATCATATAGATCAGTACTTGTTTTTTATAAAAAGCAAAATAATGCTTGCTAATTAGAAAACATCTATTAACTTTGTCGACATTAAATATGACAATTAACAACACCATTATTACATCTATTATTACCATCGGCAAAATTACCGGGGGAAGATAATCGTATGGTGTAAAACATAAAAGAAACCAAATGAAAGCCTTCCTCCGCAAAGAGGAAGGCTTTTTTATTAAATATTGATTACTAAACCCAACAATGAAAGTTTTAAAATTCGGTGGCACATCTGTAGGATCAGCGGCAAGCATCCAAACCCTTTTAAACATATTAAAGGATGAAGTTAAAAATGAAGACAAGCCGGTAGTTGTATTATCGGCTATGGGCGGGGTAACCAACCTGCTGGCTTCAATGGCCGAAGATGCCGCCAATGGTAAAGAATTTACCGCGCCGCTTGCCGAGCTGGAAAGACGCCACTTTGAAGTGGTGAAAACCCTGCTTGATGTACAAAATCAAAACCCGGCCTTTACACGCTTAAAAATACATTTTAACCAGTTAGAGGAATTGCTGCAGGGTATATTAACCCTAAGGGAGCTTACACCAAAAACCCGCGATCAGGTGTTAAGTTACGGCGAACGCTGCTCAACCATAATGGTGAGCAAAATTGCTGCCCAGCATTTTAAAGAGGTATTGTATGTTGATGCCGCCGATGTAATTAAAACCGACAGCGCTTTTGGTAACGCCAAGGTGAACACCGAGCTTACCGAAATGCTGATCCGTAACCTGCAGCAGGAAAATAAAGATAAAATACTTTTCGTAACCGGCTTTATTGCGGGTAACGATGCCGGGCAAACCACAACCTTAGGTCGCGGGGGCTCAGATTATACCGCCGCTATATTTGGTGCAGCGCTAAATGCTAAAGAGATCCAGATATGGACAGATGTTAACGGAATGATGACTGCCGATCCGCGGATGGTTAAAAAAGCCTTCTCTTTAACCGAGCTTACTTACACCGAAGCGATGGAACTTTCGTACTTCGGCGCCAAGGTGATCTATCCGCCAACCATGATCCCGGCATTTTTAAAGAAGATCCCTATCGTTATAAAAAATACTTTTGAGCCGGAGTTTGAAGGCACCGTGATCCGTCATAACTGCAAGGCGTCCAACTTGCCAATCAAAGGAATCTCCTCTATCAACAATATCAGCATCCTTAATTTAGAGGGCAGCGGCATGGTTGGTAAATCAGGCTTTAGCGGTCGTTTATTCTCATTATTGGCAAGGGAGCAGATCAATATCATCCTTATCACCCAATCATCATCAGAGCATAGCATCACCTTCGCGGTACAGCCGCAGGATACCGAGCGTGCCAAACTGGTGATAGAACAGGAATTTGAACTGGAGCTTTTAGCCAAAAAACTGGAGCACCTGGTTATCGAAAAAAAACTGGCCATATTGGCTGTAGTAGGCGAAAACATGAAACAAACTCCTGGCATGTCGGGCAAGTTGTTTCACTCATTGGGTCGTAATGGTGTTAATGTGAGAGCTATCGCCCAGGGATCATCGGAGTATAATATCTCGGTGATCATCTCGGCACAAGATCTTTCAAAAGCATTAAACGCAGTACATGATGCATTTTTTGTACAGTTAACCAAAACACTGCATGCTTTTTGTTTAGGTACCGGTAACATTGGTAAAACCCTGTTTAACCAACTGAGAGCGCATACCGAATATTTAAAAGATAATAACGGCATCCAGGTGAAAATTGCAGGTATCAGCAATACCCGCAAAATGACCTTTAACAGCGATGGTGTTTCGTTGGATACCTGGCAAAATGATCTGGAATCTTCGCCATACCAGGCCGATCTGCAGGAGTTCATCAACAGGATGAAAGAAATGAACCTGCCTAACTGTGTATTTATTGATAACACTGCCAGCCCGGTACCGGTAGGTTTTTACGAGGAAGTTTTTAAGGCAAACATCTCGGTTATTACCTGCAATAAAATAGGTAACTCGGCCAGCTACAAGCAATACCGCACATTTAAAGATACCGCCCGCAGCCATGGTGTTGATTTCTTTTACGAAACCAACGTGGGCGCAGGCTTACCGATCATTAACACACTAAAAAACCTGATGAACAGCGGTGATAGGGTGCAGCGCATCGAGGCTATCCTATCGGGAACCATATCATTCATCTTTAATAACTTTAAAGGTGAAGCCAATTTTCACGATGTGGTAAAAGAAGCGCAGGAAAAGGGCTATACAGAACCAGATCCGCGTGATGACCTGAGCGGGAAAGATTTTATGCGCAAAATGCTCATTCTTGCCCGTGATGCCGGTTACGCTATGGAAGAAGCCGACGTGGAGATTGAAAGCGTATTGCCAAAAGCGAGTCTTGAAGCCAAATCGGTTGATGATTTTTACGCCACTCTTAAAACTGAAGACGCCCACTTTACCAGGCTTAAAGAGCAGGCCGAAAAAGATGGTAAGGTATTGCGTTATATAGGCAAGCTGGAAGCCGGCAAAGTAACCATCACCCTGCAAATGGTTGATGAAAACCATCCATTCTACATGCTATCGGGCAGTGATAACATTATATCGTTCACTACCGATAGGTACAAGGAGCGCCCACTGGTAGTAAAAGGCCCCGGCGCAGGTGCCGAAGTTACCGCTGCCGGCGTATTTGCTGATCTGATAAATTTGGGCGCAAATTAAGAGCCCCCTAACCCCCTGAAGGGGGAACTATAGTTTGATATGAAATGGGCACAGCCCCCTAACCCCTAAAGGGGGAATAAAAGTTTGATAGAAATGGAAAATAAGATAGAAGATTTAACAACAGCCCCATCTCTGGCACCCCCTTCAGGGGGCGGGGGGGGCATTCACGTTTTCGCCCCGGCCACTGTTGCCAATGTGGTATGCGGTTTTGACGTGCTTGGCTTCGCGGTAAATGAACCGGGCGACGAAGTGATTATGCGGATGACCAATAAACCCGGTATTACCATTAGTAAAATTACCGGTGATGACGGGCGTTTACCAATGGATCCGGCTAAAAATACGGTGAGTGTGAGCGTGCAGCATTATTTGCAAAGCGTTGGCCGTACCGATATTGGGCTGGATATTGAACTGCACAAAAAAATGCCGATAGGCAGCGGACTTGGTTCAAGCTCCGCAAGTACGGTTGCGGGCTTGTTCGCCATCAAAACCTTATTGGGCGATGATAGCGATCCGGCTAAATTATTACCCTTCGCTATGAAGGGCGAAGAAATGGCCTGCGGTCACGGTCATGCTGATAATGTTGCACCTGCTCTTTTGGGTGGTTTTGTATTGATCCGCAGTTATGAACCCCTGGATGTAGTTCGCCTGCCTCACCCGGCCGGTTTGTATTGCGCCATTGTATTTCCCGATGTAGATGTACCTACGAGGGAAGCCCGCCAGATTATCCGTAAAAACATCCAGATGAAGGATGCTGTAACCCAGTGGGGTAACATTGCCGGATTGGTAAGCGGTTTATTCATGAACGACATCGACCTGATCGGCCGTAGCATGAAGGACGTTTTGGTTGAACCAGTACGCTCCATGCTTATACCCGATTTTTACAAAATGCGCGAAATGGCCATGGAGCTTGGCGCAGTAAGCTTCGGCATCTCCGGCTCTGGCCCGTCTGTTTTTGCTTTCACTAAAGATGAAGACACAGCTAAGCGGATTACCCAAAAATTGCAAAAGCATTTAACAGCGCTTAAAATTGGTTCAAATGGTTATGTATCAACGATAAATGATGCAGGGCCTAAGGTGCTGGGGTAAAAGTGAAAATTAAAAAGTCAAAACAACGAATCTAAAACTACCGTCATTGCGAGGTATAAAATCTTGGGACTCTTAAGGAGAAATGACATTTTAAAAGGTTGTCATCCTGAGGAACGAAGGATCTATTCGCAAACTGTACAGGGCGAAGAAGCATAGTGGAGAGTAGATCCTTCACTCCGTTCAGGATGACAAAAAAGGTCGTTTCCCCCGTCATTGCGAGGGACCTCGCAATGACGGGGGAAAAAATAAAAAAATTATAAATCCGAAATCGAAATTCCGAAATCCGAAATAAAGAAAATGAAACTCTACAGTACCAACAACATCCAATCAGAAGTATCTTTTAAAGACGCGGTTTTTAACAGCATGCCGCAGGATAAAGGTTTATATATGCCTATCAGCATCCCGCGTTTAGATGATGATTTTATCAATAACCTGGATAAATATTCTTTACCGGAGATTGCTTACCGCGTAGCTAAAACCCTTTTGGGCGATGCCATGCCTGCTGATGATCTGAAAGCTTTAATAGATGATGCTATCAACTTTGATGCACCGGTTGTAAAGCTGGATGACAACGTACACGTACTGGAACTTTTTCACGGACCATCACTGGCTTTTAAGGATTTTGGCGCCCGTTTCATGAGCCGCGTAATGAGCTATTTTTTAGAGGACGGCGAAAAGCAGCTGGATGTATTGGTAGCCACAAGCGGCGATACAGGTGGTGCGGTTGCATTGGGCTTTTTAGGCGTACCCAACACAAGGGTTACTATCCTGTATCCTAAGGGCAAGGTAAGTGGCGTGCAGGAACAACAGCTTACAACCAACGGTCAAAACATCCGTGCATTGGAAATTGACGGTACTTTTGATGATTGCCAGGCCCTGGTTAAACAAGCCTTCACCGATGCCGAATTGAATGAGGAGTTCCGCTTAACATCAGCCAACTCTATCAATATAGCACGGTTAGTGCCGCAAACTTTTTATTATTTTAACGCTTATGCGCAGCTGTTAAGGCAGGGCGTTAAAAAAGTAATATTTTCTGTACCAAGTGGCAATTTTGGCAATATTGGCGCGGGTTTACTGGCCTGGAAGATGGGCCTGCCTGTTGAAAAATTTATAGCTGCTACTAATGCCAATGATACTGTGCCCGAGTTTTTAAAAACGGGTGTTTATCAGCCAAAGCCATCAGTAGCAACCTTATCAAACGCCATGGACGTGGGCAACCCAAGCAACTGGGTACGTATTGCCGATCTATTTAAGGCTGATATGGACGAGCTGAATAAATTAGTGGTAGGTTTTACCTACAACGATGATGAAACATTAAAAGCCATTAACTGGGTATTTGATACTTATGATTATGTGGTTTGTCCGCATACTGCTATAGCCTGGCAGGCCTTAACCGATTATCAGCACGATCATAGCAGTGCCGATACTGCAGGTGTATTTTTAGCAACCGCGCATCCGTGCAAGTTTCCTGATGTTTTTAGTGAGGAAATAGCCGCTAAAATAGATGTGCCGGAACAGGTAAAAGAACTGGAATCAAAAACCAAACTGGCAATAGCCCTAAGTAAAGATTTTGAAGATTTTAAGGGGTATTTGCTGAACGCGAAATAAGTGAATGTGGTTTAAAAAAGTCATTTTGATTTTATCCATGGCAATGCTATCCGTTTTTGGGTGTAGACGGCTGACCGGTAAAGTGCCTTTTTATAAAGAAAAATGGCTGGAGCGGGAAGACTGGGACTATCCAAGGCGGGATGAGATGATTGATGACCTTATTAAAAATCACAAATTAAAAGGATTGCGCTACAAACAAATGATAGAATTATTGGGTGAGCCTCAAGGCAACACCCAAGATTCTATTGGAGTTTATTATCAAATAGTGGAAGATTTCGGGTCGGATATCGACCCGGTTTATACAAAAAATCTTTCGGTTGAATTTAATAAGGATTCGATTATCAATAAAGTTACCATTGAAGAATGGAAAAAACCGTAACCAATCCGTATAAACTTATTATTCATGGTTATATTTGATCTGTAAAACCTATATCAATGCTCAACAAAAATACCATCGCTCTGCTTTGCTTAATAATCCTGGCAGTTACTGCTTGTAAACGGAACCGAAAATTTGATCGGGATAACTGGAACGAGGGGGATGGATTAACATTTAGCTATCGGGAACTAATGGTGGATGATTTACTAAAAAATTACAAACTTAAAGGTTTAAATTACCAGGAGGTAGTTCATTTACTGCACCGACCGCAACAAAGCGACACGGCTCAAATGACCTATGAAATAACAGAGATATACAAACCTGGCAAACCACGGTATGTTAAGCAACTTATCCTGTCTATGAAAGATTCTGTGGTAACTGATGTTAAAATTTACGAGCATACTGATAAAAAATGATCAATACCATCATATTCGACCTCGGTGCAGTTTTGATTGACTGGAACCCGCATTACGTATACCGTACCATATTTGATGATGAGCAGGAAATGAAAAACTTTTTGGCTACCGTTTGTACATCCGATTGGAATGAGGAGCAGGATGCCGGTCGTTCTTTACATGAAGGCACCGAACTGCTTATTGCCCAATTCCCGGAGCACGAGGCAAACATCCGGGCTTTTTACGGTAGGTGGGTTGAAATGCTTGGCGAGCCTTTTCACGGCACGGTTGAGGTTTTTAAACAGTTAAAGGAGAGTAAGAAATATAAGATATATGCGCTCACCAACTGGTCGGCAGAAACTTTTCCGTTTGCGGTGGCACGTTTTGATTTTTTAGACTGGTTTGATGGGGTGGTGGTATCTGGTACCGAAAAAATGCGCAAGCCAGCCCCTGAGTTTTACCAGGTACTGCTTGATCGGTATAATGTTAATCCTGAAGATGCTTTATTTATTGATGATAATTATCGCAATGTTTTAGCTGCAGAAAAAGAAGGGATTAAAAGTATTCACTTCAAATCGGCGGATGAATTGGCAGCGGAATTGAGAGAGCTTGGGATTTTGTAATAGGGGAATCGATTAAAAAACTACCAAGTCCTGCCGTCCGTCGGCTGACGGATCGGCATCCCATATACAAGATGTACGGCCTGAAGCCGACCTGTCCTGTGGGGTCCTGAAACAAGTTCAGGATGACTATCTGATATTGATTTTAAATAAGACTTTCCTGGACTTACCCCGTAGGGGTTACCTGTTTGTAGCAAAACAGCACGAAATGAGTTTTTGCGCCGTAGGTGCAACCTAAATATGGAAGGGTAGCCCCTACTGGGCAAAAGAATTGATATGTATGATTCTACAAACAGGTAGATCCTAACGGATCATAATTTTAATTCCGGGTGTAAAACTTCTGTAATCTAAAGATCAATCATACCGTAATCAAATTCCGGACTAAAGGTATACCTGAGCTGAACCAGGCCGGTTGAAAATTGTTCGCTACCAAGAAACATCAGTTTGGTACGATCTTTAACGATGAACAGCGGTTTGCCCGCACCTAAAATTACGGGGTGAACAGACAATATAAACTCATTAATCTGCCGTTGCTCTATAAATGCCGAAATCAATTGAGCGCCTCCAAACAGCCAGATGTTACCACCCGGTTGATGCCTGATCTCTTCTACACGTTGTTTAAAATCTGCCCGGCGAATAATTTCTGAATTGCCCTGCACCGTTGTCAGCGTATCCGAAAAAACATACATTTTAAGAGACCCAAACAATTCGGGCCCCGCGTTCATGAGTATTTCATAACTTTTACGGCCAAGGAAAATAGCATCGGCATTGTTCAGGAAATCCGTCATTCCATAATCCTGATCGGTAAGGCACCAATCATATTCGCCGTTTGGTCCTTCAATAAAACCATCGAGGCTCATGGCCAGGTTTAAAACTACTTTCCGCATACTAATAGGTATGATTATTCTTCGCCCTGGTGTTTATCTTTCCATTGTTTGCTGAATGATTTATCGGCAACATCCGGCATTTCTCTTAAATGGCCCCAGGTGCTTTTAAAGAAAAACCGGAGTAAAAAGTTTTTCATTTTGCCGCCAAAAAAATCGGTAAGGTTACGTTTAAGCATACCTTTTTTCCAGATGGCCCAGCCCCAGCGCTCTTTATTAGTAACAAAGCCCTGGTTAACGGCATCGCGGCGATTAAGCAGCAGCATTTTATGGATATCTATTTTTACAGGGCAAACTTCGGTGCAGCTGCCGCAAAGGCTTGATGCATAGCTAAGGTGTTTAAACTCCTCCATGCCATTGGTATGTGGAGTAATAACGGAGCCAATTGGCCCGCTATAGGTTATATTATAGGTATGGCCCCCAATATTTTGATAAACCGGGCACACATTAAGGCAAGCCCCGCAACGGATGCAATATAATCCCTGGCGCTGTTCCTTTTGGGCAAGCAGGTTGGTGCGGCCATTATCAATCAACACCACATACATCTCCTCGGGTCCATCGGTTTCATTTGGCTGGCGCGGACCACTTAAAATGGTGTTATATACCGTAAGATTTTGTCCTGTACCATGGGTAGATAGCATTGGCCAAAACAAATCCAGATCTGTAATTGACGGAATGATCTTTTCAATACCCGCCACCACAATATGCACCCTGGGGAAGGTGGTGCATAAGCGCGCGTTACCCTCATTTTCACTAATGGCGATACTGCCGGTATCAGCCAGCAAAAAGTTGGCTCCTGTTATACCCACATCGGCCTGTAAATATTTATCACGAAGCAGTTCGCGGGCTTTTAAAGTAAGCTGCTCTGGTGTTGCATCAAGCGGGCTGCCGAAGCGCTCATGAAACAGTTTGGCAATATCCTCTTTACTGAGGTGCATAGCCGGCGTAACAATATGGTAAGGAGCCTGCCCTAAAAGCTGAACTATGTATTCGCCGAGGTCGGTTTCTAAGGATTCGATATGGTTCTCCTTCAAAAATTCATTCAAATGAATTTCCTCGGTAACCATCGATTTTGATTTTACTACGGTTGTGGCTTTTGCCTTCTGGATGATGTTCAGGATTTCGCGATTGGCTTCTTCGGCATCATTAGCCCAGATCACCTTGCCGCCGCGGCGCTGAAAATTGGCTTCAAACTCCGGTAAAAACTTATCCAGGTTTTCCATCACTTTCCACTTGATCACATGCCCTTTCTTTTTGGCGTTATCCAGATTAATGATCCTTGAAAGTCCGCTTGATGCAGCCGCGTTGTATTTATCAATACTGTTATTGATAATACGGCGGTGATCTACATCAAATGCCTTTTCTTCCGAGGCAACCAAAAATTCTTCGGCAGTGCTTCCCATATATGCGAATTTAGGTTTTTTTGTGAGAAGTTGTTTAGCGAATGCTTGATTAGGTTAGATTAAATTATTTGACGTTCAAGGTTTGAAACAAAAAGAGGCGCAAATATTGCGCCTCCTCATAGTATTTATTACCGTTGAATTCAATCAACCACTCACCTATTTTGATGGTGGTGTTACGTCTATCACCGGTTTTTTATCGCGGTTAGCTAATTCCCAACCTGTGTAAAACACCAATTGCGTACGTTTTGCCAATAATGGGAAGTTGATCTTGCTCACCTCATCACCTGGCTGGTGATAATCGGCATGCACACCGTTGAAGTAAAATATGATGGGTACACCATGCTTGGCGAAGTTGTAATGATCGCTGCGGTAGTAAAACCTGTTAGGATCATTAGGATCATCATATTTGTAATCCAGTTTTAATTTGGTGTAAGTATCATTCGCTTTTTCGCCAATGTCATGCAAGTCTTTACTCAGCATGGCCGAGCCTATAGAGTATACATAGTTTGCAGAATCGGGTTTGCCAATATATTCTTCACCCACACGGCCTATCATATCAATATTAAGATCGGTAATGGTGTTAGCCAATGGGTAAACCGGATGATCGGTATAGTATTCAGAACCTAACAATCCTTTTTCTTCGCCTACGTTACCTAAAAACAGCACACTTCGGCGCGGGCCATGACCATCTTTTTTTGCTTGCGAAAATGCACGTGCAATTTCCAGGATGCCTGTTGTACCAGATCCGTCATCATCGGCACCGTTGTTCACTTTATCTTTTCCATCTGGGTTTAAACCAATGTGATCATAGTGAGCAGAAAATACCAATACTTCATCTTTTAAATCGGTACCGGGCATAAATCCTACCACATCAACCGCTTTCACAGCAGTTTGTTCATTGGCGTAAGCAGCTACAAGATCTGTTTTTGCAGTTACAACCGGGATTGTGGCAGCAGCAGCCTTTAAATCGGCAAATGTTTTACCGGTTGATTTTACCAGCTCATCAGCCATGGCAGGAGTGATGTGTAATGCTCCGGCAATCTTTGGTGCTCCGGCATCCTCCTTGATAGTTAAACGCGGGCTTGTAATGCTTTTGCCGTAACGTTTAAGCAAGTTTGTTAAATCGCCATTAACCGCCAAAATAAGTGAGGGATTTTTGCTTTGCAGATTCTTTAATATCTGCAGGCGTGCTGTACCCATGCGCACAGAGGTGTTTGGAGTATTACCCGCTTCTGGCTTGTCTTCATTTATCCATAATACAACCTTATTGGCCAAATCAGTACTGCCCAGTTCGCTATCAGTACCAAAGCCAACAAATACAAACTCGGTTGCTTTTACGTTATTATCAGGAACTGTACCATTCGGCAAGAAATCCTGTCCCAACGCAAACGGCTTTCCGTTAATGGTAAGTGTTGTTACTTTTAAAGTGTTTTGTACTAACGGCACATCAAAAAAGTACGATCCTTTTACGGGGGCTTGCAGACCTAATCTTTTAAATTCGGCGGCAATGTAATTAGCTGCTTTTTCGGCACCCGGCTTACCGGTTTCGCGGCCTTCAAATTCGTCAGAGGCTAAAATGCTCAAATGCTTTTTGGCATCCTCGGCGCTGATGAGTTTTGCGTACTTCATTGCCGTGGGGTTTTGTTGCGCGCAGGCATTTGCCGCAACAACAGCAGAGAGCGCAAGTAATGTGATTTTTTTCATTTATGATAATAATTAAGTCAGTTTCTTTTTAGTTCAGGATTGATGGCTTACAGATCATAGCTTTGTGCTTTAAGCCTTTGACTTTATGCTTTTTCCTTTGTCCAAAATCTTTTGTCCTCTTATCAGCAAGTCATTTTTCCTACTCTTGTAGCGTGCCTGCCGCCTTCAAAGTCGGTATTGAAAAATGCGTTCATGATTTTTTGAGCTTCGTCAATGCTGATAAAGCGAGCGGGAATACAAACGATATTGGCATTATTGTGGCTACGGGCCAATATGGCCAGCTCCTCGTTCCAGCAGATTGCTGCCCGAATACCCTGGTGCTTGTTGGCTGTTATGGCAACCCCATTGGCACTGCCACAAACCAGTACACCCAGATCGCATTCGCCACTTTCAACTGCAGATGCTACAGGATGTGCAAAGTCGGGATAATCAACAGAGGCGCTTGAATAAGTTCCGAAATCTGTGAGCTGATCTGCAGGGATCTCTGCGGATAAAGCCTGTTTATAATCAAAGCCGGCATGATCGGCACCAATGGCAATTTTAAGCCCTTCTTTCATCGTACAAAAATATCTTTTTGCAAATGTGCAAAATTAGGATGATAGATGCACGGATTTCAGGGAAGCAGATTGTAATTATGAGGATTGTTACAATGATGGGGATGAAGTTTAAAAAAACTTTTGTCATCCTGAACGGAGTGCACTGTTGTCCGGTAAACGAATTTTTTGAAAAAAAGTAAGGGGTAGCTAAAAGCCACCCCTTTTGTGTTGATATTAGAGTTACCACACTTTAATAACCAACATGAGCAAAAGTACTTTTTTTACCGGACAGCCGATATTA
>NZ_JANYGH010000036.1 GCF_025362475.1 Mucilaginibacter sp.
GATGAACTCCTCAAATATCTTGTTTATTATAACTGGGAACGGCCACATCAGGGCATCAATGGTAAAAAACCTATCGATATGGTCACCCTAAACAACAAATAAAAATACCTGATTCTGTTACCGAATTACTAAACCCTTACAGCAATGACGCGGTTTTTATTAAAACAATTATGTCAAATTCAACCAACGAAATAACCCGCTGCTCATGGGCCGGGACCGACGAACTTTATATCAAATATCACGATGAAGAATGGGGCAAGGAAGTTCATGATGACCACATCCTGTTTGAGTTTTTAATCCTCGAATCTGCCCAGGCCGGTTTAAGCTGGATCACTATTTTGCGTAGGAGAGATGGCTATAAAAAAGCCTTTGCAGATTTTGATGTGCATAAAGTAGCTGCCTTTACAGATGAGGATGTGGAACGCCTGATGCAGGATGCTGGCATTATCCGCAACCGGCTTAAAATTCTGGCGGCTATCAGCAATGCGAAGCTGTTTATCGGCATTCAACAGGAATTTGGCTCGTTTGATAAATACCTGTACAGTTTTATGCCCGGTGGTAAGCCTATTATAAATCACTTCCACAAAATACCTGCTAGCACAGCCGAATCAGACGCTATTAGCAAAGACATGAAAAAGCGGGGCTTCAAATTCTTTGGTACCACTATTTGCTACGCCCATATGCAGGCAACAGGAATGGTGAATGATCACATTCCGGAGTGTAGCTATAAATTTTAATAAACACTAATGGCACGAATGAGAACGAATTACATGAATTTTAATAGACACGAATTGCACAAATGAGAACGAATTACACGAATTAGTCGTGGAGGTTTTTTGACTTACACAAATTGATTTGCATCTATTTAATGATGAATTTGATTAAGCGTAATTCTAAAATATCGTATAAATTCGTGTACTTTGCAAAAGCCCATTGCACGCGGGTTTCGTGAAAATTCGACCCTATTCGTGTAATTCGTGAAAAATTAATTATGAAAAAACTATTTCTTTTGGATGGTATGGCCCTTATTTACCGGGCGCATTTTGCTTTGAGTAAAAGTCCGCGGTTTACCTCGGGCGGGATGAATACATCGGCAGTGATGGGGTTTACCAATACCCTGCTGGATGTTTTGAAAAAAGAAAAGCCTACCCACATGGCTGTTGTTTTTGATACCGAAGCACCAACCGAACGTCATACAGATTATGAGCATTATAAAGCACATCGCGAAGCCATGCCCGAGGATCTGTCCAAAGCATTGCCTTATGTGGTTAAGCTGATTTTAGGTTTCAATATCCCTGTTATTACATCAGACGGGTATGAGGCAGATGATATCATTGGTACCCTGGCCAAAAAAGCCGAACAGAAAGGTTACCAGGTTTACTGTATGACACCCGATAAGGATTTTGCACAACTGGTATCTGATAATATCCGCATTTACAAACCCGCCCGTATGGGTAACGAAATGGAGATATTGGGCGTTAAGGAAGTGCTGGAGAAATGGGAAATTGAACGTGTTGAACAGGTAATAGATATTTTGGGTTTATGGGGCGATGCGGTAGATAATATTCCTGGTATCCCGGGGATTGGCGAAAAAACCGCGAAGTCGCTTATTAAGCAATACGGCTCAATGGAAGAGATCATCGCCCATAGCCATGAGTTAAAAGGGAAGCAGCGCGAAAACGTAGAGCAATTTGCCGAGCAGGGCTTACTGTCGAAAAAACTGGCCACTATCCTTTTGAATGTACCTGTGGAGCTGGACGAGGAGGGGCTGGAGATCTGCGCGCCAAGCAAGGAACTGTTGGAACCACTTTTCGCCGAACTGGAGTTCCGCACACTGGGGAAACGTGTTTTTGGCGATGATTTCAGCATTACCGAAATGAAACCTGCCGGTACGCAAACAGATTTGTTTGGCAACGAGGTTGCAACCGGGCGTACTACCATGACCGTTGATATAGAGGATATTCGGGAGGATTTTATTATTGCCTCTAAAAATATAGATAACGTTCCGCACGAATACCACCTGGCCGATACTTTTGAAAAACGCGCCAGCTTAATTGCCATGCTTCAACAGCAGGAATCGTTTTGTTTTGATACGGAAACAACCGGCACCGACGCCAATAATTGTGAATTGGTAGGTCTTTCATTCTCGGTAAAGGCAGGCGAGGCCTGGTACATACCTGTACCTGTTGACCAGGAAGCTGTTAAAAGTATTGTTAACGAGTTTAAGCCTGTATTGGAAAATGAAAAAATCAGTAAAATAGGGCAAAACCTCAAATTTGATATCCTGGTGCTTAAATGGTACGATGTACAGGTTAAGGGCAAGTTGTTTGATACCATGATGGCGCATTACGTTATAGACCCGGATACCCGCCATGGTATGGATGTTTTGTCAGAAAATTACCTGAACTATAAGCCGGTTTCTATCACTTCGCTCATTGGTGCCAAAGGTAAAAACCAGGGCAACATGCGCGATGTAGAGATAGGGAAAATAAAAGAATATGCGGCCGAAGATGCAGACATTACCCTGCAGTTGAAAGCCGTATTTGAACCTAAATTAAAAGAAGTTGAAAGCGAAAAGCTGATTCATGAAATAGAGCATCCGCTGATATATGTACTGGCTGATATTGAGTACGAAGGCGTAAAAATAGATCATGATACCCTTCGTGAGTTTAGCAAGGAGTTAGAAACGGATGTAGCCAAATTAGAGAAAACGGTTTTTGAGAAAGCAGGAGTAAGGTTCAATATTGCGTCGCCAAAACAATTGGGTGAAGTGCTTTTTGAAAAACTGATGCTTGATCCCAAGGCAAAGAAAACCAAAACCGGTCAGTACCAAACAGGCGAAGATGTATTGCTTTCCCTGGCTGCCAAAAGCGATATTGTAAGGGATATATTAGATTTTCGTCAGCTGCAAAAACTAAAATCTACTTATGTTGATGCCTTGCCGCTCATGGTAAATCCTAAAACGGGCAGGGTGCACACCTCTTATAACCAGGCCGTAGCTGCAACAGGCAGATTGAGCAGCGTTAATCCTAATCTTCAAAATATTCCTATCCGTACAGAGCGTGGCCGCGAAGTGCGTAAAGCATTTATTCCAAGAGACAACGGGCATAGCATAATATCTGCCGATTATTCGCAGATAGAGCTGCGGATAATTGCCGAGATCAGCAAAGATCCCAACATGATGCAGGCCTTTGTTGATAACCTGGATATACACACCGCAACCGCTGCCAATGTTTATGGTATTGATTTGGATGAAGTAACCAGCGAACAACGCCGTAATGCCAAGGCCGTTAACTTCGGGATCATTTACGGGCAATCGGCATTTGGTTTATCGCAGAGCCTGGGCATTCCGCGTAAGGAAGCTGCCGATATTATTGAGCAATACTTTGCGCAGTTTGTTGGTATTAAGCAGTACATGAGTGATACCATGAACTTTGCCCGCGAGAATGGTTACGTATGCACGCTGATGGGCAGGCGCAGGTATTTACGGGATATCAATTCGGCCAACGCAACGGTACGTGGCTTCGCCGAGCGAAATGCCATCAACGCGCCCATACAAGGCTCGGCTGCAGATATGATCAAGATAGCCATGATCAATATTCACCGCGAATTTAAAGCACAAAACCTGGAGGCCCGCATGACTATGCAGGTGCATGATGAGTTGGTGTTTGATGTGCCTAATAACGAGATTGAAATTGTGAAGCCTATTATTATGCATAACATGAAAACTGCTATTCAAACAACTGTACCCATTATGGTAGAGATTGGTACAGGCTTGAATTGGCTGGAGGCACATTGATAACGCCGCGATTGTGAGGTATTTATAACAAGGGGAGAATCCCAGACTTACGAAGTTTTTAAAACTTCGTAAGTCTTTCGCCGCTTGTTATTTCCACCTTTAGAGTTCTCCAAATTTTACAGCTACTCATGATGCTTTTTGAAAAAACTTTTTGTCATCCTGAACGATAGTGAAGGATCTAGTATTCACTATGCTTTTTCGCCCTGTACAGTCTGCGAATAGATCCTTCGTCCCTCAGGATGACAAACTTTTTAAAACGTCATTTCTCCTTCGGAGTTCCCCGGAATTTTATTACTAACAATGACATTTTTTTATTGAATAAGCAACACTACAGGTTTTTCGCTTCCAAAAAGCACCTTAGTGTATCTAACCCCAGATGTCTGCAGGGTTTGTTTACTCTCTTTTTCTACCAATATTTCAATATATACATGAAAAGGTTAATAAGATTTTTACAATATCATATCTAAATTTAAAAAACTATATTAATTATTATAGGTTTCTCTTTTGGTAATCTTTCCTTAAATTGAGCCAATAAAACCTAAATGAAAATATTCCATCTGAGTGCCGAATGTTATCCTGTCGCCAAAGTTGGCGGTCTTGCAGATGTTGTTGGTGCACTGCCTAAATACCAAAATATGGCAGGTTTGCAGGCAGCAGTTGTGATGCCTTATTACGACCGCAAGTTTACCCAGGAAAACGAATTTGATGTAGTTTTTAGTGCCGTTACTTTACTGAATACACGCCGCCTTTATTTTGAAATTTTAAAGGAGAAGACCGATAAACTGGGTTTTGAGCTATTTTTAGTTTACATCCCTGGTCTGCTTGACCGGGAAAATGTGTACAGCTATCCCGACGAAAGGGAGCAGTTTATCGCGTTCCAGCTGGCTTTTTTAGATTGGATCAGCTACTCGCAGCAAACGCCTGATCTTATCCATTGCCATGACCATCATTCTGGCCTGGTGCCATTCCTGCTTTATCACTCCAAGTTATATAAGCGATTGGCAAATGTGCCAACCATTTTTACTATACACAATGGCCAGTATCATGGTGCTTTTGGTTGGGAACAGTTACCCTACCTGCCCGAGATTGATATGACTGCCGCTGGATTACTTGATTGGGCCGGCGGGATAAACCCTTTGGCAGCCGCTGTAAAATGTAGCTGGCTGTATACCACGGTATCACCAACTTACTTACGCGAGCTTACCATCAATTCAAACGGGTTAGAATACCTTTTTTATATTGAAAGGGCTAAAGGCTATGGTATCATCAACGGGATTGATACAGAGGTTTGGAATCCTCAAACCGACCCAATGGTGCCTCATCATTTTAATACCCGGACCCTGGCTAAAGGCAAGCAAGCCAACAAAGAAGCGCTTTGCACCCGCTTTGGCTTAAACCCGGCTAAGCCATTGTTTGTGTTTATAGGCAGATTGGTGATTGAAAAAGGTGCCGATCTGTTGCCTGAAGCCATTGATCGTATACTGGCAGAGTATGGAGATGAAGCTAACTTCTTTATACTTGGCTCTGGCGATAAGGAAATGGAGATAGCATTGCTTGATCTTAAGGATAAATACCCTGGCAGGTGCAATGTATTTATTGGTTATGATGAGGCATTAGCCCATGTGGTATACGCCGGTGCCGATTTCCTGCTGATGCCATCGCGTGTGGAACCATGCGGACTTAATCAACTATATTCTTTACGCTATGGCACCATGCCAATTGTACGTAGTACAGGCGGGTTGATAGATTCGGTAATTGATTTTGGTGATGAGGGGGGCTACGGTATCCGTTTTAACCAGGTTAGTGTTGATGATATTTACCATGCTATTACACGTGCCATAACACTTTACCAAAACCCCGCACAATTACAAATATTACGCAAGCGTATGATGGCCCTTGATTTTTCCTGGGACCGTTCGGCCAAAGAATATATAAACCTTTATGAAAGTTTAAACCCTCAGATATGACATCTAAAGTAATCTCAATTGTGCTTGGCGGTGGCCAGGGCAGTCGCTTATCACCACTTACTGCAACACGTTCAAAACCGGCTGTGCCAATTGCCGGTAAGTACCGTTTGGTTGATATTCCAATTTCGAATTGCCTGCACTCGGGTATTACGCGTATTTATGTATTAACGCAGTTTAACTCAGCATCGTTAAACAAGCACATCAAAAACACCTATCACTTCAGCAGTTTCAGTGATGCTTTTGTTGATATTTTGGCTGCCGAGCAAACACCATCAAGCGTGGCCTGGTTCCAGGGTACGGCCGATGCGGTAAGGCAAAGCCTGCACCATTTGGCGGTGCACGAGTTTGAGTATGTACTGATCCTATCAGGCGACCAATTGTACCAGATGGATTTTGAGGATATGATCAATAAGCACATCGAATCTGGTGCTGAGATCTCTATCGCTACCATTCCTGTTGATGCGGCTGATGTACCGGGCTTTGGTATTTTAAAAGCTGATGAGCATAGTATGGTTACTGCTTTTGTTGAAAAACCAAAATCAAATTTTGAGAGCTGGGCATCTGAGGTAAGTGATGAAATGCAGGCTGAAGGCAGGGTTTACCTGGCATCTATGGGTATTTACATTTTCAACCGCAAATTGCTGTATGATTTGTTGGAAGGGAATGATCGTACCGACTTTGGTAAAGAGATTATCCCGCAGTCAATAGTTGAGCATAAAGTATTAAGCTATCAATATGAAGGTTACTGGACAGATATTGGTACCATTCCATCATTTTTTGATGCTAACCTGGGTTTAACGGATGAGATACCTAAGTTTAACCTTTTTGGCGAAAATCATATCTATACCCGGGCGCGCATGCTGCCGCCATCAAAAGTATCAGGCACAACATTGAACAAATCCATTGTTGCTGATGGCTGCATTATCAGCGCTAAAGAAATTACGCGATCAATTATAGGGATTCGTACCCGTATTGGAGTTGATACCGAAATTGAAAACTGCTATGTAATGGGTTGCGATAGCTACCAGACATTAGAGCAGATTGCCGAACTGAAACTAAGTGCATCGCCAATTATGGGTATAGGCGATAGGTGTAAAATCAAAAATGCCATCATTGATAAAAATACCTATATCGGCGACGACGTAGTTATCAACTGTGGCGAAAAGCTGGAAGACGGTGATTACGGCACCCACACGGTACAGGATGGCATTGTAGTTGTTAAAAAGCGAGCCATTATTCCAAACGGAACAATTATTTAATAATAAATTAAGCAAAAACAATCAATGGTTAATTTGTTATAGATAATATAAAACATAAAACAATTAACTATGAAAAAGGCACTTTGTATGATTGCTTTAGCAGCAATCTCTTTCGGAAGCGTTTTTGCGCATGGGGTACCCGTAAAATCTTCAAATGGTAGTATGCAAACAGATACTACCAAGAAAAAAATGAAAAAGAAGATGAAAAAGGATACAACAATGAAAAAGGACACCATGAAAATGAAGAAGTAACCTTCATGTAACCAAAAAGCCTCCTGATTATCAGGAGGCTTTTTGGTTTATAGTTTTTTTGGGCTTTGTCATCCTGGACGCAGTGAAGGATTTCACAGGACAAGTAGCCAACATGGTGTATGCCATGCGCGTGGGGTGCCGAAACAAGTTCGGCAAGACTATTCAGAAGCTATAAATCAATCGTTTCGCCAATTGCAGGCAGCTTTAAATTCAGGCCAGCTTTGATGAACTTTTCTCTTACTTCATCTTTATCAATCCTGATAACTTCAAACGAATCATAATGTATGCCGATGATGTTTTTACAATTGATGAAAGCGCTGGCTTTTATGGCATCATCTGCACCCATAGTATAGTTATCGCCAATTGGCAAATATGCCCAGTTGAGGTTCTCGTCTGCCAGCAGTTTCATATCATAAGTAAGGGCGGTATCGCCGGCAAAGTATATTTTTTTACCTTCAACCGATAACAGGA
Source organism: Mucilaginibacter sp. (assembly GCF_025362475.1). Taxonomy (GTDB): domain Bacteria; phylum Bacteroidota; class Bacteroidia; order Sphingobacteriales; family Sphingobacteriaceae; genus Mucilaginibacter. Next base: position 7,749 of record NZ_JANYGH010000036.1, read on the forward strand.
AACCGGCGGGATTACCACCCGGTGAGCCATCGGGCATGGTACTGGAGTGTACGGCATTCACCATTTTTACCCTGCCAAAATCAAAATTAAAGCCGCCGCCAATGTTCATTCCATGTACATTATCAACACCTTTGCTGTTAAGCCAGCCGGCAATTTCAGCAATACATATTACTTTAGCGCCGCTATTTTTCTGAATCTCAAACAGGTCGGCAATATGATCGCCATGACCATGAGATATTAAAATGTAATCTGGTTTTAAGCTATTGATGTCAATATCCTTTGCCAGTGGGTTATGTGTTATAAATGGATCAAACAATAGTTTTTTGCCATTGCTCAATTCTATTTCGACTGTTGATTGGCCGTAATAGGTAGTTTTCATAGTAGAATGATATTTGTTTTCAGTTATCTTAAACCGTTGTTCCCTTAAAAGGGTATTGAACTATTTACCAAATAAGCTGCCCAGGCCGCCCATACCGCCAAACATATCCTTGGTCATGGCAGCCATTTCGGCCTGGCTTATATTATCGGCCTGTTCCATGGCTTTATTAAAGGCTACAACCAATAGCTCTTCCAGTTCTTCTTTATCAGCATCAGCCAAAAAAGCACTATCAATATTTACCGATTGTACCACTTTATTAGCATTGGCTGTAACTGTAATTTTACCACCTTCGGCAGTACCCGATACGCTGATCGCATCCAGGCGTTTTTTTGATTCGCCAGCCTTTTGCTGGGCTTCCATTATTTTATCAAACATAATTTTATTAGATGTGCAAATATGCGGATGTGCAGATTACAGATGTGCAAATATGCATATGAGTAACTGCTTAAATGAATTGACACTTAAATTTTACAATTTCAAAACCAAATAGTTTTAAGTCGATTCCAACCACGAACCACGAACCACGAACCACGAACCACGAACCACGAACCACGAACCACGAACCACGAACCACGAACCACGAACCACGAATTAATCGTCACTGGTATCACCATTGCCGTTGTAGGCGCTTTTTCGTACTACAGGCATCCCGGCAGCTCTAAAAAGATCGTCGAGTTTGAGCAGGCTTCCATTGGCTAAATTAGATAACAACACAACGGTGATATCGTTTTTCATATCGCGCAGGTAAATGTGCCTGAAACCATGCCACCAGCCGGTATGGTAAATAACCTCCTGTCCAGGTGCGGTAAAGGTACGCCAGCCATATCCATAACTAAAGTGGCCATGCAGCATAGGATTGCGCGGCACATAAGCCGAATCAAGTGTAGCCTGTTTTAATAACAGCCCGGCGCGCAAAGCGCGGTCAAATAAAAACAGGTCGCCCACGGTGCTGTAAATTCCCTTATCGCCCACAGGGCCATCCAAGAAGTTTTGTGCCACAGAATATTTCCACTGACCGCGATCATGCCCTACAACGTGAACCGGAATTTTGTCATATACAGCTTTGGAATACACATTGGTATGCGCCATACTTGCAGGTTTAAATACATTGTCCTTCATGAACTGCGTGTAGGATTCTCCGCTCACTTTTTCGATAATGGAACCCAATACCATAAAATTGGAATTGTTGTAAAGGAATCTTTTGTTGGGTACGTTAAAAGGTCGCGGTTTATATTCCGCAATCATTTTCATGGCGTCAGCATTTGAAATTCCTTTCCTTTGATTAAGATGCTGGCTGCGGTATATATCATCAATAAAATATACATAGTTCATCATGCCGGAACGGTGCGTAAGCAACAGGCGGATGGTTACCCCATCATACGGGAAATCCGGAAAAAATTTCTTTACATCATCATCTAATTTAAGCTTGCCGCGTTCCATCAGCATCAATATACCGGTAGATGTCATGGTTTTGGTAACCGAGGCCAGTTCAAACTGGTAACTTAGCTTCAGGCTATCGCGGTGCAGGTAATCGGCCCAGCCAATGGCGTTTTCATAAACTATTTTACCTTTTTTTGCTACCAGCACATTGCCGTTGAAACCACGGGTACGGTGCAGTTCCTGCATTACCGCCTCTATCTTTTTATCCCCTTGTTTGGGGTTGTAGGCCATCAGTGCCGTGGTATCTAAAGGTTTGCCGGGAAGGGGTGCAGTACCTTGGTTTTTATCTTTATTTTTTGATGAACAGGCTGTTAAAATCAGCAGGGAGGCGGTAAACAAAAAGGCGCTCTTATACAATAACTTCATAGGTAAATTTCTCACTCTTAAACGAAAGCGAAAATTAGAAATTATACAGCAGGTATCGATTAAAGTTTTTATTTTTTTCTTTTAGTTAAATCTCTTTGTATGTTTAAGTATGAATTTGATTAAAACCAGTTGCCTGTTGATAGCGATTTTATTGTTTTCTGCTGTTGCTTACACGCAGGAAAGCGACGTTGCTGCCTTAATAAAGCAAGGTATCAAACTAAATAACGATCATAATTATGCGGGCGCGATAGAAAAATATAAACAAGCTTTGGCAGCCGATCCCGAAAACGCACAGGCCAATTACCAGATGGCTTTTAGTTTAAATGCATCGGGCAAAGGAATGGAGGGCGTACCATATTTAAACAAAATAATTAAAACCAACTCCAACTTTACCGGACCGGCTTATGAATTGCTGGGCGGTATTTATGATAGTAGCCACCAGCCGCAGCAGGCAATTGATGCCTACAAAGAAGGACTGAAAATAAAGCCGGATTACCAGCCACTGTATTTTAACCTTGGTATAGCCTATTTCCGTGCCAAACAATATCCCGAAGCAGAGCAGGCCGCTATCGAAGCTATTAAACTCGATCCTAAACATGCCAATAGTCAGCGCTTGTATGGACTGGTTACTTTTCATCAAAACAAAAGGGCGGCGGCCCTAATGGGATTGTGCAGCTTTTTGTTGCTGGAACCCGATGGCCCAAGAAGCGACGAAGCCTATACCAATATGCAAAGCATTTTAAAAGGAGGTACCTTAAAAGCAGAGGATGCCAAAGCGGAAGCATCAACCACCTCATTGAACAGAACATTAAATGCGGCCATAGCAAAGGCAAAACCCGGCTCAACCGCTGCCGAATTATTGGAGAACCAGTTGCAAGCCGTTTTTGAAGCTGTCGGCCAGCTGGCCGAAAAGCAAACAGGTAACGATTTTTTCAGACATTACTACGCTAACTTCTTTTATCAGCTGAGTAAAACTAATAACATGCAGGCATTTGCCAGGCTGATGGGCTTAAGCGCCAATAAAGAGGCAGGTAAACAATGGTTGCAGCAAAATGAGGATAAGCGCAAGGCACTGGAGGCCTGGGTTGCTGGCGTGGAAAGAAAGTTTTGAAAAAAGAAAGAAATTTTAGACTTACGAGGATAATATCGCAAGTCTAAAATCTCATTTTAAATAATATCAATGAGCCCAGGTAAAGTCAGTTACATCGAATTCCATTTCCTTACTTCCACTTTCATAAAATTCTGCTTGGATAATTATTTTTTTTGCTGTTTTTAGCTTTTTGATCAATTTGTTGGTCGAATTTATAAAAAGGACGTTGCTGCTTCCATCTGATGAAGATGAACAGTTAAATGTGATTGGCTGTTCGCTATCAAATTTGATTTTAACCTCTGTACCTTCAACATCACTTATGAATTGCCCTTTACTTACTTGCAAAATAGACTCATTTCCGGTGCTTGTTTTTCTTATGGTTAAGGTTGCCGTTGAGCCTCCATCATAAGGAAATGGAAAATCTAATAATTCATTTGCGTCTATTGATGCGTAGTAGTTTGTTTTATTGGTCATTTTATCCTCTTTTTCTGAATATTCCCATTTTGGCTTTTCGGAGTCTTGAGATTCAGAGACAGAAGAATCTGATTTGCTTTCCAATTTTTTTGATGTTGATGTGTCAGTTTTAGTTGAATCGGAATTTGATGAAATTGCTTTATCATTTGAGTCGCATGAGAAAGCAAACAGAATAAGAGCTAAAAAAGTAAATTTTTTCATAATTATGATTTGGTTTTTTTGCCTAAAATAAAAAATATAAACATATGTTATGCTAAAAAAAATAGTATTTTTTATTTTTAATGGAAATATATTGTATATAATATATAAGCTGCTTTAAGGCAATATGTTAAACTTTAAGCTGAGTGCATTCAACCTGGGTGGATTTTAAACCCAACTCAACCAATTGGCATATAAAAAAGGTTCGCAGGTACTTAGCACCTGCGAACACTAAACTAATTGCTCAACTCTAAAACCCACATATGCATAGCAGGTATGGTTACTTTTTTGGTGGTGTTTAGCAAGTCGCCGGTTATTACATTTTGTGCTTTGGTAAAGCCAGCTATTCTTTCCGTGTATTTCCCAAAATCAACGGTGCTTTCTTTTTTTGCAGTGTTCATAATACACATTATCGTTTGTTTGGCATCATATCTGAAATAGACATATAATCCGTTAACAGGTATATAATGCATCATTTTTCCGGTTTTTAATGCTGATGAGGTTTTCCGGAAAGTGCCCAGTTTTTTAACAATGTTTTGAACAGCGAGTTCATCGTCAGTAAGACCTTCGCCGGTAAATGCATTTTTTTTATCCACTGCCCATCCGCCAGGAAAATCAGCTCTTACCAAGCCATCGGGGTTTGTAAAGCCTTTCAAAAGCACCTCCGATCCATAATATAGCTGCGGAACACCCCTGCAGGTTAATAACCATTCATAGCCAATCTTTTGTTTTTCTACATCTTCGCCTACAACCGAAAAAAAGCGGGGCTCATCATGGTTATCCAACAAAAGCACATTGTGGGTTGCATCTTTGTTCAAAAAATCGCTGCTTAAGGTATAATACAATTTGTTTACTCCATCCGTCCAATCAAACGGCTGCATCAACGCGGGTATAATGCCAAAATATAGGCATTGAAAATCCACCGAACCCTGCAAATTGCTTTTGAAAGGTAAATTGAAATTGTTCTGGTTAAAATACGATTGATTGGCGACGCCAAATACCCGCGTTTCGCCAAATAGAGTAAGCTTAGGAAATTCGTCCATAATGGCCTGATTACACCGGTTAGCAAAATCCATGTCGTTGTAGGTATAGGTATCTATTCTTATACCATCAATTCCAAATTTTTGCACATACCAGATGATATTTTGGATCATGTAGTTTGCCATAAATGGGTTAGATTGATTAACATCCGGCATTTCGGATATAAACCAGCCATCGGTCATTTTCTTTTTATCTGATGGTGCCGCGTATGGATCAAACTGGGTTTGTTCCCTGTAATTAGTCTGGGTAAATTGGGACCAGCGGTGCATCCAGTCTTCCGCCGGCGGATCCTGCTCCAAAAAATGGTAGAGACCGGTATGATTGTATACCACATCCATGATCAGCTTCATCCCGTTTTTATGCAACGTATTACTTAATTGCGTATAAAGAGAGTCGGTCCCATATCGGGCATCAATTTTATAATGATCGGTAATGGCATAGCCGTGTTCGGTACGGTTGGGCATGTCATTTTCCATAACCGGTGTAAGCCATAAAGCGGTTACGCCAAGACTTTTAAAATAGTCGATATGATTTAATATACCCTGAAAGTCGCCGCCATGTCTTAAGTACATCGAATCGCGATTCAGCGATTGATCCCTCATTCCGGTTATTCTATCATTTTTTGTATCGCCATTGCTAAACCGGTCTGTTAGCAATAGGTCTATAAAATCAGCCGAAGTTACCCCTTGCGCATAGCTGCTGCCATTGCCCAGCGGTTTTGCCAATAAAGGCCATGGTATTACCGAAGAATTAACGCCATCTCCAAAAACGATTTTTACTGATCCCGGCTTTGCGGCGGGGCTGATAACAATATCAATGGCCGTATATTTTAAGTTGGGGAAATGGTGGGTTTGGAGTACGGTAATACCCGGGTAATTGATTTTAATTTTTTGCTGAGATAGAGCTTTGTTTTCGCTTCTAATTAATAATTGAACATGGTTCATTTTCATGCCGACCCACCAATTGGTAGGATAGATGTTGGTTTGCTGCCCATACAGATTTAAATATCCGAGTACGGTTATAAATAATAAGGTTAAAAGATTCTTCTTCATGATCATTTAAATGGAGTTGATTAATTGGAGGCAGCAAAGTAAATGTTGCCTTACACATAGCAAATTTTTGATGCAGACAGCAAAAAAAAGAGGGTGAATGACGTATGAATGGGTAACCTTTCAGGTAAATGCGTATTACTTTTATGGCGGCCTCGCTAATTTTATTACTTTTAAAACGTGCCTGATTTGATCGCTAACATAAAGTTGAAGAAAATTGAATTGTACATCCTATACTGGATATGCTACTTGCTGTTATTTACCATTCTTCAGGGGCTTACAGAGGGAGATTTTTTGACGGTTTTTAGAAACGAGTTTTTTAGTTTGATCCCCAAAGTGGTTTTTGTTGCCATAGTTGTAGAAGCTTTAATGGCAGATTTGCTTTTCCATCAAAAAATTGTCCGCTTTATAGTTGTATATGTTTTATTGATGGCAGTGTTCGCGCTGATGTTACGCCTGATAGATAATTACATCATACTAAAATATTTTTTAATCAGCTGGACAAAAGAACCGATACTAAGTGTTGCTCCGTTTTTATATAATTGTGTTAAGCTTCAATTTGTGCTCACAATTCCTTTTTGTGTAAAACTATACCAGCTTTTAAATTTAGAAAAGGTGCGGGCATTGCAAACTGAGGCGGAAAAAAATATCGACGAGAAGAATTTATTAATGGCCGCTAAGGATGGCGATACGTTCTTGTCTGTTAAATGCGAACGGCGAATGGTAAAGATGAATTTTAAAGACATCTGCTATGCTGAAGCACAAGGCAATTATCTCGTTATCTTCACGATGAACGGAACTTATAAAACCTATTTATCAATTTCGGATCTGCAGAGCAAACTACCTGGGGTATTGTTCGCGAGGGTACACCGGTCGTTTATTGTTGCTTTGAATAAGATTGAAAGTCATAACAATAGTGAGATAATTATAGGCGATAAAAAAATTCCAATCGGAAGGTCCTATATTTCTAAGGTTCGGGAGATATTGCCGTAATAGCGTGTGATAGTAAAATTGACCTGGTGGGGCGGTAACATCGCTTGATAAAATAATTGAAATTAAATGGCTGCCTCAAAACGATGATACAGATTGCCTGCAAAGGGAAGAGTACAAAAAAGGCTAAAACCGGGTAACGCTAAATTAAATTTTCTTTAAGGCCGAACCTTTGTGAGCAGCAATGTGATCGCTTTTATCACTTTTAATTTCGTATTGCGGCGTTTCCGGGCTACAATGGTGGATATAACCTTTATAGTTAAAATCAGAAGTGTGAATTTTAATAATTTTACCGGTCACATAACCCGCCTCTGAATTCCACTTTACGTGGTCGCCTATTTTAAACCTGTCTGTCATGTTATTATGTTTTCTGATTTTTAAATCAATTAGCCATCTGTATGCTTTGAACTCAATAGCAATGCAAAAACATCTATTCAATGGTATATCAAAACTTAAAGAAATAAATAATGTTGCCTGTTTACAATGTCCATATATGATGACCTCAGGATATAATTGTAGACTATTCTTTTAGGGCGGATACGATAAGCGCAATAAATTCAACCTTTACTTTATAACGCTTAAAATCATACATTCTTACAACTTTAGGCCATGCACTATAGCTTAAGGTAAATGTTTAATATTTAATAACAGGCAATAATGTTTACAAACTTTAATGAAGCCAAGCGGGCAATTCGTTTTCCCGAAGACAGGCGAATGTTTATTGGCATCAATCCCTATGCACTTGTTATTATTTTTGTCTTTTTGTTTTTAACTATAGGGCTGGCTTGGTTGCAATATATGGTATTGGGTTTGCCACCCGACCCCTCAACAGTTATGCCTGCAATTACCGCGGCAGATCCTGTTGGTTTTCCACTATGGCTTCGGCTTAGCCATTGGGTTAATTTCTTCTTTTTGGCGCTTATTATCAGGAGCGGACTTTCCATACTGGCTGATCATCCCCGCCTGTACTGGAATCGTGGCTGTTCGCCCCGTTCCGAGTGGATCCGTTTTACCCCTGTAAAGGTGCCGGCTGATCGGGTTTATACAGCCAAAGAAGATAGCAGGTATTTAAATCCTGTAGCCGGACTGCCTGGTTACCGCCACTCTGTAGGAATTGCCCGGTCATGGCATTTTATAACCGTGCCTTTTTTTCTGTTTAATGGTGCGGTATGTGTTGTGCTTATGTTTTTTACCAATCAATGGAAGCGGTTAATCCCTACATCGTGGCAGGTATTGCCTGATGCCTGGAATGTTTTTGTACACTACGCAACCTTTCATATGCCCATTGAGCCAAATGGTTTTTATCATTTTAATGCCTTGCAGCAGATTTCTTACTTCGGCGTGGTGTTTATTTTAGCTCCCATTGCGATGATTAGCGGAATGTCAATGTCTCCCGCTATAGAAAATCGTTTCCATTGGTTACCAAAACTATTTGGTAACAGACAAGGCGCACGCTCGGTTCATTTTTTGGTTATGTTGGCTTTTGTTGCCTTTACTATCATTCATGTAGCCATGATTGCAGCAACAGGATTTATACGCAATATGAACCATATAACCGTGAATACAGATGCCCCCATGAGCCATACAGGATTATACGTTGGGCTTGGTATCGTTTTATTCACGGTGGCTTTTGGTTTCCTGGCACATTGGATATCCTGGCAAAGGCCGCGTTCACTACAAAAAACGGAAGCAGCTATAAATGGCACTTTATGGCTTAACACGATCAATAAATTCAAGCCTAAAGTTTATTATAAACAAAAGGATATATCACCTTATTTCTGGGTAAACGGCAAGATGCCCGAATCTGACGAGTGGCTCAAGCTGGCAGCAAATGATTTTAAAGATTTTAAGCTCAAGATAGGCGGCCTGGTTGAAAACCCGGTTGAGCTATCGCTCGAAGATTTGAAACAAATAGGTTTGGAGCAAAATATTACAATGCACCATTGCATCCAGGGCTGGTCTGGAATTGCTGAATGGGGCGGCATTCCCCTTAAACTGCTCATAGATATGGTAAAGCCTTATCCTGCTGCAACAATTGCGGTGTTTTATTCTTTTGGTGAAGGCATTTATGGTGGAACCTATTATGATACGCATAGCCTGGATAATTGTCTTAAACCAGAATCTATCCTTGCATGGGAAATGAATTACCACACGCTTCCCGAAAAATATGGAGCGCCTTTAAGGCTCAGAATAGAAAATCAATTGGGTTATAAAATGGTAAAATGGATCAGTAAAATAGAATTTTTAGAAACCCATAAGCATATAGGAAAAGGATATGGCGGCAAAAATGAAGATGATGAATATTTTGACTTGCTGGCAAATACTTAGCGGCTATCTAAATTTGATTTAATAGCTTTTTTATACTTCGAATGAAGCACATATCCGCGCGTCATTGCGACGAGGAACGACGAAGCAATGACGTTTTTTTATATTGATGGGTCAGTACCTTACAATGACGGTAGGTTTATTTATTTTTAAACAGCCTCTTGAGACACAGCATGAATTTTGACGAAATCTTTTAGAGATAATATACTTCCATCCATCACAAAAAGATTACCATTTCCCATTCCCTTACATCATATAAAAGCATAACTTTGCCCCTGCAAAATTTAATGCTATGAGTTTCAGAACCGAACACGATACCATGGGCGAGGTACAGGTACCTGCCGATAAATACTGGGGAGCACAAACAGAAAGATCACGCAACAACTTTAAAATTGGTCCGGAGGCATCTATGCCCAAAGAGATCATTGAAGCGTTTGCTTACCTGAAAAAAGCTGCCGCTTATACCAATACTGATCTTGGCGTGCTATCTGCCGAAAAACGCGACCTGATAGCACAAGTTTGCGACGAGATCCTGACCGGTGCATTATCATCGGAGTTTCCGCTGGTGATCTGGCAAACAGGCTCGGGCACACAATCAAACATGAACGTGAATGAGGTAGTGGCCAATAGGTCGCACGTTTTACAGGGCAACAAACTGGGCGAGGGCAAAACCTTTATCCACCCTAATGATGACGTGAACAAATCACAATCATCAAACGATACCTACCCAACCGCCATGCACATTGCCGCATACAAGATCCTGATGGATGTAACCATCCCTGGTGTTGAAAAGCTGCGCGATACTTTGCAGGCTAAGGTTGAAGCCTTTAAATCGGTAGTGAAAATTGGCAGAACCCATTTAATGGATGCTACACCACTTACCCTGGGCCAGGAGTTTTCTGGTTACGTATCTCAACTAAATCATGGCTTAAAAGCGCTGCGTAATACATTAGATCACCTTTCTGAGCTTGCCCTTGGTGGTACTGCTGTAGGTACAGGTATCAATACCCCTAAAGGATATGATGTTAAGGTAGCCGAATATATTGCCCAATTTACGGGCCTGCCATTTATTACGGCAGAAAACAAATTTGAAGCTTTAGCCGCCCATGATGCTATTGTGGAAAGCCATGGTGCTTTAAAACAAATTGCTGTATCATTAATGAAGATAGCTAATGACATCAGGATGCTGGCTTCTGGTCCGCGTTCTGGTATTGGCGAAATCCATATCCCCGATAATGAACCGGGATCATCCATTATGCCGGGTAAGGTTAATCCAACCCAAAATGAAGCCGTTACCATGGTAGCAGCACAGGTAATGGGTAACGATGTAACGATCTCTATCGGCGGATCAAACGGACATTACGAGCTGAACGTATTTAAGCCGGTGATGGCTGCCAACTTCCTGCAATCGGCAAGATTGATAGGCGATGCATGTGTATCTTTCAATGATCATTGCGCGGTTGGTATCGAACCAAACTACGCCGGCATTAAAAAGCACCTTGAAAATTCATTGATGCTGGTAACTGCGCTTAATCCGCATATCGGTTATGAAAATGCCGCTAAAATTGCCAAAACAGCTTTAAAGGAAAACAAATCGCTACGCGAAGCAGCCATTGGTTTAGGTTTGTTAACCAACGAACAGTTTGACCAATGGGTGATACCCGAAAATATGATAGGTTCTTTATAAAAAGAGCCTCACCCAGCCCTCTCCCAAAGGAGAGGGCTTTTGATTTACTGCTTTTGAACAGCAATTGTATGCCAAACCCTCTGAACGATTTTCTTTCAGCGCCTCCCATAAAAAAGACTTTCAGCAAAAGACTCTATAGTCTTTTGTCTTTTACCTTTCAGCCTAAAAAAGCCTTTTATCTTTTGCCTTTCGCCTTTTACCTTAGTGCTTGCACCATGAACCCCAATTTACAAAAACCGGGTGTTAAATATTTGCAAGGCGAGTGGCGGCAGGATTCGGTTCCGGCGCAAAAACGACTGGTGACTTATTCATTGTACGAGCTGAAATTTAGCTGTGATTCTTTTTTGATGAAGATAAGTACCGTAAGCAAGGTAAATTATGGAGCTGATACCTGCATGAACAGTGGCCATTGGGCCGAGTACATTCGCGGTACCTATGTGCAAAAACAGGATACCCTGCACCTTAAAGGTCAGTTTTGTAATGCTGATGGCAGTTATAAAGACGAGAAAAGCTGTTTCCGCTATGGCGATTACGAGGAGTTTTTTAGGGTGAAACAAAAGGCCGATTCCTTAATTGAATTTACAAGTACATCAAACGTAATACCCATTAACGCGCGTTTAATAAAAAGAACAAGCTGCATCCCAAAACCACTATGAAAATGAGCACTAACTTTTTCAAAAAGATCATTCTTTTTGTAGCTGTATGCTACATCCCATTGCAAAGTATGGCATGGGGAACCAACGGCCACCGTATTTGCGGCCAAATAGCTGATAGCTATTTAACCCCCAAAGCACGCATAGCTATCCAGGCTATTTTAGGCAATGAGTCTATTGCTATCACCAGCAACTGGGCCGATTTTATTAAATCGGATCCGGCTTACAGCTACCTGTATAACTGGCATTTTATTGATATGGATAAGGCTTACACTTATCCCGAGCTGCAAGTTTATTTAAAGGCAGATACCGCTGTAGATTCATACACCAAGATGAATTTTTTAATAGCCGAGCTCAAGAAAAAAACGACCACCAAAACCAATAAATTGTTATACCTGCGTATGCTGATCCATATTGTGGAAGATGTACACCAGCCCTTCCATACCGGGCATACCAGTGATAAGGGTGGCAATGATTTTAAAGTACAGTGGTTTGGCAAGGATAGCAACCTGCATTCGGTTTGGGATAGCCAGCTGATAGATAATCAGCAACTAAGCTATACCGAGTATGCCACCTGGATAAACCACACTACAGCCGCGCAACGTGCCGCATTGCAAAAAGACCCTATAAGCCAATGGCTTTTTGAAAGCAACCAACTGGCCGAAAAGTTTTATGCCGATATTAAACCTGGTGATAACCTGAACTATAAATACAATTTTAGTCATATAGCTATCCTTAACCAACAACTTTTAAAAGCAGGAGTACGTTTGGCAGGAGTGCTTAATCAGATATTTGGTTAATTTTTGGAGGCGAAAGGTAAAAGGTGAACGATAAAAGGTTAGGCAAGCCTGATCCAAAAACCTTTCGCCTTTTACCTTTCACCCTTTACCTTAAAGAGAATGAAGATACTAATGGTTTGCCTCGGTAACATTTGCCGTTCGCCGCTGGCAGAAGGGATCATGCAACACCTGAGCGATGGGGAAGGACTTGGCTGGGAAATTGATTCTGCAGGCACTGGCGATTGGCATGTAGGAGAGGGCCCCGACAGGCGATCTACCCGCACGGCGCGCAATCACGGTATCGATATCAGTAGCCAGGTTTGTCGTTTATTCAGACAAAGTGATTTTGATGAGTTCGATCATATATTTGTGATGGATAAATACAACCTCAATGATATCCTGAACATGGCAAGTAATCATGAGCACGCCCAAAAGGTAAAGCTATTATTAGGCGACAAAATAGTCCCCGACCCATACCACGATGATACGCAGTTTGAACCTGTATTTACGCTGATTGAAGGCGGCTGCAAGGATCTAATCAGGGAGCTGACGAGCCGATAACATAAAGAATCAGCATTGCGAGGTACCTTAGGTGTTTTGCAAAAAAGAACACTTTATCCCCGTAGTTTGTGTTCCCACAAATTACAGTTTCCAAAGCAATTGTGCAAGTTGTTTGTGAGGACACAAACAGCGGAAAAGGATAATATTAGAATCGTCATTGCTGTAAAGGTCAGATAATTCGGTAACAGAATTAGCTTTAACTAATAAAGCTAAAAGTTATGCGGAACATAAACAACGATCTTACCTTAAAGCGAAATTACCTGAGCAAATACCGTTTTTTAATCGGTGAATA
>NZ_JANYGH010000063.1 GCF_025362475.1 Mucilaginibacter sp.
TCCTGCTATAAACCAACAACTTACATTTTTGCTAAACCTCAGCCCGAACACCGCCGAACACCCGCATCCTCCTGGCCCGAACACCCGGGGAAGTCAGCAAATGGGCAGATTATTAAATATCTCAATATTGAGCCTAAATGATCGAAAACGGGGAGTTTATGGAATATGCCTATTGAATAATGTGCAAAAAAGTGAAGGTTTTTGCACATGTTTTTTTACTCCGGAACGCATGGCCTTTAATTACAGGTAATTTACTCGTTGTCACTTTAAGGCTCTTTATAACATGATTCACAGGGTTGGCACCTTTTTTAATATTATGCGCAAGTAGCTTAATATTTCTTTTATTTGTAACTCATTCAATTCCCTGAAAAATTATGAATCATATATGCCTCGTGGAGGATGAGGAAAAAGTGGCGGCCTTTATTTCAAAAGGATTACAGGAACATGATTTCCTGGTAACTCATGCCGGGGATGGCTTATCTGCCATTGATCTGATAAGTGCACAATCATTTGACCTTATCATCCTCGATTTGATGCTGCCTGATATCAACGGTGTTGATCTTTGCAGGCAAATAAGGAGGGATAACAGCAAGGTGCCGATATTAATGCTTACCGCGCTTGATCGCGTAGATGATAAAGTAAACGGTTTGCAAGCCGGGGCGGATGATTACCTGGTGAAACCTTTTCATTTTAGCGAACTACTGGCCCGCATTGGTGCATTATTAAGACGATTTAAACCGGATAATCAAAAAGAGGAAGGTTTATTGACATTTAGCGATCTGACACTGAACATATTCACCAAAACTGCCGAGCGTGCCAATGCCGAGATTATGCTTACAACCAAAGAGTATCACCTGCTTGAATTATTTATGCGTAACCCAAACAAAACCTTATCGCGTGATTATATTGCTGAAAAAGTATGGGACATTCAGTTTGATACCGGTACCAATTTTATTGATGTGTACGTGAACTATCTCCGAAAAAAAATTGAAAAGGGTTCGCAGGCCAAGCTGATTCACACCGTAATAGGCATGGGTTATATTTTAAAGGAAAACAAGGCAGTATGAAAATAAAAAACCGGTTGGCCCTTAATTTTACTTTGCTTAGCTCGGCTTTGTTGCTGGTTATAATGGGGATCATGTACCTGGCTTTTGCTGATTTCTTCAGAACAGATTTTTATGGACATTTAAAAGACAGGGCAAAAGTAGCCGCCCAATTATACCTCGAGGCCGACGAAATATCTTCTGACTCGTTAAACCATGTCAGGGAGCGAATGTTGGAAAAACTGCCCGATGAAGTGATACGTGTTTATAACGCCCACAATATCGCCTCGTTTATTAAAGATAGGGAGCAATACTGGAGCATTAATACCATTGAACAGGTACGCAACAAAAAAACTATCAGTTTTAGGGAGGGTGAAAGGCAAACCATAGGTATTTATTACCCTGATAACCAGGGTAATTTTGTTATCCTGGCATCAGCTTATGACCAGCAGGCCAAAATTCGTTTATCCGGTATCATCAGGATCATGATCATCATATTAATTGTGGTGAATTGTTTTTTGTTTTTTATAGGTCGCTGGTTTGCTGAACGGTCATTATTGCCTATAGATGGTGTTATCAGGCAAATGAAATTGATGAATGCCAGTAGCTTACATTTAAGGGTAGATGAGGGAAAGGGTAAAGATGAAATAAGCGCGCTGGCTATTAATTTTAATCGTTTATTAAGCCATTTGCAAAATTCATTTGAGCTACAACAAACTTTCGTGGCCAATGCTTCGCACGAGTTACGTACGCCTGTAACCAGTATTATAGGTGAAATAGAGGTTGCGTTGCATAAACAACGCAGTAGTGCAGAATATGAACAGCTATTAAATTCGGTATTATTTGAGGCAGAACGGTTGGGAGAAACCATTGGTAGCCTTATGGAATTGGCCCAAACCGATATGGAATATACACGCGCAATGCTTGAGCCGGTGCAGATAGATGAACAGATTTGGGAAATACAGCATCATTGGGCAATGTCGCCGGGGCATCCGCAGCTTCAGGTACAAATTGATCATCTACCAGAGGAACAGCAGGCACTGTTCATTAACGCCAACAAAACGCTATTGAAAATTGCCCTCAATAATATTATTGGCAATGCCTTTAAATTTTCGGGCAACAAGCCTGTAATCTGCCGTTTGTATGCAGATGAGCGGTCTGTAGTAATTACCATAGTGGATAAAGGTATTGGTATCCCGGTTGATGACCGGGAAAAAATATTTACGCCATTTTATCGTAGTGCAAACGGGCGGGTATTTGATGGAAACGGGGTGGGGCTTTATGTTGCCTATAAAATTATACAATTATTTAATGGCGCTATTACCATGAATTCTGTTATTAACCAGGGTACAACTTTTACCATCAGCTTTGTGCCTATATTCTAATCTCTTTCTAATCTCGCTTTAATGTGCCTCTAATTTGGGTGGTATAGCTTTGTTCCAAACAAATATACTATGCACCACAAATTTGTTATCGTTCTTTTTTCAATTCAACTATGGTGTATGGCTGTGGGGGGTATTGTTTTCGGACAAACCCCCAACAGCGATACATTAAGTATGACATTGAAAGAGACGGAATCGCAGTTTTTAAAGAATAACCTTAATCTCATTATTCAGCATTATAGTATTGACCAGGCCCAGGCGCAAATAATAACTGCCCGTTTGTTCAATAATCCCGACTTTAGCTTTGCCAACGTTTTATATAATCCTAAAACCAAAAGGTTTTTTGATACAAGTCATGATGGGGGCGAGTATTCTGCCCAGCTATCACAACTTATCCAAACTGCAGGTAAACGCAATAAAAGTATTCAGCTGGCACAGATAAGCGCGCAACAGGCACAATATCAATTATTTGATCTGCTGCGCACGCTTAAATTTACGCTCAGGAATGATTTTTACAAAATTTATTTTCAGGAACAGTCTGCCCGGGTATACCAGGAGGAGATAAATTCACTGGCCAAAACGCTTAAAGTTTTCCAGGAACAGTACAGCAAGGGAAATATCGCCCAAAAAGAAGTACTCAGGATTCAGTCGCAGCTTTACTCATTGCAATCAGAGCTGAACGACCTGATGGATAGTATTGACGATACGCAAAGTGAGTTAAAACTGATGATCAGGGCCAAGCCTTCGGCTTATATTGTTCCACAGGTTGATATTAACCTTGAAGGGAAATCAGTGGTGTCAGAAGTACCCTACCAGCATTTGATTGATTCGGCCTATGCCAACCGGTATGATCTGAAAGTAGCGCGGTCTGTTGTTGATTACAATAACATCAACCTAAAACTTCAAAAGGCAACGGCTGTACCAGATGTTACCTTTTCATTAGCTTATGATAAGCAGGGCAGTTACATCCGCGATTATTCCAGCGCCGGGATAGCTTTTTCTCTGCCATTTTTTAACCGCAACCAGGGTGGTATAAAACAAGCCCGTATAGCAGTTGATGCCAGTAAAGTGCAATTACAAAGTCAGCAAGATCAACTGGAAAGTGAACTTGCCAATGACTATAAAGGAGCCTTACGCCTTGAAAATCTGTACAATAGCTTCGATCCGAAGTTTAAACAGGATTTTAACCACCTGATACAGGAAGTATTTAAAAATTACCAGAAGCACAACATCAGCCTGCTGGAGTTTCTTGATTTTTATGATTCTTACAAAACCAACACCCTACAGTTAAATAACCTGCAGCTTAACCGCATAAGCTCGCTCGAGCAGTTAAATTTTGCTACAGGTACTCCATTTTTTAATCAATAATTACTTAGATATCATGTATCGCCCCTATAAAATAATTGCTTTTGGTGTCATTCCAGCCGTTATATTATCCATATCAGCCTGCACCCATCATGACGATGCCGAAACGGCAAAGGATGCCCATTTCCAGGTAACCGATAGTTTATTACACAGTTTGGTGATTGATACAGTAAAGGCCGAAAACGCGTTATCGGAAATTACGCTTACCGGCAGTATCGCGCCAGACGAAACTAAAATGGTTAAAATTTTCCCGATGGTAAGCGGTATTGCACAGGCAGTACATGTACAATTGGGTGATGTGGTAAAAAAAGGCCAGGTGCTTACTACGATGCGCAGCGCCGAAATAGCAGGCTTTAGCCGTGACATGATCGCGGCCGGGGCCGATTTGCGTAACACCCGCCGGCAACTGGAAACCACACAGGATTTGTACAAAAGTGGCCTGGCATCTGAAAAGGATCTGGAACAAGCCAAATCTGATTACCAAAAAGCAACTGCCGAGAATAGTCGGGCAAGCTCCATAATGTCTATCAACAAAAGTAACGGTAAGGGGTATGAAATACAGGCCCCGCTGGGTGGTTACATCATCGAAAAAAATGTTACGGAAGATATGATGGTAAGAGCTGATAATAATCAGAACCTGTTTACCATTGCAGATCTGTCATCTGTGTATGTGCTCATCAATATGTATGAGTCTGATATTGCCAGTGTTAAGGTTGGCGATGAAGTACAGATATCAACGCTTGCCTATCCCGACAAAGTATTTACCGGTAAAATTGATAAGCTTTTTGATGTGCTTGATCCCGATAACAAAGTAATGCGTGCCCGGGTAATGATCAGGAATCCCGATAATATGCTGAAGCCTGGCATGTTTACCAATGTTAAGATCCGGGCAAAATCAGGCATGAATTTACCGGCCATCAACACCAATGCTATTGTGTTTGATAATGATAAAAACTACGTGGTTGTGGTGGATGGGCCAGCAAAGGTACATATACAACCTATTGAAATAGCCAAACGTGTAGAGGATGTAGCCTACATCAGCAAAGGATTGAAACCGGGGCAACGTATAGTAGCATCGCGACAAGTTTACCTGTATGAGTCTTTAAAAGATTAATACGGATCCCTATCATTTTATTAAAGCAACTTAGATGAACAAGTTCATAAAAGGAGTGCTGTCTTTTGCACTTAAAAACAAGGTTTTTATATTTTTTGTTACGCTGCTGATGGCTGTTGCAGGTTATATCAGCTTCAAAACCATCGCTATAGATGCTTTCCCGGATGTAACCAATACATCGGTAACCATTATAACCCAGTGGCCCGGCCGTAGTGCCGAGGAGGTTGAGAAATTTGTAACCCGCCCAATAGAACTGGCCATGAACCCGGCAGAGAAAAAGACAAGTGTACGCTCGTCATCGCTGTTTGGTTTATCGGTTGTAAAAATCACCTTTGATGATGATGTAGATTACGCATTTGCCCGTTTGCAGATCAATAATCATATTGACGAGGCCAATTTACCCGATGGCATCACGCCGGAGATTGAGCCGCCTTATGGCCCAACAGGTGAAATTTACAGGTATACACTTACCAGCAATAAACGCTCTGTACGCGAATTAAAGACCATACAGGATTGGGTAGTAAGTCGCGAGATAAGGGCAGTACCCGGCGTGGCCGATGTAAACAGCTTTGGCGGCGAGGTGAAAACATACCAGATAACAATTAACCCGCAAAAAGCAGTGCAATATGATATAACCCCGCTGCAATTGTTTGATGCGGTATCAAAAAGCAATGTGAATGTTGGCGGCGACGTGATACAGCAAAGCGGGCAGGCCTATGTGGTTAGAGGCATTGGCTTATTGAACAATATCAGCGAGATAAAAAATATTGTAGTTAACAACATAAAGGGTACGCCCATCTATGTAAAAACCATAGCCGAAGTAACGGAATCAGCCTTGCCCCGCTTAGGACAGGTAGGAAGGGATGTAGACCCGGATGTGGTAGAAGGTATTGTTGTTATGCGCAAAGGGGAAAACCCCAGCGTAGTGATAGCGGGCCTGAAGGATAAGATAAAGGAGCTGAACGGCAGTATATTGCCCGAGGATGTAAAGATCAACACTTTTTATGACCGCGAAACGCTGGTTGATTTTGCCACCCATACCGTATTGCACAATATGGCCGAGGGGATTGTATTTGTAACGGTTATTGTATTGCTTTTCATGGCCGACTGGCGCACCACGGTAATAGTTGCCATTGTTATTCCACTCGCACTGTTGTTTGCTTTCATGTGCCTTAAATTAAAGGGGATGTCGGCCAATCTATTGTCCATGGGGGCTATTGATTTTGGGATCATCATAGATGGGGCTGTGGTGATGGTAGAGGGGATCTTTGTATTGCTTGATCATAAGGCAAAGGAAGTTGGAATGGAAAATTTCAACAAGCTAAGCAAGCTGGGATTGATACGCCAGGCATGTTTGGTAAATGGTAAAGGCATATTTTTTGCAAAGGCTATTATCATAACCGGGCTGTTACCTATATTCAGTTTCCAAAAAGTAGAAGGGAAAATGTTTTCGCCCCTGGCCTGGACATTGAGCTTTGCCCTTTTAGGCGCTTTGTTATTAACCTTTACCCTGGTACCTGCACTGTGCAGCATCCTGTTAAAGAAAAACGTGCGCGAACGCCATAACGTTTTTGTGGAGTTTATTACAAAGCATGCGCTTAGTTTTTATAACCTGTGTTTTAAACGCCGCAAAATAGTTTTCCCGATAGCGCTTATTGCTTTAGTGATTAGCCTGGGTTGCTTTACTTTATTGGGAACCGAGTTTTTACCCGAGCTTAATGAGGGATCTATATATGTAAGAGCTACAGGGCCTTTGAGTACATCACTTGAAGAATCTGTTAAGTTATCAAATGAGATGCGCAAGATCTTCCTGAGCTTTGATGAGGTTAAACAAGTGATATCGCAAACGGGCAGGCCCAATGATGGTACGGATGCCACTGGCTTTTATAACATAGAATTTCATGTTGATATTTATCCGCAGGGCGAATGGAAACGAAAAGAGACGAAGGAAGAATTGATAGCGCGGATGCAGGACAAACTGAAGTTTTATCCCGGAGTAGATTTGAACTTTTCGCAGCCGATATCTGATAACGTTGAAGAAGCAGTGTCGGGAGTAAAGGGATCTATAGTGGTTAAAATGTTTGGCGACAACTACCCATATATTGAGGGTAAAGAAGAACAGATCTATAAAATATTAAAGGGAGTACGTGGCATTGAGGATCTGGGTATTTTACGTAATATGGGGCAGCCTGAACTGCAGATTAACCTTAACCAGGATAAAATGGCCCAGTATGGTGTAACCGCCGCCGATGCTAATGCGGTTATTGAAACCGCCATTGGCGGCCGTGCTGCAACACAGATCTATGAGGGAGAAAGAAAATTTGATCTGAGGATCCGTTACCCGGAGGATTTCAGGAACAATGCCTCTGCCATTGGCGATTTGCGCGTACCAACACTTAACGGGGGCCGCGTACCATTACGCGAGATAGCCGATATCGGGAAAATTACGGGTATCAGTATGATCTATCGTGATAAAAACAGCCGTTATGGTGCTATCAAGTTCTCTATAAGGGGCCGCGATATGGGCAGTACCATTGCAGAGGCGCAAGCCAAAGTAAACGCGCAAATTAAACTGCCTAAGGATTACCGCTTAGAATGGGCAGGTGATTTTGAGAACCAGCAAAGGGCAACCCAAAGACTATCACAGGCTGTACCCGTGAGTTTGCTTATCATCTTTTTTATCCTGTTTATCTTGTTCGGTAATTTCAGGGATTCATTGCTGGTGTTAAATAATGTGCCGTTCGCCATTATGGGTGGGATACTTGCGTTGTTAATCACCGGCGTTAATTTTAACATATCCGCAGGTATCGGTTTTATCGCTTTATTTGGTATTTGTGTTCAAAATGGGGTTATCCTGATCTCCAAATTTAAATCAAACATCAAAGATCTGCGTCATCACCAGTTTACCAACTTTGCCGATGCTTTGAAAAGTGGTGTTGCCGATAGGATGCGCCCGGTTATTATGACTGCTATGATGGCGGCTATTGGTTTACTACCGGCTGCATTATCGGCAGGTATAGGATCCGAAGCATCAAAACCACTGGCCATAGTAGTTATTGGCGGACTAATTACCAATACCATATTCAACCTGTTTGTGTTCCCCATCGTGTTTTACTGGACTTACCTTAAAAGGGTAGAGAACGGCGACACCGGAAGGATTTAACAGGAACTGAAAACTATGTTAGGTGATTAATGGAGGCGGAAAGCCATTAATTGAAGAGGAGAGTTCGCCGGTATATGTTTTTCTTCGGCGGCTGGCAGTAATTGATGGAAATCGAAAGGATTTAGATCAGGACAAATAATTGCTGAGCAATTATTACGTGCTTAGTTTTTCTACAGTCGGCTTTTATTTGGCCGAATACAGGACGTAATTATTGCTCAGCATATCCATATGGAAACCGGTGTATCCGGGGAAGCATTTACGTATAATGTTTGATTTTGGGCCCATATAGCTTGCCGGGAGCATAATAAAGATGGGGCCGCCATGGCCATAATGTACATAGCTATCGAAATTAATTTTGACATCGGCGTCGATAGGATCTAAAATAACATAACGGTTATGGTTAATTTCAAGACCTAGATCCGGGCTAATAAATACGAAGAGCGCATTTTTTGTTTTCCGGTCTAAATCCATAATATAATCCAGCGATGGCTGATCAATGAATGGTAGTGCTACACCAGATGCCCCGTGGGCGTTTACTGTTTTATTTTGATGATAGCTGGGTACAAAATACCGGATGCTTAAAAAGGTGATAAAAAAGCATACCAGTCCGAAAGCTATTTTAAAAGGCGGTTTCCATCGGCTCACCAGGTAAACTACTCCGGGAGTTACCAGTAAACCAATGATCCTGAAATGCCTTGCTTCGTATGAAATATTTGCCTGCCGTAAAAAACTATAGCCAAAAAACAGCACAGATAACACATAAAAAATACTGAGCAATAGGGTATAGTTCTTATTCGGAATTGAACGGTTGATACTTACGATAATCACGACGCTTAATGCAGCCGCTAATAATAGAATAATCAATAACCACTGAGGACTAAGCGACCATTCATTATTGTGAAATAGTACCCCGTTTAATATATCATCTAACGAAAAACCTGCTAAAATTGGGGAAGCCAGTGGAAAGCTAAAGGTTTCCCAACTGAATAGTAACCCTGATGAATCTGATGCAGGGTTTGCGCCCTTAGATAAGTAAAAAACGTATATAGCGGCCAACGATAACGCTGATGGAATGGCAATCCAGATGCCGTTTTTAACCCAATCCATTAGATTTAATTGCTTTTGGGATAGTTTGATCCAGATATACAGGCACCCGGCAGCATACATCCACAAAAAGGATGATTTGCAGAAAAAGCCTATCCAACCGGAAAGCAGCAGGAATACAGTAAACTTCCAATCTGCTTTATCAAAGCTTACACAACCATACAGGAACCACCCAATAAAGCCGAAAAGCAAGACTTCGCCACCGTTATAAAAAACATAAGGGATAAAGAAACCTTGTTGAATTGCTATTACCAATACACTAACTGCTGCCAACGTTGGTGTAAATCCTGCTTTTGTAAAAAAAACATACAATCCGCCTATTCCAAGAAGGCTAAATAAAGTAACAGTAATTGCTGATGCCTGCCCCGTATTGATGCCAAAAACGGATTTAAAAAAGTAAGGAACTAAATACTGCCCGGGCGACCACCATGATAAAAATTCGCTATAATCTTTGCTGAGATCTGCCGGACTGGGTTTGGTGGCTATATTGAACGCGCCACCAGCCTGCATTTTTTGCATCACCTGGAACCCCCAGCTGGGATCAGGGAAGAGGGCGGTAGGCGCAATAAATATCATCGTACCCATAATTAATACCATGATGCCTAAAGCCAACAGGATAATTTTATGGGGTTGTGATTTTTGTAATATCATAGTGTTAGATATATTTATAAGTCAATCTCGCGATCGCGGATCTTTATAGCCGGGTTGCCCTGGTAAACGCTGTAGGCCTGCAGATTTTTTGTGGCTACAGAGCCGCTGGTAAGCACCGAATGACTTGCTGCTACAATACCAAGATTTACAATGGCTCCTGCACCTATCCAAACGCCATCTTCTAAAATCACCTCTTTGGTTATGAGATTGAATGATGTTTTTTTATAGTTATGGCTTCCGGTAAGTAGCACCGCACCCTGCGAAAGGCATACGTTAGCACCGATGCTAATCATAACCAGGCTATCTATCCATACATTTTCGCCTATCCAGCTTTCATCACCAATTTGCAAAAACCAGGGATATTTGATATTTACACACGGCTTAATCGTTACGTTTTTTCCAATCCTGGCGCCAAACATCCGCAGTAAAAATACTTTAAAGGCGCTGGATGGAATAATGCTTGTTTTGAAAAGTACAGCGTTTGTATAAAACCATAAAAGTCTTTTTATAGCATTGCCGCCGGGATGGAATGGATGATTATTATAGGTGGCCAGGTTGGTTTTAAGCATGTTTATTGATTGCTTTGTCGTTTTGCTTTACCCAATAATATAAGCTTATCATAATGATAATGTACAAAATGATATTGAAAATGGTATGATGATCAATTATCCGGTTTGCTTTTTTGTCCCAAAATAAAGCTAAAACTACAAAACGGATAATATTTAAAAGCTCGATACCTATAATTCCGGCTATTAAAAAGATCATTTTTTGTTTCAGCCTTTTGGGATAAGCTATTACAAACGCCGAAAAGAAACTGATTAAGCCCAATCCTAAACACGAATACACTAACACAATGGCGCCTTTGCCCGCCACCAATAATTCTGTGTTATTGTGTACGGATGAAAAGCCAAACCAGCTAAGTACCACGGCGCTGCTTTGTAACAGGAATATTCGCAAACCATTTATATAATTTAAATGCTCAGCTAAAAATGGATAGTAGTGGTTGCCGGGGCTGGTAATACCAAAAAACAAAATATTGAAGTAATAAAACACCAGGAATAAGAACAGGAATGTAAATACAAATTTAAAGGGAGAGTTATTGGTTTGATTTACCCGCGCCGGTTTTTGTTGACTTTTAAGGATTTCATCAATTTTAACATCAACAATCAACCTGAACCAAAAGCCTTGTAAAAAGTGGAATATCATACCAATACGCCCTTCCAGGATACCCAATTGAAATATCATGCGGTAAATAAAATAAAACATTGGCCTTATATATCGCGGCAGTTGCCACCACAGTTGTTTTAGCCAGGCGGTACGCTCATCTGGCGAGCCGAACAGCGATGGCTTAAGAGTTTGTGTTCGCATTTTTTGCATGCGTTCAACCTCTTCATGGGCCAGCAGATCGCTATACCGGTTATGTTTGGCTATCCAGAAACTGATATTGTTTTCCTTGAGATTTTCTTCCAGGATATGGCCATCTTTCCATACTTTGGTTTTGCCGGGTATTATGAACCTGTGATCCATATTTTCGTTCAGATCTGAGTAGCCAACCCCGTACCTGATCATTTTAAGCAGGTAAAAAGGATAATAGCCACCATGCTTTATCCACCGGCCTTTAAAAAAGTTTTTGCGGTTAAAGTAAATGCCATCGATATCCCGGTGCTCATCATCTTTAAAATTGATCAGTTTTTCCTTCAATTCCGGCGTAACCACCTGGTCGGCATCCAAACAAATGATCCAGGGAGTTTTGATATCGAAATTTTTGAGAGCGAAATCCCATTGTTGCGGGTGATTCACGAAATGGTTTTGCAAAATTACCGCGTTTGCCTTTTGAGCTATATTGATCGTATTATCATCACTGCCCGAATCCAAAACAAAAACAGGTGCATTCAACTCTTTGATAGATGCAAGTAAACGGGGCAGATGCTGCTCTTCGTTATAGGTGAGGATGATAAATGAATATACGGGGGTCAATGCTGTTTGCTTATTTTATTGTACAAACCTATGTATTTTTCAACTAAGCTATCGGCACCAAAATCGCTGTAAATAATATCCGGGGCCTGCGCCCTGATAGTATTAAGATCGGTTGGCCTGCCGGCTATCTGATTAATGGCTTCTGCCACAGATACCGCGGTTGTTTTACAGAGCCAACCTAAATGATTTTTACTTACATAATCAGCTAAGCCAACTTCCTCGCTTATCAGTACAGCCGTGCCCACACTCAGGCTTTCAATAACGGCGTTGCCAAAGTTTTCATCATGTGATGGTAATATGAACAGATTATGCTGCTGTAACACCTTAAATTTATCTTCGTTGATGAAACCGGTCCAAGTTATTTTATCGGCAATGCCATTAGTTACAGCTAATGACTTTAAACCAGCTACATACAATTCATTGCCATTGCCTGCAATAGTGAGATGAAAAGGAATATTAACCATTGAAAGGGCATTAAGCAGGATATCCAATCCTTTTTTTTCTTCAATCCTGGAGAAGAAAATTAATTTAATTGGAGACGTAACGATATCGTGTACCTGTGGATGATATACTGGAAGCCTTACAAAATTGGGTATTGTAGTGTTGCTTTTTGGTTTGATGATACAGTTTACCGCATCGCTTTCTCTTTGAGATGTTGCGTGGATGTGGCAATGCTTTAATACCGGTTTACCCAATAAATTATGAATGAGTGCTTTAATGCCCTGGTTTTTATTTTGAAACGAATAAGGGCTTAAGGTACCCCGGGCCGAAACTAAAACAGGCACCCCACGCATAACAGTGACAAGGCAGGACAGTACAGAAACCAGATTCCACCACGCGTGGAGATGCACTACATCATAAGCTTTGGCATTTTTCCAAACGGCTTTTAACAGCGCAGGTGAAAGGTGGCTGTGGTCTTTAGTGATGCGTTTAAAATAGGTAACCTCAACACCATCAACCACCACCGTTTGGTTTGGGACTACATCAAGTTCGTGTGGACCGTTGGCTGTGGTGGTATATACACTAATTTGGCAACCCGCTTTTACCAGTTGCTCGCAAAGCATCGCTACAGACATGGTTGGCCCGCCATAAATATAGGCTGGTTTATAGGCAGCAGAGATCTGTAATATTTTCAACCCTCTTTTAAGATATTGGATACGGTAAGTATTTTATGTACCACAAACATGCTGATGAAACTCCAGAACACGGTGTTGACGAGAAATTCAAAACTAAGGCCACGCCACATGATCTGGAAAAGGCCGCTGAAAACAAGAGCCGTTCCTAAAATATATCCGCCAAAAAGATTTTCAGCTTTGGTGGATATCAGCTGTGCAACTGCTCCGTAAATAAACATGGATAAAAAAACGCCAAGTGCTCCATCGGTAAGGTAGGCGTCAACAATAAAGGCAGGCTTTGCAGATACTGATGATGCTCTGTTTACCACACCTGCATCATAAACGCGTTCCATGATCAGGTCTTCGGTACTTGGTTTGTCCGGCCAGAAAGCACGTGGGATAATGGCCATTCCGGATTGTTGGATCAGTTTGGTGCCGTAAAAATCAACATTTTTAGGTGTTGATTGAGTGAACTTGATAAACATATCAATCTCACTTAACCTGTACACCAGGAATCCCCAGTTGGAATCATCTTCATCGCCGGAGTCAACACTATTCAACGCGGCATTTAATGCCAGTTCTGTCGCTTCATCTGTAGAAGCATTTTCAGACCATGCATTTTGCCTGAAGATTCTGTTATAGGTAGGCAGAAACATAAATAGAAGCAATAGGATAGGAATGAAAATACCAGCCACCAGTTTTTTATAATTAGGGTACAGAAATATTCCCAACACCAAAACACTAATAATAATGGGTTCTTTAAAACCAGAAATGAGTGCCTGGTAAAAGTTGAAAAAGTAAAAGCAAATACAAATAAGGGTATTGCCAATTTTTTTAAGCGGAATGGCAAAGGCAAGCGCCAAAGTACCGGCAATAAAACTTAAGGAGCTGAATTGATTTGCAAATTGCGATAAACCAGGAATTTTAATGAATAATATAGAGGCAGGGAAACTGAACACTGCAAACATCATCAGTAAATTGGCCAGTTTATCTTGTGAAATATGGTATTTGGATTTAGCCGAATAATCCATAAAGATTAAGATACCAGTAACAAAGGCGGCGTGACCTAAACAATAATACCGTTGGCATTGGGCCGTAAATTGAAGCCTGTCCTGGTCAATTAGGGTAGTACGTACTTTTTCAAAGTTTTGATACCCCAATACATCCAGGAAATAAAATATGGAGGTACAGGCCATATACCCCGCAAAAATTATCTGGACCAAAAAAATTGGCCGCATGAGTTGTTCGGCAATGCTCCTGTCATTCGGCAGGGGCTTAACCCAACCGGTTAACGTCAAAAAAAATATCAGGAAGGATCCCAGCCAGGCGATCAGGTAGGATAATTCATAATCGCTTTTCAGTAAAGCGGCCAGCGCCCAGGGAATGAACAATATTAAAAAACGCTCTAATGGAACTTGTTTACCTTGCATTGCTATTTCTTAGTATGTTTAAAATGGCATCTGCCTGATTTGTAAAACTCCATGCAGCTATTTTGTTTTTAGCATTCTGACCCAAAACTTTCAGCGTTGTTTTATTGAAAATAAGTTTGCTCAATTTGGTACTGATGTCGGTTAAGTTTCCTGCTTCAAATATTTCGCCGGTAATACCAGGTACCACCAAATCTACGGCGCAACCGCATTTATCAGATACCAGCACGGGCTTTCCCGCGGCCATGGCCTCATTTACCGCAAGCCCCCATGTTTCTCCCGGGCCTTTTGAGGGCAGGCAAAACAAATCACATGCCTGGTATGCTACCGGCATTAATGATTGATTATAAAAATCAATAAAGTGAACTTTGTTTTTTTTACCCGCATTGGTTTTTAATGAAACTTCTAAATTACCGTTACCAACAAATAATAAATGGGTGTTTGGCATGTTCAAAGTTAAAAAAGCATCCAGCAATAATTGGGGTGATTTTTTTTCTTCCAGCTTACCTGCAAATAGTATCAATGTTTCGGCTGCGGTAATGCCCAGGCTTTGCCTTAATTTATCGGATTCATCCGTCCTCTGCACACCAAACCGATCATTATCTATGGCGTGTGGGGCAAAACTAAGTTGCCCGGCGTTTAAACCATATTTCTCGAAGTAAGCTTTGTTATTACTACCTACGTAAAAGGCATGAGTAATATGATGATACACCCATTTTAAAAAAGTGGATCGTAATAACGCTTTAAATCCTTCCTGAGCATCAAGCAGCGTTGAATCGCCACGGAAATAAACGGGTAATTTGCTTTTAAAATGCCGGATAACTTTTAAATGGCTATCATATGCCCAGCCATAAACCAGTATAACATCAGCCTGCCAGGTTTTGATCTGGCTGATTAATCCGGGGTTCACTATGCCCTTAAAATGATGCGAACCCGGATCTGTTGATGTGTTTTCAACCCATTCGTATGGATAGCCATCTGTTAAAGGCATGTCCCAGGATATAGTTTTCCCAAAACCGGGATCGAATTTCTCCTGTGCGCTTTCTCCCCAGGTATAAAATACTTTAATATCAACCTGTTGCTTTTCATGCAATAGTTTAAAAACCGGTGCATAATACTGTATAGGATGGGTGGTTATAATAGCCAGGCGCATATCAGATGGTTTCGCCCATTATATTAAATCCTTTGGCGGTTTTTAACCGGTGATTGATAAAATCAGCGTCGCGGCAGTAAATGGTATTATAACTACCGAATGAGGGCATCAAATTTAAATTTCTGTTGAAGGGATCATATTGGTAAGGTTTAAATCCATTGGCCAGCAGTAGCTGATGGATATCTTCCTCATTAAATCCATAGCGGATGCCACTGCCATTTAGCTCGATGATAATAGCTTTAAGCGATTCCAGCTTCAACGTATCGTGCATCCCTTTCAACACTTCGGTTTCAAAACCTTCTACGTCAATTTTTATCAACGCGGGGTTATCATTTACAGAAATGGAATCAATCGTGATCACCTTTACTGTTTCAACGTCGGTATTTTGTGTTTCATCAGGGCTGATAATATGATTGGTAGTATCCTCGTTTTTTGAAAATGTTAGTACACCGGCTTCGGCTCCTGCTGCGGCATTAATCAAAGTGGCCTTATCCTGGAGGTTATTTAGGCTGATATTTTTATGGGTGATAGCCGCGGTATTTGCTGATGCTTCAATGGCGATGGTTTTGGCCTGGCATACTCCGGATGCCAGCAAAGTGTAAGAACCCACGTTAGCGCCAATATCAAAAAAAACATCGGCCGGCCTTAAAAAGTGCAGTAAAAAGGCCATATCATTAAACTCATGCAGGCCGGTATAAATATTGCCGGTGATGCCGGTTAAGCCTTTACGGGCATGAAATTTTACTCCTGACAGGTAAGGTTTTACAATAAATTTGGATGGACGAAGGCTGCCTTGAATTTGCCACCAAACAAACCGGATGAGTGCCTTAACCGGGTGCCTTTTACCTAAAGGGTGATTATATATAAAGCCAAACGTTCTTTTAATTTTTTCCACTAATAACGCTATCAAAAAGTTTGCATTGGTTAAAGGCCATTTGCCTGGCCGAATATTTATTTACAATTGCCGCATTATACTTTGGCTGTTGATGATTGCCGTTAAGCAATGCTGCCAGGAATAAGTTAATATCCGAATCGGTTATGGTGTCGTAATCAAAAACATCGTTCACACCATATTCCTTCATGATATTTATAGCCGAACTTGCCGCGTTAAAAATGGCCAATATGGGTTTTTGAGTTAGGAGGTATGGATATATTTTTGAAGCCGTGTATTTAGGATCGTCAGAGCCGGGAATAAAAAGCGCGTTTGCCTGTTGCAAAGTAGCCAGTGTATGATAATAGCTGATCCGATCGGTAATTTCAACTACCTGGCCGTCTACACCAAACTGTTTGGCAAGTGGCATTATAGTTGGATTGCCCTTGCCATTTGGAGCGTAACTTGTGCCGATAAAATAGAACATAAATGATTTTAAGGCTTCATTCTCGTTTTGTAATCCATTTTTAAGCACTTTAAATAAAGGCGTTATTGCCTTATGCATATCCGCGCCTCCACGACCGATGTAAACAACGTTGATTGATCCTTTATTAAGCAGCTTATTAAATAATTTTTCATTTTTTTCGGCTATCTGCATATCAGGATCAAATGCACCAAATGTTATGGTTGCAGAAGGTATGTTTTTTATTTCCGGATATTTTTTTTTCAAGTCGATGATGTAATCATCAGATACGCTGATTAAACCATCTACATTTTTCATGGCTATTGGCTCCAGGTATTTGTTGAGGCGATACGAGAACCAATATTTGGGCGGCCTTTGAGCTTTGGGTTTATCCTGGTAATAATCAGAAAACCAGGGATCCTGCATATCTATTACATACGGTATCCCAAAACGTTTTTTCCAGTAGGCGCCCAGGATGCAAACCGGAAACTGCGTAGTGGAAAAATAGATAAGATCATATTTTTGAGCTTTTAAAAGCTTGTTGACCTTTTGGCTGTAGAACCACAGGGAACGTAGGGAAATGCTGCCTAACCCTAATTTGGAAGTAAGATGTTTTTTTAAAGCACTTACCTTATGGATTTTTATTTGAGGTGGTACACTTTGTAGCAACAACTCATCAATAGCCATATCTGCATATTTTTCATCAACCATTACTACTTCGGCTTCCCAGTCATTACCGGCAAAATAGGGGAGACTCATGCGTACCCGTTGCATATCAGCAGCGTTTACAGGGGGAAAATAAGGAGAAATGATGAGCAGGCGTTTCAATTTTCCTGGAGGGTTTTATCCACTATGGCTATAAATTTTTCACGTTCAGTTTCCCAATTCAACTCATTTTGACCAAGCATGTAATTGTGTCGCCGGGTTTCATAAAGAAGTTGTGGATTTTCGGCATACTTCTTTAGGCAGTTTGCCATGGATATGGCGTCATTCTTTTTATATAATTTGGCCACACCCGGGTATTGTTCAAGGAACATACTTTGGGCTTTGGTATCACTTGCAATTATGGCCAAACCGGATTGAATATAGGTGAAGATCTTATTGCTTAAAGCAATGTCATTATTTAAGCAATAAGCTGTTTCCATAGCTAAGCCAATATCAAACTGACTGGCAAAACCTTCAATTTCTACAGTTGAAACGGGCGGGTGAATATGAATTTTTAAAGGTGCCTGGTTTTCAATAAATACCTTGAAGTCTCCGTCGGGTAAATTACCTAAAAGGTGCAGCTCCAAAGTATTATTGTTTAGCAATTTACTGTTGTTTAAAAGATGCATGGCGTTTACTACATCTTCAATTCCACGGTTGATACCAATGGTTTGTGAAAGCCAAAATAACTTTATTACAGATTTATGTAATAAAGTTGATGTAAAAGGGATAGTGTTTTTTACAAACACATTGTTTATCACTACCGGGTTAAGATAAGGATATAACTGTTTGTATTGCTGTGCTATAGAAGGACTGGCAGCCGTAAAATAATCAGTATGTGCGAAATATTTTTCTTCGATGTATTTATTTAGGCGACTATCTGTGCTCTCCGGATCTCCAAAGCCCGAATGCATATCTTCGGCATCATAACCAACTTTTGCATTTGAATGTTTAGAGGCCAACACGGCTGTGGGCAAAGCGCCAAGGTTATGTGCTATATAAATATCAGTCTGTATTTTTTTTGCGATAGAAAGCGCTTCTGCGTGTGTCCTGCTGACAGCATTTTCATATACATGCCCCAGTTTTGTGAAACCGGAAAGATATTTACTGATTTTTTGCCTGATGCGGGTTTTGTAATAACTAAGTTTTGAAGTAACCGGATTCCCCCCGCAAAAAATATACACTCCGGGGTTTTTATCAATTATTTCATGATCAAATTTTTGAGCCCATGACTGATAAAAGCAATATATAACCTTTACCTGGTAGCCAAACATAATTAATGTTTCTACTTCCTTAACTAAGCGTGGATTAGTTGTTGGTTGGCCTGTGGTAATAAAGGTAACCCGCTTCATTTACTTAGTGCCAGCTGATAAAGGTTTTCGTACTGTCGGGCCAAAACATCGGCACTGAATTTTTCTTCGGCTATCCGGCGGCAATTTAACCTGTTTATTTTACCAATATTGTGGATACCGCTTAGCAATTCCTGCTCGTTATTACAAACATAGCCATTGATGCCATCGGTAACAACTTCCGGAATTGCACCCCTGTTGTAACCTATTACTGGTGTACCACAAGCTAAAGCTTCGGCCATTACTATTCCAAAGGGCTCATCCCAGGTTACAGGCATCAATAAGGCCTGTGCATTTCTGAGCAATTGATTTTTTTGCTGATCATCAACCGGGCCTATATACCTGATCTGGTCATTATCTATATACGGTTTTACTTCCGAATAAAAATATTCCTGGTGTAGTTTTTCTACCGGTATATTGCCCGCAATTATCAGCTTGCTGTTGGTTTCAATTACCAGTTTAATGGCTATAGCTGTGCCTTTTTCTTTCTGTATCCTTCCTAAAAAAACAAACGGGGCATCGGCATCAACTGTGCTGTTAACCTGGTAGTCATTTATGTTAACCCCATTATATATGGTTGTAACGTGGCAATGATCATTAATTTGGCGGGCTATATAATTGCTGCATGCCGTAAAATAAAGCGAATGTTTGCGTGCAATTTTTGATGCTTTTATTACCTGCGAAATTGTTGGCGGTAGCTGGTATGATACTATTTTGGGCAGTTTGCTAAACATGAGCCATGCTATATTGCTCATGCGCCCAAAAGTGTGCACGAGATCAAAGTGCTGATAGGCAATTTTTGAAGTGAGTAGATTTATTTTCAACATATCCTGAAGGCCATAATTTTCATGCTCGCGGTAGGGTACCAGTTGACAGCCTGCTTCGGAGTTTTCATTTGCAAACAGGGTAATATCATGGCCATACTGCTGCAGTTCCTGTATCAGCATAAAAACAATGCGCTCGATTCCTCCGTATTGTTTTGGAGGCACAGGAATTAATGGATTCACTATGATAGCTATCTTCATGCGGTAAGTAATAGTGATATCATTATTGAATGAGTTTTTTTATACTCTTGGTTATTTTCCACCCCAGTATGGATGCTAAAAATTTGGTGTAAGCGCCAGATGGAAAGGGGAAATTTGCCCCGCCATATTCAATGATCTTCTTTTCTGCATATCCAATTAATTCCTTCTCATCAGGATATACATCATATATAAAGCATTGCAAAAAATTAGCGCAACTTTGTTTTATAAGGCTGCTATTGTAACGCTTTACAACCATTTCGGTAGACAATAGTATTGATTTATAAAGGGATGTGTACGCTGCCGATCCTTTTTTACTGGATAAGCCCTCGATTCCAGACCGATAATAGAGAATAGCTGCGTTATTAAAAACTATTTTTTCTGCGGACAAAAATATGCGGGTAAAAAATTCGAGATCGTCATTTAATGATAGGTTCTCATTCCATAGCCCGGCTTGTTCTAAAATACTTTTAGGTATAATAGCCCTGCCCGGATTGGTCATCGGAGTACAGTTATACCAATAAAGCTTTATCCATTCCTCAAATGTCATGTCGGTATCTGGCAGTTTATTTAATTGAAATGTACTGATGTCGTCATGATAAAACCTTCCCCAGGCAGATAAAACTATAACATCTTTTTTATCCCTGATCCTGTTTAATTGGTGCCAAATAAAATCGGGTTGAACGTAATCATCAGCGTCAAAAAAAACAATATATTCTCCCCTGGCTTTGTTATAGGCTATGTTACGTGCTTTCGCGGCTCCGCCATTGCCAACATTTATTAGTACTACGCGTTCATCTTTAATATTGTTGACCACCGCCTTAGTGCCATCATTTGAGCCATCATTTACAACAATTATCTCGATGTTTTTATAAGTTTGGGAAAGAAAGCAACTTATTGTATCTCCAATATATTTCTCACAATTATAAGCGGGTATACATATAGAAATCAGCGGGGTATTATCCATTAAATTACTTTTTTCCATGCATTGTTATAATACTGTTTTTTCGACAGATCAACATAATGGTGTAAAGTGCCTTTGTCGTTTGCTGTGACATCAACATTGGGATTAACAATATATTTATCTGCCGATAAAACAACACATGGAGTATTGGCTATTAACATAGCCGATAATGCCTGTTCTAAATAATAGGACTTTCCTGCTGCCTCTTCTAAAACCGGGATCCAGCTTTCCAGGTTTTCCCAGTTTATGGCATTACTGTTTAAACCTATAGCGCCTACGTTTAGTAATGAAGGTATTTTTCCTTTTACCAGTTGTGCCATCAACGGAGGTGAATAGCCATATGATTCTGTACAATCTACCATGTGCAATGGTTTATCCGGATTTTTTAGCCAATTGATCATTGCTACCGGGTTATCCCAAAATAACATATCTGAATCGAGCACAAGCTTCCAACCGTTGCCGGGTATAGTATGGATGTCTGTAAGTTTTTTTATGTGCGGATATTCGGTACGTTTATGCCACAATACAGGGTATTTACTTATGGGTAAAACTTTTTCCAGGTTTTGTGTTATCAATGCTTGGGTAATCACATCGGCCCCCGGCAATTGTTTATTTATTTGGTCGACAATTTCCTTATTAAAACTTCCGTCATCTACCAGTACAAACCTCAATTTTTCTGCAGAATGCTTATTTAATGACTGGATGCAAAACAGGGTTTGATATAGGTAGTTTTTACCTGTTAAAAAGTATATGGGCAAACCATCGGCGTAAGAGTTTACCGGTGGTAAATCCTGAGATGCTTTTTCCATCAACTTACAATTATGCATCATATGCCTGTAGCTAAAGTAACCGCCAAGTTTTGACATTCTTTTAAGCTTGGCTACGGGATAGCGGTATAATACATTGATAATTGACTGAATCACTTAAGCGGTATGTTTTTGGGGTTTGCCGTTAAAATACATGGTGGAAATTTCCCGGCCATAAGCTATTGACGGTTTTTCTACCCGGTTATAAATTAACCATGCCAAAAGGCTGATGAATGCATACACGGTTAAATCGTAAATAAAATTAAGAAACGCATTTTGCTGGATGTATTTACTTTCAAATAAGCCAATAATATAAACGCCAACAGGTACATGGATAAGATAAACGGAATAGGAATGCTGCCCCAGTTTACTGAATATATTTGCTGATGACTTTATGTAATGGCTTACAAAAATTAAACAAAATGTAAGGAGTGCTGCAATGGTGTAATCGGTGAAATAAAACCTGTGAAACAAATTGAACAAATTGATCAACAATAAAGTAGCAAAATAAAGCCTCGAGATTGCGTTTGAACCCTTGAAAAAATAGTAAATGCATACACCAAGTCCGAAAGCGGGCCATTGATCTAAAAAGAATAAAAGCCCTATTTTTTGCGGCGGTAAAACTACAGCTAATAATGATATGGCTATCAGGAAATACACCATAAAGTTTTTACTAAACAATAAGATAAGGCATACACTCAGGTAAAAAAATAGCTCGCAGGTTAACGTCCAATACACCCAATTCATGGTGTTTATATTGGTAAAGGGTGTAGTAGTAAGTGTGAATGTAGCAAGGATATCCGTTATGTTTCGCGGAATGTAGTGAACGGCACTTGAACCAATATATAATTTTTGAAAGCACGCCGCAAACAGCACAATGATGATACTTACCCAATAGGGCGGAAATATGCGGAAAAATCGCCTGCTCAGGAAGTCTTTTACATTACCCGAATTATAGGCAGATAAGATGATACAATACCCGCTTATTACAAAAAACATAGGGACGCCAAGCCAGCCATACTTCACCAGGTTACGATACCAGTTGTCTACGTGCTGAACGGCCTGGTTAAGATGAAAAAGAACAACAATCAACGCCGCAAAAAAGCGCATCATGTCAATCATATGATTATGTTTTTGCATTTGTTTTAATTGTTGCCAAACCATCAAATAAGCCGCAGGCCCCCTGCCACTTTATATAATTTGCAGCACTTTGCCATGCCCTGTAGGTGAACCATGCCTTTGTTTTTCTGAACGGAACAGTAAACCCGTTTACTTTTTTCCAGGGGTTTATATGGTGTTTTTCCAATACCTGTATCCATGATCTGTTGGTGTTATTTAATAACCGGGCCAGGTAATTTACCTGCATGCGCTGTTCTGGAATGATGTGGTGTAGTTGCAGGGATGGGAAATAACCAACCTGCCAGCCTGATCTTAAAATTTCTATCACCATATCATTATCTCCACCAGAAGTGAGCTCATTACCGGTCCTGTCTGATATGATCGAACCGCTGGCTTTTATTTTATCGATGTATGCACCAAGCGCCGTTATCCTGATGCCCATACCTGCACCAATGGGAGCACTGTTAGGATATTCGTTTTTCCAAGTACTTATTATTGGCTCGTCGCCAAGATCACGGAGTGCCAGGCTGCCATAAAATTCGTTTAACCATAGGGGGGGAGGTGATTCAAACAAAGGCATCGATTTGCCGCCTATGGCACCCAATGTGCTACTTTTTCCAAATAGCGACAAAGTGTTTTTAAGATAGTCTTTATCTAATACGTTATCATCATCAACCATAACAATAATAGCACCCGAAGCTTGCTCAAACCCTTTTAACCTGGCATGTGTAAGTCCTGGTTTTGCTTCCTTCACTATTTTATGGTTGGGGTGCCAGCTCAGGTCGATATTAACAGCAGGCGCCGAATTATTGTCGACAATAATTAACTCCCAACTTGCAAAAGGTAATGTTTGAACTTTTAATCCAGAAATGGTTTGGAGCAGACGCGAAGCGTGCGGGTTATAGGTAGGCAGTATTACTGATAGAAATTCAGTCATTACGATAGCCTGTTATTTGAGCAGGTACCCCTATTGCAATTGCATAAGGAGGTAAGTTTTTAGTTACCACCGCTCCCGCGCCTACAATGCATCCATCACCAATTGTTACACCTCCTAAAATTTTTACTCCTGCACCTATCCACACATCGCTGCCTATTTTAATCGGCAATAAAACATCGCCCTGCGACCGGATCAAAGTGTTTTTATTTGCTATGTTATGGTTTGAGCTGATGATACAAGTTTGCATGGCTATTAAAGTATTATCGCCAATTGTTACCCCTCCATGTCCATAAATAATACAGTACTCACCTAAAAATGTGTTTTGGCCTATCGTTATTTCGCCACCGTAGGCTTTTAAAACAGTGCCCTGTGATAACTCACAGTGATTATTAACAGTGATTTTACCTTTATGGCCATTTGCAAACCCTTTAGCAATATAAACCAATGGCCAGATCTTTACATTTTGTTTAATACTTATGCCGAAAGACCTCAATAAATTAACATAAATAAAAGAGATAGCTTTTAACATATAAATTTTGTAAGTACATCTGAGAAAACTTTTAGCCCTGTTTCTGCATTTTCTTTGTCTTTAAAATCAAGGTACATAACCTGGTGTTCAAGGTTGCAAATATTTGAAAGCCTGCTATAACACGGCTGAAAGAATGCGCCATTTGGAAACAACTCTAAAATTTTGGTGCCCGGCGCACATAAATATATATTACTTAGGCCGGCACCATGGGGCGCTATAACGTGTGTTGCAGCCTGCAATTTAACAATGGTGTCATCAGCATCAATATCCGAGAGCTCAACACTTTCTATATCCGGGAACAGTGCTAATATTTCATTTTCCCAATCAACTTCCCTGGCATAAACTTTTTTGCGGCTTATCCATATCAATTTTTGGGGACGTGTTTGCTTAACTTTCGCAGTATCAATGCCAAATGTTTCTTTTAAAGTATTTACAGCCCAGTTATTAAGCTGCTGGTCGCCAACAAGCCTGTTAGTGAATATTAATTGTTCACAATCATAATGTGCCATGCTATCCATCCATATAATTTTGGATCTATCTATATTAGCTCTATCTATCCATTTGAGTTTCCAATTGGTAGATGGTCCGTTGAACAGAATGTGGTCGGCCTGGTTTAGGATGGATCTATACATTCCTGTCTTCGTAATTGATTCGAACAGGAAATGATAAAAACCTCCATCGGCGCCTATGGTAAGAAATGATAGGGTTGTACCCTTTAAATAGGTTTTAGGAGGTAAATTCAGCGCATTTACGTACGGTGATTGTTTAAGATTGATAACCCACTCTTTTGTTGATTCATCAATAAAGCTTCTTTTTTCGGGATCATATATTAATCCTGACTGCCCTATGATACATGCGTTTGAAACGCTGTATAAATACCTGTCGGGCGATTTAAAGATTCCGCCATACCTGAATCTTGATTTTTTACCTATTAGCCTGTGGCTTGTTTCCTGTTGATTACTTATTAATGGTGGTGCGTAATTTATGGTTTCGCCCTGTTCGCATTTTAGTGTTACCGAAAGTGTTTCAGGTTTATCTATTGACTCGCCAACGGGATCATTATACACATCTTCAAACCTTTTTATCCTGTAAGGATTATTGGTAAAAAACATGATCAATATTTTTTTTAGATAATTTTTTAGCAAAATTTTAATGTATTACCGCGACTTGCGAAGCCGGTGTTTTTTTAAAAAAGTATTTTTTGATATATGGCTGAAGTACTATTTCTGTTGCATAAGATATTCCGCAAGTTAATATCACCCAACACACTATTCCCGTTATCAAAAAAGTAGGCCCAGATAGATATTTACTTAAATACATATTAAGAAAGAAGCCAATAGGGAAGTGAAAAACATAAACTGCATAGGATATTTTACCCATAAAATTCATTTTTTCGAAGCTGTAAATACTGCTTTTTAAAATTAAGAAAACTATTCCTAAACAGAAACAGGCTACTCCGTACACCCAATCCATATTGGAAAAAATATTATGTTTAAAGTAAAGGAGCGCAAACACGCTGAAAGCGGGTATAAAGCATGCCAATAATTTGATCCAGGTGGTGTACTTAAAATACTTACCGGTAATTTCTGATATGATAACCGTGCATATAGGTAAATATGAAAGATCATTTAAAAGAATCTGATTGTGATTATTAAACGAGATATGCAACAGTTTCATAATCAACGCTCCCGATTGCAGGTTTATCGTAGCCAAAAGGAAGAGAAAATAGCTTATAAGCGGGGCTTTGATGGTGTTTTTATTGTTATTGATTAAACGTGAAATGTATAAGCCGGAGAGCCAAAAGATCCATCCAATTAATAGCGATTTAACGATATTGAATGATGGGCTACTTAAAATAGCGGCAATGATGAGTGCCGCTAATAATAGATAAAGATTCTTGGAATATTTACTTACTGCCCATAATGCTATAAATGCCAGGTAATAAATAACTTCATAACTGAGCGACCAAAGTGCAGGGTTGGCTTTTAAGGTGTGCACAAAAACTTCCTGTAAAAAAAACAAGTGGCCAATTACCTGAGGTATAGGCGCAAATTGCAAACCAAAGACAACAGAAATAAATAGTGCTATTAAATAAATGGGATATAGCCTTACTATTCTTTTTTTTAGATAATCTGCAATGTTGATGTTATTGAACGGGGAATTAATATGACTTAAGCCCATTACATACCCCGACATGATGAAAAATATTAAAACAGCCACATGGGCGAACTGTAGTCGGAAAAAAATAGGGTATATCGGTGAACTAAAGGTGCCAAAAAAATCAAATGTGAAAAGATGATTTACAGCTACAATAAAAGCGCAAAGGCCTCTTAAACCTTCCAGTTTTTTATCATAACCACGATGGGTTTTACTAATCTCAGGTGCTTTTTCTGAATGCAAGTTTTAATTGTAATAAACGTAAACTGATCCTTAATGATGAGGGTGTACCCCATTTAATATATCCCCAGATCCTTGAATTGTTGTAAGGTACCTTTACTTTACACAATTCGCTTAACTGGAATGCTTTTTTTGCCGCTGAAAACTGGCGATATATTATTAAACTGCCTGCAGCAACCTGCGCCTGTTTCCCGGTTTCCATTCTGGTGGCTTCATCGGTAAAAATTTCAAAATAATTTTGCAGGAGGTTTAACCTGGTTAGCCAGCTTAAACTTTGATCGGTACTTGCAGAAGCGGGGTAGCGCAGCGAATAGGATAGCACCTCCTCGATGATATAAAACCGGGCTTTTTGTGCCGCCAGCTTTACATGAAGATCCGCATCTTCCCATATCCTGATATCTGTGTTGAAACCACCCGTCTGTATGAATTTACTTTTCCGGTAAAGACCGTTAATACCCCCAATTGGATGCGAAATAGTATATGTAACCGGGTTTTCATTAATCCCGGTATTAGAGTATTCCCAGCTTAAAGCTAATGCCTTTGTTTGGGCATCGTACCAGTTAACATTGCATAAAACAACGTCAAATTGGTTCTTTTCAGCCATCCCGGCGGTTTTAACCAGGTAGTCGGAGTTTAAGCCATCATCAATATCGTGAAAATGAAACCATTCGCACTGTGAGCTTTGGGCAAGTTGATTACGGGCAAACCCTGGCCCCCGGTTTACTTCACCTTTAATAACATGACAGCCTTTCTGTTTAAGGAGCCGGTAAGTATTATCGGTACTTGCATCATCGTAAAAAAGCACCTCATCAAAAGGCCTATTAAGTTTTGCTATGTTATCCAGAAATGCGTCAATATAGCTTTCGGCGTTGTAACAGGGCACCAATAATGCAAACTTTAGGCTTTTTTTCACTATCGAAATAATAGAGTTTTTTGTAGAATTATAAAGATGGGTAAACTGATTTTCAATCGTTATATAGTTACTTGTATCCAGTTATCCGGAACAATATTCGCTGGGTATTCTTTTTTTATTTTAAAGCCAAGCCAGTATCTGGGGCAAATAATTTGTTTGTTTTCTTTTTGATTTAAATAGGCTGCCCACCATGAAAATGAACTGTTTGATATAATACAGGCATCGGCATTCATTAAAATTTGAAAATCAATGATCATTTCATTGCTGGCAAATTCGGCATTTTTGATGTGACCGAATGTAGCGCGCGCAAACTCCATATCATCACTAACAAAAATTATTCTGCAATTTTCATGATCGGTTACCTGTTCAATACCTTGTAAATAATAATTTGCAGGCAACGTTAAATCATTACTGCCTAAATTTTGCTGCCACCAATCGTTTAAATTTAAATAATCACCCCGTCTTACATGCACGGCAATAATCTTGTTGCTGGCAAAAGTATCCTTATATTTTGCACTAAATTGCTGTTGAAATTTTTCTTTTATCCTGATGTGGGAGGATATATTACCGGCTATACTTTCAAAAAAAAGTGCCGACTGGAAGTAGCCCCGGTATATAATTTCGTTGGTTGCCTGGCTAATTATAGGATCTGAATAATTATCCACCGCAACACTTTGCAGGCTTTTGGAAATACTGCCGCTTTTTAACTTAAAATAAACCCGGTTTATAAAATTTTTTAACGGGTTATAGCCTTCCAGGTAAAAGTAATCTGCCGCGGTAAATTTTTCAATGGTATCATTTATAAAAAAGGGGGTATTTATCTTTTTTGATAATCCCCTTATAAACGCATACTGAAAAAGCTGATTTCCCAACCTGCATTCGATTACGATACCTACCATAAATTCATTTCAGGGAAGTTTATAAATATCATTGAAGTGTTTAGTGAAACCAATTGTATAGTTTTATTCGCAGGCGATTAATAATGGCAAGCCTATCCCAGTTTAACACCGGGCCATGGGCATCAGTACTGCAAATTAGCAAATGGTCCTGGTGCCATTTGTCTTTCATTTTAGGGTCGGATGTTTTGGCATCCATATGTACGTTTGCTACCGAAAGCGGTTCTTTTATTAAACTTCTTTTATTGCCCTTTACTATACGCAGCCAAAGTTCATAGTCAAGCGAGCAATGCAGGTCTTCCCATATAGACTGATGTATTTCCGTATTCCAAAAACAAGATGGTTGCACTAAGGAAGGGAACCTGATAAAATAATCTATAAATGGAATTACTTTTG
This sequence comes from Mucilaginibacter sp., assembly GCF_025362475.1. Classification (GTDB taxonomy): domain Bacteria; phylum Bacteroidota; class Bacteroidia; order Sphingobacteriales; family Sphingobacteriaceae; genus Mucilaginibacter. Next base: position 28,862 of record NZ_JANYGH010000063.1, read on the forward strand.
TAATGTTCCTAAACTGTTGCTTATCAATTAAATACTCAAAAGCATATCCATAAACAAAGCTTGCCCTTGTTTTAATAAATTCATGTATAACCCTTAAAAAGGTTTTATTTAAGTAATAATCGTCGCTATTTATCCATGCGTAATATGTGCCGGATGCTAAACTAAAGCCTTGATTAATAGCGTTTCCCTGTCCTTTGTCTTTTTCGCTTTGCCAATAGCTTATCCATGGCGAATATTTTTTGATGATCTCTGCCGAGCCATCAGTGCTGCCTCCATCTATAACAATAAACTCCAGGTTAGGGTAATTTTGTAATAATACTGATCGGATGGTTTGTTCGATAAATTTATCCTGGTTATATGAAGGGGTTACAATGGTTAATTTGGGCCAGTTTATGGCCTTATCATAAACCGCGGGATCAACTTCTTCGGTCCAGGGCCAGCCTATGTTATTATTATCGGCTTTAGGAAGATGATTTAGCAAACCAGTTTCCCTGTACTCAACAGTTGGCAGAGGCCAGTCAACGCCTTTCTGCTGAAAATGAGACTTGTATGCTTTAAGATCAGGAAGTTTAATATTCAATTTTTAGTACAGGTTTTGAAAACTTGAAATATATTTTTCCCATACTTCCGGTTCGTGTTTTTCAAAAGCGTGGCAGCCAAAGGGCAGCTCATTGTTTAGTTTTTTTAACGACTCCTGTGGTGAGTGTTCTATAGAAAAACGAAGGGCAGTATCATCAGCGGGCAAACTAAAAAAGGGGTGGAGTAAATTGCCCCAATATTTAAAGAAACCATCTTCATTGTTTGTTCCCCAGGCAGATGTTTTCGACTTTAAAAGTTTAAGCAGCCAATAACAAGTTTTGGTTTTTCGTAACGAAAACCCGCCGTTCCCAACGTTACTTATTTTATGGTCTGTTTTAAATATACGGTTAGCGGCACTTAATAATTTTGAATACCCTTTCAGAAACTGAATTTCGTTTGCCTGGTTTTCATGGGGCAGATTTGGTGCACCAATAAAATCATAGTTTTTTGTGCACCAGTAAGCAAGCTCGTCTTTAAAAACAAAAGCGTCAAGCTGATGGATTAGTATGTACTTGTAATCAAGAAAAGTTTTGTAAAACGTGGAAGATAACATCAGTTTATTATAGCCTTCTATTCCACTAAAATAATCATCATCAAACAAGGTTAGATTAAATGGGATGTGATCCCGGCAAATATCCTCGTAAGCAGTAGTATTCAATTTAAATGGGCCAATAAATATTATGGGATATTTTTTTAATACCCGGATGCATTGCTTTAATGAAACAAGCTCATTGGCATTGGGCTGCGGTTTATAAATGGGTATAATTACAGCAACCATTTTACCTGCCATTTTTAATTAAAACAGGCTTTAAAAACTTACCCGCCACTGCACGAAGCCTGTTTAAGTAGTATTTATATTCGGTGCCAATTAATATATGCCCTCTTTCATAGTCATCGGCCTTTGTATTAACCTTAATATGTTGCGGGTGTTTTATTGTTGAAAGCTGATGCTGTGTCATTTGCGATTGATTGGAATTGCAATCATGTGTATGCGTAGCATGCGCTCCAAACCCAATGTTTGATATCATATTTTGCCAAGGCACAATGCAGGTACCATTGTTTTTCCACATCCAATACATAAACTGATAATCCCAGGCATCCAGGCCGTTTATGATCATGTGCATATTGTTTTCCCAAAACTTACGCTCACGATTATTGGTAAAAGTTCGCTCTATAACATCGCGCCTGGTTTCATTAGTTTCACCATCGAGTTTAAAACTATAATTTTTCCATGCCCTTTTCCATGTAGCCCAACCCCAAACGTGCGGATATTTTGAAAAATAGTAAGTGTCGTTATTTAATGGTTTGGGCTGATAGCTTGTGCCGCAAATCATCATGATATTGGTGTTGTCCCGGTATTTATTTAGCAAAGTTTCGCAATATTCAAAAAAACTGCTGTTGGGAATGCAGTCGTCTTCCAGTATTATACCTTCCTCTACTTGCTCAAAAAACCAGGTAATGCCTGTGGCAGGAGCAAGTCCGCAGCCCATATTTTTATCGCTGAATAAAGTTTTTACTTCGCACTCCCAGTCAATTTTTGAAACGATGTTCCGGGTGGTTTTACATAGCTCAACATCGTGTTGGTTATTTTCTCTCGGACCATCCGCGGCAATAAATAAGTATTGGGGTTTTTGCTTACGTATTTCCTCAAAAACCTTTTCTGTGGTTTGGGGACGGTTAAATATTAAAAAAAGTATAGGCGTACTAAACATCTGCAAACGCGATAATCTCAATTAAACATTTCCTGATTTTTTAACATGTTAGTTAATTGACTATGATGTTTTATGATTTTTTTTCGGTTATTGAAAATTGATATTAGGGAGCCAAGATGAGATTGCAGCTTTAATTTTTCATCAACACTTAAAGGCTGCAACTTTATGAGTTTTTGCCTGGCTAATTTTACTGTAAACATGACCAGGGCTTTTATATTATAAATAGACCAATCATTTAATTTTTTTTGTACCGAACGCTTATCACCATCCATCAGCATAAGATAATTGTTTAGTAAAACATAAGAGTAGCTTATCCAGTACTGCAAATTTAAAATGTACTTCAGGCTTTGTCTTTTTAGTGGTACAAAATGATGAAAAGTTAACCTATCATTTGATTTAATTTTGTATCCACATATATATATAATAAAGCAAATTTCAACGTCTTCGCCACAGATTAGTTTTGTGCCATTTCTTCCCGAAGTAATTTGCTGCCAGTCTTTATTATACAGGTTAATAAATAAGCTTTTTCTGCAAACACATCCTGCACCATATACCCAATGTGCTGTCGAAGCCCAGGTTTGGGGGCCGTTTACATATGACTGCTTATGTTTTTCAATATCCGACCAAGCGGGCTGTTGTGGGTCGAATATGCCACAGCCACCTAGCACGCCAATTTTATTGTCAGCGGACATAGACTCATAGGCTATACTTACATAATCAGCACATAATCTGTTATCATCATCGCAAGTAAGTATATATTCATAGTTAGCAGCTTCAATTCCCATTTTATGAGCATGGTTTTTACCGGGGATTGGTTGGGACAATAATCTGAAACCAGCATTTGGAATGGTGTATTTCTCCCATTCCTGAGAAGCAACCTGAAAGGTATTATCTGTTGATGCATTATCAATTACAATAACTTCCCATAATATACCTGCAGGTACCCGTTGCAATGCCAAATGTTTCAGCGTATCAGGTAGGCGTGCAGCACTATTATAACAACAGATGATAACTGATACACCTAATTGCATTTACAAAATTTTGAAATAAATATATTTTTAAGATATATATAAGGCATCCATATTCAATTTAAAAGATTCGTAGCTAAATAGTTCATTGTATTTTAAATAACCATTTATGCCGTATTGCTTGCTTAAGTTGGGATCATTTAACAGGGTTAATATAGCGTTTGCCTGCCCTTGCTTATCCATAGCGTTTAAGAGTAATCCATTAAACTGATGTTGTACAGACTCTGGAAGCCCGCCTGCATTAGAGGTTACACATGGTAATTGATTGGCCATAGCTTCAACAACAGCAATTCCATGAGTTTCTTGTAAACTTGGTTGATAATAAATACATGCGCTTTTTAAATACATGTCGGTGTCAGCTTTATAGCCTTCGAAACGGATGTTATCAAGCATTTTTGTAGCATCTTTAAATTCCTTTAATAATGGTCCGTCACCAAGCCATATAAAAATAGCATTACTATACTTTAATGTTACGAGTTTAGCCACATCTAGCCAAACATGGGGGTTTTTATAATTTATAACGTGCCCCATGGTTACAATATGCTGTTGATTATTGCTTTTTGTAGTTTGCGTTTTTACGTGGTTTAAATTATCGTTTAGCAGGCAATTATAAATCACATTAACAAATTTTTCTTTATTAGCTATATCCCAATTTTCACAAATGAGCTGTTTGTTTGATTGTGATACAGTTATGATTCTTTTGCGCTTACTCAAATTTGTGTTACATGTATATGATGTAAAAGGCGTATGATTTTTATTTGGAGTAGAATGCAGTATGTAATATACTTTCCCCCACGGCAACCACAACAGATACAAATGTTTTTCTGGTTCAACCGAGCAGATAGTTACACTTGCATAGCTGTATTTGAAACTTAATAATTGTATGGCAAAAACGGACTTAAGTATTTTGAATAATTCCCTTATGTTGGTGGTGAAATTATTACCCAAGTGGGCGTAGCCGTGTAATTGTTGTTGGATTTTAACAATAATGCCCGTTGTGTCACCTAAGTTTTTTAAATAAGGAAGTTGATCTTCATTTTCTAAGAGTAGTATAATATTTTCCTTGCCAAGGTATTTTATTAATGCTTTAAGGTGACTATTACTGCCGCCAAACTCAAATAATTTAGCAATAATAATATGTTTCTTTGCTGCTTTAAACATTATCTCCTGGCAAAGTTTAGTTTCCAAAACACCAGGCATTTCAAAGCTAACTTACAATACTCCAACGTGCTGAAACAACCTTTATAATTCTTATAAACTTTCAAAAATTGACATAGAACCTTAGGGGTATATATAGTTTGGTTTAAATAGAAGCGACGGATGGTGGAGTTTTTTTTTATCTTAACGTAGTCTTTAAATTTGTGTGCGTCAAAACATGCTTTCTCCATATTTAACCTGACAAGTTCGTCCATCCAACCAATCACATCATTTAGTTTGTTTATATTATGGAAGGTTTCATTTTGGAAGAGCAGCTCACGTGTATATTGATCATTTAAAGAGGCATTTTTCCAAATTAGGCTTAGCATATTAACCCTGCAAATGGCTGAATTTTTGTCCTGGTTCTTTTTATTGGTAATAGAGAATTGATTATTATGGCGTCTGTATGAAAGCAACACATCGGGCATGTTATTTATTTTACCAAGTGATACACACCTGGTCCATAGTTCATAGTCTTCGGCACATTCAAATTCATTTAAGTACCTGAGATTGTTATTACCAATAAAGCTTTTTTTTAGCATCACAGTAGGATGTGCCAACGGACAATATTCAAGCATTCCTATCTTGATATCATCATGACAAATAGGGAAACTCACAATAGTTTGACTGTCTATTAGTTGATAAGCAGTTCCACACAAATCAATTTCAGAGTGCTGATCCAGGTAGTTTACCTGTTTTTCGAGCCGGGTTAAGTGGCTAATGTCATCTCCATCCATACGAGCTATGTATTTGCCCCTGGATAGGTTAATACCTATATTTAAACTGGCTACCAAGCCGCTTTTGATTTTTTTCTGTATAAAGTTAATCCTTTCATCTTTGTAGCTGCTGACAATTTCAATGGCTTTATCAGTAGAACAATCATCAACTATAATAAGTTCAAAAGCTGTAAGGGTTTGATTCAGTATGCTGTCAATGGCTGCGACAATATAGCTCTCGCAATTATAAACCGGCATTATTATACTAACAATCGGGGTAGTTATATTCTTATCCACGTTTCGGGTACAATATCCTTAGCCTGGTAATTTAATTCAGTGTCATTAAACCATTTTATTGGCGCAATCACAATTTTGTCGGGTTTAGTGTTGAGCCAGGCTCCCCACCAACTAAAGGTGCTGTTGGCTATAATATGATGTTTGCAGTTGTACATTAAACGAATATCTTCAAAAGCAGAATGCTCGTCATTAATATCAACAAAGTGCGTTTTATAATTTAGTTTGAGGTTGTGTCTTGCCCAGTTTATATCATCTGAGAAAATGTAAAAAATCGGATCAGTAAGCTTATTAGCAATTAAATCTGCGGCGTTTTCGTAATAAGGTAACGAGCATGTGCCGTGAATTTTGTTCACGGTTTCTTCCTTTTCAAAGTCGCCCCTGCGGATATGTAAGCTTATCGCGTTGTTTGATTTAATTTTATTGAGCAAAAAACAATTTGTGTCAGATGGGGGAGCTTTGGGAGTAAACTCATTTTTTATTTGCGTTTTTATATCTGCAAAATATTTCTCAGATTGCCAGTATCCGCTTAAATATGCATTAGTTAAAGGGGTAAAATATAGTGGGTTAAATTCTAAATTCTTTTCTTCAACTATATGTGTCTCAGGTTTAAAAAGCTTACTTTTTAGAAAATTAAACCTTGTTGTTTTTTTTTGCTTAAATGCCGAAATTTCGGTTGTCGACGCTATGTTTTCTATAATATTGAAATCGCACAGATTATAGCTACGTAATGACTGATCATCAAAAAAATGGATATCAAGTTTAAAATCAGTGTTGTTTTTATATGCCAGGCTTTTTGCAAAAGCATATTGAAATAACTGATTTCCTAAGCCTCCATGAATTTTAACAATTAGCATATTTATTTATAAAATCTTCAATATCATGTAATTCAGTAAAATGTTCCTGCAGCCAATCATGTTCTTTATTCCACCATTCAAATTTCTCAAGAAAGGATATTTGATCCGGTTCAAAGCGATACTTTATAACCTGTGCCGGTACTCCAACAGCAATGGCATATGGTGGTATATCTCTTGTTACTACAGCGCCCGCGCCAATTATTGCACCATTACCAATTGTAATATCATCCATAACAATTGCATTAACACCAATCCATACATCGTTACCAATGGTAGTTTTGCCCATTTCGATAAAATATTGTTTATCGCTGAATGTCATACCATTTTGTTTGTGAACAGAAAAAAAAGCCGGATGGGTACTTACAAATTTAGAGGAGGGGTGCTTCCCTAAGCAAATAGAAACTCCCTGCGCAACGGAGCAAAATTTGCCAATTTCGGTATTCATCATCGATACATTTTTCGAAAGATATGTGTAACTCCCAATAGTGCAATTGTCGATATAGCAATTTTCTCCAATTTTAACAAAAGGATTATTTGAGCCTAAATCTGGTATGCTATTACCCCGGATTTGAGCATTTGATTTATAATTAAGAAGCTGCTTTAGCCAGTTTTTAATTATCTTCTTCAAGTTTTTTTACAATTATCTTTGCTTGTTCAACATCTTTTTCCCACCATGAAGAAGCCAAAATTTTGTCAATTTTCTCCTGTGGAAAGCGATATTTTAAAATCTTTGCAGGTACACCCCCAACAACTGCAAACGGCGGGACATCTTTGTTAACAAATGCATTGCCTCCAACAACACAACCAATACCAAGGGTTATCCCTCTTCTTATAGTGGCGCCAGATCCTATCCAAACATCGTGCGTAACAATGCATTGTTTTTGTGTTAATACTTCATATGGCGTATCGTTAAGAAAGCTGGATGTTGAAATTAGATTAAGCGGGTGTTCGCCGTGCCCAATATTTACATTGTTGGCAATAGAATTATATCTGCCTATAATTGTCTTTGAAATTAATGTATTAAACCCAATATAAGTATAACTATCAATTGAGCTGTTTTCACAAACATATGATCCTTTTAAGATGGTTATGTTGTGTCCTTTAACAGCTTTTATATCCACATCGTCAGCATGGATGTTGTTTGATTGTTTTTTGAAGTATTGTATTCGTTTTTGCTCTTCCGTATGTTTTTTTAAAAAAGCATACAATATAACCTTCAATTTTTTTAGCTGGGATAATAACATGCTTAGTTTTTATTCAATTTTCTTCCACTCGGGCGTAAGGAAAAACAGCCCGGCCGATTTTGGCAGGTAGCGGCTGGTTAGTTTGCCTCCATCGATAATTTCAAAAGAAATACAATCTTCCCGGTAATCATATATTTCAGTGCTTGACGTATCACCACAATAAAGACTTAAATAATATGTGCCTGGATATAACCGCAGGTCGTTTAATGTTATGCGGTAAAGAGCAGTATTTTCGGCTGATGCTGATACCTGAAAATGCGAATCTTCATCGATCATGTTAGCTATTTTAATGCCATCAACAGTTTTTAGTTCAATGGATGTGCGAACCTGGCTTTGATTGGGGTTTTTAAATTGCAGGTGAATATATATATGCATATCATCACCTAACGAGAATAGGCGCGTACTATCTGACCGCCCATGCTTTTTTAGATAAACATCTACAAAACTAACTTTTTTATTACCTATTCCAGCTGTAATTGTTTCACTCAAGTTTACGTAAGCTTCAGTTAAAAGATCAGATTTTAAATAATCATCAACAATTTTACTTGTTAGGCCATTCATGGCCACCAGCCCGTTTTTTAATAAGATGGATTTATTGCAAAGTTGATTTATAGCTGCCATATTATGGCTAACAAACAAAATAGTTCTGCCTTCCCCTTTACTAACTTCCCCCATTTTTCCCAAACATTTCTTTTGAAATTCGGCATCACCGACGGCTAATACTTCATCAACAATCAATATTTCCGATTCCAGGTGAGCTGCCACAGCAAAGGCAAGGCGTACATACATGCCCGATGAATATCGTTTTACTGGCGTATCCACGTATCGCTCAACTCCCGAGAAATCTACTATCTCATCAAACTTTCGCTTTATTTCTGCTTTACGCATGCCCAGGATGGCACCGTTAAGATAAATATTTTCCCTGCCGCTTAATTCGGGGTGAAAGCCCGTACCAACTTCTAGTAAACTGGCTATTCGTCCTTTTAGTTTAACCGAACCAGTGGTAGGAGCGGTAACCCGGCTTAGTATTTTAAGCAATGTGCTTTTGCCGGCACCATTACGACCTATAACGCCAACGGCATCGCCGTGTTCTATCTCAAAATTGATATCCTTTAAGCTCCATACAATGTTACTTTCACCTTTTTTTGCGCGATCGTTAACTTCGCCTATTTTTAAAAAAGGATCTTCTTTACCTCTCATCTTTGCCCAGTAACGTTCCAGGTCGCGGGATAGGGTTCCTGTGCCTATTTCTCCTATCTGGTAAGCTTTTGAAAGATTTTCTACTTTAATTACCGATGGCATATATTACACTGTATCTATAAAGGTGCGTTCAACGCGGTTAAAAATTACTATCCCAATTAAAAGTATCAGTATTGTTATCGCAGTGGTGATCCCTAAGGATAGCATAGTAAAAGTACCCTGACCAAGAAAGCCATATCTGAAAGATTCAATAATTGGCGTCATCGGGTTATATTCAACCATCCATTGGTATTTGGGGTATTTTTCCTTAACGGTAGATAAAGGATAAATCACTGTAGTTAAATACATCATTAGCTGGATACCGAAGGTAATCAGGAAGCTTAAGTCACGATATTTTGTAGTCATGGCAGATATGATCATTCCAAGCCCTAAACCTAACATTGCCATTAACATTAATAAAAAAGGGAACAGTAACAGATAGGCATTGGGATGAACATTTGCGCCTTTAAATACATAAAACCCTATCATCAGGAAAAAAAGCACCATTTGAACACCAAAACGAATCAGGTTTGAAACTACAATGCTTAGCGGTACTATAAGCCTGGGAAAGTATACTTTGCCAAAAAGGCCGGCGTTTGCTGTAAAAACCGTAGATGTTTTTGTAAGGCAATCTGCAAAATAGTTCCATGCGGTAATGCCTGCCAAATAAAATAATGGTTTAGGTAAATGATCTGCAGAGATGTCTGCAAGGTTACCAAATACAAAAGTATAAATGACAGTAGTGAACAATGGCTGGATAAAAAACCATAAAGGGCCAAGGATGGTTTGTTTATAAAAAGAAACAAAATCGCGCCGTACCAATAGCATCAGCAAATCCCGATAATGCCATATATCATCAAGTTTTAAGTCAAATAAGCTGCTGTGGGGCGTTAATTCAATATCCCATTTTTCGTCGGTAGGCATACTCATTCGTTTAATAGTAATTGTAATTTTTGCATGTAATCTATTTCGTTAAAATGCGACAGGCATTGCTTTTGCAACTGCTTGCGTTTAACAGCTGTTAATGGCGATTCTAAATATTCGGTAATGCATTTACTCAGTTCGCAGGTATCATCTGCATTTATTGCATGACCTAATTCGCCATTTCTTATCGCATCAATACTGCCATCGGCATTACCGCAAATAACCGGCAATCCACAGGCAAGGGCTTCAATAAATACTATACCAAAACCTTCTTTTTTGCTGGGTAGCACAAACAGGTCGGCCAATAAAAAATAGTCTGTTAGTTCAGCTTCTTCAATAAAACCTGTAAGTATTACCTGTTCTGCTACGTTATGGTGTATTATAAGTTTTTTTATTCTGTCCTCTTCTTTGGTATCGTATTTTCCTGATAGTATATATTTAATACCCGGAAAATGCTGTTTTAAGTTGCTGATAGCCTCTATTACATGCTCGTATCCTTTGTATTGTTCTGTAGAAGCAAGGCGTGTTAAGGTAAAAATAACGGGCTGATTTGTTGTTAACTTATAGCGCTCAAGAAGGTGTTTCGGCTTCTCAAAGGTTACCGGCAGCTTCATAAAAGGGTCGATCGCGTTATTTAAAACCCGGCAAATATCTGCACTTACACTGTGTCGTTTTAGCATTTGCTCACGCGTAAAATTGCTTACACAAATTACCTTGTCGCAACGTTTTAAAAGGTATTTTTTAACAAAAGAAAGCGGCCGCCAAACCTCAATGCCATGGGCAATAAGCCAAACCTTGCATTTAGGATGAACCAATTTTATAAACAAACCAACGCTTGCCAGGTTTATGTGGCTTAAAATAATAACATCGGGCATTGTTGATTTACTCACAGCTTTAAATGCAAAGTTAACGCGGTTAACTCCAAAGCCTTTAAAAGCATTTGCCTGCAGATATTGGGGCATCAGATCGGTTTGCTTATCATAAGCAGACCATAGTTCAAAATTCCCTTTGTTGGTTTTTGCCAGTTGCTGTAATGAATGCCCCAGCGTACGGGTCATTTTTTGGATGCCGCCAGTAGTGCTGAATGTTTGTAAAGTAAAAAGTATTACTTTTTTAGACATTGGCTTGTATTTGGTAAAGAGCAAAAGCTTTTGACCAATGGATTTGGTTATTTTTAAAATTTTTAATTACACTTTGTGCCATTTCACCCCGATATAAGCTACTATCGCTTATTGGTTTGTATTGGCTCATCCATTGTTGTAATGGAAATGTAAAGCCCATTTTTGGCCGGTTCCAAACGGCTTCGGGCAGCAGGCCATTAAAGCTATCAATCAGAATTTTTTTTGCTTGTTGGTTATTGAATCTTATTTCTGGCGCTATGCTTTCAGCCAGACTTGTAAAGTCTTCGTCTAAAAAAGGGACCCTAACTTCTAAACCATGATTCATGCTCATCACATCAGTATCTCGCAGGAGTTGATTTTGCATGTAAAGGTTTGCTTCAAACCATGATGCATGTTCCTGATCATAAGGCCCCAGATGAGGGATATCAAAACCATTAAAAAGAACGTCCCTAACTTGTTTATCGTCAGTATTAAGCGCCTTTGCAATATCGCCCGGCGAAAACAATCCTCTCAATAAAAGATAATCGGCTGCCGAATGGTCATTACCCAAAAATGTAAGTTTTTTATAATGATCTGGTAATAACCCTTTAATCGCCGAAAATAGGGAAGGAGGAAGTTTTCTTAAATATCCAAGATACCGTATCCGGTTAAATGAGGGATAACCACCAAAATATTCATCAGCGCCTACGCCGGATAGTACTGCTTTTAAGCCATCCTCATGTGCGTACTTGCTAATAAACCAGCTATTGATGCCATCGGTAGTTGGCATATCCATGGCGTTAATGATTTGCGGAAGGAAAGTTTCAAAATCATCCTGCTTCACTAAGTGCGAAAAATTTTCACCGCTTACCTTATCTAAAACTACGCGCTGATACGCCTGTTCATCATAATTTTTTTCGTTGAAAAATATCGAGATGGTTTTAAGCTGCTCCTTTTTTTCTTTATCTGCTAATAGCGTAATAAGGCTTGAATCTATACCACCACTTAAAAATACACCCAATGGCGCATCTGCAATCAGCTGGCGGTTTACACCTTTTATTAAAGCATTTTTTATCAGCTGCCGGGCTTTATCAACATCGGTTATCTGATTTTTTAATACAGTTTGTTTATAAGGGCTGATCTCATGCGTTGATGATGCATGGGTCCAACATAAATAATGCCCTTTGGGTAGGCTAAATACATTTTTTAAAGTAGTATATGGCTCTGGTATATGGCCAAACGCTAAAAACCTTATAGGCCAATTGGGATCTTTTTCGGCAGATATGTCAGCCGCCGTAAAAGCTCTTATTTCTGATGCGAAACTCAGCTGGCCATCTTCGGCGAAATAATATACCGGTTTTATACCAGCCGTATCGCGTACCAGGTAGGTAAGCCCCTTAATGCTATCAAATAAGGCGAATGCAAACATTCCTCTCAATTTGGAGAAGGCTTCAGTTCCCCATTGCAAATAGGCGGCAATTATTACTTCTGTATCAGTAACGGAATTGAAGCTAACGCCAAGCCTTAACAGCTCATTTCTTAATTCCTGGTAATTATAAATTTCGCCGTTAAAGGTTATCCAGACTTTTTGCTCCACATCTGCCATTGGCTGATGCCCGTTACTGCTCAAATCAATTATGGATAGCCTGCGGTGCCCAAATGCGAGATGTTGTTTTTCATCATAAAAAATACCTTCGTCATCTGGTCCTCCATGTTGCAGTACTTTGCACATGGCTTTCACTTTTTCTCGGATAAGTTGGGGTTGTAACCGCTTATTAATTATTCCAACTATCCTACACATACTCTATAAATATTCACAGCTTCGCCCCGTAAACTACATTTTTAATTGTAACTTATTATTTAACAGTGACTTATATTTATTGGTGTAGCCCTGTTTTTTTATTAATTTATGCTGATATAAAATCAGCCATCAATATTTTTTAATTAAAATAAATAATTTCAATTAAAATCTTTCAATATAAGATGCGGCAACATGGACAATTATGGAGCATCCAATACTTTCAAGCCTTAATATCAATTGCTTTTGCGACCGCTGCGATATTACTTCCCCGGTCATTCCTTTTAATGGACCTGCTTTGAGTATGATTTTTTCTCCCGCCTGCAGATCATCTTCGGTAATCTCCAATTCATATGGGCTGGCCATTAATAACTTTAATTCTGTTATCTGGCGGCTGGGCATTGATGCGGGCTTTCCCATGAAATATAAAAACCTCGATATGCCTTTTGTCATCAATATATCGGCCTGCTCATGTTGAGCAATGTTAACAAATATGTATGATTTAAGAAAAGGCTCTTCAACCCATTTTTTACGATCGCTCCATTGTTTTAATTGTCGGTGCAGCGGCAGGTAAGCTTCAACCCCTTTGTTTATTAATGCCTGGTATGCTTTTTTTTCGGCACGAGGGTTTGTATAAACAGGATACCACTTTTTTGTTGTTTCACTTACCTTTAATTCCATTGTTTTAATAAGTGCATCTTATTTTTTAAACCATCGCCTTATATCCCACCATTTATTTTTATCATCATCTAAATAATAGCCAGATCCCGAGTATCCGCTATAGTCAGAGTAATAGTAATATCTTGAACCCGCATTGTCGCCGGTAAATTTGGTAGTATAGTATCTTGCATGTAAAAGGTCTTCTTCAAAAGCGTTTAGTACAATTACGGTATTATCAAGATGATATTCTTGTGCTATTCGTTGAGGAACCGTAGCTGCATAAAATTTAGATTTTCCTGATCGGATCACGAAAACATTAATGTCGCTTATCCTTATTAATGGGATTGCATCAGATACCAGGCCGATTGGCGCGGTATCAATCATTATAATATCATACCTTAATTTCAATTCGGCAATCATCGCAGTCATCCTGGCGCTGTGCAGTAATTCTGATGGGTTTGGAGGAACCGGACCTGAAACCATAAAATCGAGATTTTCCTGTTCAGAGTGGAGAATAATTTCGTCAAGCGTGCTCTGGTGGGCAAGGTAGTTGCTTAAGCCTTTGTCATTAGGTACATGAAAGGTTTTATGGAGTCTTGAGCGCCTTAAATCGGCGCCGATAAGTATAACTTTTTTATCAATGAGCGATAGGGTACTTGATAAGTTTACAGCTACAAATGATTTACCCTCGCCGGCAACCTCCGATGTTATACAAATTATTTTGCTGGCCTTTTCTGATGCAAGGAAGCTTAGATTGGTACGCACCGAACGAACCGATTCGGCAAATATGGATCTGGGCTTACTTAGGACTAAGACCTGCCTGCTGTTTTCATCAATGTGTTCTGGATATTTTCTTATAACTCCCAGTATAGGTATTACTGTAAGGCTTTCAATGGTTTCCTTATCATAAATATAAGGGTTAAGTATCCTTATTGAAATAATGAGGCCAAGGCCTATTGCTAAACCCAAAATGATGGCCGAACGGTGGATATCATGTTCGTTGGGTGATACAGCATTATAATTGGGCTGTGCAAATTCAATAACCGTGGCGCCAGGTAATATGCCGGCGCGGCTTATCTGAGCTTCCAGTTTCTTTTCTGACAGAAAGGAATATACCTTATCATTTATCTCAAAATCCCGTTGTAAAGCAACAAGATCACGCTGGGCTGCCGGTAATGTCATTATGGTTTGGTTAATCTGCGCTAACTGACTATCCAAATACGCTATATTTTTTACGACACTGTTACGTACACCTTTTATGTTATTTAAAGCAGTGAGTTTACTTTGAAGTATTTGCTGATTAATATCAAGTAGGGGCTGAGAATTAGGTGTATAAGTTTTTAATAAGGCTGCTCTTTCAGATATCTGTATATCTAACTTGTTTATTAATGCGTTTAAAGTAGGTAAATCAGTTCCGCCAGAGCTGAAATTTAGTGTAACATTATCCTTTTCTTTGGTTATTTGATCTGTTAGCTGATCAAGTGCTATCATCTGAATTTTTAACAGTGATCTTCTTGTTTCAATGTCGGCGGCTTTACTGGCCGAAGTAGCCGAGGCAGAGCCTACATCAAGTATTTTGTTTTTGTTTTTATATTTTTCTATTGAGCTTTCTGATCCTTTTACTTCACTGGATAGGAATGAGAGCTGGCTGTCAATAAAATCAATCATTTGTGATGCCGACTGTGATTTCTGGTTCCTGTCAAAAATCACATACTCCTTCATGATATTGTTAAGCACATCAGCAGCAAACTGGGGGTTAAGGTCGGTTTCCTGCAGCGAGATAATATTGGTATTCTTGCCGGTTTCGCCGGCTCTTAAACCACCCTGCACCCTACCTATATAATCCTCAGGGATATTGAACTTGAAAAGATAAATTGTACTGTTATCAATAGCGCCGGGGTATTTTATGGTAAAACTGGTATTGCCTATGGTTACGGGTGCATTATAGCTGTAGTGGTTTTTAGTTTCTTTTTCGCCCGTTTTATAAGAGAGGCTAAAGATTTGTTTGTTAATAGGTTTGTAACTTATAATATCATGATAAAAGTTTAAGCTATCAAACTTTATAAGTTGAATGCTTAATGGCTTTGATGGATATGTTTCGGAGGTGCGTACGCGGCCGGATATAAAAAAACTTACCCGGTAGTCCATATCTTTTATAGCACTAAGTATTACATTTCTGCTTTGTAATACCGAAGTTATACTCTGTATTTTTGATGGCCCGCGTTCGGGCGCTGCCATTACAGATATAAGATCTGAAACTTCCGACTTTCTTTCTTCAATTTTTAATGTGCCGGATGTTGCAAACGTTTTAGGCGTGTACCATAAATAAGTATAAGATATAATAACAGCCAAACCCACAGATGCAGCAATCCAATACCAACGACTCAACAATACTTTGCCAATCTTGAAATAGTCGATTTCCTGGTTAGGCAGTTTTCTTTGGAATTTTTCTGTTTCTTCCATTAGCGGCGGGAAAGCGATAAAACAAGTAAAGCTGTACTCAGTAAAAGCAACATTGGCTGTACAATGGATGAAGCGTTTTGTAAATTATCATTACGTATGGCGCGTTTGTTTTGAGCTATATATACAATATCGCCATTTTGAAGTACAGCCCTCGGATCGTTTATTGATTGT
The DNA here is from genome assembly GCF_025362475.1 of Mucilaginibacter sp. Taxonomy (GTDB): domain Bacteria; phylum Bacteroidota; class Bacteroidia; order Sphingobacteriales; family Sphingobacteriaceae; genus Mucilaginibacter. Next base: position 44,844 of record NZ_JANYGH010000063.1, read on the forward strand.
ATGTCCCTAAGGTCGACGTAGGTTACCTGGGGATTTTTTTGATCTCCACGAATTATTTTAACGTTTGATATATTAGCCTTCTCTGTAAGGCCTCCAGCCTGTCCAATCATTTCAATCAAAGTGGTTTTGTCTCTAACCAATGGGAAATTTCCCTGCCCCTTAATTTCGCCAAGTAAGGTAACCCTCAGGTTGGTGATTTTTAACTCAATTATGGGATCTTTTAAAAGGTTTTTACGGTAAAGGTCTTCAATAAGTTTTGATGCCTGGGTGCGTGTAAGTCCTACAACAGCAACATGGCCAATAACAGGTAGGGCCACGGTGCCTTCTTCGTCAACCTGGTAAGTTTGTCCGGCTCCGGCGCTTCCACCACCGCCTCCGCTGTTTGATGAAGGCGCTTCATCAACTACATATTTAATATTTTGCAGGTTTCGTATCTGCAGCATATCCTGTGATTTTATGCGATAGCTGCTTAAATCGTTATAGCTTTTCTGCGATACTGTATCAGTATTGACAGTTTTTTGTTCAAATAAAGGTTGGTACTGCTTACCCGAGCAAGAAGATAGAATAAGAACTATTAAAAAAATAGGGAAAATTGACGTTACTATGCGCATGAGGACAAAAAACTTCTGCTTAAATATTTTTATAATTCTGCATTGATTCCAAAAATACATAATTTGCGGGTATTAACGATTCGTATTTTTTCCAATTTATAGAGTTTGAAGATTTCATTAGTTACCGTTGTTTATAATGCCCAGGATACCATAGCGCAATGTATCCAATCTGTTATCAGCCAAAAGCATCCCGATATTGAGCATATTGTTATTGATGGCGGATCAACCGACAATACGGTAAGTATTATAAAAAAACATATAAAACACATCAATTTTTTTGTTTCTGAACCAGATCAAGGCATATATGATGCCATGGATAAAGGAATCAGCATAGCTACCGGCCAAATTGTAGGCACTCTTAATGCCGATGATCTCCTGGCTGATGATCAGGTTTTATCAACAGTAGCACAGGTATTTACACAACAAGATATTGATGCGGTTTACGGAAACCTGAACTATGTAAATCTCAACGGAAAAATAATCCGGAAATGGAATTCAAAGCAGTGTGTAATTAATTCCTTTAACCGGGGATTTATGCCCCCGCATCCCACGTTTTATTGCAAACGTAACTTATTTGAAAAGTTGGGCTTTTATAGCCTGGAATACGGCTCGGCGGCCGACTATGAACTGATGCTGCGGTTTATGTATCTGAACAAAATTAAATGTTTTCATATAAACAAGGTAATGGTTAATATGCTGGGCGGAGGTGTGAGTAATAGAAGTTTTAAAAGCAGGCTTAAAGCCTGGAGTTTTGATTTAAAAGCTATGCGTAAAAATGGCATTGCATTTCCTGTGCTGGCTTTAGTTCTAAAACCTTTGAGGAAAATTAATCAATATATTTAATTAGGTAATTACGTTGTTTTTATACGCATTTAGCATCCCGGTACTTAGTTATTGTAACATGAAAGTTTCAATTTGCAAGTGGGTTCGCTGATTAAATGAATCGCTTTTTTAACTTTGCGGCATGACAGAGCAAGACCTGATAGCCTACTTAGAAGCAGCAACATTACCTGAAACCCTACGCCTTGATAGGGCAACCACCCAACTTGATGTTAAAGAAGCTGTAAAAAGGAATATCGAACAGATGACGTCAGATGTTAAAGATGGAAATGCGAAACACCGGTTAACCAGGATATGGTATGCCCTTGAAAATCCATATAACGGACCAGAAATACCTCGTTTTTAATATCCCCGCTCAATTTTACCAATTTTAAATAGCATCTCTCAGTTTTAACGGACTTAGGGCTCATTGTTTTCATTTTTAAATGAAAAAACTACTGACCGCCTTTTGATTAACTATTTTGTAATAAAATGGATAGAGAGTCAAATTAAAGTCATAATAGTTAAGGTGTTTTTCTGAATTTTAATCAGCCCCTGCAAAGTTTCATTCAAATTTTCGGCGAAAATATTGATAGCAAAATCCTGGTAAAGGAGGCTTTTTAATTGATCATTTTGGCTGTATTGCTGTTAAGCTTTTGTTACTTTAATTTAAAGTAATCGGTTAGTAATTAATATTTTGACTTCTCAAGGAAAAGGGAAAATACCTCGCGTGTTTTCCCTTTTTTTTAGTTAATTAAATTAACCGCCTTTCTGTTAAGCCGAAGATTTTCGCGCGGCCGATAACGAAATAAAATATGGTTTGTTGTGTCATTTAAATAAAATAAATCGTCAAGGTTAACAAAGTATAGTCGTAGGAAATATTGCAAAATTTTATTTTGCTTTGCGCTATGTACCCGTTGTGTTTACCGGGATAACTATTAATTAATTTATTTCAATGAAAAAAGGTTTACTACTTATTTTGTGCAATTTTTTATTGGCTGCAACCCAGCTATTTGCGCAAAGCCATGCCGTTAATGGTGTGGTAACAGCTCAAGATGATGGCTTACCTCTACCGGGAGTAAGCGTAAAAGTAAAAGGAACGAACATTGGCGCCCAAACCGGTGCAGATGGCAAATACTCACTAAATGTTGCTAATAATGCAACACTTGTATTTAGCTTTATTGGGTACAGTGCCCAGGAAGTTCCTGTTGGTAACAAAAACAATTTAAACGTAGTTCTGGTACCGGCCAGCCATGGTTTAAATGAGGTTATTGTTACCGCTTTAGGTATTTCGCGCCAGCAAAAATCATTGGGTTATGCTGCCCAGGCGGTTAAAGGTGATGATTTATCGGTAACAAAGCAATCTGACCTTAACACGGCCTTAGCCGGCAAAATTGCCGGTGTACAGGTACTTGGCGGTTCGGGCGCAAAATTTGGTACTTCTACCATCCGTATCCGTGGCGTTAACTCCCTATCGGGCGGTAATCCCATTTATGTGGTTAATGGTGTGGTTACAGATCCAAATGCGGTAAATAATGATGATATTGAATCATTAACAGTTTTAAAGGGCCCGGCAGCTACTGCGCTATACGGTCAGCGTGCTTCAGAAGGCGCGGTGGTTATCTCCCTTAAAAAAGGTGCTGATAGAGGAGTTGGCGTTTCATTTAATCAGTCAACAACCTTTGAAAAAGTTTACCAGCTTCCTGAGTACCAGAACGAATATGGTGGTGGTACAAGTTTAAACTGGAAGACTTACACTTATGATCCTGGAAACTCACCCGCATCAAACGCAAATTTTAATGGAGTTAAATATTATGATTATGGTGTTGATGAAAGCTGGGGCCCTAAACTTGATGGAACCTTGTACGCACCATGGTATTTCTGGGATCCAACTAATCCTGGCTATGGTAAATTAAAACCCTTTGTGGCTCAGCCAAACAACGTTCGTGATTTTTACCGTACGGGTGTTACTGCAAATACAAATGCAGCGTTTTCAAAAGCCAGTGATAATTATAACTTCCGGGTTTCATACACTAACATTGAACGTACAGGTATTACGCCTAACAGTGATCAAAAACGCAATAACGTTGGTTTAAACGGCGAACTTAAGTTAACAAAAAGATTAACTGTAAGCGCCAATATAAACTTTTCACAAATCAATTCAAACAATGTTCCCCAGGAAGGTTATGGAACGCAAACAGCCGGATCATTCAGCCAATGGTTTCACAGGGATACTGAAATTGGTCAGCTGAAAAATTACAAGAGAGCCGACGGAACGTATACATCATGGAATATTATTAGCCCTGATGATCTTTCACCTCATTACTGGGACAATCCGTACACCGAGGCTTATGTAAATACTTCTAAGTCAAACAGCAATCGTATATACGGTAATCTTACAGCATCTTACCAGTTCACTAAAGACCTTTCTCTTTCGGTTATAGCCCGGGAAGATCTTTTGAACAGGGATGACAATTCACGAGTAGGTTCAGGTACTATCAATGTGGATTCATATTCACAAAGCCAGTATACTTATAAAGAGAATAATTATGTGGCTAATTTGAACTACAGCCATGTTTTTCATGATCTATCAGTAAAAGCTGGTTTATATGCAGAAAGTCGCCAGGATCGTTACCTGTACACCAGCGGAAATACTAACGGCGGTTTGGCTATACCCGGACTATATACTCTTGGTAACTCAATTGATGCGCCAACAGCACTTAGTTATAATGCTTTAACCCGTGTTAATAGTTATTATGGTTACACCTCATTTGGCTATAAAGACTTTTTATATCTTGATTTTAACGCCCGTAATGATAATTCATCTACGCTGCCTGTTAATAATAATTCTTACTGGTATGGTGGTCTTTCCGGCTCATTTGTTTTCTCGGAACTTTTACCTAAAACGACATTCTTACGTTTGGTAAATTAAGATTATCAGCTGCAAAAATTGGTTCTGATGCTTCGCCGTACCAGGTTTATCAGATTTATAACTTATCTACAACTCCACACGGAGGAGATCCGATCCAAACCGTACCAAATACCCTTCCAAATGCTAACTTAAGGCCTACACTTTCTACCGCTTTTGAAATAGGTACAGAGCTGCGTTTTATAAAAGATAGGATCAGGTTTGATTTTAACTATTACACCCGCAATACCAAAGACCAGATATTGCCATTACCAGTTAACGGAACTTCAGGTTATTCGGTTGCGGTAATTAATGCAGGTGAAATTAAAAATAACGGTATAGAAATAACATTGGGCGGCACGCCGGTAAAAACAAAAGAATTTACCTGGAATGCAGATTTCAACGTTGCGTTTAACCGGAATAAAGTAGTTTCAATATTCCCTGGCATAAACAGCTTACAGGTATCACCTGATGGTGCAGGCGGTTATGGCCTTGCTGGTGGTAACCAGGCTGCAGGTGCAAAAAGCTTTGGATTTGTTGGTTCTCCAAGCTTTGGTGTTAACGGCGTATTAGGTCAGTCTTATGGTCAAATCATTGGCTCAGGCTTCACCCGTGATACTAAAGGCAACATTGTAGTTGATCAAACTGGTATGCCTGTAGTAAACAATTCTGTTAATTTAGGTAGTATGCTGCCAAGCTATACCGGTGGTTTTACTAACTCATTTAATTATAAGGGAGTAGTAGTAGCTTTTTCTCTTGATTTTCAGAAAGGCGGAAAATTTGTTTCTGTTACTGAGCAAAACTTAAACGGATCCGGACTTGGAGCTGAAACAGTTGGAAACAATGCAAAAGGAAATCCAGTACGTAATGACGTAGCTAATGGCGGTGGTACACTGGTACAGGGTGTTCATGCAGATGGTACTCCTAATACTACCTACGTAAATACGCGTCAGTTATATGAGCAGGTATATAGCCAGATATGGGAAAAATACACATTTGATGCTTCTTATGTTAAATTAAGAGAAGTTAGTGTAGGTTATTCATTTTCTAAAAAAATGCTGGGAAGACTTCCATTCCAATCGGCTTATTTTGGCGTAACCGCGCAAAACCCCTGGTTAATTTATTCCAAAGTTAAAGGTGTTGATCCGTCACAACTGCAAACATCTTTTTATGAAGGTGGACAGTTGCCTAACACAAGAAATTTAGGCGTCAACCTTAAACTAACTTTCTAATAAGCTCAAAATCATGAAAAAAATATTCAATATAAGTAAATATATTATTGGGGCCGGTGTAGTTATCCTGTCCTCATGTAAAGTGGGGGGCGATGTAAACGTTAATCCCAACCAATCGCCAAATGCTCAAACGGGCTATATGCTAAGCAGCGCCATACAGTTTTTGGGTGGTGTAAACGGAGCTGGCGCCACAACTAATATCAATTCCTTCGCGGGCGAGTTATATTCGCAATACTTGTCTGAAACGTTTTACACCAATGAGTCATTGTTTTCATTAAAACAATACGATTATCAAAACTACTACACAGGACCATTACAGGATCTGAAAACGGTTATTACTGTAAATACAGACCCGGCGAAGAAAAGTCTGGAAACAACAACCAGATACGGTTCAAATAATAACCAGATTGCTTCGGCACGTATACTTACCGCATTTATCTATCTGACTATGACCGACAGGTGGGGAGATATACCTTACACCCAGGCATTAAGCGGATCAGCTAATTTTTCACCGGTATTTGATGCTCAAAAGGACATCTATCCATCTTTAATGAAAGAACTGGATGAAGCCCAAAAGCAATTCGATGACGGGCCGGCATTAACAGGTGATATTCTATTTCATGGTAACAACAATAAATGGAAACACTGGGCAAACTCATTGCACGCTATCATGGCTTTAAGGTTGTCAAAGGTAGATCCGGCAACAGGTCGTACCGAATTTGCAAAAGCAGTTGCCGGTGGGTTGATGATATCAAACGAGGATAACGTATCTTATACTTATTTGGCAGCACAAACAAACGAAAATCCATATTTTAATAACTATCGTAATCGCTATGATTATGCGGTTAGTAGTTTGGTAGTAAATACATTGCAAGGTTTTAATGATCCCCGTTTACCGGTTTACGTTGCTCCAACAGTATCTAAAACCTACGTTGGCTTACCTTATGGCACCTATGGTGATAAACTTGGTGATTATAGCGCAGGTACCAGGGATAAACCGGGTAATGTATCATTAATAGGCCTGACTGTATCAAATCAGGATTCTCCAACTATCTGGACTTCCTATGCCCAGGTATTATTTACGGAGGCTGAGGCTGCTCATTTAGGTTGGATTGCTGGCGGCGATGGCGCTGCCGCTGATTTTTACAACCAGGGTATAACCGCGTCTTTAACGCAGAATGGTATAAGTGCAGGTGATGCTGCAACTTACCTGGCGCAAGCTTCGATAAAGTTCTCGGCTAACACTGCTCTTGAACAAATATTACTGCAAAAATGGATCGCCGGCTTTTTAAGTAATGGCTGGGAGTCATGGGCGGAATACCGCAGAACAGGCTTGCCTAAATTGCTTGATCCTGTTCCGGGATCATTAAGTCCGGGTCAGAAAATTCCGCGCAGGCAGCAATATCCGCAAACAGAGCATGATTTAAATCTGACTAATTATAATAATGTTATTTCACGTCAAGGTCCTGATGCATTGGATACCAGGGTTTGGTGGGATAAATAAGCAAATTGATATTGCACAATAAATAAAAAGGGCTGGATCAGGTAAAATTGATCCGGCCCTTTTATTTGGAAAATTAAAATTTCCTTTCGGCGGAATGAATAAAAAGAAACGATCACTTTTTGCCCTTATTGGATAAATCTTCAATATCCTTCTTTTAACTTATTTAGTAGATTAATGAGCGTTGTATTGATCGAAATTGCTCATTTAAGTGCTTTCATTGCCTGGTATATTACCTCACATAATTAAAAGTTAATCTGGTTTAATTTGGAGTTATTTTTTGCCCTAATTATATACTAACCGGGCGGGCACTTCGTTTAAATTATAACTTTTATAATCTATCAACACCCATGCTATTTTACCGGTGATTCTATTGTTTATTGATAAAAAATAAAGTCTATGGAAACGATCTTGGTACAAGAGAATGATCTCGGTACTTTGGAGGCAGTCACTGAGGCCTTGCAAATGGAGGGCTTTCGGGTTTACAGTTTAACCGACTGCAATGATAACGTCCTGGACATGATCAGGCGTCATCACCCAAGGCTTGTATTGCTTGACTGCTGGCTTTTTAATCATTCGGGTAAACAGGTTTGCCAGTGGATCAAGGCGCATTTCCGGCGCCTGCCAGTGGTCGCTTTAAGCTGCGATGATCAAATTGATGTACATTACCGGGAACTGGGTTTTGATGACTATCTTAAAAAACCGTTTGACCTGGATCAGCTTTACTACGTAGTTAGGAAACAGTTAACATGGCATAGGCGAAAAAAGAAATACACCGAACTGACGTTATAAATACTTGAGTCAGTTAGTCAGCCCATTTTAATGGTCATTGCCGCATTGATGATTTGTCTAATCAAAGGAAATTCCGGGGAGTATAAGATGATAATGAGTATCGAACCTGCACATGCTAATGGCAGGCTGAAAATTATCATCGCCATAAAAAAGGAAATGAATATTTTGATCAGTCAATCGAGATCAAATAAGCGGTCACAAATCCATTCTCGTTTAACCATGCACTGTTTACCAGCGCTTTAATTCTTTATACCATGTTAATCAGCAAAGATAAAAGCAAAGAAAAAGATGAAGCAAAGCCTGCAATACATCTGGCTACCGATTGGCCACTTTGCGAAAAAGATGAACAGGCCATCGCGATAGAGCATACCAAAATACTTCAAAAGGAAGCGTTGGATAGATGGGAACGTTTAAGAACAAAGAGACACTAATTAAATTTTACTTGTTAAAATTAAAGTGGTGCGATTCAACTGTTTTATTCGCAGGTATCAAAGAAAGCCAGTGACTATTTGACTTCAACTAAATGCCCGTACGGTTTTTAATGTTTAACGATCAACATCGGTAACGTGGTTTACATCACCAGGCTGTTTTTTTATAAGCACCTGGGGGTTGCCCGGTAATCTTTTTAAAGATCCTTGAAAAATAGGATAAATTCTCGAAGCCTGTTTCGGCTGCTATGTCATAAAAAGACAGGTTGGTGGTAGTAAGTAACAATTGCGCCCGCTCTATTCGTTTGACTTGTATATAGCTTAATGGCCGCTCTCCGGTATTTTCATAAAACAGGCGCGAAAAATAATCTGCGTTGTGATACAGCCGCTAAACAGGTTAACTGATTTTTTGCCCGCAAGGTTCTGCAGGTAGATAATATTTGTAGGTCGCTATCCGTTATAAACCAAGTGATTAAGTGATAGAAATCATTTTTTTAAATTGATATAAACTGCATATTTGTATACGAAGCCAACTCGTTCTGAACAGGTGATTAATATAAAATAATGATTGCAGAACAGAAGCTTCAAAACCTATCCTGATCCATGAATACGTTGCAATAGATAATTTAAACTTACCCAGATCACGACAGTTGATGGCAGGACCCGGCTGCACAATACCAGGTGGATTTACATAAATTTTGATAATTATGAAAACGATCCTTGTTCTGACAGATTTTTCTGACAATGCTGCTCATGCAGCTCAATCCGCACTGAATCTTGCCGTAATGATCCATGCTGATGTTTTATTATTTAATGCTTATCAAACTATCCCGGTGAGCAATTATTATATCGGCGCGCCATGGGGAGGAGAGTCCCCCTCTTATTGGGAAGATCATAGCGAAAGCAACATCCAGACTTTTCAGAAACATCTGGAGCCATTGATCAACAAAGTACATCCGGAGCAATTTAAACCAGCCATTAGCACCTTATGCCGGGAAGGAAATTTAGGAGAGCTTGTAAATGAAATTGTTCAACAGAAAAACATTGGGTTGATTGTGATGGGGTCGCGATCTGACAATGCTTTTGAACACATCTTTTCTGGCAGTGATACCTATGCTGTAATTGAGCACGCCAGTTGCCCGGTTTTGATCTTAAGGGAAAAAATGGAGTTAACACAGCTTGGCAAAATAGTGTTTGCAAGCAACTTTAGTCCTGAAGATATTAAAAGCCTCCAATACCTGGTAAAACTTGGTGAACTGTTCAATACAAAGTTGGAGTTGGTGCATATCATGCCATCAGAAAGTCTCGGAACGGCAACAAACGAAGGGGAAGTAGAGTTTATGAAGCAAGTGGCTGCACTAAACTATCCGCATATTACTTTTAAAAATGTTAAGGGGAAAGAGGTGGTTGAAAGGCTCAATCACTTATGTGAAGAAGAACAAGCAAATGCGCTTGCCATCGTCCACCACAAACATTCATTTTTTATACGGATGTTGAAACAAAGCCTTGCCCATCAGGCACTGGATAAACAAAAAATACCTCTGCTGGTATTTTCCGCTAAAATGGATTAAACATTCAGTTTTTTTTATACTATTTAGTTCCTGAATTCAATTATAAATGTAGTTCCCTCGCCAGGAATGCTTTCTGCTATGATGTTTCCTCCCATAGCCTCTACCTGATTTTTAACCAGGAACAGGCCTATTCCGCGTGCGTCATCGTTGCCATGAAAGGTTTTATACATCCCAAAAAGTTTATTGCCATTTTGAACCATATCTATCCCCATACCATTGTCTTTAAATCTCAGGATGATCTGATCTTTTAACCTTTTAGCATTTATATTGATTTTTAGCGACTTTTCGGGGTTGCGGTATTTGATGGCGTTGGTCAATAAATTAAGCAGGATACTTTCCAGATAAGCAGGATCAAATTCAAATTCAATTTCTGGTGATACTTCAATAGAAAGCTTTGCCGCTGCAGCTTTTAATGATCCGGACAAGACTCCCGTCGTTTTTTCAATTTCTTTAGCAAGATTTAGCATTTTCAGCCTATGTTTACCACTGGCATGTACATCAACAACCTCATTCAAATGCACAAGTGTATCCTGCAAATTAACCGCATTTATACCAAGCATCCCAATCAGGCTATCTCTTTCGGCGGTGTCTTCTTCGCTCAAAATCATTTCTGTCAACATCTGTATATTACCGGCATGTGACCGCAGGTTATGTGATACTATATGTGCGAAATTTAACAAGCGGCTGTTCTGCGCGCTAATGATTTCCATTGCCCGGCTTCGTTCCATTTCCATCCTCTTATGGTCTGTAATGTCTTTAATCTGGGAAACAAAGTACAGTGGCTTTCCCTGCTGATCGCGGGCCAAAGTAACATTTAAAGAGACCCATATAATACCGCCATCAATATGAAAATAACGCTTATCCATTTGATATGCAGTGATCTTGCCATCTAATAGCTGATACATTTGTTGCAAATCAATATCCAGGTCATCCGAATGCGTGATGTCCTGGAAAGTTAGCTTTAATAAAATTCGCTCATTATAGCCCAAAATCTGGCACAACATTTTATTAACCCTAATCCATTCTCCCTTTGTAGATACAAGGGCCATCCCTATAGGCGCGTAATCAAATGCCTGGTGAAATTGTTCTTCCTGTTCTGCCAGTTTACTCACCAGGTTAACCTGCGTTGTGATATCCTCTATAGAGCCATACATGACAGTACATTTGCCGTCCTCGAAATCGGCCTTTATTCTAACCTTAACCCATTTAACGTTTCCTTTTGCAGTAGTCAGTTTTAATTCGACCACTTCAGGATTTTCTGTTTTTATGGCATCATCCATTAATCGCCTAATGGCGTCAGTATCTTCGTAAAATTCTATTGCCTTTTCAAGGCTGGGAGAAAAATCTTGGTCTACTTCATGAATGTCCCGAACAACGGCGTTCCAATAAATTTCACCTTTGGCCAGGTTCACTTCCCATATACCCAAATGAGCTATGGGGATAACTTTTTGGTAGAGTTCGAGTTTAGTTTGCATGTAAAGTAAAGATGAGCTTGCGTAAGCTACAATGGAAAAATGTATATATTATATATTAAAAATTAGGTGTTGTTGACTATGCAAAGGTTATGAATCTATTTAACGAAAGGTAATCAAGTCTACTTGTTAATAAAGCCTTTGCAATATTCTTTTTATCCGTAATTCTAATTTTTAACGTTTGATTTGTATCCATGCTTATAAAATAACCTTGATGCCCACATCAAGCACTCGGGTACTTCCTGTTGATCCTTCATCTTACAAAGCTAACAATTAAATAGACGAGCCTAAACTGATCTAATCATTGAATTTTAATAACACTTAATTCTTTTGTGTGGCAGCTTTCAGGTGTTTGTAGTTTTAAAAATTGAATTGCCAAATGATAATTGTTTATAAAGATCAGGGCTGGCATTAATTCAATAAATAAAAACTAATTATCTAAAATTCCTGCCTTTGTAAAAGACATCTTGAGCAGACTGGTCGCGTTTTTGGGGTGCGGGTGCAGTTGTTTCGTCGGATCGGGATAGGGGGACTAACGGTAGATCATCATTATCGGCGTTGGTCAGGCCGTTCAGTAATTTATTGAGGTTGAAGCAGCGGCGGACAACCACATGTAGTACTTCGCCCTCCACCTGCAATTTGCCTTCCACCATGAGTAAGCGGGATTGCAGGATCTCCTTGCGGTATTTGTCAAAGACTTTTTCCCACACAACAAGGTTAGAAAAACCGGTTTCATCCTTTATGGTGATAAACAGCACTCCTTTGGCTGTGCCGGGGCGCTGACGGACGGTGATCATCCCGGCAACTTTGATAGGATCGCCATTTTTCATCGTTTTTATTTCCCCGGTAGGTGTTACGCGCAGAAGGTCAAGCTGGCCCCGTACAAAACTTACGGGATGTGCTTTGAGTGATAGCCCCGTGGTAGCGAAATCATGTACAACATGCTCGGCCTGGGTCATGAATGGCAGACTGATCTGTGTTTCGAGCGCGCTTTCGGATGGCTGCCCGGTAAATAACCCAATTGGCTTGTCATTGAGTGCGGGTACTTCCCACAAAGCCTCGCGGCGATCCAGCCCTAAAGAGCGAAAGGCATCCGCGTCGGCCAGGTTTTCGATAGCGGCTTGTGGTATACCCGCATCACTCAATTGGTGGATACTGGTATAGCCACTACTTCGCCCGGCAACAAGGGATTGCATCTCCTCTTCATTTAATCCTTTTACTTGGCGGAAGCCTAATCGTAAGGCAAAAAATTTACCCGCTTTTTCTTCTAATATATTATCCCATTGGGAGTGGTTGATATCCACCGGGCGCACCTCTACGCCGTGATTGCGGGCATCATCCACAATCTCTGCCGGTTGATAGAACCCCATGGGCTGGCTATTGAGCAAGGCCGCCGCAAAAACATCGGGGTGATGCCATTTAAGCCAACAGGAAATATAAACGAGGTGGGCAAACGAAGCGGCATGGCTTTCCGGGAAACCGTAGCTGCCAAAACCTTCCAATTGTTTAAATATTCGCTCTGCAAATTCCTTGTCGTAGTTGTTGGCCACCATGCCATCGACCAACTTTTTGCGATGCTGGCTCACCAAACCTTTAGCTTTAAAAGTCGCCATACTTCGCCGCAGATGATCGGCTTCCGCCGGTGTAAAGCCTGCCGCCACAATAGCGATCTCCATAGCCTGTTCCTGGAAAAGCGGCACGCCCAATGTCCGGCCCAATATTCTTTTGAGTTCTTCAGATGGATATACTATGGGGTCTATGCCGTCGCGCCTGCGCAAATAAGGATGTACCATGTCGCCCTGTATTGGACCTGGCCGTACGATAGCCACCTCGATCACCAGGTCATAAAAACATCTCGGCTTTAACCGGGGCAGCATAGACATTTGTGCACGGCTCTCTATCTGGAAGACGCCAAGCGTATCGGCATGACAGATCATATCATAAACGGCCGGGTCGTCCTGCGGCACATTCTCCAGTGTAAGGTCAAGGTTGTAATGATTCTTGCACAGCACAAACGCCTTTCTTATACAGGTCAGCATTCCCAAAGCCAGTACATCCACTTTCAAAATCCCCAGCGCTTCCAGGTCATCCTTGTTCCATTCCAGTTGTGTACGGTCTTCCATGCGGGCGTTCAGAACAGGACAGATATCAGAAAGCTTGCATTGCATGATCACAAACCCGCCTGTGTGCTGCCCTAACTGGCGTGGGAAACCCATCAACTGTTCGGTCAGCTCCAAAACTTTGTGTAAGTGCGGGTCATCCGGGTTTAGTCCCTGTTCAATGATCCGCTGCCGGTCAAAAGCCTCTTCTGAAAAATCCCAGATTGCACCGGATAAGCGTTTGATCGTATCTTCTGATAGGCCCATTGCTTTACCCACATCGCGGATCGCGCCTTTATGCCGTTCCTGGGTCACTGTGGCTACAATGGCCGCGTGTTCCCGGCCGTAAGTTTCATAAATCCATTGGATAATCTCTTCCCGGCGTTCATGTTCAAAATCCACGTCAACATCAGGCCATTCGTCGCGGGCATCAGACATAAAACGGGAAAACAGCAGCCGGGATTTGGTAGGATTTACCGGCGTGATCCCCAAACAAAAACAAACCGTGCAATTGGCTGCCGAACCGCGTCCCTGGTGCAGGATATTCAATTGCTCGGCTTTTTGGGTGTATTCATAAATCCGCAGGAAATAAGGAGCCAGCTTCCGCCTCGCAAAAAATGCCAGCTCAAAATCAACCTGTTCCGTGATTTTTTTCGGGATGATCTCACCAAATATTTTTCGGGCGCCTTCCATTGTATGCGCCCGCAGGTGTTCATCTGAAGTACGGCCATCCGGGCTCACCCATTCCGGTTCGAGGTATTTTAAAGTATCCAGTGAGAAAGTACAGGCATCGGCAATCTCCTGTGTACGCGCGATAGCATCAGGATACTGGCGAAACAAACGCTCCAGTTCATCAAGAGGTTTCAGGTAGCGCTCGGCATTGGCATGCAGGCGGAACCCGGCGTTATGGATGGTACATTTTTCCCGTACGCAGGTTTGTATATCCTGTAATTCCCGGCGTAAAGATTCGTGATAGTGTACATCATTAGTGGCTACCATAGGAACAGCCAATTGTGACAACCTGTAAAAGCGCTTGGCATCATCGCCACTATAGGAGCGGCTTACAGCCAGGTAAAGGTTTGCACCTAAAATAGCCTTATATTCCGCAAGGTCAGCTTTAAAAGTATCGTCAAAATCAAACTTCCTGTTCAGCCTTGTGGGCGGCACAGCTATAAATTTTATACCCTGGGCATGAGCATAAACATCTTTTTTATAGAGTTCGCATTTGCCTTTTTCGGTACGCAGGTTGCCCAATGTCAATAAAGCGCATAACCTGCCCCAGGCGGTAATATCTGTAGGGTATGCTAACAGGCTGGGGCCATCCAGCAGGTCGAGGCGGCAGGCAGGAATAAAACCTATGCCTTTCAGCTTTGCGGCCTGGTGCGCACGTACAACTCCCGTCATACTGTTTCGGTCAGTGATCGCGATTTTGGTATAGCCAAGGTCAGCCGCATGTTCTACCAGTTCATCGGGATGCGAACCACCCCGCATAAATGTAAAATTGCTGGTTACCTGTAATTCTGCGTACCTCATAATAAGATGTTGTTTAAGCAAAAAATCCGTGGATATACCATTGTGACCCCTCATCCGAATAATGGCCCGAGCGAAACAGCCAGTAGCGCCGGCCTTCGTGGTCCTCTACCACATAATAATCGCGGTGTGGTCCAGTGTCCAGCCACCATTCGCGTTCTATGCGTTCAGCATCATCGGCTTTTTTGATCGTATGCCGCTCGCCTTTATAAATAAACAGCATGGGGGGATTATCGGGCAGCAACGCGGTCACTTCTATCTTCTCGGGCCGTGGCAACAGCAACGATGGCCTTGGACGCCCGGTTCGCCAGGTAGTTGTGGGCTTTTCTGCAAGTGAACCGGCTTTTTTAATGGATTGTTCCGGCCAGTAACGTTCCTGCGGCAGGTAGCGGCGTATGTTGCCAGCGCCAACTTTATTGGCCAGCCTGTCGAGCAGTTCTGCCAAACTGGTATCAGCGAGGCCACAGCCCTCTGGCGACCACAGGATCTCCTGATCGGGCGATACTTCCTCCACTTTTGGCGCTTCCAGGGTAAACAGTTCAATACCCAGATCCGGCTCAATCAGGGGTATTTTAAGTTCAAACAATTTGAACAGATGATTGATGTTATGCGAAGCCCGGTTGGTGCCGATAGTGGCATCTACGATTTTACCATCCAGGCGATAGCATTTAAGGACGGCTGTCCGCAAGCCTTTACCTTCAGCCTGTAGTCGTTTGCAAAGGTTACTCAGCAGTGTTTTAATACCCAGTTCTATTGCTGTTGCGGTGCGAACCGGCTCCAGGCATGGCAGGCGTTCATTATAAGGTTCTGCCGGGTGCAATACTTGCAAGGGTTCGTTCTCGTTACCAAGGGCCTGGTCCAAACGCAGCAGGAAATTATCCCCAAAACGGCGGCGCACTGCTGAACGTTTCAGGTTTATAAAACTTTTGATTGTATAAAAACCAAGTTTTTGCAGCCGCTCCAGGATCAGCGGTTCCAGGCGCAATGCAGCCGGCGGGAGGGGTAACAAGGCATTCGCCTGATCGCCCGGCTCAATGATCGGTTTTATCCGCCCAAAACGTGCCACGGCCCAGGCTGTTCCAACGGTGTCAGCCATCGCGCCACGAAC
The DNA here is from genome assembly GCF_025362475.1 of Mucilaginibacter sp. GTDB lineage: Bacteria > Bacteroidota > Bacteroidia > Sphingobacteriales > Sphingobacteriaceae > Mucilaginibacter. The sequence continues at coordinate 60,915 of NZ_JANYGH010000063.1, forward strand.
GTCATAGCCTTTGCTTCTGATGCGGTTTACAATTTCCTTAAGGTAAGCCCGTTCACCACCCCACAAGTGCGCACAGCCCGAAATATCTAAAATTAAGCCTTGGGGCAAATCAACCGAAATCAGCGGCGAATAACGGATACACCATTCGCCGGCCTGTTTGAGTATTTTGGCAGACTGGCCCGGCTGCGCATCGAAAACCTGGAGGCCCGGTATGGCCGCTTTCACATCCGCCGCCGCCATACCTACAGTAATGCCCTGTGCTTCTGCTAAGCTATTAGCGGCTGTAACCACCATGTGGTTACGTTCGGACGCTACCAGGATAAAGGGCACATCTTTCAGTTCCGGCTGCCGGATCGTCACCCAGTCCGTCGTCAAATGACGAAACCATAGAGAAAGAAAGCGACTTTGCATGGTTATATGGCTTTTCGTTCCGGTAATTCATTCATCATAATATCTTCGTCAACCGGCACAAAGTGTCCGTCAACCCATTCCAGCTTCCAACTGCCCGGATTGCCGTTCCGCACCCGCAGCAGTTCTACCTGCCATCGCGGAAAGCCCACACCCGGCAATTCTTCTTCCACCGTACTTGGCAATGGCGTGATCTGCCAGCGGGCAACACAGGTAGTTGTACCCAGTTTACGTGGATCGTTGCGTAGCAGAAAGCCTGTAACCTTGCTGCTTTCCACCGCCAGCTGCAAACGGCGGGATTGGGCAAAACTTATTTCCCTGACTTCGGCAATAACTGCTGCCAGCCCTTCGCATTTCAATGCTTCTTCCATGGCCCAGAGTACATCCTTTTCGCGCTGAACATCAATAAAGATTAACCGGTCTGGCTGCACTTCAAAATCATCAAGGGAGGGAGGGAAAAGTTTTCTTGTGGTACTGATCCACAGGCATGCGCCACCTTTTTGCATCAGGAAAGCCAGTAAGCCCGACATTAGTCCGCTGGTTGCGGCCGCCTGTTCCGGCGTTGGGCAAACCATTTCGTGTATATTACCCACAGGGAAAACGCCATTGGGGAATGCGGATTCCAATGGTCCCAGGCCAATACCACCAGGCTTATCCGCTACAGGCGGAACAAAACCCTGCCATCGCAAAATATCTTTTTGCAAACGGTTGATCATATCCTTTTGGGTTTCCTGCATGTCTTTTACATCTTATTCGCCTGAAATTCCTGCGGACTACAAAGTTAATACTAAAAATATTAGCATTTTATTTATATTTGAAAAAAAGTTTACAACAGTTAAAATGATTACGCATAACTATCTGACCAGGGAGGCCAAAGCCTTTGTAAAGCGCAAAAGCGGCCCTGATGAAGTCGTACGGGTAGTGCCCGATCCGACGCATAAAAAAGCAGCCCAATGTTATCAGCTGTATACCGCTTTTGAAGAAAGGCCTGATGACCTCGGCTGCATTTTATTTGACGCACAGGGTTTCTGGATCTATGATGGCGATATACTATCTATCGCGGAACAGGAACAGGTTGCGGATTTTATTATCAATTATGTAGAAAGGATTTAAGGAGAAGGATGATGGAGCAATTGTGTTTTTTTCCCGAGGAGGGGCAAAGTAAGGGATTACCAAAGGAACTGCTGGAGTATATGCCTGCTTTGTTTGATGAAGAACAAAGCAATTCTTTATTAAGTAAGTTTATTGCAGCAACTCCCTGGCAACAGCGGATACAGAAAATTTACGACAAAGAAGTTATTACACCAAGACTGACTGCCTGGTATGGCGATCCGGAAGTATATGACTATGCATCGCTTACTCAAACCAAACCCAATCTGTGGACACCTGAATTGCTGATGATCAAAGCTAAGATAGAGCCACTGGTGGGCATTAAATTTAATAGTGTTCTGCTCAATTATTACCGCGACAGCAATGATTCTGTGGCCTGGCATAGCGACCGTGAAAGTGTTTTAGGCAACAACCCTGTTATAGCCTCGGTTAGTTTTGGACAGGTGCGCAGTTTTGATATTCGGAACAAAGCCAACCATGGTGAAAAATATTCGGTTCGGCTGGAGCATGGCTCGTTTCTGTTGATGAAAGCAGGTTTGCAGGAACATTGGGAACATCGTATTGCCAAATCCATTAAACCTATGAAGGCGCGGGTCAACCTCACTTTCCGGACGGTTATATGACGTATTTTTTCCTGAAATTTTATTTTCGGTGATTTAAATCCTAAATTTAAATGTATGAAAGCCATCACCTGTTTGTTGCTGCTGATAACCTGTTTCTATGGAGACGTACCGAAAATATCGGTTACCGATGCAGAAAAGGTATTGGGCCAAACTGCGCGTATGAGTGCCAGTTCCGGTGAGGAAAAAAATGGCGTATCCAAACAGCGGTATACATATGTGGCCATTGCCGATACGCTATCGCATTTATATTATTTGTCAGCCCAATATCCGGTGATAACAGCTGCGCAAAAGGCTTATGCCGCTATTGTTGCCGGTAATGTTGGTATGCCCGGGCAGGAAAAAATAACCGGCTTGGGTGATGAGGCTTTTTTTCATACCGATAAGCAGCATTTTTACCTCATCATTTTCAGAAAAAAGGACCAGGTGATTACCCTGAAGGTTAATAAGCTAACCGGCAAAACATCTGCACCGGAACTCCGGAAGCTGGCCGCAAAACTGGAACATAACGTATGAAGATGGTCCCGCTTTTTAAGGTTCGCGATAGGTGGGGGGCTATATCTCTAAATAATAATCTCAAAATGTGGAAACCATGATAAGACCCCATGAAATGAGCCTGGGATTACCTATGGAAGTTGCCAATAAGGTGTTGTCCACTACAGACAAGGTATGGGAAATTCTAATGGCCAGTCATGATGGTGACCTGGAAAGGGTAAAGCAAATGGTCAGCGAATGTCCGGAGCTGATCTATGCGCAGTACAATTATACCCCGCCAATCCATTTTGCCGTTCGCGAAGGACATGTAGCTATCGTTAGTTATTTACTGGATAATGGGGCGCATGATCCAACCTATAGAATTTATCCCTTTCGGGACAGTCTCGAAACCATTGCGGCAGATCGCGGCCATGACGAAATTGCCCGGTTGTTGCAAGAATATGCGGCTCATCCCGGGCGTCATAAATATAAGGGTGATAACGGGAAAATATTTTTTAACCGCACAAAACTCCAGCTGGAGTTTCAAAAATCAGTAGATCAAAACGATCTTATAAAAACAGCGGTAATTTTAAAAGATCATCCTGAATTTGCACTCGATGAAACCTATTTCTGGGGCGAAGGCATCCTTACTTTTGCCGCAAAAACCAATAATCGTTCCATGGCCGATCTGTTGCTATCTTATGGGGCAAAAGTGCCGGATATTTTGAAGTGGACGCAGAAATACTATTTTGAACGACTGGACGGGGCAACCTATATGATGGAAAAAGGGATGAACCCCAATACCATGAGCTGGCATCATGTTACTATTTTGCATGACATGGCGCAAAATGGGGATATTGCCAAGGCGAAGTTGTTGATTGACCATGGCGCGGAGATCAATGCGATTGAAGAAGAATACCAGTCGACGCCTTTAGGGATGGCTGCCCGCTGGGGCCACCTGCACATAGTGAACTATTTACTGGAACAGGGTGCAGATCCCGGGTGTTCCGGTGCTGATTGGTCGACGCCCTTAGCCTGGGCAACGAGGAAAGGTCATGCGGCAATTGAAGAACGATTAAAGAATCTATAATGGAAACTAACCCGCAAAACATCCGGCTGGCAGTGCCTTTTTTTATGGTGGCCGATATGGAGGCTTCTCTGCGGTTTTACCGGGATGGCCTGGGCTTTAAGCTTACCAATGAGTGGACTCCAAGGGGGAAAATTGAATGGTGCTGGCTGCAGCGAGATGCTGTGTCCATCATGCTACAGGAGCCGCGCAACAGAAATGCAGATCAGTTAGCGCCACCCGGCGGGGGCGTAACGATATCTTACCAATGCGCCGATGCGCTGGGTTTATATCACGAGTTTAAGGAAAAAGGCTTAAGCATCTCAGAGCCTTTTGTGGGGAATGGCATGTGGGTGGTAGGGTTGAAAGACCCGGACGGTTACCGGCTGGAATTTGAAAGCCTTACCGATGTTTTGGAAGAAACCAAATATAGTGAATGGAAAAAAGATGAAAATTGAATCTGTTATACCTGTACTTTACTCAGATGATGTAACGCGCAGCCTGGACTATTATACCGAAGTGCTGGGATTTGAAGAAAAATGGACCTGGGATGATCCACCTACATTTGGCGGAGTGTTAATTGGTGATACAACGATTTTCTTTTGTAAAGGCGATCAGGGACATCCCGGAACATGGCTTTGTTTGAACGTGGACAATGTGGACGAATATTACCAGGCCATCAAAGCCAAAGGCGCACTAATTTTAAGCGAACCGGACACCAAGCCCTGGTTCATGCGCGAAATGCTGGTGAAAGATCCTGATGGGCATATTCTGCGTATCGGTCATAATACGAACTGTGAATCGGCAGAGGATCAAACTGATAATTAATAGAAGGGATTATATTTATCGTGTAATAACCGTTATTGTTCAACAAAATGCCAGCAAACTCCGGCAATATCAATGATATTAACCTCCATGCCGTAGGGCTGCTGGATGATCTGCCCGATACGGATACCGTACTTTTGAGGTAGTGCTTTTTCAAGAACGCTTTTTCGGAATTCTTCAACATTGCTGACTTTCACACTGAGCATAAAATTTTGTGCAAATTCAACGTTATCAAATTTCTGAAGAACGAATCTGGATTCATCCCGCTGAAAGCCAATGTAACCATCCACTTCCCAGTTAATATGAAAGCCCAATTCCTGGAAAAATTCCCGTGAGCCTTCAAAGTTGCTGCCTGAAGGCACAAATGGTTCGAGTGATAAAAACTTCATTTACTGTTTTTTATCTAAAATACATATTATACTACAGAATACACAAATCTGATCAAAACCGTTTTTGGCTACAACAACAGTAGATATGGCTACATCTGCTGTTTTGCTATGGCGCAACTTTGCAATATCAAAAAACAGAAAAATGAAAATTATAGTAACAGGTTCGTTAGGGCACATCAGCAAGCCACTGACAATAGAATTAGTGCAAAAAGGACATGCGGTTACTGTTATCAGCAGCAATCCTGAAAAACAGAAAGATATCGAAGCATTGGGTGCTGCCGCAGCCATCGGCTCATTAGAAGACGTTAATTTTCTTACAGACACTTTTACAGGCGCCGACGCCGTGTACACCATGGTACCGCCAGCTAATTACTTTGATCAAAAGCTTGATTTAATGGCATATTGTCACAGAATCGGCAACAACTATGCCGGTGCTATCCAGGCTTCGGGCGTAAAGCGTATGGTTCACCTCAGTAGCGTTGGTGCTCATTTAGTTAAGGATTCAGGTATCATTCTCGCTCATCATGATGTAGAGGTTACCCTAAATAAGCTTACTGATGTTGCCATCACGCACATGCGTCCCGTTGGTTTCTATTACAATTTGTACAGCTTTGTAGCTATGATGAAAAAGGACGGCGTTATTGCAGCAAATTATGGTGCAGATGATGAGCTAATATGGGTTTCGCCAATAGATATTGCTGCCGCGATTGCTGAAGAACTTGAAACATCACCCTTGAGCAGAAAAGTACGGTATGTGGCAAGCGATGAACTTACCGGTAACGAAACAGCAAGTATCTTAGGCGAGGCTATGGGTAAGCCTGGTTTAAAATGGATAATTATTGCCAATGAACAAATGCAAAGTGGTTTAGAAGCGGCCGGAATGCAGCCCGGCATTGCTGCCGGTTTAGTTGAAATGTATGCAAGCCAGCATAACGGTGTATTAACAGAGGATTATTACCGCAATAAGCCGGCAGTTATGGGTAAAGTAAAGCTCACAGATTTTGCAAAAGAATTTGCTGCCGCCTTTAAATAAAAACAAGTATATTGAAATATGGCAAATATCCAACCTCATCGGATTAAAACGATAAGTGAATTTCATCAGTTTAGGGAATTGCCTAAGCCGGAACATCCGTTAATCAGTGTAATAAATTTAGAATCGGTTAAGCAGGTGCCGGCTAATGAAACAAGTTTAGTTAAGGATTTTTATTCCATTGCCCTTAAACGGAATTTTAATGCCAAAATGAAATATGGCCAGCAGGAATATGATTTTGATGAAGGTATCATGTTCTTTATATCACCGGGCCAGGTTTTTAGAATTGAGGTGGAGAAGGATTCAACATTAAAACAATCGGGATGGATGTTATTGCTTCATCCCGATTTTTTGTGGAATACGTCTTTGGCCAAAACCATAAAGCAATACGAATATTTCGACTACTCGGTAAATGAAGCCCTGTTTCTTTCAGAGAAAGAAGAAACAACAATTGCAGGCATTATGCAAAACATTCAGCAGGAATATCATTCAAACATTGATAAATTTAGCCAGGACATCATTATCGCTCAATTGGAATTGTTATTCAATTATGCCGACCGGTTTTATCATCGCCAGTTTATAACAAGGAAAATCACCAATCATAATATCCTGAATCGTTTGGAAGATATTCTTAACGAATATTTTAACAGCGATTCCTTAATAAAAAAAGGATTGCCCACCGTTCAATATATTGCCGATTCATTAAATGTATCGCCCGGTTATTTAAGTGGATTGCTTAAAACATTAACAGGCCAGAGTACCCAACAACACATACACGATAAACTGATAGAAAAAGCAAAGGAAAAACTATCTATTACAGATTTATCAGTAAGTGAAATTGCATACGAATTAGGTTTTGAACATCCGCAGTCGTTCAGTAAGTTATTCAAGACAAAAACCAACCTTTCGCCTTTGGAATTCAGGAACACTTTTAACTAGCCTGTTAATATGGTATTAACTTGTCTTCCCGCAACTTTACTCGCTCCTCAAACTTTTTACCGGGTTTTCCAATGCAGCCCTGATACTTTGATAGCTTACAGTGAGTAAAGTGATTGCCATGGCGCCGGCGCCGGTTACAGCAAATATCCACCAGGATATTTCGGATCGATAGTGGTAATGCTGCAGCCATTGGTGCATAAAATAATAAGCGACAGGGGAGGCGATAAGGTAAGCTATCATCACTAACAGCACAAAATCTTTTGAAAGCAGCCCCCAAAGATTAAACACTGACGCGCCCAATACCTTGCGTACACCAATTTCCTTGACGCGTTGTTCGGCTACAAATGATGCCAGGCCAAAAAGACCAAGGCACGAAATTAAAATGGCGAGACCAGCAAAAACAGTAGCAAGACGGCCAATGTGTTCTTCAGCTGCGAACTTGGCCGCATATTCCTCATCGGCAAATTGATATTCAAATGGCGCCGACGGGATGATCTTTTTGAAAACAGCTTCTATTTTGGGCAAGGCCTTGTTAACGCTTATTTTGGGGTTGATTTTGATATTGATCAATGATGTAGGTACATGGCCTTTAATCATAAATATTGTTGGATACATGGGCTCATAAGGCGATTCCATGATCATATCTTTAACCACACCTAAGATCTTGTAATGCTTTAGTGGCTGGTCCTGGAATTTCCAGCTTACATTTTCGCTGACCGGGTTTGTCAATCCCATGTATTTGGCAGCGGATTCATTAATGACGATGCCCGATGAATCACTGGTAAAGGCCCTTGAAAAATCACGCCCCTTCACAAATTGCCAGCCGACTGTTTTGCCATATTCAAAACTTACAGGTAAGGTGCCAAACTGATCATCCAAATTGGGATCTTTGCCTTTCCATTTAAACCCTCCATTACCGGATGCAATTTCAGTAACCCTGCCAAATGATTCAGACATTTCGGCTACGGCGCCTGTATTCTTAAGTTCTGATCGTAACAGGTCATATTTACCATCAAAATCACTGGATTTTTTTTGGATCATGACCAAGCCATCGCGTGTATAACCCACAGGGCGATTTTTGGCAATCTGGATTTGCCGGTAAATGATAATGGTGCAGATGATTAAAGCCACCGAGACTGTAAATTGCGCAACTACGAGCACCTTGCGGGGAATGGACGCAAACCGTCCAACGCGGAATGTTCCCTTCAATACCTTGACTGGGTTAAAAGATGACAGGTAAAGTGCGGGGTAACTTCCTGATATGATACTGGTCAGCAAAACAAATGCAATGCCTGCTACCCAAAAATAGGCATTCTGCCATGGTATGATCACCTGTTTGGCCGATAGATCATTGAACCAGGGCAAGGCCAAACTGACCAGAACCAACGACACCAGGAAAGATAATACCACAACCAGAAAAGATTCACTATAGAACTGGCCTATCAGTTGTTTCCGCATAGAGCCGACGGCCTTTCTGACACCTATTTCCTTGGCGCGCTTTTCAGATCGCGCTGTACTTAAGTTCATGAAATTGATACAGGCCAATAGCAATACAAATACGCCGATGACGCCGATCAGCCACAATAACTGAAGCGGTCCGGTATCTGGAACGCCGCGTTTATAACTATGCAGGTGCCAGTTCCGCATGGGCTGCAGGAAAACCTGCGGATCTAATTTAGCCTGTTCTTTCAGATCAGCGAGGTTTTTTAGCTCGGCATCTTTAATATTCCTGGAAACTTTTTCAAAATCAGTATTTGGATTAATCTCCACATAAATTTTTAGGAAATGGTTCTGCCAGTCGTTCAAGGCCCGTTCTTTTATCCATGGGTTATCAGCGATCCACAACTCGGCAGGGGACAGGAATTTAAGATCCTTAAACTGGGTATTTAATGGCAGATCTTCGTAAACACCTGTAACCTTAACATCCAATTTGTTATTGATCTTCATCATTTGGTTCACCGGGTTCGCATCGCCAAAGAAAGCTTTGGCAGTTGATTGGGAAAGCATGATCGAATGCGGATCTTTTAAGCCTGTCCGGGAGCCATAGATCATTTTCAGGGTCAGCATTTCCGGCGCGTCGGGGTCCATGAACAAACCTTTTCTCGAAAGTTTCTTATCACCTGTCGCCAGGATATCGTCAACATCCCAGGAAGCCATTACAATGTGTTTGAAATTATCTTTATAGTTGGTTTTAAGCTCGGTTACCATCGGGAACTGAAGCGAAGAGTTCATAGCAGGATCCCCGGTACGCGGATCAATGAGTCGCGTCCTGACCTGGGCAATGCGATCATAATGTTGATGATAGGTATCGAAAGACAATTCATCCCATATCCATAAGCCGATGAGCACGGCCACGGCCATACCTACGGCAAGGCCGCCTATATTGATCAGGGAAGAAACCTTATTCCTGACCAGGTTTCTCCAGGCTACTTTTAGATAGTTTTTTATCATGACGTTATGGTTTAAACGAGACTGAAAAGGAAGTATTTAAATATGTTATTTTAAATATGGTGCCAATTGGTTAAGTTATTGATTATTAGTTATTTGTTTTGTTTGTTGATCTGGGGATGTATCGAAAGCGAACATCTGTTGTTCGCTTTTATAACAGGCTGATCCAATAAACTATACAGTGACCAGTCTGGAAATAGCTATACCGATTTGTGAGTAAATCCTGTAAATACTATACAGTGGATTCTGTTAGTCCTAAAATGAACTATACAGGTCTGAATAAACCTGCACTTACATCTAAAAGCCTCACTTATTTTCCTGTCCGTATCTGACATCTGCTTGTCTTAATTTTCGTCGTCATTCGCTACACCTTTGTGATGTAATTATTAATCAATTAATCACAATGAAAAAAATTAAGAAAGTATTTATCATTTCCCTATCAACGGTTGTTGTTGCGGGTGTTGTTCTCGTTTTACTTTTTCAGCCTATCATAGCTTTCGGGCAGTTTCCTCCTTATGTAGGTAACAACAAGTTTGACTGGAAAAAACCATCATACGATGCAACTAAGAAAACAGTATTCATCATCGCTGATAACAAGGTGACAGAAATGTTTGATATGCTGGCACCTTTTTACCTGTTTAACGCAACCGGTAAATTAAATGTATACATTGTTGCCAAGGAAAGAGCTCCCGTGCTCATCAAAAGAAACCTTTTTATACTCCCGCAGCTGACTTTCAAAGAAGCAGATTCCCTTAAATTAGTTGCTGATGTGATTGTTATCCCGGCTTTATCTATACGTGATGAAAAACAAGACCCCACAATCATTTCGTTTATAAAAAGTCACTTCACACCCGTTACGAAGATCCTCGCTGTATGTGACGGCGCTTCAACGGCAGCCGCTACCGGGCTTTTTGACGGTAAGCCTATTACCTGCCATGCCTCTGATTTTAACATGCTGAAATCACATTTCAGCAAACCGCAATGGATAAAGCAGGTGAATGTTGCGCATAGTGGCAACCTGTACAGCACTGCCGGAGTATCTAACGCGGTGGAAGGCAGCCTAACGGTAATTAATGACCTGTTCGGCAGTAAAATGATGCAGGTTGTAGCTGCGGACATTCACTATCCTCACCCGGAGATATTGACCGCTCATCAGAGTGATGCCATTAAGTTTGGCAATGTGCTCACCATCGCCCATAAAGTTATTTTGAAACAGAACCGCAACCTGGGATTGCTTTTACAGGATGGCATGAATGAATTTGAGTTGGTAAGTATTCTTGATACCTATGGCCGCACGTTTCCCAAATCCTTCAAATGTTTTACACTCACCGATACCACTCTCCAAACCAGGTATGGATTAACACTGGTGCATACCGGCGGCAACGATTCAAAGAAGGTAGATGAGATGCATGTATTGATGCCCGGCAACAATGCTTCGATTACGGCACTTTACAAAGATATTATCAGGTATGACATGAAAAAACAGTACCCGATAAATGTATGCCTTGCACGGATCGGTGACCTATATGGCGACAAATTCAAAGCAGTTGTGAAACTGATGCTTGACTATAATTAAACAAACAAAGGCTTATCAATAAATAAAAACAATCATGAAAAAGATATTCATAATAGCACTTATACTGGGGTCGCTGCATTCATTTGCACAAACAGATTCGATAAAGGTTGAACAGTTTTGCCAGGTTATAGCCAAACCGCGACTATTGAGCAATAAAGTAACTATCGATATTGATTTTGGCGATGAAAAAAATTTTTGGAGCGATACCAGGTTGAGGACCTGGGAAGGAAAAATCAAACAGTTCAACACCATTATAGATGCCATGAATTTTATGGGCAGGGAAGGATGGTCCTTTATCAATGCCTACCCCGTTCGGTATGGCGATAGTGAGATATTTCATTTCGCTTTCAGAAAATTATTCTACAGACGTGATATCCCTTAACCGGTATGCAGTAAAACGCTGTAATTACAAAATATGCAATCAACAATCAATTATATTAAAACACAAAAGACAATGAAAAATTTAATAACAGGTATTCTTTCTTCACTTATTTTAATTTCTGTTTCCTTACCCGGATTTGCGCAAACAAACCAAAAGGTGGCAGATCAGATTACAGGCTTATACTGGTCGCCTGAAAAAGATGCTAAAATTGAAATTTATAAGAAAGGTGAGCAATATTTCGGGAAATCCATTTGGGTAGCCCAGCCCCGGAAAGACAGTAAGAATCCAAACGAAGCTTTAAAAACGAGAAACGTGTTAGGAATAGAATTGCTGACCGGCTTCTCCTTCAAAGACGGGGCTTATACTTCAGGAAGGATTTATGATCCTGAAAGCGGTAAGACTTACGACTGCAAAATGAGCTTAAACGGAGATATGCTGAAAGTACGCGGATACGTTGGTATCTCCCTGTTTGGACGCACGGAATTTTTTCAACGCATTAAATAATTAAAAACATCAAGTCATGATCGCATTAATCATTGGCATTTCTTTGGGCCTTGTAGTTATTTTAACTATTAACATTTTGAAACATTTGGATAAAGAACTCATCTATGGACTCATCCTGTCAGGAATCGGCTTCCTTTATGTTGGGTTTACCTGGAGTACTGTAGCTTCGCTGATCATTACTGCTGTGCAGGCCATCCTGTTTCTTTTTATTGCCTATTATGGAGTAAAAAAAAGCTTGACCATTTTAGCAGCAGGTTATTTCCTGCACGGCATCTGGGACCTCGTTTTTGGTATGTTCCCTTACTCCAGTTTAATTCCACCTCACTATGATCTGTTTTGCTTATCCATTGATTTTACAATTGGTTTTTATTTGATTGTTTTAAGATATCGAAATGCAAAATCAGTTCCTTTGTAATAAAATAATTTCTATAAAGCTATCTGTCTGTATCCGACAGGTAAATGGCCTTATCGGCAACCCACTTATGTATTACCTTTATGAAAATTGCTTTTAAAAATCATGAGAAAAATTGCTTTTATTATTCCCCCAACTGTTGAACTGCTGGACCTGGCCGGGCCCGTGCAGGTTTTTACCGAAGCTAAATTTTATGGTTTTGAGATAGAAATGGAATTTTATACCTACCAGGACAATCCTGTATCAACTTCTGGCCTGGGATTTGGAAAGCTGAGGCATTTTACTGAAGCTTTATTACAGGAGGGGGATTTTGTTTTTGTACCCGGTATGGATTTTGAATATGTTAATAGCATTGCGTTTGGGGCAGAACGGGCATTTTTCAAATGGTTAAAAGAGTGCTCAGACATGCATGTAACTGTTTGTTCTATTTGCAACGGCGCTTTTGCTTTGGGCAAAGCTGGTTTATTAAAGGATACCGAATGTACCACGCATTGGAGGAGGGTAAAGGAATTACAATTACAATTTCCACAGGCAAAAGTTGTAAATGATATTTTGTATATAAAAAGCAATAACGTATACACCAGTGCCGGAATAAGTGCCGGCATTGACCTGGCCTTAGCTATTCTTGAAGATTTTAAAGGCCCGCTTTTTACTCATAAAGTAGCAAGGGGATTGGTGGTTTATCACCGCAGAAGTGGCAAGCATAAACAACAAAGCATTTACCTGGATTACCGCAACCATATCAACCCGCTGGTGCATGAGGTACAGGATTATTTGATTGATCATCTATCCGCAGAAAATAACATAGAAACACTTGCATCGCTGGTTAATATGAGCCCAAGAAACCTGAGCAGGGTTTTTAAAGAAAAAACAGGGTCTACTATATTGGAATACCATACGCTTTTGCGAAAAGAATATGCTAACACCATGCTTAACAATCCCGAATATACCATTGAATATATCGCTGCCAAATGTGGATTTAAAACAGCCAGGCAGTTACAGAGGATCTTAAAAAATTGAGCGTCGGTATATAACTGGCAGGTGCCAATTATGTTAAATCTAATATACTAAAATAAACTTTTTTGTTCCAATTCAACGCCTGACAATTCTTGTTGGTAAACGCGGATCATGGCAATAAGCTCCTGGCCATACTGTGTTGATTTTTGTTGCCCTACTCCTTTAATTGTTCCAAGTGCTTTAAGTGTAGCCGGGAGTTTTTCGGCTATTGAGGCCATCGTCTTCTCGGAGATTACCATATTCGGCATGATGTTGTTTTTTTGAGCTTCTGAATCCCGCCATACGAGCAGCTGATTAAAAAGCTTTTCGTTTGGTTTGGCGTTCAGGGCCCTGACGTATGATTGGGACTGATCAGCAACTGCGCCGGCATGTGCGTCCTTTTTCACTTTAAGGTAAGTAATAATATTAAATTCTTCTTTAGAAAAATGTTCCATTAAAGTAATTTTTGTCATGATCCATTGAATCAGCTGGTCTGCCTTGGCTGCCTTTTCTTTAATAGCACCCGGTTGATTAATGTAGGAGGGGAGCTGGGTATGAAGGCTCTCGGTAGTCAGTGTTAATTTTGCCAGGAAGTATTCTGCAGCTTTCTGTACACGTTCAGCATTGTGGGCTGATATTTGCCGTACAAATTTTCTGGATACGTCTATAATATCTTCCTGAAAACCTGGGATAAGGTCCTTGAAATTTCCAATCCTGTTTTGAAGGCCGCCGAAATCAAACATCTCTGTCAGCAGGAATTGCCGGTACAACTCCCTGTCGCCTATCAATCGCTCCTGGTTGGGTTTAATGAGTTTGGCCTGCTCATTAAAATGTACGATGGCCGGATCGCCGATAATATTATGTGGAGATATGGGGTTGCGGAGCACCATCCCAGCAAGGCTTCGGCAACGGCTAAGAGCCACATAAGCCTGGCCGTGGGCAAAAGCTTCACTTATATCAATAATAGCTTTATCAAAACTCAGGCCCTGGCTTTTATGTATGGTGATAGACCAGGCCAGCTTTAAAGGGATCTGGGCAAAGCTGCCTGCGTTGCTTTCATTAATCTGTTCTCCTTCCAACTGGTACTTGATGTTTGTCCATTCCAATGCCTGTACCGCTATTTCCCGGCTTTCATGACCGCACTGCACAAATACCGTGTCGGTTTCTATTTGTGTAATGGTCCCTATTTTTCCATTATAAAAAAGCTTTTCTGCAGAGCTGTCATTTTTGACAAACATAACCTGTGCCCCGATCTTGAGTTTCAAGATAGTTTCCGTTGGATAAGCATCCTTGGGGAACTCTCCGCGGATTGTAGCCTTGAATTCAAATTCTTCTCCCGGTAACGCTTCAACAAATTCGTTATTAACCTGCTGAGCGATCCCGTTATGCGTGGTGAGCGTAATATAGGGGTCTTCTGCTGTTGGGCGGAAATCTGGCTGGTACCGCGCGTTCAAAAGCTCCAGGTTCTCGGGGCTGATAGTTTGGTTTCTAACCTCGTTTAAAATATCAACAAATGCCTGTTCCTTTTGCCTGAATACATGATCCAGTTCGATGCGGACATAGGGCGTTTTTTGCAACACCAGGCTACTAAAAAAATAGGGGGTTGAATAGTAAAGGCCCAGCAGTATCCACTCCTCGTCCCTGATAATTGGGCTCAGCTGCGAAAGGTCTCCAATGAGCAGGAGTTGAACACCACCGAAAGGATAAGCGGATTCTTTTACATTGCGCAACACCAGGTCAATATGATCCAATACATCTGGCCGCACCATACTTACCTCGTCGATGATTAGTAGTTCCAGGTTAAATAATAGTTCTTTTTTCTCCGGGCTATAATGCAACTCCGGCCGGGAAGTTCTTGATGGGATGATTGGCCCAAAAGGGATTTGGAAAAAAGAATGGATGGTCATACCACCCGCGTTGATAGCCGCCACACCGGTAGGGGCTACAACAGCCATTTTCTTTTTTGAGTTTTGCCTGATATATTGAAGGAGGGTTGTTTTACCTGTGCCAGCTTTGCCTGTAAGAAAAACAACCGTATTGGTGGATTCCACATAATCCAAAGCCAAAGTCATCACCGGGTTAATTGTATCCATCTTTTCTGTTGCAATTTTAGCATAAAATTTGTTTGTGGCATTTCATGCAACTTAAAATTTCTTCCTACATGGAAGTCTTTTTTTTTTGTGAAAGTTCGTTTGCCGGTGTTTGTTTTTCCCGCAAGGGATTAGACCGAATGCAAATTAATGCTAAAATTATTAGTTTTTTAATTCTTTATTAAAAAAATACTGTGATTCTTTTAACGGGAGCAAAGAATTGACTTCGGATACGGAACAGTTGAACTTTTTGCAAAATCAAGGCGACGCAAAAGTTTAATTGCCGTGATAAAGGGGCATCTGTTTCGGTTTCAGGATATGGAATTACATAAATTAGTCAAAGATGATGCGATACGGAATATGACGGCACCTTCAATACGATAAGTGTTGAAGGTGCCATTACAATTCCGTTGATTATACATGCCAGCTTTACCTTGGAGGTATGCTACGATTCTGAGAAATTTGCTTTATAACAGCATTTTAAAAAGAATGTGATCTTATAGGCTCGAGGCAATAAATTCTACTGGTTCAATAGGCTCACAAATCCTGGATGTGAAAATGTAATCAGCTATTGTTTTTTGACTTTTATAGCATTCAATCCTTTTTGTCCCTGTTCGGTTTCAAAGGTTACTTTGTCATTTTCCTGGATAGCTTCTGATAACCCATTGGCGTGCACAAAAATACTTTCCTGGCTTAGCAAGTCCTTAATAAAACCGTAACCTTTTGATTCGTTATAAAAAGCGACAACACCTTTTCTAACAGGATCGGCAGGGGCAAGATGTTCTTGCTTGGGAACCGCGATCTGGATATCTTCTATGACGATTTTTTTCCGTTTTGTCGGATCAGGTGGAGTGGAAGTAATATTTCCATTTTCGTCTATATAGGCCATCATGTCCTCCAGGCTCTTGCCCTTGTCAGAATTGGCCTTTCTATCTTCCGCTTTATCTTTTTTGTCAAGCTGTTTTTTAAATTTTTTCTTTTCTCTTTCCTTCTTACTAAAGGTTTCTACAGATCTACCCATAGTTCAATATACGAAAAAATTCTCAGATAAACGATACCAGAAATATAAATAGCTGAAATATTTTTAATTCAATTGAGTTTTGGATCATTTTAAGCCATAAGAGTAGGCAAGTTTCAACTAACTTTTCTGCTGCCACAAATTATACGAATGACGCATTGGGGTTAGGGAATTTTATGAGTGTATTGAAATTTTGGTGTGGGTTTTGTATTTATAATCTATTGATTTATAAATATATATGAATTTTATGTATGGAAAACGAACGATTTGTACGCTGTTTTTAAAGTGCTTATTTTTAAATGTTTTACAAAGGTTATAATCATTTGCTTTACTCTTCACAAAAGCATTTTTATATCCACTATTTTTTTCATCCAAAATTTATTTAATTAAAAATAAGCCGGACTTTTTAATATTTCTTTGTCTTATTGTACCGAATTGAACAGCCTCACAAGCTGTGTGGCGCCGATATTTATTCGATTTCATTGGGATAAGAATCCTCTATTTTTTTAAACCTACTGGCAAATCATAGGAATAGGATGACAATAGAATAGTATTTAATCCGCTATATTTATCAAATGGAATCAAAATTATTCTCTTACAAAGTTGAAGGTATAGTGCTCGAACCTCTTAACGACCAGATCAAACTAAGCCCTGTTTTTGATCGGAAAGAACTGATGGAAAAAATAAAGGAAATTTTTATAGGAGATGGTTTTAAGCCTGATGAGCACAGTCTCGAATTTAAGATTGAAGGGGGGCAGCTTTTTATTCAGGGTCTTGCTGTTAAAAAGCAGGAAAACAAATCTATTGGATTCATGACCAGTACCTAATTTCGCTTATTGATGAAAATTAAAGTATTTACGACCCCAATTGATTAACTAAAATTTTGACTGATTTTTTAGGATAATAAATGGAGTATGGGTATTCCAATCGGGCTTAATACCGTCCTCATTAATAAAACCTAAAGAGAAATTACCCAAAACAATATCGGGCTTACCATCTGCATTATAATCATTAACATCCATGCAAATCCAGCGCCCTTCTTTTGCTATCGGCAGATTGTGCGGGATAAAATGCATAAACCTATCCTGTACAAAGTAAGTAAAGCCTTCGGCCGGGTGTTTTTTAAGGTCAGGAAAAAATGCGATCAAAGCTATATCCAGTTTGCCATCGCCATTAAAGTCAGTTGCAATGGCTTTAGTGGCACCGTTTACAGGATAAAAATAAGCTTGTTTGAATTTTAAATTACCCTGATTCAGAAAAATATACACGCCATGATATGGCTTCAAAACCCTTGAATAATCGCTGTTATCTCCACTGGTGTATAAAATATCCGGTTTACCATCGTTATTAAAATCTACCAGCTGGAAACTGCTTGAGCCATACATGGGCGGAAACCGTAATACGTTTTTTGTTGAAAAGCCCCCTTTATGATCATTTAAAAACAGCCACACGCCTTCATCGGCCTGGGCAAATAAACAAGCGATATCCGGCCAGCCATCATGGTTAAAATCACCGGTAACAGCGTGCTCAGCACCAGGGATTGTGCTTATGATGTGTTTCTCAAATTTTTTGCATGGTAATTGTTTGTACCAGTATAAGCCGCCAAAATTATGGCCAAAACCGCAAACCACCCAATCTGTTAAACCATCTTTATTGATATCAACAGCTAATGATTGAACGGGCCTTGGTAATTTATCGGCAATTAATGACGTAGCCACACCACCTTTGTTAAAATCTATTTCGCTTACAGAACCATTGGTAATATCAACCGCATCCATGGAGCCTATAAAGGTAAATATGTTGTTTCTGTTACCTTTATCATCCTTGTAGAACTGCACGTCAACTGCGGGCGAATTATATTTATCAGTACCCAAAAGCTTTAACTTATCCGACCATTGAAAAATACTGTTACTCATCCGGTCACTGGTATATAGTCGATGCTCAAGCGTATCAAAAGCCACCATTGTGGTGGTAGCCACAGAAACACTGCTGGCAGGCTTAATTAAACTAAAAACGCCCCAATCATTTACCGGAGTAACAGGCGCTTTGGCGGGTTTAAGTGTTTTTGGAGATGTTGACGTATAATAGTCAACAATTTTTAACCAATCATCATAAGAAACCGGTGAATTTGCCGATGGGTTATTAACGTATTGATCTCCTGCATAAACCTGTATTCCTAAACGCGGAGCCATTGCAGGCAATACATGTTTTGCCCAGGTTTCTTTATCCAATAATGCGGGATCAGGATATTGGTGGCAGCTTTTGCAATATTTTAAAGAGAGTGCTCTGCCATCGGTTTTAGCAATTTCTTTTTCGGGACCATTGCAGTTGATGGAGATAAAGCAAACGGCACTTGTAAATACTAACAAGGTTAATGTTAAAATATGATGCTTTTTTAACCTCATAATGGATATTCGATTTCTTGTAAGCTAAGTTTTAATTTGATATTTCATTATACAAAAAGAGGCAGCAAAAGCCGCCTCCTTTTATATAAATAATGACAAGGTTTAGTACTAATAACCCGGATTTTGTTTCAAGGCAGAAGATTTTCCTGTTGATTCAAGATCTATCTGTGGTTGAGGAATAGGGTATATCTCGTTTTTGCTTGTAGTAAAATGCGCACCGGCAACATCGGTTATGGTTTTGCCATCAAAGCCAAAATAAGTGGCTAAAGATTGTTGAGCAGTTCCCCAGCGTACGATATCAAAAAACCGGTGGCCTTCCATGCCTAACTCAAGCTTACGCTCAAAGTAAATAGCTTTTAACGCTAAATCTTTGCCTGTAAAATAACCGGCCGGATATGGGCTTATCACATAATTAGCCGCCGGCGTGGTGGTATATCCCCCGGTTGGGTTACCGGCATCTTTGTATGTATATACAAAACCTGTTGGTTTTGCGGCCCTTGCACGAACCATATTTACATAGGATAGGCCTAAATCGCCGGTACCTAATTGTGCTTTTGCTTCAGCAGCCATTAACAAAACATCAGCGAAGCGTATAACGTTAACCTGGTTGGCATTCCCTGGTGCCCATGTATGGCTATCAGCATAAGTTCCCTTTGATGCCTGGTAGTAAACATTCTTTTTAGGGGAGTAGGGGCCTGCCGAACTTTGTTCACGAATCCAGTTTGTACCCGGGTGATTACCCCAATCAAGATAAGGAATTCCACGACGGCCAACAGTCCAATCTAAACGGGGGTCTACGTTGCCGGCATCAAGTGTAAAAGGTTTATCAGATGCAATATTCATATCGGTAACAATGGGATGAGAGTTATAATCATCCAGATAAGGCAAACCTGCTGCATCAGTACGGAATGAGTTTGCCAGATCTAAAGTTGGCTGGAAGAAACCGCAACAGCCGAAGGGACTATTGTAGGGGTAATTTAGCATATCGCCGTTGTTGGCTTCGCTAATAGTTCCGGTGCCATCATTTGCCGCCTGCTGAATAGCGAAAACGGTTTCTTTGTTGTTTTTAGTGGCCGCGTTAAAATTATCTTCGTAGTTATCTGTTAAACCATAAACAAGCCCTGCTGAGTTTGTTCCGCTGGCAATAACTTCGGTGAATGTTTTGTCGGCGTTGGTATAATCTTTTTGATAAAGATAGGTTTTGGCAAGATATGCACCGGCTGCCCATTTGTTAACCCTGCCAACCTGGGTTTGGGTTGCAGGTAAGTTTGCATAGGCAAACGCAAAATCGGCGACAATTTTAGGCCAGATATCGGTTGTGTTTGGCTGTACAAAATTGGTTGTTGTTTCATCAATATAAGGTACATTTCCAAACATCTTTTTTAGGTCGAAATAGTAATGTCCCCTTAAAAACCTGGCCTGTCCAATTATATTTGCTTTGGCGGCATCAGTTAAGCCTGCAACAGCATTTACGGCTTTAAGT
Organism: Mucilaginibacter sp.; assembly: GCF_025362475.1. Lineage (GTDB taxonomy): Bacteria > Bacteroidota > Bacteroidia > Sphingobacteriales > Sphingobacteriaceae > Mucilaginibacter. Next base: position 81,090 of record NZ_JANYGH010000063.1, read on the forward strand.
ACGTTATTAGCCCTGGTTACACCTTCATAATCAGCTTTCCATTTGCTGTTTAAAAAGCCATTACTGGCATCAACCGTAAATGTTGCTATGGAATTTATGGCAGGCTGATCAATACCTGAACTGCCTTTATGTGCGTCGCCACCGGCTACACTGCCATATATCCAATTGTCGGGCGAGGTTTCCCAGGGTCCGCCACCGCCAAAAGCTGCGTTAGTACCCTGTTGACCATCAAGCGCCGAATAGGCGCCAATTAAAAGACCATCCACACCGGCTGCTGTAGTAATTTGAGTAGTGCTTAGTGCACCCAAAGCGGGTTGATTAAGGGATGACTTTTTGCATGAACTTTGAACTATACCAGCTACAATGAATGCAAACACTGATAAACGTTTTATATTTTTCATAATTTCTTTAATTAAAATTTAGCTTGTACACCTAATAAATAAGTACGGTTTGGCGAGTAGTTACCACGATCAACACCAAAGTTTGTGCTGCTGTTGGTGTTGCTGGTTGTGCCACCACCTACAATCTCAGGATCAACTCCCGAATACTTAGTTATCGTAATTAAATTTGCTCCTGATAAATAAACCCTGAACCTATCAATACCTATTGATTTTAATAGTTTAGGATCAAAGGCGTAGCCTACCTGTAAGTTTTTCAAACGCAGGTATGATCCGTTTTCAACATAGAATGAGTTTGGTACTGTGTTGGTACTGAATGAACCATCAATTTCCTGAATTGGGGCTTTGGCATCCATGTGTGTAGGTGTCCATGAATCATATAAAGCTGTCTTGCTTTTTGCACCTGCAAAGTTTGCATAAAAATCTGTCCACCACCTTACGTCATTCCATATCTTATTTCCGTATGAACCATACCAGAACATGTTTAGATCGAAGTTTTTATAAGAAAAATCAAGGTTTAAACCACCCGTAAATTTAGGGTTCGGGTTGCCAAGCAGTGTACGATCACTGGCATCAACTTTTCCATCACCGTTGATATCGGCATATCTGAAACGACCAACCGCTGCATCAGTCTGGTAAACACCTCCCGCTTTTGCGTTGGCAGCATCAATCTCTGCCTGAGAATTCCAGAAGCCAGCTGTTTTGTAGCCAAAGAAACCACCTACAGGCCCACCTACCTGGTTCCGGATTATTGAACTACCGTTAAAACGACCAGAGTTTTCATCAAAGTAAGGCTGGCCTACGGTAACCGCTTTAATTACGTTGTGGTAAGTAGTAAAGGTTAATGAAGCATTCATTTTTAAATCATGACTAAAGGTTTGATGAGTACCAATAGTGACATCCAAACCCGTATTACTCATGGCACCCACGTTGCTATAAGGTGCGGTGGCCGAACCTGCAGTACCCGGAAGATTTGGGTTGAACAATAAACCGGTTATGTCCTTTTTGTAATAATCTGCAGAGATATCCAATTTTTGATTAAAGAAGGAACCATCAAAACCAATATTTAAGTTTTTATCAAGCTCCCACTTAGCATCGGGGTTACCAATTCGGCTCTGCGTAAAGCCAGCAGTTGTACTGGTTGATGTGCCAGCTATATCATAGTAAGAGTTGGTTTTGCTTGCACCGAATGTAGTAAATGCGTTAGAAGGATCTACGTTGATTTGGTTACCCATTACACCATAACCGCCCCTGATCTTTAAATCGTTGATCCAGTTTACGCCTTTAAGAAAGCTTTCTTGGGATATGCGCCAGCCGGCACTTACTGCAGGGAACCAACCGTATTGATTTGTTAAAAACCTGGATGAACCATCGCGACGAATGGTCGCATTTAAAAGGTACTTATCGTTAAATGTATAATCTAAACGGGCTATCAATGATTGTATCTTATCCCGTTCAATAGTACTGTATGCGGTTGGTACACCTGTACCGGTTGATATGGTTGTGTAATTTTTATCAAATGTGAAATAGCCGGTGTTTGTAGCTCCTAACGTTTCATACCTGTTTTTGTAGTTCTCTGTACCTACCAATAATTTAACATCGTGTTTACCTATGGTTTGGTGATAGGTTAAAGTGTTTGTCCAGGTGTAATTATATCCATTGTATGAATTCTCGGCGTAGGAATTGGTCGTATTGTTTTCTGAGTTTTCATATTCAGGGAACGTAAAGTTATGGTTGTAATCAGAATAATATTCACCACCAAACTGCGTGCGCAGGGTAAAGTATTTCAATAAGTCCACTTCGGCAAAAACATTACCAAATAACCTGTTATAGGCTCCATAATTATTAGCAGTGCGCTGTTGTATGGCTACAGGGTTCCTGGCATTACCAAGGTTTGCGGTATTTGAACCGGCATAATTACCCATAATGTCATACACAGGGATAATAGGTTGTTCGCGGAAAGCCATACCAATTCCAGAACCCTCATCATTTTAATTAATCAGCGGATTTTCTGTTATGGAATAGGATAAGTTTTCGCCTACACGAATATGTTTGGATACTTTAAAGCTGGTATTTGCCCTTACGGTGTAACGTTTATCATAAGTATCAATTAAAGTACCTTTTTGATTGTAGTAGTTCAAAGAAAACAAATAAGTTGCCACGTCAGAACTGCCGCTTAAAGCCACGTTATGGCTTTGGATGGGCGCCGTTTTAAATATCTCATGATACCAGTCTGTACCTGCTTTGTTTGATTTGGTAATACGGTAAAAGCCTGATGGATCTCCTGATGTATAAAATGGGTTAACATTGTATTTTGAAGGATCAACCGCAGGGTCGCCGTCATGAATGCCGTAAGGACCGGCACCGCCGGCGCTAATATAGTCTGGTAATACATCACCTTTAGGACCATATAAATTACTGGTTAGGTCAACCGGGATTCCTTTTAAAGCAGCGGTGTTTTTAATAGCTAAGTTTCTTAAACTTGTCATTTCCTGCGGATCTAGCAGGTTAAATACGTTGCCACCTTTGGGTACCTGGGTACCATAATAAGCATCATAAGAAACACTAACCTTGCCAGTACCTTTTTTGGTGGTAATAACAATTACACCATTTGCGGCACGTGCACCATAAATTGATGCAGAACTGGCATCTTTTAACACCTGCATACTTGCCACATCATTAGGGTTAATATCACTTACATTGGTTGTTGGCACGCCATCAACCACATATAATGGCTGGTTGTTTCCAAAAGTGTTGGCACCACGGATTTTCACCGATGGATTTTCACCCGGCTGACCAGATGCTATTACGGTAACACCCGCAGCCTGGCCTTGCAATTGGTTTTCAACAGACGAGGTAGGCTGCCTGTTGGCTGCGGCCACATCTATCACAGCAACAGCACCTACCAGGTCCTTTTTGCGTTGGCTACCATAGCCGGTTACTACCACCTCATTTAGGGAGTTGGTACCGGCAATTAAGGTGATCCTTAAATTCGCGTCGGTACCCACAGCAACTTCCTGGGTTTGGTAGCCGATATAGGAAATTACCAGGGTGTTTCCCGGACTTAAACTAATCGTAAATTCGCCATTAACATCGGTTACAGCACCGGTAGAAGCACCTTTAACACGTACAGACGCGCCAATAACGGGTAATTTATCATCGCTGCCGATAACTTTACCTTTGTACTTTGTTTGTGCTGTAACTACCATTGAAGAAACTAAGCAGCATAACAGCACGCCAAAGCATCTTCCTTTAAGGAGTAGACTTTTAAACATAGGATTGAGATTTGTTGGTTATATATTTGGTTTATTATTAAATGCAAACAAGTAAGGAGTTGTATTTAGTTGGTAAACAAAGCGTTCCGGATCTCATCCCGGAACGCAACCCAATATCATTTCTCAAGTGATATTGATCAACTAAATCTCAAATGACATGTTTATAATCATCTAAGCTCTTTTAATACATGGCGTTATTTGTCAACGCACTTGTATTGTTAATTCCTTGATCAGATTATTAAAAAGCGTATGAAATGCTCCTGTTAACAACAATTAATTCTTTAATAAAAGCCTTATGAATCTTAAGGCTTAACTGCTTATACCTGGTTTATTATAATTGAATACAAATAATCAAATAATAGATTTATCGATTTTAATATATCGACAAAGCATAGGGTGCGTGAGACAAACAGCCGGAGATATACGACAAAGAAAATTTTGAGTTTTGTATAAAGATTTAGGGAGACTTTAACGGGATGTAATATATTAGTGCGTGTTTTCAAAAAGACATAATAAACCAATTGTAAGCCAATTTATCGCTTGAAATCACCGCGTCAACTTATAAAAAGATGACATGGTGGTAATGTGGTATTGAAATTCCTGTTAACTGTAAAGCAGTGTTGTAAGTGAAAAAATGCTTTGAGGTAGGAAAGTTTGCGCAGTAGGTTTTGTGTAAAAATAATATAGCATTATAGGTATACTTTTAATTAAATCTTTTATAAATGTATTTTAGCCATGTATGAAAATAACAGGATAGTGGGGTTGAATTTGCATCATAGAAATTTCAAAATTTTAACGCATGTATGCGTTTGGTTGGTTTTGATGGCATTACCTTATATTATGCACTCCTATAGGGCAATGCCATCCAGGGCGTACACCCAGGAAGAGATCAACGATTTTTTTAAGATAGATTACATGGGGTATTTTTTTTGGATAGGCACTTTTTACTTAAATAGTGCTGTACTGATCCCAAATTTGCTATTGAAAAAAAAATACTTTTATTATTCCTTGACTTTTATTTCAATTTACGCGCTGTACCTGTTTTTTCATCACCAGATATATGTGGCCTTAGAAATAGATGTGCCTTATAACTTAATGCGCACCATTTGGTTAAGATTGCCGGCCTTTTTACTTACAATGGCAGCAAGTTTGGCATATAGCCTGAATAACAATTTACTTGAATACAAGAATAAATTGAACGAAACTGACAGGGAAAAATTAAAGACCGAACTTTCATTTCTGCGATCACAGATAAGTCCACATTTTATATTCAATATACTGAATAACATAGTTGCGCTGGTTAGGTTGAATAGTTCAGAACTTGAACCAACAGTGATGAAGCTTTCTGGTTTAATGAAATACATGCTGTACCACACGGATGAGGAGAAAGTAAATATTAAAGTAGAAGAAGAATACCTGAAAGATTATATTGATTTGCAAAAGCAACGATTTGGCCGGAAAGTTAAAGTAGAAACTACATTTAATATAAATAATGAGTATCAGCTTATTGAGCCTATGCTTTTAATCCCATTTATAGAAAATGCATTTAAACACGGTGTAAGTTCAATTGATGATGCTCATATCACGATTGAACTATTTGCAGGTGACCATTTTTTGAATTTTAATGTTAGTAATAAATACAATCCTTTTTATAAGGAGGAAAAAGATTCTTCTTCGGGCATAGGGATAGCAAACGTGAGCAGGAGAATCAATCTGTTGTATGAAAACAAACATGAGTTAACTATCAATAATAAAAACAACCTTTTTGAAGTTAATTTAATATTAAAATTGGACGCATGATAAATTGTATTGCAGTTGACGATGAACCTCTGGCTTTAAGTTTACTTACTGATAATATAAGTAAAATACCGTTTTTAAACTTACAGGCGGCATGTGATGATGGTTTTTCGGCAAGTAAGGCTTTACAAGATAGCAACGTGGATTTGATGTTTATTGATATCCAGATGCCCGGAGTTACAGGGATTCAGTTTATAAATAGCCTGATAAATAAACCGCTGATTATAATCGTATCTGCCTATAAACAATATGCTTTGGAGGGTTTTGCCTTAAATGTGGTTGATTACCTGATGAAACCTGTTCCGATGGAGCGTTTTATGATGGCTTGCAACAAAGCTAAAGAGCTTTATGAATTTAAAGAATTGAAGCAGTCTTTAATTAACCAATCAGCAGATCATACTTATCTAAACGCCGGCTATTCAGTTCTTAAAATTGTATTTGATGAAATACTATATCTGGAAGGCTTGAGGGATTATGTGAAAATATATTTTCCGGGTGATAAAAAAACAGCTATTGTAAGGCTAAGCTTTAAAAACGTAGAAAAAAACTGGCCGTCTTATTTTATGCGGGTGCATAAGTCATTTATCATCAACACCCGTAAAATTGAGGCGGTAAGTAAAACTTCCATCATCATTAACGGGAAGGAGTTACCAATTGGGGAAGCTTACCGGCAATCGGTAACAGCATTAATTGAAGCTAACAGCAAATAAATTTTAACGTGCTGGCTGGCGAAAAAAACACCCTGTAATTTCGACCTCCTTGTTTTCCATTCGTGAAATTCGTGCTTATAATTATCTTTGCCCTATAACTTTCATAATATGTTGTTTGAGCAAATGCGGCAGAAGCCGTTTTTTATACTGGGACCCTGTGTAATGGAGAACCAGGAATTGTTATACCAGGTAGCAGAAAAAGTTGCCGAAGTAGGGCAGAAATACAATGTGCCTGTAGTATTCAAGTCATCATTTGATAAAGCCAATCGTACATCTATACATTCATATCGCGGTCCGGGTATTGAAAAAGGTATGGAAATGCTTCAAAATGTGAAGGATAAATTTGGCTTGCCTGTTTTAACTGATATTCACGAGCCTTTTCAGGCAGCCATTGCTGCAGAGGTGGTTGATGTTTTGCAGATCCCTGCTTTTTTATGCCGTCAGACAGATCTGTTGGTAGCAGCAGCCGAAACCGGTAAAATTGTGAATGTAAAAAAGGCGCAGTTCCTTTCTGGCGCCGATATGTTTTATCCCGCCCAAAAGGTTCTGGAAGCAGGTAATAACCAGGTAGTACTTACCGAGCGTGGTAATATGTATGGTTACAATAACCTGGCGGTTGATTTCAGGAATATTTATGATATGAAAGCATTTGGTCACCCGGTTTGCATGGATTGTACCCATTCGGTACAACGCCCGGGCGGGGCAGGGGGCAAAACCGGCGGCGACCGTACTTTTGTGCCTATGATGGCCCTGGCTGCAAAAGCTTTTGGCGCTGATGGTTATTTTATTGAAACGCATCCCGATCCTGATAATGCATTAAGTGATGGCCCTAATATGCTTAAACTGCATGATTTAGATGGTTTGATTGCTTCATTAGTTGGTTAAGCAATGAAGGATATTGCTAAAAGAGTTTTTGATATAGAGATCGAATCGCTGCAACATGTGGCCGGTTTAATTGATGACGAGTTTACCAAAACGGTAAATGCCATATTAAGCAATACCGGGAAGCTTATTGTTATAGGCATCGGTAAATCTGGGCTTATAGGCAAAAAAATTGCAGCTACTTTAGCAAGTACAGGAACGCCTAGTTTTTTCCTTCATCCTGGCGAGGCTTTTCATGGGGATTTGGGTATGGTTAGTACCAATGATATCGTGATGCTGATCTCTTATTCGGGCGAAACTGATGAGGTGTTAAGGATCATTCCATTTTTAAAATGGAATAAAAACCTGGTTATAGGGGTAACCGGTAATCCAAATTCAACGGTAGCTAAAAATAGCGATCACCATTTAAATGTTAAAATTTCACGTGAGGCCTGTCCCCTTGAACTTGCACCAACCTCATCAACCACGGCCGCGTTGGTAATGGGCGATGCGCTTGCAATTGCTTTAATGGAATCCCGTGATTTTAAACAGCATGATTTTGCCCGTTTTCATCCCGGTGGGAGCCTGGGGCGCAAACTGCTTATAAAAGTTAAAGACCTGATGCGTACCGATAAACTGCCATTTATTGAGGAGCAGGCTTCATTTATGAATCTGTTATTAAAAATGTCAGAAGGGCGGTTGGGTATGGTTATGGTAGGGGATGCCACTTATATTAAAGGTATAGTCACCGATGGGGATCTGAGAAGGGCCCTGTTAAAGCATCCTGATATAGCAACCTTAACTGTGTTTGAAATTATGACCCAAAATCCTATTATTATAGATGAAGATGAGTTTGCAAGTCATGCAGAACAGCTTATGCTGGAAAAGAAAGTTACTACATTGCTTGTAGGTTCGGCGCAAAACAGATCAATATCTGGCGTTTACCAGATATATAACGCTTAATCCCAACAGAAGATAACTTTACCCGGTTTAGTGATGATAGTAAATACGTCGGTTCATAAACCCGTAGGGATGATCGTTCGGAATTTTAGCAAAACTGAATTGGGAGCTGCTAAATAACGATAGAAATAATTCAAATCTCATATAATATCCGAGAAGGTGTAAATAACCAACGGAGTCATGCTATAAAGAGCCGGGTTCAGCGTTTATAGCAAAATTAATTAACTTTACCCATCTATACTACCTTATAAATGTTTGAAGAGCCCCTGAGTATCCGCATTGCAATAATAGGCCTCGGTTATGTTGGTTTACCATTAGCTGTTGAGTTTGCCAAAAAATTTCCGGTTAAAGGTTTTGATATAAAGAAAGGCCGGGTTGATGAATTAAATAATGCATTTGATCGCACGCTTGAAACGGATACAGAAGTTTTAAGATCGGTTTTATCAACAGGCATTGGCAATGGTCTTATTTGTACGTCAACTGTTCAGGATATTACCGATTGCAATGTATATATCATCTCGGTACCCACACCAACAGATCTGCACAACCGTCCCGATTTGAGTTTATTGATAAAAGCAAGTGAATCTGTTGCCAACGTACTACAGCCAGGTGATGTAGTTATTTATGAATCAACAGTTTATCCTGGCGTTACCGAAGATGTGTGCGTACCGGTGCTTGAGCGGGTGTCAAAATTAAAGTATAATGTCGATTTCTTTGCCGGATACTCGCCGGAGCGAATCAATCCGGGAGATAAAATTCATACGTTAACTAATATTTTGAAGGTAACCTCTGGCTCAACGCCCGAGGCTGCGGATTTTATTGACAAGCTTTATCAAACTATTGTTCATGCTGGTACACATAAAGCCCCAAGTATAAAGGTTGCCGAGGCCTGTAAAGTAATAGAAAACTCGCAGCGCGATATCAATATTGCTTTTGTCAATGAGCTATCCAAAATATTTAATATTATGGGCATTGATACACACGCGGTTTTGGAAGCGGCAGGTACCAAATGGAACTTTCTAAATTTTAAACCCGGACTTGTGGGTGGCCATTGCACGGGCGTTGATCCTTACTATCTCGCTCAAAAAGCGCAGGAAGTTGGCTACCATCCCGAGATCATATTGGCTGGTCGGCGGCTTAATGACGGCATGGGTACTTATGTAGCCCTGGAGGTCATTAAACTAATGATTAAGAAAGATATTCAGGTTAAAAACTCAAATGTATTGGTACTTGGTTTTACATTTAAAGAAAATTGCCCGGATGTACGGAATACAAGAGTGATTGATATTGTAAAGGTTTTAAGTGAATATGAAATTTGTTATGAAATTTATGATCCCTGGGCCGATCCTTCAGAGGTTAAACACGAGTATGGCGTACAAACAATTAAGCATGTTGATGGTTTAAAGGGGGGGTATGATGCCATAATAGTTGCGGTTTCGCACAGGGAATTTTTTGAGTTAAATTATAGTCAGCTAAAGAAAACGCCTTTATCTGTTATATATGATATAAAAGGCATGCTTGATAAAGATATCGTTGACGGACGGTTATAGTATCGCCGGATTTACAAGATTAATATTCGCGTTTTACGATCATAAAGGGTTACTTAGTGCGCTAATAATTTTATATTTGATTTTGTTGAAATTTCTAAATTTTTAATTTTGTCAATCATGCCCTAACACTTTTGTAATCGTTTGTGCATTCAATTATCACATTGTTATTTATAAATAAATATGCTAATTTTAGCAGGTGTTGTATACTTCAAGAAGCTCTAATACATGATTCACAGATACGCTACTTTTATTAAAGCAGTGAACCTTACCATTGATTATATTATACTTAATATGAGCATGGTAATTTCTTACTTTATTGAGGACAGGTCATACGTTTTTTGGATTAACAACAGAAAATATTTGCCTATTGTTTTAGTTTTTAACTTGATCTGGTTATTGTCTGCCAATATCACCGGGTTGTATGAACACGTATTAAACAAAGATTCTATAAAAACTTACCGAGGTGTAATAAAAACCTACCTGTTGTTTGTGAGTTTTATCTGCTTTACTATTATAATACTCATAGGTACAAAGGCTTATTTTATTACTCGGGAGTATTTGTTTTACTCGTTGGCACTGTTCGGTTTTCTTTTAGGTTTATGGAAATTGATATTTCTTACCATTCGTAAAAGTGATAGGGCATCGCTAATTGATACCCGGGCCGTAATTATTATTGGTGGTGGCCGTATAGGAACTGATCTTTATAGCTTTTTCAAACAAAACCCTGAACGTGGTTACAGCCTGATTGGCTTTTTTGATGATGACCCCAAAACAGTTAGCGACAATCATTTATATTTAGGAGGAACAGATGATTGCATAAGCTACGTGTTAAACAATAAAGTCGACGAGATATTTTGTACACTGCCAAGCTCAGAAGCACAAACTATTGAGCGGCTTATGCTTGATGCTGATAAAAACCTCATCAGGTTTAAATTCATACCAGAGTACTATGACTATGCAAAAAAACCAACCTTTATACAAAGTTTTGGGCATATCCCGGTAATATCTGTAAGACCCGAGCCGCTCGAAAATATGCTCAACAGGTTTATAAAGCGCCTGTTTGACGTTACATTTTCGTTGTTCATTATTCTGTTTGTTTTTAGCTGGCTGTTCCCAATACTGGCTATCCTGATCAAGCTGGAATCGAGGGGACCTATATTTTTTGTACAGGAACGCTCTGGCAGGGATAATAAACCATTTAAATGCTATAAATTCCGCAGTATGCGGGTAAATAAAGATTCGGATAAGAAGCAAGCTACCCGTGGCGATGCCCGTATAACTAAAACAGGCGCTTTTATCCGTAAAACCAGTTTAGATGAACTACCTCAGTTTTTCAATGTAATACTTGGTAACATGTCTGTGGTAGGTCCACGGCCTCACATGATCAGCCACACTCAACAATATTCGCAGTTGATAGATACTTTCATGGTAAGGCACTTTCTTAAGCCTGGTATTACCGGATGGGCACAAATTAAAGGTTTAAGGGGCGAAACACAAACCACCCAGGCTATGCTTGAACGTGTGGAGGCTGATGTTTGGTACCTCGAGAACTGGTCGTTCCTGTTGGATCTGAAGATTGTATTTTTAACTTTCTGGAACGCTTTAAGGGGCGAAAAGAACGCGTTTTAATATGGCTGTGTTCCACGATCAATTAAATCGTGAAGTATATTTACCTGTCGTACCTAAAAGGATAATTTCTGTTGTTCCGTCCCAAACCGAACTTTTATTATATTTAGGGTTGGATGCTGAACTTGTTGGCATTACTAAATTCTGCATTCATCCCAAGCAAAAAGTTAAAACTATAACCAAAGTAGGGGGTACCAAGCAGCTCAATATTCCACTGATTAAATCATTACAGCCCGATCTGATAATAGCCAACAAAGAAGAAAACGAACGTAGCCAAATAGAAGAGCTCATGGATATCTGCCCGGTTTGGATAAGCGATATCTATGATCTTGATGGTGCGCTTAAGATGATCCGGGGTGTAGGCTTAATAGTCGATCGCCGGCGAGAGGCGGAAATTTTATGTAGTGAGATCAGCCTGGGTTTTAATACATTGCTTTTACCTCGTTTAAATCTTCGGGTAGCTTACCTTATCTGGCGAAAACCTTATATGGTGGCCGCCAAACAAACTTATATTGATAGCCTGTTGCAAAAGTGTGGTTTAATCAACGCTTTTGAAACAGCCAGGTACCCCGAAGTTTCGACCGATGAACTGGTAAAAGTAAACCCCGATGTGGTGTTTCTATCATCAGAACCTTACCCTTTTGCACAAAAACATATAGAAGAATTTAAACAGTTGCTGCCAAAGGCGAAAATTATTCTGGTAGATGGTGAATTGTTTTCATGGTATGGCAGCAGGTTGTTGCAAGTGCCGGAGTATCTGAAATCTTCAATGCAGATAGTTTAATCTTTAGTTTCGGCTGCAAATATTAATTGCTTTTTTAATACCCTCTTTCTCCAGGTTTGATTTGCCGGCGGCTCTAAGCAGCTATTAATCTAAGGGCATAAAGCCCGCTTTTAACCGGCTGATTTTTATACCATATTTATTGTCATTTTTTATTCGGACAAGTGTTTTTCCCTCTCAATTTCATGCGCGGAATTATAAAACGGTTTAAATTAGTACGATCATAAATTATGAACCTATTTAAAAAAAACAATATAAATAAGCTATCATGAAAATCATTATCGTGGGTGCTACCGGCACCATAGGAAAGCACGTAACAGCGGCTCTTGAAAAAGAACACCAGGTTATAAAAGTAGGCTTAAATAGCGGCGACCTGCAATTAGATATCAGCTCACCGGAAGCTATTGAGCGTTTTTATGAGCATGTTGGCCCATTTGATGCACTGGTAAGTACAACCGGAAATGGCCATTTTGGGCCTTTAGCTTCGATGAAATATGCTGATTTCATGAAAGGGATAGATAGTAAGCTCATGGGACAGGTTAACCTGGTTTTAACAGGTCAGCATTATATTAATCCTAAGGGTTCTTTTACATTAACATCTGGTATTTTAAGTGAAGATCCCATTGTTTTAGGAGCAAATTTAAGCGCCGTAAATGGAGCGCTTGATGCTTTTGTAAGATCGGCAGCAATCGAGCTTGAAAATGGTGTCCGTATCAATTCCATAAGTCCTGGCGTGGTGGAGGATTCTCCGGGGTATTTTCCATACTTTCCCGGCCATGCACCCGTGACTATGGAAAGGGTAACACAGGCTTATATCAAAAGTGTTTTGGGTGCTCAAACGGGGCAAACTTTTAAGGTATTTTGACAAAAGGAGTAGTTAAGACTATTATATATTAGTTGCAATGCTTATTGATATTTTTAGCAGTTTGCTTCTTCAAGAAACCATTACAAATAGTTATCATTACCTCATTGTAATATGTTTCTTACAAAAAGGATAATATTTTTAGTGAGATTTCATCGATATTTGACTTTGCCAGTTACACAAACTGTGTTTACACCAATTTACCTGTACTCTACAAAAAATATTATAGTTCGGCCTGATGATTGACATCAGCTGCAATTTCAAGAGCAATTAAAATCAACAACCTAAGTAATACAACTATTATGGAAAAATCACGTCGAACTTTTATCAGGCAAGTCGCAATAGTAGGGGCCGGAACATTACTCACCAAAACCGCATGGAGCGCCAAAAGCTATAAACGCATTATCGGCGCTAATGATCGGGTACGGGTTGGTGTTGTAGGGTTTTCTGACAGGCATAAAAGTTCGCATATTCCCAGTTTTATGAACCACTACAAAGAACTCAATTTTGAGGTAGTAGGTGTATCAGATATCTGGAAAAGGCGTAGAGAAGAAGGCGCTGCAGCCTGGAAAGAAAAGATGCAGAATGATGTAAAGGCTTACCGCAATAATGAAGAATTATATGATAGTAAAACGGTAGATGCGGTATTTATCAGCACTGCTGATTTTCAGCATGCCCGCCATGCTATTGAAGCAGTAAAAGCGGGATGTGATGCTTATGTGGAGAAGCCTTTTGCAGAAACTATGGAAGATAACCGCGATGCCCTTAAAGCTATAAAGGAATCGGGTAAGATAGTGCAGATAGGTTCACAGCGCAGGAGCGGAGCTAATTATCATGCGGCTAATGATTTTATCCGTTCGGGTAAATTTGGCCCCATCACCATGGTTGAATTAACCTGGAATGTTAACCAGCCCGGCCGCTGGCGCAGACCTGAGCTGTTAGGCGCATTAAAAGAAGGCGATACCGATTGGAAACGTTTTATTATGAACCGTCCGTATGAACCGTTCGACCCACGCAAATACCTGGAATTTCGTTTGTTTTGGCCATATTCATCTGGATTGGCGGGTCAATGGATGAGCCATCAGATTGATACTGTACACTGGTTTTCTGGGCTTAAACATCCGCGAAGCGTAGTTGCCAATGGGGGTATTTATATGTGGAAAGACGGCCGGAGAAACTGGGATACTATTTTGGCCGCCTTTGATTATGGACCGCTGGATGACGCTTCAACTGGTTTCCAGGTTACTTTTGGTTCGCGCATGCACAACGGAGATGAGCATCCGGCAGAGATTTATTATTCAAACGGAGGTGAATTAAACCTGATAACTAACAAAGTTTCGCCAAACGGCGGCTTAACACAAAAGATGGCTGCCGCCATGAATATGCAGGCAAACCTGCTCCCAGAGGTTAGTCTGGCAAATACCGAAAAGGTAATTGCTTCGGCCAATACAGGCGGCGATGTACTGACTTCAAACCATGTGCGTAACTGGATGGAATGTGTACGCAGTCGTAAACAGCCAAATGCGCCGGTTGAAGCAGGATACAGCCATTCTATAGCTAATATTATGACCAATGCTGCCGTTCATACCGGCTATAAAGCCACATTTGATGAGAAAACCCAGGAGGTAATGGTGAATGGTCGGATATTTAAATTTTAATAGACATTATGATAAACAGGTTCAAAAAGTTGGGGTTGGTTGTAGGATTAACAGCCCTGACTTCGGCTGTATCGGCTCAAAAAAGCGAGCCGGTAAAGATAGTGAGCTCGGTAAAAGAACATAAGGTTGATGTTTTTGTTGGCGGCAAGCTGTTTACCAGTTTTCTGTATCCTGATAGTCTTGAAAAACCGGTATTATACCCTTTGTATGCAGCTAATGGTACCGTTGTTACCCGTGGCTTTCCACTTGAACCTAAACCCGGTGACCCGACTGATCATCCGCACCATATTGGTTTATGGTTTAATTTTGAAAACTTAAACGGGCTCGACTTCTGGAACAATTCATACGCAATTCCTAAAGACAAAAAGAATTTATACGGTTGGATACGTACTGACCATATATTGAAAGCGGCCGGCGGAACTATTGGGGTATTGGCCTATCATGCAAACTGGACCAACCAGCAAAAAGAGGTTCTTTTAGAAGAAACAACAAGTTTTGAATTTAGCGGGAAAGGTAGCCAGCGTATAATTGACCGGGTTACTACCTTAAAGGCCGATGTAGATGCCGTTTTTAACGATGCCAAAGACGGCATGCTGGGTTTGCGTTTAGCGCACGAATTGCAGATGCCCACTACAGAAGATCAAAAATTTACAGATGATAAAGGTAATGTAACCATAGTTAAAGGGGGTACAGATAAATTAGCCAATGGTAATTACTTAACCAGTGCCGGTAAAACAGGTAACGATGCCTGGAGCACCCGTGGTGTATGGTGCAAGGTTTTTGGCAAAATGGGTGCCGATTCGGTAAGTATTGCTATAATAGATCATCCTGGAAATCCCAACTATCCTACATTCTGGCATGCCCGGGGATATGGCCTGTTTGCAGCCAATCCGCTTGGTGAAAAAATCTTTACCAATGGCAAATCGGCTAAAAACCTGAGCCTGAAAAAAGGAGAATCTGTAACTTTCCGGTATCGTATAATTATTAATAATGGCGAACAAACTATCGGCGCAATTCAGCTAAACGAAATTGCCAAAGATTTCGCTAAAAAATAGCGGCGAAAGACTTACGAAGTTTCTAAAACTTCGTAAGTCTGGGGTTCTGCAACTTTCAACAGATGCGAAGCAATTGACGGCTCACTAATTATTTAAAACAACTGCTAAGTTAATAGCGAAATACATAGCGTAACGCTAATCCCTGTTCCAAAACGCTGGCGGTTCAATTCCCAGAGATCGGAGGTAAACATAGCCTTGTCCGCGGTGATGGATTTCGTTATCAATCCAATAAAGAATTATATCAGATGTTATGCCTTCATATGCTCCGAAAGCCACCATTACTTCTTGAAAACGCTGTTGTGGTATCAGGGGCCAAAGTGTCTCAATTTTATAGGTGATATCATCCCATAAATTTAAAATTTCTTCTTTTGTGTTGGCGAAAGAGCCTCCTGAATGATGGCCAAGTTTTGCAACGGGCGTAGGGCTATCCTGGAAAAGATCCTGAATACCTGAATCTGCAATACTCATAATTTCCTTTACCATCATAGCAAAGGGACGCATTCCTCCAATCGAATATTCAAATAGCTTATCTTTTGGAAAAGCTTCAATTACCTGCCTCGTTAGCCGGCGATGGCCTTGCCAATGATTTAATATGGCATCAGAGGAGGTGAACCACTCCATCGCATTGCTTGTTTGCTGTGTGCTTAGATTGTTTTCCATTTTGTTTGTTTTAATTAAAAAAATGATTTCATAACAAAGAAAAGGGGGCCTGATGACAGCCCTATGTCAGCAGTGATAAAAGATATTTGAAAGGAACAGAATAAAACTGGTTGTTCGGTTCCCGGGTGGGTTTGTTACCTCGAAGATATTTTGAAGGTAATTGAAAATGTAATTATATTAGAATGGTTCAACAAACAAATTAATGTAGCTCGAAAGCGGCTATTAGTTTTATTGAAAAAAATATAATATGATTATCAGAAAAAACGAACACTGGTTCCGGATGCTGTTCATGTGGAAAGGATCGGTACTGCCGAAACTTTTATCACGACTGTTATTGCTGTTTGCGTTATCTGTAATTGTTGTTTTTGCTAAAGGAATTCTCTTTCATTATAAAATACCACTTAATCCTGCTCCGTTTACACTGTTTGGCATTGCTTTAGCACTTTTTCTGGGATTCAGAAATAACGCCAGCTACGATCGTTTTTGGGAAGCCCGTAAACTTTGGGGGGCCTTACTTAACGATACCCGTTCTTTAGCAAGGCAGGCCATAGCTTTAAGTGGCTATCTGCCCAATTCTACCGAGATAGAAACCTTTGTTAATTACCTGGTGGCTTTTACCTATGCGCTTAAACACCAGTTGAGGCATACAGATGCCAGCGACGATCTGCAAAAAAGGCTGCCCCCGGATATTTACCCCGATGTAAAAAGCGCTATTTATAAGCCGGTTATGTTAATGAAGCAAATGGCTATTTGGGTAAAAAAAGCCAAAGAACAAGGTAAAATAGATTCCATTCAGCAAGTGGCGTTTGATGAAAATTTGGGCAGACTATCTGATATTGTCGGCGGCTGCGAAAGGATAGCATCTACGCCCATACCTTATACTTACAGGATCCTGTTACATCGTACAGTTTATATTTACTGTTTTTTGCTTCCTTTTGGATTTGTAGATAGTTTGGGCTGGTTTACACCACTTATCGTAATTTTTATAGCTTACACCTTTGTTGCGCTGGAAGCCATTGCCGATGAAATTGAAGAACCTTTTGGGGTGGAACCTAACGATCTGGCTTTAAACGCGATGAGCTTGATGATTGAAACTACCTTGCTGGAGATGATTGGAAAGCCGTTGCCTGAAAAACCAGTTAATCAAGGCTCTATTATCGACTGATGCCAATGTTAAACATTAAATATGGTGTTTTGATGCGGAATACTGATTGGAAGAGAAAAGATATCAACGGGAATGATCTTTCGGATAACTCCCGTTGATATTAACTGTTAAGCTATTGTAATTCAGTGTTAGAGGCCGATCGGTTGAGCTTTTTTGGGTGGATGCGTTTGATGGATCACCTGGTGTACTTCAGTTCTTGATTTTCCCGGAGGCGCCAAAACAAGATTTGTTTTTGATAATGCCTGCCACAGCGTTCTATTTTGAAATGCAATGGTGCCTCCACCGCGTTTCTTTTGCGACACCATGCGGTTGATATCGCCAACGCAAACCCATGGGCTGTGCAATGTGATCCCCCATTTGGCATGGTCATGGGTTTCGGGCCAGGCCCAATGTACGCCCAGAGCAGCTAAATTGATGTATTTGATGTCAAAGGTTTTGTGGATACCGTCGCTATCGGCCTGGGGTGGGATAGGTCCCCTGATCCATGTTTCAACATCCATGTCATCTCCCAGCGCAGGCCCTACTAAGTCATTCCAAAAATCATCATCCCATTGTTTATTCTTGGCAATCACCTTGAAAGGCATACCGCCGATGGATGTCAGTTCAAGCACATCACTCTTTTTGGGAGGTTTGGGGTTTAATGGTTGTGTTAATATATAAAGAGGATCGGTAGTGGGGAGGTCTGCGGTATGATTATAATAAACCTGCGGCTCCTGGTGGTCTGCCATTTGCGTGGCTATTTTCCTGCAGGTGTCAATATCCAATGATATACACAAATAGGTTTGCCCATATTGAGGAGTCGGGTCTGCCTTTGCACCAGGGTCATTAAATTTTGGCCATGAATGCAGTATCCAAAACCCGGTATTTGTTTCCGTATCAAAAGCGATCGCGCCTTTAGTGTGCCCTTTATTGCCATCATCTGTCTTGCCCACACTTTCAGGCATCTCGTCGTTGTACATGATCCACCCCGTCTTTCCTGTTGGCGCTGCAAAGCTGTCAAGCACCGATTTGAGTGTAAGATTAAGTGCGCCGTTGCCGCTGTTAAGAACATTCGGCGATTTAGTAACGTTCCTTTGTTTCAGATCAGGATTTGCATCAATCTTTGAGTCATAATAAACGTATTCGTAACCTGTGGCGCTATCGCTACCTGCACCAGGGCCAAGCTGTGGAACTTTGTAAATAAACCACCAATCTACCGGATTGCCGGTTTCGTCAAGTGCTGAAATTTTCATAACTATCTGGGATTAAGTTGTTAATGCCATAAAGTTATATATATATTTAAATATTTTTTTATTTTTAAATAAGGTGGTTTCCGATTAGTACGAGGCGAAATTCAAACGCGGCCAACTTATTAAATTAACGGCTTTTTTAAATGTGCGGAAGGAGGGACTACAATAGAACACCCTGAAGATATTTTGAATGTCATTAAGAAAATAATTAAGTTTGAGAAACATCAGGGTTATAAAGAATAATGACATACTACTACAACTTAGAATGGCTTACCGATAAATTTGACCAGGGTGAAATACTGAAATTCTTATTTTTCTGGGGACACTCAAATACATTAAAAGAACAAGTTGGAAAATTTTGTTTTAGCCAATGGTTTGAACTAACATTTACAGTTGATGGCATAAATTATCAAACTGCAGAGCATTGGATGATGGCTAATAAAGCCCTTTTATTTAACGATATAAATACTTATCAAAAAATAATCAGTGCCAAAAGCCCTGGTGAAGCAAAAGAATTGGGAAGACAGATATTAGGATTTGATGAGCAGATTTGGGCCACAAACCGATATGCTATTGTTGTAAATGGTAACATTCATAAGTTTAACCAACATCCTCAATTTGCTGATTTTTTGATAAATACAAAAGACCGGATATTGGTTGAAGCAAGCCCGATCGATAAAATATGGGGCATTGGTTTATCTAAAGATACTGAGCACATTGATAATCCCTATTTTTGGAACGGCCAAAACTTACTGGGTTTTGCATTGATGGAGGTAAGAGATTTTCTCACAAAGTTTGACTGCTTTGATTATATAAAAAGCACGGTGACTCCGCCATGTAAATCGTATCCTGAGATTGACCCACACGATTTATTTTGGCGTATGGGAAATGGTGAAGATATGATACATCAGTTTGGGGAATATTATGATACGCTTTCTGAAAGAGATCAGATTATTTTCAGGCTATCCAATCCAATACCGTATAAATGGAATAATTTCTACGATTCATAACTCAATTATTTAAAACAAAAAAGCCGCCAACTTATTAAGTTAACGGCTTTTTAAACTGTTGTGCGGAAGAAGGGACTCGAACCCCCACGCCTCGCGGCGCCAGATCCTAAGTCTGGTGCGGCTACCAATTACGCCACTTCCGCATTAGGATTTTAACAGGTCGCAAAGATAGCGTTTTAAGATAAACTATAAAATATAATTTTAGTTTTTTATCTATCTGCCTCATTTCTTTGCTATTAATTTAATTGAAGGTGTTTATTAAGTATGTAACATACATCATCAAGGGCTAATGTTTATTCACTTTAAAGGTAAATTGCGAAATTTTTTCTTCAAACCCTTCTGCAGCACGGTAAAAATCCAGGGAATGTTTATCCTCTTCATTGGCATCAACAAATATTTCGCGTATATAATTTTGTCCTCCCCACGCTTTTATAGCCTGAAGTAATTTATTACCAATACCCAGCCTGTGCAAGTTGGGGGCAACTGCAATATCATAAATAAAAAGGTCGGTATATTCTGAGTAGTACATCGGTAGTTCATAAGCCGTTAAACCACCTATTACTTTGTTTTTATAGATTGCTGCAAGACAAATAAATTCATGCTTCCGCAGCAGTGTTTTTAAATAAGATGGTTTGGCGGGTATCAGATCGTTAGCTTCAAAAATATCCTTAAATAGCTGGATAAGCTGTTCTGCAATCATCACATCATCAGATCCAAGTCGCCGGATAATAAGATCATCTATATTAAATTCCATCATAAAATAATTAAGTTAATTGGTAATTAAATCTAAGGATTTTTGAGTGTTAAAAAATCAAATTATTAATTCCATGAACAATTTCAAAACTCACTTGTAATATTCAAATATCAAGAACCTTCGGCTATGACTAATACAGTAAACTATTATATTAAAAAAGACAACGGTACAACAATAAATATCATTATTGAACCTGTGCTAACCCAGGCCGCAAATAATCATCTTAACTTTACAGGTGTGTATGCCTTATATAAAGGTAACGACCATGGCGAAGCCCGCCTGTTAGAGATGCAGGAAATAGCCCCCGAAATTGGGGAAAGCTACCCTTTGGTTGATGATGCAAAGAATCCGGATTTTTTGGGCAGGCTAACTTATAATAGCAATAAGTTGAAATGGGAATACACAGGCGGTTCGTTATCGCCGAATGAACAGCATCAAATTGTTGAGTTTATACAAAACGCAAAATAATCCATAAATTTGCCTGCTCATTTTAAATAAAGACTATTGTACTCCCGCGATCAGGCATCACAAATTAAACAGGCATTCTGGACGGCCTTTGGCCAATACATTGCTCCGCATCCGTCAGCAGAGGGTTTAAAAATAAACTGGATAAACTATAAAACGGGCATAAAGCACCTTAGCTTTAAGATGCAGGCCGATAACCGTTCAGCTTTTATCGCCATTGAGATCGCTCATCCTGATACCGGCATCCAGGAATTGGTATTTGAACAGTTTAAAGAGCTCAAAGCTGTACTCAATTCAAGTATTGAGGAGGAGTGGGACTGGCAATTACACACTACCGATGAAAATAATAAAACCGTAAGCCGCATTATTAAAACCTTACCCAACGTAAGTGTTTTTAACCAAAAAGACTGGCCCGCGCTTATCTCATTCTTCAAGCCCCGCATTATTGCCCTTGATGATTTCTGGAGCACAGCAAATTACAGCTTTGATATATTCAAGTGATGTGCAGATTTCAGATGTGCAGATGTGAGAATTGTCTGAACCAGAATTTTTAGAATTAAAGAATTAACAGAATTTGCTTTCATAATCTGCACATCTGAAATTTGCATATCTGCACATTAATCCTTCATCTGCTCATCTAAAATCTGCCCATCTTTCTACAATTCGTATCAATTAATCGTCTATTTGACGCTTTTTTTTAAAACCGTTTATTAATTGAAAAGAAAAGCAAATATTTACCGATAATAATTATATATCTACATTATAAATCTTACTAAAACACATGAAAAGGTTTCCATTAACCGTATTTTTTGCACTTATTGTTTTTTTAGCAAGGGCGCAGGATACTCAAGCCCCGGCTTATCCACTGATAACACATAATCCTTACTTTAGTATCTGGTCATTTTCTGATAAATTAAATGAATCAACTACCAGGCACTGGACAGGTAAAAATCAATCATTACTTGGCTTGATAAAAGTTGACGGTGATGTGTATCGTTTCATGGGTAAAGAGCCGGCAACCTATAAAACTGTTGTTCCTGCTGCCGACGAAAAACCATACATCTGTAAATACACAGAAACCCAACCAACACAAAATTGGGCTGATACAAAATTTGATGACACCGCCTGGAAAACCGGCACCGCGCCCTTCAGTGATGATAAAGCAATGGGCAATACCATTTGGAAGGGCCGGGATATTTGGGTAAGGAGAACCTTTACTTTTCATAAAACTGCTATTAATAAGCTTTATCTTAAGCTACATCATGATGATGAGGCGGAAGTGTATCTGAATGGCGAAAAAATAAATGTGAGCAGCGGCGCTAATGGCGATCTGCAGATGATCACCCTTAAGGATGATGTAGTTGAAAAATTAAAGGAGGGCGAAAATGTACTTGCTTTGCATTGTACCAACACAGGCGGAGGCGGAGCGCTTGATGCCGGCTTTGCTGATGAGCTAAAGCCAACAGATCATGCTGAGCTGCAGGCTGCAAAACAAACCGGAGTTACCATCAATGCAACACAAACCATTTATTACTTTAAATGTGGTGATGTGGATCTGAAGGTTACATTCACATCGCCTTTATTGATGAACAACTTAGCTTTATTGTCAAGGCCGGTATCTTATATTACTTATAGCGTAAAATCAAGTACTGGTAAAGCGCATAATGTGGAGGTTTATTTTGGCGCATCAACTGATGTTGCCCGCAATACACCAAACCAGGCGATGACCACTCAAAAATATGCAACGAGTACTTTGTCTATTTTAAAAGCCGGTACCGTTGAGCAGCCTATCCTGCAAAAAAGGGGAGATGATTTGAGGATAGACTGGGGATATATGTATGTGGCGGTTCCCAAAACATTTGGTGCTCTGCAATATGTAAGCACCGAAAGTGAAGGGGTTAATTCATTTTTTAAAGGTGATGGTAAATCAACTGCAAAAGAGGGTACCAACCTGGTTTTAAATACCGTACTATCTCTTGGCATGGTTGGTAAAACTGCTGTAAGTAAATTTATTGAGCTGGGTTATGATGATATTACCCCGGTACAGTATTTTCATGCCAATTTAAAACCATGGTGGAAAACCGCTCAAATTAAAACCATTGAGCAGGCCTTAGCCAAAGCCGCAGTTGATTATCCAGCGGTGTTAAAAAGCTGCACTGCCTTTAACAGTTCGGTATATAATGATGCCGAAAAAGCTGGTGGCGACAAATATGCAAAGCTATGTGTGCTGGCTTATCGCCAGGCCATATCAGCGCATACGTTAGTAAAAAGCCCGCAGGGCGAGATCCTGTTTTTATCTAAAGAAAACTTTAGTAATGGATCAATCAATACCGTGGATGTAACATACCCATCTGCGCCTTTGTTCCTGATTTATAACCCAAGCCTGATGGAAGGGATGCTGAATGGAATTTTCTACTTTAGTGAAACCGGGAAGTTTCCTCATGATTTTGCCGCACATGATCTGGGTACTTATCCTATAGCCAACGGGCAAACTTATGGTGAAGGTATGCCGGTTGAGGAATCGGGCAATATGCTGGCGCTTACTGCTGCCATAGTTAAAGCCAATGGCAACAACCCGGCTTATGCCAAAAAACATTGGAAGGTGTTAACAGATTGGGCCAATTACCTGAGTCGTGAAGGACTTGATCCCGCTAATCAGCTTTGCACCGATGACTTTGCGGGTCACCTTGCACGCAATGCTAACTTATCTGCTAAAGCAATTGTGGGTATCGGTTGCTATGCCCACCTTGCCGATCTGTTAGGTGAAAAAGCAGTGGCTGCTAAATACCAGGCTATGGCTAAAGAAATGGTAACTAAATGGATGAAAATGGCCGATGCAGGTGATCATTATTCATTGGTGTTTGATAAACCTGAAACCTGGAGCCAGAAATACAATATCGTTTGGGATAAGATTTTAGGATTAAACCTTTTCCCGCAATCTGTTTACGATCGTGAGATCAAATTTTATCTGACCAAACAAAATGAATTTGGTTTGCCTTTAGATAGTCGAAAAACCTACACTAAAAGCGACTGGATCCTTTGGACTGCTACTTTAGCCAAAAATCAGGACGATTTTAAGACTCTTGCTGCTCCTATATATAAATACGCGATGGAAACACCGACCCATGTACCATTAAGCGACTGGCACGAAACCACCGACGGCAAGCAGGTAGGTTTCCAGGCGCGCAGTGTGGTAGGGGGCTATTTTATAAAGCTGCTACAGGAAAAATGGAGACCTGATGTTAAGTAGAGTTAGGGAATAGAATAAATATTGAAGAGTCAAGAATTAAGATACAAGAATTAAGACCGAATCTTGTATCCTCATGTCATTGAGAGGGCAGCGCGGCAATCGTGAACTGTGCAGAATGCTTGCATAGTTCACGATTGCTGCGTACCTCTCAATGACATTTTTTTTGCAAGGGCAATGTGTCTTGTCTCTTGATTCTTATATCTTGATTCTTGACTCTTATTATTCGCTCTTGTATGTTAAATCTTTTTCTATACTTTTATTGTGTCAATGGAAACCAAAAACAACAAGAAAACCATCCGTGCCTGGGCTTTTTTCGATTGGGCCAACTCGGCCTATAACCTGGTCATCACTTCAACAATTTTCCCGGCCTATTATGTAGCTATCACCTCAAATGCTAAAAATGGCGATAGGGTAATGTTTTTCGGTAAAAGCTTTATTAATACGGCATTATCAAATTACGCGCTGGCAGTTGCTTACATGATAATGGTTTTACTGTTACCCATACTATCTTCAATTGCAGATTATAGGGGCAACAAAAAGATTTTTATGCAATTTTTTACGTGGCTGGGCTCCATGTCATGCTGCGGGCTGTTTTTCTTCGGACCCAATAACCTGGAGTTTGGAATAATTTGTTTTGCGCTTGCGGCTATCGGTTATAGCGGAGGTTTTGTTTTTTACAATTCTTATTTGCCAGAAATTGCTACCATTGATATGCAGGATAAAGTAAGCGCTAAAGGATTTACTTACGGATATATCGGGAGTGTTATTTTACAGATAATATGTCTTGTTTTTGTGCTTTCGCCTAAAACCTTTGGATTAACCAGCGGTGGCGCAGCACAGCTTTCATTTCTTCTGGTTGGTATCTGGTGGATAGGTTTTGCATATATTCCTTTCATCGTATTGCCAAAAGGTAGTCCCAATGCAGAAACCCACCAACACAACATTATTAAAGGCGGTTTTATCGAATTAGCTAAGGTTTGGGCTAAGGTTAAAACCATGCCCTTGTTAAAGCGATTTTTACCCGCATTTTTCTTTTATTCTATGGGGGTGCAAACTATTATGCTGGTTGCCGCCGGCTTTGGCGCCAAAGTGCTAAAGATGGAAACAAGCGGTTTGATAGAAATTATCCTGATCATACAAATAGTTGCCATAGGCGGTGCTACACTAATGTCGCGCTTGTCGGCTATTTATGGTAACGTAAAAGTTTTAATATTGGTGGTAATTATTTGGGTAGCGGCATGTATAGCGGCGTATTTTGTAACCACCATTCCGCAATTTTATGGGCTTGCTATTATTGTTGGCTTAATTATGGGAGGTATTCAGTCTATGTCACGTTCCACTTATTCTAAATATTTACCCGAGAATATACCGGATACTGCCTCTTTCTTCAGTTTTTATGACGTTACCGAAAAACTGGCGATAGTAGGAGGTATGTTCAGTTTTGCTTTTATAGAAGAGATAACCGGTAGCATGCGCAATTCGACACTGGCATTATGCGGTTTTTTTATTATTGGATTAATATTATTGTTTTCTTTGTTAAAAGCTGAAAAAAGCATTCAAAAAAATGCTGACTTTAGCGCCGAATAATTTGTGCCGATGAAGATAGAGCTGTTTGTACCATGTTTTGTAGATCAATTATTTCCTGATACTGCTTTTAATACCGTAAAGGTATTGGAAAAGGCGGGCTGCAAAGTGAGTTTTAACCCAAACCAAACCTGCTGTGGTCAACCGGCGTTTAATGCTGGTTTTTGGGATGATGCAAAAGCCATTGGGAGTAAATTTTTGAATGATTTTTCGGAAGATAGTGTTATTGTTACGCCCTCGGCATCATGTACCGGCATGGTGAAAAATTATTATAATGATCTGTTTACCAATACCGCGGTACATAACAAATGCCGGGCAATACAGGGAAATATCTATGAATTATCAGATTTTCTGGTAAATATCCTTCAATTTGATTACTTCGGTGCTGAATTGGATGGTAAGGCTGTTTATCATGATAGCTGTGCCGCCCTGCGCGAGTGCAAGATAAGAAACGAGCCACGCCAGCTGCTTTCTAAAGTACTGGGTTTAGAATTGCTCGAACTAAAAGATAATGAAACCTGCTGCGGTTTCGGCGGAACATTTGCCGTTAAATTCGAGGCTATTTCAACTGCAATGGCGCAGCAAAAAGTTGATAACGCATTGGCCGCAGGCGCCGAATACATTATTTCAACAGATGCCTCTTGCCTGATGCACCTGCAAAGCTATATTGATAAAAACAGTCTGCCTATAAAAACTATCCACCTGGCCGATGTATTAGCCTTAGGGTGGGGGAATGTTTGATGGATATCTCTTTACTCGTGTCGTTTATTAAATTTAGCGAGGCAATACCTCTCCGTTAAAACTTAATGTTTCATTCCAGTACGTCTTAATGTGGTGTAAATCAGCATCTGGATTAACTTTTTGAAGACAGCCATTTTCATCAACAAATAGTCCGGAATAATATGAACTATCTCCACATCTCACTGTATCTCTTTTTTGATGAGAGTGCACTGCAACAAGCCAGAAAATGGGATCTTCCTTGTCCAGGCGGGATTTAGCTTCGCTATATACCAAATCCCATTCTTTTCCCACTTTTGACAACAGGAATTTAAATAGAGGCGTATAATCATAACCAAAACGACCACTAATCATGGGGCCGTGAGGTGTATCATCTTTCAAAAAAGCCTTCGTATGTCGTTGGTACCTAAATTCGCCACCTGTAACAACGTTGTACTTATTATTTAAAGAAACTTTATTTTCCTTTCTGTATAATGGTTCTTTTTTTCCTCTCATATTTGGCTATTCAATCAAATATATTGTTTTAAAATTGTTAAAACCAGTTTGCATTCAAATCCGAAATCGAACATTCGCAATCTGAAATCAAAAATAAAATCCTATTTTTGCACCTCAAATAAATGATCACTCCCGTAGGTGATCACAAAACGTAATTTTATTAAAATTTAAATCATAGTTGTAGATGATTAGTATTACACTTCCAGATGGTTCCGTTCGTGAATACGATAAAGGAATTACTTCTATGCAGATCGCGCAGTCGATCTCCGAAGGATTAGCACGCAATGTATTAGCAGCCGAAGTTGATGGCCAGGTTTGGGACGCAAGTCGCCCAATTGAGCAGGATTCGCACGTTAAACTTTTAACCTGGAACGATGCTTTAGGTAAATCAACTTTCTGGCATTCATCAGCCCACTTATTAGCAGAGGCTTTAGAGGCCCTTTACCCGGGTACTAAGTTTGGTATCGGCCCCGCTATTGAAACAGGCTTTTATTACGATGTTGACTTTGGCGATCGTGAATTTTCATCAGATGAGTTCAAGAAGATTGAAGACAAGGTTATTGAGCTTGCCAAAACCAAGGCCGAGTACATTCGTAAACCGGTTAGCAAGGCAGATGCTATCGAGTACTTTACCGAAAAAGATGATGAGTACAAACTGGATCTGATCAAGGATCTTCCGGATGGCGCTATCACTTTTTATACACAAGGAAACTTTACCGATCTGTGCCGTGGGCCTCATATCCCCAACACAGGGTTCATAAAAGCTGTAAAGCTGATGAGTGTTGCCGGGGCCTACTGGCGCGGTGATGAAACACGCAGGCAGCTTACCCGTATTTACGGTGTTACATTCCCTAAAGCCAGCGAGCTTACAGAATACCTGCATATGATCGAAGAGGCTAAAAAGCGCGATCACAGGAAATTGGGTAAGGAATTGGAATTGTTTGCTTTTTCGGAAAAAGTGGGCATGGGTTTACCATTATGGTTGCCTAAAGGAACAGCCTTACGTGAGCGTTTGCAAAACTTCCTTCAAAAAGCACAAGTAAAAGCTGGTTACGAGCAGGTAATTACACCACACATCGGTCATAAAAATCTGTATGTAACATCTGGCCACTATGAGAAATATGGCGCCGATTCATTTCAGCCTATAAAAACCCCGCAGGAGGGAGAGGAGTTCTTTTTAAAACCAATGAACTGCCCGCACCACTGCGAGATATATAAAACAAAACCACGCTCGTACAAAGATCTTCCTGTTCGTTTGGCTGAGTTTGGTACCGTATACCGTTATGAACAAAGCGGCGAGCTGCACGGCTTAACTCGTGTACGCGGCTTTACACAGGATGATGCACACTTGTTTTGTCGCCCGGACCAGGTGAAGGATGAGTTTAAAAAAGTAATCGACCTTGTACTATATGTATTTAAGGCGCTTGGTTTTGATAACTATACTGCGCAGGTTTCCTTACGTGATCCTGAAAACAAAGCCAAATACATCGGTACTGATGAAAACTGGGCTTTGGCAGAATCCGCTATTATTGAGGCTGCTGCTGAAAAGGGTTTGACCACCGTTGTTGAATTGGGTGAGGCTGCATTTTATGGCCCTAAGCTTGATTTTATGGTGAGGGATGCCCTTGGTCGTAAATGGCAATTGGGAACCATACAGGTTGATTATAACCTGCCTGAGCGTTTTGAACTGGAATACACTGGTAGTGATAATTTAAAACATCGCCCGGTAATGATTCACAGGGCGCCGTTTGGCTCTATGGAACGCTTCATCGCAGTATTAATTGAGCATTGCGCAGGTAATTTCCCATTGTGGTTATCTCCGGAGCAATTTATTATTCTTCCGATATCAGAAAAATACGAGGAATATGCAAAAAAACTTTCTGATGTGTTAAAAGATTCCGATATTTGCGGGCTGATTGATTTCAGAGACGAGAAGATAGGGCGTAAAATACGCGATGCTGAAGTCAAAAAGATCCCTTATATGTTGATTGTGGGCGAAAAGGAAGCTGCCGAAGGCATGGTTTCTGTTAGGAAACATGGTCAGGGTGACTTGGGAAGTATGAGCATAGAAGATTTTAAAGAACAAATAATTAAAGAAATAAAAGTATAACTTGGCATTAAACAAACCTTTCAATAGAGGACCAAGGCTTCCTTTTAAGAAAAAAGAAGCTGAACACAACATCAACCAATTCATTAGGGCTCAGGAAGTTCGCCTTGTAGGTGACAACGTAGAGCAAGGAATTTTTTCATTAAGAGATGCCCTTGCTATAGCGCAAGAGCAGGAATTAGATCTTGTTGAAATATCTCCGAACGCTGTACCGCCGGTTTGTAAAGTAACTGACTATAACAAGTTTATTTACGAGCAAAAGAAAAAGCTTAAGGAGATAAAAAGTAATGCCAAGCAAACTGTTATTAAAGAGATTCGCTTTGGCCCGAACACTGATGATCATGACTTTGAATTTAAATTAAAGCATGCTATTAAATTTTTGGAAGCCGGCGAAAAAGTAAGGGCTTACGTACACTTTAAGGGCCGCGCAATTGTTTACAAAGAGCAGGGTGAGATATTACTGCTTCGTTTTGCACAGGCATTGGAAGATGTAGGTAAAGTTGAACAACTACCAAAGCTAGAAGGTAAAAGGATGTTTTTAACCCTTGCACCCAAAGCTGCAAAAAAATAATTTCAGATGTACTGATGTGTAATTTCAGAGTTATACATCAGTACTATCTTATATAAAGGTATTTACAGATCTGCAGGGTTGCACATTTGTAAGTTAAACAAACAATTAAATAATAGTTATGCCAAAAATGAAAACCAATTCCAGTGCAAAAAAGCGTTTTAAGCTTACTGGAACCGGTAAAATCACACGGAAGAATGCTTTCAAAAGCCACATCTTAACTAAGATGTCGACTAAACGTAAGCGTAACCTTGGTCATACCAGCTTAGTATCTAAAGCTGATATGGGAAATGTTAAACGTATGCTTTGCATCGGAAAGTAATTCACAATTTTTTTAACCAGGTATTAGAGTTTTAAGTTCGGCTTTAAAGGCAGGCACTCACTACCAAAATCAAACAACATGCCACGTTCAGTTAACGCAGTAGCGTCGAGAAGACGCAGAAAAAGGATCATGAACCTCGCCAAAGGTTATTGGGGTTCACGCAGCAAGGTTTATACCGTTGCAAAAAATACAGTTGAAAAAGGTTTACAGTACGCTTATCGTGACCGTAAAACCAAGAAAAGAGA
>NZ_JANYGH010000074.1 GCF_025362475.1 Mucilaginibacter sp.
GAAAACGATACTTATTCAGGTAGTTCCGCTTTAATGTAAGGTCATTGTTAATGTTTCGCATAACATTTAGCTTTATTCCTTAAAGCTAATTCTGTTACCGAATTAGTTGACCTTTACAATTGCGAGGCACGAAGCAATCCCCACGCAGGACAAGAAACTATGACCTTCTGTTTGCTTTGTAAAGCTTAGAGATTGCTTCATTCCTTATAATGACCTCCATGTAAGTTATTGATTACCAATATTATTTTTTTGTAGAGACGCATATTTGCGTCTCCCGCGTGCAAGTCGGAAATGCAAATCCGCTCTGTATAGCTGGAGACGCAAATATGCGTCTCTACGAAAAGTCGCACTTACTATACGTCATCACCATTTTTTTCAGGTTTACACCTGATGGATTCTTATAATGACGTTCTGGATGTACATTTATTTAATATTATAGAGATTGTTTTAAATTAAACTATCTAAATATATCCCACAATCCCAACTCGCTAAACCTCATTCAGCTAAACCTCATTCAGCTCATCCCAATACTCCACTGCCCGGCGGTAATGCGGTATCAGGATGGAGCCTCCTACCAGGTTGGCAATCATAAATATCTCGTTCAGTTCATCGTGCTTTACACCAGCCTCAAAGCATTTGCCCAGGTGATATTTAATACAGTCATCGCAACGCAGCACCATGCTGGCAACCAGGCCCAGCATTTCTTTGGTTTTTACATCAAGGGCTCCATCGGCGTAACTGGTGGTATCAAGCGCGAAAAAGCGTTTGATGTTGGTGTTAGCAGTCTCCATTATCCTGTCGTTCATTTTAGAACGATAGGTGTCAAATTCTTCTATTAATTTTCCCACTTTATATTTATTAAGTTATTGAATGCCTTAACAATAGCAAATTTGAATCGGTGATTGCCTCAAATAATTTATAAAATTACCTTTAGCCATTTACCCTACAATTTTACTAATTTATTTAGCATTTAAAGTTATAAATCTTTATTTTTATCTCAAGAATTTTATTTAAATTTTTACCGCATAATCAAAGAAAACATGGAAAGTTTATCACCCAATATTTTTGTTAAGGATATTAACGAAACCATTAAATTTTACCAACTGCTGGGTTTCGAGCTGGTAGTTACCGTGCCCGAAACCGGCAACAACCTGGTGTGGGCTATGATGGCCAAAGGTAATGTTACGTTTATGTTTCAAACCATGGCCAGTCTGGGCGAGGAACTGCCCGATATCAGCCGGCAGGATGGAGCCTCCATGCTATTATATATCAAACTTAAAAACATCCGCACTTTTTTTGAGGGGATAAAAGAGCTTGTACCTGTAATTAAAGGACTGGAAACCACTTTTTATGGGGCTACCGAATTTTCTATCAAGGATAATAACAATTATGTGCTGACTTTTGCGGAGGATGAGTAATAACTCCAACTTTTTTGCAACTCATCATCAGCAATAACGGTAATTTATCTTCTTTTCAATGATCAACTTTAAACGTGCCGACCATTTCCAGATTGTAGTACCCCTGGAACGCCTGGAAGAGGCGAGAATTTTTTATAACGATATCATAGGTCTCGAGCCAATTGAACGGCCTAAGTTTACCTCTAAAGGTTATTGGTTTAATATCGCCAATATTCAGCTGCATTTGAGTACAGAAGAAGCCATGCCGCGTACCTCAAGGCATAATGCTTTTGAAATAACCGATATTGCATCTGCGCGTAAACACCTGGAAAGTAATGGAGTGGAATTTCTGGAAGAACCTGTGATTCCGGGGAGGGAGCGTTTTTCTTTTATTGACCCGTTTGGGAATAGGATAGAGTTGCTGGAGATGATTTAAGTTATAATTGGTACTGGAGACGTTTTATCCATGTCGACTCAATCACAACGCCAGTTCAATATTAGGATCCCAATACACCGTTTTAAAATCCTGAACCTGGTCGTCAACTACTTTTACGCCTTCGCTTTCCAGCATCTCCTGCATGGTGCTACCGCCGAAATGAAATTTAGCGGTGAGCAAGCCCTGCCTGTTAACCACCCTATGTGCCGGTACCGGTGGATTAACCCTGCCAGCCGCCTGCATGGCATAACCCACCACGCGCGAGGAGCCTTTGGTGCCCAGGTATGAGGCAATAGCACCATAAGAAGTTACCCGGCCTTTAGGTATCAGCCGGGCAACATGGTAAACTTTATCGAAAAAATTGATATCTTCCATTGATTAACCTACGCAAAAGAAAACTTAAGGTAGTTAATGTTCTTATTATCTTTTAAATATTTTTTCTCGTAGTAAGTTTTAATGGATAAAACCTCATCTGCATATTCCGAATGATATAGATCTTCGGTTTTAGCGTGCAGTTTCAGTTTTAGCTCTTCTATCTTTTCGGCAGTATAAGCATGCAGGTCGTCATTATCCGTTTTAAGGTTAACGCAGCCAGATGGTTTTAGGATTTCAATATACTTATCTAAAAAGCGTGGCGATGTGAGGCGTTTCTTTTCGCGACTTAACTGCGGCTGCGGATCGGGGAAGGTGATCCAAATTTCATCAACTTCTCCATCGGCAAAGTAATCCAGCAGGTTCTCTATTTGTATCCTCAGGAAGGCAACATTGGTTACACTATCTTCGATAGCGGTTTTAGCGCCGCGCCATATACGGTTACCCTTATAATCAATACCAATAAAATTTTTATCGGGAAATAAATTGGCCAGGTTTACGGTGTATTCGCCCTTACCACAGGCAAGTTCCAAAACTACAGGGTTGTTGTTATTGAAAAAACCGGTATTCCATTGTCCCTTAAAAGGTTTACCGGCATCTAACTGTAATACATTACTAAAAGTATCAATCTCAGCAAAGCGTTTTAACTTATCTTTTCCCACTTTATATTTAAAAATAAAGTGCAAAAATAGGTTTTTATGTTAATTGAGCAGAACGCGGTTTAAAATAGCTTTAAACTGCTGCCCCGGCTGCCGGTTTTTTGTAAGGTTCGGGCTTATAATCTTCCGTTGATTTTTTTTTAGTGAATTTTTCAAAAATCCCCTTTACTGTACCCCAAATGCCCGAAACCGAATTTTCGTTAACGTAGTTTGATGCTTTTTGTGATACCAGCCCTACCAATGTTTTAATTAAAAAATTGGAGTTTTTAAAAATGGTTTTGTTTAGGGTTAAGGGAATAACGAACCGCGAAATAAGGTTTATAATATCCGGATGAAAAAGCCCTGAACTACGCACACCATCACTATCAACAGAGCGCGGAAACATTGACAGAACAGATGAAAATATGGCAGAAGGACTACTAAAACGCGCCTTTAATGCAAAGCTTTGCTGACTCTCTAATGTTTTCAGCCTGAAAATCTCGTCCTGCAAATCGTTTATACTTCTTATTTTATAACTCATTGTGACTACCGTTTAAATATTTTCTGGATAAAGATGTTAGCCAAAGGCTTTTCAAAAGCACGTTTATTAAGCTTTATAATAATGGCGATTATTAAATAAATAAGGGCCACACATCCAAAGCCCTCCCACAATGATTGAAACAGATCACCTAAATAAAAAGCGAGTGTAAAACTGGCAAATATAAAAGCCAGTAACATGCTTATTGCAACAATAACGTCGGTAATAACGCTTGAAAAAATTGTAGTCCCCCCCTCTATTGCCTGATATTTTAAAAGCTTAAAACGCGTTTCAGCGTATTCCTTTAACTGATCAATAATGGGTGGTAATGGTGGTGGTGTTTCTTTTTGGGCTTCCATAGGTGTTTGTTTGTTTTATAATTTTATAATCCCGGATAATTCACACAAAATGAATTATCCGGGCAATTTAAAATTATGCATGTTCCAAATCGTCCTGGTACTCTTCTTCGGCACCCCTTATCTTTGATTTAATGTTTTCAACTACCTTGTCTTTGAATCCAACAAGGTTATCAATTTCTGCCGCGGCGGTTTCTTTAATAGAGTCGCCAAGGTTCTTTAATGATTCTGTAAGTTTATCGCGTGTTTCGTCCCCTTTATCCGGAGCAAATAAAATACCTAAAGCTGCTCCTGCCGCCAAGCCTGCAAGTAAAGCAACAACTACTTTTGTGTTATCGTTCATTGGAATATAATTTAAAGTTGAACATTGATTGATTAATACTAAATACCTTGCCAAATATCATCAATTGTATTATTTGTATACAATTTCTGTATAAATAGTTTTTTTACTTATTGTGTTTTTGATACTGTGTTTACAAAAGTGAGCATTATACCTGTCAGTTTTCTGGCACTGTACGTATCCTTTCCAGTCGGTCGGCAGCTAAACGGTTGGTTTCATAAATCTCCAGTAACAATAAAAAGTAAGATAACAAAACCGGACCAAAAACCAAGCCCAAAATTCCAAAAAGAGGAATTCCGATGAATACCCCAACGATAGATATAATAGGATGCGTATTGGCTATGCGTTTGTTAATGATCATTCTTAGAAAATTATCAACGTTGCCAATAAACAACAAGCCATAAGCCAGCAACAAAACTCCCTGCCAGTTATGGCCCTGTGCAAATAAAACTATACTTGCCGGAATACACAATGTTGGCGCGCCCACAACCGGTAAAAACGAAATAAATACAGCTATAACTCCCCAGAATACCGGGTCGGGTATGCCAAATATCAAAAAGCCGTTAGCCAGCAGCACACCCTGTGTCAGGGCTATTATTCCTTGTCCTAAAACGTTAGAATAGGTAGAATCGCGCAGGGCGGCTGCAAATTTTAACGCGTGCTGTTCACGAAAAGGCGCATATTTGAGCAATCCGGCTTCAAACTCACTCATCTGTGTAAGCATAAAGTACAAAATAAAGTACAAAACCAGCAATGTAATAATAATGCTGGCCGCGCTGCTTAATATGGATGGGAACAAACCTGCGCCAATGCTGCCCAGTTTTTGAAGTGTATCTTCGGCAAAGTGTGGCTGATTGAGGTTTGCACCCGCAAAAGCATCTATTTTTGAAGTCCATTGATCAATAGGAAGATCTTTGATATTTATACTCGATATTTTCCCTACCACCATAATGCTTAGCGTAAGAAAAGGGATAACAATAATAATAAGGGAGGTAAAAATAATGAGCAGGGCTACCAGCGAGCCGTTCCAGCCCCTTTTATCGGACAGGTTAATATACAAAGGCCTAAAAATAGTGTATAGTACAATGGCGCCAAGTATGCTGCTAAACAAACCGCTAAGCGCGTAAAGCAAAAAGCACCCCAATATAATGATGCTTGCCAGGATGATGTTGTTGCGCTGCTTATAATTAAAAATTGACATTAAAGGCTTAGCTAAAGAATCAAAAGGTTAAAGTCAGGAATCCGGGTAGAAAAAAGCACCAAAACCAATATCTCTTGATTCCTATATCTTAATTCTCTTCCATATTAAACAAAAAAACGCCAAAAAGTTTTGGCGTTTTTAAAAGAATATCCTTTGTATTTAATTTAATGAGTATCGTTTAACAGGTCATTTATTTTGGTCGAACTTGTTGAAATAGTATCAATATAAAACATGCAATCCTCGCTGATATCGGGCAGTTCATACTTTAGCTGTTCAAGCGCAAGGTGAATGTTTGAAAGCTGATTTTTTATGTCGTGCTTTAACTTGCGCAGGTTTTCATCCTCACCTGTCCCCTGATTTTGTAGTAAATCCATCTTTTATTTAAGGTTGATGGCTTTCATTTTATTATACAGCGTTTTCCTGTCTATCTTCAATATCTCGGCAGCTTTGGTCTTGTTAAAGTTCACTTCTCTTAAAACCCTTATAATGGTTTCATATTCTGCTTCAAGTGCCGCATTTTTCAAATCATGACGATTTTCTCTTATTTCCGGCGCATCATGTGGTATTGAATTAGAATTATGGGAGTGCTCAAACGATGGTGTTTTAAAGTTTGATATCTCCAAAGGCAATGCCTTCATCGTAATCTCACTATCCTCGGCAAGTAAAGCCGCCCTCCTGATCACATTCTTTAGCTCGCGGATATTTCCCGGCCAGCGGTAATTCATAAAACAATCAATTACTTCTGGCGAAAAAGTATCTACATTACGCCCCAATTCATTGTTTGCTATTCTTAAAAAATGATCGGCCAACAGCATGATGTCATTACCACGTTCGCGCAAAGGCGGCATATATATGGTAAACTCATTAAAGCGATGGTACAGATCTTCCCTGAATCTTCCCTTTTGTATACCCTCCTGCAGACTTTCATTAGTGGCTATAATAATGCGCACATCCAGATCAATCTCCTTAGTACTGCCTATTCTTTTAACCTTACGCTCCTGTACGGTACGCAATAAGGCAGCCTGAATTTCATAGGATAGGTTGCCTACCTCGTCCAAAAACAAAGTGCCCCCATTAGCCATTTCAAAGTGACCTATTTTTGTATACAGCGCTCCGGTAAATGATCCTTTTTCGTGACCAAAAAACTCACTTGCAGCAAGCTCTTTAGTTAATGAGCCGCAATCCATAGCTATAAAGGGCTGATTATGACGCGGGCTGTTCAAGTGGATGCTTTTGGCTACCGATTCTTTACCGGTACCGCTTTCGCCCAAAATAATCACACTGTAATTGGTTGGCGCAACCAATTCAATCTGCCGCAAAAGCTCCTTGGAAGTTTTGCTGACACCTGCAACAAACTCACTTGCAAAAACCTGCTTTTTGTTCTCCTTGCTTTTTGATTTATCAGCAACTACCGTAACAGCATTTCCCGACTCTTCGACCAGTGCGTAATGGGTTTCAAAGGCTTTATTAATGGTATTTAATATCTCGTCGGGGTACAAAGGCTTGGTGATATAGTCATAGGCTCCCATTTTAATGAGCTCGACAGCCATTTTTATATCCGAGTAGCCTGTAATAATAATAACACCCGTTTTGGGATAATGCATTTTTATATTACGCAACATTTCGCGGCCATCGGTATCCTCCAGCCTAAAATCGCAAAGCACCAGGTTGTACTCGCTTTCTTTAAGTGCCTCCATTCCGCCTGTGCCGCTTGTCGCGGTCTTTACATCAAAACCATTGCGTATTAAAAATTTAGATAGCAATAAGCCCACATTAACTTCATCATCAATGATGAGGATTTTCTTCATATCAGTTATAACAGGTGATGGTAAATGTATTAAAGGCGTTAAGTTACAAACAATGTTGCTAATTTGAGGATGTTTTGTTGAATAATAGTTGTCCACAGGTTAAAAAAATGTCAGAGAACAAAAAAGGGAGACCAAATCTGGCCTCCCTCTTTAATAGGTATAAGTAGGATCGATATTAAAATCCGTAAGCTACACGTACACCAATAAAGTTTACTTTGCTGGCATCAACGCCAGTAGCATACTTGGTAGTAGCCTCGTAACGTACACCGGCATCAATAAAGCTGCTTTTGCTTACAGGGAACTGAACACCAATTTGCGGAGCATAAACAAACGCGGTTGATTTAGTATAGCCAAGATCACTTTTGTTTAACAAAAAGGCTGCACCTGCTTCACCCTGAACATAAAAGTTTTCGATAGGGAAGAATTTTAAACCAGCTTTTACAGGTATTAAATGAAAATCAGTTACATCTGCATTAGCAACACCACCAATATTCTTTTTACCAAAAATGTTATTGTAACCCGCATTAACAGTTACAAACAATTGGTTTTTGTAAACCGGGATATCTGCCTGTACCGAACCGCCTAAGTTCCATTTGTAGTTATCTTTAAAGTTACCTACAGGTATACCTGCATCAACACCAATGCTGTAACGGATACCGCCCGGGGTAGTAGTTGTAGTAGAAGTAGTTGTTGTGGTAGTTGTTGTTTGAGCTGATGCGCCAAGGCCTAAACCGGCAAAAGCTAAAATTAAAGCTGAAATTTTGAATGAATTTTTCATAACAATTGTTGTGTTTTGATATTTGTTTTTGTTTTAAACACAGGGCAAATTAAAGCACCAAATCATATATGATTTTTCATCCCAAAGTCACGAGTATTTAATCAATTGATTAATAGTATTTTATTTTCTGACCATAAGGGTACCATGGTCAGGCTATTGTCAAATGGGATTACAATTGCCTTTTTACTGTCAAAATTAACACAGAATTAACATTGGACTTCAAGGCACAGAAAGGGGTTTTCTGCGTGAATTGATCTTTTTTTCAGTTTAGATTGAAATTTGGAGAAAAAAAAGCTGCGCGATTCTTTTTTGTGGTTCTTGTTTGTTGAGAGAATCAGAGGGGGATATTAATTACCACATAGCACAAATTAACCCCGATGTCATTTCGATTGAGCAGGGACAGGAATGAGCGCGGCGCGAAAGAGAAATCTTATGCGACATGCTAAGTCTACGTGCACTGTTTCGAATAAAGATCTTTTGATATTCAGGAACTATACAAGTTGTACCTTTAAAGCCTGTAGAAACATTGGACTTTCCTGAATGATGAAGAGGCGATGATTAGAATATAATTATATATAAACAAACCATTTCCTAATATAAGATAGTATCCAGGCTTAGCATCTTGCATAAGATTTCTCTTTCGCCCCACCTCACTATCCCTTCCCGAGCTCAATCGAAATGACATCGGGGTTAATTTGTGCTATGGGCTAATAAAAATCTGCTTCCCTTGAGGCTATTACTTCCCTTTAAATTCTGCTTTACGTTTCCCTAAAAAAGCGGCAACACCTTCTTTAAAATCTTCTGTACCGAAACATTTTCCAAACTCTTCTATTTCGGTTTCAAATCCGTTTACCCCATCATTAAAACCGGAATTTACAGACCGGATAGCAGCAGCAAGGGCTAAAGGAGCGCGAAGCAATATTTTTTTCATTAACTCTTCGGCTTTTTCCAACAACGCATCCGGAGCAACCACATGGGTAACTAATCCATAATAAAGCGCATCGGCCGCATTGATCATGTCGCCTGTTAAAATCATCTCTAAGGCTTTGCCTTTGCCAACCAATTGGGGTAAGCGCTGGGTACCACCATACCCCGG
Organism: Mucilaginibacter sp.; assembly: GCF_025362475.1. Classification (GTDB taxonomy): domain Bacteria; phylum Bacteroidota; class Bacteroidia; order Sphingobacteriales; family Sphingobacteriaceae; genus Mucilaginibacter. Next base: position 8,961 of record NZ_JANYGH010000074.1, read on the forward strand.
AATTAATCCCAGGGTAACTTCGGGCGTGCCCATTTTTGCCGTTTCGGCAGCCACGCGGATATGGCATGCCATGGCCAGCTCAAGGCCTCCTCCCAATGCAAACCCGTTTATAGCCGCAAGTACGGGTTTACTGCCATTGGCAATCTGGTCAAAAACTTCAATTTGATTATTGCGGGCAAGCGCGGTACCACCATCAACTGCCAGGTCGGCAAATTCACTAATATCGGCGCCGGCTACAAAAGCCTTTGCTCCTGCCCCGGTTAAAATAATGCCGCCAACAGCCGGGTTATTAAATGCATCAAAAAATGCGGTATGCAATTCGGCAAGGGTGGCTTTGTTGAGCGCATTGAGCTTACTTTCCCTATTGATAGTAATATACTGTATACGATCTTGATTGGTGATCAACAAATTTTGAAATTCCATTGCAATAGCTATTTAAAAGTTACGGTGCTTATGCACCCAATCCGTTATATATTTAACAATGTCTTGCGTGCTGGTTCCGGGCGGAAAAAGTTCACCTACGCCCTGCTCTTTCAGGGCCATCATATCATCATTTGGGATAATCCCGCCACCGGTAACAAGCACGTCATCCATCTGCTTCTCTTTTATAAGCTTGAGTATTTTGGGAAAAACCGTCATATGCGCTCCTGATAATATGGAAATACCAATGGCATCCACATCTTCCTGCAGGGCGGTATTCACCACCATTTCGGGCGTTTGGCGCAAGCCGGTATAAATTACTTCCATACCGGCATCGCGCAGCGACGTAGCTATAATGCGTGCGCCGCGGTCGTGCCCGTCAAGCCCTACTTTGGCAACTAAAACGCGGATGGGTCGGTTAAAGGTATTACTCATGTAAACCGGATTGGTTGCCGTAAAAGTAATAAGAATGAAAGATAATACCGAATACTGAATTTAGAGCTCCGCACATCGAAATTGATGATTAATTAAAATTCATCTTTGATATTGGTCATTGAATGTTCGGGAGCAAACAAGCTGAGGCAAACTGAACAGGCAATTTATTGTTTTTTTAGCCGGTAGGTATAACTATAGCCATCACCACCTTTAACCAGTATTAAACTGTCTCCTTTATATTCTGCAGAATAAGTACCACTTAATAAAAGACTCCAGTTAAAATTAGCGGTGTGCACCAGGCTATCTGTAAAAGCTATCTGATCGTTATTATTTAAGGCAAAGGTTCCTTTGCTGCTCAATGGCAACAATCCGGTAGTAGGAAAAGCGTGGTAATTATTGCCTGTGATTTCTACTTTAAAATCAATAACGGTCGGTGTTGATTGAACACCCTGGGTCACAAGCCTGCCTGTGTAATTACCCTGAAGCTTTTGCGATGTTACGTTATCCTTTTTGCAACCGCCCGCCACTACAAGGCCGGCGAATAAAAACAGTAGGCTAAATGCTTTCATAAAATCATTTTTATATCATTACGATAAGTATAGCACTTGTGCTACAGCTTGTTAAATAAAACAGCATTTATTTATTGGCTTAGTAACGGCCTGGAAACATCTCAAAAAATAAATTTTAACTTTGCCCTGTTATGATGATCAGTGAGGCCACAACTTTCAACTTGCTTGAACAAGATCTTTTACTCCTCCCACAAAAAGCCATTTACTGGCAACAGCAAAAAGCTTTAATCATTACCGATGTGCATTTTGGTAAGGTGGGGCATTTTCGTAAAGCCGGCATAGCCGTGCCCCGCGATATGGAGCAAAGCGACCTGGCTACCCTATCTGATCTCATCCACGAACACAAACCCGAGAAACTATTGTTCCTGGGCGATCTGTTTCATAGCGATATGAATAACGATTGGGATTGGTTCATCCTTTGGCGCAGTCAGTTCCCGCAGATACAGATTATCCTCATAAAAGGCAACCATGATATTATTGCCGACAGCCATTACCAAAAACTTAACATCGAACTACATAATGAACTGCTGATCGCACCGTTCCTGATGCTCCACCATCCTTTACCTGATGATAAGCTGCAAAACGCCGCTGCCTATGTTTTTTGTGGTCATATTCACCCCGGCATAAACTTAAGCGGCCGTGGCAGGCAAAGCATAACCCTACCCTGTTTTGCTTTTGGCAGCAGGCAGGCTATACTACCTTCTTTCGGCAAGTTTACCGGCAGAGTGGCTATCCGCAGCGCCCAAAACGATAAAATATTTGCCGTTTTAAAAGATAAGGTAATAGCAATTGCTTAATTCTCCCTGCTTTAACCCTCATTTTAATCATAATTACCGTGTAATTGCACTGTAATTTCTTAGATTGATTCTAAATAACTTTTTAGCCGCTAATAAGCCGAATCCATTTATATCTTTTGGCATTTAATAAATACTTTTGCCAAAATAAATCTATTTCATAATGAGCGAAATTAAACAAACCTTTAACTCATCGCTGGGAAAAAAGCTTATCATGGCTTTAACAGGCTTGTTTTTGTGTACTTTTATCATAGTACACCTTGGGGGCAACCTGTTGTTATTTAGCAACGATAATGGTTTTGGTTTTAATGTGTATGCCAATTTTTTAACACATTTTCCACCTATCGAAGTTATTGCATACCTGCTTTACCTTTCTATCCTGGTACATGCGTTGTACGCAATTATTTTAACAGTTAAAAACCGCAAGGCACGCCCTGTAGGTTATGCTGTAGCACAAAAATCAGATGCAACATGGTCGTCAAAAAACATGGGACTGCTTGGTTCAATCCTGTTTTTATTCATCGTTATTCACATGAGCGATTTCTGGTTCAGTTATCATAACGATAAAACCATGGGCTTTAAAGAGTACCGTACCGACCTGAAAACCGGCGTGACTACAGATGTTGATTACAACCCTGGCTATGCCGAGTTCAACAAATCAGTTTCTGTTGTAAACGATGTGGAAATTGTAAGGGTGAAAGACCTGCATGCACGCGTGGTTAGAAGCTTTAGCAGCTTATGGTATGTTATATTCTACGTAATTGCCATGGGTGCTTTATCATTCCACCTGCTACATGGTTTCCAGAGTGCTTTCCGCACGTTGGGCTGGGTACACCGTAAATACACACCTGTAGTGTATGCAGTAGGCACCTGGTTTTTTGCGGTAATTATTCCGCTGGCTTTTGCAGCGATGCCGGTGTATTACTTTTTTATGCACAGAGGTTAATTAAGTTGGATTTGGTTGATGAAGTTGAATTGTAAATTGATTAAAACCTTGCACAATTTTCCCTATCAACTACTCACTAATATAAAATTATAAAAGAAATGAGTTTAGATGCTAAAATTCCTCAAGGCCCATTAGCCGAAAAATGGAGCAAGCATAAATTTGACCTGAAGCTGGTTAACCCGGCCAACAAGCGTAAATACGATATCATTATTGTAGGTACGGGTTTGGCAGGCGCATCAGCCGCGGCTTCATTGGCCGAGCTTGGTTATAACGTAAAATCTTTTTGTTTCCAGGATAGTCCCCGTCGTGCACACTCCATTGCAGCACAGGGTGGTATCAACGCAGCAAAAAACTACCAAAACGATGGTGACAGTGTTTACCGTTTGTTTTATGATACTATAAAAGGTGGTGACTACCGTGCCCGCGAAGGTAACGTTTACCGCCTTGCCGAAGTATCTGTTAATATAATTGACCAATGTGTTGCACAGGGTGTTCCCTTTGCACGCGAATACGGCGGCTTGCTGGATAACCGCTCATTTGGTGGTTCGCAGGTGTCACGTACGTTTTATGCACGTGGCCAAACCGGACAACAATTACTTTTAGGTGCTTACTCGGCATTAAACCGCCAGATACACGCCGGTAAAGTTAAAATGTACACCCGTACCGAAATGTTGGATGTTGTTACCATAGATGGCCATGCCAAAGGTATTGTTACCCGCAACATGATCACCGGCGCTATTGAAACACATGCAGGCCACTCGGTATTGTTATGTACCGGTGGATACAGCAATGTTTTCTACCTGTCAACAAATGCCATTGGCTCAAACGTAACTGCGGCCTGGAGGGCACACAAACGTGGCGCTTTCTTTGGCAACCCATGCTATACACAAATTCACCCTACATGTATCCCGGTAAGCGGCGATCACCAGTCAAAGCTTACGCTGATGTCCGAGTCGCTACGTAACGATGGACGCGTTTGGGCTCCAAAAACTGTGGAGATTGCTGAGCAATTGCGTAAAGGCACTATCAAGGCCGACCAGGTAAAAGAGGACGATCGTGATTACTTCCTTGAACGTAAATATCCGGCGTTTGGTAACCTTGTTCCGCGCGACGTGGCTTCACGTAACGCCAAGGAAATGATTGAAGAAGGTAAAGGCGTAGGAGGCTCAGGCTTCGCGGTTTTCCTTGACTTTGCCGATGCCATTAAACGTTTGGGCGAAGAAACAGTGAAAGCCAAATATGGTAACCTGTTTGATATGTATATCCAGATAACCGACGAGAACCCATACAAACAGCCAATGCGTATTTACCCTGCTGTTCACTATACAATGGGCGGCCTTTGGGTTGATTATAACCTGAGTACCAATGTACCGGGATTATATGCTTTAGGTGAGTGTAACTTCTCTGACCACGGCGCTAACCGTTTAGGTGCTTCTGCTTTGATGCAGGGTTTATCTGATGGTTATTTTGTAATCCCTTATACACTTGGTGATTACCTGGCAAAAATTGGCCCTAAAAAGGTTGATATTTCACACCCTGCTTTTGAGAAAACCAAACAGGATGTAATTACATATATCAATAAACTGTTGGCTTTAAAAGGCAATAAAACTGTTAACGAATACCACCGCGACCTTGGCCATATTATGTGGGAATATTGCGGAATGGCCCGTACAGAAGAAGGACTGAAAAAAGCTAAAGGATTGATCCAGGCACTGAAAGTTGATTTCTGGAAAAATGCTATCGTGACCGGCGAAAACGAAGAAGTAAACGCTTCGCTGGAAAGGGCGGGCCGGATTGCTGATTTCATTGAACTGGGCGAACTGATGGTTGATGACGCTTTGATGCGCCGCGAATCATGCGGTGGTCACTTCAGGGTTGAATCACAAACTGCCGATGGCGAAGCACTGCGCGACGATGAAAACTTCGCGTTTGTGGCAGCCTGGGAGTTTAAAGGTGAAAACCAGCCAGAAGTACTACATAAAGAAGCATTGGTATTTGAATCAGTTCATCTATCGCAAAGAAATTACGCGTAAGTAGCGATATAGTAGCAATTAGTTAGTATCAAGTTTCAGGACGGAAGCAAAAAAATCTTGATACTTGATACTTGCGAGTTGATACTAACAACAAAACATTTGATACAAAATCTTAAAGAGATGAGTAACGGAAATATGAACCTGACGCTGAAAGTATGGCGTCAAAAAAACGCTCAAACATCGGGCAAATTTGTGACCTACAAGGCCGAAAGTATTTCGCCTGATATGTCATTCCTGGAAATGCTTGACGTTGTTAACGAAAGTTTAACCCACAAAGGCGACGAGCCTATCAACTTTGATCACGACTGCCGCGAAGGTATTTGTGGCATGTGCTCGTTATATATCAATGGTCACCCACATGGGCCTAAGCGAGGTGTTACTACCTGCCAGCTGCACATGCGTACTTTTCATGATGGTGAAACCATTACTATTGAGCCATGGCGCGCATCAGCATTCCCAGTTGTAAAAGATTTAGCTGTTGATCGCTCTGCTTTCGACAGGATCCAGCAAGCTGGTGGTTATGTATCAGTTAATACCGGTGGTGTACCCGATGGTAATGCTATCGCTATCCCTAAAGTTATTGCGGATGAAGCATTTAACTCTGCAACTTGTATCGGTTGCGGTGCCTGCGTTGCTGCATGTAAAAATGCTTCGGCCATGCTTTTTGTTGGAGCAAAGATTACCCAGTTAGGCTTGTTGCCGCAAGGCCAGCCAGAGCGTTACCGCCGTGCACAATCAATGGTTGCCCAAATGGACGAAGAAGGATTTGGTAGCTGTACCAACACTGGTGCATGCGAGGCTGAATGCCCTAAAGAAATTAAGCTGACCAATATTGCCCGTATGAACAATGATTTTTTCAGTGCTAAGCTGTTTAGAGAAGAAGAGATCCACGAAGACAAACACTAAGACTGTTTTGCTTGCAAATATTAACAGGCCTGGAGTTTTCCAGGCCTGTTTTGTTAATTAGAAATATTAAAACCATCTGCCATGTCGGGCAGATCGTCGAACGTTTTCCCTGGATATTGTTTATCCATAGTACCAATCCACGTAAAAGCATCTGAAATATAGTTTCCTTGCGCTATTAGTTCAGCAACAGCATCTCTTAAGGTTGTTTTAGTTATATTTTTTACAATAAACATATCAGTAGCCCAAAATACTGAACCATCATCCCTGCTCATGAGGGTCCCAATGTTTTGCAAAGTAAATGCTGTTGCAAAATACACGTCCCCATTTTTGAGAATAATGTTGATGTCGATATTATCCATCAATTCATCGGCTTCACCGTATCCACCGGGGAAAATAATTTTAAAGTCTTTGAGGATATGCATTTGCCTGTTATTACTTAGCCGTTAAACATACATATTCCCCTTGAAAATTCAATTACTCTATCATATCCCCTAAGACTGTTTTGCTCAGAAATATTAACAGGCCCGGGAGTTTTCTCGGACCTGTTAAGTTAAGATTCACCTTTAAAATCGTGATTTGGGATTTTAAAATCCGGAGAATACTGAAAGGGACATGACATTTGAAAAGTTTGTCATCCTGAACGCAGTGAAGGATCTATTCGCAAACTGTACAGGGCGAAGAAGTATGGCGAATAATAGATCCTTCACTGCGTTCAGGATGACAAACAGTTTTTTTTTTTAAAAGCCAATGACGGTAAAGAAATGCTTACTCTATCACATCCACCACCAACTTCCCTATGGTTTTCCCATTTTCTATGATCTCATGCGCCTGTTGTGCTGTTGCCAGGGTAAATTTCCTTTCATCAACCAAAGGCTGTAGTTTACCTGCTTCGGCAAGTTTGGTAGCTGCCCGCATAATGTCCCCATGATGTTTACGGCCTTTTCCGGTGATCATTGGCATGAGCGTAAATACGCCTGAATAGGTTGCGCCTCTGAATGATAGTGGCGCCAGCTTGTGCTCGCCCCAACCTAGGCTGCTTAATACATGGCCTGTATAGTAACGTGCGGCGTTAAATGATGCATCAAGCGTTGCGCCGCCAACGGTATCATACACAATATCAAAACCATCGCCTCCGGTATATTTATTTACATATTCATCAACAGTGGTCGTCCGGTAGTCAATAAAAGTGGCGCCCAGGCCTTCTATATATCCCTGTTGGGTTGCGCTGCCGGTTGCAAAAACATCGGCGCCATAAGCTTTGGCTATTTGTATGGCCAAATGCCCTACGCCACCTGCCCCACCGTGAATCAACACCTTTTGCCCTACGCTTACTTTAGCCCTGTCAACCAGGCCTTCCCATGCGGTAATAAAATTCAATGGCAGCGCAGCTACCTGGCGCATACTAAGGTTGCCCGGTTTTATAGCCAGCAAGTCGGCGTCAAATGCGCCATAGTCGGCAAGAGTGCCCTGCAGGCCGCCGATGCCACCTGCCATACCATAAACCTCGTCGCCAGGTTTAAAATTAGTAACACCGGCACCAACCTCTTCTACTATTCCGGCAAGGTCCATCCCTAAAATAGCGGGTAAAGCCTGCTTTGCATGCGCGCCGCCGCCTGTCCGGATTTTATTATCAAGCGGACTTACGCCGCTGGCCACTATACGCACCAGAACCTGGCCCGCGCCGGCAACCGGCCGATCAACCTCTGTAAGTTTAAATGGAGTATTGGCAGCTTCTAATACAAGCGCTTTCATTGTTGTTAGGTGGTTAGTTTTCATCGTTCAATTTTGTTTTAGCGATGTAAAATTATGCAAGAACAGAACCCAAATCCTTGCACAATATTTCGTAATAATTGTACATTTATACTATGGTAAAAGATAACCTGTATCAGCCGTTTGAGATAGTACTCAGAGAACCTATGGATGTATGCCCCCGTAACATGCACTCGCACAGTTTTTTTGAGTTTATTTATATTGTGAGCGGCACAGGTAAGCAGTGCATCAACCAAAGTAAATTTACCTATAAACCGGGACATTTGTTTTTACTTACGCCCAATGATTCGCACTATTTTACTATTGAAACTACCACACAATTTCTGTTTATCCGGTTCAATTTAGATTATATTAAACAGCACAACCTATCCGGTGAGATGCTGAAAAACCTGGAATTTATTTTAAAAAATGCTAACCAGGCGCCGGGCTGTGTAATCAAAAATTATGATGACCGGCCGGTTATGAAATCTATAATGAATGCTGTAATAACCGAGCATTTAAATCATGGCCTATATAGCAAAGAGCTATTGCAACAGTATATATACACGGTTATCATGATTGTTACCCGCAACATTGCCTTTAGCTTGCCCCAGGAGGTTGACGAAACAACCGAAGAAAAGGCATTGAATATTTTGCAGTACATCCAGGCAAATATCTACTTCCCCGAAAAATTAAAGGCAGAAGTAATGAGCGATAAAATGGGGATCTCCGAAACCTATCTGGGCCGCTATTTCAAAAAACATACCAGCGAAACCATGCAGCAGTATATCATCAATTACAAGATCAAACTAATTGAAAACCGTTTGCTTCATAGCAATATGCGCATGGCCGAAATTGCCAATGAACTTGGCTTTAATGACGAAAGTCACCTTAACAGGATCTTTAAAAAATATAAACATGTAAATCCATCTGATTTCCGGAAGATGGGAGCGAAAGAAAAATTAACGGCAATGGTTTGATTAAAAGAAAAGCCTCCGTTATTTAGCCACCAATACGCCCTTCAATGGCCATACCGGCGACTGCAAACCTATATTCAAAAACCCAGCCTGCTGTTTATCGGCCAAAGTGTTTAAATAATTATTTAACATATTGCCTGCCTGTGTGATACTATTGCTTGTGCTATTCATCCCTCTTCGATAGCTTTTTTTTGCTACTTGAATAGATTCAAAACCACTGATAATTTGCCATTTAACAATACTAATCCTTATGGCCCAGGCATAATAAAAATTATAATCGATACGGAATACCTCAACTTCTGAATTATAAAAGCTTGTATCGCCACTAAGTTTACTGGTATATAATTGCAGTTGCTGGTTAGTTATTGTTTGCAGCGGTATCTGAGCGGCGTCGCCACCGCAATCGTTATATTTATCGTCATACTCTTCCTTAAAGCGATTAAAGTCGGTCATGTACTCCGTATAAAGATCATCATACATTTGCCGGGTGGCTATAGCATGCCTGTTATGGGCTGCACCATCTTTTATGTGTTGGGCAAAACTAATATTTACCCGTTCTTCAATTTCGCTTTTAGTTCGCCGGCACTCACTGCAGAACAGGCCATCCTTGTATTCCTGCACATTAAATTCGTACTTTCTTCGCCTGTCGTCAATTTTTACTTTGATTTTTTCGAACTTAATTTTGCACCCATCATCGGGATTATCGGCCAGAACAGTAGTTTGCGCCAATGCCTGAAGGCACCCTGCCAGGAAAATAACTATGCTCCATACGATTTTCATATTCAAAACCCACCTACGTTTGAATCAGGGTAAAATAATTGGCACTTCCTTACAATAACCCTCCAACTAATTTAAATATAATATTTGATACAAATCTTATAATCAGGACATTATTTAAGAAATCACCTTGCTGGATCTCAATTTATAATTTGTGCAAAAGCCAAAACATTGACTACCTATTTAGTTTTTTGCTAATCTGTTTTGATTTGACCTAACTACAATGAGTAACAACACGCTACCCCCAATAAAAAGCAGGAGTTTCTGACAATTTGAATGAGCATAAAGAGAATAATATAGCTTTAATCCGGTTAATAATTGATATCTTATCCAAACAAAACAGCCGTTATGAGTTAAATTTACTCGTATTATTTACCATATTAATACCTAAATCCTGTTAAAAATGAAAAATCAATTAAAATATTCACAAAAAAATCAAAATAATTTGCTTTTTTATCAAAAACACTTCATAAATTACATTTTTAAAAATAACTGATTAGTAACTTTTACATTTTCATCATTTTTTTATGCAGGAATCAGCTTATTTTGATAAATATAACCCTATTGAAGGTGTTTGGGACGAAATGTACGGCTCGGACAGCAATGTTCGCGAGCATTATCGTAAGGTAATTGAATATATTTCACAAGAATCGGCCGATGATCTCAACAAAAAGGAAGAGCTGGCCAAGCGCCTGTTCATGAGCCAGGGTATCACCTTCACCGTGTACAACAGCGGCGAGGGCATCGAAAAAATATTTCCTTTTGATATAATTCCGCGTATCATTACAGCATCTGAATGGGACTTTATTGAGAAAGGCATTAAGCAGCGGCTACGGGCACTTAATCTCTTTTTAAAAGATATTTACAGCAGCCAATTTATCATAAAAGATGGTGTAATGCCTGCTGAAATGATTTACAGCTGCCCGCATTACCTGCGGGAGATGCATAATTTTCCTGTGCCTTACGATATTTATATTCATATCTCCGGTATTGATCTAATCCGTAATAATGATGGATCATTTTATAACCAGGAAGATAACCTGCGTACGCCAAGTGGTGTAAGTTATATCCT
>NZ_JANYGH010000075.1 GCF_025362475.1 Mucilaginibacter sp.
CGGCGGTCGTGGCGGGCATGTTATTGTAAAAGGTAACTCACAGTTCTGGACGCTGTTACACCTTAAATACCGTAAACACATCATCGCTCCCGACGGTGAATCGGGCGGAAGCTCTTTACGTACAGGAAAGAACGGTAAAGACGAAATTTTAGAAGTGCCCCTGGGCACCATAGCCAAAGATGCAGAAACCGGCGAGATACTATTCGAGATAACTAAAGACGGCGAAACCAAAATATTAACACCCGGCGGTCGTGGTGGCTTAGGCAACTGGCACTTTAAATCGGCCACGCAACAAACCCCTCGTTTTGCCCAACCAGGTGGTGAAGGAAAAGAAGTTTGGAACATATTAGAGCTAAAAGTATTGGCCGACGTTGGTTTGGTAGGATTCCCTAATGCGGGTAAATCAACCCTACTATCCGTAGTATCTGCTGCCAAGCCCGAGATTGCCGATTATGCCTTTACCACATTGGTGCCTAACCTGGGTATAGTATCTTATCGTGATAACCGTTCATTTGTAATGGCCGATATTCCGGGAATTATTGAAGGTGCTTCACAAGGGAAAGGTTTGGGATTCAGATTTTTGAGGCATATCGAACGTAACTCGGTATTGTTGTTTATGGTACCTGCCGATACAACCCGCACTATTAAAGAGGAATACGAAATATTATTGAACGAGTTGCAGGAGTACAACGCAGAACTGATGCATAAACCCCGCGTTTTGGCAGTTACCAAAATGGATTTGCTTGACGAGGAATTGCAGGCAGAAATTCAGCACGAATTACCCGCCGGAATTCCTTCTATATTCATATCATCGGTAGCACAAAAAAATCTTATGGGTTTAAAGGATCTCCTTTGGGCCGAGATAAATAAATAAACTTATCAGCCATCAAGGCGGTAGCTTTTCACCCTGTACAGTCTCCGAATAGATCCTTCGTTCCTTCCAAAAAAAATATTTTTTGTCATCCTGGAACGCAGTGAAGGATCTATTCTTCGACATGCTTCTTCGCCCTGTACAGTCTGCGAATAGATCCTTCGGTCCTCGTAAAAAAGTACTTTTTGTCATCCTGAACGCAGTGAAGGATCTGTTATTCGCCATGCTTCTTCGCTCTTTACTGTCTGCGAATAGATCCTTCGTTCCTCAGGATGACAGACTTTTTAAAAGGGCGACAAGCTCTCAAAAACGTCATTTCACTTTCAAGTTTTGCGAAATTCCATAACTCCCCATGAGTATGAACACAGAAACAACCCCCAATATGCAATTTTAAACAAGTGTGGAATAAATTCCCTTAACCGGGGATATATGCCCCGAGCGCTATGTTTTATTGCTATTGTAAATTATTGGACAATGTAGTTTAATAGGCCTGATTATGGTTCTACAGGCCGATTGGGATTAATGGTAAGGTTTATGTATCTATATTAAATCCAATGTTATTTTATTAACAAGATATGGTTGCTATGTGGGGCAGTAGTGTAGGTAATAAAAGGGTAAAGCAGGTTCAAAGCCTGCGGATTGAAGTTAAAAGCGATGCGGAAATGCATTAATATATTTAATTTCAAATTAAACCTTTATTAAGATAATTACGTACAAAGTCCAGGCTAATGAAATCGAACTGATCTAAATACCAAATATGATTGAAATTTTACATTCGTATCATTTTATTTACAACGTTTTAATAGTAGCTTTTTCAACGTTGATCACCTTGTTATCCATTCCATCCATTTTACACGTTGCGCGCTCAAGGCACCTTTATGATGATGTGGGTCATTTCAGGAAACAGCATGATCATGGTATACCGCGTTTAGGTGGGGTGGCTATTTTTGTAAGTTTTACCATTACCATTTTATTATTTAGCATAATTGATAAGGCCTTGCCTATTAGTTACCTGCTTTTGGCTTGCATCATTCTTTTTACAATGGGGCTAAAAGATGATCTTTCTGGAGTAAATTCAAGTACAAAGTTTTTTATTCAGTTTGTGGTAGCAGCTATATTGGTATTATTGGGAGATATCCGCCTAACCAGTATGTACGGCGTATTCGGTATTTTTGAGCTGCCATATATCCCAAGTGCTATATTCTCCATACTGCTTATTATGCTCATCGTTAACTCCTTTAATTTGATTGATGGTATTGATGGTTTGGCGGCAGCTACCGGTATTATAGTAAATGGTGCTTTTGCCCTGTTATTTATGTATATCCATCAATATGAGCTTGCAGCTATTTCGTTGGCTATGGTGGGCGCTGTTATTGGTTTTTTAAAGTATAATATTACACCCGCCAAAATATTTATGGGCGATACCGGCGCATTGTTAATAGGCCTTGTATCGGCGGTTATGGCAATTAAATTTATCGAGGTGAGTAAAATTACCGGTGTTGGTATACCTGTAATAAGCTTTGGCCCAGCATTAACAATGGCTGTGTTGGTAGGCCCTGTTTTTGATACTTTAAGAATGTTTACGCTCAGGATTGCTAGCGGCAAATCGCCATTTGAGGCTGATAGAAACCACATGCATCACCGTGTTTTAAGGCTGGGTCTTAATCACTTGCAAACTACCCTATGCTTATCGGTAATCAATTTATTATCAATAAGCATGGTGTTTATATTTAGTAACCTGAGTAACTCCCTGCTAATAGTTATCATATTGTTAATTTCGGTTGTATCCAACTGGGTAATAACTTTTTGCCTGCGATCAAAAGAGCGCGAAAGCCGGGCTTTACGCAATTTTTTGGCTTAAAATAAGCTTTATACAATAGTACCTTTAGTAGTTTTAGCGTCACTAAATTTCAGTTACTGGTAAATAGCCGTTCCTCTTCATTAACTTTGTGGCCTTTATAAAATAATGATGAAGATCGCCATAAATGGATTCGGCCGTATAGGTCGTATATTTTTAAGGAATATATTATCCCACACAGAAGTACAGGTTGTAGCAATTAATGATCTGACAGATACCCAAACGCTTGCGCATTTATTTAAATATGATTCTGTTCACCGGGGCTATAAAGGCCAGGTAAGTTTTGATGCCAATAACTTAATCATCAACGGACAAAAAATAAAGGTACTTGCCGAACGTGACCCGCTGTCCCTGCCCTGGAAAGATCTTGATATTGATTTGGTGATTGAAGCTACGGGGAAATTTACCTCAAAGCAAGGAGCGCAATTGCATTTAACAGCCGGAGCTAAACAGGTGATCATATCGGCCCCATCAACAGATAAAAGTGTACCCACCGTAGTACTGGCCGTTAATGACGGGCTGGTTGATCTTACATCTTCCATATTATCAAATGCATCCTGCACCACTAATAACGTGGCTGCTATGGTTAAGATTCTTGACGAAAACTGGGGTATTATTGATGGCTATATCACAACGGTGCATTCTATGACAGGCGATCAAAATCTTCACGATGCACCGCATAAGGATTTAAGGCGTGCGCGCGCCGCATCGGCTTCTATCATCCCAACAACTACGGGTGCTGCAAAAGCCATTACGGCCATATTTCCTCACCTGGAAGGCCGCCTTGGTGGTGCTGGTATCCGGGTACCGGTGCTTAACGGCTCCTTAACCGATTTTACCTGTAGCCTTAAAAAGCAGCCCACTATTGACGAAATTAATCTGGCATTTAAACAGGCCGCGTATGGCCCGATGAAAAATGTACTGGAATATACCGAAGATCCTATAGTATCAACCGATATACTTGACAATCCGCATAGCTGCATTTTTGATGCGCAGCTTACTTCAATAGTTGGCGGCCTGGTAAAGGTGGTTGGTTGGTATGATAATGAAATGGGCTACAGCAGCCGCCTTGCAGATCTTGTTGTAAAAATAGCGGCGCTAAAAACAGAAGTAGCCTAAATTTTTCATTTTTAGTATCAAAATTTAATGATAAAATTTATTGAGGTTGAGGATCTTTTATCTATCCGCAACGATGTATTACGCGAGGGCAGGCTTACATTAGATGAATGCCGTTTCCCAACAGATAAGATAGTTGGCGCTTTCCACTTAGGATATTATAAAAATGATGAACTGGCCTGCATCGTATCATTCCATCCGCAAACTTATGGCGAATTTACCGGTGTAGGTTACCAGCTGCGCGGTATGGCCACTATTGATAAATATCGGGGGCAGGGCCTGGGCAATCAATTGGTAAATTTTGCACTTACTTACCTGCGCGGACAAAAAGCAAACTATGTTTGGTGTAACGCGCGCAAAAAGGCAGCTCCTTTTTATCATAATACAGGCTTCGAGATAGTTTCAACAGAGTTTGACGTGCCCGGAATTGGGCCCCATTATGTGATGTATGTTAAATTAAAATGAAGTTTTAGCCAAAAAAGGACTCCTTTTTTACTTTTTCATTAAGAATTTAGAATAAAATGCTGAATTTGCAGCCCTCATACATAATGACCCATATAATCATATGAAAACTGTAGATCAAATTAGTTTCGCAGGCAAAAAAGCCCTAATCAGGGTTGATTTTAATGTGCCTTTGGATAAAGACTATAACATTACCGATGATAACCGGATGACCGCCGCGTTACCAACCATAAAAAAAATATTAAAAGATGGTGGCCGGGTGATCCTGATGTCGCACCTGGGCAGACCAAAAAATGGTCCAACAGATGAATTTTCATTAAAACATGTAGTAGCTCATCTGTCAGATTTGTTGGGTCAGCAGGTTGAATTTGCCGACGATTGCATTGGCGAGCAAGCTGTTGAAAAAGCAAAGAACTTAGGTAATGGCGAAGTGTTGTTATTAGAGAATCTTCGTTTTTACAAAGAGGAAGAAAAAGGCGATGTAGCCTTTGCCGAAAAACTATCAAAATTAGGTGACATATATGTGAACGATGCTTTTGGTACCGCTCACCGTGCACATGCTTCTACAGCTATTATTGCGCAGTTTTTCCCTGATGCCAAATACTTTGGCTACCTGATGGCAGCTGAGCTGGCGAATGCTGAGCGAATACTTAATGATGCTGCAAAACCTTTTACAGCCATCATGGGTGGCTCTAAGGTATCTGATAAAATAGAACTGATTGAGAAATTATTGGATAAAGTAGATAACCTGATTATTGGTGGTGGTATGGCTTATACCTTTGCAAAAGCAGATGGTGGTAGTATAGGTACCTCACTGGTAGAGGCTGATAAGCTTGACCTGGCAACTAGTCTGGTGCAAAAAGCTAAAGACAAAGGTGTAAAGCTTTATTTGCCCTTAGATAACGTAATTGCCGATGCTTTTTCAAATGATGCCAAAACCGGCGTTGCCAAAACCGGCCAAATTCCGGATGGTTGGATGGGATTGGATATTGGCCCCGAAACAGTAGCCATTTTTAGCAAGGTGGTTGAAGAATCAAAAACCATTTTATGGAACGGGCCTATGGGGGTATTTGAAATGGAAACATTTTTGGTAGGTACCAAAGCCATTGCCGAAGCGGTAGTAAAAGCAACCGAAAACGGCGCATTTTCATTAATTGGCGGTGGCGATTCGGCAGCAGCAGTTGCTAAATTCAACCTTACCGAAGAGGTAAGCTATGTATCAACCGGCGGTGGTGCATTATTGGAATACATGGAAGGTAAAGAGCTTCCGGGTGTGAAAGCTATTAACGAATAATATTTTTAGCAATATAAAAATGAAAAGTTCAGCCCTAAACGGCTGGACTTTTCGTATTTAAAAGAAAAATAAAATGATTGGTTTGCAGATCAGGGATTTTAAGGAAGATGACCGTCATGCGCTTCGGGATATTTATCTTTTAAGCCGCAGGGATACCTTTACCTGGTTTGATACTTCGGAATATGCCTTAACCGATTTTGACAAGGATACCGAAGACGAACAGATCCTGGTGGCCGACTATGGTGGCGCAGTAATTGGCTTTATATCCTGTTGGTTGCCCGATAATTTTATCCATCACCTGTTTGTTCACCCGGCTTATGTAAAGCAAGGAGCGGGCAAACTGTTGTTAAACGCCGCCATTGCAATGCTCAACAAACCCGTTACCCTTAAGTGTTTAATCCGAAATGAAAATGCGATTGCTTTTTACCGCTCGCAAGGCTGGCAAATAGAGGAAAAAGGAGATGGGAAGCCCGGCGAGTATTTTTTGATGAGCTACCGGTAAATTATATTTCGCAAAGACTTTTTGTTATATCCGCAGGCTATTATAGACAGCGATTTTTTTTTAGTTGTAAAATTATCCTAACTTGACTTTTATAAGGCGTTTTGGGATTGGTTAAAAAGCGAAATTGAGGTGAATATAAATTCAAATGGAACTGACGGGCATACTTATGATGCAATAGTAATTGGATCGGGCATAAGCGGTGGATGGGCAGCAAAAGAATTATGTGATCAGGGCTTAAAAACCCTCGTGCTTGAACGTGGGCGAAATGTTACTCATTTAAAAGATTATCCAACGGCAACAAAAGATCCTTGGGATTTTCCGCATCGTGGGCATTTGCCATTGACCGTGAAAACGGAAAACCCAATAGCCGAAAAATGTTACGCCTTTTCCGAAGCTACAAGCCATTTTTTTGTTAAAGATAAAGAACATCCCTACGTACAGGAAAAACCTTTCGATTGGATTCGCGGATATCAGGTTGGCGGCAAATCGTTGCTATGGGCCCGGCAGACCCAACGCTGGAGTAAATTTGATTTTGAGGGGCCTGCCAGGGATGGTTTTGCTGTTGATTGGCCAATCAGGTATGATGACATTGCTCCGTGGTATAGTCACGTAGAAGCTTTTGCAGGAATTGCAGGCAATAAGGATGGTTTGGAAACATTACCCGATGGTGATTTTTTACCGCCCTGGGAAATGAATGTGGTTGAAAAAACGATACAAAAAAGAATAATGGCTGCTTATCATGATCGCCATGTGGTGATTGGGAGATGCGCCCATTTAACTAAACCTAAAGATATTCACCTGCAACAAGGCAGGGGGCAATGCCAAGCCCGTAGTTTATGTGATCGGGGCTGCCCGTTTGGCGGTTATTTTAGTTCAAATTCATCAACATTACCTTGGGCTGCAAAAACAGGGAATCTCACACTTAGACCAGATTCTGTTGTACACTCCATTATTTATGATGAAAAAAAAGGTAAGGCATCAGGGGTAAAGGTAATAGATGCGCATACCAAAAAAGTAACGGAATATTATGCTAAGATCATATTTGTAAATGCAGCCACATTAAATACCAACCTTATTTTACTCAACTCAACATCATCCAGGTTTCCCCAGGGATTGGGGAATGACAACGGCCTGCTTGGTAAATACATCGCTTTTCATAATTACCGGGGATCGTTATCTGCAAGTATGGATGGTTACCTGGATAGCTATTATTACGGCAGGCGGCCTACAGCTGTTATGATGCCTAATTTTAGGAACGTATACAAACAAGAAACAGACTTTTTACGCGGGTACATGACTTTCTATACGGCAACCCGTGCAGGCTGGGGCCATCAAACCGACGCTGAACAGGTGGGAGCTAATTTTAAAGATAGTATTGCCGAAGCGGGAAACTGGGGGATTTATATGATGATGCAGGGTGAAACTATCCCGAAGGTAGAAAATATGGTGAGCCTCAATCATGACCAAAAGGATGAGTGGGGTATGCCGTTATTGTCATTTTCGGTAGATTATGACGATAATGACCTGAAATTGCTGAATGATTTTTTGCAACAAGGTGCCGAAATGCTGGATAAAGCTGGGTGTAAAAACATCACCACAAATGATAGTAAACAGGCTCCCGGGCTGGATATTCACGAGGTGGGTGGTGTACGCATGGGGAAAGATCCTAAAATATCGCTTTTAAATAATTGGAATCAGCTGCATAGCTGCCCTAATGTTTTTGTTACCGATGGCGCTTGTATGACATCTACCGGAACTCAAAATCCTTCATTAACATTTATGGCTTTAACAGCCAGGGCAGCAAATTATGCCGCCAATGAGCTAAAGAAGGGAGCGCTATAATTATTAATAATCCCCCAAAATTTATAAACGCAAAAGGGACTTTTCAAATAGTGTAACAACTACCCGAAAAGTCCCTTTTTTATTTATTGTATTTTAACCGATGTTACTACATCATTCGCGTTTGGCGATAGGGTGGTGAAATTGGCGGTATTTGCCGTACGTATCCAAGAGGTACCGGTAAAATTATCGTTGCTGTACATGGTCACCGTCCACCCGGATGGCACCGTCATTGATGATGCCCAATCATTAACAAAGCCGTAAGCCTGCAACTGCGCCAGGGTATAATTGCCTTTAGGTATAGCAGCTGTTGCAGTGCCGGCATAGTTTGTATTCTGATAAAAATTAACTCCTGTAATGGGTATGCCCGTGCTAAAAGTGGTAGCTTTACCATACAGCGCATTTGATACACTGGTTAAATAAGTATGCGAATCGGCATTCGGCAAGTTGTAATACAAGTAAATTCCATAGCTGTTATTTACAGTTTGTGTAGCCAGCGATGCCGCTGTTGATGAACTGGTACTTTGGATATCAATAGCCGCCGGCCCAAGGTTGCTTGCAGCAAGGCCGGGTACGTTTGGTACCGAGTAAGTGCCATAAATAGCATTCCAGCTGTAATCAACTTTTGAACCAACTGTTACGCCATTAAAACTTAAACGTGATGCTGCTGGTCCGTAATAGTAAAATGATATGATTTTTGTAGGCATTAACTGGCGAAGCGCCGTTACCAGGTAAACAAACGAACTGGAATTGGGCTGGCCGGTTCCGTTGGTGCCATAATCAGCATACTCATCATCAAAGTCAATCCCATCAAGGCCGTAGGTTGTAACGGCGTTACTCAGCAGCTGCGCATAGGCTGTTGCCGAAGCCTGATCTGGAAAATTGCTGATACCGGCGCCCTGGTGGTTACCCAAAATGGATAACAGTACTTTAATACCTTTTGCCTGCAAGGGCTGTATATACGTGGCTTTGTTGCTCAGTACATTGGTTACCTGTGTATTAAAAAATAGTTCGGCTTTTTGAGTTGTAGTGTTGAAGTTGATATTAGCTGCAAAAATAATAGCAATATCAAACAATTGCTGGCCGGTTGAAAGGTAGTAATTACCCACGTTACGGATATCATTATTATTCACCTCCACATAACAAACGCCTTTTGGGCCAGTTACGCCAATAGCATTGGTACTGAGTTTTGATGTAGCGCTTGATTTGATTGATTCGGATGGAGCAGGGGCGCTTTCTTTTTTACAGGCCGCATTGAGTAGTAACAATAAGCCAAATGTGGCGGTTAGCGTTTTGTTCAGGTGTAAATTAAAATTTGTTCTCATGGTTTTTGGTTGGTTTTAATTTGGTGAATAAAAATTTAGATGCTGGTTGAGCATGAAGCTGTTTCATAGGCATGTTTTTAATTGGTTGTTAACAGAGACGTATTTATAAAAGGAATTAAGCAGCGGCCATAGCGTGGTTATTGGCATAGCATTTTTGTATTTATTGAGTTTAGGTTGCCTGTACATATTTGGGAATATGTGCGGAATGAATTGGTTTGTAAAGGAATAGACAATTATTTTGAACAAGTTGCCTACAGCGTTAATTATTATTTATTAAAAATAAATATTGATTAATATAAAATATAGTAATAGTTTAAAATAAAGACTGAGGCAATCGTGTTTGTAACAAAACCAAGAGTTTTCATAAATCCGGCTTTACTGGGTTGCCCTTTTTGTTTTATTCAATTACTTTTAGGGATTAATAGATTTTATGAAAAAACTTCTCCTCATAACTTTAAGTGTTTTGCTGTCTGCATGCTGTCTGCAGGCACAGCCAAAAGGCCCGGATGCCGATTATATAAAGGCCAATTATATTAAATACGAGTACCAGGTGCCCATGCGCGATGGTAAAAAACTGTTTACATCGGTATATGTGCCCAAAGATCAAACTAAAAAATATCCTATTATGATGGATAGAACGCCCTATAGCGTTGCACCTTATGGGGTTGATCTGTATAAAGGCGGCCTGGGGCCGTCATCATTATTTGTGCATGATGGTTATATTTTTGTTTATCAGGATGTGCGCGGCCGTTGGATGAGCGAAGGCATTTTTGAAGAGATGACACCCGAAAAGGAAGTACATAAAACCAAAAATGATGTTGACGAAGGAACTGATACCTATGATACTATTGATTGGCTGTTAAAACATATCCCCAATAATACGGGTAAAGTTGGCGTTTGGGGTATCTCTTATCCCGGCTTTTATACTACAGCCGCGCTGCTAAGCCGTCACCCGGCATTGGTGGCTGCATCGCCGCAGGCCCCAATGGCCGATCTGTACCGTGATGACGCTTTTCATAACGGCGCGTTTATGCTTACTGCAAATTTTGGATTTTACCCCGGCTTTACCAACAGGCAGGACGATAAACCTACCCAGCGCCGTGGATCGAGGTTTGATGCCGGTACCGAGGATGGTTACGATTTTTTCCTGAGAATGGGCTCGGTGAAAAATACTAATGATAAATACTATAAGGATACCATCCGTTTATGGAACGAGATGTTGGATCACCCTAATTATGATCAGCATTGGAAGGATAGAAATGTGCTTTATCACCTGCACGATATTAAAACAGCTGTACTGGTTACAGGTGGATGGTATGATGCCGAAGATTTGTATGGCGCAATCAATACTTACAAAACACTGGTTAAAGAAAATCCTAAAACGCCGGTTTACTTTACCATGGGCCCCTGGGTACATGGTGGCTGGTCACGTGGCGATGGCGACCATTTGGGCGATGTTAGCTTTGGCGGCCCAACTGGTCCGTTTTACCGCGAAAAAATTGAGTTCGCTTTCTTTAGCCATTATTTAAAAGGAACAGAGTTAAGCCTGGAACCCATATCAACTTTTGAAACAGGTATTAACCAGTGGAAAACCTATAAAACATGGCCGCCGAAAGAGGCTATCGACAAAAATTTATACTTGATGCCAGGTGGCAAATTATCATTTGATGCTCCGGCTGCGGGCGAAGGCTTTGATGAATTTGTTTCGGACCCTAATAAGCCTGTTCCATTTATCAACACTATTGATAACGACATGAAAAGGGAATACATGACAGGCGATCAGCGTTTTGCTTCACAACGTCCGGACGTGTTAACTTACGAAACTGATATACTGGACAAGGATATAACGCTTGCAGGCAATATATGGGCAAACCTTAAAGTGTCAACCACGGGTACTGATGCCGATTGGATAGTTAAGGTGATTGATGTATATCCCGATTCAACAAAAAATAACAAGTTTACGGGTAAAGAAGTTTATTTATCCGGCTATCAGCAAATGGTGCGCAGTGAAGCTATGCGCGGCAAATTCCGTAATGGCTTTGATAAGCCCGAGGCCTTTGTACCCGGCAAAGTTACACCGGTTAACTTCGAGCTACAGGATGTATTGCATACATTCAAAAAAGGTCACCGCTTGATGGTACAGGTTCAAAGCACTTGGTTCCCGCTTATTGACAGGAATACCCAGCAGTTTCAGGATATTATGAAAGCCAAAGATACCGACTTTAAAAAAGCTACCCACAAGGTTTATACCTCCAAAGATGAGCCAAGCTTTTTAAAGGTTAGGGTGATGGAATAATGACCACCAAATTTCACATCAGAAGTAGTTTTGTGTTCTCCTCACGAAACTACTTCTCGATAATAGGGAGAACTCAACCGAGGGCGATAATGTTCAGATCTCGGCAACAGATCCATCCAGCCATCAAATTAAAACAGCCATCGTAAAAATAGCAGGTGGATGCGCCTGTCATATCAGCAAAGTTTCCGGACCGGATACGGTGGTTTTTGATTAGTCTGCCAGGCTAAATTCGGCTATTGCTGTAGCGTTCGTGTTTTACTCACCGTAATATCATAAACCCATTACGATGATGAAAAAAATTACATACCTGCTGTTACTTGTTACTTTCCTATCAGCGTGCAAAACCGATAAACAAAAAAACGGATGTGGCTTGCAAACTTGTACGGCCAATTATGCTTATTTAGGGATTAGGTTTATTGATAAGGAAAGTAAGCCCGTTTCGTTTTCAAATTTTACCGCTGTTAATTTACGTACCAACAAGTCCTTAACGCCGCTTCAATACCCGCCTAACATTAATATTGATTTTGTAGCCGGTTTTGTATTATTGGCTTCAGATGCCAACATCAAAGATTTTTCTACCGATGGGGATGATGTTAAAATTTCTGCAACAAATACGGCAACGAGTCAAACCAAAACAGCAACTTTAAAAATAGCAGGCGGTTGTGGCTGCCATGTAACCAAAGTTTCTGGTCCGGATAAGGTTGTGTTTGATTAAGACAATCGAGCGCTTCCCGGGCACAATTAATACATCTTTATAAAAGGTTTATAGTTTTGTTATAACCACAGGTATGTTGGCTTTTGCCTGGTAAAGTAGGTAGTCGCCTTTATTATCCGTCATAAATTTAACGTCAATTTTTTTACTGTTCTGCATAACGCCCACTTTTCTCCATCCTGCAGGCAAATAAGTTTTAAGCGTAAGGGGGATATCATAAAAACGCTTATCCAGCGGGTGGCTAACTTTTATAGTCAATTTACCATTGACAACACCGGTGGTCAGGTTTGCGCTTTTTCGTTCGCGTATGTATTTGGTGACATCGGCAAAGGTGGCAATCCAAAGCTTGTCTTCGTGATTTTTGATGTAGGTGAAATATTCCGTAAGTTCTGTAGCAGGCAGGGCTTCCCAGCCAATTCCTTCTACACCGTGATGAGTAAGCACCAGCCATGTATCGTGTCGGTTCATGGTAGTATCAACCCAGGCCTTCATCATTGGCAGTGGCGTTTTGGTGGTAGCACCGCGCTGGTATTGCACGTACTCTTTATCAGTATTGCCGGGTGTATCTTTGTTGCCGCGGCTTATTTCCTTTAGCCAGGGCTCGGGCATGCGGTTACGCAGGGCGGGATAAACCTTGCTTAGATAACTCACGGCGCGTTCATTTTCGGTTCCAAATGGGCCTTCGGCGCTAAAAGTATAACGCAGGCCCAGGTTGTGCAAAATATCCAGCCTGCTTTTTTCCATCTCGTACATGATGTTTGGTTCATCAAGCGCGGCCAGGCGGGGATGGGTTATCATGTGGCTGGCAAACTCATGCCCCTGGGCGGCGAACTTTTTAATCTCGGGCCAGGTTGTACCGTTCGCATCATTATATTCGGTGTTATGTTCGATGCCGGGTTTAAAATCGCCATGGCGTACTTTGCTGTATAGATCGTCAATCACTTTATAAGCCGCTTCGGGCTTGTTATCATCAATTAATGAGCCGGCTTTGTAATGGTAATCCAGCGTGCCAACAAGCCCTAAATAACCGGCCGCCGAAGCGCGTTCATAAAAATTGGTTTTATTGGTGGGTATAGTTGCTGTTTCTGAAATGATCTCTTTTACTGGTCGGCCAATAAACTTACCATGATATTGCGAGCCGGGTATCTGCCCGGTAATAATAAAAAAAGTGCCTTTGATATTAAGCTTGTTCAGGATAGGGATCGCTATTTTAAATTGGTTGATAGAGCCATCATCCCAGGTAATGGAAACCGCGCCATTACGGCCGTACTGCCAGGGTGTTATCTCCGTTTTGCCCGGCTGTGCTTTTAAATAACTTGTAAATGCCAGCGAAACAATAAAAACGAGTAGTGACTTTTTCATAACAATAGGTTTATGAGGCTAATATAATCAGAAGATAAAGGCTTTAGGGGCGTGTAACGAAATAGTTATCCCATTGACTCAGGCTAATGTTATTTAAACTAATTCTAAATAAAACTTGCAGAAAAGAAATGTCTTCTTATTTTTGCGCTTAATTAGACTTAATATAAATAGAATGGCAAACAAATTACATAACTACCTGCAAAAATTCACACTCCTAGTTTTATTTGTTTTTATAAATATCCTCACTTTAAAGGCCGATGACGATGGCAATAACGGTAAGATAAGCGGTTTTGTTAAAACCAACGATGGCAAACCGGCCTCTCTTGTTAATGTAGCCATAAAAGGGCTTAACAAAAGTACTGTTACCATTGATGACGGATCATTTACTTTCTTTAATATAAAACCAGGTACTTATACATTGGTGATTAGTTTTATAGGTACCAAAAGTGCCGAGCAGGCAGTTACCGTTATTGCCAATCAAACTACCCGTGTAAGCATTACGCTGAACGAAAGCGCATCGCAGCTCGATGAGGTGATCATAGCATCCACAAAAACTATTAACCGTAAAACGCTAAGCGCAGGCAAGATGAACGTAGCACCTATGGATCTTCCGCAAAGTGCTATGGTTATCAGCAGTAACACACTTGTTCAGCAACAATCCATTCGTTTAAGCGATGTGATCAGGAATGTTAATGGAGTTTACCTGTACACTGCACGCGGCAATACCCAGGAAACATTTGGCGCAAGGGGATATAATTTTTCAAGCACCAATATGTTCAAAAACGGGTTTCGTATTAACTCTGGCGTAGTACCGGAAGTGAGCTCTTTAGATCGTATTGAGGTTTTAAAAGGCAGCGCGGCTTTATTATACGGCAACGTAGCACCAGGTGGTATCTTAAATATGGTTACCAAAAAGCCATTGTTTGAACAAGGCGGCAAGGTATCTATGACTTATGGCAGCTATGACCTGTATCGTCCTTCGTTTGATGTTTATGGTCCTATATCTTCTAAACTGGCGTACCGCGTGAATGGTACTTATGAAAAAGCAAATAGCTTCCGCGATCATGTAAAATCCGAAAGGGAATATATCAATCCTTCGTTCCTGTATAAAGTAAGCGATAAAACAACCATCATTGTTGAAGGTGACTACCTGAATTATAATTTTACCCCCGATTTTGGTACCGGCCAAATTAATAACGTAATAGCCAATGTACCACGTAACCGTTACCTGGGCGCATCATGGTCAACCGGTAATACCAAGCAAAGTACAGCCACTGCTACTATAAATCACCAGATAAATAGCTTATGGCAAATAAGCGGAGGTATCAATTACCAGCACTTTAACAGGCAGTACCAAACAACAGAGCGTGTATTGCCAAATGCAACCGGCGATTGGGGCCGTACCCTTAACCGTGCAAAAACACTGGAAGATTATTATACTGGTCAGTTTAATGTTACCGGCCAGTTCAATACAGGTTCTATCAAACACAATATTTTAGTAGGGGTTGATGCGGATAGGTATAACAATACAGCTTACACCTATGTGGCTACGGTTAATAAGGTTTCGAGCTACTGGGATCAAGGTACTACTATAAAATCAGCTGTTTATGACACTATTAATATTTTTAATGTAGATAAATATAACCTGCGCACAGATAAGCCTGTGATGAATCCTTTTTATAGCATCCTAACAAAAACCAACCGTTTTGGCGCTTACTTTAATGACCTCATCAGTGTATCTGATAAAGTAAAAGTACTTGCGGGTATCCGTTGGTCATACCAGTATATTGCACCAACTGCGGTTACTAATTATTATTTACCGGCTTTGGCTGCGCCTGCATCAAGCAAAACAGATAAAGCATTTTCGCCAAGGGTTGGTATAGTGTATAAACCAATAAACAACACATCACTGTTTGCCAGTTACTCCAATTCTTTTATAACCAATACAGGTACAGATGTTAACAACAATCCCCTGTCTCCATCATTGGTTGATCAGTTTGAGGCCGGCATAAAAAATGATTTCCTGAATGGTAATCTGGCGATAAATGTAACTGCATACCGTATTATCAATAATAACCTTGCGCAAACAGCGCCATTTTTGGCCGATGGTACAACGGTAAACATCAATACCAATATTAAAGAGCTTGTTGGCCAAACCAAAAGTGATGGTGTGGAGCTTGATATTGCCGGGCACCCTGTTAAAGGTCTTGATCTGTTGGCCGGTTATAGCTATACCAACGCGCGTTATTCAAAAACTTCAACTTCTGTGGGCAGTAATATAGCAGGGCAACCGTTAATTAATGTGCCAAAGCATACCGCCAATGCCAGCGCATTTTATAATTTCTATAATGGAGATCTGCGTGGTTTTAAAGTGGGGGCTTCAGTGTATTATTTAGGTAACCGCATTGCAGGGAATGCTAATACAGTGGGGCAGTCACAAACTATATCAAGGCTGGTTAACGTATCTGGCTTTACCACTGTTGATGCATCAGTAGGATATACTTATAAAAAGATCTCCATTATCGGTAAGGTATCTAATATCGGTAATGTGTTAAATTATAACGTGCATGAAAATTACAGCATCAACCCAATTCCTCCGAGACAGTTTTTAACTACCCTGGCATATAGCTTTTAATAAATTTGCAAAATAAATTTAAAGCCGGGATGTGCTTAGGCATACCCGGTTTTTGTAATAAAAAATTATGAAGGTATTTTTCCGCACCATACACCTTTACCTAAGCCTTGCGGCAGGTATTATCATTTTTTGCTCATGCTTTACGGGTACCCTGCTGGTTTTTGAAAAGGAGATAGAGCATACGCTGCACCCCAAGCGGTACTATGTGGAAGCACAGCAAGTACGAATGCCTTTAGCGCAGCTGATAAAAAGTACTTTAAAGCAAATGCCAAAAGCTAGGTTTGCTTCGGCTATGGTTTATGGCGACGCCCGCAGAACTGTAGAAATTGGTTTAATAGTGCCCGGGAATAAAGACAAAAAGGAGAAGCCGGCCCAGGCAGATGGAAAAAAACATGCAGGCGCACCGGGTAAAGCAGCTAAGGATGGCAAAGATAGCGGCAAGCCCAATTTAACTGTTTTTGTAAATCCGTATACCGGCCAGGTAACGGGCGAATATAACCGCAGGCAAACGTTCCTGTATAATGTTGAGATGTTTCACCGGTTTTTGTTAGCCGGGAAGGATAGTGTTGGCGATTGGATAGTTGGAATCTCTACCTTGATTTTCCTGTTCATACTCATAACCGGAGTAGTGTTATGGTGGCCAAAAACTAAAAACATTATGCGCCAAAGGCTAAAAATAAAGTGGGATGGCAGCACTAAACGACTGGTGCATGATCTGCATATAGTTACCGGCTTTTACACTTCGGTTTTTTTAATCATCATTGTTTTAACCGGGTTAATCATGACGTTTAAATGGGCCAACCAGGCATTGTTTGCCATTACAGGTTCAAAGCTTGAAAAAGAGCAGCCTAAGTCGCCACAGTCAAAATACCAGGCGGGGGTTGAGGCCTTAACTGTTGATGCCGCATTGCAAAATGTAGCAGCTAAAACCCAATCGGCCGAATACTATACCGTGCGCATACCAAAAGATTCCACCGGAACTTACAGTGTTAATATTTTAGCCCAGGGTGCTATTGAAAACACGGGTGATACTTATTATATAGATCAATATAGCGGTAGCCTGGCTGGCTCGCAAACGTTTGCTTCCAAAAATTTAGGGCAGCGGGTACGGGCATTGGTAAAACCCGTGCATACCGGTTCGGTATATGGTTTGCCAACCAGGATCATTAGTTTTATAATATGTTTACTATCGTTGATATTCCCGGTTACCGGGATAATGATGTGGCTTAACCGCACAAAGAAAAAGAGTAAACAGGTAAGTAAGCTGGCTTTGGTATAGCTGGGACCTTATCGGCGTTTGGTTCATCGCTGTAAGTATTCAGAAAGTTTTGTTAACGTTTTTCTATTCCCTCCCAACGGGAGGGGTGCGGCCGAAATGCGCGCAATGGCAGGGAGGGGTTTTACCGACATGCCATCTTCAGCGGTACTTGAACGCCTGATCTAACCCCTACCTTCCCTTCCCCGAGGAAGGAATCGCACATTGCCCCCGATTTTTATATCTTCCGAAGGCCTATGGTAACCACATCATAGGCCTTCAGAAAGTTTTGTTAACGTTTTTTTTAATTCCCTCCCAACGGGAGGGGTGTGGTTGGAATGCGAGCAATGGCAGGGAGGGGTTTCGCCGACATGCCATCCGTAGCGGTACTTGAACGCCTGATCTAACCCCTTCCTCCTCCTTCCCCGAGGAAGGAATCACACATTGCCCCCGCTTTTTATATCTTCCGAAGGCCTATACTCAGGACACAAACATATAGGTTATACATACTATTTGCTTACCCCTTCTATAATACTAAAGGGCGACATCGTTGGTATTATCCTGGTTAAATGGAAACCTCCATTATCAAACAATTGCCTGTATTCATTTTCTGTTCGTTCGCAGCCGGGGAGATATTGCAGCATTTGTAAATCAAGGAGTTTTGCGGGCGATGGTTCATTTCCTTCGGGTACTACCATTTCTACCACCAGTACCTTGCCTCCATCGGCCATGGCTTTGCGGCAATTTTGGAGCAAAGTAATACATTGCTCATCATTCCAATCGTGAATAATATGTTTCATGATGTAGGCATCGCAACCTGCCGGTACATTTTCAAAAAAATTGCCGCCTACCAAATCACACCTGTCTGATACACCATGGGCCACTAATAGCTTTCTTGCTTCCGAAACGATAGCCGGCCTGTCATACAGCACACCTTTTACTGTTTCATATTTGGCAAGGATGGATGCCAGTAAAAAACCATGCCCGCCACCTACATCAGCCAGCAGTTTTATGGACGAAAAATCATAGCCATTCACTACAGCTACACTCGAAAAGGCACTATTGCTTGTCATGGCATCATTAAATACCCGGCCGGCTTTCTCGTTGCTCCAGAAATAATCAAAGGCGGGCATGCCATGCACTTTTTCAAAAGAAGGCTTCCCGGTTTTTACGCTATAGGGTAATTCTGCCCAGGTTTGGAATTGCCAATCGGTAGTGATCATTTCTGCAAAAGCCCGTAAACTGCCCGGCGCATCGCTTAATAAAGGCTCAGCCAAAGGAGTAAGTGAAAATCTTTTTTCAGCATCTTCGGAAAAGACGCCCACACTGGCACAAGCCCGCAATACCCGGTAAAGAGAACGGGCATGAACACTTGTTTGCCGTGCTAATTCTTCCGCTGTTTTTGCTCCGTCTTTTAAAAGATCGGCAATGTGCAGTTCCGCGCTTACACCAATGGCACGTGAAACAGCAAAACCAAAAAGCAATTGCATTAACTGAACTGGGGGAGGGGTTTCTTGTGTCATAAGAGGTTGTTTTATAATGATATAGCAATTTACAATAAGTTTTTGGTTAGTGAATGATCAAAAAATATAACAACTGTTTCCCTGCGCTCTGAAGCGGATTGCGGGTTTCTCTATGAAGCGATATAACAGGGCAAAAGCAAAACGAATTTTACCGCTGCATGCTGGCAGTTAACTACCTATGTTCGGGTCTGATCGCGAAAAGGTACGCATCGGCTTGCCTGGATTATCTATTTAATAATCAGGTTGTTGTGTGAATGAGGTGATTGTTTGATATCAGGAGCTATAATCTTTAACCAGGCGGCCGCCCGTTTTTTTGCATTTGCGAGCACAGCCTTAAACCCACTAAAAATGTTGAAAACTTTTTGGTGGTAGAAAGTGGTAAAAAGTGGTAAAAGAAAATTACTTTTACCTATTAAATTAAGCCATAGTCTAATAATGCCGCATTTAACCGGAGAATTTGAATGTAAACTGGATACCAAAGGGCGGATGATGATCCCAGCGGGCCTCAAAAAGCAGCTTCCTGAAGCTGACGGAGAGGGCCTTATGATCAATCGCGGCCTGGAGAAGTATTTGGTTATTTACACAAAATCCGAATGGGACAAAAGACTGGATGAATTAAGCAAACTTAACGAATACGACAGACAAAATCTGCGTTTCATAAGATATTTCACCGGTGGCGCGACGGCTTTGATGCCAGATGCGGCCGGCCGCGTACTGTTGCCAAAGGGTTTGCTTGAATTTGCAGGCATTGGCAGCGATGTAGTGTTAACGTGTGTATTGAACAAAATTGAAGTGTGGGATAAGGCTGCCTATACTGACATGATAAATAATGAGCCCGATAATTTTGCCGAGTTGGCAGAGGCGGTAATGGGTAGTAAAGCAAGGAGGATAGATGAGTGAGTACCATACACCGGTAATGTTGCAGGAATGCATCGAAGGACTTGATATCAAAAAGGATGGCACTTATGTGGACGTAACTTTTGGTGGCGGTGGTCATTCGCGCGAGATCATGAAGCATTTAGGGCCCGAAGGGACATTGCTTGCTTTTGATCAGGATGCTGATGCGCAGCAAAATGCAATTGATGATGAGCGGTTTGTTTTAATCGATCAGAATTTTAGGTATTTGAAGAATTTTTGTCGCCTGCATGGCGCTATACCGGTTGATGGCATTCTGGCCGATCTGGGTGTATCATCATACCAGTTTGACCAGGCCGAGCGCGGTTTTTCTATCCGCTTTGATGCCGAGCTGGATATGCGCATGAATCAGCTGGGCGACTTGACGGCTAAAGATGTTGTAAATAACTATACAGGTGCCGAGCTGCACCGCATTTTTGGCATTTACGGCGAGATTCAGAATGCGAAATCGCTGGCCGAAACTATTGTTACCGCAAGGCTTAACGCACCTATAGTAACTATAGCCGATTTAAAGAACGCGATAAGTGCACGCATCCCGAAGGGAAAAGAGAATAAATACCTGGCCCAGGTTTTCCAGGCGCTGCGTATTGAGGTTAACCAGGAGCTGGAAGCCTTAAAGGAATTTTTGGTACAGGCAGCTGACATATTGGCTGTTGGCGGTAGGCTGGTAGTTATGAGCTATCATTCACTGGAAGACAGGCTGGTGAAAAATTTCATAGCTAAAGGTAAATTCAGCGGAGAAGTAGAGAAAGACTTATACGGTAACAATAATAAACCGCTTGATGCCGTAAGCCGCGGGGCTATCACAGCATCGGCGGAGGAGATCAGTAACAATAACAGGGCACGGAGCGCTAAATTAAGAATAGCTGTAAAAAGATGACCAATCGTTTGCGTACAGAAATTCAGGAGGAGGAAGAAGAAGCGGAAGACCTTGTTGTGGAGGAAAAACCCAAACGGGAAATTCCTGACAACTTTTTTACGCAATTTTTCACCAAACGTTTTATTAGTAGCGAAAAGGCTACTAACGCATTACCATTTGTGTTGTTCCTGGCTTTTTTAGGGATGGTGTACATTGGCAATATGCACCTTGCCGAAAAAACTATCCGTGATATTGATGATCTCACAAAAGAGGTAAAAGAGCGTGGTTGGGATTTTAAAACCACCAAAGCCGACATGGCTTTTAAAAGTACATTAACCGAAGTGGCCAAACGTGCTGATACCATTGGGATCAGGCAATCTGTTGAGCCGCCGAAGAAGATAACTGTGAAGGAGGAGAAGGATGAAAATTAGAACCAATATACTGCTGAGGGTGTACATCGCCTTTGGCCTGATATTGTTTTTCGCGTTTGCGGTTGTGGTGCAGCTTTGCCGGGTTCAGTTTGTACAGGGTGCAAAGTGGAGGGCTAAGGCTGTTAATATGTCTGCGCAATTCAGGGATGTTGAAGCGGCACGCGGTAATATTTTTTCTGAAGATGGCAGCCTGTTGGCTACATCGGTACCTGAGTATGAGTTGCACATGGATATGCTGGCCGGCGGTATTGCTGCTGACAGTGTTTTTAATGATAATGTTGATATACTGGCGGCAAACTTATCCAAAATGTTTGGCGACAGAACTCCCCGTGAATATTCAAGGGTGCTGCGTGATGCCCGAAAGGACGGTTCGCGGTACCAGTTATTAAGGCGCAGGGTAACTTACCAGGAGTTAAAAAAGATCCGCGAGTTCGCGATATTTAAAAGCAGGAAAACCAAGAACTGCCTGATTGTATTACAGCAGAACAGGCGTATACTACCCTTCCATTCATTGGCTGCCCGTACCATCGGTTATAAAAACGAGAATGTAAAAAACCCGGTAGGGCTTGAAGGTGCCTATTCCTCTTATATCAATGGCGAAAATGGCAGGCGTTTAATGCAGCGGATTCCCGGTGGTACCTGGATGCCTGTAAATAATGATGAGGACGAAATAGCCGCGAAAGACGGAGCTGATATTATATCAACCATTAATGTAAACTTCCAGGAGATAGCCCAGGCTGCTCTTTTACGTCAATTGGATTCAAGCGCGGCCGATCATGGTTGCGTGGTGTTAATGGAAGTGGCCACCGGCGAAGTACGTGCTATTGCAAACTTTACAAGATCAAAAGATGGTTTGTACCAGGAAAAAATGAACTATGCCATCAGCAATGCTATTGACCCGGGTTCAACCTTTAAGCTGGCATCGTATATGACCCTGCTTGATCAGCATAAACTGGATACCAGCACTGTTGTGAATGCAGAGGGAGGTAAATACAAATTTCCAAAAGGCCCAACCATTACCGATACGGAACATGATAACTATGAAATGAGTGTTAAACGCGCTTTTGAAGAGTCATCAAATGTGGCGGCGGCAAAACTGGTTTATAGTAACTATAAGGATAACCCATGGCAGTTTATCAATAAGCTGTATAGCTATCATTTAAATGAGAAACTGGGATTGCAGATTCAGGGTGAAGGCAGGCCAGTCATAAAAAATCCATCAAACCGCAGCTGGAACAAATATTACACCCTGCCCGAAATGGCCTATGGATATGAAATGAACATTACGCCTTTGCAGATGCTCACTTTTTACAATTCGGTAGCTAATAACGGCAAAATGATAGCGCCAATTTTTGTGCGCGAAATTCGTAGAATGGGTAATACCATTGAGCAGTTTAAAGCGAGGGTAATTACAGATAATGTATGCTCTGATGTTACACTGGGCAAAGTAAAAGGTATGCTTGAAGGTGTAGTACTTAATGGTACGGGTAAAAACGTAATCAAGAATAAACTATATAGTGTAGCTGGTAAAACAGGTACTGCACAGGTTGCGGATGGCACAAAAGGATACAAGATGAAAAGGTACCAGGCCTCATTTTGCGGGTATTTTCCAGCTGATCGACCTAAATATTCTATGATAGTGGTTATTAATAACCCTACCAGGGGCTCATACCTGGCAGCAAAAGTTGCTGGTCCGGTGTTTAGGCAGGTTGCCGATATGGTTTATGCCAATGATATGGAAATAAACCAACCCGCGCCGGTAAGGTTTGTAGGCAATACATCAATGCCTAAAGTAAAGCAGGGTAACTTAAAAGCATTAAAGCATGTGTACAGTAAATTGGGTGTAAAACCACTTTACGCATCTGCAAATGCGGCAAATAACGGTGTTGATACCAGTAACGGTATTCCGTTTGAGGAAGTAAGATTTAAAGAAGGTACCGTTCCGGCAGTAACCGGAATGGGCTTAAGCGATGCCTTGTATGTTTTGGGCAATGCAGGTTATAAAGTAACGGTACGCGGCAGCGGCATGGTAACCACACAATCGGTTACTGGCGGCAGTTTAATACCAAAGGGTTCACGCATAACAATTGAATTGCAATGAGGTATTTAAGTGATTTATTGGATGGATTAGCCTTTACAGAACTGCAGGGCAGTGCCGATGTGGAAATATCTTCGGTAGCTTTTGATTCGAGGCAGGTAACTCCGGGTTCGTTGTTTGTTGCCGTAAAGGGAACTCTGGTGGACGGGCACGATTACATTCAGCAGGCGATTAAAAAAGGAGCTATAGCGGTTATCTGCGAAGATCTGCCCGCGCATACAGCAGGTGAGGTTGATTTTTTAATGGTTGCTGATTCTGGTAAAGCATTAAGCTTGGTTGCGGCCAATTTTTATGGTAATCCATCGGCACAGTTAAAACTGGTAGGCATCACCGGCACCAACGGTAAAACAACTATTGCTACCTTATTATATCAATTGTTTCGTGATCTGGGGTATAAATGCGGTTTGTTATCAACGGTAGAAAACCAGATCAATGGCCAGGTGATCCCGTCTACACATACTACCCCTGATCCTATTGAGCTTAACCGCTTGTTGGAAGAAATGGTAGCACAGGGTTGTGATTATTGCTTTATGGAAGTGAGCTCGCACGCGGTGGCGCAGCATAGGATAGCCAATCTTCAGTTTTCGGGCGGTGTATTCACCAACCTTACACATGATCATTTAGATTACCATAAAACCTTTGATAGCTATTTAAAGGCTAAAAAGACATTCTTTGATGGTTTGCCTAAAAGTGCTTTCGCCCTTACCAACAGTGACGATAAAAATGGCAACGTGATGCTGCAAAATACCCTGGCCCACAAAAAAGCCTACGGATTAAAAAGCATGGCAGATTATAAGGCCCGGATCCTTGAAAATCAGTTTGGTGGCCTGCTTTTGCACATAGATAGCGAGGAAGTTTGGTTTAAAATGGTAGGTACCTTTAACGCTTACAACCTGCTTGCTGTGTATGCTACAGCCATGTTGTTGGAGCAGGACAAAGCCAAAGTACTAACCAGCCTGAGTAAATTAACAGGTGCCGAAGGTCGCTTTGAGTATATAGTAGCACCAAATAAAGTAATAGGTATAGTTGACTATGCCCACACGCCTGATGCTGTACAAAACGTGCTGAGTACCATACACGATATCCGCAAGGGTACCGAAAAGGTAATAACTGTTATTGGATGCGGTGGCGATAGGGATAAAACCAAGCGTCCTATTATGGCTCGTGTAGCCAGTGAGTGGAGCGATAAAGTGATCCTTACCTCTGATAATCCCCGTTCGGAAGATCCGGCCCAGATTATTAAAGATATGATTGAAGGCGTTGACCCGGCATTTAAAAGGCATACCGTAAGTATTGTTGACAGAAGAGAGGCCATTAAAACCGCCTGCATGCTGGCTCAACCTGGTGATATTATTTTAGTAGCCGGCAAAGGCCACGAAAAATACCAGGATATAAACGGAGTGAAAAATCACTTTGATGATATGGAAGAATTGGAAGAGCAGTTTAAATTGTTATTGTAATTGTCGGAATCAGAATTTTTCACTTGTTGTTTGTTTCGACGGTGTTCAAGAAGGCGTTGCCGTTAACAGAATTAAAAAATTAACAGAATCAATGATTCACCTTTAATCGGTGAATCATCATATTAAATCGGTGTAATCAAAAGCAAAAGATGTTATACTACCTGTTTACATACTTAAATAAAAATTACAGCATTCCGGGATTCGGGGTATTTCAGTATATCACGTTCCGTACGGCTTTGGCTGTTATAACATCGTTAGTAGTAACCACGGTTTACGGTCGCCGGTTAATTGATTACCTGCGTTTTAAACAGGTTGGTGAAACGGTAAGGAACCTGGGACTGGAAGGTCAGATGCAAAAATCGGGTACGCCAACTATGGGCGGTCTTATTATTTTGCTGGGTATTTTGGTGCCAACATTGCTGTTTGCCAAGCTGGGTAATATTTATATTATTTTAATGCTCATCACTACCGTATGGCTGGGTGCCATTGGTTTTTTAGATGATTATATTAAGGTGTTTAAGAAGAATAAAGAAGGCCTGGCCGGCAGGTTCAAGATCATTGGCCAGGTTGGCTTGTCGCTCATCATCGGGTGGACAATGTATTTCAATACCAACATCGTAATAAGGCAGGAAGTAAAGCTGCCCGTAAAGGCCGATGTGCCGGTTGATTTTCATTTGAAGCGCAATGTTCCGGTATATACCCAGGATGTGCGGTCGACCAAAACAACCATGCCCTTTTACAAAAACAATGAGTTTGATTATGCCAAGGTACTTAAGTTTATAGGTACAGGTTATGAGCAATACGCGCTGGTGGTATTCCTGTTTTTTGCAATTATCATTATCACTTTTATATCCAACGGGGCAAACATAACCGATGGTATAGACGGACTGGCGACGGGAACGTCGGCCATCATCGGGATTACGCTGGCTATACTGGCCTACGTATCCGGTAACGTAGAGATTGCCGATTACCTCAATATCATGTTCATCCCCAACTCGGGCGAGCTTGTAATTTTCGCGGGCGCTTTTGTAGGGGCTTGTGTAGGCTTTTTATGGTATAACTCGTACCCAGCACAGGTATTTATGGGCGATACAGGCAGCCTGGCAATAGGTGGTATCATAGCTGTTTTTGCTATCATGATACGTAAAGAATTATTGCTGCCGGTATTATGCGGTGTGTTTTTGGTTGAGAACGTGTCGGTAATTATGCAGGTAGGTTGGTTTAAGTACACCAAAAAGAAATTTGGTGAAGGTAGGCGGGTGTTTTTAATGGCGCCGCTGCACCACCATTACCAAAAGAAAGGTTTCCATGAAGCCAAGATAGTAACCCGGTTTTGGATCATCGGGATATTGCTGGCGATAATAACGATTATAACATTGAAGCTTAGATAGTATCAAGTATCAAGATAGAAGAATAAGGGTAAAAAGAGTAAGGAACAAGGATAAATAAAGCAATGAACCAACAGGAACACGAAACACACAACGCGCAACCCGCAACCCGAAAGATAGCCATTTTAGGCGCTGGCGAAAGTGGAGTAGGTGCGGCATACCTTGCCAAGCAGCAAGGCTATGATGTTTTTGTGTCTGATTTTGGGGCTATTGCAGATCATTATAAAAAACAGCTGGAGGACTGGAATATCAGTTTTGAAGAAAAACAACATACCGAAGAACTGATACTGAATGCGGTTGAGGTGATCAAAAGCCCGGGGATCCCTGATAAGGCTCCGATCATTAAAAAACTTAAAGAGCAGGGTATTCCGGTAATATCCGAGATAGAGTTTGCAGGCAGGTACTGCACTGCTAAGATCATCGGCATTACAGGATCTAACGGTAAAACTACTACCAGCAGCTTAACCTACCACATTCTTAAAGATGCAGGTTTAAATGTTGGGCTGGCGGGTAACATAGGTAAAAGCTTTGCCTATCAGGCAGCTACCGAAAAGTTTGACCTGTATGTATTGGAACTAAGCAGTTTTATGCTTGATGATATGTTTAAGTTCAAGGTGGATATAGCAGTATTGCTCAATATTACGCCCGATCATTTAGACAGGTATGATTATAAGCTGGAAAATTACGCGGCATCCAAATTCAGGGTAACGCAAAATCAAACAGCGGCAGATTATTTTATTTACTGCGCCGATGACCCCGAAACCATAAAAGGTATGGCCGATAGGAAGTTTGAGGCACAGCTATTACCCTTTTCCATTGAAAAAAAGATTGAACCGGGAGCATATCTCGAAAACGACAATATTGTCATCAACACAAATCAAGAACATTTTACAATGTCAATTAAAGAACTGGCCCTGCAGGGTAAGCACAACATTTACAACTCTATGGCATCAGGTATTGTAGCCAGAGTGCTGGAGTTGCGCAATGAAACGATGAGGGAGAGCATGGGCAACTTTAAAGCCATTGAACACAGGCTTGAATTTGTTGCCAATATTTCAGGCATTCGTTTCATCAACGATTCAAAAGCCACCAACGTTAACTCAACCTGGTACGCTTTGGAAAGCATGAGCAGCGATGTGATACTGATATTAGGCGGTGTTGATAAGGGCAACGATTACGGTATGCTTAAAGACCTGGTTAAACACAAAGTAAAATCTATTGTGTGCTTAGGTAAGGATAACAAGCGCATCCACGATGCATTTGAGGATGATGTAGATGTGATAGTGAATACATTTTCGGCACAGGAAGCAGCACAGGTGGCTTATCACCTGGCTACTAAAGGCGATACCGTATTGTTATCACCGGCCTGCGCCAGTTTCGATCTGTTTAAAAATTATGAAGACAGGGGAAACCAGTTTAAAGCGGCGGTAAGGGAATTGTAGATGTGCAGATGAGAAATAATAGATAAGAAGTTTAGTCCATGGTCCATGGACTATAGACCATGGACTAATAGTAAACAATAAAAGCAATGCATAGGATATTAAATAACACAAAAGGCGACCGGTGGATATGGCTTATAGTCATATTGCTTTCTGTTATATCCTTGTTGGCGGTATACAGTTCAACCGGTACACTCGCTTATAAGCGGGGTGTAGGGGTCGAGTCGATATTGATGAAGCATTTGGCGATGGTAGTAGGTGGTATTATGCTGATGTATATTTCGCATAAGCTGGATTACCGTTACTACGCCGGCCTGTCGAAAATTATGATGATCGTTACTATACCATTGTTGATATATACATTGGTATTTGGTAGCCACATCAACAATGCCAGTCGCTGGATCAATATCCCGGTGATAGGTTTAAGCTTCCAGACATCCGATTTGGCCAAATTAGCTTTGATCACTTACCTGGCGCGTACACTATCGCGCAAGCAGGAGAATATTAAGGATGTAAAGGAATCGTTTTTACCTATCATGGGTTCTGTTTGTTTGGTATTTATATTAATAGCGCTGGCTAACTTATCAACCGCGCTGATGTTATTTGGCGTAAGCATTTTGCTGTTGATCATAGGGCGTATCAGCATAAAACAAATAGCCATAGTATGTGCGGCAGGATTTATATTATTATTGGGAGTTATCTTTTTGGGGCCAAGGAGGCACACTTACGTATCACGCGTAAATACCTTTCTGCATCCGGATTCAACC
This sequence comes from Mucilaginibacter sp., assembly GCF_025362475.1. Taxonomy (GTDB): domain Bacteria; phylum Bacteroidota; class Bacteroidia; order Sphingobacteriales; family Sphingobacteriaceae; genus Mucilaginibacter. The sequence goes on from NZ_JANYGH010000075.1 coordinate 28,408, forward strand.
AAGACTGACAAATCATTCCAGGCCGATCATGCCAAAATAGCTATCGCCAGTGGTGGACTTTTTGGTAAGGGCCCCGGCAATAGCACCGAGAGGAATTACCTGCCCGAGTCATATTCGGATGAGATCTATGCCATTATTGTAGAAGAATATGGCCTGTTAGGTGGTTTTGTATTGGTAGGTATTTACCTGTTTTTACTATACCGGTGTATTAAAATAGTAACCAAAGCGCCAAAGGCGTTTGGGGCATTGCTGGCCTGCGGGTTGAGCTTTAGCCTTGCTATACAGGCGTTCGCGAATATGGCGGTAGCAGTAGGGCTTGGTCCCGTAACCGGGGTGCCGCTGCCTTTTGTAAGTATGGGAGGGACATCGCTATTATTCACGAGTGTGGCTTTCGGCATCATACTATCGGTAAGCCGCGATATTGAAGAACCGAAGAAGGTAGTAGTTGGAGAGATAAGGACGGTTTAGGTGGTGAGTAGTGAGTAGTGAGTAGTGAGTAATGAGTAATGAGTAAGAAAATGGGCTGCTCAATTTAGGATTTAGAAATTAGAGCTTAGAATTTTAAAAAACATGGCAAAGAGAATTATCATCAGTGGTGGCGGAACAGGAGGACATATCTTCCCGGCTATTGCTATTGCCAATGCTTTAAAAAATATTGATCCAGCTACCGAAATTCTGTTTGTAGGGGCTTTAGGTCGCATGGAAATGGAAAAAGTTCCGGCGGCAGGGTATAAGATCATCGGATTAGATATCCGGGGTATTCAGCGCGATTCTATCTGGAAAAACGTCCTGTTCCCGGTTAAGCTGGTGAACAGTGTACGCAAGGCCTTGCAAATTATTAAGGATTTTAAACCCGATGCCGCTGTTGGCGTTGGGGGTTATGCCTCGGGGCCGCTGTTGTATGCCGCATCCATGAAAAAGATACCGTACCTGATACAGGAGCAAAATTCCTATGCTGGTATTACTAATAAATGGCTGGGCAAGGGCGCCAAAAAAATATGTGTTGCTTTTGATAATATGGAGCAGTTTTTTCCTGCCGGCAAAATCATCAAAACAGGTAACCCTATCCGCAAGGATGCAGTGAACATTGGCGGTAAGCATATGCAGGCGCTGGAGCTATTTAAGTTATCAACGTTTAAAAAAACCATACTGATAACCGGGGGCAGCCTTGGCGCACGTACGTTGAACAACAGCATCATGGCTGGTTTGGATAAACTCATAGCTGCGGATGTACAGATTATATGGCAAACAGGGAAATTTTATTATAAAACGATCATAGAGAAACTGGGCGACGATCATCATCCGGATATCAAAATAAAAGAGTTTTTAACCCGCATGGACCTGGCTTACGCTGCTGCAGATATTATTATATCAAGAGCAGGAGCAGGCACCATTGCAGAGTTGTGTATGGTGAAAAAACCGGTGATCCTGGTGCCTTCGCCAAATGTGGCCGAGGATCATCAGACTAAAAACGCCTTGGCATTGGTACAGGAAGATGCTGCCATTTTTGTTGCCGACAGAGATGCCGAAGCAAAGCTGGTTGATAGGGCGCTTGAATTGCTGGATGATAAACCATTGCAGAAAAAACTAAGCACCAACATAGGTAAAATGGCTATGCCAAATGCCGATGAAGTGATAGCAAAAGAGCTTATACAATTAATAAATAACAATTAAAATTATGGTCCTCTTCTCCCAAAAGGGGAGGGCCTTTTTTAAAAAACACTAACATGGAACTACGCGACATACAAAGGGTTTACCTGGTGGGCATTGGCGGCATCGGTATGAGCGGGCTGGCCCGCTATTTCCAACATTTGGGCTGTATTGTTTGCGGTTATGATAAAACGGCGACGGATTTGACTAACGATTTGCATAACGAAGGTATCCAGGTGGTGTTTGATGATAAGGCGGATTGGATACCAATGAGTTTTCAGGAGCCATGCAATGATACGCTTATTATATACACGCCGGCTATTCCTAAGGATTCGGCCATATTGAATTATTTTAAAAATAAAGGCTTCGAGCTATTTAAGCGTTCGCAGGTTTTGGGTTTAATAAGTAAAAGTTCCTTTACTATTGCTGTTGCGGGTACGCATGGTAAAACTACCACCTCAACTATGGTAGCGCATTTGCTTAAAGCTTCGGGTAATGATTGCTCGGCGTTTTTGGGAGGTATATCATCCAACTACCAAAGCAACGTGTTGTATGGTAAAAATAATGTAATGGTGGTTGAGGCCGATGAGTATGACCGCTCGTTTTTAACACTTTACCCGGATGTTGCCATCATCACATCGATGGATGCCGACCATTTGGATATTTATGGTGATCATGCGCATTTAACAGAATCATTTAAGCTGTTTGCTTCGCAGATAAAAGTAGGTGGTACATTGGTACATAAAAAAGGTTTGCCTTTAGATACCGGTTATACCTATGCTATTGATGATGCAACCGCCGATGCGCATGCTGCAAACATTCGCATTGAAGGGGGAGATTTCTATTTCGATTTTGTGAACGCCGAATTAAGTATTACCGATATTAAAATGGGGATTGCAGGTACGCATAACATCGAAAACGCGGTAGCCGCTATTGAGGCTGTGTTGAGGCTTGATATTCCTGCCGATTCCATAAAAAGTGCGCTGGCTTCTTTTAAGGGGGTTAAACGCAGGTTTGAATACATTGTGAAAACACCGGAGCATATTTATATTGATGATTATGCCCATCACCCCGAAGAATTGAGGGCCTGTATATCATCAGTAAAAAGATTATATCCCGATAAAAAGCTGACCGCTATTTTTCAGCCGCACCTGTACACCCGCACCCGCGATTTTGCCGATGGCTTTGCCGAAGTGCTGGATATGGTAGATGAGTTGATATTGCTGGATATATACCCTGCCCGCGAGCTGCCTATTGAAGGGGTAACATCAGATATGTTATTAAATAAAATGCAGCTGGTAAATAAACGTAAACTAACCAAGCAGGAAGCATTGGATGCTGTGAAAAATGAAAAGCCCGAATTGCTGTTAACAGTAGGTGCCGGTGATATTGATACGTTGGTTCATCCTTTAAACGAAATATTACAACATGGATAGAAAACTCATCTGGAAGCGCCTGTTAGTAGGTTTTGCCTGGGTAATTTGCCTGGGTGGCCTTGTGGTGCTGATGAGTTTCATTGAAAAGAAAAAAGCTTCGGTGGTTTGTACTGCCGTAAAGGTAAATATTCCGGGTAACCAGTATTTTATCGATAAGCAGGAAGTCGACCAGATTTTGCAGACAAACAGTCACACGCTTATAGGGCGAAAACTGGAGAATATAAATATTCAGGAACTGGAGAACAAATTGAAGGCAAATCCATTTATTGAGTTTGCTAAAGTTTATACAGAGATGGATGGGATACTAAGGGTTGAGGTAAGCCAGCGCCAACCTATACTGCGGGTGATGAACCATTACGATATGGATTTTTATATAGATCAGCATGGCTTGAAAATTCCGCTTTCATCAAACTTTACCGCAAGGGTACTGGTGGCTAATGGTTTTATAGATGAACTTTTTACCAACCATGTTGATTCATTACACACACGGTTGGCGAAGGACTTGTACCGGACGGCCGATTTTATTCGCAAAGATTCGTTGTGGGATGCGCAGATAGCGCAGATATATGTAAATACAGATCGGGAGATTGAGCTGATCCCAAGGGTGGGCAGCCAAAGGATACTGATAGGGAATGCCGATTCATTGAACGTAAAACTTAGAAACCTGGTAGCTTTTTACAAACAGGTATTGCCACAGGTAGGCTGGGATAAATACAAAACAATAAATGTTAAATATACCAACCAGGTTATTGGTATAAAAAACGAATTGACAAAAGCAGATTCGGCTAAAGCCAAGGCACTTAAGCTGGATTCGCTAAAAATGAAAAAAGAGAAATCTCAAATAAAATTGTAATATGGACAAAAGCTCAACTCAAGAAAAAAGTTCACCAATTGTAGTAGGATTGGATATCGGGACTACTAAGATATGCGTCATTGTGGGTCGCAGGAGCAAGAATGGGAAGATTGAGGTATTAGGAATTGGTAAAGCAGAATCTGCGGGTGTTACCCGTGGAATGGTATCAAACATAGATAAAACTGTACAGGGTATTACCCAGGCGGTGGAGATTGCAGGCGCGCAATCAAATGTGGATATAAAGGTAGTATTTGTAGGTATCGCCGGTCAGCATATTAAAAGTTTGCAACACCGCGGCTTAATAACCCGTCGCGATCTGCAATCGGAGATCGGGCGTAAAGATATTGATAAGCTGATAGAGGATATGTACAACCTGGTGATGCCTCCGGGCGAGGACATCATCCACGTATTGCCGCAAGAATTTACAGTGGATAATGAGCCGGGCATTAAAGATCCTATTGGTATGGCAGGAGTTAGGCTTGAAGCCAACTTCCATATTATATCGGGCCAGGTTACAGCAATTAAAAATATTGTTAAATGTGTTAATAAGGCCAACCTGGATAGCCAGGACCTTATATTGGAGCCACTGGCATCTTCTGAATCTGTGTTGAGCGAAGAGGAAAAAGAAGCTGGTGTGGTGTTGGTTGATATAGGTGGCGGTACTACCGATGTGGCTATTTTTCATGAAGGCATAATCCGCCATACGGCAGTTATCCCTTTTGGTGGCAATAGCGTTACCGAGGATATTAGAGAAGGTTGTTCAGTAATGCGCAATATTGCCGAGCAGCTGAAAGTAAGGTTTGGATCGGCCCTGGCTGATGAGAACAAAGAGAACGAGATAGTTTGTGTGCCGGGTTTACGTGGCCGCGAACCTAAGGAGATCAGCGTTAAAAACCTGGCTTACGTAATCCAGGCCCGTATGGAAGAGATTGTGGAGCATGTGTATTACGAAATTAAATCATCAGGCTACGAGAAAAAACTGATTGCCGGGATAGTAATAACAGGCGGTGGAGCGCAGCTGAAACACTTACGCCAGCTGGTAGAGTTTGTTACCGGTTTGGATTGCCGTGTTGGTTACCCAACAGAGCACCTGGCTAAGAACGAAGTGTTACCTAAAAATATTTACGAAGAGCTGCAAAGCCCAACGTTTGCAACAGGTATAGGCTTGCTGATAAAAGGGATCCAGAAAACAGAATATATGAATGTAGATATACCTGTAGAAAAAGCACTGAAGCCTAAGTTTGAAACTAAAGGTAAAGAAGGTGGTTTGTTTGACAGGTTGCTGAAAAAAAGTATCACATTTATTAAAGACGATATAAACGACGAGGATTTTTTGAAATAATTATACACAATAGTTAAGTTTTTCCACATATTGACATTTGTGGAAAACTGTTGTTGAAAAAGTATTATTATTACGATGGTAAAATCTAAATATTGGTTGAATCACATATAGCTGAAAACGAAGATTATGCAGTTTGAGATGTTAAAAGAAAAATCGTCAATCATCAAGGTAATTGGTGTTGGCGGTGGTGGTGGTAACGCGGTAAACCATATGTACAGGCAAGGAATTACCGGTGTTGACTTTATTATTTGCAACACCGATGCCCAGGCATTGGAGCTTAGCCCCATACCTAACAAAGTACAATTGGGTGCCAGCCTTACAGAAGGAATGGGAGCCGGTTCGATACCCGAAGTTGGGAAAAATTCAGCTATTGAAAATATCGATGATATTAAGCAGATGTTGGGTGTTAATACCAAGATGCTGTTTATTACCGCAGGTATGGGTGGTGGCACCGGTACAGGTGCAAGCCCAATTATAGCCAAGGCTGCCCGCGAAATGGATATATTAACGGTTGGTATTATAACCACGCCGTTCTCTTTTGAAGGTAAACGCCGTAAAATGCAGGCCGATGCCGGAATGGAGGAACTAAGAAAGTATGTTGATTCATTCCTGGTGATATCAAATGACAGGCTGCGCCAGATATTTGGTAACCTAACCATGAGCTCGGCTTTTGGCCAGGCTGATGATATATTAACCACAGCTGCTAAAGGTATTGCCGAGATCATAACCTTACCGGGTTATATCAACGTTGACTTTAAGGATGTGCGCACTGTAATGAAAGATAGCGGTGTGTGTATCATGGGCAGCAGCACAGCCGAAGGCGAAGGCCGCGCGCTGAAAGCTGTTGAGGGTGCATTGTCATCGCCGTTGTTGAAAGATAACGAGATAGAAGGCGCACGCTATATTTTGCTTAATATCAGCTCTGGCCTTAAAGAGGTTACCATGGATGAGGTGAGCATCATTACCGATTATATACAGGAAGAAGCCGGTTTGGCTGCAGACCTGATATGGGGTAATTGTGTTGACGAAAACCTGGAAGATAAACTTTCGGTAACCATCATTGCAACCGGTTTCCAAACCAAAGATGAGCGTGAAAAAGAACACAGCAACAAAAAGATAGTATCAATGCTGGTTCCGGAAAATACGCCTTTGGTAAAGCCTGTTAATGCTTTTAATGAATTTATAAACCCGGTTAAAGCCAATGCTACAGCCGAGCCTTATATTAAACATCATAAAGAAGAGCCAAAGCAAACCGGTCTGTTTGATATGTTTGCCCGCCCTGATGAGAAACAGGAAACTGTAGTGAAATACAACCTTGCCGATGAAGATAAGGAAGAAGATCACGAACAGGATACAGCTGGTTTTACCTTCAAAATGGCCGAGCCTGAATCATATGCCCCGGTAAAAGAGGAGCGTAAGCCAGAGCCGGTACCAGAACCAGCTCCCGAGCCTACACCTGCTTTTGGCGCTGATGATCATAAAACAAATGAATCGATAGAGGAGCAGCTGAAAAAATCGCGCGAGCGGATCATGCGCTTAAAAGACCTGAGCATGAAATTGCGTACAGGCAACATTCAGGAGTTGGAAAATGTACCGGCCTATAAACGCAAGGAAATAGCCCTTCAGGATACACCACAATCTGACGAGAGCCAGATATCAAGATTCAGCCTGATGCCTGATAACGAAGGCAACACCGAGATCCGCAGAAATAATTCATTTTTGCATGATAATGCGGATTAAGACAGAGTAAGGACTAATGGAGCAAAGAGCAAGGATTAGAAGATAAAGGAATATAATAAGAACAGGAAAGCTATCTAAATAAGATAACTTTCCTGTTTTAGTTTAAATAGATTATTATTTAAAGTTTCGCCCTTAATCAATTAGTCCTTGTTCCTTGCTCCAAAAATCCTTCGTCCTTCTTAGTTATAACCTATTCTAAAAAGTTATAGCTATTGTAGTAAGTCGTATTTACAGCTATATTTGCAATTATTCACTATTTAAAAGGTAAATTATTTTGGATTTATTTGATAAAATAACAAAAAGCTTAGGTGGGCCATTGGGTCAGCACCAAAAATGGTCACATGGTTATTTTTCATTTCCTAAACTGGAAGGGGAAATTGGACCGCACATGCAGTTCAATGGCAAGGAACATTTGGTTTGGAGCCTTAATAATTACCTGGGTTTAGCTAATCATCCCGAAGTAAGGGAAGCTGATGCTAAAGCTGCTGCCGATTATGGTATGGCTTACCCTATGGGTGCGCGTATGATGTCTGGCAACTCTATTCACCATGAAGAGCTGGAAAATAACCTGGCTGAATTTGTGGGTAAACAGGCCGCTTTTTTATTAAACTACGGGTACCAGGGAATGGTATCAATTATAGATTCATTGGTTGACAGGAATGACGTTATTGTTTATGATGCAGAATCACATGCCTGTATCATTGATGGTGTGCGCCTGCACATGGGTAAGCGTTTTGTTTACCAGCACAATGATATTGAAAGCTGCGAAAAACAGCTGGAGCGTGCAACAAAATTAACCGAACAAACCGGTGGCGGAATACTGCTGATCACCGAAGGTGTTTTTGGCATGTCGGGAGCGCAGGGTAAACTGAAAGAGGTTATCGAACTAAAAAAGAAATTCAACTTCCGTTTATTGGTGGATGATGCGCATGGTTTTGGTACCATGGGTAAAACCGGTGCCGGTACACATGAGGAGCAGGATTGTATTGATGGGGTAGATGTATACTTTGCCACATTTGCAAAATCAATGGCAGGTATAGGCGCATTTGTTGCTGCCGATGAAGAGATAGTTCATTTTCTGCGTTATAACATGCGTTCGCAAACATTTGCTAAAGCACTGCCTATGCCGATGGTATTGGGCTTAAAAAAACGTTTCGAGCTATTAACCACGCAACCACAACTACGCGAAAAACTGTGGTTGATCTCTTCAACACTGCAAAAAGGTTTAAGGGAGCGTGGCTTTAACCTGGGTGTTACCAATACCATGGTTACTCCTGTGTTTTTAGAGGGCAACCTTTTCGAAGCCACCAGCCTAACCCGCGACCTGCGCGAAAATTATGGTATCTTTTGTTCCATAGTGATCTATCCGGTTATACCTAAAGGACTAATATTACTGCGCCTGATACCAACAGCTTCACATTCATTGGCCGATGTACAGCGCACCCTTGATGCCTACAGCGAAATGGGTGAAAAACTAAAGGCGGGTTTTTACAAAGAAAACAAGCTGGAAATAGCGTAATTTCAGATGTGCAGATTTTAGATGTGCAGATGATCTGTGCACTGGGATAAACATATTATAAACCACAAATGGCTTCAATTTTGAAGCCATTTGTGGTTTATACGTCTCCGTTGATGTATTGCTAAAAAACTTTTTGTCATCCTGAACGTAGTGAAGGATCTATTATTCGCCATGCTTTTTCGCCCTGTACAGTCTGCGAATAGATCCTTCGTTCCTCAGGATGACAGAACTTTTAAAGGGTCATTTTACCTTCAAGATTTTACGTTTAAAAATCATCTCGACAACTATTTTCAAATCCTCCTATCCTCAAATTTTTTCCTCATCTGCACACCTGCACATCTGAAATCTGCACATCTGCATCAATGCTTGAAAAACGATAAATAAACCTGCTTCACAATATGATACCCCGCAAAGGCGAAAAACAAGATGGCGATACTGGTATTAATTAACCGGGTACTAAGTGCAAATTTACTTTGTATATACCGGGCAAACAGCGCGTAGATATATAAGCATAAAAAAGAACCGGCTGCAGAGCCCACACTAAATATCACTAAGGCTATCCTTCCGTCAAGGATCCATTCGTGAGTAATGAGGTAAGTTCCGGTAACCATCCAGAAAGGTACTTGCATGGGGTTTAAAAAGCCCAGCAGAATGCCATACTTGATACTGGCATGTTCGGAGTAAGTGGTTTGGGGTGGTTTATTGCGATGGATCCAGGTAATGGCGCCTAATACGCCAAAAAGGATAACCATTACCCAGTCGATTATAACGGCAAGGTGCATTTGGCCCGAAAGCCACCTTGCGGCCTGCATAATGCAATAAGTGAAGAAAAATTCAACGCATGAAAAAGCGATGATAAAGCGTAAAGCCTCTTTTATGCCACGGTTTATAGTGATCTGTATAAGTGAAAGGTTAATGTTGCCGGGAGGGATGTAACCAATAAAGTTGGCTATCAGCCCGATGAAAAAGGTAAGAAATATCATTGCGGCAAAGATATGTTGTTAAATTGAAAATTTGGAGGTGAGTTGATTTGAAAATTTGAAGATGTGACAATTTGAAAATGAGTTTGCATTTCAATTGATTTGCGTTTTCAAATCTTCAAATTGACAAATTTTCAAATCAATCTGCACTTCTTCCGTACATTTGCACATCTGCATATTTGAAACGGCAGAGCCATCAACGAAGTTAATCTGCACATCTGAAAACATGTCAACTGATAAAATAATCTCCTTACTTCCATCTGCTACCGAAATAATATGTGCCCTGGGGCTCGAAGATAACCTGGTAGGCCGCTCGCATGAATGCGATTATCCCGAATCGGTAAAGCAATTGCCGATTTGCACCGAAGCGAATTTTCCTGATGGTTTAAGCAGCGCGGATATTGATGTGAAGGTAAAGGAGATTCTTGCCGATGCCTTATCGGTTTATACGGTAAAACGTGAACAGATCAAACAACTGGCACCCGATGTGGTGATTACGCAGGATCAGTGCGAGGTTTGCGCGGTATCACTAACGGATGTGGAGCTGGCTCTGGATAACTATCTTGATAAAAAAGCCCGTATCATTTCATTGCGACCCAATAGCGTAGAAGATATCTTTAATGATATAATCACCATAGCCAACGCGTTGAATGTACCCCAGGCAGGTGCCGACCTGGTGGAATTACTTAATGAACGGGTTGATATCATTAAGCACAAATTGAAATTTGCAGATAGCAAACCAACCGTAGCCTGTATAGAATGGCTGGAGCCAATGATGATATCTGGCAACTGGGTGCCCGGATTGGTAAGCATAGCCGGTGGTACACCTGTTCTGGCCCAGGATGGCAAACATTCACCCTATGTAAGCTGGGACGAGATTCGTGCGCAAAACCCCGACATCATTATAGTAATGCCCTGTGGCTTTTCTATAGAGCGCAGCTTAAAGGAAATAGATATTTTAATGCAGCTTCCGGGCTTTGCTGATATGAAGGCCGTGAAAAATAATCAGCTATATATTGCTGATGGCAACCAATACTTTAACCGCCCCGGTCCGCGTATTGTTGATTCTATCGAGATCCTGACCGAGATCATCCGCCCTAAGCAGTTTGCCTTTGGGTACGAGGGTGAGGGATGGATAAAGTTCGGTGTGTAAGGACAGCCGGTCATTGTACTTAAGACCAATTTGGCCCTCTGCGCGTCATTGCGAGGCACGAAGCAATCTCCACGATGG
>NZ_JANYGH010000033.1 GCF_025362475.1 Mucilaginibacter sp.
CTTTCCGAAAATTTATCTGATCTTTTTTTGAAGCCTGCTTCTTCTCTCTTTCCCTCTTCCTGCTTCAAAAACCCTTTCAGTAACCTTTCTAAGAACAAATCCCGCTTCCTCGTTTGCGGGCTGCAAAGGTACGCCGATTTCACAATTCCGCAAGCTGTTTTTAACAATTACTTAACCTATAAGCTTAACTCCTTAGCAATCAATCTCAAAAACTTTATAAAAGGCTGTTCAACGGAAATTATGCGGGGAAACGGGGGCATTTTTCATCGGATAACGCTACTATACCTTTATATATGGTAAACTCACTTCCGTAATATCCTGATCTCCCTTTTTCAGTACATATATATTATATATACACCGTAATTGCGTTAGGGGTAGCAGCGGATACCGGCCCGAGCCTAATGCCTCGTGCGCGTATGAGCGGATGACCCGGCCGCAGGCAACGCCCACATTAAGAGCAACAGATCAATAAGGAATCACCTCGTTTGGCTCCAGACAACGTCGACGACAGTAATCCTCGCTGTATCTTATATATGTTGGATAGAAATTACTTATTGATTGGGCGTGTCAATAACTTATCATGCCATAAAAATAAATATATGGCATGAAATTGGTTTACATATAACTATGAAAATAGTCCACATCAACCTCAATCAACCTGTTAAAAGTGTCAGAAATACTATTTTTGATCTTCTTACCAAAAAGGCTGTAACACTGAAAGCGATTCATAACAGGCTATTGGGCAATAATCAAGATCGATCAACTCATTTTACGGGCTTTATTGCCTGATCACTATATAACATCTACCAATGAAAAAAGCTCCTTTTTAAGAAGCTTTTTTCATTTCTGTACTATATCTTTTTATTTTAATGTAGCTTTTTACAGACAGGCCTCCTGTCATTTGCACAAAAAATTACAGCAGAGTTAAAAAACACACTAAATTTAACAACTAAGAGTTAATCTATTTAGCTATTATCTCCACCCGCCACCTAAAGCATGATAAAGATTTACCACTGCCTGTAACTCCTGCAACCTGTCGTTAACTCCACCCAGCTGTGCAGATAGCAGGTTTTGTTCGGATGTTAATACATCCGTATAATTAGTGGCCGAGCTATATCTTAACAGCTCCTGAGTATAATCTACAGCCTTTTGCAGGGCTATAATCTGTTTGTTGCGTGCATCCTGTTTCTCCAAAGCGGTTTGCTGTGCGTACAGCGCATTGGAAACCTCCTGTCCGGCTACAAGCAGCGTTTTCTGGAAACTATTTAAAGCTTCCTGTTGCTGGGCTTGTGCGGTACGCAGGCGGGCTTTGTTTAGTCCCTGGTTAAAAATAGGTTGCGTTAGGCCGGCGGCTATATTATAGAATATAGAATTGACAAAAAAATCTTTCAACTGTAATGTAGATAAACCTCCGGAAGCAGTTATGGTAAATGACGGATAAAAATAAGTTTTGGCAACATTTGTATTCTCAAAAGCGGCTCTGAAAGCATATTCGCTTTGTTGCACATCGGGACGGTTGTTAAGTAATTGGGTTGGGATACCGGCCTGTAGTTCGCTTACTATCTTTTGATTAGCCAGGCTACTCCGGTTAATGGGTCCCGGCGCTCTTGAAAGCAATATATCTAAAGCGTTCTCGGTTTCGCGGATGCTGCGTTTTAAATCGGGAATGGATACTTCTACAGCATAACGGTTAGCCTCACTTTGCACCACGGCAGCACCGGTTACTACGGCACCGGCTTTAAGCTCTTTCATGGTTTCCACGTCCTTGATCCTGTTTTTGAGGGTTTCGAGCGTAATATCCATTTGCCTATCCAAAGCTAATAGCGTAAAATAATTATTTGCTATATCTGCAATTAATTGCGTTTGTACAGCCCTTTTCGCGGCATCGGTTTGTAAATAACCGGCAAGGGCCGCCCGCTTGGTACTGTTCAATTTACCCCAAACATCGGCTTCCCATGAAGATGTTAAACCGGCCTGGTATGTGGTGGTTAAGGTATTGATACTTACCCCGGCAGGATAATTTAAGCCGGCCGAGGATTGTTTATTCCTTGTTACACTTGCATTGACAGATAATGATGGATAAAACGCGGCCTTGCTTTGCTGCAATGTTGCCCGTGCTTCTAAAATCCTTTGTACAGCCGTTTTAAGATCAAGGTTATTATTCAACCCTTCCTGTATCAGCGCCCTTAACGCCGTATCAGCAAAAAGGCTTTGCCATGGCATTGTTGCCAGGGTAGTAGTATCGTTTAACTCGCGGTCGCGGTATAGCCCGCTGGTGATCACGCCCGGGGGATTATACGTTTTGGTAATTTTGCAGGACACCAATACACCAAATATCAGCGTAAAGAGCAATATATATTTAAAAACAGATTTGTTCATATTTTACCTTTTATGAATTAATTGGCAGCGGTTGTTACTGCTTCATCGTTTTCATCATCGTCATTATATTTTCGCTTGCCGCTTACTTTTTCCTGCAGATGCTGGAATATGATAAACAAAACAGGAATTACAAATACACCGAACACTGTACCCACAAACATCCCTCCTACAGCTCCTGTACCTATTGATCTGTTACCGTTGGCACCCGCTCCGGTTGAAACCATTAAAGGCATTATACCAAAAATAAAAGCGAAAGATGTCATGAGTATGGGACGTAAACGGGCTTCGGCACCTGCAATGGCAGCGGGAATCAGGTCCATGCCGGCCCTGCGCCTATCTAAAGCAAACTCAACAATCAGGATTGCATTTTTTGCCAGTAAGCCGATGAGCATAATGAGTGAGATCTGCAGATAAATGTTACTTCCTACTCCAAAAATTTGTGCAAACAAGTAGGTTCCCGCTAAACCCACAGGTAAAGAAAGAAGCACTGCAAAAGGCAGGATATAACTTTCATATTGGGCACTCAATAAAAAGTAAACAAACACCAGGCAAAGCATAAATATATAGGCTGATTGGGTACCGGTACTCAATTCTTCGCGGGTGAGGCCAGAAAACTCATAGTCGTACCCGGCAGGTAATGTTTGTTTGGCTACTTCCTTAATTGCCTTAATAGCATCGCCGGTACTATAACCAGGATTGGGTGACCCGGAAACAGAGATAGACGTAAAGAGGTTAAACCTCGAAATTGACTCGGGGCCGAATACTCTTTTTAGTGATATAAACGAGGTAATGGGTGCCATGGTACCAGCACTATTACGTACAAATATTTTGCTCAAGCCTATTTCATTAGCCCTGTAATCATAATCGGCTTGTACCATTACGCGATATTGTTTACCAAACTGGTTAAAGTTTGAAGCATACAAGCCACCATAGTAACCCTGCAATGTATTTAATACCGAATTTACGGTTACACCGGCTTCTTTACATTTTGCCACATTTACATCTACCTGGAATTGCGGAAAATTGGGATTAAATGATGAGTTCAAGCTTTGGATCTCTTTCCTCTTTTTAAGAGCCGCCTGGAAGTTGTTGCTTACTTTAAATAACTCATCAACAGTATGGCCTCCTTTATCCTGCAACTCCAATTCAAAACCATCGCTGTTACCAAAGCCCTGTAAGGTTGGTGGCGAAAAATAAAACACGTTGGCTTCCCTTAATCCACTTGTTTTAGTTGAAAGCTGACCAATGATGCTTTGAAGGCTTTGACTTTTCTCCTTACGTTGATCCCAGTTTTTCAGCTTCATGATTACCATAGCGTAAGCACTTCCCGAACCTGCTATAAAATTAAAACCTACCAGCTTAAGCGTATTCTGAACCTCGGGGATGGTATGGCCAATACTGTCTATTTTACTGGCAACAGCTTCGGTACGTTCCATTGAGGATGCAGGCGGTAGGCTGATAGCGGCAAAAACAGTTCCCTGATCTTCATTAGGGACAAAGCTTGATGGAGTTGTTTTAACCAAATACACCAACACGGCCGAAAACAAGGCGACAGCCGCGAGTGCTATCCATTTTTTATGAGCCAAAAAGTTTACCGTTTTTTTATACTTACCAGTTACCGCATCAAACGAAGCATTAAACACTACGTAAAAATGGTTAAGAAAACCATGCTTTTTAGTTCCCTTTTCATGTGGCTTTAAAAACAAGGCACACAAAGCCGGGCTTAATGTTAACGCGTTTACTGCCGATAGTAAAATGGCGACAGCCAGGGTAATACCAAATTGTTTATAGAAAACACCGGTTGAGCCGGTAATAAATGTTACGGGTAAAAACACAGCCGACATGACCAATGTAATGGAAACTATGGCGCCCGAGATCTCATTCATTGCATCTATGGATGCTTTTCGTGCCGATTTATAACCCAGATCGAGTTTGGCGTGTACTGCTTCAACCACAACAATGGCATCATCCACCACAATACCTATTGCCAATACCAGGGCAAATAGTGTGAGCAAGTTGATGGTAAAACCAAAAAGGTTAAGAAAGAAGAAAGTACCTACAATAGCTACCGGAACTGCGATGGCAGGGATCAGCGTCGACCTGAAATCCTGCAGAAATACAAATACTACAATAAATACCAGTATAAATGCCTCAATCAAGGTACTGATCACCTTTTCAATAGAGGCATCGAGGAAATTGTTGGCATCAACCAGGTAAGTGATCTTCATCCCTTTGGGGAACTTCTCGGCAGCCGCATCCAGGATCTTTTTTGATTCATTAATTACATCACGGGCATTTGAGCCGGCTGTTTGACTAATGGCCACTCCTACCGATGGTAAACTGTTGGTTTGGATATCAAAAGAGTAATCCAATGAACCTAATTCAATACGTGCCACATCATTTAACCGCAGCAATTGCCCGCCTCCTACAGATTTAATGATAATATTGCCAAATTCAGCAGCTGTTTTAAGTCGCCCTTTATACCTTATTACGTACTGGAATGATTGATTGCTGTTCTCGCCAAACTTTCCGGGTGCGGCTTCAATATTTTGCTCATTAAGCGCATCGGTAATATCATCAGGAATAAGGCTGTATCTCGACATAACGTCGGGTTTTAGCCAGATCCGCATAGAATAATCCCGCGATCCAAAAACATTGGCGTTACCCACACCGGTAACACGCTGTATTTGAGGTACCAGGTTTATCTTGGCATAGTTTTGTAAAAATGTTTCATCATAGGTTTTATTTTCGCTGTAGAGCGAAAAAATGATAAGGTTACTACTTTGGCTTTTGGCAACCGTAACACCAGACTGGGTAACTACCAACGGCAACAAACTGGTAGCTCTTGAAACCCGGTTCTGCACGTTTACAGCGGCCAGGTCGGGATTGGTGCCTACCTTAAAATAAACAGTGATAGATGCCGAACCGTCGTTACTGGCAGATGAGGTCATGTAGGTCATGTTCTCCACCCCGTTAATCTGTTCTTCCATCGGGATGATGACACTTTTAAGTACCACATCGGCATTGGCTCCGCTATAATAGGCCTGAACCTGTACAGTTGGCGGCGCAATATCAGGGTATTGTGAAATGGGCAGATTGATAAGTCCTAAAATACCCAGAATCAAAAGTAATACAGAAATAACTGTTGATAGTACCGGGCGTTCTATAAATTTTTTAAGCATAATATTGCTTTAGTAATGAGCAGAAGGTGAAAAGGTGTGATTATTTAAGGCTACCGTAAACAGATGAGGCGCTTACTTCATTCGGTTTAATAACAGTACCATCCTGTAGATTACCAGAGCTTTCCAGTATAATCTTATCGCCGGCTTTAAGACCATCGGAAACTACATAGAACTGACCAGCGGTGTTATCCATCACATTAATGGCTACATTTTTTATCTTATTTTGATCATCTACCACATACACAAAGCGTTTATCCTGTAGCTCATAAGTAGCGCTTTCGGGAACCAGTAATGCCGATTTAACCACATTTGGAATCCTTATCACCGCGCTGCTGCCACTGCGGATAAGGCCACGCGGATTCACAAAATCAGCCCGCACATTTGCTGTACCTGTAGCAGTATTGATTAAGCCATTTACAGTTTCAACACGGCCGCCGTGCTCATAAGTAGTTCCATCCGGCAATATCAGTGATACTGACGGGAGTTTGCTCAGCTTAGTTTTTAATGAGGTATTATTTACGCTATCCCTGCTCAAATTGAGCAATTGCTTTTCGTTAAGCGCGAAGTAGGCGTAAATATTTGATGTATTATAAACAGTTGTAAGCGGTTCTGTGGTGGAACCTGTTACCAGGCTTCCCAATTTATAAGGTAATGAGCCAATAACACCATTCACCGGACTGGTTATAGTGGTGTATCCTAAATTTACTTTGGCATTTACCAAAGCAGCCCTGGCCTGCGCCAATGCAGCCGCTTTTGATTGTTGTGTATACTCGGCAGATTCAAGTTCATAATGGCTGATGATATCCTTTTCAACAAGTGGCTTCACTTTGTTTACCTGCATTTTGGCCATGCTCAGATCAGCTTCGGCGGTTTTAATACCGGCTTCAGCCGTGCGCACTTCCTGCTCATATTGCGGAGCGTTTATTTTAAAAAGCAATTGCCCCTTGGTTACAACGGAGCCTTCGTCTACATAAATTCTCTCTACGTAACCATCAACCTTGGGCCTTATTTCGATATTCTGCTGTCCCTGAATACTTGCCGGATAATCAATATTTAACGTAGCCGACCGGGGTTGCAATTGCATTACTTTGTAATCCAAAACCTGGTTTACCGGGCCTGCCGCAGCCTGCTTGCTTTTATCAACACAGGCAGAAAAGAACACCGTAGAAACCATCGTGATCATAATTCCCTTAGCAATAGTTAAGGGCGTTAAATTGGATTTTTTTAAAGGCAGGATAAAAGACATCATTATTATTTAAATCATAATCAATACCGGGTACGGCAAAGCGGCCGCTAAATTCGGATATAATTTCTATATAGATGTTTAAGTAGATGGTATTGTTACAGGATAAGTAAAATTTTATGCTTTAAGTTTAAATTGCCAATATCCAGCAAAGCCGAAACAGCGCATCCGGAATGTTCATATACCTTGAATTTCATAATAAGTTGTAAGTGCAGATATCTACCCTTTTTATATCAAAACAGCATAAAATTATTAAGATACCGCTTACAATCCTCTCAAAAACAGTAAATTTATAAACTATTATAAATCAATTACCTTATCCTGTAAAAGGTACATCAAAACGATAATGAGAAGACTTTTTTTACTCGCGCTTTTATTTTTCACGCTTAGTGTTAAATCGCAAACCTTAACTCCGCGGCAACAATATCCCGACTTATTTGAAGCCGTTCAATTGTCAAACATATTTCCGGATAATAAAACCTTTGTTGATGCTGTACCCAGGCAAGATCCGGCATTGATCATGAAAGCTTATCATGATCAAAAGGATAAACCGGGTTTTGATTTAAAGGCATTTGTATTAGCAAATTTTGATATACCCGTATCTCATAATGCTTTCCAAACTGATATTGAAGCTGGGATTCGTAAGCATATTGATACGTTGTGGCAGGTATTGCAGCGCAGACCAGATGAGGCAAAGGCCAATTCATCAACATTGGCACTGCCCAATCCATACATAGTTCCCGGCGGTCGTTTCCGGGAGATCTATTATTGGGATTCCTATTTTACGATGCTGGGTTTACAGGAGAGTCATCAAATTAAGGTGATCCACAACATGGTAGAGAACTTTGCTTACCTGATTGATAAATATGGTTTTATACCCAACGGCAACCGCAGCTATTACCTTACCCGTTCGCAACCGCCATTTTTTGCCATGATGGTAAACCTGCTGGCCAAAAACGAAGGGCAACAGGTACTAACCCAATTCAGGCCTCAACTAATTAAGGAGTATAATTACTGGATGCTGGGTTCGGCACAGTTAAAAATAAATTCAAAAAGCCATAGAGCCGTACGTATGCGTGGTGGCGAAATCATGAACCGCTACTGGGACGAAAGCGACCAACCCAGGGAAGAATCATATGTGAAGGACGTTGATGCAGCTAAAGAAACCAAAGAACCCCTACCCCAGTTTTATCATAATATACGGGCTGCTGCTGCTTCAGGATGGGATTTCAGTACCCGTTGGTTTGATGCATCGGGCAAGCTTGCCACTATACAAACCACTGATATTGTACCGGTTGACTTGAATTGCCTGATCTATAATCTTGAACTAACCATTGCCCATTCCTACCAGCAAAGTGGTAATTTAAAACTATCCGGGCAATATCGGACCAAAGCCGAAAACAGAAAAAAAGCGATATTAAAATACTGCTGGAACCGCAAAACCGGTTGGTTTGATGATTACAATCTGCAACTAAATCAACTATCGGCCGTACCTACCCTTGCAGCTGAATTTCCGTTGGAATTTAAAATTGCGACAAAAGAGCAGGCCCGGTTAATAGCCGAAGGGTTAAAAAATAATTTCCTGAAACCCGGCGGCTTGGTTACCACTTTGAACTTCTCTGGCCAGCAATGGGATGCGCCAAATGGCTGGGCGCCTTTACAATACATGGCTATTGATGGTTTAGAAAAATACAATTACAATGCATTGGCAAAAGAAATTGCCACCCGCTGGTTGAGGTTAAATATTCGTGTGTTTAAGCAAACCGGCAAATTATTGGAAAAATATAATGTGGTTGATACCAAATTAACGGCCGGCGGTGGCGAGTACCCTTTACAAGATGGTTTTGGATGGACAAATGGGGTGCTACTCCATCTTATTAACCGCTATCATTTTGATCCGGCGCAGGAATCGAAGAATTTACCTGAGAACCAGAATTGATTTTTGAAATTATTTAAGATGCGTATGCGATACGCATCTTAAATATCCCTTCTATTTAATTGTATAAGTACTTTTATTAAGCCCGACACCAGTAATCTTCAATGATTTCCAGTTTGATGGCAATTTGCTTTTAACCTGCACAATACCTGCAGGCGTGATATCCAAACCGCCAAAACCCATCAGTAAGCTTTGAATGATGCCTCCTGCTCCGGTGGCAAAGTAAGGGTTGGTGCCTCCTTTGGTTTCTGCAATTACCCTAAACGGCGGATTAAGGTTGGGCTCATAAGCATCTTTAAAAAAATGATAAGCTTTATCACCATTACCCAAACGGGCATACAATAATGCAAAAACAGCTTGCGTCATGGCAGGTGTACCTTCATTTGGCACACGGGTTTCATAATATTCAAGGTCCCTTTTTATTTGAGCAGGATCAGTTATGGTTTTTAACGGATAGGCCAGCAGGTTTACATCGGCCTGTTTAATACCCTCGCCATTGTAGCTGGCGTGTTCGCGGGTAACTCCATTATCCAATTTAAGGATAGGGATATTTTGAGCAACCGTTTGCCAGTCAGCATCGGCCTTCTCCCCTAATATTTTTGCCGCAGCGGTTGCGTTTAAGAGGTTGGCTTTGGCAGCAGCATTGGTAAAAGCATTGTTATCAATATTTTCGGCCCATTCATCAGCAGCCACCACATTTTTAATATCATATTGGCCCGGACCGTTACGCTCTACCCTGCTTGCCCAAAAATCGGCAGTTGCTGATAGTATTGGCCAACCTTTTTCGCGCAGCCATTGCTTATCCTGGGTTACACAATAATAATTCCAGGCGGCCAGGGCAACATCGGCTGTTATATGATGCTCAAACGGACCGCTCAATGCCCAAACAGGAGTTTCTTCTACCCCACTATCGGCACTTTCCCAGGGGAACATAGCCCCCTTGTAACCATGCGAAAACGCATTTTTACGGGCCGCTTCCAGTCGTTCAAATCTATATTCAACCATTGATTTTGCTATATCGGGATGTAACACCAACATTGCCGGGTACATCCAAACATCGCAATCCCAAAATACGTGACCATTATAACCCAAACCAGAAAGGCCCATTGGCGAAGGTGAATAAGCTGTGCCCGCACGCGAGAATGAGTACAGGTGATATAACATACTGTGTACATCCTGCTGCGCCTGGGCATCACCCTCAATTTGTATATCACTGGCCCACAAATCATCCCATGCTTTATTATGAAATTTAATGAGGCGGTCGCGGCCTTCCAGTTTGGCAAAAATGGTTAGTCGTTCAGCCTCGTTTAGTGGGTCGGCGTGGTGTGCAGATGTTATTGATGAGCCTGTTACCGCGTATTTATAAGTTTGGCCCGCTGCAATAGCTTTGCTAAATTTCATCAGGTGCATGTTATTATCCCACATTTCGTGAATAATCCGTGGCTCCTGCCCGTGTGGCTCATTAAACAAAAACGAAGTTGAGGCACATAACTGCATTTTACCTGTCGGGCTTTTCGCCGTTGAAGTTAAAAGGCTGATTGTAACATGCGGGCGGTCAATTTCATTGTAATAATTCTGTACTTCTTTCAATGCATCCGGCGCTTCCATCACGCTTGCCGATGTAATATTAACAGCCTTTTTGGCTACAACTGATACATCCATCAACACAGTGAATGGCAACTGGCGCAGGGAATAATAAGTGTATTTTATAGTGGCCTTATCACCATAATCAAACGTTGTGGTAAATGCCGCGTGCTGCATATCCAGCTCCTGCTTAAAATTACTGATGTTTTTGGTATCGATGCGTTTACCATCAACCTCCAGATACATGTTAAGCAGGTTAAAACTGTTTAAAAAATTGCTCACTCTGCCACGACCGTAAAGGTCATAAGCACCTGCCAATACCACGTTTTTCACCTTAAAAGGTTCTGGTGCCGATACAATGCCGATCATTCCGTTGGCAACAGTAATTCCGTAATAGTTGGCCGGATCGATCTTATCAGCCTTGATATTCCAGGGGTCAATACCACCTTGAGCGCTTACCACAATTGGAGCACATAAGGTTATCAGTAAAAACCATTTTGATAGTCTTTTCATTATCAATTTTAATTGATTTATTTAATTTTTAGTTGAAGCTTTTTCACCACCAGCTGCCCTATTTCAGCACCTTGTTTATTACCTACGACACAAGCATTTTTAAAGTGAATGCCGCCATACACTCTTGACATTGCTGCCGATTGCGCTGCTTCCCGGAAAGATTTGAAAGAAAGCGGATCAATACCAAATTCCATTTCGGACGAATCCGTATAGGCAAAATTATCACCAAACTTACTTGTAAGCACTTCGGCTGCGGCTGATGATATTACAGCGTGCCCGCTACTATACTCAGGGAATGGAGGAGTTTGAATATACGGCCGCCAATCTGCATTAATATATTTGGTAATTACTGTTTCTGGCCTTACGTAGTTAGATCTGTATTTTAAATACCAGCAATTGATGAATCCATCAAACAAAGCAATAGCAGTTTCCGCATATACGCTAACGGTGGTATTAAAATCAAGTTTTTTTGCTCTTGTAGCCACCCCGGTAATGTTCATCCAATGGCCTCCCGGCGAAAACTTTTTGGTGGCAAACGATGCGTGGCCTACTACATTAAGCTTAAAAGCATTGTCATCCCAAAAATCTGCCTGGTGCTTTTGTTCTTTGGTCAAACTATCGACCAATTGCTTAACCTCAACAGCCTGCAGGTAAAATTTACTGTTCTTATTTTTCACATCAAACAACGGTGGATTTGGCGGTATAAATTGTGCAGCTGAATCAAGTACCATTGGTCTTATTTCGCCCCAATGTGCTTCTAACGCCTGGGCATACATGGGTGGTGTTGGTATCCAGCGGCCATCCTGTTGTTTTACTGTGTATTTACTTGCCGACCTGGTTTTTAAATAGTTATCACCCTTGCTCCACTTCATGATAAATTTGGCCACTTTATTAGCGTAATTTACCGAGCCTTCAAAAAGATCATTAGGCATACCGGCATCTTTTGCCTTTTGCTTTAAGCCATCAACATACTGATCCATACTACCTTCCGGAAACGTTACCGCATTACCCACATAACAAAATGCCAGTAAGGATGCAAATTGGTAATCAACCGTAGTATCTTTTGAGGGCCTTGGCGTTGGCGGCAGATGTTTAATTTGCCCGGACAGTGACCTGAAATGTGTTGAATCGCCAGCTGCTATTACCTGGTACGCCGCTATATTGGCATAAGCATAATTCCGAGAGGCGGTAACCGGCGGAAAATTATTTTCTAATACAATATCGTTAAGCTTTTTTACTGTTACACGGTACAGTTCAGGATCATGTAAAACTTTTTCATAATCGGGCTTTTTACAGGATGCGAATAAAAACAATACTCCTGCAATACAAAATAAAAAGAGTTTCATAATTTAAAATATAGGTTAAAAATCACATAGATATCGTGGCGATATCCACAGGTTTTCATATTGGATTAACAGCCAATATAGGCTTTTTAATGCTATACATCAGCATATAAAACGTTGTTTTTTGACATAAAATATCGTTTATTTATTTCGGTGCTGGCTGGCTTATTTTTGCTGTAAATGCAAATAAGCTGCTCAGTATTCATAGATTTACGCCCCCGATTAAACCAAATGAAAAGAATAACATTTATAGTTTTAGCTGTTGCTGCAGTAATTATAATAGCAATATATTTAATAATCCCATCTACCTTAACAATTAACAACCAGGTTAACATTGATGCATCCGACGCTATCGCTGCTAAGTTTTTAACCCATAGCAAACAATGGGAAAAATGGTGGCCCGGCACCAGGGTTGATAATAACCAGTTTGATTACGGAGACATCCATTTTTATATTAGCCAAACTACCAACGGCGGTGCACATGTTACTTTGCAAAAGGGCAATATGAAACTCAATAGCGAAATCAGTTATCTTGCTGACGATTTTGCTGTGAAAATAACATGGCATACTGAATTACAAAACAGCCTTAATCCGGTTCAAAGGGTTGAAAATTATTTAAATGCCCAGGCTCTTAAAACCAAAACAGCCGAAATTTTAAAGCACCTTAAATTATTCCTGGAGGATAAAAATAATGCTTATGGTTATAAAATATATATTAATAAAATAAAGGACCCTTATTTGCTCACTACAACTACAAGTAGTGCTAACTATCCGTCCATTCAAACGATTTATGAAAAAGTTGACGACCTTAAAGCACAAGCTAAAACTAAAGGTGTTATGTTGACCAACTTCCCAATTCTTAATGTAACAAAAATTGCAAATAAAGAATACCAGATTACCGTTGCAATCCCGATCAATAAAACAATTAAGCCAGACCAAAAATCATTCATGAACAACCTTGTACTGGGTGGCAATTTGTTAGTAATGGATGTAAAGGGTGGACCTAACACTATAAGTGACGCCTTTGGCGCCGTTAAAGCTTATATGAAAGATCATAATTTAACATCGCCAGCCATGCCTTTTGAATCACTAATCACGGATAGATCCGCTGAAAAAGACACTTCAAAATGGGTAACCAAAATATACTATCCGATATTTTAAACCATAACTACTTAGTAACCAAAACAATCCTACCATCATAGGTAACAATAAGATAATCTGCACTTCCAACTCGTTTTATGGTTGAAATATATGGCAGTTCCTGGAAGTTAAAGGCTGCGTTTATTAAATAACCCGGGGGCGAAAACTGTTTTAGTTGTTTGTTATAATGCAAACCAACTAAACCCAAAGCATCATATTTACCTTCATAAGGAACAACTCCCCAAAAGTTACCGTTAAGCAATACATCCCCGCTTTTATCGTCAGCGAGAATTGATCGTATAGGCGCCTGCTGGTATTGGTAAGGTAACTCTTTAAATGTAGTAGCATGCAGCACATCGCTTACAAAAATACTGCTGAATTGATTGGCAGCTAAACGATCGTTATCATTCAATTTATCTTTAAATATTTCGCTGGTTGTTTTATCAGCCATTTTTTGGTAGCTTAGCCATTCTTTTTTCAAATAAGGCAGTTCTTGTTCCAAATCATTCTTTGGCCTAAAGGGATAATAGTTTCCTTTAACAAAGTAGGATAAAATCAAGTCGTTTTTTCCATCCTTATCCAAATCGGCATTGTAAGCATACAATGGTTGGTTTGGGGTTACATTATATTTATTATTTAAGCCCCAGTTACCTGCTATAAGGTCGGCTTTGCCATCTCCATCCATATCGGTAACTATAGCTGATTGCCACCAGCCCTTTTCATTATCCAATACCTTCGAAGAAAATTTACGAAGTTTTTTACCATCATTTAAAAAAATCTGAATAGGCTGCCACTCAGCGGTGATCACCAGATCGGATTTACCATTATGGTCAACATCGGCTTCGGTAACGCTGGTTATATATTGGATTGACGTTATATCATCATAAACCTTATCATGACTAACATCGAAATTACCATTGCCTCTGTTTATCAAAATAGCTGATGGCACTTTGGCCGTATAATCTTTATAGGATATACTTCCGGTTAATAATATATCCTTCAATCCATCGCCATTAAAATCAAACACAGCAATTTTTGATGTTTGATTGGTTATTTTAGGCAATGCCCTATACTCAAACTTGAAATTACCTTTGTTAATATATAAGCGCGGAGGTAATCTTTTGTCATCATCTAAAAGCGGGTGATTAGTGCTGATCACAACCAGGTCGGGCTTACCATCATTATCAACATCGGCCCAAACAGCCTGCTCATCTCCATATTCATTAAATTTATCAAATTCCGCTACTTTCACTTTATCATAACCGCCTGCTTTGTTTCCGGCGAGTATATATTTTTCTTCACCGGTCAAGCCACCAACGTAAATATCATCGATGCCATCACCATTAACATCGGCAACCGCAATAGCGGGGATATGCGGTAAATAGGTATGCGGCAATAATGAATAATAATTGAAATCGGGTGTATCAAAAGTTTTTACTTGAGTCAACAGTTTAGCTTGTACAGGTTTGTAGTCCGACTGTTTTTCCCCACTAATGAAGGTACTTATCACCGATGAAATGTCATTAGTCGACTGCACTTGTTTACTATTATAAGTTATTATCGCTTTTTTACCCTGTTTAAAATTACTAACGATCTGCCAGGTATTATCAGGCCATATCACTAAAAGATCAGTTGGTTTATCTCCGGGTAAAAAAGTAAAAAGCAATTCGTTACTTAGGTTACTTTCGTAAGCATTACTGGTTTGTATTTCCTGGTGATCTACCTGTTTACCTGATTTCAGGAAAAACTTCGTTCCGATACCGTCAAGATTGGCTTTGGAGTATTTAACCGCATATTTTAAAAAGCCCGGCTTATCATCTTTATGGCTTTCCATCGCAGTGTTTTTATATAGATAGGCAGGTTCATCCATATTGTTGGTTACAATCTCCAGGTCACCATCATTATCCAGATCCACAGCTACAGAGCCCGCAGAAATAGAGGGCTGCTGCATATCATTTGTAAATGAGGCATCGGTGAATTTCAGCAGATCATCTCCGTGGTAAAAAAAATTGTGAACAGCGCCATCAGGCATCAGGTTGATCTTATCTTTATCAAAAACGCGGCTATTTTTATACTCCTGCATCACAGCCGGATTGCCCAGATATTTAAGATAATCCATATCATTGAGCCGCTTTTTTATTCCGTTGCTAAAAAAAAGATCCTTGCGACCATCCATATCAAAATCCTGCACCAGGGGCGACCACGTCCAATCTGTAGCTGATACACCGCTGTATAAACTCATATCAACAAATTTATTTCCATTGCCAACATTCAGTTGCAGGCTATTTTTTGAATATTGATAATAATAGCCTGCATTTACCTCCTGGTTATAAATATCCAATGGTTCATCATTGATAGTTGATCGTAATGCTTTTATATCCTCGGGAAGCATATCTGTAGTAAGCACATCCAAATGACCATCTTTGTTGATATCACTAATCGTATTCCCCATAGAGAACAGGCTGGTATGCCCAAAGGCAGTTTTAAGCTGTTCTTTAAAAGTACCATCATGCTGGTTGATATAGTAATAATCCTGCTCAAAAAAATCGTTACTTACATAAATATCGTCCCAGCCATCGTTGTTCAAATCGCCGATACTAAGGCCAAGCCCATAACCTATTGGAGCACTATAAATGCCTGATTTTTGGGTAACATCGGTAAAATGGCCGCCATCATTCCTGAAAAGATGATCGCCGGCATCATGACTGTATTTAAACCTTAAGGTAGAATCGCCATAGGTATCATTGCTATGTACAGAGGAGGCAAGCAGAAACATATCCAAATCACCATCCTTATCATAATCAAAAAAAGAAACTTGGGTTGACAGGCCTGCAAAGTCGAGCCCGTATTTTGCCGCGCTTTCTGTAAACGTAAGGTCGCCGTTGTTTATATACAGTTGATTTTTACCCTTAAAACCTTTATAGCCAGATACTACGGATACATAAATATCCTTTAATCCATCCCCATTAATATCAACTACAGTAACGCCGGTTTTCCAATTACCAGTACCGGCAACGCCCGCTTTTGCGGTGATATCATCAAACTTTAAACCACCTTTATTTAAATAAAGCTTATTAGGTCCCTGGTTTGATACAAAATAAAGATCCTGCAAACCATCGTTATTAAAATCGGCTGCAGCTACCCCTGCCCCATTATAGAAATAGAGGTAATCTAAAATATTAACCGAATCTGATACAATATTTTTATTTACAAACCCTATCCCTGTTTCACTTGCGGATAGCAATTTAAAAACACCTTCTCCTGCTTTTTTAGGTTTGCATGAACTCATGTAAAAAATCCCGATAAAAAACAGGAAGCCAAACAATTTCATGGGCGCTGGTATATATTTTGCAAATAGCGACATCTTGAATATTAACGTAATTTATATGCCTTAAGCGGTTGATTATTTATACCAAACAGGTAATATTTGTTACCCATGATGTTTTTAATAACCAATGATGACCTCACCTGCCCGTTTAAATCAAACCCTGTTTTTGATGGGGAGTAGTAGCTAAACCCATTTTTATTATATTGATAAACCTGGCCGTGGCTTGCATCAAGCCTTCCTACTTCTGGTTTAAAGCCATAAAAGTTGCCTCCTAATATTATTTTGATATGGCCTGTATTATCAATATCATCACATAAAATAGTGTTAACCATTGAAAACTGCGCCTCGGCAGGCAAAGGTTTACAGGTGAATTTTTTGCCGTTATTTAAAAATACCGCCGAAGCTAAAAAGTTCATCTCGTGTTTTTCGGCACCTTCAAGCATATCATTTGTAAATACTTCATTAAAGGGTTTTCCGGCGTAATCTATATACCTCAAAAAGCGTTTCTTTAATATCGGCAGCTGGCCAACAAGATCGGGTTTCATATGAAAAACATATTTAACGTTATCACTTCTGTACATCGAAGTAACACATTCTTTTGTGCCGTTCTTATCAAAGTCTTTTATATAAATTTCCATAGGCTCGGTAAATGATGCTCTGAACTTGGAGTTTAAGCCAATATTACCACCAATAATATCCAAATTTCCATCGCCATCAACATCCGCAATTTCAAGACTGCTCCACCAGCCTTTGTAATTAGCCAGTTGTTTATCTTCGGTAAACCGGCCTTTAAAATTTTTAAAAATCCTAATGCCCATCCAGTTACCGGCCACCACAAGGTCGGCATAACCATCTTTATCCAAATCGGCCCATTTGGCAGCTGTTACCATACCCAGATTGGTGTTTTTACCTAATACCTGTGCCGATACATCTGTAAAATGCCCATTGCCATCGTTATGAAATACAAATGATTTTGGCGAACATCCATAAAGCCCGGGCACGCTGCGGCCACCAATAAACAGATCCGGATGACCATCGCCATCATAATCACAGGATACAATTACCGATGCGTTAACTGCGGCATGTAAAGTTTTATCAGCATTGCGGTGAAAATTTCCTTTACCATCGTTTTCATAAAAACGGGGGTTATATACAGGCGTCTCAGCTTCGTCTGCGTTACCACCTACTCCGATGATGAGGTCCTGATCGCCATCTCCATCAAAATCACCAAATACGGCGCCTGCGTTTTCAAGATATTCCTGTTTTTTTAAATCATCAGGAATGGTTTGTTTAAAGCTGCCATTTTTTTGTTGTATATAGATAGCAGCAAAGCCATTTTTTGAGCTGCCAAAATAAAAATCCGTCAAACCATCATTGTTCACATCACCCTTTGCCATATATGGATTTTCGATTGATAACATCTGCAGCATCAGGCGTTCATTATCAAAATCGATAAAATCATCTTCTTTGTGCCTTGGTATGCTATCAAAAATAGCTTTGGTTACATCTGTAAATAATGGCTTTACAACAGGCTTACTCCAATTGTAGGTAAGGTTAGCGTCGGCTTGTTTACAAGTGTAAACTTTATCGCCTTTAACGTTTTGCAAAAGCTGATATTTGCCTCCCGGCCAAATTACCTGCACTGAATCTACCTGTTTAAATTTACCTATACCAATAGTTAGCAAATTGGGTGATGTACAGCTTTGAAAACCACGGGTTGGCTGGTTATAGTAAATAAGCGAGCTGCCTTTCATGAAAGCCTTAATAGTTGTACCTACCCCAAAGCTATTTAAAGTATTGCCCTTTAACTTTAATTGAATATAATGATTGCCATTTTTTTCGGCGTTGCTTTTATAAATGTAAACAGGAGAATTTACGTTATTCACCACCAGATCGTTATCGCCATCATTATCTAAATCGGCATAAGCGGCGCCGTTACTGAATGACGGTTTATCCAAACCAAAATCGGCTGATTTATTGGTGAATGTGAGATTATGATTATTTAAGTAAGCATAGTTTGATAAAGGGGTTGAAATCATTTTATCTGTAAAATCCTTAAAATCAAACTTCTTGCGCCCTTCGGCAATTTTTGCCATATTATCCCGATTGCCCAAAAACTCGATATAATCCTGGTCGGTAAGGTCTTTGTAAATCCCGTTAGATATAAAAATATCTTTCCAGCCATCGTTATCCATATCAAACATCAGCGCGCCCCAGCTCCAGTCGGTAGCGGCTATGCCCGAGTAAAAAGCTGTTTCAGAAAATGTTCCATCGCCGTTATTTACCTGCAGGCAATTTTGCATGTATTGATTATAATAACCATCGTATTGTTTGGCTTTAATTACGTCATATGATTCAAAAGATGACATTTTTTTAAGGCGTTTATCTCCTTCGGGCAGCATCTCTGTAGTAAAAATATCATACTGACCGTCGTTGTTAATGTCGGCTATGTCTGAGCCCATAGAAGCCAGGCTAACGTGACCTGTTTCATTTTGAATATCTTCTTTAAAAGTACCATCCTTTTGATTGATGTATAAGTAATCCCGCTCAAAAAAATCATTGGATACATAAATATCCGGGTAGCCATCCTGGTTAACATCAGCAACAGAAACGCCAAGACCAAAACCAATATCGCTGGAGAATATGCCTGCCTGCCGGGTTACATTAGTAAAATGCCCGCCATCATTACGATACAAGCGTGCTCCACCCAATTCATCAACAACAGACCTCAGATCCTTATTAAAATCAAATGATCCTATTGGCCTGAAAGAGTTATTTAACACAAAGCAATCCAGATCGCCATCGTTATCATAGTCAAAAAATATGGCCTGGGTCGATAATCCATTATCTACCAGGCCATATTTTTCAGCTTCTTCTTTAAATGTACCATCATGCTGATTTATAAATAATTCATTTCCTTTTTCTTTACCATGGGCGTTACCACTATGGCAAACATAAATATCAAGCCAGCCATCGCCATTAATATCAACCATGGTTGCCCCCGTACTCCAATATTTAGTCCCTTTTACTCCGGCTTTATCTGTAATATTTTCAAATTTCCAATTGCCCTTATTAATATAAAGTTGATTGCCCCCCATATTTGAGGTTAGATAAACATCATTAAGTCCATCATTATTAACATCGCCAATGGCTACACCACCTCCGTTGTAATAATTGCGGAAGGTAAACACGTTTGTACGATCCTGATCATTTAACTGATTGACGAAATTTATACCTGTTTCATCATTTTCCTGAAGTGTGAATAACGAAAATTCATTACCGGTTTTGCAGCTAAATATTACAAGTAAGGGAAAAACGAAAAACCACTTTTTAGATAGTATCATACTTTTAGAAAAAACAAACGTAGCGGAAAATTTCCGCTACGTTCTTTTATAAATCAAATAAACCCCAATATATTAATAACCTGGATTTTGTTTAAGATTAGGATTTGTATCCACAGCACGTTGAGGGATAGGATACAAGGTTTTGGTTTTATCCGTTTTGTTAGGACGCTGATCAACAGGATCGTTAAATTTCTCAAACCTGATCAGGTCATTTCTTCTCCATCCTTCGTAATAAAGCTCGCGGCCTCTTTCGGCAAGCATAACTGTAGCGTCAACAGACGATAAAGCACTTGCGCCACGAGGTACACGTAGCAAGTTTACAATTACCAAAGGCGTTTGTCCGCTCGGGTCTGTACCGCCACGCATAATAGCTTCGGCTTTTTCTAGTAATACATCCGCGTATCTCAAAATTACGTAGTCGTTAGATGAGTTATCATCATTAACTGTATTGTTTGCAGATGGTTGAGGAAAGTATTTAAACACCCTGATACCCTGAGCTTCAGTAGAAAAGTTAAGATCCACTTCGGGTGTAAAAATAAGTGGTTTACCACTACGCTGAGTTAAAACCTTACCGTTAGGACCATATTGCTGCCCAACAGCAAAACCTGCCCTTAAACCAACTTTATCAGTTAAGCCTGGGTATGCAACGCCACGGCGTTCGTCAGTTGCTTCAAACGATTTATAAAAGTCGGCAAGGGTAGTAAAGCCATTCCATCCATCAGGTGTTTGGTTATAATGTAAACCCATCCTCCAGCGGTTTTTTGCAGAACCCGGGGCATTTGTTGTTGTATTGTATATACCAAAAATATTTTCGTGAGATTGTTCTGAGTTATCCCATGCAAAATCCTGAAAGTATTTACCGGCAGGTTCAAGAGAATAACCCGCTGCGGTAATTTTATTGGCATATTCAATAACCTTATCCATATCTGCTTTTGCAAATGTAAAAGGGCCACCTACAGTAGTGGAGGTATACACCGCTTTATTTAGATACACTTTTGCTAAAAGAGCCTCTGCAGCTACCTTGTTTGCAACACCAATATTAGCAGATGTTGCTGGAAGATTGGTTTCGGCATACTCAAGGTCTTTTATTATAAAAGCAGTAGCCTCTGTACGGCTCATAACAGTCGGGATGGATGAGGAAGGTGCATCAGGGTCGCGGAATGGTGCCTGACCGTAAAGGTCAACAACCTGAAACATAAAGTAAGCACGCAAAAAGCTTGCCTGAGCTTTAATACTAATATCCGATGCTTTAGTAAAAACCTGCGTTGCACGGAATACACCTATGTTTAACTGATCCCAGGTATCATTAACCTGGTTGTGCGTTGGTGTCCAGGTGTGCGTATGTAATTTACGCCAGGTACCAAAGTCTCCCCAGTCTGTACCACGGGTAGGACCCATCATTTCGTCTGTAGGATGTTCTTGTAAAGCGTAAGTATTTGCCTGATCGGCCTGACCATTTAACTGTGAGTAAACACCACCAAGCTCGGCGGCACCTGCACCGGCCGACGTTATGGATTTTGAGCCATAAAGTTTCTCATCCAATTTTGCGCAACCTGCAGCGGTCATAAAAACAATGCTACATATAGTTACTCGTGAGATTATATTTTTCATTTTCGTAATTTTAAAAACTTGCGTTTATGCCTAAGGTGAATATCCGTGATTTTGGATACGAGGTATAGTCTATACCTTTTGAAGCCACATCAGACCTTTGTTTGTCGGTGTTAACTTCCGGATCTAAACCAGAATAGTTGGTGATAAGAAATAAGTTTTGACCGGTTAAAGATGCCCTCAAGGATTTAATTTTGCTGCCTTTAAGCGGGAAGGTATAACCAATTGTAGCGTTGCTTAATCTTAAAAAATCACCTTTTTCAAGGAAGCGGGTTGATACCTCACCTGAGTTAAGTGGATTCTCTTTAGATGCTGCTACATCATTAGTTACGTTACGACCACTAACAAGGTTGCCTTTATAAAAGAAAGCATTAGCAGTGTTATTATAAATAACAAAACCGGTTGCACCATTAAGAAAGAAACTCAAGCTAAAGTTTTTATAAGTAAAATTATTGGTTAAACTCGCTGTAAACTTAGGGTTCGGGCTACCTTGTAACGTTGAAACGTCAATACCTTGTGGGTAAATGGAAAATCCATTGGCATCAAAACCTGCAAAGTTAGGAACATTAAATGTGTACAGTGGCTGGCCATTAGTAATGAGCTGCGCATAAGCGCCAGATAAACCTTGTCCGTCGATATTTCCTGTAACTATGTAGTTTTTAAAGTTTTTTAATGTGTTTTTAATAAAGGTCATATTGTAACTAATATCCCAGGTAAACTTACCACCCTGAAGTGCAGCGAAGTTTAAACCAACTTCAATACCTTTATTGATAACATCTCCATCCAGGTTTTTGTATATTTTGGGAGAGTTGGTGGGCTGTGCAATATCCTGGTAAAATAACAGATCGCTGATTGATTTGTTGAAATAATCTACCGAACCTGTTAACCGGCTTTTAATAACCGAAAAATCGATACCGGCACCATAAGTTCTATTACCCTGCCATTTCAGATCAACGTTTTGCTGATATATTTGTGGATTAGCACCGTGATAATCAAGTTGGCTTACAGCTAACGATGCATAAGACGGAATTTCTTGATTACCAGTTTTACCGTAGTTTAACCTCAAACTCAAATCATCAAAGAAACCGTCTTTTGGCATAAAGCTTTCGCTGGTTATACGCCATTTTGCCGCAAGAGCGGGGAAATTACCATATTTATGATTTGCTCCAAAGCGAGATGATCCATCCCGTCTGATTGTACCTGTCAAGATATAACGATCTTTGTAAGAGTAGTTAACACGTGCAAAGTATGATTGTAACTTATAGCTTGAGCTATCGCCCACCGGATAAGCCAGGTGAGTTTTAAAATCGTTATAGTTTTTAACTAATACACCCGGTTGTGAAGTACCGAAACCAAACTCATTGCGGCTAAAGTTTTTAAATGTTTGATAAGAATAACCGACTAAAGCAGTAATTGAGCTATTATTATTAAATTTTTTCTCGTAATTTAAAGTATGCTCAGTAGTATAGTTAGTTAATTTATTATATTGATAAATGGCGGTTCCATTGCCTGTTGGAGACGGGAAGTTTTGATTCCTGATACCAATCGCGTCTGTATAACCAATAACTTTGGGATCATAAAAAGTTTTCCTTAAACCTCTTGATATATCTGCACCAAAATTCCCTTTGTATGACAAGCCTTCAAATAGTTGCAAAGTCATTGTCAGGTTATTCAAATAACGGTTAATATTATCCCTGTCATCTATCTGGTTTAACAGTGATACCGGGTTTCTGAAACTGTTGCCTGTTGGAAATCCGGCATCATTATAACCATTTAAATTAAACAATCTGCCCTGGGCATCATATACCGGAGCAGTTGGGTTCAATTGTATAGCTGCACCTATTAAACTACCATTAAAGCCGGCGTTATTGGTAATAGGCGCAAACTGATCTTTTACGTTGGAATAAGTTGATTGTAAATCAAACTTAAGCCTGCTGTTAAAAAAAGATTGAGAAGCGTTGATACGACCGTTAAAGCGTTTTAATGAAGAATTTTTTACAGTACCTTGCTGGTCATCATACCCTAATGAAGCACGGTAACTACCGGTGTTACTTGCTCCGCCAAAACCAAGGTTATAGCCTTGCGATATAGCAGTGCGAAAAATCTGTTTTTGCCAATCGGTATTGCCCCCATAATCAACACCACCACTTGATGAAGGACCAGCGTTGGCCCCCACGCTTGCAACTGCTTTTAAGAAAGCATCACTGCCAAGCACGTCATAGCGTTTGGCAGTACTGGCAACACTGGTAGTAGTAGAAAACTGTATGCCCTGGCCTTTACGGCCTTTACGTGTAGTGATTAAAATTACACCGTTTGCACCGCGTGCGCCGTAAATAGCCGCAGATGAGGCATCTTTTAAAACGGATATATTCTCGATATCAGCCGGATTAAGGAAAGAGAGTGGATTACGTGCAGATGAGCTACCGGCACCAACTCCATATCCACCACTTGTACCGCTTTGATCAATAGGTATACCATCAATTACATACAAAGGGTTATCATTTGCGCGTATAGATCCAGCACCACGTATAGCAATAGTTGCACCTGCGCCAGGCTCGCCGCTTGATGGGGTTACCTGTACACCGGCTACACGCCCTTGTAGTAACTGATCTGGCGTTGCTATAACACCTTTGTTGAAATCTTTAGGACTTAGAGAAGCCACAGAACCTGTAGCATCACGTACACGCTGTGTTCCGTAACCTATTACAACTACCTCATTTAACGCTTTGCTGGATGCCTCCATGCTAACGTTAACGGCAGTAAGGTTACCAATGTTAACTGTTTGGCTTACATAACCAAGGTAGGTAAATACCAAAGCGGTAGCGTTCCCGGGAACCGAGATGCGGTACTCTCCTTCGGTGTTGGTTATAGCCCCCCCTGGTGAGGTTAATGATGTTTTAACAGAAACCCCTATTAAAGGAGATCCATCTTTTTTGTCAGTTGCCTTACCTGTAATAATCTTATTCTGGGCCATAGCTGACACGGAAAAAAGATAGACAACAGCAAACAAACATACTTTGAGTAAGTGTTTAAATTGCATAATTACTGAGATTTAGTTGAAATTGGTTTATTAATTGGTTTAGTTTTAAAGTTTAATACTGGTAGTTCAAAACACCCGTACACCTTAATGTACTTATATTCCCGACTGAGAAAATCAAAAACATTAGTACAAAAATCTATCAAAAGCACACCCCCTTAAACACCTATAAATGAAGCTTAACTGAGTTGTTTTTTTAATAACGGCAGCTGAAAATGTAATGGTTTATAATATCACACCTTAAAATGTAATGCAATTTAGTTATAATAGATGGAGAAAAATACCAGGCAGGTATGATTTGAGGGTTAAACAATTAATTTTAATATTTATATAAATTATTTAAGTGTTTTTAAAATTTAAATAACTGATAATCAATTAATTGAATTTTTAATACTTAAAAAAAATATAATCTTTTTTTACCGTTTTTTAATAAAATTTAAACTTTAAACCAATTCAAAAACGACCTTTTTTAACTTTAAAGCACATTAAACGCCTTTAAGAACTCAATTAAAATCAAAAGCTTTAATATTCATAATGCATTGTTCAAATTGCTCGGGATGCAATGACTTGGCTTTTATCCTCATCTTATAAACATAGATTGTATTTACGGAATACTCCAGTATTTTGGCAATTGTGTCATTGTCAGATATTCCCATCCGAATGAGGGCAAATATCCGGAGATCGGTATTTAACACTTCGTCCTCCTGTGGCCATATCTGATCTTTTTTATCAAACTGGCTATTAAAAACATTTATAAAATTGGGGAAGATCTTAACAAAGATGTGGTCAAAGCTATAATATAAATTCTCTCTTTCCTTTTTTATATCAATACTATCAATCAAGGGATGAATAGCATCATACTTTTTCATAGAAAGCTTTGCATCAATAGATATTTTTAAGTTTTCGAGCTTTAGTATATAACCCGAAATTGCTTTAAAAAATTGGCCTATATACTCTTCCTTTATTTTGGCATCTTCAATTAGTTTGCCATTGATCTCACTCAGCTGTACATTGTTGCCTTCAATTATCCGTTCCTTTATTTTAAGTTTTTTTAGTTGCTTAAATAGCATGAGCATAAAAAACACCACAAGCAATGCAAGCGCTGTTATAATCACAAGGAAAACAAGGAACCTATTTTTTTGATGCTCAGAATTATTAAGTTCTGCGGCGGCAATTACAGGCAAAATTGAACCTATTTGTATTTTTCGCTGGCGCGCCCCGTAAAAATCAGCGTCATCCTTTGCCAGTTGTATAAAACTATAGGCATCTTTAATATTGCCCTCTTTATATAGTATCTCGGCCAGGGTATAAAGCGCAACGGTTTCCCTTGTTGAAGATTTAATATCGGATATTGCCGATTGAATCATGAGGTTGAGCCCTTCTGTTTTTTGGTTATTTTCTAAATAAATAGTACCTAATGAACACGAAACCATTGCCCTTAAATGCATGGTTATAGGTGTTTTGTTTTCCAGAAGCTTAGTAAACCAGGTTTTCCCCTCTTCAAATTTCTTTTCCTGGAGTTTTTGCAAACCCAACAGGTAATTTCGGCTTATATAGTCGTCGCCACAAAAAGATATGGCCGAATCAATAAACTTATTACCCGTTTCAATGTAATTTGGGGTAAAATATTTATCGTTACTATAATTTGCCAGATCGTAATTACACCTGCCCAAAAAAAAATAATAATCTATCCGGGCCGGGTTGTTTAAAGCCTTTACATCTACTTTATGTAAAAAATCAAATGCTTCATGAAACATGCCCGATGATAACAGTATGAAAGCCATTTTTACATAGCTGTAATACTCCCGGGGTTTATCTCCCCTAAGCTTACTTAATGATATCATTTTATCAACGTAAACATAGGCCGAATCAAACTGGTATGATTTATACTCACTATAAAGGCTATTCCAGTTATAAAACTGACCATCATAGTCGTCCTTTGAGAGGCGTGACAGATTAAGTTTTAACTTCTTTATCCGTATCTCTTTATTGTTATCGTAGCCATTCTTTTTTGCTATTTCATTTTTCAACTCATCTATCAAATTGTCCGTAGTATTCAAGGCAAACACCGAAAAACTTGTCAGCAAAAAAATCAGGCAGAAATAATATTTCATCTTTATTGATAGTCAATTAGGGTTATACAGCAAAGTAGTTATTAATAACAATCAAATTGCTCTTAAGCTTTGTTTGAAAATAAGGTTTAGTTTTAAATGTATCGATCATAAACCTAAAATAGTTGATCAATATTAAAACACAAAAAAATTACTAGCAGCTATTAAATTTAAAGAAAATTTACCAAACATGAGTTACTAAAAAGCATCCCTAATCAATCATCCACGACCAAGGTATTTTTTATTTCATTATAATTTTAATTACTGGTTTATATTTTCAAATATAAACAATAGTGTAAAAGTTATTGACCACTTACCTAATTTATGTTTAAATAAAATTAGCGTGCAAATACCGCCTCATAAAATTAAAACAACAAGTTTCTGAGACATTCAAATGCGGATATAATACATCAAATAGATAAGGAAACAAATAATGCCAATAAAATGAAAGGAATTTTTTTAAGTAACTTGATATATGTTCGGTCATAATCAAAAAACTCACTTAAATGGCGTCTCACGCAATAATTTTAAGGTTTGAATTATATATGTTGCGGAAATTTGTGCATAAGTAGTTTTTATCTCCTTACCTTTGATTAAATTATTTTCATTCCATTTAATTGAAATAAAATAAAATCTATAGTCGTTGTTTTTGCAACTAACTTTAAACTGAATTAAAGCTTATAATGATAAAATTATTTGTGGGGGGATTCCCTTTAGACATGACCGAACTCGATCTTGTCAAGATGATTAACTTACACGGGGAAGTAAGTACTATCAAAATTGTGCGCGATAAAAAAACCAGGATTTGCAAAGGCTACGCTTTCCTGGAAATGAAAGATCGTGCAGGCGCCGAAAACGCTGTAAACGCATTGGATGGCACCCCTATTGGTGATAGAACCTTAAATGTTAAAATTAACGAGGAAACAGCAATTCGCCCGGCGCCGCCAAAAAAGGCTTTCGGTTTTAATAGTTTCAAAAAACCAGCAGCAGAAGCCGTAAGAAACAAAAGACCAAGAAGAACTATTTAGTTATAGCATTTAATAGTAAGATAACTTACAGATGTTATAGCCAACCTTTACTATTTTTTTGAACCGCGTTAGTCTGCAGTTTTAGGAAATGGCATCTGTAGCAAAACTGCCACACCAAATCCGTCATATTGTCAATAACACACTGACAGTCAGTATAAATAAAAACAAAAAAAGCGTATAAGAGGTTTACAATTTTTCGCTTTTTTTCTCAATTATTAACACAAACAAACGATAACAAGCTTGATTTAAAAAATACGGCATTTTGATTGCGACTGTACCCTAATAAATATCGGGGTACATGCGAAGGTATATTGTTATCATAACATACTTTTATTTTAAGTTAGTATTCTTTGCAATAATATGTTGCAAACCCCTCCCCGCGTGTTCGCAATCACTTAAGCCGGGCTCCATTGAATATTTAAAATTCTGTAATGGCCTTAAAAATATCACTCTTGGAGCAGATATAACAACCCTTCCAATTTATAGGTTAGCATATCTTGATGGTGATAACAAACCGGATGTTGATAGTTGCGTAAAATATGTTTATGACGATGACAATATGTTAGCCATCGGCGATAGTTTAAAGCTCGACTTAATTGGAATCCGAACATATAAAGGCAAAATCGTTAACATCTACTTGTTTTTTAAAAGAGTTATCGCCTATAAAGTTTTAGACGATTTTATTAAAAGCTACGGTCAGTTTACTGAGCGACCCGATAATTACACAGATATTTATAATTGGAATTCAAGCGTGGCCAGTTTATCCTTGCAGTTTGAATATAAAGTTGAATTAGGGGTAGCTGTTTTTACCTGCAATGAGTTAGAAAGCAAAATAGAAGAGGCAAAACAAAAATCGCTTGTAAAAGAAAACTACCAGACGCTATCTCTA
This sequence comes from Mucilaginibacter sp., assembly GCF_025362475.1. Lineage (GTDB taxonomy): Bacteria > Bacteroidota > Bacteroidia > Sphingobacteriales > Sphingobacteriaceae > Mucilaginibacter. Next base: position 28,666 of record NZ_JANYGH010000033.1, read on the forward strand.
CCGGGTTTTATTTTTTAGTAATAAAGGCTCACTAAACTATCAGCCTTTCCTTGTTAATACAAAAAAGCACTCATCCAAGGTTTAATCCACTGCATGATCGGTATTAACATCCTCACCATTCCAGATTTTTTTTGCCGTCCAGTCCGCATCAGCTTTTTGCCAAAATTCGTCAGATACAGGCAAACCAAGAATAAGGAAAGCCTGCGAGCACAAATAAAGGCTGCCTGTTGAAATATACCCCTCGCCTATTTCGGGCTGATGGCCGTAAAGCCCTATCTGTAACCACCCCTTTGCATCAAACGTACCGGGCGCCTCAATTTGTCTTTTTATTAGGGTGTACAAGGCTGCCCTTACTTGCTGTGGTTTTATATCATTAGGTAAAGTTTTTAACAGTGCGACCTTGGATAAAAGCTGGAATGCGCCAAACCTGTAGGCCAATGAACGGCCCAGCGGTGGATAAGTACCTTCCGGCGAGATAAATCTTTCTAATACTGCAGCGTAACGTTGCGCATGTTTTAGTGCTAAGGCATAATCTGGTTCCTTATCGTGCTTTAGCTGGTTTAAAGTTTGAAGCACCTCTAACAGCATCGGTTGAATTACAAAACTATTGTAGTAATCCCAGTGAAAATCGGGCCCATCGCCATAAGCGCCATCGCCTTTATACCATAACTGATGCTGTTTCAGCGCATAATCAATCCGCATCATATCGCCGTTATCATCAAACTTAATTAACGCTGCCTCAATGGTAGCACTAAACAACAGCCAGTTTGAATATCCCGGCGTAATAACCCGTGTTGATTTTAACGCCGCTATAATGTTTGCTTTGGTTTGTACATCCAATGGTTCCCATAACTGCCGGGGTGCACGCAATAAAGCCTGAGCTAAAAAAGCGGCATCCACCAAAGGCTGACCACCTTTATTAAAATTCATAAAATCGGCGCCATTAGGATCAGTTGCATTATGAAGGCCAAGCCTGGCAAGCGTGATATATTTACCCCTTAGTTTTCCTTCGGCACTTTTATCAGCGCCCAGCTCAAGCCAGGGAGCCATGCCGGCCAATAAACGGCCAAACGCTTCAAGACAAACATAGGCCCCCCTATCAGCCGTTTTTGCCTCTACAGGTATCTGCTGCTTAAGCTCATTTTTGCTTAGGGCTGTTAAAACAGGGTCGGCTATATGCACCAAGGTATTGATAAGGTATTCCCGCTCCTTAACACCGGCGTTAACATTTACCGGGGCCTGGGCAAACAATCCCGCAGATGAAAATAGCATTACAATAAAACAGCAGAATTTACTTGGCATAACCGGGATGTGGAATTAGTCCCGTAAATATAGGCAGTAAAGTTAATACCCTGAAAAAGGCACAACTAAGCAATCTCCAGTGAAATTATTATATTTGTGAGAACGCTCATCTTATGGACATGGGTAATAACATTGCAAATCTATATTACAAGTCAAAAAAGATTTCGTTAATAATGTTGGCGGTAACGGCCATCATTTGCTCCAGAATGCTATTCTTCTTTTTCAACGACCCAGAAGGCCCAAATTTGATAATAGTTGCAGGCTTGGCACTCGCTGTATATATTTTATCTTCGGCAGCATATATATTCGGTCCATCCAAAATAAATGGCATTAAGAGACTTTCGGCTGTAATTTGTGTTCAAATACTATTGGTTATTGGTCTATACTTTTGCATCAAGTAGTTTTAGCTTTTATTTGAATAATAAAAGGGGAGTTATTTAGCGCTCTCTGTTTGTTTCTCTATCTTATGCTTTCCTCCTTTCTTTGGCTTTTCTGTCGGTAAGCTTGCGTTTCTTCAAGTTTGTGTTATACTCAAATCAAATGGAAACACTACTACAAATCGCCTACATCAACTAAAAACTATCGTTATTTCAATAATGTCTATTTGCTTTGCTCAATTATTGAAGCAACTTGAAACGGATTTTAAATACTTTTTTTTTAATCTTTTCCAATTTTAAACCTACACAGCAAGTAATAAACCTATGCTTAAAAAAAGGACACTTTTTTTAGTTCTGATATCACTGATTCCATTAACATTTATTTTAACACAATGCTTTAACCGCACACCCACAGACCCACGCGGAGAAGTGTACGCAGGTTCGGCAAGCTGTGTAAAATGCCATAGCGCCCAATATGATTCCTATATCCACACGGCTCATTTTAAAACCTCGCGCCCGGCATCGTTACAAACAATTGGTGGCAGCTTTTTAAAGGGTTTTAACATTTTAGATTATGGTTACGGCCTTAAAGTAGCCATGGAAAAACGTGGCGATAGTTTATACCAGGTGGCATATCAAAACGGGAAACAAACCGGGGCAGAACCATTTGATATATCTGTTGGAGGTGTTAAAGCCGAAACTTATTTGTACTGGAAAGGAAAGCAGTTATTTGAATTACCTGTCTCCTATTTCAGTGCTATGCATCAATGGACCAATAGCCCCGGTTATATTCCCGATAGGGTAAATTTCAACAGGCCCATATTGAGGAAGTGCCTGGAGTGCCATACCTCATACATTAGCGAGCTTCCTCCCGAAAGCAAAGAACTGGGGTTTGATAAAACAACGCTCATTTATGGTATTGATTGCGAGCGCTGCCACGGGCCGGCTGCCAATCATGTGAATTATCATACCGAATACCCTGATGAAAAAAAGGCGAAATATATTACTACTTACCGCTCTTTAACCCGGGCTCAAAAAATGGATGCATGCGCTGTTTGCCATTCGGGTAATAAAATGGTACCGCAAAGATCCACTTTTGATTTCCAGATGGGTGATACGTTAAACAAGTTTGTAGGCTCTGATTCATTTGCTGCAACAGCAACCCCGCCTACACTTGATGTACATGGAAATCAAAATGCGCTGCTATCATCAAGTAAATGCTTTATCATGAGCAATATGGATTGTGGCACGTGTCATAATCCGCATATAAACCAGGAAAAAAGCATGGCAATGTTTACCCAAAAATGCCTTAACTGCCATAGCGAAGCCAATCATAACTTTTGCAAGCTTGCACCCAAATTGGGCACAGCTATCAAAACATATTGCATCAACTGCCATATGCCTCAAAAAGCTTCTCACGTAATCAGTTTAACAGCCCTTAATAATAAAACGAACCCACCCTATGAAGTGCGCACCCACCATATAGCAATATATCCCGAAGAAACTCAAAAAATTGCAGCCTTTATAAAGGGCGAAGAATCAAATAAAAAGAAATAGTTCAACTAAAACGGGCTAACCGCTTTATTTTTATTTAATAGTAAACAAGACCAATTTCAATCATTTTTTTTTACAACAGCCTCATCAGCAGCAGCAAGCATATTTTCTGCTTTAATAATAACCTGTTGCAAGCGGTCGCGGTTATTATCACCCCAATCGCCTATGACTTCAATAACAGGAATTAACGATTTTCCGAATTCTGTTAAACTGTATTCAACTTTAGGAGGAAGTTCAGCATAAATTAATTTACTAATCAGCTCATGATCTTCCAATTGATTCAGTTGCATATTTAATACCCTGCGCGATGCCTCAGGAATACTTCTTTGTAATGCACCAGGACGTTTGATGCCTTTGGAGATATAATAAAGTAACATGATCTTCCACTTGCCGTTTAGTATCTCTCTAACCAGATCGAGCCCACAATCAAGCGCTATTGGAATTTTCCTTTTATACATTGTGTTGTAATATCACAAATTTAAGGTATTGGAAACTAAAACAGCATAGGGAATAATTTATCCCTATTGAATCGTTTTTCCGTACTTGTACGCGAGTGACACCCTGCCGAACTTTGTTGCCATAAAAACACAACATCTCATGAGTACAACGAAAAAGAATGGTAATATCGATGAAACTGAATTTACGGGTAAAAGAATCCTGGTAACCGCCGGGACAAAGGGCGCGGGAAAAGCGATTTTTAATCGTTTACTAAAAGGCGGGGCAAGCATTGTTACCACTGCAAGGACGGTTCCTGATGATCTGAAACCCGAACAATTTATCCAGGCAGATCTGAGCACCAAAGAAGGCGCGATAAAGGTAATTGATGAAACGCTTAAACGTTTAGGCGGAATTGATATACTTATTAATTCCTTAGGTGGATCTTCGGCACCAAGTGGTGGGGTTATGGTTTTAACTGACGAAGATTGGGCAAATGCCTTAAACACAAATTTAATGGCGGCTGTTCGCTTAGACAGGGGCATGTTACCCGCTATGTTAGCTCAGGGCTCCGGTGTAATTATCCACATTTCGTCTATCCAAAGAAAAATGCCGCTTTTTGAGGCTACAATAGCGTATGCCGCAGCCAAGGCCGCATTAACTAATTACAGTAAAGGAATTGCAAAAGAACTGGCGCCAAAAGGAGTACGTGTAAATACAGTTTCGCCCGGATTTATCAATACCGATGGAGCACAGGGAATGATAAATAATATTGCATCGAAAAATGGAGGCGACAAGGTTGCGGCATTAGAAACTATTATGAATTCATTAGGCGGCATCCCCATGGGACGACCGGCTGAACCCGAAGAAGTTGCAGAACTGGTTGCGTTTCTTGTATCTGACAGGGCAGCGTACCTGAGCGGTGGCGAGTTTGTGATTGACGGCGGATCTGTACCCACAGTATAACTATAATAAAAATAACCAGGCAAATTGGACACCATGAAAAAAATAATACCAAATATAATCAGCGATTATGTTGATGCCTCAAACAGCAGGGATACAGCAAAATTACTTTCCCTTTTTACCGATGATGCCATTGTTAAGGATGAAGGAAAAAACTATAAAGGTTTAAATGAGATTAAAGCATGGCTGAAACTGATCACTGAATTATATGAATTCCAGATGGAAGTTTTGGATATTGAACTGGAGCAACCAGCTATTATTGTTACCACCCGGCTTACAGGAAATTTCCCCGGTAAAAACCCGATTGACATACAAAACCATTTCAAATTAGCAGGCGATAAAATAATTGAGCTATCCCACAGTTGATTTTCTAATGCATGTAATTAACAAATTTTTATTAAAACCATGTTCAATTAATAGCAATTTAACATTCACTAAAACTTTTGAGCGTATTTATTGTCCCCTATCTGTACCCCTTTTTCTATTCAGTTAGTATGACAAATGAAAGCAAGCAGCCTACAGATAAAATAACCCAAAAAGAACTTACGTACATTGAAAAAGTATGGCATACGGTAGCCATTGTTGCGCTGTTGGTTGTAGTGATACTGATTGCCCGTGTTGCCTTCAATGTGTTGTTGATGGTGCTTGCCGGAATACTGATCTCCGTTTATTTTCACGGGCTTGGCGATTTAATTCAGCGAAACACCAAATGGAAACGCCGCATTTGCATGGCCATTTCTATAGGAGGCTCCTTTGCCATATTGGCAGTACTTTTTTGGATCATGGGAACCAAAATATCAAACCAGGTGGCTGTTTTGAGCGATACGCTGCCCCATACCATCAACAACGCTAAAATAAAAATGGCCGAAACTCCAATTGGCAGAAAAATTCTTGAATACCTTGCATCTGATAACTCGGATGCATTAATGACTACTGCCAAATCATTCTTTAATACTAGTTTTGGTGTTTTGGGCGATATTTATATCATCCTGTTCCTTGCCATATTTTTCACCTCCAATCCTGATTTATACAAAGATGGGCTGATAAAATTGGTACCAGATAGTAAGAAACCTCTCGCCCGCCAGATATTTGACCGCATCAGCTATGCCCTTAAAGGCTGGTTAAAGGGCATGATGCTATCCATGGTACTGGTGTTTATTTTACTTTCTATAGGTTTAGGCATTATGAGTATCCCGGTAGCACTCGTTTTGGCATTGCTTACGGGCCTGCTTAAGCTTATACCAAATTTTGGTTCATTGGCAGCCATGATTCCGGGTGTATTACTCGCTTTAACCATAAGTACAAATACGGCAATTATTGTAGCGCTGATTTATATGGTAACGCAAACAATTGTAAGCAATATTGTAACACCAATTATTCAAAATAAAATGATCAACCTGCCACCCGCGTTAACCATTTTAGCGCAGGTGCTTATGGGAACATTATCTGGTGTTTTGGGTATCATACTGGCAGTGCCTTTATTGGCTATTGTGATGATACTGGTTGATGAGTTGTATGTGAAGAAAATAAACGAAACCGATACGCCTGTTACACCATAACTCAGCAAACTATAAACGCAGATGCTAAAATAAAAATGCGTTCCGTATCTCACCCCGGAACGCATGGTTACTAAATACGTAACATCAACTAAATCAAATTTCTCACGTTTGATTTATCTTCATAAAGAGCAGGCTTTAAAGCGCCAGGCGCTTTTTAATATTTTCGTTGTTATTAATTGGCTAAAACTCAAGGTTAATAACAAAGCTTTCACTTAAAAGTTCGTGCCAATCAAATAAATATTTAACACACAACTACTTACCAAAAAAACATCCAAAAAATATCGTACGGAAACGTACAGCTATTGTGCGTACGTGGTACAAAAAAATCCCGGACCATCGCCCGGGATCTCATATATCATCCTGTCGTTAATTAAAATTACACGCCCAGATCTTGCATAATTGCATCAATTTTAGCTTCCAATTGCTTATCGGTTTCAGCATAGGCCTCTTTACTGGCCAGTTTACCGTTTACACTGCAATAAAATTTGATCTTTGGCTCTGTACCTGATGGGCGGGCAGAAATGATACTGCCATCCGCGGTAATAAACTGAAGAACGTCAGACGTTGGCAATTCAATAGCCGAAGTTGTATTGGTGTTCAGGTCGGTTTCTATCCTATTTTCGTAATCCTTCAAAGCAATAACCTTTGAGCCACCTAATGTAGCAGGAGGATTGTTCCTGAATTTTTCCATCATGGCTTTAATTTCTTCAGCTCCGGTTTTACCTTTTTTGGTGATCGAGATCAGTTTTTCTTTGTAGAAACCATATTGTACATAAGTATCTAAAAGGGCTTCAAATAAGCTGCTGCCCTTATCTTTATAATAAGCGGTCATTTCGGCAATAAACGCGCTTGATACCACAGCATCTTTATCTCTCACCAGTTCGCCTATCAGGTAACCATAACTTTCTTCACCGCCGCCAATAAAGGTTTGTTTGCCTTCAAATTTGGTCATCAACTCACCAATGTATTTAAAGCCGGTTAGGGTATTATAATAGGTTACGTTTTTAGCTTTAGCTATCTCTTCAATAAGGTTTGAAGTTACAATGGTTTTAACAATGTATTCTTTGCCGGTAAGTTTACCTTTTTCTTCCCATGCGCTCAGCAGGTAATTGATAAGCATACAGCCGGTTTGATTACCGTTTAGCAGGATAAACTCATTATCGGTATTTTTTACAGCAATACCCACCCGGTCAGCATCTGGGTCTGTTGCCAGTACCAGGTCGGCATCAACTTCCTGCGCCTTTTTAAGGGCAAGCGTTAACGCTTCTTTTTCTTCGGGGTTTGGATACACTACAGTAGGAAAATTCCCATCGGGTGTAGTTTGCTCGTCAACCAGGATCACATTTTCAAAACCGAACCGCATTAATGCCTGGGGTACCAGAGTAATTCCCGTACCGTGAATAGGTGAATAAACAATCTTAAGGTCCTTTTGGCGTTGGATAGCTTCCGGCGAAACAGAAAGCTCAGTGATCTTATCTAAATAAAGATTATCTATTTCCTCACCTATCTCTTCAATATTGGCATCAACACGATTAAATTTAATATCATCTACACTGGCAATCTTAGCCACCTCATCCATTACAGCCTTATCATGAGGCGCAACAAACTGACCGCCATCGGCACCATAAGCTTTGTAGCCGTTATATTCTTTTGGGTTATGAGAAGCGGTTAACATTACTCCGCTTTTGCAACTAAAATGGCGTACAGCAAAAGAAAGCTCTGGTGTTGGGCGCAGCGCTTTAAAAAAGTAAACGTGAATATCATTAGCAGAAAAAACTTCGGCAGTGATGTTTGAGAACAGATCGGCATTGTTACGGCTGTCATGAGCTATAGCTACCTTAACCTTTTCGCCTGGATACGTTTTTTTAAGGTAATTAGCTAAGCCCTGGGTAGCAGCGCCAATAGTGTACTTATTAATACGGTTTGATCCTGGCCCCATGGTTCCGCGCAAACCGCCGGTTCCAAACTCCAGATCGCGATAAAACGAATCCGTTAATTCGGTATATGCTTTTTGATCAAGTAACGTCTGAATTTCCTGTTTAACATCGGCATCATAATTTCCCTGAAGCCAGGTGTTCACTTTTTGAAGAATTGATGGGTCTAAGTCTTGCATTTTTAAATAGATTATTGGTAAACCTGTACTGTAACAAATATGGTAATAAAATGTGTTTTTAAAAGTGCAATAAAAAAACTGCAACGCTTAAAATATAAATACCATTTAATGTTGCTAAATGTAACATTTTCTGCAATTATCTATAATTATAAAAATTGCCAACAGTTAATTAATCTGCATTTGCCCTGTTATTGTCCATACATAATTATTATTTTACAGGCTAAACCGGATCCCGTATAGTGAGGTTTGTAAAGCGAATGTCATCATCAATAAAAAACAAAAAATAATTTTGAAACGATCGTTTCAAAATACTTATCTTTGATCTATCAAAACAAAAACAACAACATAAAAAAATAAAACAATGAGTAATTTAACAAACAAAGTTGCCGTAGTTACAGGTGGTAATAGCGGTATAGGGTATGCAACAGCTAAAGAATTAGCATCAAAAGGTGCACAGGTAGTTATCACCGGCAGGAATGCGGCAGCAGTAAGCAAGGCAGCAGAAGAGTTGGGCGTAACCGGCATCGTATCTGATCAGGCTAAATTAGACCAGATTGACAATCTTGTTACCGAAGTTAAAGATCAGTTCGGTAAAGTGGATATCCTGTTCCTGAATGCTGGTGTAGCCTTATTTAGCTCTGTAGCCACTGCAACTGAAGAACACTATGATACCATCATGAATTTAAATGTAAAAGGTGTTTACTTCACTGTTCAAAAATTTCTGCCAATAATAAACGATGGTGGTTCTATTATTTTTAACACATCTGTAAATGCCGCTTTGGGTGTGCCCGATAGCAGCGTATATGCAGCCAGCAAAGCAGCTTTATTATCGCTTAACAAAGTATTGGCAAGTGAACTTGCAAGCCGCAAGATACGTGTAAACGCAATTTCTCCCGGCCCGGTTGAAACTCCACTTTATGGTAAATTAGGTTTATCAGAAGAAGAAGTAAGTGGCTTTGGAAGCTTATTAGGTAAAAAGATCTTGTTAAACCGTTTTGCTAAATCAGAAGAAATTGCCAATGCAGTTAGATTCTTAGCTTCTGACGATGCTTCATTTATTACCGGTACCGAACTTACTGTTGATGGCGGCTTAACTGTAAACGCCGTTATTTATTAATTAATAGTTTGCTAATTTATTTATACCGATTTGGAACGTTTGTTTCAAATCGGTAATTTTGTATAAGAGAGATTTATTATGGCCCGGAAAAAAGAATTTGATGAGGATGAACTGCTTGATAAAGCGCTTTCATTATTTTGGGACAAAGGCTACCATGCCACATCCGCTCAGGACCTGGTAGATAGGTTAGGCATAAACCGCTCAAGCCTTTATAATACTTATACTGATAAAAAAACGCTTTTTGCGAAATCACTAAGACAATATCAATCAAAAAATACCAATGCAGTACTTTCACTGCTTAACAATGCTGATAACGCCGAAGAAGTAATAACACAGATCCTTTATGCTGTTATTAAAGAAAGCGAAGAAGATACATTGGCAAAGGGCTGCTTTATGGTGAACACAGCTGTTGAGCTATCCAGTCACGATAAGGAAATTGCCGATTTAGTAACTGAGAATAACCTGAGCGTGGAAGATGCCCTGTCCAAAACAATTGAAAAAGGCCAGCGCGACGGTCAATTTAAAACAACAATTGATTCAAGGGCTTTGGCAAGGTTTATATTCAGCACCATCAGCGGCTTAAGAGTGGCGGCCCGGGCAGGAGCCGACACGAAAGTACTGGAAGATATTGTGACCGTGGCTTTGTCTGCCCTACGTTAAGTTTGCCGAATGATCTCTTCGCTTTTCGCTTTTCGCCTTCCGCATTAAGCCTTTAGCATTTATATTACCTTTGCAGCCGATGGACTATTTTAAAAAGCTGCTTGATCTGCTGAACAAAGAGAAAGATGAAGATCGCAACACTTATCTAAAGCTAACAGAAAACACTTCGGCAGCCGACCGCCGCGCGCAGGGCCTGAGCTGGTACCCTATCGCTATCAGGAATACAGAACCTGGCCGGGGCGACTATCTGAGTGTTGAAGTTGAACGAACTACCCATCAAGACCTATCGCACCAGCTTAGGTTTGGTGTACCAGCTGCCTTATTTTCCAATCACGACCCTAAAAAAGACCGCGTAGAAGGCCTCATCACTTACCAGGGCGGCAACAGACTTAAGATCACTTTATACACCGATGAACTGCCCGATTGGAGTCGGGACGGCAAACTAGGTATCGACTTGCTGTTTGATAACAACAGTTATGACGAAATGCTGAAAGCCATTAAACATGCAGCTATTTTAAACGCAAAACCAGACGAAGGCAGGTTAGTAAAAATCCTTACCGGTAAAAGCGCTGCTATTTTTGCAGATGATGTTATCCCCGTCCCTATATCCCGTTTAAACATTTCACAGTTAGCAGCGGTAAATAAAATTGTTGCAGCACAGGACCTGGCCATTGTTCACGGCCCGCCCGGTACAGGCAAAACCACTACACTGGTACAGGCCATCAATCTATTGGCTAAACAAACCCATAAACAAATACTGGTAGTTGCCGCCAGTAATACAGCTGTTGACCTTTTAAGCGAGAAACTGGCAGACGAAGGAATAAACGTTTTAAGGATAGGTAACCCCAATCGTGTTTCTGAAAAGCTGGTGGCTTTAACGCTCGATAGCAAAATGACCGCGCATGCTGATAATAAATTGATCCGCACCTTAAAAAAGCAGGCCAGCGCTTATAAAGACATGGCCCATAAGTACAAGCGCAGCTTTGGAAAATCTGAGCGCGACCAACGCAAGGCGCTGTTTAATGAAGCGCACAAGATCATGAAAGATGTAGCCCTTGCAGAGCAGCATATCATTGATGATTTGGTAAGCAAAGCGCAAGTGATTACAGCAACGCTGGTGGGCTCCAATCATTATACCATTAGGGATGTAAAATTTGATACCGTTGTGATAGATGAGGCTGGGCAGGCTCTTGAACCTGCCACCTGGATCCCGATCCTTAAAGCTCAAAAGGTAATTTTAGCGGGAGATCATTTACAGCTCCCGCCTACCATCAAATCAACCGAAGCGGCCAAAGCGGGCTTAAGCATTACCCTGCTCGAAAAATGCGTAGCCCTCCATCCCGAAGCTGTTGTTTTGTTAGATGTGCAATACCGCATGAATGAAGCTATTATGGGCTTCTCTTCAAGAGAATTTTATGAAGATAAATTAAAAGCGCATGCATCAGTAGCTAACCGTTTACTTTTTAACGGGGATATTCCGGTTACTTTTATTGATACTGCCGGCGCTGGTTTTGAAGAGCAACAGGCGGGTACCAGCACTTTTAATCCCGATGAGGCAGCATTGTTATTTAAACATTTAAACAGGCTGGTAACCGCAATTGATCCTACCGTTAAATTTCCGAGCATTGCCATTATATCCCCTTATAAAGAACAGATCAGGATACTGAAAGAGCAATTGCAGAACAATCCGGACTTAATACCACATGCAGATGATATCTCCATTAATACCATTGATAGTTTCCAGGGACAAGAGCGTGACGTGGTTTACATCAGCCTTACCCGTAGCAATTCTGATGGCGAGATCGGTTTCCTGTCAGATATACGCCGCATGAACGTAGCCATGACCCGCGCACGTAAAAAATTGGTAGTTATTGGCGATAGCGCAACCCTTACCAGGTTAAAATTTTATGCTGATTTTGTTGACCATGCCGAAAAACTGGGCGGATACCAAAGTGCCTGGGAATACTCCGGAGATTAAAGATCCTTCAAATCGTTCAGGATAACAAAAGCCTTTTTAAGAAATATGTCATAGTTAATTGCAAAACCCGGTGGCCTCTGAAGGAGAAAATGACGCAACAAAAATGGCTGTAATCCTGAGCCTGTCGAAGGATAGCGGGCAAAGGCCTCTCCGCGCGAGTCTTCGACAGGCTCAGACTAACAGGCCCACACTCCTCAAAATCCAATATGTCATAGGTAGTTTTAAAATCCGGAGGACCCTGAAGGGGAAATGACGTTTAGAAAGGTTTGTCATCCTGAGGAACGAAGGATCTATTTGCAAACTGTACAGGGCGAAGAAACATGGTGGAGAGTAGATCCTTCGTTCCTCAGGATGACAAAAGAGGTTTTAGCAAATACGCCATAGGTAGGCACGAAGTAACGACAATCTGTTTATTTATTTTTAGACAGCTTCTCAGAGCCGCTAAAAAATCAGGTAATTGTTTATAGCTTTATTCACCAATTATTACCTGATGTGCCTAAGGGGTTTTATCCTTCTTATTTTCCTGCTAAACGCTTCTCTGGCTTATTCGCAATGCTCAAAAAGTTCGGGAGTACCCGTTTTTAATGAAACATTCGGATCTGGCGATGACGAAATTGGTCCTCCGCTACAAGATGGTATAACAGATTACAGGTATGGTGCCGGGATATGCCCGGAAGACGACTTCTACTCCATTGTTAACCACACTGCAGGTTGTTACGGCCTTTGGCATACGGTAACAGACCATACGGGGAATACAGGCGGCTATTTTATGATTTATGGTATGAAACGTGCAGCCGGCGACTTTTTTGTACAAAAGGTTAATGGTTTATGTGATGGAACAACTTACCAGTTTGCCGCCTATGTTTTAAACATGTTTGCGGCTCAAGGTGGTCTTGAGCCGGCTATTACCATCACCATTGAAACCACCGGCGGAACGGTTTTAAAAAGTTATAGTACAGGACCAATAGTTGTAACAGACCCGGTTAAATGGCTCAAATGCGGGTTTAATTTCAAAACCTCGCCCGGCACGTCTACCGTTGTAATAAGGATGCACAACGATGTTCCCGGGGGATACGGAAACGACCTGGCTTTAGATGATATTACTATTACACCGGCAGGCCCTGTAACTACAATAGGTATAGATGATGTTACAGGTGATACATTTGAAAATTCGTGCTATAAAGGCAACATTAGCCTTAATTCAAAAGTGGAGGACTGTTATGTGAAGAACGCCTATCAATGGCAAATTTCGGCAGATAAAACTAACTGGGTAAATATACAGGGGGCAACCAATCCAGATTACCAATTTATCCCGCCGGGAGCAGGCACCTCTTTTTTGCGGTTAAATGTGGTGGAAGATAACAATAATGGTAATTGCAGCAGTACCAACTCAAATGTAGTAACCATTACTTATCATGTATATGATCCCCCTAAAACCAATAATATTTCCGCTACCATTTGCCCTGCAGATTCTTACAGGTTACCGTCGGGCAGGGTTATAAATTCCACAGGCCAATACAGCGATACTTTACGCAACAACCAAGGCTGCGATGACATTATTACTAATTTAAATTTAACCGTACACAAAAAGCCAAACCTTGGCGCCGACCTGGTTTTATGCCTGGGCGATTCCGTAATATTAAACCCTGGCATATTTACTAAATATTTATGGCAGGATGGCAGCACAAACCCTACCTATTTAGTAAAAACCAGTGGTAGTTACCGGGTAAAAGTTACTGATGAATATGGCTGCGAAACTTCTGATACCGTTAATATTAAGAAAAATTCCTGTTCAACATTAAAACCTCCAAATACATTTAGCCCAAACAATGATGGTACTAATAATACCTGGGTTATTAAATATCTTCAATATTTTCCCGGCTGTAAAGTTTTTGTTTATTCGCGATGGGGCGGCCTGCTATTTAAAAGCGTCGGATATACACAGCCTTGGGATGGCAGGTATAACGGTAAAAACCTGCCGGCAGGAACTTATTACTACATCATCAATTTAGGCAACAACTTGCCGCCCGTTTCGGGGTACGTAGTTATAATCAGGTAGCATCTATCTAAAAAAATATTGCTTAATCTTATGTCAATTATCGGCGGGCATGACTAAATAAACACAAAATATTGATAATCAATAACAAAGGCATCCCATCCTGCTATGTTAAGAAATACGCCCAGAACACTAATAATCAGCATCCTGGGCGTTCCAGGTGTATCAATCGTTTCATGCGTTCGGGTGGAACACTTATTCGCATTGTTAAACTGATGCAGTAACTGCCTTCATTTTCTTTAGTGCTGTTTTTGCCACCTGCAATGCATCCTGTGCATAATAGCTTTTGTTAAATACCTCGAAGGATATAATTAAAGGTTTATCGGGATGTTTGGCAAGTTGCAATATTTGCTTTACCGGAGCAATGCCATCACCCACGTATACCCTATCAGGTTCCGAGATCTGCCCGGGACTGATACCGGCCGGGTAATCATTTACGTGTAAGATATCTAATGCCGGCTTACCTACAAATGCTAAACTCTCCACAGGCGACTGCCCCTTATAAACGTGGAATACATCCAACAAAATCCGAGCATCCGCATCGCCGCAGGCAGCAACCACATATAGTACCGGGCTCACTTGTTTCAGGTTTACAGAACCTCCCCACATTTCTAACTGTGGGATAACGCCGCTTTGCTTGCCCATTTTTAGTATAGTGCTATAACGCTCGGCAATAGTATCCAGGCCTATCAATGGTAACTTTGTAGCGCCGGCAGGCGGGGCAGCTATGCGCGGGCAACCAATTTTGGCCAGCATATCCATATCTGCCTGTAATTGAACAACGGCTTTCTGCCGAACGGCATCGTCATCAACTATCCAGGGGGCAAACCCTATAGCATCCTCTACTTTAAGCCCCAGGCCATCAATGATCTTTTTTGCTTCGGATAGTGAACCGCCGTTTTGCAGGTAGGTTTGCAGCGTATCCAGCCAAATCTCCACTGAGGTAAAACCAGCCTTTGCCGCTACTTCAAGTTCTTTCACAAAACCCAGGTTATGACCCCGGATGGTGCTCATGTTTAGCGAATACACAAAGCCATTATCGTTTTTCTTTTCCACTTTAATTGCCGCCGAAACACGATTACCCAAAGCTGCCGCACCTGCCGCTAAACCAATTGTTTTTAACACCTGTCGTCTGTTTAATCCCTCAGCCATCTCTAATATTTTAAACTCTTGATATAAGCTATAGTGACAGGCATCTGGGTAGCATATGATGGACTTTCATCCTCAATAAAATAGTGCTTAACACCAGCTTTTCTTGCTGCCTTTAAAACTTCAGGAATGTTAATTTGTCCGGTGCCCAGGGCTACATCATTTTTGGTATCTGTTCCCCCGGTTAAATCATTAGCCACACCCTTACGGATATCTTTAAGGTGCATTAGTTTTATCCGGTTTGGATACTTATTGATCAGCTTAGCCGGATCCTGGCCGCCATGAAACGACCATAGCAGGTCAATCTCAAAAGATACATATTTAGGGTTGGTGTTTTTCGCGATGTAATCAAACAGCGTACCATCCTCATAAGCTCCAAATTCGTAACCATGGTTATGATAGCAAAATGTAAGTCCGGCTTCTGAGAGGATCTGCCCTACCCTGTTAAAATCAGCCACAGCTTTTTTGGCATCGTCAATCGTAAACTCTTTACCATGAGGTATCCAGGCCACCATCACATAGTTAGCACCCAGAATTTTTGCCTGCTTAATTACGTCGCCGGGGCTTTTAACAATATCATCATAACCTGCGCCAATTGATGGGATAGTTATGCCGCGCTCATTACACAGTTTCCTGAATTCTTCGGGCGGCATGCCCTTGGGCCCCTCGCCCTCCAGCTCAGTTATGCCCATTGATTTAATGGTATCCAGCACAGCAATCGTAGCTTTAGGCATACTGCTGCGAAAAGTATATCCTTCTACACCAACCGGCGCAACAAAAACCGGTTTGCCACTCTGAGCGAAAGTTTGTGTTGATAGCAAACCCATTGCTAAACAAACACTTGTAACTACAGCTATTTTCTTCATAAAGGAGTTTATTTAATTGTTTAATTTATTGATCAAACCTAATATCGCTTAGCTTAAGGATCCCGTCGTTTGGTTTGGTACGTTTAATAGCAAATATGAATACATTATGTTTGCCGGTAACGGGTTTCTGTACGTCAGCACTTAACCACGCCAGTTTATCCCAGCTGCCTGTATCGCCATAAGCTGTTGAGCAAATAACCGGCCCGGCCTGTGAATCCATACGTACCTCAATTTCGCCATCAATCTCCTTTGATGCATATTGAAAATTGAATTTTTTAATATTCGTCAGGTCCACATCTTTAAATAGCACAAATGATTTGTGATTACCCAATGAAAGATCATTTCCATAACGGTTAAAACCTTTCAAATCATCAGCATAAACAGCTTTAACATCAGCATTGCGTAATGTAACTACGTCGGTACCAGTTAGCGGACCAACAATTTTACCACCTTTATCGGTATAAGATGCCAATATGGTGTATTGCCCGCGTGGTTCGGTATCATTAAATTTCGGGTTCAAACTGCCATTCAAAGGCAAAGGCATTACTTTACCCTTCTTGTCGGTTAAGGAGAATATATACTTTACAATCTCCTTTGTATCAGCATTTGACAGCTGTGGGTGCGCGCTCATCACATGCTCGGTTCCCCAGCTGCCTGCGCCACCGGCAATTATTTTTTTGGATAGTTTATCGGTAGAACCTTTTTGTGCTTTATACCTGTTCGCAATAGCGGTAAAGCTTGGGCCAACAGCCAGTTTATTGATTGTATGGCACGATTTGCAATCACTGGATGCCATTAAGGCCTTACCCGGATAGCTAATTTCAGTAGCAGATAACGCGGCCAGGTTTTGCACGGTTTTACCATCTGTGGATGGCTGCGGGTTATACATGTAAAATAATTTCACCCGCTTAGGATCAATCTTTCCATCCTCTTTATCCTTCACTACTACACGATACTTAAAAGGCTTACCATTCCAGATGAATGATTTATTATCGGTACTGGCAATAGTTACAACGGGCCTGGTATTACCAACTCTTACCATTACGGTATCTCTGCCTGTTAATCCACCTTTATCTGTAACCTTTAGTATGGCTTTGTATACGCCGGGCTTAGTATAGGTATAACTTGCCGAAGCGGTTGTTGCACCTACTGTTTTACCATCAAACAACCATTGATAAGTTATTGCGTCATCATCATCCAGATCTTTACTGTTTTGACTATTGAAGCTCACGCTAAGTGGGGCCTGGCCAGAAATCTCTTTTTTAACGGGCATTTCCTTTAGCTCAGCTGTCAAATATTTGGTGTGCTGATAGTACGACTGCATAGCAGTATCTGTAATGCCTGCTTTGGCTATGGGTGCGCGGTTACCCGTATTGTATTCAATTTTCACAAGGCGCGCGTCTTCATTTTGTGCACCATATACCGAGCCATACTCCAGCATATACAATACGCCATCAGGGCCAAATTCCATATCAATTGGCCTTCTGAAATCGCCATTGGCTGGCATAAAAGCTTCATTACGCAGGTAATTCTCATCTTTATCAAACTTTAGGTTGATAACCCAGTTGCGCATCCAATCAGCCATGAATAAGGTACCGTTGTAGTATTCGGGAAACTTGTTGGGGTTTTTAACACTGGCATCATACTCATAAAAACCACCACCTATAGCGCATCTTCCTCCCATACCCAATTCTGGAAACTCATCCGATGCGGCATAGGGATACCAGATCATCGCCGGTGTAGCGGGTGGCAGTACATTTAAACCGGTATTGTTTGGCGAGTTATTTACAGGAGCCTTGGGATCAAAATTCGGTCCTGGTGTATTGGTTACAAAATCCCAGTGAGAATAAGCATAGTTATTGCCCACAAAATATGGCCAGCCAAAATTACCGGCCTTGCGTGCCTGGTTAAATTCATCGTACCCACGCGGTCCGCGCGGCGAGTCTTTACCTGCGTCAGGTCCAACTTCGCCCCAGTATAGCACCGAGGTTACCGGGTTTACTGCTATACGGTAAGGATTACGGCAGCCCATTACATAAATCTCGGGCTTGGTTTTAGCCGTACCTTTAGGGAAAAGGTTACCTTCGGGTATAGTATAGGTACCGTCAGCTTCCGGGTGGATCCTTAATATCTTTCCTTTAAAATCGTTTGTGTTGCCCGCGCTGCGCTGCGCATCTAAACTGTAATGTTCCGTTCCAGGGCGTTCATCCAAAGGAGCATAACCATCTGCAGGAAACGGACTTGAACTATCACCTGTTGATAGGTATAAATTACCATTTTTATCCCAGGCCAATGAGCCCCCATGATGAGCACCGCTCACTTTTTGAACCGGAACTTTCAATAATATCTTTTCAGATTTCAGGTCGAGCACATTTAACGGACTTAATTTAAAACGGGACAGCTGAAAGTTAAGTGGCTCAATAGTTTGCCCTGCGGGCATGTAATAAATATAAACAAACTGGTTGCTTTCAAATTTAGGATCGAGCGTTAAACCAATAACGCCGGTGCCTCCCTCATACGTAATTGGAAATTTATGGATCACTTTGAACTGACCTGTACGGGTATTAAATACAGAAAAATTGCCCATCAGCTGGGTAAAAAACACACGGCCGTCCTTAGCTGTTGCCAGTTCCATTGGTGATGCAATATTGCTAACCAATACTGTTTTTATAAAGCGTGTTTGATCTGGCGATACCTTTGAATAGGATTTACCATAATCCATTGGCTTGCCATTGCCCATGGCATAGCGGATCCCGCCCAGCAATTGCCCCAAAAACAATGGATCGCTGTAACTTTCATCGGTATGACCGCATCCGGTATAAAAAGAACGACCGCCATCAAACTCATGAAACCAGGTTATGGGATGACTTGTTCCATTGGTGCCCCCATCATAGGTATTTTCATCCAAACTGGCCAGCACATGTATGCCGCTATAGATGGATTTATAATTATACCATTCGTCGGTACGCTCCCACCTTGCCGGCAGATTAGCTGTAATAGGGTTTGTCCTATCGGTAACATCAATTGTTGCCTTCCGAATGTTTGAGTTATTGGGATGGCTTGAAAAATAGGCGCCTACCAGTTTACCATACCAAGGCCAATCATATTCCGTATCGGCTGCGGAGTGCACGCCTGCATAGCCGCCCCCAGCCTGTATGTACCGTTCAAAAGCAGCCTGCTGTTCGGCATTGAGTACATTGCCGGTTGTACATTGAAATATTACGGCATCGTACTTCTTTAAATTGTTATCTGTAAAAGCATTTGCATTGGTGGTGGTATCCACCTCAAAATCATTCTCTTTCCCCAACTTTTGTATAGCAGCAATACCAAAAGGAATACAGGAGTGATGCCAGCCTAATGTTTTTGAAAAAACAAGAACATGCTGCGTTGGCACTGGTTTTTTAAATGAATACAGCCCAAAGCTGAGCCCAATCAATAAAATACAGGTGAGTTTTAATTTTAATGACATTATTTGAGAGATTTAGTTGATGTTCTGCTTATTCCCAATCAATCTGCTAAAGCAACGCGTCCTTTCAAAAATTCAACCCAAAACAGGATTAAGCCTTGATGATAAAAACGTATTATGTAATGGCAAAAAAGTACCGGCGAACTAATTGGTTAATACAATATTAGCATTTATAACCAATCAGAGTGTAATAAATACACGCTTATTTTTACCACCAAATGCATTGTAAGTAAATTGTTACCCTAAGCACTTTATATCTTTTAAAGAAAAAAGTCGTAAATAGATCTGCGATTGTCGCAAGTCGCCATTTATTATTTTATTAACCAATGGTATATTTGATTATGCAAAACTTGCTTAACCGCTTTATTAAAACCACTGCTTTTATCCTGATAGCTATGACAACAGTTAATAAAACCCAGGGCCAGGAAACGGGCCGATATGCCAATGTAAATGGCATAAAAATGTATTACGAGATTCATGGCAGCGGCCAACCATTGGTGTTGATCCATGGCGGTGGATCAACTATAACCACTTCTTTTGGGAAAATACTGCCAATGCTATCCAAAACACACCAGGTTATAGCAGTAGAGCTTCAGGCTCACGGGCATACAACTGACAGGGACGCCCCTGTGAGCTTTGAGCAGGATGCTGACGACGTGGCCGAACTGCTTAAACAACTGAATGTTACCGGTGCCGATATTTTGGGTTTCAGCAATGGGGGCAATACCGCTATGCAAATAGCCATCAGGCATCCGGAACGGGTACGCAAACTGGTTTTGGCGTCGGCATTTTACAAGCGTGAAGGGATGTATTCCTGGCTTTGGGAAGGGATGAAACATGCCAGGCTGGAAGATATGCCCAGGATATACCAGGAAGTATATTTAAGTATCCCCGGTAATACCCAGGCCGGGCTGCAAAACATGCACGATAAAGATGCCAAAAGGATGCAAAATTTTAAGGATTGGGAAAGCGATGTTATTAAATCGATACAAGCCCCGGCTTTAATAGTTATTGGAGACCAGGACGTTGTCCGTCCTGAGCATGCTGTAGAAATGTATCGTTTGCTGCCTCATGGTCGCTTGTCTATATTTCCAGATAACCATGGCAGCTATATGGGCGAGATCATGTCGCCTAACGCCGACAGTAAAGTACCGGAGTTATTTGTTGCTATGCTGAATGAATATTTGGCGGCACCGATGCCCGGGGTTAAGTAAAGCATTATTTCATTTTAGTATTTAGCTTAAAAAACATAAGTTTGATGTTTATATAAATCATTTATACTTAATGAGCCAGGTAAGCGACCTATCAACCGTTCCATCATTTATACGTAATACCGTTGCCAATATCCATCCGGAAAGTCACACTTTTATGATTCATAAAGTAAAAGACAACTGGGTAGAGATCACTTACGGCGAAGCCTTAGAAAAAATTGATGCTATATCTGCATGGATGCTTAGTCTGGGGATACAAAAAGGCGACCGGCTTTCACTCATTATCGAGAACGGGCCAAACTATGTTTACTACGACCAGGCCCTGCAGCAGATAGGCGCGGTTAATGCCTCTATATATCCAACCCTTACCGAGAATGAGATTGAATATATTCTGAATGATTCTGGCGCAAAAACAGTTATTGTTGGTAATCCTTTCCTTTTTCGCAAGGTGCTTAAAATAGCTAATAACTGCGCGGCACTTATCCGTATTATTCCGGCTTTTGATGATTTTGAAAAGTTTAGCGATAAGCTAAACCTTAACGCTGGTGTTATTGGGTTTGACCAGGTAATTAGCGAAGGGCTGGTATTAGTTGAACAATATCGCCAGGCTATTAATGCAGCCCGTGAAGCCATTTTACCTACCGATCTATCCTGCCTTATTTATACATCGGGTACCACCGGTATACCTAAAGGGGTGATGCTTACCCATTACAACCTTACCCAAAATGCTTTAAACAGTGTTATCCAGATTCCTTTTGTAACAAAGGATGATCGTTTCCTGTCATTCCTGCCTTTATCTCATGTGTTTGAGCGTACCATATATCATATTGCTATTTTAAAGGGTTCACAAATTGCATTTGCGCAAAGTTTAGAGTTATTAGCCAAAAACATGGCCGAGGTTAAACCTACCATTTTATGCTGTGTACCGCGCCTGCTTGAACGCATTCATGACAAAGCCATAAAAAGTGGAACATCTGCCGGCGGCCTTAAAACCAAAATATTTTTATGGGCATTTGAGATTGGCAAAAAAGTGCGATTAGTGCAGGAAGCCGGTAAAAAACCCGGGCCTGTTTTAAAAGCACAGCATGCGATTGCTGAAAAGCTGGTATTTAGCAAGATCAAGGAAAAAACCGGCGGCAAGTTACAATTCATGGTATCTGGTGGTGGTGCCCTGCCTAAAAATATTGGTGAGTTTTTTGGCGATCTGGGTATTGTGATCCTGGAAGGTTTTGGACTAACAGAAACATCGCCCGTAATGGCTGTTACTGAGCGCCATAGGGTAATTTATGGCACTGTAGGCCGTATTATTCCGGGTATCGAGGTTGGGATCCAGGACGTTGAAACCAAAAAGATATACACCATACAAAATCACGATAATTTCAAAGGAGATCTGATAACCGAAGAAGGCGAAATCATCGTTCGCGGCCATTGTGTAATGAAGGGTTACTGGAACAAACCTGAGGAAACAGCAACGGTAATTGACGCTGATGCCTGGTTCCATACCGGGGATATTGGCCGGTTTTTCCGCGGCAACCTGCAAATCACCGATCGCCTTAAAAATATGCTGGTGAATGCCTATGGCAAAAACATCTACCCCACCCCGGTTGAAAACACGTACCTAAAAAGTCCTAAAATTGAGCAGGTGTTTTTAGTGGGCGATAAACGTGAATACATTGCAGCTATTATAGTGCCCGGCAAAGAAACCCTTCAGGAAACCTTTGGCCTCAAAAATGAGTTTTTTGAACGACCGGAAGTATTTATTGAGGATAAAGAGATTGTTGACTGGATTGGCCAGGATATTCGTAAACTGAGCAACGAACTTGCCAAATTTGAACGTGTAAAATCATTCAAAATAAAACGCAATCCTTTTAGCATGGAAGAAGGTGAAATTACCCCTACCATGAAAGCTAAACGTAAAGTGATAGAAAAAAAATACGCTGCCGATATAGACGAGTTGTATGCCGGAGAAGCGGATACGGAAGATTAATTAATAATAGTTTTAAATATTAACAGGAGGCACATTACATGTGTCTCTTTTTGTTTGCATATAGCGCATTGATTCGTTTATAAAGAATACTTTCCTTAATTCACCAAAACATTTTACTAACTTTGTTAGCATGAAACGATCTGGCAGTGCTGACTTACCTTTACACTATGGCTATGTGCCGCAGTGGCTGGCTGAGCGCATGGCAAAGTTAGGTTTGGCCATCGTTGAAAATATAGTGATTGATTATGGCAAGGATGAAGTGTTACGCCGCTTAAGCGATCCTTTCTGGTTTCAAAGCTTAGGAGCTGTTATGGGAATGGACTGGCATTCCTCTGGAATTACTACCTCAGTTATGGGAGCCTTGAAGCGAGCCATCAACCCACATAGCCGCGAGTTGGGTATCTACATCTGCGGCGGCAAAGGCAAGCATTCTAAACAAACGCCGGCTGAGTTGCTAAAGATCAGCGAATCAACAGGGCTCGACGGCAACTACCTGGTTAAATGCAGCAAACTAAGCGCTAAGGTTGATAACACTGCCATACAGGACGGTTTCCAGTTATATACCCATAATTTTATTTTGAGCGATACCGGCAAATGGGCGGTTGTGCAACAAGGTATGAGCGATGCCAGCAGTACTGCAAGGCGCTATCACTGGCATTCGGAACAACTTACTTCTTTCGTAGATGATCCGCATACTTCTATCTACGGTAAAAATACAGGGCTGATATTGAACATGACCGATAAGCTTGCGGATACTTCAAGAAATGGTGTAATGCAGATAGCCGCCGAAAATCCGGAGCTGATGATCAGGGAAATCAGCAAACTGGTTATGCCTAATCATCACGACGTGAAAGCTAAAGACGTGGATTTAAAAAGGTTGGGAGCTGTACTTTGGCTGGCTCATGAAAAACAGCCCGCCGATTTTGAAGACCTGCTATTGTTGCAAGGTTTAGGTCCGCGTACTTTACAATCGTTGGCTTTGGTGAGCGAGGTGATTCACGGAACGCCATCGCGATTTAAAGACCCGGCAAGGTTTTCTTTTGCGCACGGCGGCAAGGATGGTCATCCATTCCCTGTGCCTATCACCATTTACGATGAAACTATCAGTACCCTGCAAAACGCTGTCCATAAGTCAAAACTGGGTTTATCCGAGAAGAACGAGGCTATTAAACGCTTACACAAAATTGCAGAGAATGCTGAAAAAGACTTTACCCCGAATGCAAATTTTGACCAGGTAATAGCCAAAGAACGCGACGACTCCTGGAAATACGGTGGTAGAACTGTGATGGGTAAAGCAAAGCCGCCAATACAACAGCAATTGAAGCTATTTTAAGTTGCCACTGATTGTTTTTGCCGATTCAAGATGAGCCTGTAATAACGATATACCTTTCTTCGCAAATTCCACCACATTTAAACTTTTTGCCTGTGTAGCCGCTTTAAAGTGGTTCATTTCCTGCCCATCCTGGGCTACAATTATCTCTAAATAAGCCTTATCAAATTCGGCAGCTTTCTTTTGCTCCAAGTTTGCAATTATTTGCTGATGGATGGCATTAAGCGTATCGGCAACCTTAACTGAATCATCGGCCTGTAATTGTTTCAACTCATCGGTCAGCCTGGTATGATCATCAATCATGGTTTTGGCAAATTGAATAACCCGCTGATTTTTCGAGTTTGATATAGCCAACCCCGAGGCTTTTACGGCCATCAAACTTTCTTCTGTACTGTTTTTCAGGAAAAGCGAAACACTGTCATCAGCGGAAGCTTTATCGTTGTAATTATTCGCGCGTTTGTTACTCTGGCATGATTGTACTAAAACAATGGCGACCAAACCAGATACAAGGCATATTATTTTCTTCATTTATAAATCGATTATACTACGGTTCAGGTTTAACAAAAAAACTGCAAACTGGTTTCCCTAAGTAGCGTAATTAAGTTGATCAATAATGATGTATGTTTTTTGCAATTATCTTAAATCACAATTTCCTTAAACAAAAAACCACTTTGCCATACCCTTAAAGGGCATTACAAAGTGGTTATATCTTCAACAGATAGAGGGTTCTATTTAAAACACCTGATCAAACTGGTTAACGGCATCCTTGCTTTCCAGCACAGAGTGGCCCATTAAAAATTCATCTACCTTACGGGCAGTTTCACGGCCTTCTGATATAGCCCAAACAACCAGCGATTGTCCGCGGCGCATATCTCCTGCTGCAAATACTTTGCTTACAT
Source organism: Mucilaginibacter sp. (assembly GCF_025362475.1). GTDB lineage: Bacteria > Bacteroidota > Bacteroidia > Sphingobacteriales > Sphingobacteriaceae > Mucilaginibacter. The sequence goes on from NZ_JANYGH010000033.1 coordinate 53,688, forward strand.
TGGTACGGTAAACGCCTTCTTTAGCTTTAACATTCTTACGTTCGTCAAGTTCGACACCCAATTGGGCTAATAAACCCGCAGGCTGAGGATATAAGAAACCCATTGCCAGGAATACTCTTTGACAAGGTATTTCACGCTCAGAACCTTCAACAACATTAAACTTTAAAGGGCGGCCCATAACATCCTGCTCCCAGGACACATCAACAACTTTTAATGCTCTTAAATTACCATCTTCGTCGCCTAAAAACTCCAGTGTATTAACGCCCCAAAAACGCTCTGCGCCTTCCTCGTGCGAACTGGTAGTTTTCATCACCATAGGGTATGTTGGCCATGGCATGTGTTGTGTACGCTCTGCCGGTGGTTGGTACATCACCTCAAACTGCTTGATAGATTTTGCACCCTGGCGGTTTGAAGTACCTACACAGTCGCTGCCGGTATCACCACCACCAATTACTACAACATCTTTATCTGTAGCCAAAATATCTTCTGCATCTACACTAATATTGCTCACACGCTTGTTTTGCTGTTTCAAAAAGTCCATAGCAAAATGGATCCCTTTTAATTCCCTTCCGGGGATCATAAGGTTACGCGGTACAGTTGAGCCACCTGCCAATACTACAGCATCATTGCTACGCAACAGATCATCAGCGGCTACATTTACACCAACTTCGCTGTTGAGTTTAAATACAATGCCATCTTTTTCCATCACCTCGATACGGCGCTCAACAACATTTTTCTCCAATTTAAAATCGGGAATACCATAGCGTAATAAACCACCTGGTTTATCATCGCGCTCATAAACGGTTACGGCATGACCAGCTTTCACCAATTGAGCTGCTGCTGCCAATCCGGCCGGACCAGAGCCTATTACAGCTACCTTTTTGCCAGATTTTACCAATGGTGCTGTTGGCTTAACCAGGTTATTCTTGTAAGCTATCTCAATAATATGTTTTTCAATTTCCTCGATAGCTACGGCTGGCTTGTTGATACCTAAAACACAAGCAGATTCGCAGGGTGCAGGGCATATACGGCCTGTAAACTCAGGGAAATTATTAGTTGATGATAAAATATGGTAAGCCTCTTCCCAGTTTTTACGATATACTGCATCGTTAAACTCCGGAATAATATTACCCAGCGGGCATCCCGAATGGCAAAAGGGGATACCGCAATTCATACACCTGGCCGATTGCTGATTTAGCTTCTCGTCGGTATATAAATTAACAAACTCATTATAGTTCTTTACGCGTTCAGCAGCGGGAACCTTGGTTGGTAATTCCCTGTTAAACTCCTGAAATCCTGTTGGTTTTCCCATTGAAATTTAGCCTATTGTTTGATATTGTAATTGCTCTAAAACTCTTTTATACTCTTTTGGATACACCTTAACAAATTGGGTTGATGCCTCGTTCCAATTGGTTAGTATCTGTTGGGCAAGCTTGCTTCCTGTTAAGCTGATGTGCTTACGCAATAAAGCCAGTATCTGCTCTTCATCCTCTAATGATAAAGGATCAAGGTCTACCATCTCGGTATTGCAGTTTTCGGCAAAGCTATTATCCGGGTTAAATACCCAGGCTAAACCACCGCTCATACCTGCCGCAAAATTACGACCTGTTTTACCCAGTATAAGTGCGCGGCCACCGGTCATGTATTCGCAACCATGATCGCCAATACCCTCAACAACAGTGGTAGCTCCAGAGTTACGCACCGCGAAACGCTCGCCCGCCATACCTCCAACAAACAGCTCGCCCGAAGTAGCACCATAAAGCGCAACGTTACCAATGATGATATTATCTTCAGGAACAAATGTTGCATTTGCTGCAGGATAGATAGCCAGTTGTGCACCGCATAAACCTTTACCTACATAGTCATTAGCTTCGCCTTCCAACTCAAAGGAAATTCCTTTGGTTGTAAACGCGCCGAAACTTTGCCCGGCCGACCCTTTGAATTTAAAGTTGATGGTATTATCCGGTAAGCCGGCAGAACCATATTTTTTAGAGATTTCGTTTGATAAAAGCGTGCCGATAGTACGGTTAACATTGATTACATCAAATGAAGCAAATACAGGCGTTTTATCTTCAAGAGCAACTTTCGCTGTCTCTAATAACTGCCAGTCAATTATTTCGCTCATTCCATGATCCTGCTGCTCACTGTTGTACAGTGTCATGCCTTTGGTATTGGTAACCGGGTGCAATATGCCGCTCAGATCTATCTTTTTAGCTTTCCAGTTATCCAGATGATCTTTCACTTTCAGGAACTGAACGCGTCCAACCATCTCGTTAATGGTACGGAAACCAAGCTCAGCCATGATCTCGCGAAGTTCTTCGGCCATAAAGCGGAACAGGTTAACTACATGCTCTGGCTTGCCGCTAAACAGTTTCCTCAATTCAGGATCCTGAGTAGCAACACCTACAGGGCAGGTATTTAAATGACACTTACGCATCATAATACAGCCACCAGCTACAAGCGCGGCAGTAGCAACACCCCACTCCTCGGCGCCCATTAAACAGGCTATAGCCAAATCGCGACCAGTTTTTAGCTGACCATCTGTTTGCAATACCACACGGCTGCGTAGTTTGTTACGAACTAATGTTTGGTGAGCCTCGGTTAAACCAAGCTCCCATGGTAAGCCGGCGTGTTTTACAGAGCTTATTGGCGATGCGCCTGTACCACCATCGTACCCTGCAATCAGGATCACATCGGCATGTGCTTTGGCAACACCAGCTGCTATAGTACCAACACCGGCTTTGGATACCAGTTTCACGTTAATACGTGCGGCACGGTTAGCATTTTTAAGATCGAATATTAATTGGGCCAAATCCTCGATAGAATAAATATCGTGGTGTGGTGGTGGCGAAATTAAACCTACTCCTGGTGTAGAGTGGCGTGTTTTTGCAATCCAGTCATCAACTTTATGACCCGGCAGCTGCCCGCCTTCACCAGGTTTTGCACCTTGTGCCATCTTAATCTGTAACTCATCGGCATTGGTAAGGTAATTTGACGTTACCCCAAAACGAGCTGATGCCACTTGCTTAATAGCCGAGCGCATTGAATCGCCGCTGGCCATTTTTTCATAACGCATCTCATCCTCGCCACCTTCGCCGGTATTGCTTTTACCACCTATGCGGTTCATTGCAATAGCCATAGTGCTATGCGCCTCGTGAGATATAGACCCGAATGACATGGCGCCTGTTGCAAAGCGTTTCATGATGTTTCCTGCAGGTTCAACCTCATCAATAGAGATAGCTTCGCGGTGATGGGCAAAATCAAGCAATCCACGTATAGTAAAGTGCTTTTCGGTTTGCTCGTTAATTACTTTAGCATAGTTTTTATATACGGAGTAATCATTGCTGCGGGTGGCATGTTGTAATAAATGCACAGTAGTTGGATTAAACAAGTGAGCCTCTCCCCTGCGTTTCCACTGGTAAATACCACCTTCGGGCAGTAAATTATCGGCACTTTTTGCATTAAAACCAATGCGGTGTTTACAAAGTGCTTCGCGGGCAATTTCATCCAGGCCTAAACCACCTATACGGGTAACAGCTCCGCAGAAATACTTGTCAACAACACTTTTGTTTAAACCTAATATCTCAAATACCTGTGAACCATGATATGATTGCAGTGTAGAGATTCCCATTTTGGAGAAAATCTTTAGCAAACCATCATTTACTGATTTCACATAATTAGTATGCAGTTTTTTAATATCGTAGTTGGTTTCTAAACTACCGTTATTTTTAACAGTTTCGATAGTAGCCAAAGCCAAATACGGGTTGATTGCAGTAGCACCAAAAGCCAGCAAACAGGCAAAGTGATGAACTTCCCATGCATCGCCGGTTTCAACAACTAAACCTACAGCACCACGACGTCCTTTTTTAATCAAATGGTGATGCACTGCCGAAACAGCAAGCAAAGTTGGGATTGGCGCGTGTTCTGAATCTACCGCACGATCTGAAAGGATCAATACCTCAAAACCATCATCAACAGCATCTTCTGCATAGCGGCAAAGTCTTGCAATACCTTTTTCTAATGAACCGGGCATGCCATCGGCTACAAAATAAGTTTGCAGTGTTTTAGCATGGAAAAGGCCGGTATCAATACTTCTCAGTTTCTCTAACTGGTGATTTTTTAATATCGGGTGCTTTAAAACCACGCAATGGCAATGCATTTTATCCTCATCAAGCAGGTTGCCGTTGTTACCTATAAAGGTAGCCAAACTCATTACCAAACGCTCGCGAATAGGATCGATAGGCGGATTGGTAACCTGTGCAAAAAACTGTTTAAAATAGCTTGATAAATGTTGTGGCTTATCAGATAAGATAGCCAAAGGCACATCTGTACCCATAGAGCCGATGGGCTCTTTACCATCAACAGCCATAGGCTTAATAATGGTATCTATATCCTCGCGACTGTAACCAAATACCTGTTGGTAACGGAATACAGATGCTTCTGAAAGGCTGGCAAATGCCAAACGCGGTTCAGTAAGTTCGCTCAGGTTAATTTTATAATTCTCTAACCAACGGCCATAAGGCTGTTGTGAAGTAATTTGTTTTTTAATCTCATCATCAGTAATGATGCGGCCCTTTTCGGTATCAATCAACAGCATTTTACCGGGTTGCAAACGTCCCTTACGTAAAACGGTACTCTCGTCAATATTTAAAGTACCAGCCTCAGATGCTGCTATAACACGGCCATCATTGGTGATCACATAACGCAACGGGCGAAGACCATTTCTATCAAGCAAAGCTCCTACCAGTTTACCATCGGTAAAGGTAATTGCAGCCGGGCCATCCCAAGGCTCCATTAAGGTTGCATGATACTCATAAAACGCTTTTTTAACCGGGTCCATGTGTACGTTGCCATCCCATGCTTCAGGGATCAGCATCATCATTACGTGAGGTAATGAGCGACCAGAATGCAGTAATATTTCGATTATATTATCCAGGCAGGCAGAATCCGACTGGTTATTATCAATCACCGGCAACAGCATGTCCATTTCTTCGGCCGTAAAATACGACGAAGCATATGATTTTAAACCGGCATAAAACCAGTTTAAGTTACCCGTAAGGGTGTTAATCTCACCATTATGGGCTATCAGGCGAAAAGGCTGAGCCAGTTTCCATGATGGAAATGTATTTGTTGAGAAACGCGAGTGGATCATGGCAAAACCAGATGCAATACGCGGATCTGTAAGATCGGCATAATATTTACGCAGCTGGTAAGTAGTTACCTGTCCTTTGTAAACAATGGTTTTGCAGGATAACGAGGTAAAATAAAAATGTTCAGCCGCACCAGCTATGGTTTCGGTGATGGTTTTATTAATATACCTTCTTAAAATGAATAGCTTACGTTCAAAATCTTCTGCGTTGGTAATATGATGCGGGCGGGCAATAAATATCTGCTCCACATCAGGTTCGGCCTGGCGGGCGGTTTCACCAACTGCCATTGAATCAACAGTTAATTTGCGGTAACCTAATTTTACAAGACCTAACTTTTCAATAGCATTGGTAATAACTATACGACAAGCTTTCTTTTGTGCCGAATCTTTAGGAAAAAATATCATCCCGACACCATACTCACCCGGTTCGGGCAGGCTGATCTCCAGGTTTGAGCATTCTTCCATCAGAAACTCATGTGGCAATTGTATCAAAATACCAGCACCATCGCCGGTTTCTGGGTCGCATCCGCAAGCGCCACGGTGTTCCATGTTCTCCAGCATGGTAAGCGCATCATCAATAATCTGGTTACTTTTATGACCGTTAATATTGGTTATAAATCCAGTCCCGCAGGAGTCGTGTTCAAATTCTGGCCTGTAAAGGCCCTGGTTGCTCTCAGTTTGATTCATCGTAAATTAAACCGTTTTATAAAATGGTGTAACTACGAAGTTACTGATATATAAATAAATTATAAAATTTATCAGAATTTTTAAAGATTTCTAAAAAATCAATTATTTAAATCATGTTTATTTAACAATTCATCAACACAAACAGGCAATTATTATGATTTACTAAATGAAAATAAGATGTTTTATTGTTTAGAATCAATATAAAGTTGCACCAATTTAACCGTAATCATTTATACAAGCGGTATATTTATTTATAACAGAATAAAATTTTGTTTGCTAAATCTATATATGCGGTCGTCTTTTTTAAATTTATTAATTGAGAAGAAACAATGCACTTCCTGTAACTGATATTGACTAAAATCCTGGTTCCATTACATATCACCCACGAACTTTTAAAAATTGCTAACTTTGCAAAAAATTAATAACAAATGTCTGCAAAAATTAAAGCTGTATTTTTAGATCGTGATGGAGTACTAAACCAGGAAATGGGCGATTACGTTCGTCGTTTTGAAGATTTTCATGTACTCGATAATTTCGAAGCGCTTAAAACTTTGCAAAACAGGGGATATATGCTATTGGTAGCTACCAACCAGGGAGGCCTGGCTAAAGGCTGGTATACAGAGGATGAACTTGCAAAAATGCATAATCATCTAAAACAAGTATATAAAGAACACGGTGTAGAAATAACCGACTTTTTTTACTGCCCGCACCATCCAAATTTCACCGGTGATTGCGATTGCCGCAAACCAAAACCCGGCTTGTTGTTACAAGGCATCGAAAAATACAACATTGACCCTACCCTATCCTATTTTATAGGTGACCGCGAGCGCGACGTAGAAGCAGGAACTTCTGCTGGCGTTAAAGGCATATTGATAGATAGCGATCAGCCGATAAGTACAGTATTGGATTTGATAGCTTAGCCCAACCCAAACCCTCCCCGGAAAGGAGGGATTTGAAAATATTATTCAAAAGTCTTCCCTACCGGGGGAGATTTAGAGGGGGCTTTTTAACTATTTTTAAAACATTTTACCCCGCTACAACTTTTACCACTATTACAAAGCAAAGAAACCTTTATGCAAATTAGCCGCTATCTAAAAAACTACGACACATTCATCGCCGCAGTAATTGGCTTTTTTGCTATCCAGCTATTTTGCAAATACAGTGGCATTGGCATCTCTCCGGATTCCATCATGTATACCAGTGCAGCGCGCAGCTTGAATACCAACGGCACGTTACAAACATTTAACCATATCCCTATTGTTGATTTCCCGGTATTTTACCCAGTATTTTTAGGGAGCATTATGTTTATTACCCGTATCGATCCGGTAATATTTGGCGCGGTGTTAAACGGATTAATGTTTGCAACACTGATATATACGAGTGGTTGGATCATGCACCGTTTTGTACCAACATCCCGCGTTTACAAATGGTTGATGCTGGTGGCTATCATATTGAGTCCGGCGCTGTTGCAGGTGTACTCCTATTTATGGTCAGAGACACTGTTTATAGTAGAAACCCTGTTTTTCCTGGTAGCCTTTAGGGAATATCTTTTAAAGCATACCATTAAAACATTGGTTATAGCGGCGCTTATAGCTGCCATAAGCTGTATAACCCGGTATGCCGCCGTTACCATTGTGGGCACAGGTGGGCTGCTTTTATTGCTTGACAGGGTTTTACCGCTAAAAAAGAAGATTTTTCACATTATTATATATGGCTTTGTTTGCATATCACTATTGGTAAGCAACCTGGTGTTTAACGCTTTCATGTCTGGCACTACTACAGGCCCGCGGGAGCCATCTATAACTTCGTTCGGTAAAAACCTGTATTATTTTGGCAATGTGATTTGTGATTGGATGGGACTTACCCCTAATCAATACTGGCTATCTATACCCTTGGCTACCATTATATTGCTCGGCTTTATAGCGGCATTGGCATATAATTATTATCGACGCCATTTAGATAGCTTCGAGAACCTGGCTATTACTTTCGCTTTGGTTTATGGTTTGTTTATCGTGATATCATCAACTTTTTCACGGTATGAGCGCATTAACCACCGCTTGCTTGCGCCTATGTATATAACCGCGCTTTGGGGTTATACCAGCTGGGGCTTGCTGCTGCTTAAAAAAATAGTAAATACCAACACGCGCAAAATAGTGGCCGGCATAATGATAGTGCTGATGCTGGGCTTTGTTACCAAAGAGTTTTTCATAGATAAAGCCCGCTATGTTGACCAAATAGCCGGAGAATACGGCAACCCTGGTTATACAGATGAAAGCTGGATCGATTCGGACTTTGCTGCTTATTTAAAAACGATAGATAAAAGCCAGTTCGACCCAAAAGTTACTATTTATACAGATGCACATGAGGCTGTTTACTTCTTCTCGGGCATGTCATCATACCTTGTCCCTCACCGTTTTTTTAAAAAGGATGTGGCCAAATTTTACAAGATCAAACGTTTTTATCTCATCTGGTTTAACGTACTCGAAAATCCGGAGCTTATTAATATAAAGGATATTCAAAAAGTAAAGCATTTGAGGTTAATTAAAGATTTTGGGGCAGAGGGCGGTATTTATGAGTATGATGAAAATAATCTGAATCAGAATTTACAGAATTAAAGAATGAACAGAATTTAAAAATTCGAATATTTCCATCAATTCGGCTCAGGCAATATTTTGAAAATCCTCAAATTCTGTAAATTCTAATTCAGACAAATTCATATTAAATTTTGATTTAAAAAACATCTGTCTATATTTGCGCAGACTTACCCGTAGTATACTATAAAAAATGAACGGTATCGCTTTACATCATCTTCATCTGCATCACCACCATGTGGTGATCAGCTAAATGTATGTTTCTACGCGAAATAACAACCTCCGTTTATACTCTTTTTTATTATAGTTCCTTAAATTCATTTTGTGAAAACACTTAAAATTGCGATCCAGAAATCTGGTCGTCTCAACGAAAAATCAGTCGAATTACTAAAAAATTGCGGCTTAAACTTCGAAAATTACAAAAGCTCGCTTATTTCCCCAGTATCAAACTTCCCTTTAGAGATCCTTTTTCTTCGCGATGACGATATTCCAGAATACGTTCAGGATGGCATTGCCGACCTGGGTATCGTGGGCGAAAATGTGATACAGGAAACCGAAGTTGAAGTAAACTACCTGCAACGTTTAGGCTTTGGCAAATGCTCTTTAAAAATTGCAGTACCAAACAATAATGATATTCAGTCGCTTGCCGATTTAAACGGAAAAGCCATTGCAACTACCTATCCGGTTATATTGCGAAAATTTTTGCAAGAGCAAGGTATCCAGTCAGACATCCGCACCATATCCGGTTCTGTAGAAATTTCTCCGGGCCTTGGCTTAAGTGATGCCATTTGCGATCTTGTTTCTACCGGTGGCACGTTAAAAAGCAACGGTTTAAAACCTTTTGCTGATGTAATGTCGTCAGAAGCGGTATTAATTGGCAGCAAAGGCACCGATGGCAACCACCTGGTGCAGGAACTGATACAACGTATTCAATCTGTTTTGCGCGCAAAAGAGACTAAGTACGTGGTACTTAACGTTCGTAAAGATAACCTTGATGCGGTAATTGCTTTATTACCGGGTGTTAAAAGCCCATCGGTAGTACCATTGGCCGAGGCTGACTGGGTTGCTGTACACACCGTGATCCCCGAGCGTGATTTCTGGGATAGAATAAGCCAGCTGAAACAAGCAGGCGCACAAGGCATTGTAGTAATGCCAATTGAAAAGATAATTTTATAGCTGGTAGTTTACTTTAGCGGTTTGCATTAATACTCAGACTGCTAAAGTAAACCGCCCACTGCAAACTGATAACTGCAATGAAGACATACAATTATTCAGATTTAAGTACTGGCGATATTCAGCAACTGGTTCAGCGTAATGTTGATCCGGCCAATGAGATCCGCGCTGTTGTTGAGGAGGTAATAGCTAACGTTCAGCAACATGGCGATAGGGCATTAATTGATTACGCCCACAAATTTGATAAGGTTGAATTAAGTAAACTTTACCTGGATAAAGCCGAACTGGAAGAACTGGCACAAGCTATAAGCCCTCAACAAAAGGCTGCTCTTGAAACTGCTTATAACAACATCTATAAATTTCATCAAACACAGCTAAAATCTGAGGACAAGGTAGAAACTATGCCCGGTGTAACCTGCTGGCGCGAGTTAAGGCCAATTGAGAAAGTGGGCCTCTACATCCCCGGTGGCTCAGCAGTTTTGCCAAGTACATTTTTAATGTTGGGCATCCCGGCTCGTATTGCCGGCTGTCATGAAATTGTGGTGTGCTCTCCCCCGCAAAAAAGCGGCAAGGTAAATGCATTTATTGCTTATGTAGCATTGCTGTTGGGTATTGATAAGATCTATCTTGCCGGTGGTTCGCAGGCAATTGCAGCAATGGCATACGGTACCGAAACTATAACTAAAGTTGATAAGATCTTTGGTCCGGGCAACCAGTTTGTAACCAAGGCTAAAACCATTATTCAATCAACTACCACAACCGCTATTGATATGCCGGCCGGTCCGTCGGAGGTTTTAGTAATTGCTGATAGTACTGCAATCCCGGCCTATATAGCCGCCGATTTGCTGGCACAGGCAGAACATGGCATTGATAGCCAATCGGTTCTGGTTTGCACATCGGCAGCAATTGCAGATGCAGCATTGGCAGAAATAGAGAAACAATTACCGGTTTTACCACGTGCCGAAATTGCAAGGTTAGCCTTGGATAATTCATACATCGTAGTTACATCCAGCCTTGCAGAAGCCATGAACTTCAGTAACCAATACGCACCCGAACATTTAATTTTGGCAACCCATAGCTGGGAGCAGATCACCGGGAGCATCATCAACGCTGGCTCGGTTTTCCTGGGCAATTTAACCCCGGAGAGTGCCGGCGATTATGCATCAGGAACTAACCATACATTGCCAACCAGCAGTTATGCAAGGGCTTATTCTGGTGTATCGGTTGATTCGTTTGTGAAAAAGATCACCTTCCAGCATATCACGCGTGAAGGCATCCAAAATATCGGTCATACTGTTGAGGTTTTAGCAGAGATGGAAGGACTGCATGCGCATAGGAATGCGGTATCTATCAGGAGTAATAATTAACATGAAAAAGCGTCATTGCGAGTATATAAAACCCAAGTACCCTGAAGGAGAAATGACATTTTAAAAGGTTTGTCATCCTGAGGAACGAAGGATCTATTCGCAGACTGTACAGGGCGAAGAAGCATGATGGAGAATAGATCCTTCGTTCCTCAGGATGACAAAAAGGTAGTTTTCAAACATGTCGATCATAGATAGACACGCAATGACGGGTGAAAAAAATTCGTTTATCGAAAAAGATTAAAAGAATAATGTACAATATCAATAATATACTTAGAGAAAACATCAAACGGTTAGTACCCTACTCATCCGCCCGTGATGAGTATCAGGGTGAAGCAAGTGTTTTTTTGGATGCTAATGAAAATGCTTATGGTTCGCCATTGGCACAACAGTTTAACCGGTACCCCGACCCTATGCAGTATGCGGTAAAAATGCGGCTAAGCGAAATTAAAGGCGTACCGGCCCGCAATATATTTATAGGCAATGGCAGCGATGAGGCTATAGATATCCTGTTCCGCAGCTTTTGTAACCCAGGTGTAGATAACGTGATCCTGGTACCCCCTACCTACGGCATGTACGAGGTATCGGCCAACATCAACGATGTGGAGGCTCGTAAAGTAACCCTTACACCAGAATACCAACTTAATTTAGAAGGCATTGCAGAGGCTATTGATGAACATACCAAACTGATATTTATTTGCTCGCCAAATAACCCAACGGGCAACTCCATTAACCGGGAAGATATAGAAACTCTGCTCGCTAACTTTAATGGAATTGTTGTGGTTGATGAGGCTTATATCAATTTCAGTCGCCAAAAAACATTTATACAGGAATTAACCGAATATGCCAACCTGGTAGTAATGCAAACCCTCTCCAAAGCGTGGGGACTTGCCGGTTTGCGTGTTGGGATGGCTTTTGCCGCCGAAGAGATCATCGAGGTAATGAATAAAGTTAAGCCTCCTTATAACGTTAACGAGTCGTCGCAACAACTGGCTTTAGAGGCCTTGGCTAACGTTGCACAAGTAAATGAATGGATAAAGGAAACCCTTATCCAACGCGACAGGTTGGTACTTGCTTTAAAAGAGTTTGATTTTGTGTTAGATATCTATCCGTCTGATGCGAATTTTATTTTGGTTAAAACCACGGATGCAAACGGCATCTATAATTTCCTGGTAGGTAAAGGCATCATTGTGCGCAACCGCTCAAAAATTGAACTATGCGAGGGCAGCCTGCGTATTACTGTAGGTACGCCAGATGAAAACACCATATTACTTAACACCTTACAGAACTTTTAAATGAGCAAGCTGCAGAAAATATTATTTGTAGATCGTGATGGCACGATGATTAATGAAACGCCGGATGAGCAGATCGATTCCTTTGAGAAACTTACCTTTTATCCCGGCGCGTTAACCTATCTACCAAAAATAGCCAAAGAGCTTGATTTTGAGCTGGTAATGGTGACCAACCAGGATGGTTTAGGCACTGCCGTGTATCCCGAAGATACCTTTTGGCCGGTACATAACCTCATCCTTAAAACTTTTGAAAGTGAGGGTGTAAAGTTTTCAAACATTTGTATTGATCGTACCTTCCCTGCTGATAACGCCCCTACCCGTAAGCCAAAAACCGGTTTGCTTACACAATATCTTGATGCTGAAAAGTATGATCTGAAAGGATCATTTACCATCGGCGATAGGAAAAACGACGTATTGCTGGCCAAAAACCTGGGTGCAAAAGCCATCTGGCTAAATAATCATTCGGGCTTAGGTGGCGGTGAGTTTACCGAGGAGGATCATATCCAGGATACCATAGCTTTAGAAACTACTGACTGGAAAAAGATCTATGAATTTTTGAAACTGGGTGAGCGGGTAATAGAGCACCGCCGCAGTACCAAAGAAACAGACATCTACATTAAAATAAACCTGGATGGTACTGGCGAGGCCAAAGTTTCTACCGGTTTGCATTTCTTTGATCATATGTTAGATCAGATAGCCCGCCACGGGAGTATCGACCTCGAAATTATTGCCAATGGCGACCTCCATATAGACGAACACCACACCATTGAAGATACCGGAATCGCTTTAGGCGAAATTTTCGCTACAGCTTTAGGCAACAAAATGGGCATTGAACGCTACGGCTTTTGCCTGCCGATGGATGATTGCCTGGCACAAGCGGCTATTGATTTTGGTGGCCGAAACTGGATAGTTTGGGATGCCGAGTTTAAAAGAGAAAAGATAGGCGAAATGCCAACAGAAATGTTTTATCATTTCTTCAAATCGTTTAGCGATGCGGCAAAATGTAATTTAAATATTAAAGCCGAAGGACAAAACGAACATCACAAAATTGAAGCTATATTTAAAGCCTTTGCAAAGGCAATAAAAATGGCTATAAAACGTGATGTAGATAAGATGGTTTTACCAAGCACTAAGGGACTTTTATAAAAGAGTCAAGAGATTAGAGTCAAGAATCAAGACATTACTGTTTTTTTCTTGACTCTTGATTCTTGACTCTTGATTCTAACTAAAAGAATGATAGGTATAATAAGATACGGAGCCGGAAATATTTTTTCACTGACAGCAGCACTTGATCGGTTGGGCATACCTTATGGCATGATCAATAGCGAGGAAGATTTTGCTCAATATGATCGTTATATTATTCCGGGTGTTGGGCATGCCGGAGCAGCCATGAAAAAGCTGGAATCAACAGGTTTGGTTCCAACTATTAAGGCGTTAAAAAAGCCAACGCTTGGTATTTGTGTGGGCATGCAGTTGCTCACTTCCCATTCTGAGGAAGGGGATTCGAACCTTTTAGATATCTTTCCAATTAAAACTTTAAGGTTTAAGGATAGTAATTTATACAAAGTTCCGCACACCGGCTGGAACCAGGTATTTCCCGAAAAAGAAAATCCACTATTTAAAAATATACCGTCAGGTTCACATTTTTACTTTGTACATTCATACTTTATTGAGTATGATAAAGCTTATACTTTATTATCGGCCAACTATAATAATGAATTTTCGGCATCAATTTGGCGGGATAATTTTTATGGCGTACAATTTCACCCCGAAAAATCGGGAGTGTATGGTGAAACACTATTAACAAACTTTTCAAAAATATAAAAGACATGTACATAATCCCGGCTATCGATATTCTGAATAAAAAAGTAGTGCGACTACGTGAGGGTGATTACCAACAGGTAACAGAATATGATGTAACGCTTGAAGAAATGATTGAGCGTTACCAAAGCAACGGCACCAACTTTATCCATATCATTGATTTGAATGGCGCCAAAAACGATTTCAGCAACCAGCAATACCTGTTTGATGTGATCCGTAAAACCGAAATGAAAGTGCAATATGGTGGAGGTATCCGCAGTATTGATAAGGTAAAAGAGTTAATAGATGCCGGCGTTCATCGTGTTATAGTAGGCACCCAGGCACTTACTAATCCGGAATTTTTACCAGAATTAGGTAAATCAATCTGCGGCAGAGACAAATGTTCTGACCAGGTAGTTATCGCTATCGACGTACTGGATGAGGTAATTAAATACTCCGGCTGGATGGAAAGTTCACCAATTAAGCTGATGGATTACGTTGATAAATGCCTTGCCCTGGGCTTTTTCCGTTTTTTATGTACCGATATCAATAAAGATGGCAAGCTGGGCGGCGCAGGTATTGAACTGTACGAGAAACTGCTTGACCATTCTCCCTTCATCAAGCTAATCGCTTCTGGCGGCGTAAGCTCTATGAATGATATCGAAAAACTTAGTCGCTTAAAAGTAGAATCAGTTGTAGTAGGCAAAGCCATTTATGAAGGGCATATCAGCATTGAAGATATAAAGAACTGGAATCTGGAATCGCTGATTTCTATATAATATATAGCCCCCTACCCCCCCTAAAAGGGGGAACCATAATTGCATATGAAAAAACGGATGTTTTTGGGTGCTGGCGCTCCGATTTTTAAAAATGCAGAAGCTCTTCGTTATAGAATGACTGGGGCTGAAGAAGTACTCTGGGGGCATTTAAAAAACAATCAGTTAGGTTTCAAATTCAGAAGACAACACCCGTTAGGTATCTATATAGCCGACTTTTATTGCCATAAGCGTAAGTTGGTTATAGAGCTGGATGGCGACATTCATCAGCTTCCGGCTATAGCCCTAAACGATGTTGAAAGGCAGAATAACTTAGAATTTGACGGACTCAAAGTATTACGCTTCACAAACGATGAAGTATTTAACAACTTAAATAAAGTGTTGGAACAAATAACCACGCAAATCAGCACCCCCTTTAGGGGGCGGGGGGGGCTAAGTAAACGAATTATTCCCTGCCTTGATGTTAAAGACGGCCGTACGGTAAAAGGTGTTAACTTTGTTGACCTGCGCGATGCAGGCGACCCGGTTGAGCTGGCCTGGAACTACTCTCGCCAGGGTGCAGATGAACTGGTTTTCCTGGATATTACGGCTACTGTTGAACGCCGTAAAACGATGGTTGAACTGGTAAAAGCAGTAGCCAGGCAGATCAATATACCATTTACAATAGGTGGTGGCATCAATGAAATTGCAGACGCAGATGCATTGTTAAATGCCGGCGCCGACAAAATATCCATCAACTCGGCTGCGGTACGTAACCCTGCCCTCATTGATGAACTGGCTAAAACATTTGGTGTTCAGTTTGTGGTTATTGCGGTGGATACACGCAGTATTGGCAATAAAAATATCGTCCATTTGAATGGCGGCCGTTTACCAACTGAACGCGAAACACTGGAGTGGATACTGGAAGCCGAAAGCCGGGGCGCAGGCGAGATCCTGCTTACCTCTATGGATCACGACGGCACTAAAGCGGGCTTTGACAATGGCCTGCTCAAAATAGTAAACGATGCGGTGCACATACCGGTAATAGCCTCTGGCGGAGCCGGATCTGTACAGCATTTTATTGATGTGTTTGAAAAAACAAATATTGATGCAGCTTTAGCAGCTTCAGTGTTTCACTACGGTGAGATATTGATACCTGATTTGAAAGCGGTATTGAAGAGTAATAATATTGAGGTGAGGATATAATTGGGTTCGGGTTGCGGGTTACGAGGTTCGGGATTGTGACAAACACTTTAACAACCTTAGTCATGCCGAACTTATAACCTTGTCTGTGTCCTCACAGACAACTTGCTCCGGATAGCTGCCTGTGAGGACACAGGCAGTGGAGAAAACCTAATAACACACTAACCTGGCAACCCGCAACAGGAACCAGAACAACAGATATGAATATAGATTTTAGCAAAACAGACGGATTAGTGCCGGTTATTATCCAGGATGAGCAAACGTTAGAGGTGCTGATGCTGGGTTATATGAACCAGGAAGCTTATGATAAAACAGTTGCAGAAAATATAGTTACCTTCTTTTCCCGCTCAAAAAACCGCTTGTGGACCAAGGGTGAAACCAGCAGTAATTTTTTGCATGTGAAAAACATTCGCATTGATTGCGATAACGACACTCTGCTGATAAAAGTTAAAGCTGACGGCCCAACCTGTCATACCGGTTCACGCAGTTGTTTCCAAACCGAATACAACCAGAATTTTATATTAGAACTAGAAAATATTATCGCCGATAGATATGAAAACCCGGTTGAAGGTTCATATGTTAATAAACTTAGGAATAAAGGACTCAACAAAATAGCGCAAAAGGTTGGCGAAGAGGGTGTTGAAACCGTGATAGCTGCACTTGCAGAAACTGAAACAGACCTGATCAATGAATCATCAGATCTTGTTTTTCACCTGTTGGTATTGCTTCGCGAAAAAGGTTTAACACTTGAAACAATTGCTAAAAATCTGGAAAACAGACACAAATAGTGAGCAGTTTGCGGTAAGCAGTTTGTAGCTGATTCACTATAAATCCCCCCTTGCAACCCGCAAACTGATAACCCGCAAACCGATAAAGCAAATTGAAAAATGACCGCGGAAAAAATAGCTGAACTAACCGGACACGGCAACCCGATTTTCACACTGGAACTATCGCAAAAACCTGGTATATTATTTACCGGCGGTAACGATAAAGGACTGGTAGAATGGAGCCTAAAGGACAATTCCTTTATTAAAGTAATCTTCCCGGTTCAGGCTTCCGTTTATGCTATTCATTGCCCTGCCGGCTATCCTTTATTGTTTGCAGGCTTACGCAGTGGAGAGGTTTTGGTGTTTGATTTTATTGAACAGAAGATCATTAAATCGCTTAGACACCACATTAAACCAATTTTTGATATCAGGTCCGTTAATCATAAAAAAGAACTGCTAATAGCCTCTGAAGACGGCACAGTGTCCGTTTGGAACCTGGATACATTAGAGATAGTACACAGCTTCACTGTATCTGCCGATACGGTACGCTGCATCGCCATTTCGCCCGATGAAAAACGGGTAGCCTTTGGTTGCCGGGATAACCAGGTAAAGATTTACGACCTGGAGGATTATGCCCTGATAAAAACCTTGCATGGGCATACCATGTCGGTCTTTTCATTAACTTACAGCATTGATGGAATGCACCTTATTTCGGGAGGGCGTGATGCACAGGTGAAGATCTGGGATACTGCAACCTATCAGCTTATAAAAAATATTCCCGCGCACTTATTTGCAGTAAATCACATTCTCTTCCACCCTACGCAACCCTATTTTGCCACTGCCAGTATGGACAAAAGCATTAAAATATGGGGATCTGATGATTTTAAACTTTACAAAATCATCAGCCGGGAAAAAGGATATGCAAGCCATCCCCTCTCGGTAAATAAACTGGCCTGGAACGGAGATCACCTTATATCAGTAAGCGATGATAAAAGCATTATGGTATGGAATATAACCATATAGCGATACCACGTTTGCTTAAAAAAATCTTTTTATGCTGTGTAACTTATGGGTGTGTCTTTTTAACCCAACCGAATAAATTCCATCATCATCAATCAAATCTATTTTAACCTTACCCGATGCATGAATAATGTGTTCGCCATTAAGCAGTATTCCAACATGGGTAATTCTTCCTTCGGCGTTATTAAAAAATGCCAGATCGCCCAGGCGTGCATCTTTTAAGCTGTTAACTTTAACCCCCTCTTCTGCCTGCTGACTGGCGTCACGCTTTATTTTTATTTTATTTAGCTTAAATACCACCTGTGTAAAGCCAGAGCAATCAATTCCGAAATGGGTTCGACCACCCCATAAATAAGGGGCATTTAAAAACGACTTTGCCGTAGTTGCAATATTTTCATTCTCTCCAATTTCACCAATGATCTCAAATCTATCACCTCCTATTTTACAGGTTGTACCCTCCAAAAAAGCAAGCGAACTACCTGCCGGCAAATAAATAACAGAATTATCAGCAATTTTCCAGGCTTGTGTTACAGCCCTGTAAGTTAAGGGTGGTTGATGGCTTTTTAAATTTTTATGAGCAATATGGCCCAGCGGGGCAAACTGTAGCCTGCTTATCCAGCCAACATAGTTATCGATATCAGTAATGATCTTAACCCAATATTCAGCCCACTCTGTAATTTCAAATGCCTCACCAAACAAAACCTGCGATACCTGCTCACTCCTTTCATTAGGTTCTGCGCGAAGCGGAATAACCGCAAGGTTACAAATGCCATATTCCATAGCTTAGTTAGATAGAAATAAAATTAGCAATACATTATAACCGCTAAAGTAGTTACAATATTATAATTGGTATATTTTAGCCAAAGGGGTGCGGCTAAAATGATTAAGCTAATATATTAAAATATTAAATTAGCACAAAAAAAGGGACCAGCAAGCTGTTCCCTCTAATGATTTAATATCAATATCTTATTCGTTCATGTGCAGCCAATCTTTCTTGGCTAACAGTTCTTCTTTGCTTTCGCGGATATCCTCATCATCAACACAACAATCAACCGGGCATACAGCAGCACACTGCGGCTCATCATGAAAACCAACACATTCGGTACATTTATCCGGAACTATATAATATATTTCATCGGATAAAGCAGCTTGGGTTTCTTCGGCATTTAAAGTATTGCCATCTCCAAAATCAATAACCCCTTTAAGACCGGTACCGTCGCTAAAGCGCCACGCTGCACCTGCATCATAAATAGCATTATTGGGGCACTCCGGTTCGCAAGCTCCGCAGTTTATGCATTCATCGGTGATTTTAATCGCCATATTTCTAAATATATAATAATCTCAATTAACTTTGCCCGTAATTTACAAGCGCACAAATATAACAAAAAAGGCTTTAAGGGCTTAAAGCCTTACCATAAATATGTCAAAATTTAACATAAAAAATTCAATAAATTCATTTTCAAGCTTAGGAAAGCAGTTAATTGCCCCCGATGCACAACTGATGGCTACTATTGAAGATGAGCGTTATCACAACGCCTGGTTCACCCCCCAAAGTGTTTTACAGGCCGTAACAGCCATTGGCAAGATGCTGAATGAAGCCGATCTGGAAAACTGGTTATCTAAATACAACCTCGCTAAGGAAGCTGCCAACAAAAAGGTAGGGCTTATTTTGGCCGGCAATATCCCTCTTGTGGGTTTTCATGATGTACTTTGCGTGCTGGCATCTGGCAATCACGCGCTTATTAAAGCATCATCACAGGATGCCCGCCTGATTAAGGTAATTTTGCAAAAATTAGTTGATATCGATCCGGGCTTTGCCGAACAATTTAGCTTTGTGGAAAGATTGGCAGATTTTGATGCCATTATTGCTACAGGCAGCAACAACAGCTCGCGATACTTTGATTATTACTTTGGCAAAGTGCCCAACATCATTCGCAAAAACAGGAACAGCATCGCATTAATTACCGGTGAAGAAACCGCAGAGCAATTATTTAAACTTGGTCATGATATTTTTGATTACTATGGTTTAGGCTGCCGCAATGTAAGTAAGCTGCTGGTGCCAAAGGATTATAATTTCAATTTCTTTTTTGAATCGATTGAGGATCATAAGGCTATCATCCATCATCATAAATACAACAATAATTACGACTACAACAAATCTATTTATCTGGTAAACAGCAATAAACACCTGGATAATGGCTTTCTGATGCTTAAGGAAGATGAAAGAATAGCTTCGCCCCTGGCCGTGTTGTATTTTGGTTATTATGATAATTTGGCATCGGCACAACAAACATTGGAGCAACAAGCCGAAAATATACAATGTATTGTTGCCACCGCCCCTATAAGTGTAAACAACCAGGTGGTTGCGTTTGGCCAAAGTCAGCAACCCGCATTATGGGATTATGCCGATGGTATTGATACAATGGAATTTTTGTCAAATCTTTAAAATTACAATACCTTTGAAAATGCTGAAAGCCGAAGGCTTAAAGCTAAAAGCTATCTTTGAGATAAAAAATGCTTTAAGCTTTTTGCTTTAAGCCTTAAGCTAAAAAAATGTATATTATAAAAGTTAAAGGCGTTGCCAAAATACCCGATTATGTACAGTTGAGGGATGATAAGTTTACGCTGCTGGCATATTTCAGGGTAGATAGGCCCGAAAAATCACTGGATAAGGTTGGGTTAACTGATAAGGCCGACTATATTATGAATATTATTAAAGATTTGCCTTTTGGGCAGATTTTAAAATTGGAGCTATAAAAAGATGATTGGGAACTCTATTATTAAGCTAAATAATGTTGATATTTTTCAGCAGGCGCACCTGGTATTATCAAATGTAAACCTGCATGTTGATAAGGGAGATTTTGTATGGCTCATAGGCTCTACCGGCTCAGGAAAAAGCAGTCTGCTTAAGGTTATCTATGGCGACCTTGCCATTAAAAGTGGCACAGGAACTGCCTGCGGGTATGAACTAAGCAAATTGCCAAGCCGGGATGTACCTTACCTGCGCCGTAAGCTGGGCATTGTTTTCCAGGATTTTCAATTACTTACCGATCGTTCCATTGAGCAAAACCTGCTTTTTGTGATGCGCGCTACAGGCTGGAAAGATAAAAAACTAATAGCAGAACGTACTCTTGATGTATTGGAGAAGGTTGGTTTACGCTCTAAGCTTAAAAAAATGCCTCATGAGCTTTCTGGCGGCGAGCAGCAGCGGGTGGTAATTGCCCGTGCCTTACTTAACGACCCGGAAATTATCCTTGCCGATGAACCAACGGGTAACCTTGACCCCGAAACATCAGAAGAAATTGTGCTGCTGCTAAAGCAGATAAGCCAAATGGGTACTGCCGTACTTATTGCTACGCATGATTATCATATCATCCGCACTTTCCCGTCACGTATCATTAAATGCGAGAATGGTAAAGTTTTGGAGGATGCTGAAATATAGTTTCTGAACCGGAATTAAACGAATTTATTGAATTAATAGAATTTCAAAATTCTGGTCATTCTTTAATTCGATGAATTCCGGTTCAGACAATCCCCCGTCCAAAAAAAATAATCAGACAAATAATCCTGTCACCCTTGCGCATATTGCGCCACTCCTGCCTATAATAAAACACACCACTGACAGCTTGTCGGCTTTAATGCAATGGCAGGATACTTGATTGGCACTATCAGCTATGAAATTTAACGACATGTTGAAGAAAAAGAAGAAAGAAAATATGGATACTCCTGAAAATATTAATGAGCCTACCCAGGAAAACTTAGCAGAGGAAGAACAGCTTAAAGCCCAGCAAACTGAAACAGTTGAAGCTGTTGAAGCGGACGAAGTAGCAAGTCCATCTGCGGAAGATAAATTAAAAGACGAACTGGCACAGGCCAATGATAAATATTTACGCCTGTATGCCGAATTTGACAACTTCCGCAGACGTACGCAGAAAGAACGTGCCGAAGCCCGCGAAACTGAAGGAAAGGATTTAATTATTGCATTACTTCCGGTTTTGGATGATTTTGAACGTGCACAACGCGCTATGGAAAAAGCGACTGAAGTAGCCCCTGTTAAAGAAGGTGTTACCTTAATTCAAAATAAATTAAAAAATATACTTACACAAAAAGGCTTAACAGAAATGGTATCAATAGGAACCCCCTTTGATGCCGACCTGCAGGAAGCTATTACAAATATACCTGCCCCTACCGATGACCTTAAAGGCAAGGTGATTGATGAAATGGAAAAAGGCTATTACCTGAAAGACAGGGTAATTCGTTTTGCCAAAGTAATTGTAGGAGCGTAATTCAATTATTGAGGGACTGAATTAGTGAATTATTGATTTGAGCCATATGTTCAATTCATTGATGCACTAATTTTTACATTTCAAAAACACCTCACTAATTCACTAAATCAATAATTCAATAATTAAATACATGGCTAAAAGAGATTATTACGATATTCTTGGTGTTGCAAAGGGAGCTAATGCTGATGATGTAAAAAAGGCATATCGTAAAATGGCTATTAAATATCACCCTGATAAAAACCAGGGCGATAAAGAGGCGGAAGAAAAATTCAAGGAAGCAGCAGAAGCTTATGAAGTTTTAAGCAGTCCTGAAAAACGCCAGCGTTATGATCAGTTTGGTCATGCGGCCAATGCTTCATCACCAAATGGCGGTGGTTATGGCGGCGGCGGTATGGATATGAACGACATATTTAGCCAGTTTGGTGACATTTTTGGTGGTGGCAGTCCGTTCGAAGGTTTCTTTGGCGGCGGCGGTCGCCAGGGTGGTGGTGCTGGTGGCAGGCGTGTAGCCCGTGGCAGCAACCTGCGTATTAAAGTACGTTTAACACTTGAAGAAATTGCCAACGGCGCCGAAAAGAAAATAAAAGTAAACAAACAGATCATCTGCAAAACCTGCGATGGCTCTGGTGCTAAAGATAAAGCCTCTTTCCAAACCTGTAAAACATGTGGTGGTTCGGGCGCGGTGCGCAGGGTAACCAATACCATTTTGGGCCAGATGCAAACTACCAGCACTTGCCCTACCTGTAACGGCGAAGGATCAACCATACTATCAAAATGTAATGTTTGCCATGGTGATGGTGTTGTGCGCGGCGAAGAGCTGATCACAATTAACGTACCTGCAGGTGTAAGCGAAGGCATGCAACTAAGCATGAGCGGTAAAGGTAATGCTGCCCCACGTGGTGGTGTACCGGGCGATTTGATCATACTGATAGAAGAGATTCCGCATGAAACCTTAAAACGCGATGGTAACAACGTAATTTACGACCTGCATGTAAACTTTGTTGATGCAGCCATAGGTACTACAGTAGAAGTACCAACTATTGACGGCAAGGCCAAAATAAAGATTGAACCAGGCACACAAAGCGGTAAAATATTACGCCTTAAAGGCAAAGGAACACCAGAGGTAAATTCCTATCACCGCGGCGATCAGCTGGTGCACATCAACATATGGACACCAAAGGCATTAAGTCGCGAAGAACGCGAGATACTGGAAAAACTACAATCATCCCCTAACTTTAAACCAAATCCGGGCAAAAACGAGAAAAGCTTCTTTGAACGGATGAAGGAATATTTTGAATAAAGCGGAGAGCCGAAGGCTGAAAGCTTAAAGCATTTTGAAAAGCCCGGAGTTGTTATGACTTCGGGCTTTTTTGTGTTTTTATATCTTATCCTGAAAATAGTTTTGCCCAAATCTATTGAACCCTTGCCTTATTTTATTGCTACCATAAAATTCGCTTAAACCCGACAGCCCCACTTAGCAGAAAGCTAATAATCTTTATAATTTCAAGTCTTTTTGTTTTTGGGGATTGGGTATATTGCAATCTGTATTATTTTAAGATGGATTTATATAAAAAATCGTTACTGCTCACAGGCTGTTTGTTTATACTTTTCAGTCAATCACAAGCTCAAACCTCTGCCATTCGCAATAATTACCAAACGGAAACTGGCATCCCACATTTAAATATCGAGCGGTCGATGATCTATTCGCCTGAAAAAGAATGGCTTTACAATCACCATCCTTCCATCATCCATTTTAAAGATCAGTTTATAGCGATATGGAGCAATGGTTTGATAGATGAAGATTCACCGGGCCAGCGGGTGGTTTATGCTACTTCTAAAGATTTTATACACTGGTCGGTACCTGCAGTGCTCGCCTCACCGGGCAAGGTTAATGATACTTTAACCGTACTAACCGCAGCGGGTTTATACCAATATAAAGGTACATTAGTTGCCTATTACGGCGAATACACTAAACACCGCCTAAACACGCATTTGTGGGCCAAAACCACTACCGATGGCATACATTGGAGTGCTCCCGGTGATATGCACGTTCCTTTAATTCCTAACCACGGACCAGAGTCTACCAAAAGCGGCAGACTTATCATCAGCGGTAACTTTCTGTTCCCATACACCGATGACCCGCATGGTATTTCAGGATGGAAGTTAAGCAGCTTTTACCCTGATTCGCTTTATAAACAGGATAATTCGGCAGCCTTTTATGCCCCAGCTGCCAAATTAGGTTTACCTCCTTTATGCGAAGGCTCATTTTTTCAGACTGATGATAACATCCTGCATATGCTTTTACGCGTTACCGGTAAAGGATGGAATGGTCGGCTATGGCTTACCGAAAGCAAGGATAATGGTACCAGCTGGTCGCGCCCGGTTGAAGCTCCTTTTTCTGATAATGACAGCAAATTTCATTTCGGCCGGTTGCCGGACAAACGCTTTTATTATGTGGGTATCCCCGATACGCTACATCATTACGACCGAAATCCCCTGGTTATCTCCCTATCAACAAACGGCAAAGCCTTCGATAAAAGCTATATCATTGCCAATGAACTTTATCACCTTAAAAAAGAGGGCCTGTGGAAAGGCGGTCAATATGGTTATCCGCACACCATGATTTATAATGGTTACTTATATGTGATCGTTTCCAGGCAGAAGGAAGCTATTGAAACGATAAGGTTCAAGATCAGTCAACTAAAATAAAATAAACACGAATAGCATGAATGTAACATTTTAAAACTGCCCGTATCTAAACCCTAAAATTTATCATCATAAACCTAACTCAAAAATGTTAAGCATCCGCAATATTGTAAAGCAATACGCCGGTCACAGGGCTTTAGACGATGTGAGCCTGGAGGTTGCAAGTGGCCAGGTGTTTGGCTTGCTTGGCCCAAATGGTGCCGGTAAAACCTCCCTCATCCGTATCATTAACCAGATTACTGCGCCAGACTCGGGCGAAGTTTTCTTTAATGGAGAAAAGCTCAATCAGTCACATATCGAACGGATTGGTTATCTGCCGGAAGAACGTGGTCTTTATAAAAAAATGGAGATTGGCGAACAAATGATCTATCTGGCCCGACTTAAGGGTTTAAGCAGAGACGAAGCTACCAAACGCTTAAAATTCTGGTTCGATAAGCTGGGTATGGAAACCTGGTGGAAGAAAAAAATTGAGGAACTATCCAAGGGGATGCAGCAAAAAGCCCAGTTTGTGGCTACCGTATTGCATGAGCCGGACCTGATCATATTGGATGAACCTTTTAGTGGTTTCGACCCCGTGAATGCCGAAGTGATTAAAGACGAGATTCTGGAACTCAACCGCAAGGGGGCTACTATTCTTTTCTCGACCCATCGTATGGAATCTGTGGAGGAACTTTGTGATGCTATTGCCCTAATTCATCAATCGCATAAAATACTGGATGGCAAGGTTAAAAGTATCCGCAACTCCTATCGTAACGATACATACCTTGTTGAATATGCCGGCAATCCCTTAAACTTTAACGGCGCACAGCCTTTTGCGCAAATTGGTGAAACTATTACCGATGATGATAACCATACCATTCGCATAAAGCTGAAAGAAGGCAAAACATCCAACGATGTACTGCAATATCTTATCCCGCAAACCCGCATCAATATGCTCCAGGAGGTAATACCAAGCATGAACGAAATATTTATTGAAAAAGTAAACGCTAAATCTTTAAGCCATGAATAAAGTATTACTCATTATACAGCGCGAATACCTTACCAGGGTAAGAAAAAAGTCGTTCATAGTGATGATTTTTGTAGTACCGCTGCTCATACTGGCAATGGGCGGAGTGATTGCGCTGGTAGCTAAAGACAGTGATAAATTATCATCCTTACAAATAGTTACAGTGGTTGATGATAGCAAGATATTTGTTGACAAATTCCATGATGTTGCAAACATTAAGTTTGTTGTAAATCATAAGGACTTAAAAGCTGATAAGGCAGAATCAAAAAAGGATGAAAACATGTCTACATTATACATCCCCGCTGATTATGCCAAAAAAGGTGGTATTCAAATATTCTCTAAAAAGAAATCTGCCATGCAGCTTACCGGCGAAGTTGAAAAACAGATGGGAGATATCGTTTTTAATTACAGCCTGGTTCAGCACCACATTGACACAGCAGCTATCCATTCTATCAAAAAGATTGATATTTCTGTAAACGCTGTTGAAATTACCGAAACGGGTGATAAAGATGCCAATATGGGCGCCAACATCGCTATTAGCATTGCTTGCGCTATATTTATTTATATATCCTTGTTTATTTATGGCGGGCAGGTAATGCGCGGTGTTATTGAAGAAAAAACCAGCAGGATCATTGAAGTGATCATATCATCAGTAAAACCATTTCAGCTGATGCTGGGCAAAATTATTGGCGTGGGCTTAGTTGGTTTAACACAGTTTAGCGCCTGGATAATTTTATCTGTAATATCATCAAAAATAGCAGGGCATGCCTTTAATTCGCCACAAAGCCCGATGGCTGGCATCATAGCCACATTATCAACTATACCTTTTGGTTATATTTTAGGATGCTTCCTGTTTTATTTTTTAACGGGATACTTATTATATAGCGCCCTTTTTGCTGCTGTAGGTTCGGCAGTTGACAGTGAAACCGAGACACAACAATTCATGTTCCCTATAACCATGCCATTGCTGTTTACTTATATTTTATCAGTATCGGTATTATTTAGGGCACCCGATAGCGCTTTGGCTGTTTGGCTGTCCATCATCCCATTTACAGCACCGGTTGCTATGATGGTTCGTTTACCGTTCGATCCCCCGGAATGGCAAATAGCCCTATCCATGTTTATGATGGTTATTGGCTTTTTATTTACAACCTATGTAGCTGCAAGAATTTACAGGGTAGGAATTTTGATGTATGGCAAAAAAGCCAGCTTTAAAGAATTAGCTAAATGGTTCTTTTATAAGGAATAAATGGTCGATAGACCATAGACAATGGACCATGGCCGATGAACTATCGTTTATGAACGATGGACTATGCCCGATGATCTATGAACGAGAAACCACGGTCTATGGACTATCGTCTATGGTCTTTATAAATAATCCCCGAAAATGGCTAAACAATTTCGGGGATTATTTATTTTAGCTACATGAGTAAACGCGTTGCCGTAATGGACCTTGGTACCAATACCTTTCATTTATTAATTGCCGATGGCGATTTGCATAGTTACCAGGAAATAGTTCATGAGCACAAGGCGGTGAAGCTTGGCGAAGGCGGCATCAATAAAGGCTATATTTTACCTGAAGCCTATCAGCGGGGCATTAGCACCATGCAACAATTTCACGAGGCAATAAAGGCGGGCAATGTTACCGCGACAAGGGCTATAGCCACATCGGCCCTGCGTAGTGCATCAAACGGAACGGATTTCATTAAAGAGGTTGAGGATAAAACCGGCATCAGTATAGAAATTATTGATGGCGAACAGGAAGCCGTATTCATTTATCAGGGCGTAAAAATTAGCGGGTGCTTATCGGCACAAAACGCTCTCATCATGGATATCGGCGGCGGCAGTGTTGAGTTTATATTAGGCAATGCAGATGGCATTATCTGGAAACAAAGCTTTGAAATTGGCGCTGCACGCTTAATGGACCTTTTCCACCGCACTGATCCCATCCCTCCTTCCTCTATCGAGGCTTTAAACCTGTACCTTGAAGATCATTTAACAGATTTATTTACAGCAGTAAATAACCATGAAATTGATACACTCATCGGTTCATCCGGCGCTTTTGAAACGTTTGCCGAGGTGATTGAAACTGAAAAAGGTAATTCCTTCGATTTAAAGGCGACTAAAAACTATAGTTTTGATGAGGATGAACTTTTAACATTAACCAACAAATTTGTACTATCCACCCATAAAGAGCGGGCAGCCAATAAAGGAATTATCCCCGTAAGGGTTGATATGATTGTGACGGCATCACTTATCACTCGCTTTATCATGCACAAGCTGGCTATTCATAAGGTGAGTATGTGCAGTAATTCGTTAAAGGAAGGGGTTTTGGCGGGGATGCTTAGTTAAATAGCTTTCGGAATGGTCTTTTTATACATTTATAATATATCCGTTTTATTAAAGGAGTTCTTATTACCACAACTTCACCCAAAAATGCAGGTTGCATAGTCAGCTTTATTTGAAAAGTATTATCAGCTTCTATATCAAACCGTTGAGAATTATAACCTATGAAACTTGCTGTAAGCTGCGTAGCTGACATGGGCACCTGTAATTTAAAATTGCCGTTAATATCTGTTTGGGTACCTGTTGTGCCTGATGACTGTTTAATAACCGCACCCACAACTGACGCATTATTTTCATCATTTACACATCCGGTAACAACCCTGAATTTAGCAGAATCGGGGATTAACGCTACTTTGCCCAACATAAAATCGCCAGGCTTTGACTGGTTTTTCACTTTAGGCCCTTGCTCACTCAACACTACTTTTGTTTGAGCCGTACCTTTAAAAGATAAAACAGAGCTTAATAAACCCATCATCAACGCTAACCTTTTCCACCCACCTGCAGCGGGTGAACTCTCTGCATAAAGCTGATGGTTCATACCATGTAGTTGTTGTTCATTAAACCGGCCGCAAACATTGCTTTTTGCAGATAGGTAGGCAATTACCTCATTATTGCTCATGGTGGTAAAATCGGTAACCGTTTTACAGCATTGGGCGCAATGCCTTCCCTGTTCAACGTGTGTCATTTGTTGCCATGATTCATGACAAGGTTTAGGGATGCTGATATTTTTAATTTCCGACATATCTAAGTGAATTTCCTATAGGATGCAGTTAAATCGACATTTCCATAAATCTTTTTTTAATTTCTGTACATTTTATAATGCAAATAAAATTTACAGCCATCCTTTGTATATTGCTGCCTTTAAAGCACCCTCATGAAAATAAACTTTATAGGCTTAGGCTTATTCGCTCTTTTGGCTGTTAATGTGCAAGCGCAAAAAAGAAAGATCAACCCCGACGATACTACATCAAACTACAACCCCGCTGCAGCATTTTCACCACAGTTTTATAGCGAAAAAGGTAATGAGTTTCATTCGGCTAATGGCGATCCGGGACCAAAGTACTGGCAAAACCGTGCAAATTATAACATTAAAGTAACTCTTGATACCGTAAGCAAAACTATTGATGGTACTGTATCTATAGACTATATTAATAATAGCCCGGATGCTTTGCAATACCTGTGGTTACAGCTGGACCAAAACACCTATAAAAAGGAAGCCCGCTCAAACTTTTTCACCAACAGAGCACCCGGACCAAATCAGCATACAAACGGGTATACCATTGAATCCGTGGCGTTAGACCAGGGCGATGTAGTTAAACAAGTTCCATTCGTTATCACAGATACCAGGATGCAGGTGCGACTGCCCCACGCATTGGGCAAGGGATCTTTGCGTTTAAGAATTAAATATCACTACACCATCCCGGGTGATTTTGGAAACCGCACAGATTATGTAGACACCAAATACGGCAAAATATATGAAATTGCCCAATGGTTTCCGCGGATGTGCGTGTATGATGATAGCCGCGGCTGGGATACCCTGCCCTTTTTAGGTGCCGGTGAGTTTTACCTCGACTATGGCGATTTTGATTACCAGGTTACTGTTCCATGGGATATGATTGTGGCTGGCTCGGGAGAATTGATAAATTTTAAAGAAGTATTGACAGCTAAACAAATTACCCGCCTGGATGCTGCCCGTAACAGCGATAAAACCATAATGATCCGCAGCCTTGCCGAAGTGACTGATCCATCAAGTCGCCCGGTAAATAAAGGCACACTTACCTGGCATTATAAAATGTTCAACACGCGCGATGTTGCCTTTGGCGCATCAAAAGCCTATGTATGGGATGCCGCGAGGGTTAATTTACCTGGGGGTAAAAAATCACTGGCTATGTCTGTTTACCCGGCCGAAAGCGTTGGTGCCAATGCGTGGAACCGTGCTACAGAATATTTAAAAAAATCGATTGAATATTTTTCAGAAAAATGGTTTGTGTACCCCTACCCTGTTGCCATTACCGAAGCTGGTATAGCAGGAGGTATGGAGTATCCCGGTATTGTGTTTGATGGCATTACCGATAAAGGCAGCGAGCTTTACTGGGTTACCGCGCACGAGATTGGACACAACTGGTTCCCGATGATCGTAGGCTCTGATGAGCGTCGTTTTGGCTGGATGGACGAAGGATTTAACACCTTCATCGATATTTACGCATCCGATGAGTTTAACAAAGGTGAATACGCACCCAAACGCGATGGTGAATATGCACCGGGAGGGGGTAATCCTGCCAATGAGATTATCCCAATCATCACCGACCCGGAATCGCCGGCCATTATGACGGCTGCCGACGCGGTTCCTGAAAAATACCGCCATCCATTGGTTTACTTTAAACCTGCATTTGGTTTGGTTTTACTTCGGGAGCAGATATTGGGGAAAGACAGGTTTGACTATGCTTTCAAAAACTATATCAGCAAATGGGCATTTAAACATCCTCAGCCCGATGACTTTTTCAGATCGATGGAAAGCGGCGCAGGCGAAGACCTCTCCTGGTTTTGGAAAGGCTGGTTTTATAACAACTGGACAACCGACATAGCCCTTATAGATGCCAAAAATATAACTACTGATGGCGTTAAAGGCTTAAATATAACAGTGGTGAATAAGGAGCAACTGCCAATGCCATTTACTATTGAAGTGAAATTTAAGGATGGCAGCAAAAAACGCAGCTACATGCCGGTTGAAACATGGCTATCCCGCACGCAGGCCACCTTTACCCTACCAACTACCGGGGAAGTAGAAACTGTGACTATCGACCCCGATAATGCTTTGCCTGATTTGAACAGAGGGAACAATGTTTTAAAGGTAAAATAAAATCTATAAAATACACTCCATTGCTTTGTGCCGCACACAATGGAGTGTATTTGGGTTCTCATAAATTTGTCAATCTTAACCCAACGTTAAACTATTAATAAGCTAAAGCTTATCTTTGTTTTATGAACACAGCCGATCTGTTGCAACGCGCTTTGCGGTTTGATTTTTTAACCCAGGATGAAGGGGTTTACCTATATAACAACGCATCTACTGCCGACCTCATGTATACCGCCAACGAACTGCGCAAAAAGCAGGTTCCGCATGGTAAGGTTACCTGGCAGATAGATCGTAACGTAAACACAACCAACGTATGTATAGCCAATTGTAAGTTCTGCAACTTTTTCCGCAGGCCCGGCCATGAGGATAGTTACATTACTGATATTGAAACTTATAAAAAAAAGATAGAGGAAACTTTCCGTTACGGCGGCGATCAGTTACTGCTGCAGGGCGGTCACCATCCCGATCTTGGTCTTAAGTTTTATACCGATCTTTTCAGAGAACTGAAACAGCTCTATCCTAAATTAAAGCTGCACTCATTAGGCCCGCCAGAAATTGCGCACGTAGCCAAACTGGAAGGCATGAGCCATATTGATGTGCTTAGAGCCATGCAAGAGTCGGGGTTAGATTCACTGCCCGGTGCAGGTGCCGAGATATTGAATGATCGTGTACGCAGGTTGATATCAAAAGGAAAATGCGGTGGCAAGGAATGGCTGGATGTTATGCGTGCCGCTCATCAGCTCAATTTACCTTCGTCGGCTACTATGATGTTTGGCCATATCGAAACCATCGAAGAGCGCTTTGAACATCTCGTTTGGATTCGCGAAGTACAGGCAGAAAAGCCTGAGGGACATTATGGTTTTGTTGCCTTTATTCCATGGCCTTTTCAGGATGATGGCACACTTTTACGTAAAGTACGGGGCATTACCAATAATGTAACCGGCGATGAATATATCCGCATGATAGCTTTGAGCCGCATTATGCTGCCCAACATCAAAAACATACAAGCTTCATGGCTTACCGTAGGTAAACAGGTAGCACAGTTGTGCTTACACGGCGGCGCAAATGATTTTGGATCAATCATGATCGAAGAGAATGTAGTTTCGGCTGCTGGCGCACCACACAGGTTTACGGCCAAAGGCATCCAGGAATCAATCATTGAAGCAGGTTTTGAACCACAACTGCGTACCCAAAAATACGATTGGCGTGATGTGCCTGTTGAAATTGAGGAACAGGTTATCAATTATTAAAGTGAATGGTGAATAGAGAGTAGTGAATAGTTGGTTAAGTTAAAAAACTATTCACTACTCTCCATTCACAACTCACCACTCACAAAAATGGAACATTACATAGAAGCATTAATTTTCGCATCAGAACAAGGTATTCGCATGGAAGAAATCATGTATTGCCTGCAGGCGGCTTTTGAGCGGGATTTTAATGCCACTGAAGTAAATGAAAGCCTCAAAGCTATAGAGTTAAAATATAGTGATGATAATTTGGCCATTGAACTGGTGAAAATAGGTAACGGATACCAGTTTTTTACCAAGAAGCAATATCACCCGGTTATAAATCTTTTGCAATTACAACGATCTAAAAAAAGATTAAGCCAGGCCGCACTGGAAACCCTGGCCATTATAGCGTACAAACAACCGGTTACCAAAACTGATGTGGAGCAGATCCGCGGAGTAAACTGCGATTATTCCATACAAAAACTACTGGAAAAAGAGCTAATAGCTATAATTGGAAAGTCTGAAGCCTTAGGAAAACCTATTCTTTACGGCACCAGTGGCTTATTTATGGATTATTTCGGAATCAACAATATACAGGAATTGCCTCAGATTAAGGATTTTACAAACAATTCAGTTGCAATTGGCGAACAAACAGAATAATTTTAATTTCATCTTTTTAATAAAAATGATTTTGATTATTTTTACTATTGAATAAGGAAATAAAAGCATAAAAAAATTCTTGCTTTTTATCCGATTTAAAGTATTATTGACAAAGTTTTACAAATAAAATCCGTTACAATGGGAGCGCCAAAAAAACCGATTACCAAGAAGATCGACAATTCCGAAGATGACAATGAAGACGACGATGATCTAATTCTCGACCCTAAATCGAAGAAAAAGGTTGATGACGACGATGATGATTTTGATGGCCCATTAGATGATGATCTGGGCAGGGGATTCGAATCTTTCGACGAAGAAGACGATGAAGATTATTAGTCTTTAAGGAAACATATTCTATTTGTAAAGCATTCAGCGCATGACCTGAATGCTTTTTTTTATATTTAGCCCTCCTATGATCATAACAGAAGTAAAAGATAAGGCGACAAAAAAAGCTTTTTTAGATGTGGCGCGTACCCTTTACAGGGATGATAAAAACTGGGTTTGCCCGCTTGATAATGATATAGAAGCGGTATTTGACCCGGCCAAAAACAATTTTCACCAGGATGGCAAATGCACCAGGTGGATACTTACCGATGATAACAACCAAACTATTGGCAGGGTAGCTGCCTTTATAAATAATAAAAAGGCATATCATTATGATCAGCCAACGGGTGGTATGGGCTTTTTTGAATGTATTGATAATAAAAAAGCCGCCTTCCTGTTGTTTGATACCGCCAAAAAATGGCTTAAGGGCAATGGGATGCAAGCTATGGATGGCCCCATAAATTTTGGCGAGAATGATAATTTTTGGGGATTGCTGGTGGAGGGGTTTACTCCGCCATCCTACGGCATGAATTATAACTTCCCGTATTACAAAGCCTTTTTTGAGGACTACGGGTTTAAAACCCAGTATGAGCAGATCACCAATCATCTTGATGTGAATAAGCCGTTTTCGGAACGGTTTACAAAAATTGCAAATTGGGTGATCAAGAAACCCGGGTATGATTTCAGACATTTTGAGGTTAGCAAAATGGAGAAATTCACAGCAGACTTTATGGAGATCTATAACGATGCCTGGAAAGATTTTGAAAATTTTGTGCCCATTACCCATGCCACCATTGCCGAAAGCTTTAAGAAAATGAAACCTTTGATGGACGAAAAACTAATCTGGTTTGCCTACATCGATGATGAACCTGCGGCATTTGTTATCATTTTGCCAGATGCCAACCAGATGCTTAAACCATTAAATGGCAAACTTAACCTGATAGGTAAGCTTCAATTTTTATATTACCGATGGAAAGGTGTATCCCGCATGCGGGCAATAGTAATGGGAACCAAACAAAAATATCAGAAACACGGACTGGAATCCGCCATATTCATTAAACTCAAAGAATACGTTTTGCCTTTAAAGCAATATGATGAACTTGAATTATCGTGGGTTGGAGATTTTAACGAGAAAATGATTGCCATTCATGCTGCGGTTGGGGCTACCTTTGGCAAAAAGCATTTAACAATGCGCTATATTTTTTAAAGTATGCCCGGCTATTTAACCGGGCATAAATTTATGCAGTAGCTTTTGAGTGCCTTAGCTCTTCAAATAGCTCTATCACCTTCTTTTGCAGATCGATAACTTCAGTTTCGCGATCCATTAAGCGTTTGTTGACAGATTCCAGTTCGTTTACAAATTTCTGATCCTGTTCGGCATCATTAAATGTAAGTAACTGAACTACTGTCATTTCAAATAAAGTGGCAATTTGCTCAAGCCTTGATAAGTTAATATCGGTAATTCCCGTCTCAATTTTTGAGAATGCAGGAATGGAAATATCTAACCGCTTTGCAACATCTTCCTGGCTCCACCCTTTTTGATGACGTAGCAGTCTGATTTTTTTTCCAAGTGTTTTCATGTGATCTGTATAATAGTAAAGGTTTCGCAAAAGTTAATTACTTTGCAATAATATTTATTATCACGCTAATTATCAACTAATTTGCATAATATTTTATTAAAACGGTCAGGCAAACAAAACAATTGGTAATTAGCTGTATTAAAGCGAGGTAAATAAACGGCAGTGCGACCTCTCATGCCCATTATCTCCATAATCAGGGGTATATCACAAAACTGTAATAAATAAAATAACAGTTAAAAATGTTTGGATTTAATTTTACCATGCGTATCTTTGTACTGTAATAATTAAAATTACAGATGAACGGACAATTTCAGATAGCGGTGCATATACTTACCCTGCTCAGCAAGCAGCCGGATGAGCTATTATCATCCGATTATATTGCCGGCAGCATCAATATAAACCCGGTACTTGTACGTAAAGAGATCAGCAACCTGCGGAAATATGGCCTCATTGATAGCAAAGAAGGCAAAGCAGGCGGTTATACCCTGGGCTTACCAGCTCAAAAAATATTGCTGAGCGATGTTTACAGAGCAGTAAAAGTGCAACCTGCTTTAGGGCAGGCAAAAAACAAGCCTAATCCCAATTGCCCGGTAGGTAAGCAAATTAGCCAACATTTGGATGCCTTGGCCGATGAGGTTGACGTTACCATCTTTAATAAATTAAATACCATTACCCTGGCCGATTTTAGCGGTAAATTCAATTAAAAAAATTTAAACAAAACTGTAACAAATTTAATTACAATATAAAAACAAACAATTATGAAATTAGCATTAATAGGTGCCACAGGCTTTGTAGGCAAAGCTGTATTAAACGAAGCATTACAACGCGGTTATGATGTAACAGCTATAGCACGCGACCCGAAAAAGGTAGAAACAGCAAGTGATAAATTAACACTTAAAGCTGCCGATGTATTGGATACAGAGTCCCTTGCTGTTGCGCTTAAAGGCCATGACGCTGTAGTGAGTGCGTACAATGCCGGCTGGACCAACCCCAACCTTTACGATGATTTTGTAAAAGGCTCAGAGGCTATCCAGCAGGCTGTAAAGCAAGCCGGCGTTAAACGCTTATTAGTTGTTGGCGGCGCAGGCAGTTTATATGCTGCTCCGGGATTGCAACTGGTAGATTCGCCACAATTCCCTGCCGAGTGGAAAGCCGGCGCTACAGGCGCCCGTGATTACCTTAACACCCTTAAGAAGGAAACTGAACTCGACTGGACATTTTTGAGCCCGGCTATCAACCTGCACCCAGGTAAACGCACAGGCAAATTCCGTTTAGGCACTGAAGAGCCGGTATTTAATGAAAAAGGTGTACACGAAATATCTGTGGAAGACCTGGCAGTTGCAATTTTGGACGAATTGGAGAATAACCAATTTGTAAAAAGAAGATTTACGGTGGGGTATTAAATATAAAAATTCCATTGTGCAGCTTTGAATCTGCCAATACTCCAAAAAGTTACGTCATTGCGAGGTACAAAGCAATCTGTTTGCTATACAGAGCGGCTGGCATAGTCGACCTGCCTGTGTAGAGATTGCTTTGTACCTCGCAATGGCGTTATATTATCTTACTTTATAAACTTAGCCGCAACCCAATCCTTATCTTT
>NZ_JANYGH010000025.1 GCF_025362475.1 Mucilaginibacter sp.
AACCAACCTAACCAACCTAACCAACCTAACCAACCTAACCAACCTAACCAACCTAACCAACCTAACCAACCTAACCAACCTAACCAACCTAACCAACCTAACCTAACCAACCTAACCAACCTAACCAACCTAACCAACCTAACCTAACCAACCTAACCTAACCAACCTAACCAACCTAACCAACCTAACCAGCCTAACCAACCTAACCAACTTAATATTCCATTTGCAAATCAATTCAAACCAAGCCAAAAACCTTACCTTTGTAACCCCATGTATTTGCAGCAACTATCAGTTATTAATTTTAAAAATTACGAAGAGGCCGAACTTGTTTTTAGTGAGGGTGTTAATGCTTTTACAGGTAATAATGGCGCGGGTAAAACTAACCTGCTCGATGCTATACATTACTTATCTTTATGTAAGAGTTATTTTAACCCGATAGATAGCCAGCAAATAAAACAGGGGACTGATTTTTTTATAATTACCGGGCTTTTTAACAAAAACCAACAGAACGAAGCCGTTGCCTGTTCTGTAAAACGGAACCAGAAAAAGCAGTTTAAGCGTAATAAAAAAGACTATCAGCGCCTGGCAGATCATATTGGTTTATTACCGCTGGTGATGATATCGCCGTATGATACCAGTATTATTACCGAGGGGAGTGAGGAGCGCCGTAAGTTTATTGATAACGTAATATCGCAAACGGATAACCATTACCTGGATGAATTGATTACCTATAATAAGGTGTTGGCTAACCGCAATGCCTTGTTAAAATTGATAGCCGATACCGGCCGTTATGATCCTCATTTGCTGGAGGTGCTTGATGAGCAGTTGGTACTATCGGGCAATAGGATATATGAGCGGCGCAAAGCTTTTATGGAGGGTTTTACTGCTATTTTTAATAAGCATTATAGCTTTATAAGTGACGATGCCGAACTGGTTGAACTGGTGTATGAGTCGCAATTAATTCATGACGACTTTGCCGCATTGCTAAAAAAGACGGTTGAGCGGGATAGGGTGCTGGAGCGTACTACGGTGGGGATTCATAAAGACGACCTGCAGTTTGGCATTCACGGTATGGCCATGAAAAAGTTTGGATCGCAGGGGCAGCAAAAATCCTTTTTAATAGCGCTTAAGCTGGCGCAATACACTTTCCTGTACCAGCAAAAAGGATTTAAACCATTGCTGTTGCTTGATGATATTTTTGATAAACTTGATGATGAGCGTGTTACCAAGTTGATGAAGATGGTAAGTAATAACGATTTTGGGCAGGTGTTTATTACGGATACCAGTGTGAGCCGTGTGGAGCAGATATTTGCTAAAATAACTGTGGATGTAAAATTGTTTAATGTAACTAAAGGAGCTATCGATGCGTAAAACTAACGACAAACCATTAAAAGAAGCCATTGAGCAGATGCTTAATGTATATAAAATTAAGCGCCGGTATGATGAAACGGCCGTTGTGGCAGCATGGCCCGAGCTGGTGGGCAAATCGGTAGCCAACCGTACCAAGGAATTGTTTATAAGAGACAGGAAATTGTTTCTGCGGATAGAATCGTCGGTTATAAAAAACGAATTGATGATGATACGTACCCAGATAATTGATAAGATAAACGAAGAGGCAAAGGGGATTTTAATAACAGAGATTATCTTTTTATAAATTCAGGCATAAAAAAACCGGTGTTCCCGGTTAAATAGTGTTTTTATAAAAAAGCCCGCTGGCGTTGCAGGAGTGATTATCTGCCTCTTGAAAAACGAAAATTACGGGAACGTACATGTTGTTTTATGCCCATATCATCGGTTATGAGCGAGTATACAAAAATAAATACTCCTGGAATTATAAAGGCTAACTGCACTTCGGGGTGAACCCTGTAAAGCAATATGGAAGCTGTAATTAAACACACCACTACAAGGGCGTAAATGATTGATTTTAATAACAGTTTCATAATATTTATGCTTTAGAAGGAAAAGGTTACGTTTAATTTTAATGCGAGGCTAAAGTAAACCCCGTTTGGTAAAGTTACAAACCTTAAAATCAAATAACAAACAAACAACTAAATAATTTACGGATGTAATATTGATGTTACACCCGTAAATTGTTGATTGTTAGAATTTTTCGAAAGCCGAGAAGAAGAAGCTGCCTTCAAGAGCGGCGTTTTCATCAGAATCTGATCCGTGAACGGCGTTTGCATCAATTGATTTTGCAAACAAGTTGCGGATGGTGCCTTCTTCTGCTTTAGCAGGATCAGTTGCGCCAATCAGCTTGCGGAAATCTTCAATTGCATTGTCTTTCTCCAATATAGCAGCTACGATGGGGCCAGATGACATAAAGCTAACCAGGTCTTTATAAAAAGGACGCTCTTTGTGTACTTCATAAAACTGACCAGCTTTTTCCGGGCTTAAATAAGTGTATTTAAGCGCGATGATTTTAAAGCCGCTTTTGGTTATTTTATCTACAATTGCACCAATATGCCCGTTTGCTACAGCATCGGGCTTTATCATGGTAAAGGTTCTGTTAGTTGCCATTATTTTTAATTGTTTCTTTGTGGGTAATGTTTATCGCAAGCATATTCTATTGTTTAGAAGTAGCTTATGATATTTTATCTGTTTGTTTAAAATTGGCGCAAAAGTAGCGTTTTACATCTGTATGATAAAGCTTTTTGAATTAAATTAGATGGTTTGTATTTAATTTATTTATTTAGCTTTGCAACTCTTTTTTAAAATTGATGTTAGATTTAGCCGCGCTTAAGGAACTTTTAGCAAGCCCTCAAAAAATAGTGATCACTACCCATCATAAACCTGATGGAGATGCTATGGGTTCGTCTTTAGGTTTATATAATTATTTAATACAGCAGGGGCACCATGCCACCGTTGTTGCGCCTACCGATTACCCCGACTTTTTAAGCTGGATGCCCGGCAACGATGGGGTAATTATATATACCGAGCAACCTGAAAAGGCTGCCACGCTTATTGCCAATGCAGCGCTTATATTTTGCCTTGATTTTAATGCTTTAGGCCGTATTAACGAAATGGGAGCTTTGGTTGGCGAGAGCAAGGCCTATAAAATAATGATTGATCATCACCTTGAGCCCGAGGATTTTGACGATTACAGGCATTGGAATATAAATGCCTGCGCAACTGCTCAGCTTATTTATGATTTTATAGTTAATGAGCTGCATCATCAAGAACTGGTGAATAAAGATGTGGCTACCTGCCTTTATACAGGCATCATGACCGATTCTGCCTCATTCCGCCTGCCAAATACAACATCAACCGTACACCGCATAGTAGCCGACCTGATTGATGCAGGCGCTGTTAACTGGCGGATACATGAATTAGTATACAATAGCGCGTCAGAAAGCCGTTTAAGGTTCCTGGGGCATTGCCTTGCAAACTGCCTTGAAGTTTTGCCCGAATACAATACGGCCATAATATCCGTTAATAAAGAAGACTTGGAGAAATACGATGTTGATACCGGCGATACGGAGGGCATTGTAAACTATGCGCTATCAATGGCCAGCATTAAGTTAGCTGCGTTTATAGTAGAGCGTAAGGATAAGGTAAAGCTTTCGTTACGTTCAAAAGGAGAATTCCCCGCAAATGAAATTTGTAAAAAATATTTTGGTGGTGGCGGTCACCGCAATGCGGCCGGCGGATTCTCAACAGATAGCCTTGAACAGGTTGTGCAACAATTTAAAACCCTATTACCCGAATATAAAAAACTATTAAAACAATAAAATGAAACAAAAATTAATGTTCTTAGCCATTGCTGCAATTGGATTTGCAAGTTGTAACGGCGGCTTTAAAAAAGGAGATGCAGGCTTGCTTTACAACATCCACACCTCAAAAGGTGGTGTGCATATTAAAGAAGGCGATTTCGTGAGTCTTAACATGGTTGTAAAAACCGATGGCGACTCCATATTGGTTAACAGCTACGAAGCAGGCAGGCCTATTATTATGCCAATGCCAAAACCACAATCAAAAGGTGACGTATACGCAGGTATTGAAATGCTTGGCGAAGGCGATAGCGCTACATTTAAAGTAGCTACTGATTCTATATTTAAAGGCGGTCAGCAGCGTCCACCAAACATTAAAGGTAAATTTTTAATCTTCCAGGTTAACATCAATAAAGTAATTGCCAAAGGCGCGCTTACTGAGCAGGTTTTCCGCGGCAGGGTTACCGATTATTTAAAAACCCTTACTGATGTAATGAAAAACCAGGAGCCAGGTAAGATCAAAAAATACATTGCTGATCATAACTTAAAAACTACTAAAACTCCATCAGGTTTAAATTATGTGATCACTACACCAGGTACTGGTCCGGTACCAGCAGTTGGCGATACCGCAGTTGTAAATTACACAGGCAGGCTTCCAAATGGTAAAATATTTGAAACCAGCGTTAAAGAAGTAGCCATTAAAGAAAAACAACCTATGGAGCCAGGTCGTCAATACGCGCCTATCCGTATCCCTGTTGGCCAGGGTAAAGTAATACCAGGTTGGGATGAAGGCTTGCAATTGATGAACAAAGGTTCGAAAATTGTTTTAGTTATCCCTTCTGATATCGCTTATAAAGAACAAGGTGTAGGCCCAATTGGTCCATACACGCCAATTGTTTTTGAAATGGAAATGGTTGATATTGTTCACCCGAATCCAAACGCGCCAAAACCGGTTATGCCGCAGATGGCTCCACCAACAACAAGGTAATTAAAAAGAATTTTTACAGCCTTCCTGACAACCTGTCGGGAAGGCTTTTTTATTTTTATTTATGAAAAGCATTTTTTATTTCTTAACCCCCCTGTTGGGGATAGCTACTTTAGCCGCTCATGCGCAAGGTGGTTTACAAACTACAGCCAAAGGTGTGCAATGCCAGATATTTACCCATAACCCTGGCGAAAAGGTAAAACAGAACGATGTAATCACCTTTCATTACATCCAGAAAACTGATAAGGATTCTGTTTTATTTAGTTCATACGTAGCGGGTCATACCGTACAGGCGCAGATCCATCCTTCTCAGAATGTAGCCGATTTAATGGATATATTTCCTTTGCTTGCCCTTAATGATAGCGCCATGGTAAAGGTACCTACCGATTCTATTTTTAAAGGACATGAAGAGGCCCGCCCTCCGTTTTTTCCTAAAAGCAGCTATTTAACCTTTATTATTAAGATAACTAAGGTGCAATCGTTAGAAGCGGCTATGGCAGAAAGAACTGCAGCAGGTGAAAAACTAAAACAACAGGAAGCTACTGATGTCAATGCCTATATTGCTGCTAATAAGCTTGCGCTTGTTACTACAGCTTCGGGTTTGAAATATACAGTTACAAAGCCCTCGGCGCTACGCAAGGCCTTGGCTGGTGATACGGTATTGGTAAATTATGTGGGTAGTTTAATAAACGGGAAAGTTTTTGATACCAGCATCGAGTCTGTGGCAAAAGCTTCAGGGCTTGATCAGCCGGGCAGACCATATGAGCCTATCAGCGTAGTGTTGGGTCAGGGCCAGGTAATACCGGGCTGGGACGAAGGTTTAGCCTTATTGCACGAAGGTTCAAAAGCTAAATTCGTCATTCCATCTGCCTTAGCCTATGGCGAAAAAGGTGGAGGCCAGGTTATCCCGCCATACAGCACCCTTTTATTTGATATAGAAGTTGTAAAGGTAAAACCAGGCAAACATGCTCCTGCAGTTGCAAAACCAGGCGTTAAACATCCGGTTAAAAAAGCTGCCGGCAAAAAAACAGCCGTAAGTAAAAAGAAAAATTAAGCAAAAAGCCTTCCCGATAAATCGGGAAGGCTTTTTTACTTTTGCAGCATGGTTTTAACAGATACGCATACCCACCTATACTACGAAACTATTGCCGATAAACGCGCGGCCCTGGTACAGCGCTGTATTGATAATGATATCAACAGGCTGTTTTTACCCAATGTGGATGCCGAATCGGTACCCCTGGTGTATGACCTGGTAAAAGCCTACCCCGAGCTATGTTACCCCATGCTCGGCCTGCACCCCTGCTCTGTAAAGGCCGATTGGGAGCAGGAACTGGCAGCAATAAAAGCAGCCCATCAGCAAAATAAAATATATGCCATCGGCGAAATCGGTATTGATCTGTATTGGGATAAAACATTTTTAACCGAACAGGTTGAAGCTTTCAGGCAGCAGATTAACTGGGCAAAAAGTTTAAAGCTGCCTATAGTAATACATTGCCGCGATGCCTTTAACGAGGTATACGAAGTATTGCAGCAGGAGCGTGACGAAGATCTGCGCGGTATCTTCCATTGCTTTTCGGGCAACCTGGAGCAGGCTAAACAGGTAATTGACCTGGGCTTTTATTTGGGAATAGGTGGCGTTGTTACCTATAAAAATGCGGGTTTGGATAAAGTAGTATCTGAAATTGACTTAAAGCATATAGTTTTAGAAACAGATTCTCCGTACCTTACGCCCGTTCCGTTTCGTGGTAAACCTAATGAAAGTTCATACTTGATTTACATAGCCCAAAAGGTGGCGGATCTGCACCAAACCGGTGTGGAGGAGGTGGCTTTTATCACCACGCAAAACTCCAGGCAGGTGTTTGGTATATAATAACAGCAATTGATTTAAACAGCATAAACCTTAATTAATGAGTCAGATACTGATCATTTATACCGGGGGGACAATCGGTATGATGAGTGATCCCGTAACAAAGGTGCTCAAGCCCATCAACTTTGAGCAGATAATGGATAACGTGCCCGAGCTGGAGAAGCTTAATTGTAGAATTAAGGTGCACTCTTTTGAGGAGATCATTGATTCATCAAACATGAATCCTGAAATCTGGAGCCAACTGGCGGGCTTGATTGAGTCTAACTACGATGAAAACGACGGCTTTGTAATATTACATGGCTCAGATACCATGGCCTACACGGCATCGGCATTGAGTTTTATGCTCGAGAACCTGGAGAAGCCCATTATTTTTACCGGCTCGCAACTGCCTATAAGCGCGATACGTACCGATGCCAAGGAAAATTTAATGACCGCCATTGAAATTGCCAAGGCCAAAAAGAATGAGCGTTCACGTGTGCCCGAGGTTTGTATCTATTTTGATTACAAATTATTTCGTGGTAACAGGGCGTTTAAATATAATTCATCCAAATTCGAAGCTTTTCGCTCGCCAAACTATCCTATTCTGGCCGAGTCTGGCGTGCACCTGAAGTTTAATGTAAATGATATCAGGCAGCCATTGGATGGTGAAAAATTAATTATTCATAACAACCTGGTAAGTGAAGTAGCTGTACTGAAACTGTACCCCGGCATTGGCCCCAAAGTGGTTGAAGCCATTTTAAATGCCGATGTAAGAGGCGTTGTAATGGAAACCTTTGGTGCTGGTAACACCACAACCGACAGCTGGTTTATTGATCTGCTGGAGAAAGCCATTAAAGAAGGTAAAGTTATTGTTGATATTTCCCAATGTAAAGTGGGTACCGTTGAGCTTGGCCGCTACGAAACCAGCAAGCAATTGAAGGATATAGGAGTAGCCAACGGATACGATATGACCTTTGAATCGGCCGTAACCAAAATGATGTACTTATTAGGCGAGTTTGACGATCCGGCTATGGTGAAACACTATATGGAAACGGATTTAAGGGGCGAGATTACGGTATCGTAGGATAGGTGCCGTAAACTCCCGTTCTTCCCCACGTCGTTGCGAACGAAATCCAGGGACTCTGAAGGAGAATTGACGATTTAAAAAGTTTGTCATCCTGAACGAAGTGAAGGATCTAATCGCAGGCTGTACAGGGCGAAGAGTATGGCGGATAACAGATCCTTCACTGCGTTCAGGATGACAAAAAGTTTTTCTGCGAACCTGTCATTGCTTCGTACCTCGACGTGTTTAATTTGGACCCTCAAAACACCCTTTTATTAATCACCGCCATAAACCCATCCTTAAACTTTTCACTTACCGGGATGCGCTTATCGCCTATAAAAATATGATTATCCTGTATTTTTATCAGTTGTTTGGTGTTTACGATATAGGAGTTGTGGACCCGCACAAAGGGTGGCAACAGTTGCTCTTCAATGTCTTTTAAGCGG
The DNA here is from genome assembly GCF_025362475.1 of Mucilaginibacter sp. Lineage (GTDB taxonomy): Bacteria > Bacteroidota > Bacteroidia > Sphingobacteriales > Sphingobacteriaceae > Mucilaginibacter. The sequence continues at coordinate 8,051 of NZ_JANYGH010000025.1, forward strand.
CGGTAAATCAGCAATTGCTCCTGCGCGGTAACCAGTCTTACATACTCCTTTTCGCCTTCAAAATAGAGGATGTCATCAAGCAATATCTTACGCAGCTCCTTGCCCGATTTTACAAAGAAGTATTCCTGGTTTGGCGCAGACGGTTCGGTTGCAACATGCCCCGGCTTGTCAAAATAATGTTCTATCTTTTGCATCGCTGCCAAAAAGCGTTTAAGGGTTATAGGCTTTAGCAGGTAATCTATTGTTTGAAAGGAATAGCTTTCGGCGGCGTACTCTGAGTACGCTGTTGTAAACACAATTTTGGTTTGTGACGGCAACAGGCCGGCCAGTTCCATGCCGGTAAGGTTAGGCATATTGATATCCAAGAATATAAAATCAACCTTGTTGCCCTTTAAAAATGCCAGTGCTTCCAAAGCATTGTAGCACTTGGCTTTTAGTTGCCAGGGAGTGCTTTGCTGTATTAGCATTTCCAGCAGGTTTACCGCATTGGGCTCATCATCTATTATAATACAGCTTAAACTCATGCTAATGGTATTTTTAAAAACGTGTTGAAATTCCGGTCATTTTTATCAATGGCAAGTTCAAAGTTTTCGCCGTAAAGCATGGTGAGCCTTTTTTTTAAATTGGCAATCCCAAATCCGTTGGGCTGGTTATTTAAAGGTACATCATAAATGGAATTGCTGGTTTTAAAAAGGAGGTAGCCTTGTTGCTGCTTTAGTGAAATGGAAACCCGGTTTTCGATACTTGATTTATCAATGCCGTGTTTAAAAATGTTTTCTACAAACGTCATCAGCAACATAGGTGGAATGCGCAGATCTGAATTGTATGTCTTTTCAAAACTGACCTCTACCCCATGCCTGATGCGGATTTTTTCCAGCTCGATATAATTTTCGAGGAATTGCACTTCTGTTGTAATAGCCACATCATCCTTCGGACTTTCATCCACAAAATACCGCATGATATCTGATAGCCGCTCTATGAGTGCCGCCGTGCGTGGGGCTTCTTTATAAGCCTCGTAATAGATGTTATTCAATGTATTAAACAAAAAATGAGGCTGCACCTGCGATTTTAGCAAATTGAGCTCGGCCTGGCTTTTTTGTACCATGATCTCTTCGGTTTGCTGCTTGAGTTTAAAATAGGCCAGCGCTATCCGGAAAATAAGGCTCATGATAAATATCAGTATCCCGCCCGAGATAAAGTTGAGGAGTGTTTTTACCGTAATTAACTCGGGTGTTTTGGCAAAGAATTGATTGTATAGCCACATGGTTGTATAACCCCTTATCAGCCCTATAGCCAATAAAAACAGGATAACCAGCACCACATACCATACGTATTTCTCTTTTTGGTAAAACCGCGGATACAGAAACAAAATGTTGCCGTATATAGTAATCGCGTAAAACGAAGTATTTACAATGGTATAAATAGCCGATTGCTTAAAGCCGTCCATCGGCAATAAAGAAAAAAAGAGGATAAAGATGACGGATACCCAAACCAATAACTGTAGCTGCAGAGTGGTTGGCCTGGTTTTTAACAGTTGCATGCTTAAAAATACAAAGCTTTTTGATTGATAGCACCTGTTTTAAACGGATGCCGCAGTTTATTCAATAAAAGCCTCTAAACTTTAAACGGAGAGCCTAAAACATACCTTATTGAATAAATAGTGCCACCTGTTAAATAAAGACCAACAATGGTTGAATTGATTTTTTGTAAAGGTGATTGCAAGGCAAATTTGGTTAACCAACAAAATTAACCAATCGATCACCTATCATTAAATTGCCATGAAAACCGAACAGATTGTTGAAAAAGTTATAGCCATCAGTTTAACAGTATTGTTGCTGTTGTCGCATACACCAAAGGTATTCGCACAAACAGATACCATCCGCTTACAGGACTTGCGCCTTATCACTTCGGCCCTAAAGCCCGGACTTAAACAATACCTGGTTTATTATCAAAATGTAAAAGACAGTCGCCGGATGCGTTTTTCGCTTTGGCTGCGCAATGTGGAAATTGAGAAACGTAATAAAGTAAATTACTTTGCAATTGCCCAGCACTGGTATGGAGCCGATAGCGCGGCGTACCGATCTGTTTATTCGCTTAATAAAATGGCCGATTTTTCACCGGTTTATCACGCGGAAACCATTGGCAAAAAAACAAAAGCCTATAACTGGGAAACGGATAAAATTACGGGTGCCGATACCGTTGCCGGTAACGATCAAAAAAACTTTAAGCTTGATTTTACCTTACCAAATTTTAACTGGAACCTGGATATTGAAACTTTTGAGATGCTACCCCTTGAAGCAGGCAAAACTTTTGCCATTAACTTTTACGATGCAGGAATTGATGTGCCGCAATATGTGCTTTATAAAGTGACAGGCAGCGAGGTGATAACCACATCGGCAGGAGATAAAACCGATTGCTGGAAACTATTTACCGAAAGCGATTACAAGGGCCGCCATTTTACCGAAACCTATTGGATAAGTAAAGAAGGCCATGAGTTTTTAAAAGAAGAAGATTTTTTTGACGGTGGCTATCGCTATAAAATAAAGATGATAGGTGCCGCGCCTGATGTGTTGGCGAGGTTTGTGAAGTAGAATAATACCAAAACAGCAAAGTGTTATACCGAATACATTAGTAAAGAAATTTATCATCCTAAACGATAGTGAAGGATCTAATTGCAGACTGTACAGAGCGAAGAAGTATGGCGAATAATAGATCCTTCACAGCGTTACCTATGACAAGTTGTTGAATCCCAGACTTACGAAGTTTTAAAAACTTCGTAAGTCTTTCGCCGCTTTTCATTTCCACCCTTTAGAGTTTTTCGAATTTTATCAACTCAGAACGACAAATCTTTCAAAGCATAAGTGGTTTATAAGAGAAGGCAATATAATAAATAGCCAATATTGCTGCAACCCATTAAACCTTAGCGGCTAACAGTCGTCATACTACAAAACCGCCACATCATGAAAAAACCTATCCTTGTCCTGTCAGCAATGCTGTTTGCCTGCCATGCGTTTGCGCAAAAAAAAGATACATTTAATTTAAATGATTTAGCTGTTTACAATGCTGTGGCATCAAGCAGGGATAGTGCGTACACCTTTACTTTTACCTATCCCACCGGCAAACCTGGGGTAGTGATCAAAAATGGCATGATGTCCACAATTGTTAATCCGGATGGTAGCAACACCCTGATCACTAAAACAGGTCAAACATCCGTGGTGGTCAACGCTGATGGCACTCATTCGTTATGGATAGATAATGGTGCTACGGCTACTATAGTCAATCCAAACGGTACGCATTCTGTTGTAATAAAAAATGGTCAAACAAGTACTATTGTTAATCCAAACGGAACACATTCTACCATGATCGATAACGGATCAACTTTTATTATTGTAAACCCGGATGGTACACATACCGTCGGGATCAAGGCAGGCGGAAATACTACTATTGTTGTAAATCCTGATGGTACGCATACGGTTGTGACTACGCCATAAAGCGGTGGAAATTGATTTTTCCTTCTTAAAGATTTGTCATCCTGAACGTAACGAAGGATCTATAACAGACTGTACAGGGCGAAGATGCATGATGAATAATAGATCCTTCACTGCGTTCCAGGATGACAAAAAAAATGCTAAAACCTCGTTATTTACTTCTTCCACTCATTATCCACTAAGCGCCAAATCCCTGTTGGGTTAGCGTTTTGCAATGCCAGTGGCAGCAGACCATCAGGGCAGCTTTGAAAACATACCGGGCGTACCCAGCGTTTTACGGCATTGGTGCCTACAGCGGTAAAACGGCTATCGGTAGTTGCCGGGTAAGGCCCACCGTGTACCATGCTGTGGCAAACTTCAACACCGGTTGGCACACCATTAAAAAGGATGCGGCCGGCAATGGATGGCAATAATTGCAGCAGGCGGGAGTGACCGGCGAAATCATCATCGGTACCCATTACCGTGGTAGTTAACTGGCCAGATACTGATTTTAATACTTTAAGCAATTCCTGCTCATCCTGGCAGTTCACCATGAGGGAGTAAGGACCAAAAACCTCTTCGTGCAATAAAGGGTTTTCTAAAAATGTTTGGCCGCTAACCAATGCAACGGTTGGCAAGGCCTCAATATCCTTTGCTTCGGTGGCTGATTGTTGAATCACTTTTACACCATCCTGCTCCAAAGCGGCGTGGCTCTTTTTTTCATAGGCCGAATGGATGCCGGCATGCAGCATTCTTGCTGGCTGCACAGCCTCAATGCCCTTGCCCAGGCTATCCAGGAAACTGTAAAGGCCATCGCTTTCAATAGCTATCATGAGGCCGGGATTGGTGCAAAACTGGCCCATGCCCAAGGTAATGGAACCCGCGTATTGCGCTGCAAGACTGGCCGCGTTTTTATTTAATGTATCCGGTAAAAATATAACCGGGTTTATGCTGCCCATCTCAGAAAATACCGGGATAGGGTTTTTACGTTGTGACGAATAATCATATAAAGCCTTGCCGCCTACGGTTGAGCCGGTAAAGCCGACAGCAGCTGTATCTGCTGCCTGTACCAAAGCCTTGCCGCTCTCGAACGAAGTGCCATGCACATGCTGGAAAATATGCTCAGGCATATTGCTGCTTGTAATGGCTTTGCGGATGGCGGTATATACCATCTCTGATGTTTCCGCATGTGCCGGATGTGCTTTTACCACTACAGAACAGCCTGCCGCTAACGCGCTTGCAGTATCGCCCCCGGCGGTTGAATAAGCGAACGGGAAATTACTGGCACCAAAAACTACTACCGGCCCCAGGGGGATCAGCATTTTACGAATGTCGGGTTTGGGTAGCGGGGCTCTGTCTGGTATGGCAGTATCAATGCTGGCTTCCACCCAGCTGCCTTCGCGCAGCATGGTTGCAAACATGCGGAGCTGACCGGTTGTGCGGGCGCGTTCGCCCGTTAAGCGTGGAATTGGCAGGTTGGTTTCTTCGGATGCTTTTTGAAGCAAGGCATCGCCCAAAGCTTCAATTTCTGTGGCGATAGCCTCTAAAAATAAGCTTTTTTCTTCGATGCTTGTTTTTTGGTAAGCCTCAAACGCTGCCTGCGATTGCTGCATTACCTGGTTTATTTCTTCAACGCTTGCTTCTTTAAAATTATTAGCCATGACAGATGTTTGTTTTGAATTAAGAACGGTTTGCACCGTTATATGTTTAAGCAAATATATTTAAAGTGGGGCTAAAGCTGTGGATATTTTCTATCTGGTAGTAACAGGATTTTGCCTTTTTTGAGAGGCTATTTTGTTGGGGTTTGTGTGGTCACTTTGGATGTTCGGAAGGTTTTTTAATTTTCTCTCAAGGGGCTGCCGTGCGTATCTTTTCAATCCTTAAAACCGATTGTCATTTCGAACGAACCGGGTGGGAATTGCGCGACTGACTGGGTGAGGAGAAATCTTCTACACCCTGCTCTAAGCCATACATAGATCAAGCATGTCGTAGAAGATTTCTCCTCGTACCTCGTTCGAAATGACAACGATTTTAATACAAAATGGGAATAAAGAGATTCATCCACCTAATAACCAAGGGTATGTGAATGAATATTTCGAACTGCTATGGTATTCTCACAACAGCCGGAAAGAGTTTTTTTAATTTTATAACGCATAGCTACCTTTCTCCAGCGCCCGATGTTTTAATTAATATTTAAAACCTGCCACTTTTTGGTAAATTAAAGCTACCTTTAAGAAATTCCTTCCCGCTAAATACTTAGACATTGCCATTTTCTTATACGGTGATAGTTAAGCTTTAACATAATACCAGCCTGCTGCAGGCTGCAACAACCATAAAAAAATTCTCATGATAGCTGCTAAAGAATCTGTTGAAACCGAAACCCGCATGTATATGTACGACTTGCTGAACACTGCCAAAGAGTTTGGCTTTAAGGCAGAAGACAGTTGGGAACTGAGCATGGTAACCAATACCGAAAGAATAAGGATTCAAAAAGATTATTATCCAACGATTGCCGCCAAAGTTGGTCCCGAAATTTTGATGGAGGTGTTTCATACTATTAAAACAAGACTTAACCAGTCGTTCCAGAAAGAAGAGCCTAAGACTGATGGTCGTGGGGTTGCTGTACCAGAGGAGCTTAATTACCTGGTTGCCTTTAATCCTAAAAGACCAAGAACCTAATAATTGATTTAACTTTCAAACAAGCATTTCCCTTTTGGGGCTTTAAAATACTGATTGCGCTACCTTTTTTAAATTGGGGGCGCTTTTTTGTGAAATGAACTTTGCTGCTCATGGGGTGTTTAAAAATGATCTGCAAATTTCAAAACCTCTGATGTGCTGTTAATGATATATTTGTACCATGTTTAGTTTCAATTTATAACATGTTAGACAAGACATTGAGTTTAAACGGAAAGATTTGGTTTGAAACTCCCGATGGTAAGTTATTAGGTCACGGCCGGGTGGAGTTGTTGGAGCGGATACAGCAATCGGGATCATTAAGGCAGGCGGCTTTGCAAATGAAAATGTCATACCGCCAGGCCTGGGATATGATCAATTATATGAATGAACATTTTGGGGCGCCGGTGGTTATTTCGCACCGCGGCGGTAAGGGTGGCGGCAGTGCCGAGCTTACCGAAAAAGGCCTTAAGGCAATTGAACAGTTTAAATTGTTTCAACAAAAATTCCAGGAATTTTTAAAAACTAACAGTCCGCTTATCCAGATTTAACCAGGCGGGGGAGCATAAATTTATAGTCCGGTCTTTTGGACCGGTTTATTTTTATTTGTCGTTATATAAATAAAAGCATATCGATTTGTAACTTGCGGCTATATGAAGAAATTTTACTCCTTAATATTGTTGATGGCGTTTACCTGCGGCCATCTTTTTGCGCAAAAAAGCGGAAAAGCAAAAGATACAACTGCTGTAAAAAGCGATACTACGCGGATAAAAAAACAGGAACTTAGTGAGGTAGTAATATCCGCATCGCGCATCAGCGAAAGCATATTACGATCGCCGGTGAGTATTGAAAAAATAACCGCTGCCGATTTCAGGCGCTCGGCCGCGCCATCTTTTTTTGATGCGCTGGAGAATGTAAAGGGCGTGCAGCTGATAACACCCAGTCTCGGTTTCAGGATAATTAACACCCGGGGCTTTGCCAATACCACCAATGTGCGTTTTACCCAGCTGGTTGATGGTGTTGATAACCAGGCACCACATATTGGTGCTCCGATAGGTAATGCCATGGGGCCAAACGACATGGATATCGAAAGCGTGGAGATCATCCCCGGTACGGCATCCGCTTTATATGGCTTAAATGCTATTAATGGGCTGGCTAATTTTATAACCAAAGATCCATTTACCAGCCAGGGCATCAGTATCCAACAAAAAACGGGCATCAATCATCTTGGCGATTCAGAAACATCGGCTAAGTTGTTTTCAGAAACCAGTTTCCGGTTGGCAAAAGCTATCTCAAAAAAATTCGCCTTTAAAATAAATGGTACCTACACCACAGGTTATGATTGGATAGCCGACAACCGTACCGACCTGAACGCGGCTGCCAATGCTAAACTCGGGATTCCCGGTGGGGTGGATAATCCGGGGTACGACCCGGTTAATGGCTACGGCAATGAATCATCCGACAGGAAAACCGTTACCCTTGGTGGCAAACAATATTCTATTGCCCGTACCGGCTATGCCGAAAAGGATGTAACCAGCTATAATTTACACAACGTGAAAGTTGATGTGGGCCTGGTTTATAAAATTAATGATGATACCCGTTTAACCTACACCTATCGCTTTGCCGATCTGGATAATATTTACCAGCGCGCCAATCGGTTCAGGCTATCGGGTTATATATTGCAGCAGCATGCACTCGAACTAAAAAATAACATTTACCAGTTACGCGCCTACTGGACGAGCGAGAACACCGGCAAATCATATAACCTGCGCTCGGCAGGTGAAAACGTAGATCGTAACTATAAAGATGATAATACCTGGTACGCCGATTTTACAAAAGGTTTTAATACGGCAACAACAGGTGGTGCAACCGTGCCGCAGGCTTTGCAACAGGCCCGTCAATTGGCTGATGCCGGCCGTTACCAACCGGGAACAGCAGCTTTTAAAAATACGCTTGATAAATTGGCCGATATCAATAACTGGGATATTGGATCGGCGCTGCGGGTAAAGGATGACATGTGGCATGCGGAGGGGCAGGTTGATATCTCCAATGCTATTTCATCAACCTTTAAAAAAACAACCGGACTTGAACTTTTAGCCGGATTTGATCATCGTACCTATATCATTCACCCTGATGGTAACTACTTTATTAATTACGTAAAGGGCAAAGAGTACAGTAATATTGATTACAGCAAAACCGGTGGCTTTGTACAGGTAGGCAAATCGTTTTTTGATAGTAAGCTTAAACTTTCGGCCACGCTGCGTGCCGATAGGAATGATTATTTTAGTTTGAAATTAAATCCAAGGCTTACGGCTGTTTTTTCGCCGGTTCCCGAGCAAAATTTCAGGATATCATACCAGAGCGGCTACCGTTTTCCAAGTATTTTTGAGGCTTTCTCCAACGTAAATAGTGGCGGCGTAAAACGGGTTGGCGGTTTAAGGGTGGTATCAAGCGGGGTATTTGAAAACTCCTATATCCGTACTTCTATCGATGCTTTTCAGGCGGCTGTTAAAAACGACTTTAACGCGGGCAGCAGCACCAGCGCGGCCATTGAAAAGGAAAAAGGCTTGCTTAAAAAGAATACTTATACTTACCTGCAGCCAGAGCACATTAACTCTTTTGAGGCAGGCTATAAATCTCTGTTTTTTGAGGGCGACCTGAGTGTGGATGCCGATTTTTACTATAACAGGTACAACAATTTCATCGGGCAGATTGAAATTAACGTACCCAACACCCAAAAGGCAGATTCCATTCCCTATTACCTGAACGATAAAACCAAACAGGCCCGTTACCGCGCCTGGACAAATTCGCAAAGTACGGTTTACAACATTGGCGGCAGTTTAGGTTTGCAATACAAAATATGGCAAAAGTTTATCCTGGCGGGCAATGTATCGTATGCCAAACTACAGCGTACTGCCAATGAGGATGCCTTAGAAGATGGGTTTAACACACCGCGATGGATCACTAATTATTCTTTCGGCGGTAACCGGGTGATTGGCAATTTTGGGTTTAATGCAACCTATAAATGGCAAAGCGGCTTTTACTGGCAATCGTTTTTAGTTAATGGCAACGTGCAGGCCTATGGCACTATTGATGCACAGGTTAATTATGATTTCCTGAAAACAGGGCTCAACGTGAAAATTGGAGCGAGCAACCTAACCAATAAATACTATTACTCGTTTTTAGGCGGACCGGCCATAGGTGGTTTTTATTATACTACGCTCACGCTCAACTTGAAATAGAAAACAGGCTATTGTCATAGTATAAGTTTATTCCGTTGATCCATTGGGAGGGTCAACGGATTATTAATTTTCTTATAGACAATTACAATCTATCTCACTTCTAACCCGTCCTTATATTTCTTGGGCTTTATTTTAAAATGCTTTTCAAATAGCCTCCCAAAATGACTCAGGTTGCTAAAGCCAAGCTGGTAGCCGGTTTCGGAAACTGAAAGGTTGCCGAGCAGGCGGGCGGCTTCATTCATTCTTGCCGATTGATAGTAGTTGTAAATACTATCGCCAAATATTTGCCTGAAAAGCTGTTTCATTTTAGTAAGACTGATGCCTATCCTGCCAGATAATTCTGGCAACTGGGGTGTTAAACTGAGGTCGGTTAAAATAGCTGCTCTAAGCTTGTATATTTTTTCTGCATCGGCCTGATCTACCGTGATGGAGGCGCTTGCGGCCCGGGTCATTAATTTGGAGAACAACAGATACATCAATTCTTCGGCCTTTGTTTTGTAAAGCAACATGGCCAATGGGGCGGTTTGATCAACGTGGCTCAGTTGTTTTAACGTATTTTCCATCTCCCGGGTCATTACCTCATGCAATACAAATGAATGGCTATCCCTGATCAGGGATTCTATCGGGCAGCCTTCTTCCCGGAGGTTTAAAATATCAAGCAAGGCTTGGCGCGATGCACCAATAACCAGGAAATTAATATGCTGATTGGACGGTATAATAAGATCAGTGAAAAAATTACCGGTACCCAATTCTACCTCGCTGCCATTGCTGCCGGTAAACAGAGGGTCATGTGGTAAATTGTTTTGGCCTGCAGGGATCCGCCTGCAATCAAACTTCATAGTAAGCATAGTCGAGGATGATGTATCCATGCGACGCAATACCAATTCCTCTTTTAAATGGTAATGGTGAATACATAAAGAGAGCCCATTATTAAGAAAAACTTCCTGTATATAGCCCTCGCCAAGCATTCCCGGCAGGTTTACCCGGTTGTGTATAACATCAACATTAAAACGACCGGCGAAGGCTTCGGCAAAATGAAAACCTTTATCTACCTCAAACTCAAATTCTATTGCCATGATTTTATGCCTTATAAAGATATGGTTTAGCGGTCAAGGTAATCTGGCGGGTAAAGTTTCTGTCCATATTTTTCGGCGATGGCTCCTAATTTTTTCTTTAATTCGTCATCCATCGGGGGCGGCGGTAAAAAAGTACCGAAAGGGGCCGGCCGGCCTATTTCTTCAAAAAGAAGTTCGAGGCCGGCAGGTGTTACCGTGCAAAGCAGCTGCGCAATTTTATCCGTATTGTTATGAAAGCAGTGAACAATACCACCAAAGGGAATATTAACGAAAGAGCCTTTGCGCGCGGTGTAATTACCGGCCTCGGATTTTACCTCAACCTCGCCATCGACCACATAAAAACTTTCCTGTATATCGGCGTGGGCATGAGGACCTGGGCCGCCACCGGGTGGTACCAGCATTTCAATAAGCGCATACTTGCCATCAGTTTGCTTGCCTGATATGATTACCCGGTATGAATTGCCTGCAATTGATAAGCCTTGCCCATCCTGCGGGCCAACAATTGTTACCGTTTTATTTAAATTTTCCATATTGCTTTAAATATATAGTGCATTGTTTATAAAAGATTAAGCAGTTACCGCCAGCTTTGGATAATCAGTATATCCCTGTGCATCTGGTGTATATAGTGTTGAAAAATCAACCGCGTTTAACGGTGTGTTGTTTGCAATGCGAACGTCCAGATCGGGGTTTGCTAAAAACGAGCGGCCAAAAGCAACAAGGTCGGCAAAACCTTTAGCTAAGGTGTCAGCCGCGCTCTCGGGTGTATTACCATTACAAATAATTATGGTACCGCTAAACCCCGCACGGATTTCATCGAATGTTTTTTGAGCGATTTTTGGCGAAAAGCAGATGTGAATATAAGCGATACCTATTTTGTTTAATTCATGCGCCAAGTAAGCATAGGTATTATGTATTTCTTCTGCATCATATTCCTGTAGGTCGCCAAGTGTTGAGAACGGCGAAAAACGGATACCTACCTTTTCTTTACCGATGGCATCGGCAATTTGCTGTGCTACTTCAAGCCCGAATGATGCCCGGGCTTTAAAATCACCGCCATATTGATCTGTACGGTTGTTGGTATTGGGTTTAAAAACTGTTCAATCAAATAACCGTTGGCACCATGTATTTCAACGCCATCAAACCCGGCCTCAACGGCGTTTTTGGCGGCAGCTACATGCTCCGCTATAGTGGCTTTAACTGCCTGTGTTGTTAAGGTTACGGGTATAGGATAATCTTGCAGGCCCAGGCTATCTGTATACATTTGCCCGGCGGCTTTAATATCCGAAACGCCTACCACGTCGGCGTTTGGGGGCAAATTATCGGGGTGAGTTATCCGGCCGGTATGCATTAACTGAACAAATATTTTACTGCCGCCATCATGTACCGCGGTAGTTACTTTTTTCCAGCCTTCAACCTGCTCGTTACTAAAAATACCGGGGATACGGGCATAGCCCAATCCATTGGGCGATGGGGAGGTGCCTTCCGTTATAATTAAACCGGCGCCGCTGCGCTGGCCATAATATTGAGCCATAAGGTTATTAGGGATGTTGCCTGTTGCCCTGCTGCGTGTCATAGGGGCCATCACCAGGTGGTTTTTTAATTGAAATCCCTTTTGGTGATAGGGTGCTAAGATATTGTTCATGCTATTTTTATTTAAGTATATAAATACACAACAAATGTAGATGTATGAAGATACTTAAAATAGCCGCAAAAGTTTTAAAAATAGTCCGATCGGTCGGCTTTTGGTAGCCGGGTAGCCCTAATTGTGCCTGATATTATAATTAGCATTTGATGCTTGTTAAGTATTACTGATAAGCGGCTTTGACAAATTCATTAATCGCCTGGATATAATAGCAGCCCCCATGATTGTGATGTCGCATTTTATTAGCTGTGGACTTTAATACCTTTTGTATTAGCTGCTCATTTGGTATTGGGGTGTAATTAGTTTCTCCGGTTTTAAAACCAGCGTCTCTTAAGGTTGCTATCTCGTTTAATTTAGTTTTAATGGCTTTTAGCATCGGCGCGTTTTTGCGCATCTGGTTCCAGGCTAAAAAATTGCTGATATAGGTATTTATGATTTTTTTTGCCTTAGGTACTTCGGCCTGGCGTTGCGTTATGGTAACATCATTTAGTTTTGATAGTTCATCAACGTTTACCAATTTAATGTTTGAAAGCTTCCTGGATGATGCTTCCACATTATAGGGGATGGAAAGATCTATCACTAATTTGGGGCCGGATGCTTCAAGCTGGGTGTAAAGGATGGTTGGTTTTTCTGAATTAGTGGCAGTTATAATGATATCGGCTGATGCAATATACTCATCTAACCGGTCCATTGGAGCATGTTTCAGGTTCAGTTTTGCTGCAAGGTTTATGGCTTTTTCTTCGGTCCGGTTAATCAGGGTGATATCGGTGGCACCAAGATAGTCTACCATATTTTTACAGGTGTTACTTCCTATTTTACCAGTTCCCAGCAATAAGATCTTTTTATCGGCTAAGTTGGTTACCGTTTCCTTGATATATTTAATGGCGGCAAACGATACAGAAACAGTTCCATCACTCAGCGATGTTTCATTTTTTATTGTTTTGGATGATTGCAGTACATCGTTAACCAAACGCTCCAAAAAGCAGTTGATAAAATCCCTGTCCTTAGCAAATTTTACGGCTTGTTTTAGCTGACCTATGATCTCATAATCACCCAATATTTGTGAATCAAGCCCTGCCCCTACATTAAACAAATGTTCAATGGCTTTCTTTCCGTTTTTTACGTAGGCAAGCTGTTTAAATGAGGCGGCGTTGCCCAGGGTTTGGGTACATAGTAAATTAATCAGTTGTGCAGGTTGGTCTGCAAAGCCATAAATTTCTGTTCTGTTACAGGTGGAAATAATAAATAAAGAGGATATACCAAAAGCAGGTGCCAGGTTTATTATATTTTCATACTGATCATGACTGATTGTAAACATGCCCCTCATAGAAGCATCCGTTTTTTTGTAATTGATACCTGCAATAAAGAAGCCGCCAATGTTACAGGGCGTGGTTATATTCAAGAATTTTAGATCCGTATCCATAAATAGTAAAATGTGCTTTTTAGCATCTTTTAAGTATCGAAAAACATTACTTAACCTGCTGTAAGCAACAGCACAAAGATTCATTAAACCTGTTGATGTATGTATGATAGGTGTCAGTAATAATAATGACGTAGGTCACAAATTGGGAGGTAAAAATTATTGATGATCTGTATCATGATAGGCTATGCATCATGTAAATAATGTACTATAAATAGCAAACCCAGTGTTTTTTATAGCTTTGATAGTTGAATAAATTTGATTCACCAGAATTTAAGAAAATGGATTTTGAAAGTATAGATTTGGATAAATTACGCGACTAAAACTGTGATGGAAATTGAGGAGGAATTAAAAAAGATACTACCCGCTGCCCGTATCAAAACCCGGTATATTGACCTGGTATCATTTGCATCAGATGCCGGCTTTTATTATTTAGTACCAAACGCTGTAGTTCAACCTGCCGGCGAGCAAGAGATTGTTGCATTATTTAAGTTTTCACATCAATATAATATCCCGCTGGTTTTTCGTACCGGTGGTACAAGTCTTTCGGGCCAGTCAATAACGGATGGTATATTGATTGATCTTAGTCAGTTTTGGGATAAGATCACCATAGAAGAATCCGGAAACCTGGTGCGGGTACAGCCGGGTATTACGGGGCAAATGGTTAATACCTTCCTGAAAAAATATAACAGGAAAATAGGCCCCGATCCATCAAGTATCAGCGCGGCCATGATGGGTGGTATTTTATCCAACAACTCCAGCGGTATGTGTTGCGGTGTTAAACTTAACTCCTACCACACTACCAAATTTATAAGGTTTATTTTACCAGATGGCAAGGTGTTTAGTACCGAAGACGTAAACGACTACTCCCGGTTTAAAAATGAATGTGCCGCACTGTACCAGGTATTGACAGAGCTGAAGGCGCGTATTGAATTAAATAGCGCTTTGTATAATAAGATCAGGAATAAATATCAAACCAAAAATACAGTTGGTTACTCGTTGAACGCCTTTATTGATCATACCCACCCGTTAGATATTCTTGCGCATTTATTAATTGGCGCCGAAGGTACATTGGCATTTATTGCCGGAGCCGTGTTAGAAACCGTTCCCGATTATCCGTGCAAATCAACCGCGTTGATTTATTTTCCTGATATTTATTCGGCTTGCCAGGCTATTATACCGCTCGCTGATGCCGGGGCCCTGATGGTAGAATTGATGGACAGAGCATCATTACGATCTGTTGAAAATATGGTCGGGATGCCTGCAATTGTAAAGGAATTGCCCCCGGGCGCGGCCGCATTGCTGATTGAATTTCAGGAAAATACCTATGATGAGCTGGAAATTAAGGTGAATGGTTTTTTACAATCAGTAACAGAACTTTTATTATTAAACGCCCCCGTTTTTACGAGCGACCCAATTGAGCAGGATTTTTTCTGGAAAGTTAGAAAAGGGCTTTTCCCGGCGGTAGGCGCTGTACGCGCAAGCGGCACTACGGTGATCCTGGAAGACCTTACCTTCCCGGTAAGCAAATTGGGCGATGCCATTTTAGATCTGCAGGAGTTGTTTGTAAAATACAATTACACCAATGCCATCGTCTTCGGGCATGCAAAGGATGGCAATATCCACTTTGTAGTAACGCAATCATTTGATGAACCCGAAGAAGTAAAACGCTATGATTTGTTTTTGCGGGAGGTTGTTGCTTTAGTGGTAGATAAATACGACGGCAGCTTAAAGGCCGAGCATGGTACCGGCCGCAACATGGCTCCGTTTGTAGAAACCGAATGGGGTGGCGAAGCTTACGATATCATGAAAATCATCAAGCAGGCCATTGACCCTAAAAGGCTTTTAAACCCGGGCGTGATCATCAATGATGATGCAGAAGCCCATCTAAAAGATTTAAAAGAGATGCCGGCTGTGGAAAGCGAAGTAGACAAGTGTATAGAATGCGGGTATTGTGAGCATAAATGCCCAAGCCGCAATTTAACTACCACACCACGGCGGCGCATTGTAATAAGAAGGGTGCTAAAGAAACTGCAAAAGGCAGGTGATGAATCTAAATATAAACTCCTGCTTGATCAGTACCAGTACGATGGTTTGGAAACCTGTGCCGTTGATGGCCTTTGCGCTACCGCTTGCCCGGTTGACATCAATACCGGCGATCTGGTTAAGCGCTTACGAAGAGAAAATCATTCTTCCTTTCAAAACAAGCTCGCACTCATTGTTGCCAAAAACTTTAAAACGGTGGAGTGGGGCATTCGTACAGGTTTGAAGATAGGCTTCGGGATCAATAAGTTTTTTGGGGATAAAGCCATGTATAGGCTTACCAAATTTGGGCAGCGGGTTATACCGGCAATGCCTTTATGGTCAGATCAAATGACCTATCCCCCTCATCTTTCCTTTAGCAAACCTGTAAATAACCGTGCTCATGCAAACCCGGCAAATACCATTGTGTATTTTCCTGCCTGTATCTCGAGGATGTTGGGCACTTATAAAGGGAAGGAGAAGAATATCATGGATACCTTTATGAGCGTGTGCGCTAAAGCCGGTGTAGCAGTACGTGTATTAAACAACCTGAGTGGCAGCTGTTGCAGTCAGATATATTCGTCTAAAGGATTTAAAGACGCCTACGAGCATACCGCTAATGATATTGTGCAAAGACTATGGGCATCAAGTAATGATGGGCAATTACCAGTAGTAACAGATGTGAGCTCTTGTGCTTACACTTTGCACAATATGCGGGGAGTACTCAGTGCAGATAACCAGGCAAAATTTGATAAACTCCGCATATTGGATAGCGTCGATTTTTTTCATGATCATGTGAAGCCTATCGTCACTGTAAAACAAAAGAAAGGCAGTATTACTGTGCACACCGTTTGTTCTTTGGAGAAAATGAAAACGGTAAATAAATTTGTAGCGCTGGCCAGGCATTTTGCGGCAGACGTAACCGTGCCAAAGCATGGAGGTTGCTGTGGTATGGCCGGCGACCGGGGATTTTTGTTTCCCGAGCTTACTGACTCAGCAACTATGGCCGAGGCGCTGGAAGTAAAGCAAAATAATTATGATGGGTATTATTCCTCAACAAAAACCTGCGAAATGGCCATGTCAAAAGCTGTTGCTCAAAATTACGAATCAATTCTTTATTTGATAGATGAGGCGATATAAACTCTGGGAAAAGTCTTTTAAAAAGGAGGCACCTACAGAGCCCGGCTTTGCGATTTTATTGTACTATAAACACGTAACTCCTACGGAGTTGGAAGTGGATAGATCATTAACTCCAGCGGAGTTACGTGTTTATAGTGAAAGAATATCTCGTTTTTTGGCTCCGTAGGTGCCACCTTTTTAAAGCGATTTCCCGTGTAAACTCAATTGCCTACAAAAACTGCTTGCGGTACGCAAATGGTGTTTTGCCCATTATAGCTTTAAACTGCCTGTTGAAATAAGAAAGGTTATCAAACCCACATTCAAAACTTACCTTGGATATGCTTAGTTCTTTTTCGGCCAGTAAAGATGAAGCGTGAGTGATCCTGACGTTATTAATAAATTGCGATAGCGTTTTATGGGTGCGCCGTTTAAAATAGCGACAAAATGCGGCTTCATTCATGCATGCCAGCGAAGCTGCTTTCTTGGTATTAACATCTTCTTTGAAATTTTCAAGCACATAGGTGAAAACCGCCTCTAACCGGTTTTCACCCTCCCGGGCACGGGTCGGCTCTTTAAACTGTTCGGAGCTGATCATGGTAATTTTATCCTTTTGGAGAGAAGAAACGTTTTCCAGCAGTTGCATCAGCGTAATTAAGGCTTTTAATCCTTTCTGTTTGTGAATCTCAAAAATCAGCTTCTTTAACTGCGTTGTTGGGTGATTGATCCTGATACCCCTTTTGGCCAATTTAAACAGCTCTTTTACAATTTTAAATTCGGGTTTCAAATAAAAGTCATGCCCTAAAAAATCCTCTTTAAACTGGATGATGATGGAATGGGCCAATTCTCCGGAATCAACAAAAGATTTTTCATTGATGAAATAATGAGGAAAGCCCGGCCCGAAAATGTACATATCACCCTCGGTGAAATTCATGATCCTATCGCCACCGTAAAATTTCCCATGTCCCTTTACAATAATGGTAAATTCATATCCCTCATGAAAATGGAAGGGCGCAGCAAACTGGGAAGTGATCTCTTCTTTAACTACAAAACTTGCATCTGTAGAAAGTGAAAGCTCACGTAAAATCTTCTTCAAATGATGTTTTTTTGGATATTGGTTAAAACAAATGTAAATATTGTATCAGTAATGGCAAAATTTGTGTTTTTTATGCCACTTCTGCTTCTATAAATTTGAATAGGTATAAAACCCCAATTATACAATGGACGACAAAGAATTAAGAAGCAGGGCTTGGTTTGGCCGCAAAGGGAAAGATGGTTTTATATACCGTGCCTGGATGAAAAACCAGGGTATCCCTGATTATGAATTTAACGGTAAACCGGTAATTGGGATATGTAATACCTGGAGTGAGTTAACCCCATGTAACGCCCATTTTCGTGAACTCGCCGAATCTGTAAAACGGGGCATTTTGGAAGCCGGTGGTTTCCCGGTGGAGTTCCCGGTAATGTCATTGGGCGAAACGTTAATGAAGCCAACGGCCATGCTGTACCGTAACCTGGCCAGTATGGATGTAGAGGAATCCATCAGGGCAAATCCTTTGGATGGGGTGGTGCTGCTGTGTGGTTGCGATAAAACAACGCCATCATTGGTAATGGGTGCCTGCAGCGTAAACCTGCCAACCATAGTTGTATCTGGCGGACCAATGTTAACCGGCAACCACAGAGGCAAGCAGATTGGCACCAGCGATGTTTGGCGGTATCATGATGATGTACGTGCCGGCAAAATAATGGAAGAGGAACTATTGACCATTGAATCGGCCATGTGCCGCAGCCAGGGGCATTGCGCGGTTATGGGTACAGCATCATCTATGGCCTGTATGGTTGAGTCATTAGGTTTGTCGCTGCCTGGCAATGCCGCTATCCCTGCTGCCGATTCCAGGCGTAAGGTTTTGGCCCAGCTTTCGGGGCTGCGGATTGTTGAAATGGTTAAGGAAGACCTGAAGCTATCGGATATATTGACCAGGAACGCTTTTGAAAATGCCATAAAAACCAATGCAGCCATCGGCGGTTCAACCAATTTTGTGATCCACTTACTGGCCATTGCTGGCAGGATCGGCATGCCTTTGGAGTTAAAAGATTTTGATCACCTCTCGAAGAACATCCCGCTGATCGCAAACCTTCAGCCGTCTGGCAAATATTTCATGGAAGATCTGTTTTACGCAGGTGGCTTACCGGTTGTATTAAAGGCGCTGGATAATATACTACACCGCGATTGTATCACCGTGAACGGAAAAACCATCAGCGATAATTATAGTAATGTAATTGGGTACAACAGTGATGTGATCACTACGGTTGACGCACCATTTAATACAGCCACCGGCCTTGCTGTATTAACCGGGAACTTGTGCGAAGCGGGAGCGGTTATCAAGCCATCTGCAGCAAGCGCGCATTTGATGCAGCATACGGGTAAAGCTGTTGTTTTTGAAAATATAGAAGATTTTAAGGCACGTATTGATACGGATGAGTTGGAGGTGGATGAAAATAGTGTGCTGGTATTAAAAAATGTTGGCCCAAAAGGATACCCCGGAATGCCCGAAGTTGGCAATATGGGTATCCCTAAAAAATTGCTGGAAAAAGGGATCACGGATATGGTGCGCATCTCTGACGGCAGGATGAGCGGCACAGGATTTGGCACCGTGGTATTGCATGTATCACCGGAGGCTGCAACCGGAGGGGATTTTGCCATGATTAAAACCGGCGATCTGATAACGCTTGATGTGCCAAACCGGCTATTAAATGTTGACATTAGCCCGGCGGAACTTGCGGAAAGAAAAAAACAATATTTGCCACCCCCACCTATTACAGATCGTGGATATGTAAAGCTATATACAGATCATGTTCAGCAGGCGCATTTAGGCGCCGATATGGACTTTTTGATCGGTGGTTCCGGGAGTAAGGTTTTAAGGGATTCGCATTAATTTTATAAAATGAGTTTTAAAAATAAAGTAGCTATAGTAACGGGGGCGGGTCAGGGTATTGGCTTCGAGATCTGTAAAATACTTGCTGCAAAAGGAGCCACGGTAATCCTGAACGATATTGATGCCGACCTGGCTAACAAAGCAGAAATACTGATTAATGAAAACAATAGCGATCAATGTTTAGCCATGGTTGGTGA
Organism: Mucilaginibacter sp.; assembly: GCF_025362475.1. GTDB lineage: Bacteria > Bacteroidota > Bacteroidia > Sphingobacteriales > Sphingobacteriaceae > Mucilaginibacter. The sequence goes on from NZ_JANYGH010000025.1 coordinate 27,842, forward strand.
CTCAAGCGATCTATCCTTTATCAACAAAATGGTGGAAACCGCTGTTGAGCGCTACGGACGATTGGATATCGTTATAGCAAATGCGGGCATCACCCTGTACGGTGATTTTTTTACCTATACTAAAGAATCTTTTTCTAAAGTAATGGATGTTAACCTCGGCGGCTCATTTTTTTTAGCCCAGGCGGCCGCAAAGCAAATGAAACAGCAGGAAAACGGGGGCGCTATCCTGTTCACATCTTCGGTAGTTGGTCACCAGGCATTGAAAAGCCTTGCGGCCTATGCCATGACCAAAGCCGCTTTAGAAATGCTGGCCAAAAACCTGGTTATTGAGCTTTCGCCATATAAAATTAACGTAAACACGGTAGCGCCGGGGGCAACACTCACCGAGCGTACTATGGAGGAGGCCGACTATGAACGCGTCTGGTCGGACATCACCCCGATGGGTCGCCCTGCTTATGTGGCTGATATAGCAAACACCGCTTTGTTTTTAGTATCTGACGAGGCCAAACATATTACCGGCCAAAGCCTTATTGTTGATGGTGGGTGGACATCAGTAAGCGCTTTGCCCAACGGAATTAAATAAAAGGCGTTTACGATTGCCTGCAGGCAGGTTATAGGTTAAAAAAATACTTAATCAAAATAAAGCTATGGTAGAGGTTGCTTTTAAAAGTGAATGCTTTTTAGGAGAGGGACCGGTTTGGGATGATAAAACTAAAACCTTGTGTTGGGTAGATATACTGGGCGGCCATATTCACGAATTTAACCCGGATACGGAAACCTGCAAAACGTTGCATGTTGGGCAGATGATTGGCGCGGTAGCTATCTGTAACGATGGGGATTTCCTGGTGGCGTTAAAAAATGGTTTGGGTATCATTAACCGCAAAAACGGAAATCTTAGCCTGTTTGCTCACCCCGAATCTCATTTGTTGGAGAATCGGTTTAATGATGGCAAATGTGATCCTGTTGGGAGATTTTGGATTGGTTCAATGGCGATTGACGAACAGCCAAATGCGGGAAGCCTGTACATGTTGGATCTCAATAACGACATTATCCTTAAAATTGATAATACCACAATATCCAATGGCCTGGCCTGGAGCCTGGATAATAAAACCTTTTATTTTATAGATACGCCTACCATGAATGTGGTTGCCTATGATTTTGAATTAAGCACCGGGAATATAACTAACAAAAGAACGGTTATTGTTATTGAGGAAAGGGACGGCTACCCTGATGGCATGACTATAGATAATGAAGGCATGCTATGGATTGCCCATTGGAATGGCTGGCAGGTAACACGTTGGGACCCTGTTAAAGGCGAAAAACTATTTGCATTGCCCCTGCCGGTAGCCAACGTGACATCCTGCACATTTGGAGGTTCAAATTTTGAGGATTTGTATATAACTACTGCAAAAAAAGGATTGACAGAGGATGAGCTTAAACAGCAGCCACTTGCGGGTAATCTCTTCGTGTGGAAAAATACTGGTTACACCGGTATGGCAGCCGTTGAATACAAAAAGACGATAGCATAGGATGATGGATTTTTCTATCTCTTAGAGGCTGTTTAAAAAAAATAGATCTTCATTGCGAGTTGTAAAATCTGGTGGCCTCTGAAGGAGAAAATGACGTAACAAAAAAAGGCTGTCATCCTGAGCTTGTCGAAGGATAGCGGGCAAAGGCCTCTCCGCGCGAGTCTTCGACAGGCTCAGACTGACAGGTCCAAACGCCTCAAAATCCAATACGTCATGGGTAGGTTTACTATCCGGGGAACACTGAAAGGAAAATGACGTTTGAAAAGTTTGTCATCCTGAGGAACAAAGGATGACAAAAAGGGCTTTAACAATTACTTCCCGGGATAGGTATAATGATATTTATTTTTTAATGCTGACCTCCGTAATGGCGGTTCTGCGGGTGGCGGTGTACACGATGCCATTTACCATTTCGTACCCGGTAGAAACGGTTTGCGAATATCGTTTTAAAACAACACCGGTGTTATTATCTATTAATAATGAACCATTAATCCGGCTATTTAAATTACCGCCTAAAACGGAGGTTTTGTAGGTTATAGTAGTGGTTAGGCCATTTATAGCGTAAATTGTATAATTGGTTGTTGCTGATGGCGTAACATCGGCCCATGAATAGCCCTTTTTCAGCGTGGGATTTACCGGGAAATCTACCATGAATTGTAACGTGCTGCCTGGCGACAAATGCTCTGGCTGTATCCCGGTGAACGACAAAAGCGTATCATTTACAAAAGCAGGGCGTTTTAAATTCAATATTTCGCCTTTGTTATTTACCGAAACCATTGATTGGGCATTTACCATTTTCTGCAAACCGCTTTGAATAACTGAATTAGGGTCGGCTGGCTTGCCTGAATTGTATACCAGGTTTTGATCCATGGCATTTATTGTATCAACAAGCTTATCTGTGGTGATTGTAAATGAGGCTGCCTTTGGAGAAGCATCGGTTACTTTGTAAGTTTTAACAACTATAGAAACTGAGCCAACATGTAAGGTTTGGCTGCCGCGCTGCAGTACACAGTTTGATTTTGTAATTACATGTCTTTGAAATTCATCTCCCGCCTTAAATCTCATCTGCGCAGATGTAACACCACTAATCAATGTTAATATTATAATTAATATATGTTTAAACCCCATTGGTGTAGTTTTCATTTTTGTGTTTTTGTAATAATGCCTATAGGTATCTATTGACATTATGCCATTATTGCCATTACTTTTTGGGTGATGGAGATTTAACTTTTTTTGCGCTTTTACCGCGGGATCTGCTCGCTTTTTTTGCTGCCGGTTTTACCAGCTTAAAGCTTACATTTTCCAGGATACCGGGAGTAGACCATATAGCCGGGCCGTTACCCTGGGGTAACACGGAGGTAGGCTGGTTCATCACATCCGGCATTACAGGAAGTGGTCCCTTTACAGTTGAGGCTTGCCCCGATGGTGTAGGCTCCTTGGCAGAAACCGGCATCTCTGGGGATTCCGGAACAGGCAGATCAAAAGTGGAGGTAACCGGTACGTCCTGGGGCGATTGTCGCGGCAGCGGTGGTGCATGGGGCACGCCGGGCAATGGTATTGCTGCCGATCCCGTTTCAATACCCAATATAGTTGGCTGGTCGGGGGCGTTTACCAATGGTGATGTAGTGGCAATAGCAGCCAGGGCCTGCATCTGCACGGCCGGTCCGGGTGGCAGCGAAATTGCAGGAACATCCTTAAGCGTTAGTACAATTGGCTTACCGGGTACCAATTTCCCTGTATTTCCTTTTGGCAGGTTGCGGGGTGGCAATGGTGGCGGAACGTTCCAGTCCGATAAATTACTTTTTTGGGCCATTGCCTCATTTAAGGAGCAGGCAAGAGCTATAAACGTCAAAATCAAGATCGGCAGTAATTTAGTGCGACCCCGGATTCTTTCCGTTTTTTTTTGTGGGTATGATGTTTTCATTCAATAATTATCTTTTTATAGAAGACGGGCAACACCGTTATCAATGATGAATTTGGTTAGCTGATGGATATCCAGGAAATTTTATTCAAAAACCAAAAGTCAATGTGTTTTTAAACGGTTTTATACCCACCAGATGTTTCAAATTCATTCCAAATCATTCATTATTAAAGTTAATCTTTTTTATTAATTCGCGGGTTATAGGTGCATTAATGCCAAAAGCATCTGCACTTTTTGATAGCATCATTCCGCTCGCTTATTTCTGTCTTTATCCACCCTACTCACCATTGGTAAACTTACGTTTTACCAGGGTCGCAAAAAATACCAATTGCTTTGTATTGTAGGCCTTGGCGCAGGTCCATAAAATTGTGTTATAAAAAACAGCCAAAAGTCACGATGGAAAATTGATGACTTTATTAAACACAGGGCTATAACAACAGATTTTTTAACCTAAAGAAAAATGTCATGAGCAGCTATTTGGAATATTTGATTTACTGTATCCCCATCCCATTTATAGTATTAGCATACAGGTACAGGCTTAGATGTAAAAGATTGCAGAGTACGGGTAAAATACCAGACATTATTGACGCAAGGCAACGGCAAACGCTATTCTCTTTACTGGCTATACTATCGGCTTTGATAATTATTATTACACAATTGCAGTTTTTTTCCGACAGCATATAAATCACTATCTTTAGCTGGGAACATATACCCGGATATGAAATACTCTTTTTTAGTTCTGTTTATTTTAGCCGTAATTCCGTGTTCCGGTCAAAATATTGATAGTTTAAAAAAAATAGTTTTCAGTAAGTCCCCAGCTCAAAAACGGTTAAACGCTGCTACGCAAATTACAAGCTATTCATCACTAAAAAATCCAAATGAAACTTTTGCAATTGCAAAGGTAGGGTTAGGCCTTGCAACCAAATTAAATAATAAAAAAGCGCTCGGCTTAATATGGAGAGATATTGGAAAAGCCTGGTATTTAACAGGCAGCTATGATTCTACGGCTTACTATTATAACAAGGCCGCGGGCATTCTGAGTAAAATAAACCAGGCAGATATTTTAGCAGACAACTATAATGAGCTGGCAACGCAATATGCTAAACTAAAGAATTACGATAAAGCGCTGGAGTTTTACAGCAGGGCAATTTCCTACGCCCCTAAAACCGGGTCGCGGCGCGTGCTGATGACTGCTTTAAACCAGGTTGGATTGTTGTATGAAACCAAACATAACTACCGCGAGGCCTTAAATTATTTCAGGCAGTCTTTTGATATAAGCGACTCTTTGGATTTTGTTAAAAAAGCAAAAGAAAATACATCCGAAGCTTATAGCCATAATTTTATGGTTGATGTTATGGGGAGCATTAAACAGAAAAATGAATCTGCCCAGGATATTTTAAAAACTATCGATACCAAAAAAGCTTTAAACGATACCCTGGCGCTTACCATCAATTATTTTAATCTGGGGTTGGTTTATAAGAGTAAAAGAATGTACCCCCAATCACTTGATGCCTTACAAAGCTGTTTACAATATGCCACTAAAATAAATTACACAGATATGCAAGCCAGCGCCGTAAACGAGATAGCTGATTTGTACGGGCAAACAGGCGATTACAGGCAAGCGCTTATTTATTTAAAAAAGCGCTTGGCATTAAATGCTTTGAATAACACCAAAAATTCAAAAAGCATTGATGAGCTACAGACTAAATACGAGATAACACAACGGGAAGACCAGCTACTGCAACAGCAGTTTGAGATAACAAAGCGTAATTACTGGATGACGGGCATCGTTATTTTTATACTGCTGATACTTGTAATAGGGTTTATTTATTATAAGCAAACACAGCTTAAGCAACGCAACATCGCCATGCAGGCTATCATTGCAGCGGAGGAAAGCGAACGCAGGCGAATAGCCCAGGATTTGCACGATAGCGTAAGCCAAACGATGTCTGCAGCAAAAATTAACCTGACAGTTATTGGCGGCGAATTGCCTTTCGTAGACGATGAACAACGAAAACGGTTTGAGAAGGTAATTAACCTGGTTGATTATGGCTTTAAGGAGGTAAGAACAATATCGCACAACATGATGCCCTGGGCGCTTCATAAAACAGGCCTGGCGCAGGTGGTTAAACAGTTTATTGAGAATATTGAAAACGAAGCCATCGCTATAAATTTCTTTAGCAGGGGCTTTGATGCGCCATTTGATGATACTACAGAAATTATTTTATACCGGGTGCTACAGGAAAGTGTAAATAACGTAATGAAGCATGCTAATGCAAGCAGGCTTGATATTTCATTGATAAGAGACAAGGATAATATCAGCTTAACTATTGAAGATAATGGTAAAGGATTTGATGCCAGCAATCCCGGCATCAACAAAGGGATGGGGTTGAGCAACCTGCGATCGCGGATCAATTTTTTAAATGGTAAGGTTGAGCTTGATTCGCAGGTGGGCAAGGGTACCTTGGTATCAGTTTATATTCCCGTTATCAATAAAGCCCTATAAATCATACTGTAGTATAAACCGGGTAAGCTCTACCGGGTTTTTTAAATTCAGTTTCTGCATGATGTTTTTACGGTGCGTTTCAACCGTATAAATGCTCAAATGAAGGTGATTGGCCATTTGCTGATTGGTGAAATCCTGTTTAATGAATTGTAATAGTTCGGCTTCTCTTTTGGTAAGCTGGAATTGTTTTAAAAAAGGATCCGATTCATTAAACGTTGAATTGGTAACCGGTTGTTTGTATGGAAAACATAGTTCGCCCTGCGCCACCAGGCGCATAGCTTTTAACAATTCACTCTTTTCGGCATTTTTAAACAGGTAGCCGTTGGCGCCGGCGGCTTTTGCTTTTTCAATCAGGTGCTCTTCATTATAGGTGGAAAGCATGATCACTTTAATTTTAGGATGATAGGATTTTACCCGCTTAAGCACCTCGAAGCCATTAATGCCCGGCATATTTATATCGAGCAATAACAGGTTGGGTGTATTGGTATGTAACAGGCCCAACACCTCTTTGCCATTAGCGGCAATATTCATGATCTCAATATCGGGCTCATTTTGCAATAGCATGCAAAGTCCGTTTATAAATAGGGTATGATCATCTGCTATGATCACTGATATTTTTTCGGCTGTCATTTCCATCGTAGTAATTATTTATAAATCTACTTTTTCTTCATGCGGCAAAAAATACCAACAGCTTTGTATTGTGTACTGACTGGCTGCTCCATAAAATTGTACTACCAAAACAAAAAAGGGAAAATAAAAAATAGCGTCTGTTAAGCCTGTTTACAACCGGGAATAACAGGTACAATATACAATTTATAAGCACTTGTTAACCTCAAAAACAATGGAATACCTTATCGCTACACTTATAATCATGCTGTTTTGCATAACAGCTTTAGCCCAGGACAGATCCTCAGAAAACACAACAAGTATCTCGAGATCAAAGCCTAAACCATTAAAACCTGGGAGTAACCTGAAGCATCAGTAATATACTGGTGCTTCCTGGTTTACTTTCTTTTACAGGTACATTTAATCCCTGCAAAGCCTGTTTAAAATGTTCTTATGCTCCGGGTATAGCAGTTGTAGCACGTCCTTTTTACCCATCTCAAATTCGCTAAAATCAAACCCGGGAGCAACCGCACAACTAACAAGGGAGAACCCATGGGGTGTAATGGTTTCTGCGGCAAACCAGCAACCCGCCTCAATGGCTAAAGATAAACTGCCCGTTGTTATATCCGATAGCTCAAAGCTCCCCAGCTTACCATCGTGATCAATAACGTGGATCAGCAACGGAGTTCCCTTATGAAAATACCAGATCTCATCAGACGATAAGCGGTGGAACCCGGAAAAATCATTTCCTTCCAATAAATAATAAATAGAAGTGCAGGCCTGTTTAAGAGGCCCGCCGGTTTTCCTAAACACTGTTTGATTTGATCGGAATGTTTCTTTGTAATATCCGCCTTCGGGATGTGGTTGGAGCTTTAAATGGGCGATCCAGCCTTTTGCGTTTTCCATGGTCATGTTTACAAACTTAAGGCTTGTTTTAAAAAAACAATACAGGATTGTTTAATAGGTTGCAGCCAGAAAGAGTTGCTGCCGCCGCTAAGTTAGGAAGCTATGCTTTTAATTAATCGATAAAGGACTTTGCGCCGCTGTTTCTGACATAATTACGTCAATTTCTGACAAATACGGGGTTTACAAATGGACGGCAATAAATACTTGATTTTATTTATCGTTATTTGCGATAAGTATTATCGTAATTATCTAAATTAAACAAAAATGGTAAAACAATTGCTAATTATTGGAGGCGGATTTGCTGAGAATTTAGAACAGGCCCTGGGCGATTCGTTTACGGAAATGCCTGTATATTAGAATACATACGATCAGCATAGTAATCAATTGCTTATTTTTGAGCAATAAACAAAAACATCACTTAAACTAACCGGATGCCAACTTTAGGAAAAAATGTGGAGTATGCGATACACTCTTTAGTGTATTTTGTAGGTAATCCTAAAGGGAGTACGATCACCGTTCGCGATCTGGCTAAATTTCAGAATATATCTGAAACGTATCTCGCCAAAACTTTTACCAAACTCAAAAAATCGGGAATTGTAAAGTCGAATATCGGCGTAAAAGGCGGCTATTCTTTGGCCAGGGCTCCAGACGAAATTACCTTTTTGGATATTGTTTTGGCGGTTGAGGGCGAGATATCTTTTTTTGAATGTAATGGGATAAGAGACAATTGCATCTTATTAGATCAGGAAAATCTGCCCTGGAAAAAGGGCGACTATTGCACCATTCATAAGGCTATGATTGATACCGAAAATAAGATCAAGGAGTCTCTCGGCGAAAAAAATCTGCAATGGGTTTTTGATACGATTAATAAAAAAGCATCCCCTGAATTAACGGGGGCAACAAAAGGCTGGTTTGAGGATAATGTGTTTAAAACATCCAAAAAGGAGCTTTCGTAACCTGGTTATTTACTACTGAATCCACACTTGAAGGATAGTACCTATTATAAGGTAAGCCTTCTGTTAAGGCTGCCCATGTGGTAGTAATTAACCGAACTGTGTTTTGCCGACGGTAACACCCCATGACTACCGCAATAAGTTTGGGGCACATTAATAATCAAATACCAGGATTAGTAAGCAATGCCTATACCTGCCCTACTGATCCCTCATAAATTAATACTATATGGAAAATTTAAAAGAATTTGACAACAGGGAAAAGATCATTGTAGTAGGTGGCGGTTTTGCAGGCTTAAGTTTTGCACGGCTGCTTTTCAAAAACAAGCATTACCAGGTTACGCTGGTTGATAAAAATAATTACAACTACTTTACGCCCCTGCTTTACCAGGTGGCCACCAGTTTTCTTGATCCGTCAAGCATCAGTTACCCTTTTCGTAAGATGTTTAGGGACAAAGGTGTCCGTTTCAGGATGGCAGAATTATTAAGGGTTGATACAGAAAATAAAACTATCCAATTGAGTGATGGTGCACTTTCATATGATCACCTGGTGTTTGCGGCCGGCACAAAAACAAATTTTTTTGGTAACGAGGGTATCAGGGAAAAGGCTATTTCGATAAAAGGAATTGATGACGCATTGTATATGCGAAATGAGTTAATGAAAACTATGGAAAAGGCCGTTATTGAAACCGACCCGGCCGAACGAAAGAGGTTATTAACTATTGTTGTGGCGGGTGGTGGCCCTACCGGGGTGGAGATTGCCGGCATGCTGGCCGAAATGAAACGATATATTTTAGGCAAAGACTACCCCGAACTAAAAGGTGCCGGGGGGAGTATTCATATTGTTGATGGCACATCTGTATTACTGGCCCCAATGAGTGATAAAACCCATAAAGAAGCCTATCAGGCGTTGACAGAACTCGACGTGAAGATTAAACTAAATACACGCGTAAACAGCTATGATGGTCATATAGTGAAGCTTTCTGATGGCGGGGAGATTGAAACAAAAACCCTCATTTGGGCGGCCGGTGTTACCTCGCATACTTTTGAAGGTATTCCTGAAACCAGTCTTGGAGCTGGCAACAGGATGGTTACCAATGCATATAACCAGGTAACAGGCCTGGACAATGTATGGGCTATAGGCGATATCAGCATACAGGAAACAGATGCTGCTTATCCTAAAGGGCATCCGCAACTGGCGCAGCCTGCCATACAGCAGGGGAAGGCATTAGCTAAAAACTTCCTGGCTATTGCCAAAGGAAAACCTATGGAGCCATTTAAATATTTTGATCGCGGGGATATGGCCATAATAGGGCGAAATACGGCGGTTGCTGATCTGCTTAAACACAAACTCCACTTTAGCGGTTTTTTAGGTTTGTTCAGCTGGTTATTTATCCACCTCATATCGCTGGTTAATTATAATAACAAGATCAAAACCTTGTATAGCTGGCTGGTAGCCTATACAACCAGGGACCAGGCACTACGGATGATCTTCCGTTCAGAAAACCGGGGTACTTAATAAAACCAAATATCTATTTATATTATAGCAAATGAAAAAACATGTTGTTTATGCCCAGCTTTATCTGCGGCTCGCGCTCGGGATTGGTTTTATCTATCCCGTATTGGATCGTATTGGCTGGCTTGGGCCGGCGGGTCAGCATAATGTTGACTGGGGTAACTGGGGTAGTTTCCTCACTTATGTTCATGCATTGCTACCTTTCCTGGCTAAATCAGTATCTGATGTTATGGGCTGGCTGGCCACTTTTTTAGAAGTCATCTTCGGGGTATTACTGATTACCGGCTATAAAACAAGAATTATGGCATTGGGCAGTTTTGTGCTCACATTAACTTTTGCCTTGTGTATGGCACTTTTTTTCGGCGTCAAATCACCATTTAACTATTCGGTATTTGCTGTAAGTGCAGGCTCATTATTGTTATCAACTATTCCTGCTTATAAGTGGAGTGTGGATAATTTATGATCGCCCCTAAACAGCTAAATATTAAAAACTTATTAACTTAATACAGACTACCATGTTGTTAACACAAAAAGAAAAAGCGGATTTATTTCGCCAGCAGCATTTGGCACCGCAATTATTGATCCTGCCTAATATATGGGATCCGCTAAGTGCAAAACTTATCGCATCACTTGGTTACCAATCTCTGGCTACAGCAAGCGTCGCTACGAACCTTATCGCAGGCTTTCCCGATGGCGAACATATCCCGTACAAAAAGTTAATGGAAAATGTATCGCACATAACAGCTGCTGTTGATTTGCCTGTGTCTGTTGACCTGGAAAGCGGATTTGCTGATAACATAGCGCAATTGAAGGATAATATAAAAATGCTGCTGGATGCCGGCGCCATCGGCTTAAATATAGAAGACAGCCACGATCATGGTAAAATGATGACGCCCATTCACGAACAGTGTTTGAAGATAGAAGCCATAAGGGAAGTAGGCATTCAATATAATGTGCCGATAGTCATCAATGCCCGTACCGATCTGTTTTTTCAGCCGGTGCAAAAGGATACTGTGAACCTGGCTGTTGAACGTGCAAAAGCTTACCAATTGGCAGGAGCCGACTGCGTGTACCCTATTGTAATTCCTGGTTATCATGAAATAGCTCAATTGCTGGAAAACTTAGATGTACCCATCAACATCCTGTTATATGGGCAAATCCGCGACCTGAAAGAATTGGAAAGTCTTGGCGTATCAAGGGTTAGTGTAGGCCCGGGTTTATTAAAATTGGCCTTATCGCAAATGAAACAGGCTGCCGAAGGCTTACTGAACTATAGTACGGACGAGTTTTTTAAGGAAGGGCAGATTACTTTCGACGTGATGAGCAGCCTGGTCTAAATGAAGTACATACCCGCACGTCATTGCGAGTGACAAAATCCGGGAGACACTGAAGGAGAAATGAGGTTAAAAAAGTTTGTCATCCTGAGGAACGAAGGATCTACTCTCCACCGTGCTTCTTCGCCCTGTACAGTTTGCGAATAGATCCTTCGTTCCTCAGGATGACAAAAGGGGTTTTAGCGAATACATCATAGGTAGGTACGAAGCAATCCCAAACTGTACAGATCGGATTTGTAAAGCTACTCTGTAAGGTGGGGATTGCTTCGTGCCTCGCAATGACGGGTGGTTAAGTGCTTCATTATAAGCATAAAAAATTAATAAATCAAAGTTAAACAGCTTCTTAGTATTTAAGTTAAAATGGACAGAATACCAATAAGACATATTAATGTAACGCAAAAGGAGCCGGATTTTTCTGGAAGCTTTAGCATCCGGGATATTCATAATTTACTTGCCGGGGCAGACATGGTTCAGGAGCTTCACCGGCATGATTTTTTTTATATTCTCGTTTTAAAAAAAGGGGCCGGCCACCATGAAATAGATTTTATACCATACACAGTTGATGATAATTCTGTTTTCTTTATGCGCCCGGGCCAGGTACACCAATTGGTGCTAAAAGCAGGGAGCACCGGGTATTTGATGCAATTTAGAGATGAATTTTATTTCCCTCATGATAGGGTATCAAACCAGCTATTACACAAAGCCAGTAACGCCAATCATTATCAGCTTACAGCAGCTGGGTTACAAAAGTTACTTACTATAATGACCTATATTTTTCAGGAATATGCCGATAAGCAAGAAAGATATGAAGAGGTTATCAAAGCAAATATGGGTATTTTCTTTATCGAGCTTATCCGGCAAAACAGCAGCGCTCCGTCCGGGGATGTCAGTCTTTATACCCAGGAACGACTTGAAAAGTTTTTAGAACTTTTAGAGGCAAATATCTTTACCCATAAGCAAGTATCTCAATATGCTGTTATGCTGAATCTTTCCACCTATCAGCTTAATGCAATCACTAAGGTAACCTTAAACAAAACCTGTTCCGAACTTATTAATGAGCATATTATATTGGAGGCCAAGAGATACCTTCTGGCAACTTCTAACCAGGTAAATGAAATAGCATACCACCTGGGGTACGAAGATGTTTCTTATTTTATCAGGTTTTTTAAAAAGCACACGGGATATTCGCCCGAGGCGTTCAGGCATAACTTTAGATAAATCCTACACAATCACATTTTTGTCCTACCCTTCAGTTTACCGCTGAAATTACCTTTGTACAGAGCAAAACGCTTCCCGAAAAGTAATTTCTAAAGTATGAAAACAAAAGCTAAGTTAATAGCATCTTTAAAGGTTTGGATAGTAATCTACCCCTCTATCACATTATTCCTTTATTTGTTTGGTAAGCCGTTATCGGTATTGCCATTGTATCAAAGAACACTGTTACTGACCATTCCATTAGTTCCATGGATAGTGTTTGCCGGCGTACCTTTGGTGGATTCTATTATCCGCCTGGTTTCATCTAAGGATAACGACAAGTAGTATGCGATGATCACCGGTGAGAATCGTCATCGCTTTTTTGCTTCAATTAATACAATTTTAAAAATATCATAAAATGACAAACCGAAAAAAATTTGACGTAATAATCGTTGGAGGAAGTTATTCAGGACTTGCAGCAGGTATGGCTTTGGGCAGGGCATTAAAGCAGGTTTTAATTATTGATAGCGCAAAACCTTGTAACCAGCAAACACCTCATTCGCATAACTTCCTTACCCAGGATGGAAAAACCCCCGCAGAAATTGCAACTCTTGGAAAACAGCAGGTACAAATGTATCACACCGTAACGTTTTTAAACGATTTGGCCATAAACAGCACTAAGACCGAAAATGGTTTTGAAATTCAGACGGCATCGGGCGAAACATTTAGCGCACAGAAATTAATTTTTACTACAGGCATCAGGGACCTTTTGCCTGACATGGAGGGCATTGCAGCATGTTGGGGCATTTCGGTTCTTCATTGTCCTTTTTGTCATGGATACGAGGTGAGAAATGAAAAAACCGGCATCCTTGGCAATGGAGAAGATGGGTATGAATTATCCAGCCTTATTTCAAATTGGACAAATGATTTAACGCTTTTTACCGATGGTCCATCAACGTTGACCGCCGAACAAACCGGGAAACTTGAAAAACATCAGATCAAAATAGTAAACAAGGAAGTTGAACGATTAGAACACATCAACGGGTATCTTCAAAATATGATCTTCAACGACGGCACAAAATCTTCTGTGAAGGCTATATACACACGGAGCCCTTTTGAACAACATTGCCGGATACCGGAGTCTTTGGGGTGCGAATTAACTGAAGATGGCTACGTTAAGGTTGATTCTTTTCAAGAAACTACAGTTAATGGAGTTTTTGCCTGTGGCGATAACACAACGCGCATTCGTACAGTGGCAAATGCGGTAGCCATGGGAACAACAGCCGGTATAACGGTGAGCAGAAAAATGATTTCGGAGGGTTTTTAAATTAACAGTTATGAGTGAAACCTGGGGTAAAGCGTACTTCAGGGGTTTAAACATGCAAGCTTAACAAAGTAAAATATTTATAAAAAGAATGAAAATTATCATAGTAGGCGCAACAGGAACCATGGGGAAGCACCTGGCAAGTGTGTTGGAAAAAGATCATGAAATAATAAGAGTAGGCTCCAAAAGCGGAGATATTCAGGCAGATATTACCTCGCCCGAATCCATAGAAAATATGTTTAAGCAGGCTGGTCCGTTTGATGCGCTGATATGTACAGCTGGGCCTACGTATGTTGGTCCCTGGAAAAACATGACGGATAAGGAATTCAGGAGAGGTATCGACGGCAAACTGATGGGGCAGGTTAATTTAGTACTCATTGGGCAACACTACATCAATCCTAAAGGTTCATTTACATTAATCACCGGCGCTTTAACGCATGAGCCGGTTTTGAAATTCGCCAACGCATCGGCTGCCAACGGCGCGGTTGAAGCATTTGTGCGCGCAGCAGCCATAGAGCTGGAAAATGGTGTTCGTATCAATGCTGTTAGTCCTACAGTGATTGAAGATTCTCCGCAATATTTTGCTTTTTTCCATGGTGATATTCCCGTAACCATGAAACAACTGGAATATGGCTTTCGCAAAAGTGTGTTCGGTGCAAACACAGGACAAGTAATAAAGCCCTATTAATTTTTATTGGGGGAAAGCGGTAGCCGGGCCAATTTACGGGCATTAAAGTTATGGCAATAAAAATGCCCCCAAATAGTGTCTAATTTTTTGGGGCAGTGTAGATTTTTGATACTGCCCCTTTTTGTTGATATACTTTCCCTCATCAAAGCAAATACTTAAATTAGCACTATGGAGCTTATGAGATATTCTAATATACAAACCTTCGCCACGCTCTAATGGAAGCAGACAAAATATTTAACGGACTGTCGGCAGGCGGAGATGTTGAAGGCCCCATTGGCGACAGTCCCTGGGGTACATACGCCGGAATGTTTAGAGACAAATATGGTATTGAATTGATTGTGGAATTTGACCCAAATTATAACGGGCAAGTTTAACCGAATAAAAAGCGGTTCCTTACATGTTGCCGAGTCCAATGTCATCAGGTTAAGCAAACCATTTTGTTCATAAGGATTGAATTTAGGGTAATAACATACTTATAAATTAATAAGATTTGATTACGGCTTTAAAGTCGATTTGAATTTTTAAAATCTCTAAAATGTAAAAAATGGTATTAGGTGTTCGATCGGAATCCGCCCCCTCTCCGCTGAGAACGTTAACAAAAGCATCAAAAAGTCTTTTAATTCCACATTAAAGGGCTTTTCTATTTTCCATTCCATAAAAAATCGCATAAAAACCAAGCCTTTTCTGTCACGGGCTTTTGGGCTCAAAAGAGGGTGGCAAATAATGTTGGCTAAAGGAGTTGTTGGCTTTTGATAAAAACAATATCTTCCTCCTTTTAAAAAAGCCAATGACTGTTGTTAAACCTCCTAGAAATTACGGCATAGACCTATTACGTGTTATTGCCTGTTACATGGTAATGCAGATACATACCGGTGAATTTTATTATATAGGACCGACCGGCAATGTTTTAAATACGCCAGACGCGCATATTGTAGGTTGGTACAACTCGTTTTTTCGTATCTGCGTTCCTTTGTTTGTGTTGATCTCGGGATTTTTCCTTTTTCCGGTTGGTGATACACAAACATTTTTAAAAAAGAGGTTAAGCAGGGTAGTTGTACCTTTTGTTCTTTGGTGCATACTATATGCGTTCTATTATCACTTTACTGCAGGTGCTGATTTGAAAACAACAATGATCCATATCTTGCATATTCCGGTGAACTACGGCGTTGAGATTGGGCACCTGTGGTTTGTCTATATGTTGATCGGCATTTACTTATTCGCACCTATATTATCGCCGTGGATAGAAAAAGCCGATCGAAGGGGGATGGAACTTTATTTGGTAATATGGGCGATTGCCTTAAGCCTACCATTTATTCACTTAATATTTCCCGAAGTGTTAGGCGAATGTGCCTGGAACCGTACGCCATTGCTTTATTACTTTTCGGGCTTGCTTGGCTATGTGATTTTGGCCAGCTACATTAAAAAATTTCATATGGCGCCCAAACCATTGGACCTCCCTTTAGGAATAGTGCTGATTATCATCGGTTACGCCATCACTGCATTGGTATTTGAGCAACGTTTAGGTACCGAGAAAATGGTTAGTACCCTCGAGCTTTCCTGGGGATTTGATACGATTAATGTAGCGATGATGACGGCAGGAGCGATCCTTATTTTTAAAAATATTAGCTTTAAAAACACAAACTCTTTTTTTGTACGACTCATCGCCGGCATTTCTTCCATTAGTTATGGAATTTATTTGGCGCATATAATGGTGCTCAATATTTATTACCATTTACTCAACCAATATTTTGATACCGCGGCGGTCAAAATCCCGCTAATTGCCTTTTGTACATTTATTACTACTTGTGTGCTGGTTAAATTACTTTCACTCTTGCCGAAAAGTAAATGGCTTGTAGGATAATTAAGAAATACATGGATATTACCGAGGAAGACTGACACTATTATTACAAAAAGCAGAAATTTGATGTGGATGATTATTAGCCAAATAAAAATTGGATTATTTATGGCAGGGTCGGGTCGAAATCATCAAACTTTTACTAAGTCATCTTTTAAAATCTACCATTAGATAATAATTAACAATATTTATTTAATGGTAGATTAATAAATCATGCTTTTTTAAGTGTTCAAATCCCGCGGATAAAGAATGATGTTTTCGAATCCGAACTTCTCATAACTTATATGTTTACTAAATTGAATTAAGCTTTCAACTTCGATACATACCAATTTCTTATTTCAACCTCCTCGCCATCATCAAAATGCATCAAGGTAAATTTAGTTAACACACCTTGCTTCGGCAGTATGGATTAATATTTTACTTTGAAACTGCCAGGTAAACTTCCTTTTGTGGTATTATTCAACTTTTATGTGGCACTTTTCGTTGTTAATGCTAAAATTATTTTTATTTACCGAACGTTCAGTACATTTGATTGGTAATTCAAAAAGCAATATCAAATGGAGCTCATAATAACAGAATTCATTTATATTAAAAAAACAATTTTAAAATATGCGTACTCAAAAAGTTGATCCTGAAAATGTAGATCTGAAGCTGTTTGAAACCTTTAGTAAGTTGGGTTATGATGGAGCATCGATGCAACTGCTGGCAAAGGCAACAGGATTAAAGAAAGCCAGCTTATACCACCGTTTCCCCGATGGAAAAAAGGAAATGGCGCAACATGCCCTGAGCATTGTTGAGGAATGGATTCAGCAAAATATTGTTTCGGTATCGGCAAATAAAAATATAAAACCAGAAGCCCGGCTCAAAAAGGTTATCGCTTCTATTGATGAATTGTATAATGGAGGAGCAAACAATTGCCTGCTCAGGACATTAACTGTTGGTACAGACGCTGATGCATTTAAAGAAAATGTGAACAGTTGCTTTAATCTGCTGGCAGATGGTTTTGCAGATATTGCCATTGACCTTGGTTTATCGCCAGAAGCCGCGGAGCAACAGGCAAGATTTATTAATCTCCTGATCCAGGGTTCACTTGTACTGGCCGGCGCCACCAGCGATAAAAACTATTTTAAAAACAGCCTGGCCAAAATACCTGCATTATTAGCGGCATAATTTAATCTAATACAAACAATCGTAGTACTAATCATGAAATGAGTGGTACTAATCACAGAAAAGGATTTTTGCATTTTTATTATTTACCGAACGTTCGGTAAATAAAGTATCAATAACTGAATAACTTAAAATTTAAATAACATGAAAAATCAAACCCAACACCACTTCATTAAGATCAATGGAGTGAACATTTTTTACCGTGAAGCAGGGCCTAAAGATGCACCTGTATTAGTATTACTGCATGGCTACCCAAGTTCATCGCATATGTACAGAAACCTTATTAATGACCTATCGGACAAATACCATTTAATTGCCCCCGACTATCCTGGTTATGGCAGAAGCGAACAGCCGCCCATCGCTGAGTTTGCTTATACCTTTGAAAACTACTCTGTAATAGTACAAGGACTATTAGATCAGCTTAATATTAAAAAATACAGTTTATACCTGATGGATTACGGCGCACCTGTTGGATGGCGTATTGCATCAAACCACCCCGAAAGAATAGATACCCTGATTGTTCAAAATGGTTGTGCTTATGACGAAGGCCTGGAAGCTTTCTGGGATCCGATTAAAGCTTATTGGAAAGACAGGAACAACAAAGAAGCCGAAACCACATTAAGAGGATTTCATGATGCCAACGGATTGAAATGGCAGTATACCCATGGCGTACCCGACCAAAGTGTAATTAGCCCCGATAATTGGGAAATTGACCTGCGCCACCTGGAAAGACCAGAAAACGACCAAATACAATTGGATATGTTTTACGATTACCGCACCAATGTTGATTTGTATCCTAAATGGCAGGAATACTTCCGTACCTATAACCCAGAGATGCTGATTGTGTATGGTAAAAACGATTATATATTCCCGGTTGCCGGCGCTGAAGCTTATAAGAAAGACATCAAAAACCTCGAATATCATCTATACGATGCTGGCCACTTTGCTTTGGAAAGTAACGGTAACGAAATAGCCGCCGCAATAAGGCAGTTCCTTGATAAAAAAACAGGAACTCAAAAATAATATCACCATAAAAACATACCATTGATCAGTAAACATCGATGGTATGTTTTATCATTTTTAGTACCTTTAATAACACCCCTTAAGATCAAATATCTTCAATACACGTTATGGATGCAAACCCTCATAAAATATATATGGATCGTTGCTTTGAACTGGCTGCAATAGCGGCATCGCAGGGAGAAAGCGCGGTGGGCAGTGTTGTTGTACTTAACGGTGAAATTATAGGAGAAGGTTACGAAAAAAGTCGTCAGCTTCAAGATGTTACCCGCCATGCCGAAGTAGTAGCCATATTGGATGCTGTACAAAAGCGGGGAACCTGTAAGGAGGCTGTATTGTATTCAAATATAGAACCCTGTATACTTTGTTCTTATGTTATCAGGCATCATAAAATTGCCTCGGTAGTGTTTGGAAAATACTGCGGAGAATTGGGAGGAACCGTTGAAAAATTCAATATTCTGACAACTAATGTAATCAAGAGTTGGAAAGCTGCGCCTGCCGTTCATGTTTACGACGATACTTCTACTAAAAATAACTAAACTGCGGCAACCAAGGGCGCATTTGCAGGGTTTGTAATTTATGATATCATCAATCGTCATTTGTGCTTCCAATGACCACCCTTCTGAAAGCAGCCGATTTTTTAATAAGTCAATAGTTAATATATTCACTTTCTACAATCAGGTAAAGTATCTAATTTTATAGCGAAGCAAAACATTGCCTGCCTTCATCATTATTAAAAATGCCCATGAAGATCTTTTCGGAATTGAAAAAAAACTTAAAGAATGATTTTTCGCCTTTAAGATCTGTTAAAATCGCACTCCTCGGCGATACCTCCACACAATTATTCACCCAGGCGCTCAGGGGCACAGGCTTTGATATGGATTTTGACTTTCTGATATGGGAAGCCGATTTTAACCAGGTAGAACTACAGGTATTCGACCCTAAATCCGCACTATATGCTTTTGCTCCCGAAGTGGTTGTCATATTCCATTCTTCGCATCAATTATTAGCCAAATACAATAAACTAAACCCAGCGGAATACGATAGCCTGGCCCAAAACAGGTTAACATTGATCGGCGATCTCCATAATGCTTTAAATAACAGTCTGAACGCAAAGATCATTTACTATAACTACACCGAAATAAATGATGCGGTATTTGGTAATGGTGCCAGCAAAATAGCGTCGTCATTCCTGTTTCAATTGCGGAAACTCAATTATGAATTGATGCACTATGCCATGGGGCAAGATAATTTTTACATCTGTGATATTTCATCCATACAAAATCAGTTAGGCAAGGCAACCTTTTTCCAGCCACCACTGTATATAAATGCGGAGATGGTGCTAAGTATAGATGTATTACCCTGGGTGGCCGCCCAAACAGCCGATCTGATTGGGTCTATGTATGGCCGGTTAAAAAAATGCCTGATCCTTGACCTGGATAATACCTTGTGGGGCGGTGTAATTGGCGATGACGGAATAGGAAACATCCAACTTGGAAACCTGGGCATAGGCAAAGCATTTACAGCGTTTCAGCACTGGATAAAAAAGTTAAAAAACCGGGGCGTAATCCTGGCTATCTGCAGTAAAAACACCGAAGCCATCGCCATGGAATCTTTTGAAAAGCATCCGGATATGGTGTTGAGCCGTGATGATATAGCGATTTTTAAAATTAACTGGGATAACAAAACCGATAATATCAGGCAAATTCAGGCCGAATTAAATATAGGCTTTGACGCTATGGTGTTTTTGGATGATAATCCTTTTGAAAGAGCTATGGTACGTGAGTGTATACCAAACATTACCGTTCCCGAACTGCCAGAAGATCCGGCAAATTACCTGGAATACCTGTATACCCTGAACCTGTTTGAAACCATATCACTTACCAACGAAGATACTGAACGTACAAAGCAGTATCAAAGCGCAGCCAAACGGAATACGGATCAGCAGCAATATGCTGATGAAGACGCCTTTTTGCAAAGCCTGAACATGGTATCTGTGATAGAACCTTTCAACAGCTTTAATATACCAAGAGTGGCTCAGCTTTCGCAACGGTCCAACCAGTTCAATTTACGTACGGTGAGGTATACCGAAACCGATATTAAAGCCATTGCAGATTCCATTGATTCCTTTAGCTTTTCGTTTACGTTAGCCGATAAATTTGGCGATAACGGGCTCATCTGCGCAATCATTTTAAAGAAAGAATCTATAGATACTTTATTCATCGATAACTGGTTTATGAGTTGCCGGGTGTTAAAAAGGGGCATGGAGCACTTTACCTTAAACACTATTGCAGCTTTTACCAAAGCAAAGGGTTTTAGGTATTTAAAAGGGCAATACCTGCAAACCCCCAAAAACGAAATTGTAAAACATCACTACCGGGATTTGGGCTTTGAGCAACATGACGGGCATTGGATACTGGATACCCAAACCTGCATCCCGAAGAAAAACTACGTGAAAGCCTCCTCATAAACATAAAACAACCACATACACATGGATAAAGGCGAAATATTAAAAACCGTAAACGATGTTTTTATTGATGTACTGGATGACGAAAACATTATGCTAACTTATGAAACAACCGCAAACGATGTGGAAGAGTGGGATTCTTTAAACCATATCCAGCTGGTAGTGGCCATTGAAAAACAATTCGGGATCAGGTTTACCTCATGGGAAATTCAAAGCTGGAACAAAGTTGGCGAACTGATCAACACCATAAGCAATAAGATCAATTAGCAACATATGAAACTTCATCACATAGGGGTAGCCTGCAAAAATATAGCGACGGAGATAAACAGTATCACTAAACTCCATACTGTTACAGCCATAAGCGCCACTGTTTTTGACCCGGAACAAGATGCCGAGCTGGCTTTACTTACCCTAAGCGATGGAACCCAAATTGAACTGATTGCGGGCAAACAGGTAGAAATAATTGTGAAAAAAAACATCAGCTATTATCATTTGTGCTTCGAAGTTGATGATATCTATGCTGAGATTGAGCGGCTGAGCTGCGAGGGGGCGCTATTAGTTTCTCCTCCAAAACCGGCAATATTGTTCAACAACCGGGCAGTTGTCTTTTTGCAGGTTTCCTATGGATTAATTGAATTATTAAGCTCAAAATAATATCGGGATGCTGTTTACCTCCATCACATTCGTTATTTTTTTCTGCCTGTTTTTTCTTTTATACTGGTTTGTTTTTAACCGGAACTTTAAATTGCAAAACCTCCTGCTCCTGGCAGGCGGCTATGTGTTTTATGCCTGGTGGGACTGGCGCTTTCTGCCCCTGCTAATTGCCAGCTCTTCCCTCAACTATTTTTTAGGCATCGGTATATATAAAGCCCGGCAAACAAAACAACGTAGCCTGTTGCTTTGGATAGGTTTGCTACAGGGGCTGGGCACCTTGCTTTTTTTTAAGTATTTCAACTTTTTCGTAAAATCTACCATTTCCGCATTTGCTACGTTTAACATCAGGCTGGATACCTATACGCTCAACATCATATTGCCTCTTGGCATAAGTTTCTATACTTTCCGTACTATAAGTTATTTACTGGATATTAAGCATGGCAAAATTAAGCCCACTACAGATTGGGTGGTATTTTTCTGTTATGTGTCCGTTTTCCCGTGTGTTATATCGGGGCCCATTGATCGCCCTAAAACACTCATCCCCCAGTTAACCCGGCGAAGGGTGTTTGATTACGCCCAGGCAACAGATGGTATGCGCCAGATACTCTGGGGGGTATTCAAAAAAATGGTGATTGCTGATAACTGCGCGGTATTTACCGACAATATTTTTGAGCATTACAAAACACTACCGGCCAGCTCTCTCTTATTCGGCGCTTTTCTGTACACCATACAAGTTTATGCAGATTTTTCGGGTTACTCAGATATCGCTATTGGTTTATCCAACATCATTGGCATTAAAGTTACCCGTAATTTTAATACACCTTTTTTTGCCCAAAATATCGCCGATTTTTGGCGGCGCTGGCATATTTCCCTAACGGGCTGGCTTACGGATTATGTTTTTGCCCCGCTTACCATCTATTTCAGAGACCTGGGAAAAACGGGACTCATACTGGCCATCGTGATCAATTTTACTGCCATCGGGATCTGGCACGGCCCCAACTGGACCTTTTTTCTTTTCGGCTTTTTAAACGGCTGCTATTACATCCCGCTTATACTGCGCGGGACATTATATAAAAAGAAAAAGATAACAGACCAGCTTCAGCCCGCGTTACCCGCTTTGCTCGGAGTGGCCGGCACTTTCACCCTGGTCATGTTCACTTTTATTCTCTTCCGTGCCGATAGTTTAGCCCAGGCTTTTGATTATTACCAGAGGCTTTTTTCGCGCTCTATGTTCACGGCCCCGGTGATTATAGAAAAAGTGAATACCGCCGCAACGCTGGTTTGTATTGTGATCATGTTGGCCGCCGAGTGGCTGCAACGCGATAAACAGCATGCCTTGCAGATCGATTTTATAAAAAAATCGCCGGTGAGGGTTATCATATACTATGGCTTAATACTTATTATTATCACGTTTACAGCTACCCGTAACAGCGACTTTATTTACTTTAAATTTTAACATGAAAAGCACGGTCAAATTCCTGTTTAAAACGCTGCTGTTCGCGCTGCCGGTACTGCTTGTTTTTGAGGTGCTATTTCGCCTGGGTTACTTTCCTATCATCACCAATTCTACCATTTTCGACCTAAAGATGATCCGTTTGCAAAAGCAGCATATTGAGCGTGTAAAAGTGATGTCTATTGGTTCTTCGGTAGGTTTGTATGAGTTTAATTCAGACATTATCTTACAAAATCTGCACACATCTTATTATAATTTCGCCTCCTGGGGTTTGCAGATAGGCGATATACGGACGCTTGTGAAAAGTTTTGCAAAGGATTACCGGCCCCGGTATGTTATCATTGGCTCCTCTATCGGCGATTTTATAGCGCCGTTAAATGAAACTTATCTCAACTACGTAAATACCGGTACCTATATCAGAAAAAACTTCCCGGAGGTTTTTTATTTTAAAAATTACAACTCCATACACCAGATCATTCGCAGAAAACATACCGCTTTTCCCGTTCAGCTTGATAGCTGGGGAGGTGCCCTGCTAACCGTTAAAGCCAAAGACATCAACCGGGAAAAATGGAATGAGCATAATATATTCCCCACAAAATATACCGCTTACCAATATCATGAATTGGATAGCCTTGGTATATGGCTCCAGGCACAACATATCAAGCTTATTTTCGTCCAGGTACCCATCAAGGCATCATATGCCAATACACCGGTATCAAAACAGATATTGCAGCATCATTTTGATCAATGCCAGGCCATTATTGAAAAGCATGCAGGCGTTTATCTGAATTACCATAACCCTGCTGTTTTTACTGATAGCCTGTTTTTTGATCAGTATCATCTCCAGGCCGCGGGCGGTAGAGTTTTTACCCGGCAGCTTGTTGTGGACATTAAAAAAATAATCAAATAAAAAATATAACGAAAGTCCAACGGGATTCGATGGCTTATTAAATAGAAACAGCGTTGTAATGGCTTCGGGAAGTTCACACTTCAGCTGTCATTTTTGGACTATTTTCAGCGGTAATATCTGATAAAAGCTTAGGTAAAGTATAATAAAAAGTGGTCCCCTCACCAACTGATGATTCTGCCCAGATCCTGCCATTCATTTGCGCTATCATATCACTACAAATACTCATGGCCATTCCCGCTCCTTTTAAAAGGTCACCTGTATCAGAAAGATTATCCTTTAAATGAAAAAGGTCGTGAAGTTGGGAGTCGGTCATTCCCTTTCCCTGGTCGGTAAAAGCAACCGTTATCCAATTATCGTCTTCGCTGCACGTTACACCAATTACCCCTCCATCCGGAGAATACTTGGTAGCATTGCTTAAAATATTCCTGTTGATAAACTGGAGCATCTCTTTATGCGCATAAACCAGCTGATGCTCCGGAACGATATTGTACAATATAATATGCTTATTAAGCTGATCATAAAGATACAGGCTGTTGGCTTCGTGAAGAAGGTCATGAAGAAGCAATGGTTCTGTTTTGATTGAAAAATCGAGACTTGTTGATTTTGCCCAATAAAGCAAGCCGTCAAGCAGGTCAATGCTTTTAGATGCAGTATTGCGCAACTCTTCAAAAAGTAAATGAACTTCTCCGGCAGATAGCGACTTCCTGGTGTGTTTAATCATATCCGCGGTCATCACCAGGGTGGCGAAAGGCTGCCGCAGATCATGAGCCAAAATGGCAATCAGGGTTTTACTGAAATTATCGGATATTTCTAATTCCTTAGTCCTCATATTTTAGCTGATAGTAACATAACCTGGCCCTCAAATAAGGCGGTTTACCAGCAAAGAAAAACAAGATCATACAACGAAAAAAAAGGTTCGACAGATTGTTTACTACAACCGACGGAATGGTCATTATAGCAGACCAGTATTAAAGTATAATTTACGGGGAGAAAACTTTAAAATAAACTATTTACAGCCACTTATGCGCAAACTTCCTAAACTCATCCTTAAATTGTTCTGTTACCGGGATGGTCGTTTTTCTGATTTTAATGGTGTTTTTGGTAAGGGCATCTATTTTGTCAACAGCAACAATAAACGAGCGATGTACCCGTATAAAGCCATTAGCAGGTAGTTTTTCTTCCATGGCTTTCATCGTGGTAAGGGCCTTTACGTATCCTAAATCGCCTGTTAAATACACTTTAACATAATCTTTAAACCCTTCCACATATAATATATCCTTTAAATAAATACGTACCATTTCATACTCTACTTTTAAAAAGATAAACTCATTCAACAGGTAGTTTTCTGTAGCAGGGGTTTGTTTCTCTTTTTCAGTAAAATAAGTTTTTGCTTTGTAGGCTGATTTTAAAAAATCCTCATACACTACCGGTTTAAGCAAATAATCAAGCGCATTTACTTTGTAACCTTCCAGCGCAAACCTTTCATAACCGCTAATGAAAATGATACGCGGCGCGGCGGCACCGTGTGCAGATTGTAATATCCTGGCAAATTCCATCCCGCTCATTTCAGGCATATCAATATCCATAAATATAAGCTGAACATCATTTGTTTCCATTGCCGAAAGTGCCTCGGCAGGTGATTGATAGTATGCCAGTAAATTAAAAAACGGAATTTGATTAACAAACACCCTCAGGTGAGTGATAGCAAATTCGTCATCATCTACAATGATACAATTTATTGACATAGGAGAACATTTAAACAATAAGGAGTCAACAAAACTAAAACCAACCTTTGATTAAAGATATATAAATATGGTTTTATTTTTGGCGGTCAGTCGCATTATATAATTAAAATTATCTGTTAGTTTAATATATGATCGACAGTTAAAAGTCTGACTACGCGCTAAGAAATCAAAAGCGTGTATTTTTTACTCAATTATTGCACCGCTTTCCACAATTTGCGATGCTGCTTTTTTACCGTTCAAGTGCAGATACAACCTGTTTAATTAGTTCGGCCTCTGTAAAAGGTTTTTCTAAAATGCCTGTAAAACCTTGCTTTAAGTATTTTTCTCCTTGCAATGATAGCTCTTCGGCGCTGATGGCAATTACGGGTGGCTTGCTTAACAGGCTTTTTGATTTTTTTATACTTGTTGCCAATTGCTCTGCACTTGTTTCACGCATACTTAAATCGGCCAGCACAACATTTATGGTTTCTTTGGATAGAATTTCCAGGGCTTCCTTTTCGCCGGATGTCTGGTAAAACTTAATGTTCCATTTACTTGTCATCATTTTAAGGAAAGTTAGGCTAAGCTCATTGTCGTCAACCGCTAAAATGCTTAGGCCGTTTAATTTCCACAAGAGGTTATCCTCAGCATTTTCAATCACTTCGTCTGTACTTTTGTTGTAGGTTATGTAAAAATCAAAAGTGCTTCCGGTACCTTCGTTACTTTCTACGTTAATTTCGCCATCCTGCAATTGAACAAGCTGCTTACAGATGTAGAGTCCCAAACCGGTGCCTGTTTGCCCCCTGGCCGAATTTGTTTGATAATACTTTGAAAAAAGCCTTGCCTGCTGCTGTATACTAATGCCAGGACCGGTATCTGTTATTCTTATTTGCAACTTATCGGCACCGTTTATCTCCGTAAGACTTGCGTTCACTTTAACACTTCCGGTTTGGGTATATTTTATGGCGTTACTTAGTAAATTGATCATGATTTGTTTAAGCCGGAAGCTATCGCCAAGCACCATGGATACTTTATTACCCTCGAAACTGTAATCCAACTCAAGTTTCTTTTTAGCAGCGCTAAATTCCATGCTTTCCAATACTTCTTTCAGTACATGATTCGGATTAAAAGGATCCTTGTTGATCTTAAATTCACTGGTTTCCATTTTCGCGGCATCGAGCGTGTCATTAAGGGTATGCAACAACATCTCTGACGAAAGCCTGATGGAGCCAAGCATATCAATCTGTTTTGCCGAAAGGTTTGAGCGGCTAAAAATGTATAAAAAACCATTTATTGCCGTAAGCGGATTACGCACTTCATGACTCATGTGCAGTAACAGATCCATTTTTTGCTGCGCCATAGCTACAGACCGCTCATTCTCATGAAGCAGGTAAACTTCGGCACGGTTAAGGTTAATTATAAATATAATAAGCAGGGTAGCAAACACCAAAACAAGAAAAAGCGAAGAGAGATAAAACTTATTTAATAATGAGGTTGTTTCCCGGTAGTTTTTAAGCGTGTTTTCTTTAAGCTCATTAATAAGCCCAGCATTCATGCTGTTTACTTCATTAACAATCCTTTCCAGTTCGCTATTAATGTGCATATTAAGAACAACCATTTGCTTTTGCGTGGTGAATAATTTAGAATTACGCCGTTGCAGCTGCTGTAGTTTTTGACTGTATAGATCTTTGTCGCGCCGGGCTATTCCCCTGTTCACAGAGTCAATTATTCTGTCAGTTCGATTGCGGTTGATGATTGTTAAATTGGATACTCCCGCATTTGCATTTTTGTTGGCAATCGCATCTTTTATCCTGCCAAAAACCCCTCTCTTTTTTACCTGGGCTTCTTTTTTTACCGTATCGCTGCTTCCCATCCTCTTTCCCTTTTTCCGGTAAACAGTGGTGGAGTATTCGCCCGCACTATCGTTCAAAGTGCTTAAGCCTGATGCCGCTGTTAAAAGCGAATCAAAACTATGCTTTAAAACATATAGGCTGCCAGAGAGCTTTAGCTTCTTTATGTACAGATATTTAACTTTGGCACGCTGCGCCGCTGTTAATTTTGCGGTATCTACATTGTCTTTAAGCAAACTATCAATAAGGGTAAAGGATTCTGAAAGCTTTGTTTTGTAGCCTTTGTCTTTTAAAGCGTTGGGGGTTAAAAGTGATGCCTGAAAGTCATCCTCGGCTTCATGCAACAACAGTAAAGCCTTTTGTGATTTTGCCTGATCATATTCAAGGTTTAGTGTGAGCTTTGATAATGCGTTTAGCCGGTTGGATATAGAAGTATTTACGAACAAGGCAATTATTGCAAGGGCGATTGCTAACGCTATAAACGCGAGCAGGATCTTTCTTGAAATACTTTTAATTTTGGTGGAGGTTGAGTCTTTTTTATAAAACATTGTATTTGTTTATTCTGATTTCCCAGACAGTAGTATTATAAGGCTTTTTGTAAGTTAATAATTTGCCGCCATGTTCTTCAAGGATCTTTTCTGCATTAAGTAATCCTGCATTAAATCCATCTGTATTCAAATTGGTGTTACCTGGGGTTCCTGGTTTGCCCTCTAAATCATATGACGTTTGCTCATCTGCGATGATCAAACTTTGAAAATAATTTTCGTCGATATTAGAAATAACAATGTCACCATCCTGTTTACCGGTCAAAACAATGTAATTGATAATACTTACAAAAGCTATCTCCAGTATAAAGCGATCATAAAATATAATTTTATGAAAATCCAGCTTAAAAAGCAATCGTATATTTTTTTTTGTAAGACGATGCCTTAAACTTTCGTAACGTTTTTTTAAAAAAGATTCGAGTTCAATTAAATCTGGCTGGAAACTAAACGCCCCCCTTTCAATTCCGGTACGAAAAAGCGCTGCATTGAGCAGGTTTGTGGCGTGCCCAACATGCAAACCCAAATCGGAAAGTATATTATCAAACTGTTTTTTCTCTAAACCCTGGTTGTTATGATAAAGGTTATCAAGCAACGTTCTGATGACTAATAATGGATCACGCACATCCTGCACAATATGGGAAAGCAGCAGGTTTTTTTCCTCAACGGCATCTTTAAGCCGGTTATTTTCTATTTCCAGCTCATTGATGTTCAAAAAAGTAAATACGGTTAAATTGTCTATCCGGGTTTCATATATATCGTACCAATAATATGATCCGTCTGCGCAACAAACCTTTGTCTCCAGATGGAAGTACGAGTGCCCGTATTTTTTAGCAATCTCCTGCCGTTTGTCGCGACTGCAGATGATCTCTTTCCGGTAGTCCTGATCAGGATACGCTTTCTCAAACCAATCTTGTAAACCGTGAAGATTGTAACCGATCTCCGTTAAAAAGGCATTATTACTGTATAAATAATCATTGCCGGAAGCGGAACTATTAACGATCATAACAGGCATAACCATAATATCCGCAATTTTTAAAAAACTGTCAGAATTAGTGATATTTTCCAAGGTAGGTGGATTAAGTAAGCACTATACTATTTCAAAAATAAAAAGGCAATAAGGTTCACACTTTAAAAGCCCGCTCTTGCTCCAACGTCATAATCCGATAACGGGATTTGAGGCACTTAGCGCAAAAAAAACGTTTAACCGGAAGAAAAAAAAACAAATTGCGCCCAACCCAGTTTCTCGGCATTTTATAATGAAAGGGAGCTGAACACTTACGGCATCGGATAAAGGGTCTATCGTTGTAATTCATAAAATTCGGTTAACGCCTTTTAAAGGCTATTTTATTAAGTGCAAAAAAACTAATTATAAAATTTGGGGGAGTGAATAATCACTACCCACATTTACCCGCGATACATCATTGATGATGTATCGCCTGTATTTTAACTTATAAAATTTATTGGGGGCGCCTTTTTTATTAAACATTCGCCATCCAAACATTAATATCAATTGCCGATGGAATGCTTAGCTTCTTCCGTATCCGGCGCTTTTTACCTTCTACCGAACGAACAGAACTTTGTGTAAAACGGGCAATTTCTTTGGTGTCAAAATTAATCCGCAGTAACACACACATCTCAACTTCTGCCGCAACCATATGGGGAGCTTTATCAAGTATAT
The DNA here is from genome assembly GCF_025362475.1 of Mucilaginibacter sp. Classification (GTDB taxonomy): domain Bacteria; phylum Bacteroidota; class Bacteroidia; order Sphingobacteriales; family Sphingobacteriaceae; genus Mucilaginibacter. The sequence goes on from NZ_JANYGH010000025.1 coordinate 57,636, forward strand.
TTTGTACAAATTCGGGATCGTACTGATTGAACCTGGTTAAAAAAAGAGGATTATTTTCCATGGCCAGATGTAAAATTTCACTCAAATCCTCCTTTTTCCTTTTTGCAATATTACTTTCAGTTTCTTTAGTCAGCTTATCTACCGTTGCAACACTAAGGTTCAATTCTCTCCTTAGCTTACCAGATATAAACAGTGCTGTAAAAACTACTATGCTAAGTATAAGTGATATAGCTGCGATGAGCCAGGCCAACTGCTTTTTATTTTTATTGGTTTTTTCGTCCTGTGTTTTAAGGAGGTAAACCAGGGGGGCCTTTGCTGCCGATTTATCAACTATATTCAGGCTATCTGTAAGTGTAGTATACCGCTCCAGGAAATTGGCGGCTTTATCTGTTTTCTTTAACATGAAATAAACGTTAGCCAGGCCTTTGTAAGCATCCCTTAACTGGTACGCGTTATTTAAACGGGATGATACCCCAATATTCAGGGTGTAATAATCTTCGGCCCAGGCATATAGCTTTAGTGTATAATAAAGATCACCAAGTTCTTTGTAAGTAAAGGCACATACATTATCGTCTTTATAATTTTCGGCAAGGGTTGCTGCTTTGTGTAAATAAAACGAGGCTGAGTCAATTTGGTGAAGTTCCAGAAAAATGCTGCCCATGTTATAGGTGGCCAGTATATAACCTCTAACATATTTAGCGTTGGTGCTTACATTTTTAAACTCCAGGTAACTTTTTCTGATAAAAAAGAGCGGGTCTTTTGAATCCCGGTCTAAACTCTCTTTACATTGACTCAGGCCTGTATAAATGTTCCCTAACCAGTAATGCCGCGAACCTGGATCATTTATCTTTTTTGCAACAACAATGGCGCTATTCAACGTTAGCCAGCCCTCCTTATAATAGCCAAGCTTATTGTATATAGTTCCTTTTGCTGTCTGGATCTGTGTAATCAATAAAACATCATGTATTTTTTGGGCTGCGCTTTCCGACTCAACAACGTATTTGAAAGCTTCTTCATATCGGCCGGAGTTAAAACAGGCGCCGGTGCGCATCATTAGCCCTTTGGCTATACCCTCATCATAGTTTATGATTTTAGATGCCTGGTAAATTGCAACCCCTAATTTTTCTTTTTGCTGAATGTCAATTGTTTGGGTAGCTATATTAAGCATACTGTCAATCTGTTTCTGCCTGTACTGTGCGTAGCTTTTACGCTCAGCCAAAACAAAAACAACACATAATAACCTCGCAATTACCTTCCTGCTCTGCACAACCACTAATTAGTTCTATTAATTGTATATCATTATCTCACATGAGGTACCTTTTGCCGGCGTGCTGGAAATAGCCAGTTTACCTCTGTGTTTTTCTAAGATTTCCTTCGCACTTATAAGGCCTAAACCAAAACCATCAACAATTTCCCGACTGGCGGCTCTTTGATTGGTGTTATGGGCTATAGCATCAATTTGTTTAGACGTCATTCCTTTTCCCGAATCGGTGATAACCAAACTGGAATATTTTTCATGATGAATCAACGAAATTTTAATTACCCCATTTTTAGGCGTATATTTTATAGCATTATCAATAATATTCCTGAAAATGATCTCCAGTATAAACTGATCATAATAAATGATGGCGGGTTCGGGAATTTCAAAAATTAGATTGATCTGAGCATTGCTAAGCACTTTGCTGAATACGTGCCGGCAACTATCTAAAAAAACATTCAATTTTATTTCCTCAGATCGAAACTTAAACGTACCCCTTTCGCTGCCAACACGTAACCGGGTAGAATCTATCATATTTAGCAGGTAACCAATCTGATCAATTAATGTCACCGCTACTTCGCAAATTTCATTCTTGTTCAGGTAATTCATCTCATAACCATCCAAAATCGACTTTATGTTACCTAAAGGCGATCTGATATCATGCGTGAGGATAGAAAACAATAACGCCTTCTGCTGAATTACATTAATCAGTTTTTCGTTTCTCTCTTTTATTCGGTTAATGTTCAGGAAGGTGACCACTTTCACCCGCCCCATAGTTAAACAATAAACTTCTACACAATGAACTTCGTACCATTTCATGGAGCTATCGGCACAGCGTATTCTTGCTGTTAAACTAAAATGAGGATCGCCTCTTTTTTCGGCCAATGCTTGCTTTGTATTCCAGGCAAGCATTATTTCTGCCCGGTAGTCAGGGTCGGGATAGGCTGTTAACCACCAGCTTGCCTTGTCAGGGATTGCGTGAATATCGTATCCTATCTCCGCACAGAAAACCTTGTTTAAATAAAGTGCGCTTGCGCCTGCCCAATCATCAACTATAATAATTGGAGTAATAGCCTGATCCATAGTTTCAAGAAAAGCACTCCTGCTTAAACCATTCATAATAAGAAATTTATGTAAATCCCGGTAGAATTTTCAATCTCTATTTCATCTTTAAATAAATCTTCGCCCCCATTCAAACCCAACGTAAGTAAAGAAATACTTCAATTAAATTCTGAAAAAGCGACAGAAAGGAAGAAACAGGCGATGAAATGAAAAAACTAACAGACCAAAAAAAGCTCAGGAGGCGTGAGTAAAAAAGCTTCTTTTTATAAAAAAACAACCAGGTTTATTACCTCCAATTTTGATAAACCATAAAAGGGGGCTGTATCATAAGTCATGATCAGCCTCTTTTTTATTAAGCTCAATTTCTTGTTGCTTTAATCCTGTATCGCTGCATTTGCTCCCACTTTTATAAACAGGAAAAGGATTGTTACATCTGCCCGATGGGCCAGCGGATGGACTTTATTTAAAATTACAGCAGGAAAACCAGCACCCGATTTGAACAGAATGCAAAAAGATACCAGGCCAGGAATTGCAGGAATTGCCCGCTAAACGGTGCCTGTCATAAATTGAAAGCTAACCGGGAAAAAGTAACGATTTAATGGGGTTTACCTGTTATCGCACAAAATCTCAGAAAAAAAGCAGCCTGAAGGGGGCTTTTTGACTGTTCTTCGGTAGTTGGGTGATAATCCCCGAAATGTATAAGTGATCAGTAGAAAAGTATAAATCAGCCATCGCCTTTCGCCGCACCTTTGTTTCAGCAATTAAATATAAAAGCAATGAAAAAGACAGTATTAATAACCGGCGCTTCATCAGGTTTTGGGAAAGAGGCCGTTAAATTATTTCATAAAAACAACTGGAACGTGATCGCTACCATGCGTTCACCAGAAAAAGAAACAGAATTATCGGCACTTGACCAGGTTTTGGTAACTAAATTAGATGTAACCGACAAAGCCAGCATACAGAACGCCTTGAAAGCCGGCATCGAAAAGTTTGGCCAGATTGATGTATTGGTGAACAACGCGGGTTATGGCTCATTTGGCGCATTGGAAGCCGCTACCGAAGCTGAGATCAAACGACAGTTCGACGTTAATTTCTTTGGACTGATCGAAGTGACAAAAGCTTTATTACCGGTTATGCGTCAACAAAGATCGGGCGTTATCATCAATGTTTCCTCTATAGGCGGCAAAGTTACCTTTCCATTTTCGTCGCTTTACCATGCCACTAAATTCGCGGTGGAAGGTTTAACTGAATCTATACAATACGAACTCAACCCTTTGGGTATCCGGTTAAAATTGTTGAACCGGGCGGCTATAAAACCGAGTTCGCAGGTCGTTCGATATCCATTTTCGGCGTAGGCGAATCAGGCGATTACCAGGCTCCCTTTGATAAATTTATCAGCGCGGTAGAGCAATGGCCGATGTCTGAAAATATTGGCGAAGTGGCTGAAGCCATTTATGAGGCAGCCACCGATGGTGCCGAAAAATTGCGTTACCCCGTAGGTCATGACGCCGGGCCAATAATTGAGGCAAGGCATCAAATGGATGATGTGGATTTCAAAAACATGATAGTGGGCCAAATGGGCATTTAAAAATCATTGGCTGCCCGGGTTGGGGCAGCCAATGATTTTTTGCTTTAACTTTACAATAAAAACATGCCGGATAAATATATTGAAATCAAATCGATCAGCGATCTGCACCGGATGGTACAATACACCTCACCCAGGCATCCCCTGGTGAGTGTGATAAATCATTGCGACTTTTATAAAAGCTATAATCCTAAGGCAGATGTGTTTTACCGGTTTGGGTTTTATATCATTTCGTGTAAAAAGTTTGACGGAGTGTTAAAATACGGTAAGGGACATTATGATTTTAATGAGGGTTCCCTGATGTTTACCGCTCCCGACCAGGTTCTTGGACCCGGACCTGATGTTCAGGTGGAAGAAGGTTGGGCGCTGTTCATCCATCCAGACCTGATTCATGGTACCGACCTGGGCAAAAAGATACATCAGTATTCGTTTTTTAATTATGAGATAAACGAGGCGCTGCACATTTCGGAAGAGGAAAAACTGATCATTAAAGACTGTTTGGCCAAGATCGAAAAAGAGTACGCGCAAAACATCGATAAGCATTCGCAGGGCCTTATCGTTAGTAATATTGAATTGCTGTTGAATTATTGCAACCGATTTTATGACCGCCAGTTTTATACCAGGGCAAAGGTTAATTCGGATGTGGTACAACAGTTTGAAAAATTATTAAAAGATTATTTTTCTCAAAACAACCTCATAGAAACCGGCCTGCCCAACGTGGGTTATTTTGCCTCCAGGCTCAACCTGTCGCCTAATTATCTGTCAGATCTGTTGGGTAAATTCACGGGTAAAACCACACAGGAACATATTCATCTGGAGTTGATAGATAAAGCAAAAACCATGCTGTGGGGCAGCAATCAGTCCATCAGCGAAATTGCTTACGGACTTGGGTTTGAGCACCCATCGCACTTTACAAAAATATTTAAAACAAAAACAGGGAAATCGCCGAGTGAGTACAGGTTATTAAACTGAAATTATTTTTATCAAGCCTTCACCGGTAGTTTTAGGTCTCTTTACGTAAAAGAGTAGCGCAAAAGATGTGCTCATAGCGGCCTGCTTTTTAAGTGAATAAAGGTAGTTTTTAACCATACTGAAATCAAGATGTTTAGTTGCTGAAAATATTGATTTTCAGATTCTTATAGGATTTGTAGTGGCCTTTTGCTTTTTGACCTCGGCAGGTCAGCCAGAGGTAGCCAGAAGTATGCAATTATTTGGTTTATTTTGGCTTTTGATATAAACAGAAAACGCCGTAAATTATTCATTTACAGCGTTTTTGTTGTTTTTAAAGTCTACCTGGCGGAGAGGGAGGGATTTGTTTACCTCTTAAACCGACTTGATATTCAATATGTTAGGCGTATTTTATTTCTTACTCACCGAAATACTCACCACTTTTTTTGTACAGATTAATTGCAAATCTTATAATACAAATATAGGGATTATGCATTCGTAAAACAGATTATTTGGAGCTTATTATGCTGATCATCTGTAACCGCAAAGGTAGCCCGCGAAGCCAAGGCAGTAAAGGGCTTTCGCGGCATAAACCCACAGCCCTTTCACGCACATATCCATTTATTCCACTTTCCCTTGACAGCCCTGTCTTCTTCCGCTTTTTGTTGCTTAACAGAAGATCACCTGAACGACTATGCCCGTTTTATAAAGTAGTCCGCTAATAGGAAGCAAGTTTGTGTTTTTGTTACCACAAAAACTACCCCGATGCCTTCGGCTCGGGGCAAACTTGCCATTGCTCCCGGTGGTTGCAATGGAATAAACATATTATCTGCTAACCATGATTGTGTAGCATGTTCTTAATTCTCATATGCTCTTCTGGTCCAAAACGATCATAAACCAAATGAATAATTTTAATATTATCTAAAATCCAATCATAGTTATTAAATCCTTCATTGCCTGGGGTAATATTTGACGGCTCTCCAAATTCTTGCACAAAATATTTTTGAAATTCGTTGAAAGAACTTTGTTGATCATCATAATTTGTTCTGAAAAATTCAAATTCTGAAAGATGCCCATTTAGTCCCGGTTCAAAGTGAAAACCGATCATACAATTTAAACCGTTAAATAATGTACATTTAATTGTGTAGTAACCGTCAGTTATGTGTTTTAAGTGTTTACCATTAAATAACTCCACAAGGTTTTCCTCACTAATTTCCCACGGCACAAAAATACTTGGCTCATCTATTTGAATTCCTTTATGAATATTCATTCCTTAATAATTAGAATTCGCCTCAAGTTGTTCTAAAAGTCTTTCGGCTTCAAGTTTTTTGACGGTTATAAACTTTACACCGTTATTTGGGTTCGTGTAACTTTCTTTTCTTCTAAGATATTCGACAGCATCTTTTAGCTCTTCTATTGATAAACTTTTAAGGTCTGGATATTTATCTAAAACATTAACGGTTTCTAATGATCCATTTTCAATAGCAGCAAATCTTTGCTTGTCTGTTTTTTTTATTTCAACTAACTCATATTTATTTAAATCGAGACTTGACCATTCTTTAAGCTTCAAATAGTCATCTACTAAAAGCTTATCAATCATAATTTTTCCTTTACCGGCCCAGTGCCGATTTTGGCCATCTTTTTTAACCCCAGTAATCCAATATGACTCCTTAGTTTCTATATTAAAGCAAGATCCATGACCATTACCTTTAAAGGCTTGACCATTAAAATAAATAGTTTGTCCCGTTTAGGAAAATTCAACCATACCGATCTAAGCGGGTCCGTCATCATGATAGCCTGATTTTAATTCTATGTATTTAATTTCCGATTTCATTTGCTTATTACCAATAGTAGAACTGATTTACGAAATTAAGTAAATTCCTAATATTATTCCTGATTTTGAGGGTAAGTATACTCACTACCATGGCAAAAACGGCCTTTAGCCTATGGTCGGTGTTATCACCGTACCATTAAAATAAAAGAAAAAGGCTGCTCCAAAGAAACAGCCTTATAAAATGTTTTAAATTCTTTCAGTAATTTCAAGTGCTACCGAACTTTTCTGGCGGAGAGGGAGGGAACAACCGTAGGTTATTTTTAGTCTCTATATCAGTAAGTTACATTTTCAAAAATCTTTAAGGGTCACCGAATAGGTCACCTCCAAATTCAACCAAATAGCGCGAATGGCTTATAGTGTAAAATTACTGAATTTTGAATTGTATTTCAAGGAAATAGGAAAAAGTGTTAATTGATTAAATGATTATACATCCAACGAGAATCGTGCTATAGGTCCACATGATAATTTAAATGCGGTTTTTATCGCATTTATCGGAAAAACCCACTTGGTGACTCAATAAACATATAGTAAGTTTTGGTAGCAAATATTTGAATAAAATTAGTTAAGTTCTGTTTAAGGTCAAATAAGCAAAATGATATTTTTGAACATAATTATTCTGAAAAATAATTGAAGAGTCAGGCTTTCTTATGTATCTAAGATAATAAAAAGGCGATAAAAAAAGTTTTGACCATTTTTTTGTGCGGACTTAACAACGTGAAGTGCAATTTATTGAAAAGAAATACATGGCCGGTTGAACGTTAAAACAGAAATCCGTTCAAATCTTCAAGAGCTTTCGAGATCCAAGCAAATATTTTCCGATCTAATGATAATCACTTTGGCAAAATGGGGGCTTAATAAAGGTGCCGCCGTATGTTCAAAGGAAAAAAGTTCTATGTTTCTTATGATCAAGCTTCGGTAAGCAATATTCACACAAAAACATAAAGACAAGACTTAGACCGCCCCTGATTTGCAGACTCAATTCACACAAAAACTGTATCTGAAATTAAAATAGACTTTGTTTCGGAATTTTTGAAATGGTTACCTACTCGCAAACCAATAATATTTTCCTTGCTGACACTTTACCTATAAAATACATAGATTTTTATCGTGCTTTTGAAAAAAATTTGAGGGAGCGAAATATCAGCTTTGACTTATTGCCGGGTACGAAAGATATTTTGGCTGTAGATTATATGACTTTACAAGTGCAGGAAGAAAAAAAAGTACATTTTGTAAACAATCCAAAATATTTGCAAAGTAAGAAACTGAAAACTACTATTTCTGATGCTGGAAAAATTTGCGGGGTCATTAAAATTAAAACGGAACAATCAGTTATTAACCTGGACGGTGGAAGTTAACAACGGCGGTGGAAGTTAACAAGGACATCTACGTTGATCAAATTTATCTCCGACTATCTATCAGGTGATTGTGATTTAAAATTCATTCAGCAAGCAATAGAGTTGCAGACTTTATCAATAACGATGCCAACGGATGAATTCGATATTTTATTAAAAGGCCGGGTTAACTGTGTATGGCTAATAAAGAATATCGGTGTTTTCTGCCTATCTTAATAGTTGCTACCAAGCCTTTATTCTTCAATGTAGATAGTATGCCGGAAATATCCCGTCCTAATTTTATCGGGTCTATTCCCGGTTCAAGCGCAGCGATTTTATTTGCAATATCTTCCTTAAAACCATCCCCAATCTCATTTAAAACATAAGTGATCTTCGCTACTGAAGTAAGGTCTGGTGAGAATTTTGAAGGCACAACAAGTTCTTTATGGGGTTTTTCAGCAACGCCGGGTTGCTTGTTATTCCCCGCTGAATTTCCCTTCGCATTCTTTTTCGCATCGTTATTCAAACTACCCGGAGTTGCTGACAAAGTAGAAAGAACCTGCTCTATCTTTTTTATTTCCATTTCATGGAATTTTATTTTTGACTTTAAATGATTGACTATATCTTGCTCTGTAATCTCTACCATATAAATCTTTTTTCAATTATCGTGTTTTTTGCTGAAAAAAACGATTTCATATAGACAAAACCTAATTTGGTGTAATTTTTTTCATGTTTTAAAGCGTATTTTGTTACTTATGGCCTTTGTAAGACTTTTCAAGGTGACAAGGATTGAAAAGGAAAAACATAAGATCTTATCACTAATATAACCGATTAATATGGCAGCGATTAACGAAAACGATATGATAATTCATGTATTGGAAAAAATCAACTTTCACAAGGGTGAAGTGGAGAAATATGAAAGCGTACTATCTTTATTTACCACTCATCTAAAACCAAACAATAAGAAAGATCATAAATATGATGTACTCGAAAGCATTGTAAAAATTCTGAGAAATAACATTTCAACCTAATATACCAGGCAATGTACCCAACCAGTGATACAGCATGTTCACTTTTTAAGGAATGTTCTCCTTACAAACAATTGCAGCATGCCTATTTTCCATCACAACAGGCCGAACAGGTATTCCAGGGTAAAACATTATAGCAAAAAATACAGAAATTCGCTTTTGGTTATCAGCGCAATCGTGATTCGCTAAAGAGTAGCTTGAACAAGGGGAAAATGACAACAACTGCACTTGAATTTCTCTTTATAAATTGGGATTGGAGATAAACGCGGTTGTTTGGAGAACGCCCCGCCGCTTGATTAATACATATTCAGACATCGGGCTGATTGAGGTGAGTGGCAAAATAAAAATAATATTATAGGAACGATACTTAACCACACGAGGGCTGAATTTCATTTAGATAAGCAGATTGCCTTACTCAATTGCGAGCTTATTGTTGCTGCATTCTTCCCTCCTCCTGCTGCGTTCCCGTACGGCGATTTCTCGCCACTTTTATTTTAGAATTGCCGAAAGAATAAGAAAATGACAAGGAATAGCGCCTGCTTTCCCATTCATTTTGCCACCGCGTATTTATATTGTTATATTGCAGGATGCTCCGATAACGATTCCCAAAAAATATGTCGCGTACTTTAAAACTAATAGTCGATTTTCCGCTGAACAGGCTTTTTACAATCCCCGCATCTATTTGAGTGCCTGCGAGCGTGTGAGCCAACCCGTTTATTGATGGTGAAAAATACAATGCAGAGATCTGCAATCGGTAACTTTTAGGAAGAGTGATTTCTTCTTGTGTATTAGCAGTCCATGAGTATTTTGAGCTCCGGTAAGGAATTCCGGCCACCACTGTTTTAACATTGTTATAGAGAACATCTATTTCTGCATTCATATTCCACCATTTCGTCACGTTAAAATTTCCCGAACTGGTAGCGCTGAAAGTATTGGTGGATCCTAAATTTTCATAACGGTTGATGCTTTCCCTGGTTTGGTCGTTTTGGAAAAGGACACTGTTCACCGCGTCATTTATCTTAAGATAGCTTAAACTGAGTATCTGAAAATTGTGATAAGTATAATTAAAGATAAATGAGCCAGAAATTGAGGGCTGTAAATAAGGATTTCCTTGGAAAGCTGTATATGGATCGGTATACCGGATCGCGGAATTAAGCGTACTATAATTCGGCCTGGTAATTCTCCGGCTAAAGGATGCATTAAACTGACTATTATCATTTGGCCTAAATGTTAAAAACAAACTTGGAAACAACTGCCAGTAATTACGGTCAATAACTTGTCTATGTGTTATAGAATTGGCTTTGGATACCGTTTGCTCAGCGCGTATGCTCGCTTTAAGATCCCATTTCTTCCCTAAGTTCGTGCCCAGATTAATGTAAGCGGCATTAAGATTTTCTGTATACCTAAAATCGTTACTTCTTACTGTGTCCGTGATATAACCGGCTGATTTGAGGGAGTCAAAGCCTATGTTACTCCTGGTGTTTACCCAGCTGCTCTTGAGCCCAACTTCAAGCGTCCATTTCTTTGCAAACAGATAGCTGTAGTCCATCTTGATGGAATAAACAGTAAAGTCAACAGGATTGCTGCTTCTCAAATTTACCGGTGCCGTGGCGGGATTCCCATTTCCGTTTAAGTATTCATTAAGATAGGATTGATTATTAGTCGCGGAATTACTCACGTAGTCTGCGTCAAAGCCAAGCTTTTGAGCAATGGTATCCAGATTTATAGTATAGTTAAAATTAAAACTGTAACTGTCATTGCCGGATTTTTGCGGATTACTGCCATTAACATAGCCAATAACGCCGGAGGAGTTAGTAATTACAGAATTGCTTACTGCATTGACCGTTTGAGGCGAATTAAGCCCCTTGAACATAAATCCTATCGTTTGGTTTTTTGCAGCAAAATAATCTGCTCCCAAAATATAACTGGTGGCATAAATTTTGGGGTGCCAAAAATTGACTTCATTGAAATTTTCGTCACCTATCTGCCTGTTAATGGTCAAGCGGTTGTAGCTGTCTATATAAGCTTCACTTAACCTGGTATAAACACTGAATTTTCCTGAGTTATAATTAAGGTTAAGCCCCCCCGAAAGTTTTCCATACCTTCCGTAGCCGGCAGTGGAATTTACATTTCCGTTGTATCCGGCCACTTTATTGCGTTTGAGCACGATATTAATAACCCCCGCTGTTCCTTCAGCGTCAAAATTGCCTGGAGGATTTGCGATGAGCTCTATTTTACTAATCAGGTTACCGGGCAACAGTTTCAGATAATTACTTACTTCACTGCCGGTCATAAATGTCTGTTTCCCATTGATCATTACATTTACTCCTCCATTATTGCGAAAAAGTATATTGTCATCCTTGTCGAGCCGTATACCGGGCGCCTTGGTGAGCACCTCAAGTGAATTGTCTCCGGCAGTATTCATATTGCCTACATTTATAACCAGCCGGTCACTTTTCTGTTCCAGTCGAGGTACTCTCGAATTAACAACCACCTCTGACAGATGGGTGATTTTCTCATTCATTGTCAGGGCCGGCAACTGAACGGCAGTCCCTGATATTTTAAAAGGAGTGGTAATTACCGGGAGATACCCAACCATGGTTACCTGGATATAGTAAACTCCAGGCGAAATCTGGGTAAATTTAAAATCCCCCGAGGAATCGCTTGCCTGCTGCGAGATTTTAGTACTATCCAAAAACCGGTACAGAAGTATACTTGTTCCACTCAGCCGTTCTTTTTTTGAATTCTGGATGCTACCTTGTACAATGCTACTTTGTGCCGCTGCTTCCAGTTGCAAAAGCGTGCATGCGGAGATCAAAAAGAAAAGCTTTTTCATGTGCTGTAATTTAAGTTACAACAAATCTGCAACCAGCAAACCGTTGTAGCTAATTTATTATACCTACCTCATGGAAAATTACACCAACAGCGGATAAAGCTGTATTGGAAGAAAGTATCGTTTGGCCCGTCCAAAAAGCATGTTGGTGTAATTTTTTTTTTTTTTATTAATGGAATGTTAGCTTTACTACATGGGAAAGAGTAAGGTTTTTACACTCCACTGCATCGGGTGGCTCTTATATATAATTTATGATTTGCTTGGTGTATTTCTGTTTCCCAAAACCGTGGAATTACAAGAACGTGCATTGATCATCCATTTTGGATTTATTATTTGCCAAGTAACAACGTTTTACTATACCTATCTTCTTATTTTACCGCTTATAGCACAAAACGGAAAAAAATACTTGCTTACAGCTGGTCTGCTCTCGGCACCCTGTATTTTTATTGTGCTCCGGTTTTTGATAGAAGAAATCTTAGATCCCTATTTTTTTAACATCCATAACTATTTTAAGGGTACAGCAACCTCTTATTATATCCTCGATAACCTTTACCGGGGTATACCCACCATCTCATTCAGTATCGCGCTCTGGAGTTTACAGAGGATTTATAGGCAGGAGCACGAAAACAGGTTGCTGAGAGACGAAAATAAAAAAGCTGAGCTGGCATTTCTTAAATCGCAGATCAACCCCCATTTCCTTTATAATACGTTAAATTATATTTACTCGTTGGCCTATCCGGTATCTGCAGGTATCACAGGCGCGGTATTAAAGTTATCGCATTTAATGCGTTATATGCTGGATGACAGTTCAAATGCAAGAGTTCCGCTTCAAAAGGAAGTAGATTATTTGAATAACTATATTGCTATTTATAAACTCCGTTTTGAAACTATTTTTTTTGTTGATTTTGACATTCATCTTTCCCGTGAACCGGTTCTGATCGCACCGCTATTGTTGATACCATTTGTTGAAAATGCGCTTAAGCACGGTGTTGTGGACGATCCGGACACTCCAATCGTGATTTCACTTCATATTCAAATGGATGAACTCAACTTCATGGTAAATAACAAGATCAATACAAATCGCAAGGATACTTCGAGCGGTATTGGGTTGGCCAATGTAAATCGTCGGCTCGAATTGATCTATCCCAAACAATATAAATTACTGATTTCAGAGAAAGATGGCTTTTACAGTTCTAAATTATTAATCAAGCTTAATTAACCTTGTTGTATATGAAAGGTCCCAAGATAAGATGTTTGGCAGTTGATGATGAACCCTATGCTGCAAAGATAATCGCCGATTTTATTGGAAAAGTACCGTTCCTTGAACTGGCCGGCATAGCTACCAGCGGACTCGACGCCCTAACTGCTGTTCGAAACGGAGACATAGATCTCGTTTTCCTCGATATCCTTATGCCTGATCTCACAGGAATTGAGTTTCTGAAATTATGCGGAAAAAAATGTAAAGTTATACTTACCACAGGCTATTCGGAATATGCCCTTCAAGGATATGAACTGGATGTTGTGGACTATCTGTTAAAGCCCGTTGCATTTGAACGCTTCATGAAGGCCGTAAACAAAATTTCAGATATTATGCACGCGGGAATTATGATTGATAAGGCATCAAATCAGGGAATGCTGCCGATACCTAATGATACTAACAAGGCACAGCAGAAAAGCGCCGATTATATATTTATTAAATCAGACAGCAAGAATAAATTTATCAAAGTGAATTTTGCAGATATCTTATATATTGAGGGACTTAAAAATTATATCCTTGTTTCCACAAAAGATCAAAGGCTGATCACATATACGACGCTTAAAGACTTTGAATTGCAGTTACCTTCCCCTCCTTTTTACCGTGTCCATAAATCCTTTATAGTTTCTCTCGAGCAGATAAAACTGGTAAACGGAAACACCATTTACATTCATGATTACCAAATCCCTATCGGTGAAACCTACAAGGAGTTTTTTTTTAAAATGGTACGCGAAGTTTGATGAAAGATAAAACGTTACTGCTTACAGATGTAAATTTTTGGATAAAAGGTGCCGGTCACAGAATGAGGATTGCCGATATGATAAGTTATCTGAGTGCACATCTTAGTTTAACTGTGGTATATATAGGTGTAATGGATAGCCTGCTTCAAGGAGATTTAAGTAAAGAGTATGGAGTTGAGCTTGTTATACTTGATGATAAAAAAATTATCAGTACAGTTGCTTATGGTCAACGGCTTCGGCGTTATCTGAAAAACAATACATTTAAAGCTGTTATTATAGAATATATCCACAACAGCGTCTTTTTAAATTACCTTAGACGAGAGCAGGTGGTCATCTTGGATATTCACGACATTATCAGCGAGAGATCAAAGGAATTTGAAAAATTCAATTACCGTGGCACTATGTTCGAATTGGATCAGTACACAGAAGTTGAAATACTTAACGCCTATGATCGGGTAATTGTGTTGTGCAAACCCGATCTTATAAAACTTCAAGCATTGACCGACCCTGGGCGGGTAATGCTTTGTCCGCATCCGGCAATACCATCATTCCATCCGACAAGGAAACTTGCGTTAAATGTTAATTTTTTGGGAAGTGAATATCTGCCCAATAAAGACGCCATCCAGAATTTTGTTATTAATTGCTGGCCTCAGGTCGCCCCAGGTCGTCCTGTAACGCTGAATATTTATGGCAATGTTTGCAAGGTAATTGATTTTGAAATTCCGCCTCAGGTGGTGCTAAAATATTATGCACACAACATCGAAAGCATTTATAATCAAGCAGATATTATTATAAACCCCGTTCGTTTCGGCGCTGGGCTTAAGATCAAAAATATTGAAGCCCTGGCAAATGGCCGGCCGCTAATTACTACGCGACACGGCGCAAGGGGGCTTGAACCAGGTGCCGGGAATGCATTCCTTGTAGCAGAAGATATGACACACTTCACCGAGCTTTTACTCCAGCTTATCGACAGCTATGAGCTGCGCCTAAAATTATCCGCTACCGCGCTGGAATTTGTAACTGCCCGTTTTTCTCAGGAAGCCTGTTTAACACCTCTGCTAAACTATATTGCCGCTTTATAGTAGGTATATACCAAATCCCAGTTTCGCTGTATTTCCCGGCGCGGTTCAGCAAGTCGTCAAAATCTGCGATGCCAATATTCACAATAACTGTTAAGGTATCACAATGGCACAAAAAAAGTTCCGCCGGAGCACCGGAAAACTCTGTAAACTTTACGGCTATTACTATAGAATAATGCATAAGATTATTATTTAAGAATTAATTTTATATATTATTATAAATTATAAGAATTAATTCTTATAATTGAAAATCGGTCTATAGAATATACGCCTAAACTATTTAATAGCCTGCCGATAACCAATAAAACATAATTCCTGACTCAATTTTTTAACGATATATGGTGAAGAGCCATCTAAAGATGCTTACTAGTGGCTGCCTACTATGCCGGCATAAAAGGAATAGTGCTAAATACCTACAGCAGGAAAGTTAGGTTAACTTATTTTTTAAACAAACTATCAAAATGGAAGAAAACAAATCAAATTTCAACCCAATCAGGATTGGAAAAAAGCTGAAACTTAACAAGGAAACTGTTAGCAGGCTTCAGGCAGAACAAATGGAAATGGTAATAGGTGGCGATGGCGGTACCTATACATGCCCTTCAGGAACCTGCCCGAGTGCTGTTTGTTCATGCGGAGGTATTTCCTGCTTCTAAGGTCATTCTGCAGGTTCTGAATACAATTGTTCGCTATTGAATATAGCACCTGCTGCCCGGCGGCAATTCGCCGCCGGGCCATTTTACAGTATTTAACCAGGCTGCCGGTCCGCTTAAAATCTTATCTTTATTCTGATTGAAATTATTCAAACTTTCTATAGTCTTACTTTGATTTTTTTACTGCAAATAAACCAAACCCATTAATCTTACTATGAATATTGCGCCAAAAGTAGAGCAAATTATAAAAGATACAGAACGTGCAGGTAATGTATTTACCGGACCGGGTGTTTTACAGGGGCTGGCAGGAAAAATGTTGTACCATTATTATTTATACAGATATTTTGGCAAAAATGCGACAAACCTTGACGCCGTAAAAACTAATCTGGATGCGGTAAATCGCATGTTATGTTCCGGGTATGCATCCGATTATTACGTGATGGAACTTTGTGAATATGGAAAGCTTTTATGTTACCTACACGAATCAGACGAGCTTGCAATACAATCCGGGGAATATTTAGAGCTCACTGATAAATTAATAATAGAACAATTCAAAGATACTCTTGCCACCAGAAACTATGACCCTCACTACGGTGCTATTGCCTGTGGCAATTATTTTCTTGATCGTTTTGCGTCAAACCCAATTGTATCTGTTTTTTTGATGGAACTGCTGCAAAAATTGAAAGATGAATTTAAGGAAGGGATAGACCGGGTCACGCTTCCTGAAATTAATTCGTATACGATTAAAAAATTTCTGGGAATCAGCCATGGGCTTGCCGGAGTACTGATGTTTCTGATAAATCTTTTGGAAACTAACCAGTGGTCATCAGGCGCAGAAGAAAGGCCGCTAATCAAAATGTTCTCCGATTTTCTTTGGTCAAAAGAGCAAGACTATCAAATGATGGGCTGTTGTTTTCCCGATATGCTGGATGCCAGCACTTACCGGACACCGCTGTATATTACGTATGGAGATTTAGGTATTATCTACACCTTATATCGTTCGGCAGCAGCGCTTAGCGACGACACCCGAAAAGCAGCAGCTTTAGAACTGTTAAAGAAATGTGCTTCAAGGCGCAAGCTCAATGAAGAGACAAAAATCAAGCACGCCGGAATGGAGACCGGTTCCGCAGGACTGATGGCATTTTTCCGTTTCCTTTTCGAGATATCGGAAGAGCCTGCTTTGATGCAAGCGGCTGAATATTGGCTGGAAACAACGATAGCACTTGGAGAAAAAATACCCGAAAACACGACATCAGGCTATGAATTCGTCTATAATCAAACCATTCCCAGTAATAATTTCTCGTTTACAGGGGGTATTATTGGTATTGGCATAGCTCTCATTTATGCCTCGGTTCCAGGTGCTGATAGTTCATTTTTAAAGTTTTACAATTTCAGATAGCCATGGAAGCAACAGTCACAGATCCAGTGTTAACTGCGGCCATCGTTCATTTTGATGATAACTTTTCTGATGCAAGTGTCAATTACGGCCTGTATGGTGGAAAAACGGGTTTGATCCTATATTATTTATACTTATTTAAATATTCAGGAGAACAAAAACATTTTGACAGAATGAACGATTTGATCGAAGAATCGTTCTCGATAATCAATAGTCATTCAAATTTCTTTTCTTCGAATTCCTCTTTTGCCGAAGGGTTATCCGGACTGGGTATGGTACTTATTATACTGACAGAGGAAGACATGATTGATCCGGACATCCTGGAAACGGTTGATGAACTTTGTCCGGTTTTTGAAAAGATGGGAGATACCTGGCTTGAAAATAACGTCCTGGATCTTTTTTACGGGCTGTTTGGTTTATTACAGTTCCTCGGAAGTATGCCGGCGGGTTCTTCAGCGTACCGCCTTGCCAACAAATTAACACGTAAATTATTAGCGGCAATCCCAGAGGAAGGGCCATATTATTTCCTGAACGACCTCCCACTTTTCGAAGAGAAACAGGTAAATATTAGTCTATCACATGGCAACTGCGGGTTTTTGCTGGTGTTGTTAAATCTTTATGAACGTGGCATATGCAATGATCTTATTCCCGCTGTTGCTGATAGCGTAATCAATTACCTATTGTTGCTCGGAAACGGGGCTAATGATAGCCTGAGTTGTTCCAGGTATCCCTATTCCATTACAACCCATAATCAAAAATGGAACTTCGGCAATCGCCTGGCATGGTGTTACGGCGATCTCAATATTGTTCATGTATTATACCGGGCAGGAATGCTATTTGAAAATAAATCCTATATGACACTGGCTGATAACCTGGGGGCTGTGGCTTCAGAACGCATGACGTCAGAGAGCACGCTTGTAATCAATTCTCACTTTTGTCATGGTAGTTCGGGATTAGCCACCTATTACCGTATCCTCTATAATCTGAGCGGTCGTTCCTGCTATGAAAAAGCTTTTCATTATTGGAATGAAAAGACTGTTGAATACCTGAACCATGACCTGCTCACCAACCATTTTGCCAACAATTATGGCATACTGGAAGGTTTGGCAGGCCCAATACTTTCCTTGCTGGCAAGTAAGGACAAAAGCCTGTATAAAAATTGGAATAAAATATTTTTACTGTAAGATATGAAATCACTAAAACTTGGTTTACTGGAATTTGGCGTCAGGAAAAAACTGAATACCCTTTCAAAAATTGACGATATTTTTGCCTACGCGTGTGAAGCTGACCGTCTTGGATATTCCAGGTTCTGGCTTGGCGAGCATTACACAGTGTCGGCAGATACAGCATGGCAGAACCCCGAACCGCTGATTCCCCTTTTGGCCGGAATGACAAATAATATTTCGGTAGGAGTCGCCGGATTACTGATCAGGTATCACTGCCCCTACCGCGTGGCGCTGAGTTTTAAAATGCTCAGCAATTTATTTCCGGGAAGAATTGATCTCGGCTTTGCAAAAGGTACACCAGGCGAAAAAAATGTAATTCCCCTGCTTCTTGGTGGTTACATGAATGATGAGGGGGCAAATTTATTTACCGACCGGATGTTAGAAACCATAAGTATCCTTAAAAACGAAGAAGAGTACGCCGGCAGGAATATTATTCTGCCGCCTTACAAGGGAGATTTGCCGAATCTCTGGGGCCTTAGCATTTCAAATAATGGCTTAAACCAGGCGCTTGATAATGAGATGAATTATTCCAGGTCATTATTTCATGAAAAGGCCAACATTTCTTTCGAAAAGGAAAAACTGTACGCTTACAAAAACAAATTTGAAGATCTGTACGGCAAGAAACCAATGGTTAACCTGGCTATTGCGGGGTATTGTGCTGAAAGTGCCCAAAGTGCCGAATCGGAATTCAAGACATTATTAAAAAACAACCCTTATTATTTGCCTTTTGAAAAAAATGCAAGCTGCTATGTTTATGGTTCCCCCAGCCAGTTTGCAGACAAATTGAATGAGCTGGCGGAAAATTATGGTACCGAAGAATTTATTTTTATCGATATCGCTGATGAACCTGGGAAAAGAAAAGAAACATTGAATTTAATAGGTGAGGAACTATCGCTTATGCCATGCCTTGAACAATAACTAACGCTGCGTAAAACATGATACCTAACACCACGCTGAGCTATTTTGGTCAATTTACCCATCGGTCACCATCATGGCCCTTCAAAAAGATCCAGGAAATACAGAACAAGGATCTGAATGTTTTATTTACGGAGCTGTTTCTTGATCCGTTCTTTAAAGAAGCCATTTTTCTTGCTTCGCCAAATTTGTACAACGCATTTGAAAAATGGATCAACGGCGCAGAGTCAGATCCGAAAAAAGTAGAGAGGCTCCATATTTCACTACTGAAATACTATTTAAGAATGAGCAACAGGTGTACCCCTTTTGGATTGTTCGCCGGCTGCGGTACAGGTATTATTGCTGACCTGGAAAATGAAAGTGCCGCTAAAACAAATGAACACAGCAGGCATACCCGGCTGGACATGAATTACCTGACTGCGCTTGTCAATGACATATCGATTGACCCGGAAATCCGGTACGAATTAAAATACTTTCCCAATAATTCCATTTACGAAAATTTCGATAAGGTAAGGTTTGTTGAGTATGAGTTTATCAACAAGAGGCGCAATCACAACCTGGTTGCCGTTGATAATAGTGAATATCTGACAACGGTACTTAGGTTTTGTAAAAAAGGGGCTACTATTTTTGAACTTACAACCTGCCTGGTGTCACCAGAAATAGATAGGGACGAAGCGGTAGAATTTATAAACGAACTGATTACTGCCCAGGTCCTGGTTAGTGAACTTGAACCTACGGTTACTGGAGAGGAATTTGACAAGGTATTGGTAAAAAATCTGAAAACAATTTTGGGGCGTGTTAAAAACAAAGCACTCTTTTCACGCCTCAACAATATAGTAATCTGCCTGGATAAGGTATTGGCACTCTTAAATCAGCTTGACCAAAACGGTACAGGTAACGATGTTCAGGATTATATTTCTATTATGAGCCAATTGGAAAGCCTCGGAACCAAATTTGAAAAGGAGTACATTTTTCAAACAGATCTTGTAAAATCTGTTGGCAATAACCTGGTGGATAAAGCAACTGCAGACGATGTACTTGAAGCAATAAATGTATTAAGCTACTTTACAGAAAGACACGCACCAGTTACGCTATCGCGATTCAGGGATGCTTTTTATGAAAGATACGAGGAGCGTGAGATCAAATTAGTTGAAGCGCTGGATACCGATATTGGGATTGGCTACAAAACAGATGCTTTGGAACAGTTCGATTATACCCCTTTCATAGAAGGTTTTGAATCTGCATTTAAGAAGCCGGCAAAACCGGCTGAATTTAAGATGACGCCGATCCAGTCCTTTTGGTTATTTAAATATCTGGATGCCGTTAAAGAGGGCCGGGACGAAATTATCATTCGGCAGGAGGACCTTACGCTGCTGGAAAATAAAGCTACTGAGCTGCCCGCCACGTTTTCTGCCATGATATCCCTGGATAAAAATGAAAGAGAAAAAGGTCATTCCATCTACTTTTATAATTGCGGTGGAAGCAGCGCCGCCAATCTTTTAGGAAGATTTTGCCACAACGATGCGGCTATCCTGAACCTTGTAAACGAAATTACGGAATTTGAAAAGCAAATCTATTCGGGCAAATTGATCGCAGAGATCGTCCATCTGCCTGAATCCAGAATAGGAAACATACTTTCCAGGCCGGTAGTGCGTGAAATGGAGATCCCCTACCTTGCTAAATCCACTGTGGACATTTCTGAACAGATTGATATCAACGATCTTTTTATTTCCATTAAAAATGAAAGACTGATTTTACGGTCAGGAAAACATAATAAGGAAATCATTCCCAGGTTGTCAACCGCCCACAATTATGAGAAAAACGCGTTGCCGGTTTACCAGTTTTTATGCGACCTGCAGCTACAAAACAGGCTGCCGTCTGTATATATCAACCTGGGTGTTGTGAACAGCCTCACAACATGTACCCCGCGAATCAGATACAAAAATGCCGTTCTGCTGCCGAAGACATGGAACTTTGCTGAAAAGGATTTAAGCGGCATCAAAAATTGCTCCCCGGATAAGCTATTTTCTAAATTTAGCGAATTTCGCTCAGTTCATGAACTGCCGCAATACATCCTGATGGCCGAACATGACAATGAGCTGCTACTTAATTTAGATGATGAAAATTCGATAAAGCTGTTTGTAACGGAGTTGAAGCAAAAGAAAACCGTCAGAATTATAGAATCATTCTTTAAAGGCCAAAAGGTCTTGCTTGAAAGCAACAAAAAACCGTTTTTCACCAATCAGTTCATTTTTTCTTTTAAAAACAACGCATCCGTCAATGTAGACTGGCCAGTCACAGGCAGTGTTAATAATTTAATAGCAGACCGAATATTCGTTCCCGGAGACAACTGGCTTTATTTCAAGATATATGTCAGTCATAAGTCTACGAACCGAATCCTGACCGAGTGCATTCAGCCTATTATAGATAACCTACTCGTTGTCAATAAAATAACAAAATGGTTTTTCCTCAGGTACCTTGACCCCAAACCTCATTTAAAAATAAGGCTGCATCTACAGGAAAGCGCTGCTTTAGGATCCATTATTGCTCAACTCAACTCCGCATTACAACCTTACATTGAAAGCGGCCTGATCTGGAAAATCCAACTCGATTCTTACGAACGTGAAATAGAACGATATGGGTTAAGTAATATAGAGAACACTGAGGACATATTTTTTTATGACAGCCAGGCATGCATGAAGATCATTGCAAATACTTCCGGCATCACCCAGGTGAACGACTCCTGGCTTATTGCATTAAAAAGCATTGATGGCTATTTGGATAGCTTTTCTTTTACACTTCAGCAGAAACATGTTTATATGACAGAGATTCGAAATGGTTTCCTAACAGAATTTGATTACTCAGAAAAAATTAAAAATGTCGTTAACCGAAAATTCAAGGAGAATGAAAAGCGGATATTTCAGATAATGACGGTTTCTACCGGTAATAAAGCAACGGATGAAATTCTGCGTAAAAGGGACGCAAAGATTCAGTCTGCATTGGTTAAGCTTAAAAACTCGGTAGACAAGCGACAATCCTATATCATCCTTCAAAGTTACTTGCATATGTTTCTTAATCGCTTTTTTACCTCCAAACAGCGATTGCATGAATTTGTGGTGTATTGCATGCTGGAGAAATATTATTTCATAAACCTTCAAAAATATAAGTCTATTAACAAATCGATCCCAGCATGAAAAATCCCATTAAAATTGGCCTTTTGGAGTTTGGCGACGCTCCCGCTATGGAGCATGAGTTGGCAACGATTAAAAATGTCATTGAATATGCCAGAGAAGCCGACAATCTTGGCTTTTCAAGGTTTTGGCTTGCAGAACACTATGACCTGGTACGGCCCTGGTATAACCCCGAAGTACTTATTCCCATAATTGCCGGGATGACCAACGATATCAGGGTAGGCGCTGCGGGCATACTACTCAGTGTCCATTCAGCTTACCGGGTTGCCCTGTCATTTAAACTGCTCCATAATTTGTTTGAAGAACGAATCGATCTCGGCCTGGCGCGCGGCCTGGCCGCGGTCAATATTGCTCAAGCTCTGTTATCCAGCGAGGACCATAAAGATCTTCAAGCCTTAAAAAACTGTTTTAATGCAAAACAGGAGGAACTTTACCATATTCTTCATCATGAAAGCGTCAATTTGCAGAACGGTCTGATCGTCCCCCCCTACAAAGGAACTATTCCTGAAGTTTGGTCATTAGGCAGGTCCTATTACAATTTGAATCTTGCAGTCAAGTGCCGGAATAACTTTTGCCTGTCCACGTTTCACATAACGTTAGGCGAAAAGCATATTGAACTAAATAAAGAAAAGTTTCAGGCCTACAGTGATGATTTTTTTGAAAAACACCACGAAAGGCCTTCAATTGCAATCGCATTTGAGGGAATCTGCCATAAAGATGATAAACGCATAAAAGCAATTATCAATGCGAAAAATGCGGGACATTTACTTACCGAACCGAATTATCTCATTGGCCCCCCATCCTTATTTTTGGAAAGAGTAAACGAGATGCAAGAAATCAGTGGCGTTGACGAGTTTATTTTTTTTAATTCCGCCCTGGTGCAGCACGACAAACTGCATGCGATAGAACAGCTTAGCGACGCATTTGAGTTGAGTGCCGTTGGGGATACCTCACCAGTAAAATCAGAATAACACAACATGGCCTTTACATCCTACCTGCAGTTTGATGAAAAAGATTGCGGCCCTGCGTGTGTCAGAATGGTCGCAAAGCATTATGGCAAAAACTATTCAATTTCCACGTTGCGGGAGAAATGTAATATCAATCGCCAGGGCGTTAGTCTTCTTGGGATTAGTCAGGCCGCAGAAAATATTGGTTTCGATACCCTGGGCGCACGCCTTACATTGGAGCAATTAAAAGACGCTTTGCTTCCCTGCATCGTATTCTGGCAGCAAAAACATTTTGTTGTGGTCTATAAGATCAAAAGAGGTAATGTTTATGTTGCCGATCCGGCACATGGTTTATTGGTTCACAGTGAAGAGGATTTTCTTAATGGATGGATCATCGCTGCTAACTCGGGTAAGCGGGAGGGGCTGTGTCTATTACTGGAGCCAAAAGATGAATTTTACCAGGAAGAGGACGAACCTGTTGACCAAAAGCACCTGACCCGCCTTTTTGGCTATTTTTTACATTATAAAAAACTGTTGCTGCAATTATTGGTCGCTATACTCTTTGCAAGCGCTTTACAGATAACCCTTCCGTTTTTGACCCAAAGCATTGTTGACAAGGGTATTAACTCCAAGAACATAAACTTTATCACCATTATACTTGTAGCGCAGCTTGTTTTGTTTTTGAGCCGGGCCTCTGTGGACCTTGTACGAACCTGGATACTGTTACATATTACCTCGAGGATCAATTTGACGATCATTTCTAATTTTCTTTACAAGTTGCTTCGGCTTCCCTTGAGTTTTTTTGACACCAAAAAAATTGGCGACATCCTGCAGCGAACGCAGGATCAATCACGGATCGAACATTTCCTGACCGGTTCCTCCACTTATGCTTTATTTGCCTTACTTAACCTGCTAATTTTCTCCATCGTTCTCATTCAATACAATGGACTGATCTTTATCGTATTTCTTTTGGGAAGTATACTATATCTTTTGTGGATAGCACTTTTTATAAAGCGCAAGAAAACCCTGGACACCAAACATTTCAAGCTTGTAAGTAAAAATCACGATCATATTATTCAGATGGTATCCGGAATGCAGGAGATCAAGGTCAATAATTCCGAGCGCAATAAAAGATGGGATTGGGAAAAGCTCCAGGCAAGCATTTTTCGGTTAAACATGCAAATACTTGCTTTTGGGCAGTACCAGACGGCCGGCGGTGGCATCATCAATGAAAGCAAAAATATTTTAATAACCTATCTAGCCGCAACGTCTGTTGTAGAAAATAAAATCACGTTAGGCGCAATGCTTGCTATTCAGTACATCATCGGCCAGTTGAACGGTCCTATTGATCAAATATCTCAATTTATGCTTTCTTACCAGGAGGCAAAACTCAGTCTTGAAAGGCTTGCAGAGATCGAAACGATTAAAGACGAGGAATCAAAAAATTCCGGGCTACTGGAAATCGATTTTGATAAAGAGGATATTATTCTTGACAATGTCAACTTTTCCTACCCTGGCACCAGTAACAGGCCTGTACTCAAAAACATCAATCTGGTTATTCCAAACGGTAAAACTACAGCAATAGTAGGCATGAGCGGCAGCGGAAAAACTACTTTGCTAAAATTATTATTGAAATTCTATGATCCTGATAATGGAGCAATTCTTTGTGACACCACAAATCTCAACTGCATAAGTCATAAGCGCTGGAGAAGTCATTGCGGTGTGGTCATGCAGGACGGATATATTTTTTCTGATTCCATCGCAAAAAACATAGCGCTCGGGTACGATGAGATAGACTATCAACGGTTGGTATACGCAGCTAAAATTGCTAATATTCAGGATTATGTGGAAAGCCTCCCTTTGTCTTATAATTCTGTCGTCGGGATGGATGGAAGCGGCCTGAGCCAAGGACAGAAACAGCGACTCCTGATTGCCAGGAGTGTTTATAAAAACCCAAACCTGTTTTTTTTTGATGAAGCCACCAACGCACTGGATGCAACCAACGAAACGGTGATCATGAAGAATTTACAGCAATTATTTACCGGTAAAACCGTCATTATCATTGCTCACCGGTTAAGCACAGTCAAAAAAGCAGATAAGATCGTCGTGTTGGAAAAAGGCGTAATTATTGAAGAAGGCAGGCATGAAGCTTTAATTCGTAACAAAAGTGTCTATTATAACCTAGTTAAAGATCAGTTAGAGCTGGGGGAGTAATCGTAAAATGAAAAAAGAAGAAATTAGCCAGATCGATTTTCACATCCATGATGTAAATGAAACCTTTAGTCCTCCGCCAACACATACGATCAGAAACGTGTTGTTGGTGATTTTCTGGGTGATCGTCTTTATGATGGTGTTGATGTGTTTTATAAAGGTACCCAGTACCACATCCGCAGGAGTAGTCATCACCTATCGTGACCCGCTAAATTTAACCTATTCGGCCAAAAATTTAAATACGACGAAGGACCAGGCCTTCGGCATCGTAAAACTAAAACAGCAGGAAATATTGGAAATTTTCAAAGCAAAAACTGTTAAAGTAAGCCTGGCCAGTTACCCCGAAAAAACATATGGCAATGTTTCGGCCCTTATTTATCCCGCCGGAGAGCGATTTGAGGCACGGGATGCAACAGCATCGGTCATACTGGTCATGAAAGCTACCTCGGCTACATCCATCGGCAGGAAGATTCTTCTGAAGGAAGGAATGGTTGGAAATTGCAGATTCGACGGGAATGATCAGAGTATGTTCAAAATGCTTTTTCATTTAACTGATTAATACGGGCCAGTGCAAAATTATGATAACAACGAACCTAACCTAATTAAAAATATGATAACGTCATTAGTAACCGGCGGCGCCGGATTTATAGGATCACATACCGCATTACATTGTTTAAATCTTGGGCACAGAGTTATTATTCTGGACGATCTGAGCGGAGGTTTCAGAGATCACATTCCATTCGGGGCTGAATTTATTGAAGGTTCAGTTAATGACCTTCAGCTTTTGCAAAAAATATTTGCTGATTATAAATTTGACTATGTTTTCCACTTGGCCGCCTACGCTGCAGAAGGCCTGTCACATTTTGTCCGCAGGTTTAATTACAATAACAACCTAATCGGGTCTGTCAACCTGATCAACCTATCCATCATTTTCAAAATAAAATGCTTTGTATTTACATCATCTATCGCTGTGTATGGAGCTGGCCAGCTACCTCTGACCGAGAACATGGTTCCACATCCGGAAGACCCTTACGGCATAGCGAAATATGCCGTAGAAATGGACCTAAAGGCAGCAAATAAAATGTTCAATTTAAATTACATTATTTTCCGTCCGCATAACGTATACGGAGAAAATCAAAATATTGGGGATAAATACCGTAATGTTATCGGCATCTTCATGAATCAAATCCTTCGAAAAAAGCCACTGACTGTCTTTGGCGACGGACAACAGACCCGTGCATTCAGCTATATTGATGATGTGGCGCCCTATATTGCGAACAGTGTAAATATCAAAGAGGCATATAACCAGGTCTTTAACATCGGAGCAGACCATGCCTACACTGTTAATGAACTGGCAAGTATGGTAGCGGAAGAATTTGGTAAGCAACCAGAGATCGTTCACCTGGCAGCACGGAAAGAAGTAGTTCATGCGCACAGCAGCCATGCCAAAGCCACAGCAATTTTTGAGATGCGTCCCGGACTAAGTTTAAAAGCAGGCATCTCAAAAATGGCGGCATGGGCAACTACCGTTGGGGCGCGGGCAAGTAAAGATTTTGAAAAAATTGAAATCCAGGAAAAATTGCCGCAAGGCTGGTCTTCTGAATAAAGTTGCAGTATGATATCTAGCCCAAGACACTAACCTCAACATATAGGAAAAATCCAAATTCTTATCAGAATAAAAAACGGAACAAATTTCACTAAATAACAGCATCACGACAAGTTTATTATTTAGATCACCATCATATGATTATTGACACCATATCTTACAGCCAGAACAGGTATATCACTGTTAACCTGCCCATTAATATTAAACAAGAAAACCTCATATTATTTGAGCCCTATCTTGTTTACCCACTGAGAAGCCTTAGGACTAAAAACCTGAAAAATATTTTCGTAACACACACAGGACTGTGCATCAATAACAATGGCCTGATCAAGGAAAGTCACCATGATTATCCCGGCCAGCTGGAAGATTACCTGACAGAGGCGAGAGCTTATTTCCAGCGCACACAAGACGATGAAAATGAATTAATTGTTTTAAACGGACCGGTTAAATACCTGGTCATCCATCATCCCTGGTTTAATTATTATCACTGGTTGCTTGAATCAATCTTCAGGCTTTGGACCATACGGAACAAGATCGGAGAGATGATACTGGTATTACCGGAATCTTACCGAAACACAGATTTCATTATGGGATCTCTCGAGCCTTTCAAAATTGATAAAATTTATTTTATCCCGTCACGCAAAAGTCTTTTGATTGAAAATTTATGTTTGCCGCAAATAAAACCAATTGCAGATTCCTATAATTACAAACAGGTAAGGCAGGTAAGAGATTTCTATCTAAACTACGTACTACGGGAAAAACAAATAGAAATCAATTTAGGTGATAAAATTTATTTAACCCGCAAACAAGCTGCACGAAAGCACGTAACCAACGAACAGGAAGTTGAAAAGGTTTTATTAAGTCATGGTTTTTCGCTGCTTGCGAATGAAAACTATACTTTTCTGGAGCAGATAGCCATTTACGCCAACGCGAAATACCTGGTTTCCATTCATGGTTCCGGCTTAACCAATATGCTGTTTATGAAAGAAGGCTCCTCTATTCTGGAGCTTCACAAAACCCGGACGAATGAGTTGGACAGACCAAGTTTTGTTTTTTGGTATGAGGCCGAAGCACTAAATTTTAATTATTACCACCAGACGTGTAAAACGTCTGCGGACGACGACTATTTCTTCGGAGATTTCCAGATAGATATTCCTTTACTGCAAGAAAATCTGGCGCTGATGCTCTCTGCCTGAGATAATTTTACTTTTTTAGCCTCTGTCAATAAATTAACCCGAACTAATCATGAAGCACTATCAAATATCATTTTGCATTGTATGCATGAACAGGTTACACCATATTCAAAAAACACTTTTGCAAAACATTAAGGATAATGAAGCATATAGTCCTACCGAATTCATTTTACTTAATTATAATTCCGGCGACGGCCTGGATGAGTATATTCAAGCCCATTTCAAGAAGGAAATAGAAAGAAAAAAACTAATTTATTACAAAAACCCTGCACCCAAATACTTTCATCGCAGTCACTCACGCAATATTGCGTTCCGTTTAGCCAAAGGTGAAATCGTTTGTAATCTTGACGCGGATAATTATACCGGTAAAGGATTTTCAGCATATATCAATGAAGAATTTAACCGGCAAGAAAACATTTTTTTATCCAGTTCGCTTCATCCCGACGTTACCGGGCGGGTGATCATGAGGCGGGGTGACTTTCTCAGCTTGGGGGGCTATGACGAAAAAATGGCTGATTATGGGTTTGAAGATTATGATTTGATCAGCCGTATGGAACGCAAGGGGCTTACTAATATACATATCAAAGAGAACAAATATCTTAATGCAATCTCCCATTCTAAATCTGAACGTGTTGCCAACGAGTTTTTAAGAAACCAGCTGGAACACTGTTATCTGAGCCAACTTACGCCTTCAAGTTCTACAGTGTTGTTTCTTTTAAATAACGGTAATTTTATTAAGGCAAACTTAATAAACAGCAACGGCATTAATTCATCGTTCATATTTAAACCTTTTAGAAATCCTATGGTAACCAGGGAGAACAATGAATTACTTGAAGGAGAATGGATACACACGGGTAAGGAAATCAACCTATATCATAAAGGAATATTGTCAGATTCCTTGAAAGAATCGCCCTCCTCCATTTTTCCAGGCATGTTGAAAGGCGGTTCCATAAAATATGAAAAGGTAAAAACATCAAGTGCGCTAGTTGACGAAATTATCCAGTTTTTTTGCGAACAAACAAATAAAAACAAATGGATCTTAAACAACGAAAACAATTGCCTCACAGTCAATCCAAACGGGTTTGGCCATGCATCAGTTTATAAAAATTTCAATGTAAACCACTCTATTAGCCTGTCATGATATTTAGATGAATAAGTTTCTTGCCTACGTTTTTTATCCAAGGTCCAACTGGCATATTTTATTAAAAGAATTTATTCCAGGATTTATATCCGCGTGCAAAGAAGCGGATATATCTGTAAAGCTGGCTATAAAATTTGGCCGGCAAAGGGGAGATCATGTCAGGATATCGGTATCACCCACTGTTGAACATCACCAGCAACTGCGTTTACTGGCCACCTTATTTCAGAGGGACATACATCGCTTCCTAATGCTATATCCAGCTTTCAAAAAGACAGAAGGCCCCGCCCGGAATCTATTTATGGATTTTCCCTCAAATTCCGTGCATTATGATGTTTTTCCGGGACAAGATGGTGCTCCAGTAATTGTTTTAGCCGATAAAGTCTGTGAGGTCGACAGTGTTCTGACGCAGATTTACCTGGCTTGTTTAAGTGATGAGCAAATCGACACTGAAAATACAATCACCGTAATCCTTTTTTTATTGCTTACATTAATCAGGTCTATTGCACCGGTACCGGCTAACGCAAAAACATTTTGTAGTAAAGTTGCCGAATTCCTTTCTGCAATTCAACCTTCCGTAATTTCTAAAGAAGGACATTCGGAAGAGTTGATGGACTGGAACACGGTTGAAAATATAGAAGTGTTTCGAAGTATTGAAAAGGAAGTGTGGACTAATGATCACAAAACAAATGATTGGCTTTTTGAATGGAAAAGCTTATGCCGAATTCTGCTAATGCAACCTGGAATAGGTTCTGAAAGCATGCTTTTCTATGAGCTATCTGATCGTATATATGATACTTTAAACATTCCGGAAAATTACAGGCGAATTTTATCCATGAATATCGCAAAGCTATGTAACCCATAGCATTTCAAACTATTGATATTGCAACGAAACGATCTTAACGAGGGGGTAACTGAGAATTCGAATTTAAAATCATCTCTAAAATTATACTCAGCGATAACGTACATCGCAACCCTATGCTAATTAATTGTTGGTCTGCAACGTGCGGATTTGACATAAAAAAACCGCTTAAATCATTGATTTAAGCGGTTTAAGAGGGTTTTGATACCCTTTTGGCGGAATAATGGACGGGACTCGAACGGAGTTTAGTACTATCCTTATTTTCAATAATTTACAAATTTGGATTCGCGAGAACTCCCGAAGTTTTCACAAATAATTTGATATCGTTTGATTCCTAATGACTTATGTAAAAGTAACCATTAATGTTAATTGCTGCAATATATACTGGCATTAATATTCTCGGATTAGTATCGGACTTGGTAGTGATGAGAGTCCAATAGCAATTAATTAGACGTGGCGATTCGCACTTATGTTCACCGTCGCTTTTTGAGTTTCAATAATAAAACCAATAATCTCGCCTTAAATTAAATGCTGAACAAAGTGAGGATTTAGGTATTCTGGCAAGCTGTAGCGGATGAATACAGCCGATGTATTTATTCGATAATGTTCAGTTATCCTTTATTCGGCTTACTACATGGCCGTCGCAAACTGCATTCTATGGTGTTTTTCCGCGATGTTCTCTTTCTGTTTTTCCAGTTGATCCGGGCGGTCATAGTATTTAATGTCAACATCATTTTCCAGGAACAAAGCGGCGAAGGTATGGAAAGAATGATACAAACAGCATGCGTTTTAAGCGCGGCTGAAAATTTTTATGTTACATATTTGTAGTAATAATTAAATTTTGCTATGTTTGTAACACCATTCCCACCCAACAACAACCATGGATCAAAACGAAATCATAGGCGCTAATCTGCGCCGCTTCAGAGAAAAGTTGAACCTCACCCAAGAGAATTTAGCAACCTATCTCGATATAAGCCGCGTTGAAGTCAACTATTATGAAAACGGAAAACGTAACATGCCTTCCGGTGTGTTGGCTAAGGCTGCCAAATTATTTGGTATCGATGAATACGATCTGTATGAAGAAGCTGCTGATAATGCCCAGGCTAACGTAGCTTTTGCGTTCCGGGCTGACTTTTTGAATGAAGCCGACCTCAACCATATCGCTGATTTCCGAAAGATCGTCATGAACTATTTGAAAATGAAAAAGCACATCGCCAATGGATGAAGTACTGGAAAAACGGGCGAATGAATTCCGTTACCGCTGCGGCATCAGCCTCAATGAGGCCATGCCGCTAAAAAGCTTGCTGTACAAACTGGATGTGATGACGGTTTTCAAACCCTTGAGCGGAAATATGTCTGGTATGGCACTGAAGACCCATGATGGAACAACGACCGACCGTTTTATTCTGGTCAACAGCGCAAAAAGCTGCGGTAGCCAGCATTTCACCATTTGCCATGAGCTCTATCATTTGTATATCCAGGAAAATTTCACCTCCCGCGTTTGCGAAACCGGGGTTTATTTAAAAACCGACCGAGAAGAATATAATGCCGACATGTTCGCCTCTTACCTGCTCCTGCCGGAACAGGGCGTCAAATCTCTGATTCCCGATCACGAGTTCGGTAAAAACAAAATCACCATGCCAACAATCTTAAAGATCGAACACTTTTTTTGTTCGTCTCGCGCCGCATTGCTGTACCGGCTGAAAGGTTTGAAATTGATCGACGAAGAGTTGCGCCTGCAATACGCCGGCCAGGTCATGCGCAGTGCGCTGGAATTTGGTTACAGTACCGAACTCTATAAACCTGGCAATGACAATCTGGTCATCGGTGATTATGGCGCGCTGGCGCGAAGTCTGTTTGAAAAAGGTGATATATCGGAAAGTAACTACTTTTCCTTATTGCTTGACTTGGGGATGAATGTGACCGAACTTGAAAACCTCGAAAATGGCGGCGAAGAGCAATAAACATCGGGTCATTCTTATCGACGCCGACGTGGTATCTCATTTCATCTATGCCGGTGAGATCCTATCGCTAGGCGGTATTTTCACAAATCCGATCCATATACTTGATAAAGTTTATGCTGAACTAGCCCGTTTTCCGCAGCGCAAACAATATGTCGAAAACCTGTTGAATATGAAGATTATTACGGTGATCGATTTTCCGGAAGACCATACCGAGATAAAAAAGGAATACGCCCATATCAAAAAATTAATGCTTAAAGGCGATGGAGAAAGCGCCTGTATGGCAGTAGCTCGGCATTCGGAAAATATATTGGCCAGCAGTAACTTAAAGGATATCGCCAGTTATTGCAAAATGCACCGGATTGACTATCTGACCACCATGGATTTTTTGTGCCGTGCACTTCAAACCGGCGTGTTCGACCTCGCCCGCTGTAACGCCTTTATCCAAGCGGTATTATCCAACAAAAACAAGTTGCCGGTAACCAAAATGCAAGATTATATTTGCCGGGATATCGGTTTTTGTGATCAATAGTGAATCAGCAGCAGCCGGTAACCAGTACCCCAATTTTACCCGCAGCACTTTCAAAGCACCAGTGTTTCTTAACTGGTGCTTCCTATGGACGTAATTCCTCGGCAATTTCCTTGTAGGTCATTCTACTTGTGGCTCATTTGAAAAACCGGGCGCATCAGTGGCAACAGTTCCGCGATTTCTTTATCGATCAGTGCTTTTCTCTATAATGATGTAGAGTATCAATCATATTTCTTCCATGATATCTTCGGCGCGAACGATTTGGATGGCTGGATTTATCCGTTGGATCAGTTCCCTGACCATTGAAAAGTCTTGTGAACTCATGACCCGACCGGTGATTACTTGCACGACTTCTACGGGTATGTAGAAGCCTTCGGTCGTAAAAATCCGTTCTTCTTCTTCATAGGACCAAATATTGAGCTTATGAATAAGGATTGTCCTAGCCGCCTGAAGTTCATCAATTTCGCCAGAAAGGTTATGTAGTCCTTCATGACCGATGAGCTTATTAGGATAGGGTGGGAACAAGAATTTGACGATGAAATAGGTTATGGATATAATGGATACACTAAACGATTTACGATTGGATCAATTTATCCAACAATTGCAATGGTTGATCATGCGGTAAATAACTTTGTCCGACAATTTTTTGATACCCTTGAAAAGGGACCTGTGCAACAATCTTAGAGGCGCACACTTGCCTACGAACCCGTAATACCAACAAAAAAGGCGCTCTTTGCTTACGATGTGCTGATCAAATCATATTCCCCGAATTGAAAATGATTTTAGTCATTGCGTCGAGCATTTCTGGAGGCTTGTTCAAGCTGGTTCTGTCCACTCGGCCTGCAAACCAGGTGCCAAAAGCAATAGACTTATTATTCATGATTTGACCGGCAGTACGGCTATCAGTTTCGTTCAATCTGCGCGGTAATAAAACATATTGATGATAATCGCTGATCGTTTCACCAAGGTTAAGGTTTTCTGCGCGAAATATGTCTTGCCGGTAGATCAATGTATCCATGTCGATAATTGTGAGGTTCCGGACACGGCCTGTAGGGAATCCTTTTGCCGCGAGTTTGTCTAATTCATCGATAAACCAGCTATTAACGAGATGGTTCAATCCCGGTACCCGGAAGGAATGGTCATGAAGCACCAATACAGGATAAATTTTAATGGTCTGCGGTTCATAGGCTGTGTCAAAAGGAAATTGCAGGGTGAGCGCACGCCCAATGTTGCCCATGAGCTGCAATACTGCTTTATTGGAACGGCGGCCACCCTTCTCTTCGAAATATAGTTTTTTTTTAAACTCAGCCTCCAACAGGCTGAAATCATACTGTTCCTTAACAGCCGCATTGATCAGGATGTCCTTTGACTCGAACAAATACATGTGTTCATCCCTCCTGGCGTAGTAATCCGGCTCTGCATTGAGCCCGCTGTCCTTCATCTGTGAACCGGTATACTTAACATTATCACCGGGGAAGAAGCTGTCCAGTATCCGGTAAAGTAGCCAGCGTTCTGAAAATGCGTCGGTATAAAGTAAGGGGGTTAAAACCACTTGTACCAAATGAGATTATAAAAAAGTCCGTTTTTTGTACGATTAAGGCACTTTTTGAATTGTCGAATAAAAACGACTTGTTCCATATGCTACTATTTACCTTCCATTTTAAAAGAAAATTTAAAGGTATTTAAAGGGGTTACTACTATTTGGGTAAAAGCTTGTTGGCTTTTAATACCCGTAACACCTCGGTTAAATCAGCTTCCAGGTTGTTGACCTTTTTGTAAAGTTCTGTAGGGGACTTAAAATTAAAACTTCCGTGCCATACGGCATACCATATTTCCACAACTTCATCGGGTGCTATTTCAATATTTGGGAATAGGTTACGGTTATCAATGGCATCTGATTTGGCTATGATGTAACCGTACTTTTCTATCCTGTTCAACAGTCTTTTAACTATAACGCCACGGTTTTTAGTTACTATGATGTGTACCCGATCCTCTCTAATAAACTCCAACTTTTCTACCCACTGACCAATCACCATTTCTTTATTTTCGAGCGTTGGAAACATACTGTCGCCGTCTACTTCAAAGGCGCGGTAGGTGCTATTTGTAAGCCCCGGCAGGGAGAACGACGGCAGGGTTTCTATGTACGCCGGATCACCAAAACCGAGCAGATAACCGGCCGCAGCCTTAACGGGTACATACACTATATTCTCTTTTCCCGATTTGTCGACAGTTACAATTTTAGGGCTTAAAAATGCAGTTGGGTGGACAGTTGGGTGGACACTTTTTTGTATTTTCTTGTCTTTACCTCTACCTGTGACTGCGGGGGTAATTGTTGTGTACTCCCCTTTTTCGTCATTAAGGTGTATATCTACGGCGGGGGTATCTGCATATGTTTTACCAGTTATCAGCATTTCGCCGCCGCCGGTAACTAACCAACTTAGACTTATGTCTAAGTATGCGTTTACAATCTTCTCTAAAATCTGACTTCCTATACTTCCGTCCCGTTTTAAGGCATTTTTGATGTACCCATTACTAATACCCAACTCATTTTCGGCCTTAAAAGGCGAAATTCGTTTGGTATCAAGATAAATTAACAGCCTGTCAATCGGTCGGTTAGGCTCCATATTTAAGAAATTATGGGATTTTTGTCTAACATAATTTGTATTTATTAGATATATGTCTAAGTTTGTGTCAACAAAGTAACACAAACATGACCGAAGATAAAAATAAAAAAACCACTTGTACCAAAAATTGTGCAAACCTGGTGTTACCACGACCAACTGCTAAACTAATCGCCGCTATTACAGATACTTCGGCAAGCCTGGTTAAAAAAGTTAACACCGGTGATCGTAACGACAAAAGCGAAAACGCCCAGCTAATTAAATACTGCACCGAACTCATAGTGGAAGGTCAGCAGGTATTGGTACAAGCTGTATCAGAGATCATCAGCGGAAAAAAACAAACACCCTCACAATAACCCTCACAAACATGAAAGCACTAACCAAAGCAGCAAAGGAAATTGCAAAGAAAAACTTTCCGAAATCGACACCGACACTAAAAATAACCAGCCTCATTAAAAAAGGCTTTGTTGGAGACCTAAGAGCAATAAAGAACAATCTTGAAGAGCAATTGAAACAATTGGACGCTATGCAGGAAAATACGAAGTCAAGGTTTACCGAACCGGCTATTTACAAACTAAGCAGCGCTATTATTGAAATCCAAAAACTAATTTCCTAACCCTCAAAATTCAAAATCATGAAAAAGCTAATTAAAGAAATCAAAACAATCCCACACGCTGCAATCAACAATCAAATTACAGCTATCCAATTTGTAATTATAGCAATAACGCTTTTTGGATTAGGCGCTATAATACCCCCCATAGTTAACACCATTATAGGTCAATAATAACCCCTTACAGACAGGCAGCCCCCCCGGTTCGAGGCCGGGGCTTGTAACATCCTAACTAACAAAATGATATTCCACGATTCAAATAACCTTTGCCTCACGTTTGAGGAATTTGTGCCTGAATTTATGACTAAGCCCAATTACGATAAGGCGCGTTCGCGTGGCCGTATAGTAGTTTATGGCCGTGGTGGTAATGGTTCCGGGGTATATATCGATTATGAAGCCCTGCCGGGTGATTACAAAAAGGCAGTAGTTGAAAAGTACGGCGACCCTTACAAATACATTGTAAAACAGCCTTTAACCGAGTGGGTAAACATCAACTGGAACAAAAAAGCATTCGATTTTTATAATAACACCAATAACAAGGGTTATAAGCTGCCAAGCGGTTTAAACCTGCCCGAAGAGTACCGCGATAAGTATACCAAAGCGGCAACGTATTTGGATGGCATAAACCACTATACAACCGACAAATTAGCTTTAAAACGTGACTTTAATATTAATATGGTGTCGTTTTGGGAGATAGTTGCGGATGTAATTAAGGCTGAAAACGTGGCTCTGCCAACCAATCAAAAGCGGTTAAGGGAACGCGTTAACGCGTACAAAACAGGCGGTTTTGAGGTGCTTATTGAAGCTTTCAGGTTCGCAAATGATAACAGCAAAAAGGTAAAAGATCAGGTAGCGGAAGATACGCTGATGGATTTAATCGCGCTTGATAATAAACACGACGATACTTCTATTAAAGAGGCTTATAATAATTGGGCGCTTGAAAACGGCCGCAAAACCATTACGGCGCAGGCTGTAGGGTACCGCCGCCGTACCAACTATCACGAAGTAATAATGGCCCGCGAAGGCAAGGCCGCAGCATACAATAAATACAGCATGCAGATAAAACAGAGCCGCCCAACGGCCCCGCTGATGCTGGTAAATGGTGACGATAACGTACTGGATTTATTTTTTATTGACCCTGTCACCAAAAACAGGTATAACCGCCCGGTTATGTATGTGATTATAGACGCCCTTAACGACTACCCGCTGGGTTATGCGATAGGCGAAACTGTTACAATCGACCTTATTAAAGCTGCATGCCGCAATGCAATGGAACACATTATTGAGATAACCGGCCAGCCACACATTTGGGGACAAATGAAAACTGATAAGTGGGCTATTGACCCGGCGTTAAAAGGCGAATTGGCTACTTACTTTAAAATGGGTGGCGAAACCACGCACTTTACGGCATCTGTAGCACAAAGCAAGTATATAGAGCGTGTTTTTGGTAAGCCACTGCATAAAATACTCAAAGTGTTCCCTAACTATAGCGGTGCCAATATTACGGCCCGTGGCGCTAATGCAAGGCCAAACCCCGACGCATTACAGAAAAGGAGTGCATATTTCCCCGACAAAAAGCATATACCCGCCGTAATTGAAATGGCTATAAATGCCTTAAGGCACACGGTTATGGACGACGGCAGCACCCGCCAACAACAATGGCTTCAATTATTCAACAGCAGTGTGTTTTGCAAGGGTCGTGCTATTACCAACGAGCGCAAACTCGAAATAATGGGCGTTAAGCATCAACCCAAAGAGCCTGCCCGCTTAAAGGTTAATGGCTTAAACTTTCAGCTTAATAATATCAAATACAGTTTTGATATACCGGCCAGCTTATTCCCGCAGCACAACAATAAATCGGTAGAAATCATGTACGACCCTGCCGATATGAGCCAGGTGCTTGTAACAGATCATAAAGGTATCCGCTTTGTGGCCGATGCCTACAAGTACCAGCCATCGGCCATAGCAGATATGAAACCCGGCGACGGTGAACGCCTGCACGAACGACTGGAAGAGAAACGCACCATTACCAAAAAGCTTATTGATGCGGTAACCGAAAGAAGCGAACGCCAGCAACGTGCAGATATTGACGCGCAAAGCCTGATGCAGGCCGGTGTGCTAACTAAAGCGGTTAATCACCAGGCACAAAAGGTTATCAGCGGATATAACGATGTTGAGATTGAGGCGGTAACGATTGAGAAAACTACCCGCAAGCCGCAGTCAACAAAAGCAACTATTTACGACAAAGTATAACAAAAAGCCGGGACCCTCACAGTACCCGGCTCAAAAACCAATTAAAAGCTAATTAAAATGGAATTAAGTACAAAAGAACAAATTAGAACCGAGTTAGCCAAATATGTAAAGCACATTGGCAGCGGTAAAAAGGCCGAAAAGCCATTGGGTGTATCACATGCTTACATCAGCCAAATACTTAATAATAAAGCTGACAAAGTAAGCGATGCCACATGGCGCAAAATAGCGGCAGGCGTAGGCTTAAGGCTTGACGATGTTTGGAATCATGTTGACACACGCCCAACCATCGAATTAACAGCGCTGTTTGATAATGCCCGTTTGGGTGTTAACTGCCGGGCTATACTATGCCACCCAGGTAGCGGAAAAACGCATACGCTAAACCGTTATGCAGCCACGCATCAAAATGTAATTGTGGTTAAATGTGTGGAGGTGATGACTGTACGTTCGTTTTATGGCGATATCCTAAAATCATTGGGCCACGAACCCAGCAGTTACAATTTGCACGACATTTTTTTGCAGGTGGTTGATGTGGTTTCACGCCTGGAAAGCCCGGTGATGATTATTGACGAGATAGAGCGAGTACACAGCAAGTTTTTAACCGCTATCGTATCGCAGATAGTTGACATGTTTAACCGCCTTGAAGATATATGCCCTTTTGTGGTGTTAGGCACCTCGGTACTCAAAAAAATATCTGATGGCTGCATAGTCCGACAAACAGCCAACTGGAATACCTTTTTTGACCGCTTTAATATCAAATGGGTACTGCTCACCGCGCCTAATGAACAGGACTTATTAGATGTTATTAAGGCTAACGGTATAACCGGCCTTAACCAAGCCTACGCCATCATAAACGACAGTATAACTACCGACGGTAACTACACCATGCGCCGGGTTAAAAGCAGCGTTAAGGCCCAAAAGAAAAAAGCCACTCTATTGGAGGCAGAAGATCAGGAGGAAGCAGCGTGAGAGATATAACCGTTTATCCCGATAGAAATTTCAGACTATCGAGGAAGCTAAAAAAGCAATGGACTAAAATGTATCAAATGCATTACATCTATAGCATAGCTATTGCCAAACAGTGCGAAATAGCGCCTAATTGGGACCCGCCAGTTAAATTATGTAACCCGTCTTGATACTAACTACTAATTACTAAAAAATGAGCCACGTTAAACGCCAACTAACCATACAGCAGGTAACGCGCCAAAAGGTTATGCAACTGCTTGATATTACCGAACTGCAATACGGCAGTTTGGTAATGGATGCGGCCTTTGCCTACCTGCATCAGCACATGGGCGAT
>NZ_JANYGH010000071.1 GCF_025362475.1 Mucilaginibacter sp.
GGACCTGTCAGTCTGAGCCTGTCGAAGACTCGCGCGGAGAGGCCTTTGCCCGCTATCCTTCGACAGGCTCAGGATGACAGCCATTTTTGTTACGTCATTTCCCCTTCAGAGGCCACCGGATTTTACCACTCAGGATGACAAACCTTGTAAAACGTCATTTTGCCTTCAGAGTTTCGCGAAATTTTATCAACTCAGGATGACAAGACTTTTAAAGCGTCGTTTTCTCTTCAGAGTTTGGCAAATTTTATACCTCTTACTGCAATGAGGTGGGTACATTGAAATGTGAGTTGATAGTCAGATATTTGGAATAGGACGCCTTTTTGCTGGCAGCCCTCTTAATTACGCCCCAACCAGCCCCGCCATCTCATTCAAGAACAGTAACGCCTGGTCAATACTGTGTACTCCTTCCACGCTAAGGCGCAAAGTGTTTTTAACTTCTTTTAAATTGGTGCGGCGTGGGTTACCTTGCACAAAGGCCAATACGTTATGGAAGGCCTCTGTTTCAAAATAAGTTGATTGCTGGTCGGTTATAAAGTAGCCGCGTAATACATTTTTTTTTAAGGAGATCTTTTCAAATCCAATAGCTTTGCCCATCCATTGCAGGCGCATGGTATTCAGCAAATCATGTACCTGTGGTGGTATCGGTCCAAAACGATCGTGTAATTGCTGCTGAAAGGCCGATAATTCAACCTCAGATTCCAGCTTGGATAGTTCGGTGTATAGGTTATATCGCTCGGCTATATTGGTTACGTATTCATCAGGAATTAATATCTCCTGGTCGGTATCTATTTGGGTAAAGGAGATGTATGGCCTTGGCTTATCATCGGGGAAAACGCCTTTAAACTCATCATCCTTTAATTCCTGGATAGCTTCATCCAATATCTTGTGATACATTTCGAAGCCTATTTCGGCAATAAAACCGCTTTGCTCGGCACCAAGCAGGTTTCCGCTGCCGCGGATGTCCAGATCGCGCATGGCTACGTTAAAGCCGCTGCCCAGGTCACTAAACTCTTCAATGGCGCTCAGGCGCTTGCGGGCCTCGCTGGTAAGCGTTGATAAAGGAGGGCTCAACAGGTAGCAATAGGCTTTTTTATTGCTCCTGCCCACGCGTCCGCGCATTTGGTGCAGATCGCTCAGGCCAAACATATGGGCGTAGTTAATGATGATGGTGTTAGCGTTCGGAATATCCAGGCCGGCCTCAATAATGGTAGTGGCCACCAACACATCATACTCATGGTTCACAAACTTCAGCATCACATCTTCCAGTGCATCGCCTTCTAACTGTCCGTGCGCAATCCCAATGCGGGCTTTTGGCACCAGTTTACGGATCATTCCGCCCAACTGAGGCAAATCGGCAACACGGTTGTGAATAAAAAAGATCTGCCCGTCGCGCTCAATCTCAAATTCAACGGCCTCTTTTATGAGCTTGTCATTAAACACATGCAGCTCAGTAACTACAGGCTGCCTGTTTGGCGGAGGGGTTGATATGATAGAAAGGTCACGTGCACCCATCAGCGAGAAATGCAGCGTACGGGGTATAGGTGTAGCGGTAAGCGTAAGCGTATCTACATTGGCGCGCATTTGTTTCAGCTTCTCTTTGGTTGATACGCCAAACTTCTGCTCTTCGTCAATGATCATCAACCCCAAATCCTTAAACTTTACGTCCTTACTCACCAGACGGTGTGTGCCTATAATGATATCTACCTTGCCATCCTTCAGCTTATCTAAGGTATCCTTGATCTGCCTGCTGGTTTTAAACCGGTTGATGTAATCAATATTAGCCGGGAAGCCTTTTAGTCTATCGGTAAATGTTTTGTAATGCTGGGCTGCTAAAATAGTGGTAGGCACTAATATGGCTACCTGTTTGCTATCGGCAACGGCCTTAAATGCCGCGCGAATGGCAACCTCTGTTTTACCAAAGCCCACGTCGCCACATATCAGCCTATCCATAGGATGCGGCGATTCCATATCCTTTTTAAAATCGGCAGTAGCTTTTTCCTGGTCTGGGGTATCCTCATAAATGAAGGATGCTTCAAGTTCGGTTTGCAGGTAACTATCGGGCGAAAAGGCATTGCCATGCTGTGCTTTACGCAGTGCATAAAGCTTGATCAGATCGCGGGCGATGTCTTTAACTTTTTTTTTTGTAGTTTTTTTAAGTCTCTCCCAGGTATCGGTACCCAATTTGTTCATTTTGGGTACAGTACCCTCCTTACCGCTGTATTTGGAAATGCGGTTAAGCGAGTTGATGTTTACGTAAAGCAAGTCGTTATCGGCATATATCAACCGGATCATTTCCTGTTGTTTGCCATTAACTTCCACTTTTTCCAGGCCGGCGTATTTGCCAATGCCATGGTCAATATGGGTTACGTAATCGCCGGGTTTAAGGTCGCGCAGTTCTTTCAGGGTGATAGCCTGCGAACGCTGGTAACCTTTTTTGAGCTTATATTTATAATAACGATCAAAAATCTGGTGGTCAGTATAGCAGGCCAGTTTTTGCTCCTGGTCCACAAACCCTTCCCTTATCGAAATGCTTACCGGGGTAAATTTTGCTGTTTTATCCAGGTCATCCAAAATGGCATAAAGCCTTTCTACCTGCCTGGAAGAGTCGGTAAGGATAAAGTTTTGAATTTTCTCCGTCTCGTTATTTTTAAAATTATGGATAAGCAGCGTAAAATCTTTATTAAAAGATGGCTGCGGACGCATATCAAAATTGATGGCTGCGCTTGGCTGATAAAAAAATTGTTTACCAAATTCAACAACCGGGAAATCATGCAGCTGATCGGCAATCAGTTTCTCGTCTGTAAAGCCAAATTTAGGGTCTATCCAGTCCGGGTTCTGCGTTTTTTCATCAGCAGATAGGGCCTTCCATAAATTGGTTGCCTTTTTAAAACCGCTTTGGATAATATCCAGCGTAAACTGTACATCTTTTATCCAAATCTGCGTGCCTGCATCCACATATTCTAACAGGGAGATGTTACTTTCTGTTAAAAATTTAGATTGCACATTGGGCACAATAGTGATGGTTTTTACCTGCTCAACAGATAGCTGGCTTTCAATCTCAAACGTGCGGATTGATTCAATAAAATCGCCAAAGAACTCTACACGGTAGGGCAGGTTATGCGAAAACGAGAAAATATCAACAATGCCACCCCTTACAGAAAACTGGCCCGGTTCGTAAACAAAGTCAACCCGGTCAAAATCGTATTCAATTAAAAACTCATTAATAAAATCGATACTTAGCTTATTGCTAACGGCAATCTCAAGTGTGTTTTTTTCAAGGGATGCACGGTCTATAACTTTTTCGGCGAGTGCTTCAGGGTAGGTAACAATCAGCTGGCCAAACTCAGACGAATGGTTAAGCTCATTCAATACCTCGGCACGGGCAAGCACGTTGCTGCTATCGGGCTGGGTAAATTCAAATGGCTTGCGGTATGATGAGGGGAAAAGTAATACCTCTTTACCGGTAAGGTTCTCCAGGTCGGCCTGGAAATAGCCGGCCTCTTCGCGTTCGGGCAATACAAACACCATGTGTTTGTGCTGTAAAAAATACAATGCTACCGCCATGGCCGCATCACTTGACCCGACTAAACCACGAAGTTGTACCCTTGGATTTTTGGAAGCATTAAGCGCGGTGGCCAATGCCTTAATCCGGTCATCAACTTTATATCTATCTAATATATCACGGATGTTCAAACTGCTGCAAATGTACGCAAAAAAGCCCTTTTTAATAAATCCTTATAAATTGTATAAATCAATGCAAACAATATGC
Organism: Mucilaginibacter sp.; assembly: GCF_025362475.1. Lineage (GTDB taxonomy): Bacteria > Bacteroidota > Bacteroidia > Sphingobacteriales > Sphingobacteriaceae > Mucilaginibacter. The sequence continues at coordinate 3,770 of NZ_JANYGH010000071.1, forward strand.
AGATTTAATTACTTTTTAATTATAAATTCAAGGAATATTTCCTCGGAATTCGACCTAAATTTTCAACTAAAATTAAATCATCATGAAGAATGCAGTTTTATGGGGTGGCTTTATCGGCGTATTAAGTATTATCTGGATGTTTGTTTCGCACTCCATGGGGGTAACGCCGCTTAAGGATACCGTGGCCCCATTTGAATATTTTTCGGTCCTGATCCCTGCGGCCGGGTTGTTTATTGGCATCTGGAGCTATCGTAAAACCGATTGTAAAGGCCAGATGGGCTTTTTAGAAGCATTGATACAAAGCTTTAAGATACTAATTGCCGGTGGAGCAATAACCGTTTTTGGGGCCATATTGTATTTTAGCTACGTGTCAACAGACAATACCTTGCGTGACTTCTCGGGCCGCATATTCGGAGCCCTGCTGGTTGGTGTATTATTGGCGTTTGCAGTATCTTTACTGTTCACCAATAAATCAAATAAAGTTGATTAAACAGCTTTTTTCAAAATACTTTGAGCTTGCTTTTTGGATAATCGCGATGTTGTGCCTGACTTTTACTTCGCCGCAGGCCACATCGCATTTTACTTTATGCCCATTAAAATTATTGGGCGTAACCTGGTGCCCGGGCTGTGGCCTGGGGCATTCTATCATCTACCTGTTTCACGGGCAAATTAAAAACTCTCTTCATGCCCATTGGCTGGGCATACCTGCGGTACTGGTAATTTTTCACCGGATATATGTGATAAGTAGCCTCCGCTTTTTTTCTTCAACGCAGAAAAAGTTCATCCGATAGCACAGGTTTTTGTCTCGATTCCTGACGCTAATCTCTTGATTCTATTTTCACCGCCAAAACTCAGTATTTCACCGACTTGTTTCCCCCGCTAACCTATAAGGCGTAGGTGTTTATGGTGTGCAGGCATACCTTTATATCATAAAACAAACACAAACTTAATCTTTAATAAGATGGACTCTTACCCAAACCCATATATGATGTTCGACGGCGTAACTCCCGAAGAATTTGCCTTTTTACAACAGGCCACAGCATCACTGAATGAAAATCAGATAAAATATTTTATGAGCATTTACTACGGCAAACGCAGAAACCCCCAGGATTTAATGCTGGCTACCTTATTGGGTTTTGTAGGTGCAGCCGGCGTTCAACGTTTTCTTACCGATCAGATAGGTATGGGATTGCTATACTTTTTCACCGCCGGCTTTTGCTTTATCGGTACCATTGTTGATTTGATCAACTATAAAAACATAGCCAACGAATACAATCAAAAAATGGCTTTTGAAAGTTTCAACATCGTTAAAATGAGCAACTAAGATCCCCATAGAGGGCTTCAGTTTCAACTATATATACAATGAAAAAATCCACCTTCTGTTATGGGGTGGATTTTTTGTTTTTCAAAAAGGCCTATCAGAGCTTCGCGGGCTCGCCATGACAGGCCTTTTTGAAATTATTTTTCTTGATTCTTTTCTCTACTTTCCCATTGCTTTATCCCTTACCGCTTTGAATTCAGATCCTGGTTTCCAACCGGGGAAGGTGGTTTCGTTACCCAGTTTTGTACCTACCCTGAAAAGGATATCGGCTACCTGGGCCATGCCCGTAGCATCCATATCGCTGCTGTAGTTATCTGCCTGCTGGTGATAGCGCAGCTCGCCATATTCTTTTTGCTTATCGGCACCATAGGTCGCTCCCTGCGTTTTGCTGATACTGCCATTGTTGATATCAAGCGCAGGTACACCAAGCTTGGCAAAGTTAAAATGATCTGAGCGGTAATAACTGCCAGAACCCGGTGTCCGGTCGCCAACTACAGTTAGCCCATCCTGTTTGGAAAAATCGGCCACATAATCTTCCAGGTCGTTTTGGCCTTTGCCGGTGATGGCAATGTCTTTGGTTTCGCCATAGCTGCCCAATGCGTCCATATTGAGGTCGGCTACAGTTTTATTGAGCGGGTAAACCGGGTGGGTTGCGTAGTATTCTGAACCCAGCAAGCCCTGTTCTTCGCCGGTAACGGCAAGAAAAACAATAGATCGCTGTGGTTTTTCCTTTGCGTTTTTAAATGCATTGGCTACGCTAATGATAGCGGCAACACCGCTTGCATTATCAACCGCACCGTTGTAAATGCTGTCGCCTTTGGCATCCGGCTTGCCAACACCAAGGTGATCCCAGTGGGCAGTATATAATATATATTCATTAGGCCTTGCGCTACCTTTTAGGGTGCCTATAACATTACGCGATGTGGAGTATTTTAATTTATTGCTGATGCTTAAAGAAATATCCCTGTTTAGCGGGATGGCCTTAAATCCTTTTTGGCGGGCAATGGCGCGGATATCGCCGGTTACACCTGCATCTGCCAGGAGTTGTTTGGCGGCATCCTCGCTCATCCAGCCTTCTACCTTACAGCGGGACATGTGCTTATCGTTTTGCTGCAGGTAAAGTTTTGCACCTGTGAAACTGTTTTGAACTACTTTCCAGCCATAGCTTGCCGGGGCTGTTTGGTGCACAATGATCACGCCGGCGGCTCCTTGCCGGGCGGCTTCCTCATATTTGTATGTCCAGCGGCCATAATAGGTCATGGTGTCACCTTTGAAAAAGTCGGAGTGCCCAGACTTAAATCCCGGATCATTAACCAGCACAATTACAGTTTTACCTTTTACATCTAATCCTGCATAATCATTCCATCCGTATTCTGGTGCAATAACACCATAGCCGGCAAATATCAATGGCGACTTTTTTAGTTCGAGCGCATTTACTTCCTGGCGGGTTGAGGCTACAAAATCAGTAGTGGCATGCAGGCTCATTGGTGTTTTACCGCCGCTGATCTCCATGGTTTCTGATGGTGTGCTGGTGATCTCCACCATCGGCACATCCTGAAAATAACTGCCATTGTTACCCGGCTCTAATCCGGCTTTTTTGAACTCAGAAGAGATGTAGGCAACTGCCTTGTTTTCACCCTCGGTAAAGGGTTTGCGGCCCATTAATGAATCGGCTGCTAATACAGCAATCTGTGCTTTAATTTCATCGGGAGTTATCGCCTTTTCTGCTTCCTTAGTTTTGGTGTCCTGACTGCAGCCTGTAAACAAAGCCCCGCCGGTTAGCAGTAAAAAACAAGTATGTTTGATGTTCATGAGTGTTGTGTTTTTTCAAATGTAAGTAAATGGAGGCTCATTGTGCAACAGGCCAGCTCATGGTTTGATGTTGTACTTTTTAACAATACCGGGGTAAACATCTATGAACGAGTTTGATTTTCCGTTGCGATCAAATATCTGTTCCCAGGTACTTAATGGTTCCCAAATGAATGAACCAATACCCTTGCCGCCCGGAACGGTGAAGGCAATATCATTAACTTCTTTTTTTAGCTGGGTATACTCCGCAACCATAATCTGCTTGTTGTAGCGTTTAGATAGATCGGCCATGTTGGCTTTCAGGTCATCGGGTGTACCGTGCCATTTGGGATAATAAGATAAGCCAATTACATCAAAGGGTAAATTACGCGCTGTCATGTTATCCATAAAAAAGCGCGACTCGAGACTTTGCCCGCCCAAAGCAATGTGCACCATAATTATTGTTTTTGGGCTAATTGCTTTCACCCCTTTTGTTCCCGCATATATCAACTGAGCCAAACTATCCAGGTTATTGATCTGCCCATCGGGCCATATCATACCATGGTTTATTTCGTTGCCAACCTGTACCATATCGGGCGTGGTGCCTTGATCCTTTAGTTGTTGCATCACCATGGTGGTGTAATCCTGAACAGACTTTTTTAGGGTGGTGAAATCCTGGCCAACCCATGCTGCCGGTTTGTTTTGCTGCTGCGGATCGGCCCAATAATCGCTGTAATGAAAATCGAGCAGGAGTTTCATGCCTGCGGCTTTAACCCGTTTGGCCATTTGTTTGGTATGTTCCAGGTCGCAAAAGCCTTTATTGGGTGAGTAGCCTTTGGGGCCGGCAGGGGCATTAAATATCCTCAAACGGATATAGTTAAAACCATGCTCCTTTAGTATCTGAATCGCATCCTTTTCAACTCCCTTATCACTGAACCTGACGCCTTTGGCTTCCAGTTCGGGCAGGAAAGATATATCAGCCCCTAATATTTTATCTTTTACTGTTTTGGCTATGTATTTGTCATTAGTGACTTTATGGGGCACGCCCGGCTGCACCGTATGGATCTCGGTTGAGCCGGTCCATAAGCTATCAGATTTTGCCTCGAATTTTATGTGACCGAGCGTACGGCCGGCTATCACCTTAACCCAAAGCAGCCCGTTTTTTAAATTAGCCTGTGCCGCGGTATCAGCGATTTTAGCTCCTGCATCTTTTTTATCCTGAGTAGTAATTGCCGCGATATGGGCATCTCCCTGAACCGAAAACCGGATAAGATTGCCTGCCGTTTTTACTTCGTTGCCTTTGCTATCAATTACTACCACCTTTATCATGACATCATCGGTGCCGTTGGCCAGCATGGTGGTTTTATAGGGAGTAATCTGAACTTCGGCCGGTTGACCAGCTGGCTTTACGGCTCTGCGACGCTGAGCGGAGGCTGTTGAAACAACAAGCAGCAGGGCTATTACGGTAATACAATTGAAGAAATGCTTTTGCATAGAAATATAGTTGATTGCCTAAAGGTAGCGGTTTTATTGTGCGCCTTACCATTGAGAGGGGTAGCATGAACAACATCGCCGAATTTTTACAATTCAAATAACGGATGATCTTACAGTAAAAGATAAGCAGTTTTTAGTCTTTTTCTGTTGGATGGGGGCGGGGGAAACTGTTTTTTAAATGGGGCCTGCTCAGTAAAATTATTCGCCATGCTATTTCTGCGCTTAACAATGCGGTTATAGCAAAGCCTGCCGCTGTTAATGCTTTTGGTGTTGAAGAAAGCGCCCCACCCAATGCCACCCCATAAACTATAAAAGGTAACAAAAGCACAAGGCAAAGGCCCGTTATGCTTAATGGGATACGGAAAGGCCTTTTTTTATCCGGCTCCTTTATACGTAGCTGTACCAGGGCGATGTACTCTAATGACAAACCAGCGCCATAAACGGTAACATCTATAATGAGCAGATCGGCAAAGGTCCAAAGAATCATAAAGCTTACTACCAATGAACAAATGATAATGGATACATAGGGTGTTTTAAAGCGTTTGTGCAGCTTGTTAAGGCCAGCTGGCAGTAAATGATCCTCGGCCATTACCTGGGGCACGCGTGATACTGATAATAATACCGCTGCATAAATACCCAGCGTACTGGCCATGCCGCCAATGGCAATTGCCACGCCAAGCCATTTCCCGGCAATGAGCACGCCTAAAGCAGGGAAACCATTGTTTGTTAAGGTATCGTGATTGATGCCCGATTGCTGGGCTATCCAGGTGATAAAAAAGTAAACAACAATAACCAGGGCAAAGGCGATAAGCATAGATACCAGGTAGGAGCGCACCGGTTTTTCAACCTCCTCGGCATAGGTGGTAATGTTATCCCATCCCAGGCAATTCCACATTACGGTGTACAAAGCCATGCCAAACGATGGAAATGTGAGCCCCTTTAATGATGGGGCAGGGATGGTTAATGGCCCCGAGTGGTGGCGGATTGCCAAAACAATTAAAATTAGCACGGGGGCCAATACTACAGCGCTTAAAAACAGGCTTACTTTTCCAACGGGTACTATCCCCAGTATATTTAACCCTCCTGATGCCCAGATGATGAGCAGGCAAACCGGTACCTGGTACTGCAGTAAAACCGGGTAAAAAAATGAAGCGTATTGTACAAAAAGTACGGGGTATATGGCCAGATCCACAAAAGTGTAAAGCCAGGTCCACCATCCCTCGTAAAAACCCCAGCGCGTGCCTAATGCATATTTTACCCACTTGTAATAGCCCCCAGTTACCGGCATCATGCTGTTGAGTTCCAATACGGTGAAAATGGCAGGCACATCCCATAAAAGAGGGGTGAGCAGCAGTATGGCCAATGCGGCGTGGTCGCCGGCATAAGTTAAAAGCGGCTCCAAACCATAAGGCCCGCCGGATACGGTGAAGAAGATAACAGCAACAAGCTGTACAGGCCTTATCTTTCTTAATGCAGCGGGTGATGGCATAAGGTATAAAAATATAACTTAAGCCGTAATTATTGAAGTTTTGTAAGTTTTATTTAAAATGGGCTGAATGTGAAGCCCTTCAATGGCCTATTCTACCAATGGCGTTTTGCGAATTTTGCCTGTTATACTGGAAGGTGCATGCCATTTAAAAGATTTGTCATCCTGAACGATTTGAAGGATCTAATCGCAGACTTTACAAGGCGAAGAAGCCCGGCGAATAGCAGAGCCTTCAAATCGTTCAGGATGACAAAAGGTTTTACCCCGGCGGATACTGTTTTAGTCTTCTAAATAAACGTCCAATAAACCCTCAGGTAAATCGATGTAGATTTCTCCGGCTTCGATATCGATTCCTTTAATTATTTCTAAATTAAGCGGGAACAGCACTTCCTTGTTTTTGTATTGAACAGTAGCTATCAGCTGCTGCGGATATTCCTGTACCTGGATGATCTCGCCCAGTTCGCCATGAGTTTCATCAATGGCGATGAAACCTTCCACATCGTTCAGGGTGAACTCTGCTTTTTTCTTTTTGGGTTTCAGCTTATTGGGTAAGTATATATCCCTTTTTACCATCAGGGCAGCCTTTTCAATGGTATCCACATCCTCCAAATACAAATAAGCATTGCTTTTTTGGAGGTATTTAATGGATTGCACAAAATAAGGAATCATTTTGCCAGAAATATCAATAAAAACGGCATCAAACTTAATGGCATCAAGGTTGTCAAAATCTACATAGATCTGCATTTCACCTTTCAGTCCTTTGGTTTTTAATATACTGCCAACCCTGAAACAATCTTCGGTCTTCATAAAAAATCGTTATTAAACAATAATGGCGAAGAACCTATTGTGAGGTTGCTTCGCCATTGTAGAGAATCAAGATGTAAGAATCAAAACCGAAGCTTTGCAGCTATATGGATTCCCGATCCTTATTTCTTGCTTCTTTAATGAATTATTCTGCGCTATCAGCATCAGCAGCCGGAGCTTCTTCGTCAGCAGGAGCTTCAACTTCTTCGGCAACAGGAGCATTTTTAGCAGCAATTGCAGCAGCTTTTTCTTCCTTCTTTTTAGCCTCAGCAGCCAAAGCAGCTTGACGTGCTTCGTCTTTTGCAGATGTTAAGCTGGTTTTTTTACCGGTGATTTTTCCTTCTTTCAGATCAGTCCACTCAGCAAATTTTGCTGCAGCTTGTTCTTCAGTTAAAGCACCTTTTTTTACACCACCTTCTAAGTGTTTTTTGTACAATACACCTTTGTATGAAAGGATAGCACGACAAGTATCAGTAGGCTGGGCACCTGTGTTAACCCACTCTAAAGTTTTGTCGAAATTAATGTCTATAGTTGCAGGATTGGTGTTTGGGTTGTATGAACCTAAACGCTCAATAAAACGACCGTCGCGAGGAGCGCGGGCATCTGCTACTACGATGTAGTAAAAAGGTTTTCCTTTTTTACCGTGTCTTTGCAGTCTGATCTTAGTTGCCATTTCTTTATTTTATGTATTCAACATGTCCCCGGAGTTCTTTCTGCGGGGATGCAAAGGTATAAATTATTCTTAACAATTTAAAAGCCTTGCAATTAATTATTATTTGGTTGTTGTTTCAATAAAAAAAATTGCAATTTGAGCCGCATGAGCATCATCAGGAAACCACGCATCGCAATTGATATGGATGAGGTATTGGCGGATACCATTGATAAATTCATCGAACTATATAAAGAGCGCCATCAAACAAAGGTGTTACTGGCCGATATGCATGGCAAGGAGTTTGGAGAAACACTGCCGCCGCATCTCATTAGTTCTGTAAGGGAGTATGTTAACGAGAAAGGTTTTTTTCGGGATCTGAAAGTGATGCCGGGTAGCCAGGAAGTGGTAAAAGCCCTTATGGAAAAATATGATGTTTATATAGCTTCTGCAGCAATGGAGTTTAAATATTCGCTTGAGGATAAGCACGAGTGGCTGGAAGAGCATTTTCCATTTATATCATGGACCAATATTATTTTTTGCGGCCATAAAGTACTGGATGTGGATATCATGATTGATGACCGGATAAAGAACTTTGTTACTTTCAAAGGGCGAAAACTGTTGTATACATCGCCGCACAATTTATTGGTAGATGGCTTTGAAAGGGTTGATAACTGGCAGGACATCGCCGCCAAATTATTAGATGTATAGCGTTTAGCCGTTTGCCTTTTTATAGTTTAACGGGCGTTTGATTGTGAATAATGCTTTTGCAAGCCAAATATAAAAAGCCAGGTCCACGGGGATAAAAAAGAAACGGGCTCTGTTATAATCAGAGCCCGTTTCTTTTTATTTACATTGATAGAATTTCCACCAACTTTAACAGGTTGGGGTTAATGTCTACATGGTGTTTAATAGCGTGTTCAAATGGAGTGTAGGCAATTTCGTTGTGGATTATGCCAATCATTTCATTACGATGGCCATCTCTTAATGCTTCAACGGCAGCGGCGCCTACACGGCTTGCCAATACTCTATCCATACAGCTTGGTGCACCACCGCGTTGGATGTGGCCCAATATGGATATACGGGTATCATAATTCGGGAATCGTTCCTGTACAAGGCGACCAACTTCAAATGCGCCACCGGCTTCTTCACCTTCGGCAACTATTACTATCCTGGAGGTTTTATCTTTACGACCGTTTTGGAGGCGGTTAAATAAGCCTTCCATGCCGCCCTTGCTTTCCGGAATCAAAATAGCTTCGGCACCGGCTGCAATACCTGTACGCAACGCAATAAGCCCCGAGTCGCGGCCCATTACTTCAATAATGAATAATCGATCGTGTGATTCTGCTGTATCCCGAATCTTATCCACAGCTTCAACAACTGTATTAATAGCTGTATCATAACCTATGGTGAAATCGGTGCCCATCAAATCATTATCAATGGTGCCGGGCAGGCCAATGATAGGTATATCATACTCTGCTCCAAATACTTTAGCGCCGGTAAATGTACCATCGCCGCCAATACCTATAAGGGCATCAACATTATGTTTTTTTAACTGTTCAAAGGCTTGTTGACGACCTTCGGCCGATCTGAAATTATCGCAACGGGCGGTTTTTAAAATAGTACCCCCGCGTTGTATGATGTTTGAAACCGACTTGCGGTTCATAGGTATAAAATCGCCCCTGGTCATTCCTTCATAACCACGACGGATGCCTGTAACATCAATACCATAATATATAGCTGTACGTACAACCGCCCTAATGGCAGCGTTCATCCCCGGGGAGTCTCCTCCTGAAGTATAAAGTCCGATATTTTTAATCTGCGTCATTTTTTATCCTGATATGGTTGGCTTAACCCTACCTTAAAAAATTGAATAATTTAATTAGTGTTGTTAAAAATTGCCGGTATATAAAAAACGCGGCAAACTTTTAAAAGTTGCCGCGAATTTACACTTAATTTTTATATGCTGTGTTACTTTTTGTAAGCCGCGATGCCGCTATCTAAAAAATTAAGATACCTATTTATGTGGTAATCGGCATTATAATGTGGTAAAGTTGTTCCGTTTTTATCAGTCATTTCCTTGCCATCGCTATCAAGCATTACATATAACGGCTGCGAATTTGAGTTGAAGCGGCTTGCTTCCAATTCGCTCCATTTGTCGCCAATGGAAGTTATCTTTTTAAAATTGTAAGTTGATGTATATTGATCTTTAATATCTAAGGTTGCTTTATCATCTACCACAAGTTGTAAAAGGATAAAGTCGTTCTGTAATTTTTTAAATACCACAGGGTCCGACCATACGTTGGCTTCCATATTGCGGCAATTAACGCAGGCAAAGCCCGTAAAATCAATCAATATTGGTTTGTGCAACTCTTTTGAAACCTGTAGTGCCTGGTCATAATCATACCATGGCGCCAGGCCTTTTATTGCAAGGGCCGAATAGTTTGCCGCGTATTTTCGTTCTTTACCGTCTTGGTTTGCTGTTGTTGCCGTAGCGCCGCCCCCCGGTATTGGCGAAAGATCAAAGTCTTGTGTGCCTATTGGTGGTAAAAAGGCCCCGATAGATTTGAGCGGAGCGCCCCACAAACCCGGAATCATATAAACAACGAATGCAAATGCAATTATTGATAAAAATAACCTTGGGATAGATAGATACGGTGTATCACTATCATGCGAAAATTTAATTTTGCCCAGCAGGTAAAGCCCTATCATTAAACCAATAACTATCCAAAGGGATAAAAATACTTCCCTGTCAAACCAATGCCAATGGTAGGCCAGGTCAACGTTCGATAAGAATTTTAGAGCGAAAGCGAGTTCAAGGAATCCTAAAACAACCTTCACGCTATTAAGCCAGCCGCCAGATTTTGGCAGGCTTTTAAGAGCCGACGGAAATAAAGCAAATATTGTAAATGGCAGGGCCAACGCGAGCGAAAAACCAAACATTCCCATTGCTGGTCCAAGCCTATCGCCTTTTGAAGCTGCATCAACCAGTAAAGTGCCAATTATTGGCCCGGTACATGAAAATGAAACCACCACCAGGGTTGATGCCATGAAGAAAATCCCTGTAAGGCCGCCTTTGTCAGAATTTTCATCCAGCTTGTTGGCTAATGAACTGGGTAGGGTAATTTCAAACGCGCCCAGAAATGATATCCCAAATACAATGAGCAGCAGGAAGAAAAAGATATTAAATATACCGTTAGTAGCCAACTCATTAAGTGCGCTTGATCCAAAAATGATGGAGATCAGCAAGCCAAGCGTTACATAAATTACAATGATAGATACACCATAAATAAGTGACTGCATGATGGCCTTGCTTCGGCTGCCGCTCTTTTTGGTAAAAAAGCTTACAGTCAATGGCAATAGCGGATAAATGCAGGGCAGGATAACCGCGGTAAAGCCGCCGATAAGCCCCTCAATAAATATCTGCCAAAGTGTTTTGGCTTTCTCCGGCTTTGGCGCGTCATGCTTAACAACAGGTTTTGCAGCTACCACCTTGGCGGCAGAGTCGGCCGCTTTTTTCCTGATAGCGATACTATCGGCAGCAGTTGGTATATTGGTAAACTGGATATCGCCGGTTGATACTGTTGTATCCTTGCCTCCTTTTTGAGCCGCATAAACAGGCTTTGGAGCGTTTATGCCAAATATAATGAGTAAGGTTACTACAGCTATAGATGTAGGCAACCAGTTGATCTTGCTAAATATTTTCATTGATGTACCAGGGGGAAGTGTTTATTTGCCTAATGGGATGGTAAAGTCAACATCTTCTGGTGGCAGGCATTTTTTATCGTTACAGGTCATGTATGTTAGTTTGCCTGTTACATTGGTTGCCGCAGCCGATTTAAGGCTGATTTTTTGTTGAAAAACAACTTCTTTTTCAAAATAGCTAACATTCATGTTGAAAGCTTTCTCAAACTTAGATATAGGAGTTGGTTCGGCGGTTTTGCCGTTTGTGGCGTAAAGCTTTGATGGGGCAAACTCAAAAGAGGTTTTTATAGGGCCGCCATCGCCAACATTAAGGGAGTAAATATGCCAGCCCGGTTGTATAGTCGCTTTTAAAAATACAATAGCCTCTTTGCTATTTAGTTTTTTAGCAGCATATGACCACCTTACCGGCGATTCAATCTGTGCATAGGCTCCGGCGCAAATAACCAGCGCCACAATCATCAACAATAATTTTTTCATTTATTACTTATTTAAAAATTCAATTTGTTTTAAACTAAACTCATGTTGGCCGCTATTATTTTCAACAACAAGCAAACCTTCATCTTTTACATTAATAATGGTTCCTTTAAAAACCTCACCGTTTGACCGAAAATCCTTTGCCTCGTTTAACCAGTATAGTCGGTTTAAATAGGTGTTCCTTACAAAAGAAAACTTACCGGCCTTTAAGTTAAGGTAGTAAGCCTCAATATGACCGCAAATTTCAGATAATAAAGCTCGTAAATCATAATCTTTATGTAAGATTTGTTTTACAGAAATAGCATTACCGGCCCCGGGTTCAAAATTCTCCTGGTTTATGTTGAGGCCAATGCCAATTATGGCACTTTTTATTTTGTCGCTTTGCAAGTTAGTTTCTATTAAAATACCGCCAAGCTTACGGTCTTCATAATAAATGTCGTTTGGCCATTTTATTTTTAATTTATCGCCAAGTATAGGTTTAAGGGCCTCATAAACGCCCAGGCTTACTACGCGTGTAAGGTCAAACTGCTTAGAAACAGGTAAAAATGAGGGCGTTAGCAATATGCTGAAAGTAAGGTTTTTGCCCGGATCGCTGTGCCATTTGTTTTGCTGCTGGCCCCGGCCGGCATATTGGCTTTCTGCCATAATGACCGTACCTTCGGGCAATGGCTTGGAATTTGACAGTAATGTTTTAAGGAAAATGTTGGTTGAATCAACTTCTTTAATTGTTACCAAATTTTGACCAACAAATAATCCCGAAAATATGTTATTTTGCAAAGTGTAATAATTTTTAACCCAAAAACGTTCAAAACTAATTCTTTTTGATGGTAAAAAATAAAAAGGTAAATCAATCAACCTATATTTCTGAATTGGCTATACATGGTATACAGGAAAAAAAGGGAAATGAAATAGTAAGGTTAGACCTTCGTAACTTAAATAGTTCGGTAACAGATTACTTTGTAGTTTGCCATGCCGACTCAACCACACAGGTTAAAGCTATAGCGAATAGCGTTGAAGACGAAATTTTTAATGCTACCCAACAAGAGCCATGGCGCAAGGAAGGGCTGGAATATGGCGAATGGATACTGCTTGACTATGTGGATGTTGTGGTCCACATTTTCAGAACCGAGAAGCGCGAGTTTTATGGCGTAGAGGAATTATGGGGGGATGCAGAAATTAAATATTACAAAAGCGCTTAATTGCTGGTCACATAAAGGCCCGTGGAAGCGTCATGCTAATAATTATGTATTTTAAATTATAGATATTAAGTTTGGCTCGTAACAAAGAAATGAAAGATAATAAAGATAATAAATCAGAAAGTCCGAAACCGATAAGGAAGATTCTAAATAAAAAAACAACTCCTAAACCACCTAAGTTTAACATTATGTGGATTTATGGTATTATTGTTTTAGCGTTTCTGTTGGCGTCTACCTTGTTAGGCGGAGATAATGGTGCGCGAATCACCTATCAGGATTTTGAAACTAACATGCTGAAGCAGCATGATGTTGACAGAATAATTGCGTACAAAAGCGGTGATTTAATAATTGCCGAGGTTTATATTAAGAAGGAAAGCCTGAGTAAACAACGTTATGTTTCTGATAGTGGAAAACAACAGCATTTATTTAGCGCTTCAAACAATGGTCCTCAGTATACTTTTACTGATGATTCATACGAGAGCTTAAAAAAATCTATTGCCGCTGTAGAAAGCACAGATCCTACAGCTCCCAAAATTTCGGTTGAGCTTCAGCAGGGTCGCGAAAGCCTTTTATCTAACTGGTTAGTACAGGGAGTTATTATGGTGATCTTGTTTGCCGCTGTTTGGATATTCATTATGCGCCGTATGTCTGGTGGTTCAGGCGGTGGCCCGGGCGGACAAATTTTCAACATCGGTAAATCAAAAGCTACCCTGTTTGATAAAGAAGCTCAGGTTTCGGTTACGTTTAACGATGTTGCCGGTCTTGAGGAAGCCAAACAAGAGGTAATGGAGATTGTAGATTTCCTGAAAAACCCTAAAAAATATACCAATCTGGGTGGTAAAATACCTAAAGGCGCATTGCTGGTAGGCTCACCTGGTACAGGTAAAACCTTATTGGCTAAAGCTGTGGCTGGTGAAGCGCAGGTGCCATTCTTCTCCCTTTCGGGTTCAGATTTTGTGGAGATGTTTGTAGGGGTGGGTGCATCACGTGTTCGTGATTTATTCCGCCAGGCTAAAGATAAAGCCCCTTGTATTATATTTATTGATGAGATTGATGCCATTGGCCGTGCCCGTGGTAAAAACAATATTGTTGGTGGTAATGATGAGCGCGAAAATACATTGAACCAGTTATTGGTTGAAATGGATGGTTTTGGTACCGATTCTGGTATAATTATTCTTGCTGCAACCAACCGTCCGGATGTATTGGATTCTGCATTATTACGCCCGGGCCGCTTTGACAGACAGGTATCAATTGATAAACCGGATTTGATAGGCCGTGAGCAGATCTTTAAGGTTCACTTGAAGCCTATTAAGCTTAATGAAGGTGTTGATGCTAAAAAATTATCGGCACAAACACCAGGTTTTGCAGGTGCCGAGATTGCCAATGTTTGTAACGAGGCTGCCCTGATTGCCGCCCGTAAAAATAAAGAATCGGTAGATATGACCGATTTCCAGGATGCCATTGACCGTGTGATTGGTGGTTTGGAGAAGAAGAACAAAATAATATCACCCGAAGAAAAACGTATTGTAGCTTACCACGAAGCGGGCCATGCTATTGCAGGCTGGTTCCTGGAGCATGCCGATCCGTTGGTTAAAGTATCTATAGTGCCAAGGGGTGTAGCAGCATTGGGTTATGCTCAATATCTGCCAAAAGAGCAGTTTTTGTACACTACCGAGCAATTGTTAGATGAAATGAGTGTTTCTATGGGTGGCCGGGTTGCTGAAGACATCGTTTTTGGAAAAATTTCGACCGGAGCCTTAAGCGATTTGGAACGTATTACCAAGCTTGCTTATGCCATGACTAAAATTTACGGTATGAATGGCAATGTAGGTAACGTATCCTTCTATGATCCGCAGGGAGAGTACCAGTTTAATAAACCATATTCAGACACAACTGCTGAAATGATTGACAACGAAGTACGTAAACTGGTTGATGAGGTTTATCAAAAAACCAAAGTATTGTTGAACGAAAAACGCGAAGGTTTAGAGAAAATAGCTCAAAAACTGTTAGAAAAAGAAGTGTTGTTCCAAAGTGATCTGGAAGAGATATTAGGAAAACGCCCATTTGATGAACGAACCACTTATGATAAATTTGTAAATGGTGAAGCTGCTATGAACCCTGATGTTGATAACAACGCTATTCCTGAAACTGTAACCAATCCTGAGTTATCAAGGATTGACGGGCAGGAGCCAAAAGTTTAATAAAAACAACATTATAAAAAAGCCATCAGCCAAGCTGGTGGCTTTCCTTTTTTACTATGAGGGATATCACCACATCAAAAGAAAAACTGCTTAAAAAGATCCGGAAGGCACTGCTGGAAAAAAGGGACAATCCGTACCCTCAACTGGAAGACCTGCCACTTTACGCAAACGATGAGGAGATACCCGAAGTTGTTTTTGCAGAGCAATTTACTGCTGTTAACGGGCAGTTTATTTTTTGCGAAGATGAAATGCAATTCATAGAAACACTACTTACCCTGGCCGAAGAAAGAAACTGGCGTAAAATATATTGCTGGGAGCCCGGCTTACAGGAAATACTCACCCGTTTTGAATATCCGTTTTACGAAACCGACAAAGATTTTGACCAGGCCGACGTTGGCTTTACCTTTTGCGAAGCTTTAATCGCACGTAATGGGAGTATTTTACTATCAAACGGTAATATGGCCGGCAGGCGGTTAAGCATCTATCCTCCTGTACATATTGTGCTGGCTTACACATCACAAATGGTAATGGATATTAAAGATGGGTTCAAGCTTCTTAAAAGTAAATATGGTAATCAATTGCCATCCATGATCAGCAACGTGACGGGTCCAAGCCGCACAGCCGATATTGAGAAAACTCTGGTACTTGGCGCACATGGCCCAAAAGAGTTGTTTGTGTTTTTATTGGATGATTCTCAGGAAGGGTAAACCCAGCGGCTTAAGGTCTATTTAAATTCACTAACCTAAATCAACTCATCGAGTTTACATTCCTCCAATACAATCCGGTTACTTTTCTTTTTATCATCGTACTCCCATTTTATTAATCTTATAAAACCGTCTGCTATCTCGATGCCGGTTATATCCCCATCATCAAAGCAACAGCAGCCACTGTTAAAATAATAAGGTTTATAGGCACTAAAATCGGGTACTATATCGCCTTTTAAATTCCTGTTGGTTATTTGTTTTTCAATTTCGGCAACTGCGGCTGTGTGGTTGGTTCTTTTTGCCTTTGCCATCTCATCGTATAACCTTTCAAGGTGGGTGAGGGATCTGAAAACCGGCTGGTGGGTGTGGCCGGTAATGAGCAGGGTGTTATTTCGCTCTGCAGCCCATTCATACATGATCCGGTTGTGATCGGTTTTTAGCTGATCATTATTGGCCGGTGTATTGAGGTTAATCTTTAAATAAGCCTGGAATGGTGCCCAAATGTCTGATACAAACCATTTGCTAAACCAGTTGCCGTCACTTTGCAAATCTCCCTGGTGGCCGTGAGTAAGGTATATATTTAGCGGTTTTTCATTTACACTGGTTTGTAATATTGCACCCTCATAAATTTTTACCAGCTGTCCGTATACTTGCAGCAAGCCAACTCCGGCCAGTGGGTCGTTACCCCAATAAAGGTCATGATTGCCAAATATTTTGAGGAAAGCTTTGCGGTTAATAAAGCGTTTTTCGCTTTCAAAAGTAGCTTTGTTATGCTTTTTTATGGTGATGAAAAGGTTTTCCCAAAGCTCTTCACTATCGCCCAGGTTAATATAAAAGAATTGTTGTTCTTCGTAATAGTTAAGCGCTGTAAGATAATTTTTCTCGGCAAGGGCAAAAATATCCATGTCATCGCGCGCGCCTTTATGCTGATCAGAAAAGATGATAAATTTATCTTTAAGGGAATCAAAGGGAATTACCAGTCCTTTTTTCCCTGGTTTGGTAATGATGTTTTTATACAGGCGGCTTAAGGCCTTGTCAACCCGTTTCTTATCGGGCCGTGACGATAGTCTGTCGGCAAGTTTGGCTACAGGTTGGGTTAATAGTTTTTGCAAAAATTTGCGCATGGATTTTTAACAGAAGATAAAACTTTTTGTGTTATAATTGAGTAAAAGTGCGTGGTCATTTTTTTAACTAATCCCGATTAAATATGAAGACTATTGATTTAACTATTGCGAAACAAATGGTAGAACGGTATGAAACTACCCGGAAAAAACTGATTGATGGTACCTATAGCATTAATGATACCAAATCAATCTGGTTTGATGTTGCTGCATTTAAAGATTTTGTGAACAATCTGCCGGCAGAAACAACAGGCGTAAGGGTTTACCTGGCCGCTTACGATGAAAAAGAGCCTGAGGCCCCTTCTCAAACAACCGCTATCTTTATTGGAACGGTGAATAACGGAAGTGGTGATACAGATGCACTTTCTGATGGCAGTGTCCTTGCTAATGGTTTAGAGGCTGTTAATGGAGGGAAGTTATGCCCGCCGATTTGCTCCTGTTAATTGATAAAAGGACATAGCATTCAATTATTGATGATATTAAAAAAGTATTTAAGGATGAGCTATTTTAGCATTTATATTTAAAAGATCATCAATAATTGAATGTTATATAACCTTTATTTCATATCTCTAATAATAGCTTTTTTAATTTGCCTATACACATATAAGCAGCTTGATAGAAACTTTAGATGGTTTCGCTGGTACCTGCCCTTTGTAATTTGTGTTGAGGTTGCCAGTATGCGCGGCTTACTTATAATCAATCATACCAACTCCTGGTGCAACAACAATATTTCATTAATGGAGTTTATCCTTTTTACTTATTTAATAACCTCTTTTAACGAAGAGGCTTTGTATAAAAAGAAGGTATACATATTCGCGGGCATTATAATCCTGATTTCGCTTATTGATATGATTTTTATCCAGGGAATTTGGAGGTTGAATACCATAGCCCTAATATTGCAGGAATTGTTCGTTTTAACCTTAATTTGTATTTATTACTATAACTTATTGAAAGAAGCTAGGGAGCATCTGGTACTTTTAAAGCATCCACCGTTTTTGGCGGCAACAGGGTTGCTTTTTTATTTTCTTTCGAATTCGGCTTATTATTCCTGTTATAGCTATATGGCTTATAAGAATAACTATCATTTTCTTATCCTGGCACAAACTATTCCCGGGCTTTCAAACCTGTTGCTTAATTCACTTTTAATATCAGCATTTTTATGCTTTCCAAAAATAAAGAAGTCAGCGGCATTCTCCCAATATTAACTTTTGCGCAATAGCATTTATATTTAAAAGGCCATCAATGTTGACGTTATACTACATCTACCTTATATCCTTGCCGATTACATTTGGTTTTAGCCTGCATGCTTACAAAAAAATGGACAGCAATTTTAAATGGTTTGTTCCATTTTTTGCATTTGTAATTGTTTATGAATTTGCGAATCTGTTAAACTGGCTGATGATTAATCATACCAATTCCTGGTGCAGTAACATCGAAGAATTAATAGAGTTTATCCTTTATACTTATTTAATGACGTCGCTTGTAAAAAGAGTATTGTATAAAAAAAAAGTATACACACTTGCTACTATCGTAATACTGCTTTCCTTGATTGATATGGCATTTATTCAGGGAATTTGGAGGTTGAATACCATGGCAATTGTATTGCAGGCTTTATTTATTTTAAGTTTAATTTGTATTTACTATTACAATTTGTTGGAAGAGGCAGAGGAGGGTTTGGTTCTTCTAAAGCATCCACCGTTTTTAGTTGCTACAGGCTTGCTTTTTTATTTTCTTTCAAAGAGTGTTTTTATGTCATGCTTTAGCTTTATGATTTATAAAAACAATTATCATTTTTATATTTTGGCAGCCACTATTCCAGGGCTTTCAAACCTGTTGCTCAACTCACTTTTAATTTACGCCTTTTTATGCTTTTCAAAGACAAAGAAGTCAGCGGCACTGTCCCAATATTAGCTTTTGCGTAATAGTATTTATATTTAAAAGGTCATCAATGCTGACATTATACTACATCTACCTTATATCCTTGCCGATAACATTTGCTTTTAGCTTGTACGCTTACAAAAAAATGGACAGCAATTTTAAATGGTTTGTACCCTATTTTGGGTGTGTAAGTGTTTATGAATTTGCGAATCTGTTTAACTTGCTGATGATTAATCATACCGACTCCTGGTGCGCTAACATCATGGAATTAATAGATTTTATTCTTTTTACTTATTTAATGACGTCACTTGCAAAAAGAGCATCTTATAAAAAAAAAGTATATCTATTTGCTGGTATTGTAATACTCTTTTCCTTTATTGATATGTTTTTTGTTCAGGGAATGTGGAAGTTGAATACAATTGCAATGGTATTACAGGCCCTGTTTATTTTAACCTTAATTTACAACTATTATCACGATTTGTTGAAAGAAGCAACGGAGGGTTTAGTACTTTTAAAGCACCCGCCGTTTTTAGTTGTTACGGGCTTGCTTTTTTATTTTCTTTCAAAGAGTCTTTTTTATTCCTGTTATAGCTACATGGTATATAAAAACAATTATCATTTTTACATGCTGGCGGCAACTATTCCAGGGCTTTCAAACTTGTTGCTCAACTCAATTTTAATTTACGCCTTTTTATGCTTTTCAAAGACGAAGAAGTTATCCTTATAATAATTGCAGGTACTGCATTATTGTTATTATTAGGTTTTTTTATGGTTGGTTTTTTATTGATGTTTCAAAAAAAACAGAATAAAAACGCACTTGAAAAAGCCGAGTTAAAATCCTCTTTTAAGCAGGAACTGCTAAAAACCCGCCTGGAGATACAGGAAGAAACATTGAACTATGTAAGCCGGGAAATGCATGATAATATTACCCAGGTTTTATCGTTCGTAAAACTTAACCTTGGTCTGTTGGGCAATAAGCTGGATGGGGTGGAGAAGGTGAGTTTGAATGATAACCGGGAACTTATTTCCCAAACCATTACCGATCTGCGTAATCTGTCAAAAAGTTTGAGCTTTGAGCACATCAGCGCATTGGGTCTGGTAAAAACATTGGAGATGGAGGCCGTCCGTGTTAACAAAAGCGGGCTTATCCATATGGATGTAATAGTGGAGGGAGAAGTGTACAGCCTGGGCGAGCAACGGGAGCTGGTTTTGTTCAGAATATTCCAGGAAGCTCTAAATAACGTGTTGAAACATGCAGACGCAGCAAACATTAAAATTGGTTTGTATTATAATACACAAATGTTTAATTTAACCATCGAAGATGATGGTGTTGGTTTCCAACCCGAATTGCTTAGTGACAAGAGCGGATCTGGATTGCGTAACATGACAAACAGGGCGGGTTTAATTGGTGCTGAGGCTGTTATAAACAGCTCGCCCAAAAAAGGCTGTTCTATTAAGCTATCGTTAAACCCCCAGGTACAAGAAATTTATGCTAACGGAACCCATTCAAATAGCCCTGGTTGACGATCATCGCCTTTTTAGGAGTGGCATGGCGGCGCTGATAGGTAGCTTTAATGGTTATAATATACTGTTTGAGGCCGCGCACGGCAAGGAACTGATAGATAATATTGCAGGTGGACATATCCCGGATATTGTTTTGCTCGATATCAATATGCCCGTGATGGACGGAATATCAACTGCACAATGGCTTAAAAAATATCATCCCTCTATCAGGGTAATCATTCTATCGATGTTTGAGGATGCCGAGAAGGTGCTTACGATGGTGAGGGCCGGTGTAAAGGGCTACCTTTTAAAAGATTCTGAACCAGATGAGTTTGAAAGGGCATTAACTAAGGTTGCAGAAGGCGACCTGTATTATCCTGATTTTGTTACCAAGCACCTGCTTCATAATTTTAATTCTGATAAGGCCGCACAGGTAAAACTGAATCCGCGCGAAATTGAGTTTTTACGCCTCACCAGTACCGAACTCACTTATAAGGAAATTGCAGATACCATGTGCATCAGCGTGCGTACTGTTGATAGTTACCGCGACCAGCTTTTTGAGAAACTACAAATAAAGAGTCGCGTGGGCCTGGTTTTGTACAGCATAAAAAACAAGCTGGTTGACTTGTAATTTGCTAAATTAATTAGCAAATTTGCCATATGGCACAAGAGGATGGCTCTGGCTTTTTTAAAGGCAGGGGCGCGCAGGTTAATACGCAAAATAAGTTTCTGAAAAATAAATATGTGGCCGACCATATTGAAGGGATCGACGAGCCCTTGCTTGAAAATAGCTCAACCCAGCTTTTTGAAGAAACACCCAAAAAGATAGTAAGCGAATCTAACAGCCCGGATCTAAGCCACATGTACTCCTTAAATCCTTATCAGGGTTGTGAGCATGGCTGCATTTATTGTTACGCCCGTAATAGCCATGAATACTATGGTTTTAGCGCTGGGTTGGATTTTGAGCGGAAGATAATCATCAAGCGCAATGCCCCCGAATTGCTTGAACAATATTTTAATAAAAAGAACTATAAGCCAGTATGTATCATGCTATCTGGCAATACGGATTGTTATCAGCCTGTTGAACGTAAATTGCAGATAACACGGCAGCTTCTGGAGGTGTTTTTGCAATATAAAAACCCCGTAAGCATCATCACCAAAAACAATGTAATTCTGCGCGATCTTGATATTCTTACAGAACTTGCCGCGATGAACCTGGTGCATGTAAATATTTCTATAACATCACTAAACGAACAGCTTCGGCAAAAATTAGAACCGCGTACTATAACGGCCACCGGGCGATTGGCTGTTGTGCAGAAACTCTCAGAAAATGGCATCCCCGTGAGGGTTATGGCAGCCCCCATAATTCCCGGATTGAACAGTAATGAAGTGCCTAACATCATTAAGGCAGCTGCCGATAGGGGAGCATTAGCTGCTGGCTTTACCATTGTGCGCCTCAATGGAAGTATCGCCGAAATATTTAGCGACTGGATTTACAAAGCCTTTCCTGATAAAGCAGAGAAAGTGCTCAACATGATTCGCGAGTGCCATGACGGGCAGCTAAATGATAGCGATTTTGGCCGTAGAATGAGCGGCGGGGGTAAGGTGGCAGAATCTATCCACCAGATGTTTAGAATGGCCTGTAATCGCTTTATGGCGGGCAGGGAGATGCCAGAATATGATTACAGCTTATTTGTGCCGAAGAAGGGAAAACAAATCAGTATGTTTTGAGAATGGCGGGCTTTGTCGCCTAAAAAGAAGTTTGTGTTTTTTTCCTGATGGCGTATAAATCTAACAGAACACCAATCCCCACCCCAACCGTATAGCATAACAGATCGCTCCATAAAAAACCTGCGCCTAAAACCAGCTTGCCAAAAATGGTATGCCGCAATTCGTTTATCCAGGGCGCTTTATAAAGCTGGCTAAACTCTATGGCGTAGCAAAACAGCAAGCTTGCTATGATGATGGATTTTGACGGCTTGTAGATGAACAGGAAGCGTACGATAAAGTAAACCATCAGCGCCCAAAGGATATCACCAATAAACAGAGGGATAAATTTAAAATGCCGGGAAAGCAGCCCAGTGATTATGGTAGCTATTGTGAGGATAAAATAGGTTAGCCTTAACTTACTCATAAAAATTTGCTTCACAAAAAAAGGCACCGTTTCGGGTACCTTTTTTAAATTTTAAAGACTATTGCTTATGCGTTCTCTGCTTCTAAAGCCATTTGCTCGTCAACAAGGATACGTCCGCAATGCTCGCAAACGATGATCTTTTTACGTTGACGGATATCAGACTGGCGCTGAGGCGGGATCTGGTTAAAACAACCTGAACATGAATCGCGCTGAATAGTAACAACAGCTAATCCGTTTTTTGCATTTTGACGCAAGCGGTTGTAAGCAGTTAATAAACGCTCTTCGATATTTGGAGTAGCCTTTTCTGCTTGTGCAACAAGGTCGTTCTCTTCTTTCTCAGTTTCGGCGGTAATAACACCTAACTCATCTTTTTTAGCATCAAGATCGCTCTTACGTGCTTCCAGATCAGCAAGCGCTTTTTCATATACCTGGGTTTTTGAAGATATTTCAAAACCAAATTCCCGTATCTTTTTCTCGCTTACCTGTATATCTAATCCCTGTATCTCAATTTCTTTTGATATGGCATCGTACTCACGGTTGTTCTTAACTTCGTTAAGTTGCGTTTCGTATTTTTTGATATTTGCCTGAGCATCCTTGATCAGGTTTTTGCGGGTTACTATTTCATCCTCCACATCATCCAGCTCATATTTGATTTTCTGTATGCGGGTTTCAAGACCAGCAACATCATCTTCCAAGTCGGCAACTTCCATTGGCAGTTCACCCCTTACCTGGCGAATCCTATCAATTTTGGTGTGGATGGTTTGGAGTTCGTATAAAGCTTTAAGCTTTTGTTCTACGGTTTGTTCCATTAAATAAAATATTTGACGGGGTTTGTATTTACTTCTGTTAAACGGACGGCAAAGATAGGGAATTTTTTTCTAATTATATCATACATTAATTGCACCGTAAATTGTTCACTTTCAAAGTGTCCGATGTCGGCTATCACTATTTTTCCTTCGGCATCAAAAAACTCATGATACTTGTAGTCGGCAGTGATAAAAATGTCGGCTCCGGCGG
Organism: Mucilaginibacter sp.; assembly: GCF_025362475.1. Taxonomy (GTDB): domain Bacteria; phylum Bacteroidota; class Bacteroidia; order Sphingobacteriales; family Sphingobacteriaceae; genus Mucilaginibacter. Next base: position 27,245 of record NZ_JANYGH010000071.1, read on the forward strand.
CTATGGCATGCTTCAGCAAAAAGCCTCCTGCACCGCCGCAAACAGCTACTTTTCTAATTGGTTTGCCTGTAAAAGCGGTATGCCTTATTACATGGGTGCGCATTTTATCCTTTATATGGAAAAGGAAAGATTCCTGGTTCTGCGGCACTTCCAGTTCGCCTATCATTCCCGAGCCTACTTGCTGGTTTTGGTTAGTTAAGCTGAAAAGGTCATAAGCTACCTCCTCGTACGGATGAGCAAGTATCAACGCCATGATAATCTTACTCTCCAGGTTGGCAGGATAAACGGTTTGGATGCAAACTTCGCTTTCGTGGTGACGCTTGCCTGGCTCGCCCACGTGGGGTACTGTAAGTTCATTGCCTTTAAAAGTTCCGGTTCCTTCGGCATTGAAGCTTACTTCGCTATAGTTACCAATATTGCCTGCGCCGGCTGCAAATAAAGCCTCGCGCACAGCATCTGCATGGCTATGGGGTACAAAGGTGACCAGTTTTTTAAGCAGGTTGTGTTTGGGTGCCAGTATGCGGCAGTTTTTTAAGCCCAGGGTATCGCAAATGCGGGTGTTAACCCCGGTCATCACGTTATCCAGGTTGGTGTGAATGGCATATATGGCTATGCGGTTGCGAATGGCTTTCTCCACCACGCGTTCTACATAAGTTTTACCATTAAACTTTTTTAACCCTTTAAAAACGATAGGATGATGCGATATAATTACCTGGCTGCCGGTAGCGATAGCCTCATCAACCACGGCCTCGGTGCAATCTAACGAAAGCAGCGCCTGGGTTATTTCCTGATCGGGGTTACCTACAATTAGGCCGGCGTTGTCATAATCTTCCTGGTAAACCAGTGGCGCAAGGCTTTCAAGGTAGGCGGTAAGGGCGGATAATTTCATGAATAAGTATTAGCTATAATATGGCCTGGGTTAATTATTGGGTTAACATAGCCATACGGTGGCTTTCATAAGCCATATTTTTATTATACTCTAATGTGAGCGATTTATTGTTTATCAAATCAACAATAGTACCTATAAAGCAAAAGCCGCCTGTAAAAAGATATAGTAAACCCATACCAATTTGGCCCAGTACAAAACGTTGCACACCTGCAATCACAATAAAGCCAAGTAAGGTAAATAACAATATTTCCTGTGCGTTTTTGCGTTTGCTGGTATAAACCATGTAAAAATACTTTGTTTGATTTTCATTTAGTCCGGCGGTGGCTTGTTGCAAAAAGCCCATTTCCTCGGGCGTCATATCCTGAAAATTCATATAAGGATCTTTGTACATGTTCATATTGTATAGGTTTTTGATTTAAGTTGTTCCAAATTTAATTATTTTATGATAAAAACAATATGCTAATTGCGTGCTTGAACAGTTCCGGTTTATAAAGTTAGGGCTTAAAATTTTTGTTACTTTTGTGGTTATTGATAACTGTTGTTTATGAGCGAAGAAAGATCACTGAACTTTATAGAGGAAATTGTTGAAGAAGATATAGCCGCCGGCAAAAACGATGGCAGGGTATTAACCCGTTTCCCGCCCGAGCCTAATGGCTACCTGCATATTGGGCATGCCAAATCCATTTGTTTAAATTTTGGCCTGGCTCAAAAATATAACGGTAAAACCAACCTGCGCTTTGACGATACCAATCCCGTTAAAGAGGATGTGGAATATGTTGATAGTATTAAAGAAGATGTAAAATGGCTGGGCTTTGAATGGGCCGAAGAGTTATATGCTTCTGACTATTTTGATAAGATATATGAATTTGCCGTTGCCCTCATCAAAAGAGGGTTGGCGTATGTTGATGACAGTAGCGCCGAGGAGATAGCTGCACAAAAAGGTACACCAACCGAACCGGGCACCCCTAATGAGTACCGTAGCAGGTCTGTTGAGGAAAACCTGCAGTTGTTTGCCGATATGAAAGCCGGTAAATACCCCGATGGTGCCAAGGTGCTGCGTGCCAAGCTTGACCTGGCTGCACCAAACATGCATCTGCGCGATCCTTTGATGTACCGTATTAAGCATGCCCATCATCACCGTACTGGCGATGCCTGGTGCATTTACCCTATGTATGATTTCGCGCACGGTCAATCGGATGCTATTGAACATATAACCCACTCTCTTTGTACGCTGGAGTTTATACCTCACCGTCCTTTGTATGATTGGTTTATTGATCAGCTGGGCATCTTTCCGTCAAAGCAATACGAGTTTGCCCGTTTAAACCTTAACTACACAGTAATGAGCAAGCGCAAGCTGCTGCAACTGGTTACGGAAGGGCACGTAGAAAGCTGGGACGACCCGCGCATGCCTACCATTAGTGGTTTGCGTCGCCGGGGTTATACGCCTGCAAGTATCCGCGAGTTTTGCGAACGCATCGGCGTAGCCAAACGCGAGAATATGATTGATGTTGGCCTGCTGGAGTTCTGTATCCGCGAAGACCTGAATAAAACCGCATGGCGGCGTATGGCCGTTCTGGATCCTATAAAATGTATCCTTACCAACTATCCTGAAGGTGAAGTAGAAACCATGCATGGTGAAAACAATCCTGAAGCTGAGGACGGTGACGGCAGCCGCGAGTTTCCGTTTAGCCGCGAGTTATGGATAGAGCGTGAAGACTTTATGGAAGTGCCGCCTAAGAAATTTTTCCGGTTAGGGGTTGGCCTGATGGTGAGGTTGAAGAACGCCTACATCATCCGTTGTGACGACTTTGTGAAGGATGCCGATGGCAATGTAACCGAGATTCATTGCAGCTATCTGCCTGAGTCAAAATCTGGGAATGATACCAGCGGCATTAACGTTAAGGGAACTATTCATTGGGTGAGCGTACCGCATGCCAAAACCGCCGAAGTAAGGCTTTACGACCGTTTATTCCAGGTGGAGAACCCGCAAAGTGAGGATGGTGACTTTAAAGATTACCTTAACCCCAACAGTTTGGATGTAATACAAACCGTCTACATTGAACCCGACCTGGCTAACGCCAAACCCGGAACCCCGGTACAGTTCATGCGGAAAGGCTATTTTACCCTGGATAAATATTCCACTGCCGATAAGCTGGTATTTAACCGCACCGTAACGTTGAAGGACGGGTGGGTGAAGAAGTAAAAGCCCCCCAGCCCCCTAAAGGGGGAGTTAAAAAATATATCAGCCCGGCACAAAATGCCGGGCTTTTTTTTGGGCCCACGCAAATCAAAGGCTCCCCCTTGAGGGGGCTGGGGGGCTAATACTTCCTATACACATTATACAACACGTTCAAATCCAGCTGGGTCATGGTGGGGCTGTCTTCTACCTGTACAAAGTGGCGTTTAAAGGCTGTTATAGCGGCGGGCAGGTTGCTGGTATCGTAACCTATCAGGCGCAGGGCTGTGGCATAGTCAAAGTTGTCGGGCGGTAGTTCAAGCAGGTCGTCGCTCCAGTATCCGAAACCTTTTTGGGCCAGCAGTTTCCAGGGGAATAGCGGACCGGGGTCTGGTTTACGGGCTGGGGCAATATCCTGGTGGCCTATAAAGTTGGCAGTAGGGATATTATACGCCTTTTTAAGCTGAGCCAGCAGCGCCAGCAGGCTTTTTACCTGTACATCATTAAAGGGCTCGTGGCCATTGTTATCAATCTCGATACCGATGGAACAGCTATTCATATCGCTGATGCTGGCCCACTTGCTGATACCGGCCTGCCAGGCACGCAGGTAATCATTAAGCATGTGGTACACTTTGCCATCCTTGCCTACAACATAGTGCGCACTCACCTGGGGCTTAACCAGGGTAAAGGTTTTGAGGGTTTGTTTGGCCGAATCCTGGGCGGTATAGTGAATAATTACATAGTTGGGTTTGCGGGCATTAAAGTTCACGGTACCTACCCACTCGCTGGGGATGGCGGCACCAAGGCTATCAACCAGCATGGCGGGCTGCTCGAGGGCTATCACTTTTAGTACCGAATCTGTTTGGTGTTTATATACCTTGTTGGTGAAGGCGTATGGCCCTTTGGGCGAGCAGGAACTGAGGGTTGCCAGTACGGCTAAAGCAAGTATGGAGTATACGGTAATTTTCATAGGCGACGATGCTTAAGTGCTAAAGTAAGCAAATAACCATTCAGGCAGAAAAGTGTTCTGGTGGGGTGTTCGGTTTTGTGGGGGGATAGGGGGATTTTGGAGTGGGATAAAATTTATTGTGTTGATAATCAATAAATTGAATGTTCGGTTGTTTTTGAGGCAGATGTTATAGGTGTTGATTATCAGTTACTTATATTTTTTAAATATTTTGCCCGAACACGGCCGAACACCAGCTTTTTGAAAATCCGAACACTGACAGGTTCTTGTCAGTAGTTTTAAAATGGTTGATGGAGGTGTTTATCTGCACCGTTATATGTAGCATCAGAAAAATGCAAATGTCATCACCCCGAAAAATAGATTAACCAACAAAGCGGCCCCATAAGGCATCCGGTCGGTTAAATACGGTTGGGGGTGTTTCCTGGATAGCGGCATTAAAAGTTCTGGAGTTTCCGGAACTGCAATGGATCACTTTTTTCATAGCGCCGTTTGCCACTTCGGATACGATACCTACGTGACCAATTTTACTGCCGGCGCCGTAAACCACAATACAACCCGGCTGGGGTACGGTAATTCTTTCAAAAATACCCGATGAACTATTTACATCGTCGACCATGGAATCGGTAAAGATCCAGCCGCCATACTTTTTATAAAACGGAATAGTGGTTTGGCGCGAAAGATGAAGCACCCAGCAAACAAAGCCACTGCAATCGCACAGGCCGTCACGCGAGGGAAGTGCATCCCCTGGGAACATGCCGCCACTGCCCAGCTTATACAAAATGGGCGAATTGACTACCTTACGGGCATGGGCAATCAAATCTGATATAGCTAAAGGCATATCAAATGGGGCGTTAGCAGGTACATCCTGCATATTGGGCACGTTAATAACCTGGCCAACCGCAATTTGGTTGATGTTGGTGATCTGCGGGTTAAGCGCCATCAGGGCACTCACCGGGATGCTCTGTTTGCCGGCAATCTTGCCGAGTGTATCGCCGGCTTTAATGGTGTATTGCATAGGTGTTTTAAGGTTATGCGTTTAAAAATACGGGTACCTATAAAGGATGAATAATACTTCGGGCTTGCTACATGCAGGTTAGCTGCCCGATTTCAAATCTTTAGAGTTTTCGGCAATCTTGTTATTGGTTACCCAGCCTATTACATCTTCACTTGCATTACCATTGGTAGTTAAAAATACGTCCTGACAATAAGCGTTTTTCTCAATCAAGGCCTGTGCCTGCCTTAAATTGGCATTGATATCAATGTATTGCGCCCCATTCAACAAATAACCTTTAACATCGTCAGATCCACAGGTTACCATATCGTTTACGGTTGCATTAGCTATAGGGATGTTTAAGGTGGCGGTGGTTGATATTTCTGTTATGAATTTTTCAAATGTGCTTTGGTGAATAATGTAAAGCAGTTTTTTACCATTAAATAGGGGGAGCCTGGTTATTTTATTTTCTTTCATAAAGGCTATGGCATCTAAAATTTTAATGCTGGCCAGTTGGTCTACCGGTCCGGTATTCGCTGTTGCTGCCGCGGCTGTTTTTTCGGCAGCTTTACTATCGGCGTCTGTTTTGGCCGCCTGGGCTGTTACCACAGCTGCATTCGCCTCTGTTACTGCAGTAGCTGCTGTTGCTGCTGCGGCATTTGCAGCATCTAAAGCAGTAGCGGCATCAGCTGCAGCTGTTTGGGCTGCTGCCAGGGCGGCAGGGTCGGCTTTAATTGCAGGGTCGTCGAGGGCGGCATCGGCGGCTGTTTTAGCCGCGGCCGCAGCTGCAGCGTTGCTTGTAGCAGTTTGTGCATCCTGTACCGCCTGATCCGCTGCTGCTTTAGCATTGGTTAAGGCTTCGTCGGCGGCTTTGGCGGCTTCCTGGGCTTCGTCGGCCGCATTATCTTCTACAGGCGCGGTAGAGGTAAGTGGAAAAGGCTTGATCTTTTCAAACGGAATCATCACATCCTTACATTTGGTCGACTCCAGTTTTTGCGCAGGACTAATCTGCTCAAACAGCTTTTTAACACCGTCATTAGCAGCCTGGAAATTTGCTTTTGAAAAGTAAAACGCTATCACGGTACCCATCCATGTGCCCCATAATGGCAGCAATGCAGTAAAAACATATTGGATGACCTGAATTTTTTTATCAATAAATTTCAAGTTATCCTCACTGTTCATACTCTGTTGTGGTGTTACAAGAAATATATAAACAAGGGTTATCAGGCCTAAGCCTATGGTGCCGTAAATAGAGAACCGGGTGATATTACGGGCAATGTTTTCGCGCGAAGCAATGTCGCTTTTATCTTTAGATGCGTCGGATGTGTCGTCGGTTGCCATAGGTTGTTTTGGTTAGGTTATCGTATGGTTTAATAGGTTGATATTTAGTACCTTAATGCAATTTGTTTAAAATAAACCCCATTTCAAATAGTTATTTATAGTCATTTTTTGGAAAAACGGCGTGATTTTGAGCACATTAGGTGTGTTGCAAAGGCATACCTGGGGAATACTGTAAAGAGAATATGGGAGCACTCATCTTTTAATAAAATAAAATAAAATGTCATTTCGATAGAGCATGGGGAAGAAAGAGCGGGGGAGCGAAAGAGAAACCACCTCTTGAGCGTAGCGAAAAATCTTATACACCCTGCATAGCTGACCGCATGTTGTATAAGATTCCTCCTCGTACCTCGTTCGGAATGACAACGTGTTTTATAATGCAAGGCGGGAATATTGAATTGCTACAAAGCTTTTGCTCCTTTGGAGCAGGGACGCTCGATTTACACTAAATAATAGCAGGTAAGGCGAGGATCACCTATCGACGGCCTCATTAATCAATATATCCAATTTGTGTTTTTTATCCTGCCCGTAAAATCCGGTAGATTGATGGTTGCGTTCGCAGCCTCCTCGATATATTCAATATTTTCAAACTCGTGCCAGGCGGGGTCAATGTCATCGTTAAAAGTTTCTGAACGCAGATCGGGCAGGCGCCAATCCCCGGCGTAGAACCAGATTTGATCAATCAGTTTGGATTGGATGAGGGCGGATAGTTCTGTAAGACTAATGTTGCCCGGGTTGGCGAAGATTACCGAAGCATATATTTTGTAATTGCCGGCATCGCGGTATAGGTAGTTGAATTGGATGTTCGCCATGCCGCAATGTAGGCGGATGGTTTGGGGTTGGCAATCGGAGATAAGTGAACTTTAGGAACTAAATAGGTATGTATAAGGAGATATTTTAAATTTAGATAAATAACACTAATTTGGTGGAAAATAGAAGTATGCCATACGCAATTATAACTCAAAATGACGTTTCAAAATGGGATGATATAGAAGGTAAAAAATATCATTTTCCAAATAAATATTTAAGAATCTTAGTACCCGGCACTAAGATTATATATTACAAAGGTGTTTTAAAGGATAAAGCGTTTGAGGATCAAAGACTGAGTAAGAAAGCACATTACTTTGGACTGGCTGAAATAGGTGCAATTAAAATAGATCCCGAAAATCCCAAAAATTCCTTTTGTGATTTTAAAGATTATACGAGGTTTAAAACGGCGATATATTTTATCGATGCAAAGACTAATAAATATTTTGAAAAAACTCCTCCATCAAGGGAGTCTAATTATTGGCGAGATGGCGTCAGAGAAATAACAAAAGATATTTATGAATCAATACTAAAAAATATTTGATATCTATTGAATTATTCGCAAGTGAACTTATCCGATGGCCAACTTTCCGCTTTCCTTCCAAATGTATGCAGGCATTGGCTCATGTAATTGCCATTCTATGTTCATCGGTTTTGAACCACTCGATTTGATGTAATTGGCCTCACCTAAAAATACATAGGGCATGGTAAAACCATATTCATCATCATTTTGCTCACGTACAAATAGCAAGATCTTTTTATCTTGGGTATTATGATTGATGTAGGATAAACCTTTGGGCGATTCTGGAGCGGTGGCATTTTGAGATTGCCAATGAAATAAATACTCGTTGATGGCATAATCATCATACAGGGTAGATGGCGAATATTCCTTCTCTGATTTTTTGAGGGTGACAAATAGCGATTCCATATTCAACTCTTTATTGGCAGCCACACCTTCCCGGTTTGATGATGCTTTATCAAATTGATGCAAGCCTGTTGCAACCAATATTTCGCTACGGTTATATCTACTGTGTACTTTTAATGGGAGCGCGAAATTCAGGTCGATGTCTTTTTCAATAAAGTCGACTTTGGAAATTAGATAATTAACCACTTCCAATAATTCGGACACCATTACCGGATTTTTTGAAATCTGTTCGATGCTGTCCTTTAGTGATGCAAACCCTAATTGTGGGCCAGCTTTTTGCCAAACATCATAATGGAACATCAAAAGCATCAAATTTTCTTCTTCGCTCCATGCGTTTGTATTGAAATTACTTTCAATCAAGTTCCGCAGAAATTTAAGATAGCTTATAGAATTGCATCTTAGCAATCGTTTGATGCAACCCGTTATTTCTGTTTCATTCGGTTCGATGAAGTTTTCAATTATGCCCGCTTCAACACAAAGCCGTTTCCAGTTATCTTTTTTGTAAATCAGTTGGGGTTCAATATGTTGAAACTCAATGAAGTTTTGCAGGCTTAAAGATAGTGTTGACTGATGTTTATAGTTTTGAATTTTAATGATTAGTTGTCTTCGGTTAAATCCTATGGCTACTCTAATATTTCTTAGGATTACTTCTTTAGCTTTCTTTTCTAAAACAATGGAACAGCCTAAAGGTAAATGCGGAAATTCGTCTTCGATCTCTTTAATTATTGAGGTTTGGGTTTTACCTACCAGTGCTCTAAACTTATGTTCAAAATCGTACTCGGGCCGGGCGTTGCCTACAAAATCCAATACGGTTAAGCAATCCTTATTTGGAGCCAGGCGCAAACCACGGCCTAATTGCTGCAGAAATATGGTTAGGCTTTCAGTCGGCCTTAAAAATAATACCGTATCAATTTCGGGGATATCAACACCCTCGTTAAAAATGTCTCGTACAAACAGGTAGTTGATTTCTTTATTGCGGAAGCGTTCCCTAATCTCTGCACGATTAGATGAGTTTTCGCTGGTTAAGTAATCCGCTTTTAAGCCTGCCAAAGTAAACTTTTCGGCCATATATCGGGCATGGTCCATGCTTACACAAAAGCCCAAAGCTCTTACATCATGTACATCAGTGAGGTACTTATCACAGTTGTTTAAAATGTCGCTCAATCGCCTATCGTCTTCGGTATATAGTTTTGTTAACTCATTAATTTCATACCGGCCGTTTTTCCAGGAGAGCTTTGATAAGTCGACATTATCTGACAAAGCAAAGTATTGGAATGGCGAAAGTAATTTTCTGTTAAGCGCTTCTGGCAATCTGATTTCGGCAGCAATTACTTCGCAAAAATCTTTTAGAATATCTTCGCCGTCGCTCCGTTCTGGTGTTGCGGTTAAGCCTAATAAAACCTGGGGGTTAAATTGTGCGAGGATAGGACGATAGCTTGATGCCGCAATATGGTGCACCTCATCAATAATAATGTAGTCATAAAAATCAGGCGATAACAAAAGCTTACTGATTTGATTTACTAAGGTTTGAACCGAAGCAAATACAAACTCATAATTATCCGGCTCCAACCCATCAACCCAAAGTTCGCCGAAGTTTGCATTTTTTAGCACATGCTGAAACGTTTGTTGGGCTTGTTCCAAAATCTCTTTACGGTGGGCAACAAACAGGAGCCTTGCCCGTGGATTGTTATTTTTAAAATCCCGATAATCAAAAGAGGAGATCACTGTTTTACCTGTCCCGGTGGCGGCAACAACCAAATTTTTAAAGCGATTGTGTACAATTCTTTCCGACTGTAGTTTCTCTAAAATTTCTTCCTGATAAGGAAAAGGCTTTAAATCAAAAAAGCTGGTTATGCTATGCTTATCAAATGATTTTTGTTGTTTTAAAGCAGCACTCAGTTTCTGTTTGTCTTTACCAAATTCGTAATGTTCAAAGTCCTTATCAACCCAATAAGTTTCAAATGTCTTTTTAAACTTATCGATAATATGATTGATCTCTTTAGATGTTACTTTCAAATTCCACTCCAAGCCATTGGTCAAGGCCGATCTTGAAATATTGGATGAACCAATGTATCCTGTTGTAAACCCGGTGTTTCTTAAAAACAAGTAAGCCTTTGCATGTAGACGCTCATGGTCCGAATTATAGGAAACCTTTATTTCGGTGTTCTTTAAGCTGGATAAAAACTCAATCGCCTTTACGTCGGTAGCACCCATGTAAGAGGTGGTGATGATTCGCAGTCTTTTACCGCTATTGGTGAACTCTTCTAACTCTTCTTTAAAAATGCGGATGCCCGAGTATTTGATAAAAGATACCAGCCAGCAAATTTCATCGGATGAAAGGATCTCTTTTTTGATCTCACTTTCTAAGGAGATCCCCACATTATTGCCTGTAAATAATTCGCTTTGACTTAATCGAGTATAAGGGGTAATTTCTTTTATCCGGTTATTAAAATCAGCAAAAGGAGCATCTAATTTGGAGAAAACGGCATCTAATATTTTGCCTTCGTTATCAATCAAATTGTCCGAAAGATTAATACCCGGAAGTTCGTTTATTAGTAATTGAATGATTTTATTAGAAAGCTCAATTTGCTTAAGCGTTTTATGCTCGTCCTTAATTTCATTTAAGGCAAATTTTATGGTCTCGGATAAATACAGGCTTAGGTATCTTGAAGCTTCTTCTTTATCCAGTTGAGTGCTTTTGATGAAATAGGTGTCGGTACTTAATAGATCTAACTTGTTAGCAATAAGTTTATTAATCAATTGCTCGTAGAGCCCTAATTCAACTGTTGGCATTTAAAAGGTTTAAGTAATGATTTATAATAGGCACATCTGCATCTGCCCAGTCCAAAGCTAACAATTCATCTGTATGCAGCCACTTAAATTGGGCATGTTCCTTTAATATTATTTCGCCATTTATATGCTCACAAATAAAGGGTATAAGTTCAATAGTTATTTTAGGGTAAGTATGGGTGTTGGATGGTAAGGCTTGTATTATCTTGATTTCAATATTTAATTCTTCCTTAATTTCTCTGATTAAGCAATCTTCCGCGGTTTCTTCGGGTTCTATCTTACCGCCGGGAAACTCCCATTTTAAAGGTAGGCTCATGGTCTGGCTGCGTTGGGCGGCCAGGATGCGGGATTGATTGTTGACAATGAGGGCACAGGTTACTTTAATCACAGTTGTTATCTTCTACTTCGAAAAATACGTGTTTACATTGGGTATTTAAACATTCGTTTATGGATAGTTGAAGGATGGTATGCAAAAAGCTGGAAATGATATCTGTTCTTGTTCCGCAAAAGGGGCAGGTTGTAGGTTGGTCGGTTGTTAATTGAAAGCAAATCGGCATGTTCATTCAAATTAAAAGAGTTATTTAAATTTCTTTCAAAGCGATTTCAATTTTGTCAATTACCCTGTAGTATTCTTCACTTAACTCGGGAATAATGACGCTTTCAACTTCATCTTTTAACAATGTTAAAGCACTGTATAAAGCATCTTTTATAATTTCCTGATTCATATTACGTATTGTTAATACGCGAGTATAAATATTTTGGATCTTTTATAGAAGCTGCGTTTTGGATGAATTTCTTACGATAGTGATAGCGTTGCCTGCACAGTTCACAGTATGGTGCTTCACTATGACGTGTTTAGATTTCAAACCATGCACCCGGCTCTGTATACTGGTAACGACTCACCCCGCCGGTCCGCCCTTCGCGGACGGCGGCCCTCTCTTCGGCTTCGCCGGAAAGAGGGCCAAAAAGAAGCTCATTTTTAATTTTCAGTTCCCTCTTTCCAACGAAGTTGAAGAGAGGGTGACAAGCGTAGCGAAGTCGGGTGAGTTGTAACCTTGGTTAGTTTACGCTATTTGAGCCACAAATAACAAAGCCGCTTACCTTAACTGTTCGGCGTTTATTTTTCCGATCTGGAGATTTAGCGTCAGGAAGTCGAAAAAGTTCCAGGCAGCGGTAATTTGTTGGTTTACAATGCGGGTTATGGATGTGCCCGAAAATTTAACCGGGGCATTGGTTGGTTTATAATTAGCGGTGAAGGTGCAAATGGCGGTTGCGTAGTCGCCATCAACAAAAACCTCGTGCACATCGATGTGAATGTTTTCATAATTGGCATTAAAAAAGCGGTGCACTTCTTTAAAACCGTCGGAGCCGATAACGGGTTCCTCGCCCAATCCTAATGCGTTGCATTCGGGGTGTAACATTTCGCCGATCAGGGCTTCGTTGTTGTTGTTCCAAACTTCGTTATACCAACGAAGTACAAACTCTGTGTGTTCTTCTTTTAACGACATATCGGTATTAGGTTTATTGCTACGCTAAGTTATGTAATTGTTTAAAATTCAACAAATTAACTTATTTTTTTTATGCTTGCTCATGCGGAGACGGCTGTTGCATTAAGGATAGGAGTGGATACCGGCCCAGCGCTTAAAGCCCGCACAGTATGAACGGATAGCCTGACCGCCTCTATCGGCGGGAATGCCCCGGAAGGGAGTAAGGATTTTTGGAGCAAGGAGCAAGGATTTTTTTTGAACGAAGGATTAAGGGAGTAAGAATAATAGACTTACAAAAAAGCTTTTGTCATCCTGAACGATTTGAAGGATCTGTTATTCGCCATGCTTCCTTGCCCTGTAAAGTCTGCGAATAGATCCTTCGTTCCTACTCATGACGTATTGGATTTTGGGGCGTGTGGGCCTGTCAGTCTGAGCCTGTCGAAGACTCGTGCGGAGAGGCCTTTGCCCGCTATCCTTCGACAGGCTCAGGATGACAGCCATTTTTGTTACGTCATTTCCCCTTCAGAGGCCACCGGATTTTACCACTCAGGATGACCAATCGTTCAGGATGACAAATCTTTTTAAACGTTATTCGCCATGCTTATTCGCCTGGTAAAGTCTGCGAATAGATCCTTCACTACGTTACCCATTACGTATTGGATTTTGAGGTGTGTGGGCCTGGCAGTCTGAGCCTGTCGAAGACTCGTGCGGAGAGGCCTTTGCCCGCTATCCTTCGACAGGCTCAGGATGACAGCCATTTTTGTTACGTCATTTTCCCCTTAAGACGCCACCGGATTTTACAACTCAGGAAGACAAATCGTTCAGGATGACAAATCTTTTTAAACGTCCTTCGCCCAATACCTAATTAACCACCAGCGCTAAACGGTCATCGGCAAAGGTGTTGCCTTGTTTTACGTCGCCGGTTTCGTAGCCTTTTTTAAACCAGTACATGCGTTGGGCGCTGGTGCCGTGGGTAAAGCTATCGGGCTCAACGTGGCCCTGGGTTTGTTGTTGCAGGCGGTCGTCGCCGATGGCGTTGGCAGCGTTCAGGGCGTCTTTAATATCTTTCTCATCGATCACTTTTTTTATGCTTTGCTCGTAATGAGCCCATACGCCGGCGTAAAAGTCGGCCTGTAGTTCCAGCTTTACCGAAAGTTTGTTGTATTCGCGCTGACTGAGGCGATTGCGGGCCTGGTCCATTTTGGCGCTTACACCCAGCAGGTTTTGCACATGGTGACCCACCTCATGGGCTATCACGTAGGCCTGGGCAAAGTCGCCGGCGGCACCGAAACGGTTTTTAAGTTCATCGTAAAAAGAAAGGTCGATGTATACGCGGGCATCACCGGGGCAATAAAATGGTCCGGTGGCCGAACTGGCGTTGCCACATGCCGATTGTACAGCATCGGTAAACAGCACCACTTTAGGGTCCTGGTATTGGCGACCCATATCGGCAAAAAGCTTGCCCCAAATGTCTTCGGTATCTTTAAGCACTACGCGCACAAATTTTTTGCCGTTGTCCTCGGGCGCATTGGGGTCCTTTGCCTGCTGTTCGGTTTGCTGGGGTTGGTTGCTGCTTACCTGGTTAAGCACCTGTGAGGGATCGATGCCGGTAAAAAAATAAATTGCGGCGGCTATTAAGCCTACAATACCGCCACCCACCGCCAACCCGCGACCACCGCCGCTGCCACGTTGATCTTCTACATTATCGCTTTCGCCCCTGCCAAACCACTGCATAATTTTATGATTTTTTTAAAGGGGTAACAATATGGCTAAGGAAAATGTTTGCGCCCTGGCCGCCATGAATTGGGGTTTATTTGCGTGGAGGGTTAGGTTGTATGGTGATATTGAGGACGATTAAAAAAATGTCATCAATCCTGAGTAGTAAATTTAGGGAAACTCTGAGGAGGAAATGACGTTTTAAAAAGAGGCTGTCCTGCTGAGTTTTGAAAACCGTTTTGGCCTCTGAAGGAAAAAATGACGTAACAAAAATGGTTGTCATCCTGAGCCTGTCGAAGGATAGCGGGCAGAGGCCTCTCCGCGCGAGTCTTCGACAGGCTCAGACTGACAGGCACACACGTCTCAAAATCCAATACGTCATGGGTAGCTTGTCGAAGAATGTAGGCAAAGGCCTCTGCGCACGCCCCTTAGACAAGCTCAGGGTGACAGGCCTTTTTAGGGATAGGCATAAAAATGTCATCCTGAACGCAGTGAAGGATCTGTTATTCGCCATGCTTATTCGCTCTGCATAGTTCGCTAATAGATCCTTCACTGCGTTCAGGATGACAAAAAGGTTTTTTATAAGGTAGTGCCGTGTCCTCTTATTTTATTTCAAAAACAGCGTTAATCTGCAGGCTGATTTTGATCTTTTTAAAGTCGATATCTGAGGGTGGAGCATCCGCGGTGGCTGTTTTAAACATCATGGTGTTATAGGCACGTGGCTGCGGGAAGCTGCTGTTATCGCTTTCGGTAATGTTAAGCACATCGCCCAGTTTGTTGCCCAGGCCGGCCAGCAGGAACGAAGCTTTGTCGCGGGCCGAGATCAGGGCTTTCAGTTTCAGCTCATTCTTCAGGTCGTTGATTTTGGAATAGTCGTAGCTGTCAATATTGGTCGACATGATACCCTTAGGGTCGATTTTAGATACGATTTGATTAAACTTATTCAGATCGCGGATGCGCAGACCGTATTGTTTGCCGGCTAAAAAGTCGGGAGTTTTTTTCTTTTGGTAGATGTTGTTCCAGGCAGATACGTTGTTCACGGTAAAATCGGTAGCGGGGATACCGGCCTCTTTAACGGCTTTTTCCACCTGGCTTTCCAGGTCACTGATTTGGATGTGTTTTTTACCGTCCATATATTCCTGTAAAGAAATGGTAACGTTGATAATATCGGGGGTAACTTCCTGCTCGGCAATGCCGGTAACTTCTATTTTGCGGCGCAGATCAACAGCCTGCGCAAAGGCACCATAAGTAAATGTTAACAGGGTTGCAAGGATAAATAGCTTCTTCATGTGTGATGTATGATTTTTTTGTATGTTATGACTAAGGTAACGTACTAATAGTTTAATGTGTAACAGGCAGCACCAATTATTTACAACCGCGTTACTAATTGCTTTAAGAAAAATGAAGTGCTTTTGTTTAACAAAACGCGGCATTACTTTGGCGTTGTTAAAACCCTTTGGCCTTTTTAATAGTTATAAGTGTTTAAAAATACGTTGGTTATGAGGTCGATATGGAAAGGGTCAATTGGGTTTGGATTGGTGAACATTCCTGTAAAGCTATTTTCGGCGGTGCAAACATCATCGCTTGATTTTGATATGCTGGATGGGCGCGATCATGCGCGGATCCGTTTTCAGCGGGTTAATGAGCGTACGCATAAGGAGGTACCTTACGATAAAATTGTAAAAGGCTATAAGCTGAACGATGATTATGTGATTATGGAGGATCAGGATTTTGAGGATGCCGCACCCGAAAAAAGCAAGGTGATTGAGATTGAAAGTTTTGTAGACATTGCCGACGTAAACCCCATGTTTTACGAAACATCCTACTATACCGAACCCGATACCAAAAACAATAAAGCCTACGCCCTATTATTAAAAGCGCTCATCCAATCAAAAAAAGCAGGCCTGGCCCGTTTTGTACTGCGCAGTACCGAGAGCCTGTGCATTGTACACCCGGTTGAACATGTGCTGGTGGTTACGCGGATCCGCTTTGGGCAGGAAATACGTGGTACGGAGGATTTGAACATTGGTGATGATGTTACCGTAAGCAAAAAGGAGCTCGACGTGGGCCTGGCCCTCATCAATCAGTACGCCGAAGATTTTGATGTATCTAAATTTAAGGATGAATATAACGACGAGCTGCTGAAGATCATCAAAGCAAAATCAAAGGGCAAGCGGGCAACGGTCAAGAAACTTAAACCGCATAAAGCTAGCAGCGATGATCTGTATGATCAGCTGTTGAGTAGTTTAAAAACGAAGAAGGCATAGGCGGGGTGTGCAGATGCTTTAATCTCTTGTATTCCTGCGTAAAGTGTCTGTTAATGAATTGTATAGACAGGGTTCCTGTTTTCTATACAGCTTTAAATATTGAAAACTACATGCTTCTTGCTTAAAACAGGATAAATTAGCGTATTTTCTTTCGTAATAATTAATATTTGTGATAAAAATGGAAATTTGGCATCCCCTTTGTATTTCTTTAATCATCATTAAAACTTCAAAACATATTTACTATGGCAACTACAAAAACAGCTGAACAAACAATGGACGTTCAGGAATCAGCCTTGAATGAATTATTTTTGGATGAGTTAAAAGACATTTACTGGGCCGAAAAACACCTGGCAAAAGCATTACCCAAAATGGCAAAAGCGGCAACTTCTGATAAGTTACGCGCCGCTATCGAAAATCACTTATCAGAAACCGAGCACCAGATAACGCGCCTGGAAGATGCCTTTGCATCAATAGGCGAAAAAGTTGCCGGCGTAAAATGCGAGGCCATGGCCGGTTTGTTAAAAGAGGCCGAAGAAATTATTTCTGAGACCGAAAAACACAGCCAAACCCGTGATGTGGGCATCATTTCGGCCGCTCAAAAAATTGAGCATTACGAAATTGCCTCCTACGGAACGCTAAAAACCCTGGCCACCGTATTGGGTTACGGCGAAGCCGCGGAGTTATTTGACTCGACCCTGCAGGAAGAAAAAACCTGCGACAGCCTGCTTACACAAATAGCCCAGGCGGGTATTAACAAAGGGGCAAAAACGGAGAAGGCGTAAGCCCCTCCAAAACCCCTCCGGCAAATGTGGTTTAACTTTTGTAAAACAAAACGCGGCTAACGGATATTATATATACATCTATCTATGAAAACATTAACTAAAAACAAATTATCATGAACTCATTATTGTATATAATCGCCGTTATCTTGTTAGTTGGTTGGGCCATCGGGGTGTTTTTTACCACTGTAGGCAGCCTGATCCATGTATTACTGGTGATTGCTATTATTGCCGTATTACTGGGTATCATCAGGAGACCAACAGCTATTTAAGTAGAAGAAAAATATAGTTTTTATGCCCGTCCCTGCTTGCAGGGCGGGCTTTTTTTTTGTTAAAACCCTACGTAGGCTAATACCGTTGCCTGTTTTTTATTTCCGTTGGCATCTGTAATAACCAAAGCGCCTTTTCGGTACAGGGTTAGCCCTTCCCAGTTATTTTTATACCCGGGGAAAGTGGCCACCTGTTGCCATTTGCTGCCTTTTACGTTTTTGAGCTTTACAATGCGGGCATAAGTGGTTTTTGATGATTTTAAATAGCCGGCATCTTTAACCAAACTATCGCGCAGGTTAGGGATGGTGTTTTTTATATTTTCTTCCTGGTGATTAAGCTTATCGTTATCCAGGTAATATTTATAATCGCCGTTCCAGAAATAGTTGATGCCGTAGATAGCGCCTTTTGCATCAGCGGTAATATCAGTGATCCTGAAATATAGCTGTGGGGCCTTAATTGGTTCCGGTTGTTTGGCAAACGAGGTATCAATTAAGTATCCCTGCCCACCGGCGGGCATTCCGTTATATTCGTAATAAGCCAGCAGTTTATTTTCTTTGGGCAGCCAGGTTACAGCCTCAAAGCCGGCGTTGTTAATCAGCTCGGGGCGTTTGAGGTTGACGATGTGCTGCGGGTCGATAATTATTTGGTTATTAATGGTATCAAGCCGGGCTTTGAGCAGGTAGCAGTTTGGGGATTTATCGTCGGTTTCGATAGATAGGAACACCGTGTTGTTTACGATGCTTATCGCCTCAAAACCCTCATATTCATCCGCTACGTTGTTGGGCAGTTTATCCAGGTTTAGCACTTTAAGAGATTTATAGGCTGATAGTGCGGAGTCTTTACCATCAACCACGCGGCCAATGCTATCGGTAAGTAAACTGTAAATCAAAAACTCACCCTTTAGGTTATCTTTTTTAATCAGCGTTTTATGGTCGCCATATTGTGGCAGCAGGTATACGCGGTTGCCGTAAGTGCACATGCCCGAGTACTCTTCGCCTACGCCATCAATGGCTTTGGGCAAGGGAATGGTTTTATATGTATTTTGACTGTAAACCCGGGCACAGCAATAGGCAATTACAGCAAGCAGCAAAATGAATCTTTTTTTCATGTGGATAATATGGATACAAAACTAAATATACGGTTTTTAGCGTGGGCGGGGTGCGTGTTGCGGGGATCGGGTGGCGTGGGGCGAGTTGCGGGTGGCGTGTTCCGAGGATCGGGAAGTAAGGGTTGAGTCTTCTCCGCTATACCTGCATTTGCAGATATATGCCCATTAAAACTCGAACCGCGCAACACGCCCCGCCCCCGTAACTCGCAACACGCCCCACGATCCTCGCCCCACCGATAAAACCCTATATTTACAGCTAACACTAAAACATTTAACAAAATTTAACATTTAAACGTGGAATTTTTTTAGCAGAAAAAAGTTTGTGTGTTTAAGTTTGCTTTCGAAATAAAAAAGGGTTCATGGAAGAATTAAATATCAATACCGAAAATGTTTCATCGGGCGCTGTTACCGGTAGCACATCGTATTCAACCGATATCAGGGCGCTGAACGAAATGATACAAAAGGAAAGTGCCTTTATCGATCTGCTTAAAATGGAGATGGACAAAGTGATCATTGGGCAAAAATATATGGTTGAACGTTTGCTGATCGGTTTACTGGCCGATGGGCACATCCTGCTGGAAGGTGTACCGGGTTTGGCAAAAACTTTAGCCATCAACACGCTGGCCAAATGTATCCAGGTTGATTACAGCCGGATCCAGTTCACTCCCGATTTGTTGCCGGCCGATTTGGTGGGTACGATGATCTATAACCAAAAAAAGGAAGAGTTCATTGTTCGTAAAGGTCCGTTGTTCTCCAACTTCATCCTGGCCGATGAGATCAACCGTGCACCTGCCAAAGTGCAGAGTGCCCTTTTAGAGGCCATGCAGGAACGCCAGGTAACTATTGGCGATAATACTTTCCCGCTGCCAAATCCATTTTTGGTACTGGCAACCCAAAATCCTATTGAGCAGGAGGGTACTTACCCGCTGCCAGAGGCTCAGGTTGACCGTTTTATGCTGAAAGTAGTGATCACTTACCCGGATAAGGAAGAAGAAAAGAAAATTATCCGCGCCAACATATTACCGGGCGGTATGCTGAAACCATCACCAATCATTAAGCCCGAAGAGATTGTTCGTGCCCGTAAGATTGTTCGCGAGGTATATATGGACGAGAAGATTGAGCAATACATTATCGATATTGTTTTCGCTACCCGTTTCCCAGAGCAGTTTAAACTGGCGCATTATAAAAACCTCATCACCTTTGGCGCGTCGCCAAGGGCGAGTATCAACCTGGCTTTGGCTGCCAAGGCTTACGCCTTCATCAAACGCCGTGGTTATGTGATACCGGAGGATGTGCGTGCTATTTGCCACGATGTATTGCGTCACCGTATAGGTTTAAGCTACGAGGCCGAGGCTGAGAACATCACCAGCGAAAATATTATTACCGGAATCTTGAACGCGGTAGAAGTACCGTAAGGAGTATTCTCAGGAGGGGGCGAAAGAAAGATATTATGATCTAATTGCAAGGCCGGGCGTAAAGTTCGCAGAGCAGAGCGCATAAGATTTCTAAAATCGTTCGAAATGACATTTTTGTTTGATTTAAAAAATTGCTAATAAAAGTCCTCTCCCTTTAGGGGAGGATTTAGGAGGAGCCAATGGCTAAGGATACCAAAGAACTGCTAAAAAAGGTAAGGAAGATAGAGATAAAAACCAGGGGATTAAGTAACCACTTATTCTCGGGCGAGTATCATTCGGCTTTCAAGGGGCGGGGTATGGCCTTTAGCGAAGTGCGCGAGTACCAGCTTGGCGATGAGATCCGTACCATTGACTGGAACGTTACCGCCCGCTTTAACCACCCCTATGTAAAAGTGTTTGACGAAGAGCGCGAGCTTACCGTTATGCTGATGATGGATGTGAGCGGATCAGAAAACTTTGGTACCCAAACTCAGCAAAAGCAGGATCTGGCTACCGAGCTTTGCGCGGTGCTTGCCTTTTCGGCCATCCAAAACAATGATAAAGTGGGGGTGATATTTTTTAGCGATAAAATAGAAAAGTTCATTCCGCCAAAAAAAGGGCGTACCCATATCCTGATGATCATCAGGGAACTGATAGATTTTAAACCCGAAAATAAAGGCACCAACGTTGCCGTCGCGCTAAAATACTTTACCAGCGTTATCAAAAAGAAATGTACGGCTTTTATACTATCTGATTTTATTAGTCCGGGTTTTGAGGATGAGCTGAAGATTGCCAATAAAAAACATGATATTATTGCCTTGAGGCTTTATGATAAACACGAAGAGGAGTTTCCAAACCTGGGCCTTATCCCGATGAAGGACGAAGAAACAGGCGAGCTACTTTGGGTAAATACAGCCGATGAGCATGTGCGCCAGGCTTTTAAGGCCGACGCACTAAAAAGAAACGGAATGCTGAAAGAAACCTTTAAAAGATCGGGTGTTGATTTTACCAGCGTGGGTACCCATGAATCATACGTAAAACCATTAATGACACTATTTAAAAAGCGGGAAGGCCGGAGATGATCAAGTGTTTTAAATATTCCCTGGTACTATTGCTTGCAGGTGCTTTTTACAATGCCTTTGCCCAAACGCCGCAAGCGGGAGCAAAGCTGGATAAGGCTACAATACTCCTGGGCGAGCAAACCAAGCTGCACCTCAGCATCAAATTTAATGTGAAGGATAAGGTGGAGTTTCCGGCACTGGCAGATTCTATTGCCGGGAAGATCCAGATTGTAAGCAGCAAAACTGATACCCTGTTTGATAAGGGCGATGTAAGTATAGAAACTATTCATAAAAGCTACACAATTACCGGCTTTGATAGCGGCGCGTATGTAATACCATCCTATGCGTTTAAAACAACAACAGGCCCGGTTTTTACACAAGCTTTAACCATTATGGTACAGCCGGTAGCGGTTGATACTACCAAAGCCTTTTATGATATAAAGCAGCCGCTTGCTATAAAATATTCATTTTTGGATTGGCTGCGCGATAACTGGCCATGGGTTGTGGGCACCTTGCTGGCCATTTTAATTATTGCCGGTATAGTATACTACATTAAAACAAGGCCTAAAAAAGTAATCATCATTGAGCCGCCTAAACCTAAGGTGCCGGCCCATATTACCGCATTGCAAAAACTGCAGGAGCTGCGCGATAAAAAGCTATGGCAGCAGGAGCAGGTGAAGCAGTTTTACATTGAACTGAGCGAGGTGATCAGGGAATACCTGGAAAACAGGTATGCTATAACAGCTCATGAGCAAACATCTGAGGAGATTTTTGCCAGTTTAAGGTTCATGGATATTACAGAGGAGAACAAGAACGCGCTTCGCCAGATGCTTATTCTTGCCGATTTGGTGAAGTTTGCCAAGGAGAAACCATTGCCTTTTGAAAATGAGCAAACCATGGATAATGCCATCAGCTTTGTAAATAAAACACAACAGGCATATCAGCCACAAACAGATAAACAAGAGGGGAACAAATGAGCTGGTTTAAAGGAATAGAATTTGCCCATCCCGAATTTTTCTGGTTGTTTATCAGCATACCCCTTATGGTTGGCTGGTACATCTGGAAGCAAAGGCAGCTGCAGGGAAACCTAAGCGTGCCTACCTTAAAGGGATTCACCATCATCAAAAAAAGCATGCTGCCCAAATTTAGGCATTATGCTATTGTGCTGCGTTGTTTGGCTGTGGCCGCATTGGTTGTAGCGCTGGCAAGGCCACAATCATCATTAAGCTGGCAAAACAGTACTACCGAAGGAATAGATATCGTTATTGCATCAGATATTTCGGGCAGTATGCTGGCCGAAGATTTTAAGCCCAACCGCTTAGAGGCCGGTAAAGAAATAGCTATTGATTTTATAAAAGGCCGCCCGGATGATCGTATTGGTTTGGTGGTTTTTAGCGGTGAAAGCTTTACCCAATGCCCGCTTACTATTGATCATAGTGTGCTTATTAATATGTACGCTGATATTAAAAATGGGATGATTACCGATGGTACCGCCATAGGTATGGGCCTGGCAACAGCTGTTAACAGGCTAAGAGGGAGCGAGGCCAAAAGTAAGGTTGTGATATTGCTAACCGATGGTTCAAACAACTCCGGGTCGATACCGCCTATAACCGCGGCCGAAATTGCCAAACAATTTAAGGTAAGGGTATATACCGTAGGTTTGGGTACCAACGGCTTTGCGCCATACCCGGTACAAACCCCAATGGGGGTACAATACCAGCGCATGCCGGTAGTTATTGATGAGGTCACGTTATCAAAAATTGCCAGTATTACGGGCGGTAAATATTTCAGGGCCACCAATAACGCGACGCTAAAGGATATATACACACAAATAGATAAGCTGGAGAAAGCTAAGATTGATGTTACCCAGTACCGCAAAAAAACCGAAATGTTTTTGCCTTGGGCCATCATCGCGCTGGTTTTATTATCGCTTGAATTTATATTAAAAAACACCCTGTTCAGAGGGGCTTTAACTTAATAGATGTTACGTTTTGCACATATAGAATATTTATGGGGATTGGTCATTGTACCGGTGTTCATCATCCTGTTTTTAACAGTGAGCATCTGGAAAAAGAGGGCTATCTCCTCACTTGGGGATAAAAATGTGGTTAAGTTAATGATGCCGCAGGTTTCTTTGTCAAGACCGTGGTGGAAGTTCACTTTCTTTTTGGTTGCCTATGCGGCATTAA
Organism: Mucilaginibacter sp.; assembly: GCF_025362475.1. Lineage (GTDB taxonomy): Bacteria > Bacteroidota > Bacteroidia > Sphingobacteriales > Sphingobacteriaceae > Mucilaginibacter. Next base: position 50,399 of record NZ_JANYGH010000071.1, read on the forward strand.
TAGTAGGCATAGCCGACCCACAGATTGGATCAAAAACCGAAGAGGTAAAACGCAAAGGCGCCGACCTGATGATACTGCTTGATGTATCAAACAGTATGCTTGCGCAGGATCTGGCACCTAACAGGCTGGAGAACGCCAAACGCGCCATTGCCCAGCTTGTTGATCGTTTGCATAATGACAGGATTGGTATTATTGTATTTGCCGGTCAGGCTTATGTGCAACTCCCTATCACAACAGATTACTCGGCAGCAAAGCTATTCCTCAATACTATCAATACCGATATGGTGCCTACGCAGGGTACAGCCATTGGCGCGGCGATAGACCTGGGTATGCAGTCGTTTGATTTTAAAAATGGAACAGGTAAGGCCATGATCATTATTACCGATGGCGAAAACCATGAAGATAACGCGGTAGAGGCGGCTACTAATGCCCGGCGCAGGGATGTATCTGTTAATGTGGTTGGCGTTGGCTCGCAGGAGGGCGCACCAATACCGGTTTATGAAAACGGTCGCCCGGTAGGTTTCCATACAGATAGTGTGGGCCAGCAGGTGATAAGTAAGCTTAACGAGGATATGGGTAAGGAAATAGCTACAGCTGGTGGCGGGGTGTATGTAAGGGCCAATAATACCAATAGCGGCCTGGGCATTGTGATGGATGAGATTAACAAATTGCAGCGCAAAACTTTGGATACCAAATCATTTAAAGATTTTGAAGATAGGTTTCAGTTTTTCCTGAGCATCGCTTTTGTATTGCTGCTGGCAGAGTTTTTTATATCAAACCGTAAAAACATGCGGTTGAGCGGGATAAAATTATTTGAAGTAAAGAAGTCATGAAGCAATTGATTATAGTTGTATTATTGGTACTGCAGGCTTCATTCCTTTTTGCCCAGCAGGAAAAAAAGTACATTAAAAAAGGTAACGAGCTTTACCAGGAAAAGAATTATAAAGAGGCCGAAGAAAACTATCGTAAATCTGTTGGTAAAACCGCTAAAACGGTTGAAGGTAACTTTAACCTGGGCGATGCCCTGTATAAACAAAAGAAATTTGATGAAGCCCAGCAACAGTTCAGTAAAATAGCGTCTTCATCAACCAATAAACAGGTTTTGGCAAATGCTTATCATAATTTAGGCAATTCCCTGTTAGAGAAGAAAAAGCTGGAAGAAAGTATTGCCGCTTATAAAAAGTCGTTGCTGAATAACCCAACCGACGATCAAACCCGTTACAACCTGTCATACGCCCAAAAAATGTTGAAAAAGCAACAGGACGATAAAAAGAAACAGGATAAAAAGAACGATAAGAATAAGGACAAGAAGAATAAAGACGATAAGAACAAGGATAACAAGAACGATAAGGATAAAGACAAAAAAGATCAGGATAAGAAGGATCAGGATAAAAAAGACCAGGACAAGAAAGACCAGGATAAAAAAGATCAGGATAAGCAAAATCAACCACAGCCCAACAATGTATCAAAAGATGATGCCGAGCGGATGCTGGAAGCCCTGAACAATGATGAAAAACAAACGCAGGATAAGCTAAAAAATAAAAAGCTGAAAGGCGCAAGGGTAAAAATATCCAAAGACTGGTAGGCCCTATATTTATAACAAATGAAGCTAAAGTATTATATATCGTTCCTATTGCTGTTTTGCACCGGTGTGCTTTTTGCTGCCGATATAAGATTTACCGCATCGGTTAGTAAAACCGAAGTGGGCACAACAGAGCAGTTTGAAGTTACCTTTAGCTTAAGTGGTAATGGCGATAGGTTTACGCCGCCGGCCTTTAATGGCTTTTTGGTGGTATCGGGCCCTAACGTATCTCAAAGTATGAGCGTTATTAACGGCGCGTCGTCATCAAGCATGGCTTATAGTTATGAGCTCGTAGCCGTTAAACCGGGTACTTATACTATTGGGCCGGCTACTATAGTTGTTAACGGTAAAACGCTAAGCACACAGCCCATAAAAATAAAGGTAGTTAAAGGCACAACAGCAGCTTCTGCCCAACAAGCAACAGCTGCCCAACAACAGCAGCAGCAACGGGCAGGAGGAGGGATTCAAAGTATCACATCGGGCCGTTCAAAGGATATTACCAAAGATCTGTTTATCAGGGCTGATGTTAATAAAACCAACGCCTACATTGGCGAGCAGCTTACCTTAAGCTACCGCCTGTACACACGCGTGGCGCTGGTGGGTAACGAACTGGAAAAAATGTCGGACCTGAATGGTTTTTACAGCCAGGAAATTAAAAGCGCCGACCCTACCGCTGTTCACTGGCGCATTGAAACCATAAAAGGGGTAAAATATAATGTAACCGAGATTAAGCAGAATATACTGTTTCCTGAGCATGCCGGTAATATTACAATCGACCCCATGATCATGAATTTTGTAGTGCGCGAAACTGCACCATCTGCCGATCCGTTCGATAATTTTTTTGGTGGCGGAAGCTTTAACGATGTTAAGTACAAGATTAAAAGTATCCCCGCGGTTATTCACGTAAAACCACTTCCGCAGGCGGGTAAGCCAGCTGGTTTTGGCGGTGCGGTTGGCCGGTTCACAATCCATACATCGGTAGATAAAAGTGAGCTGAAAGCCAATGAGCCGCTTAATTATAAAATAACCATCAGCGGTAAAGGTAACCTGAAGCTTTTGAAACCAATGGCGCCCGACTTTCCGGCTGATTTTGAAAAGTACGACCCCAAAGTAACCGATACCATTACCGATAATGAAAACGGTGAATCGGGCACACGTGTTTACACTTACCTGCTGATACCAAGGCATGGCGGCAGTTTTAATATCGACCCTGTCAAATTCTCTTACTTTGATCTTTCGGCAGGTAAATATGTGTCTGTACAAACCAAAGGTTTCCCGATAAAGGTTGCCAAAGGCGCCACAGAAAATAACGTAACCTCACTGGGCGATGCCGATAAACAGGATGTTAAATTGCTGAATAAGGATATTCGTTATATTAAAACGGATGCCGACAATATTGCCAAAATTGGCGACGGTTTTTATGGCTCACCATTATATTACTTTCTGTTGATTTTAGGCCCGCTATCGTTTGCCGGCGCCCTTGTTTACGGGAAATGGTACGAAGTGGCCAATAGTGATATAGTTAAGGTAAAAAGCCGCAAGGCTGGTAGAATTGCAGCCAAACACCTGGCCAGCGCTAAAGCGCAGCTAACGGCCAATAATAAAACCGCCTTTTACGAAAACGTGTTTAGGGGTTTGTATGGTTACCTGGGCGATAAGCTGAACATTGCCGCCGCCGATCTTAACCGCGAAAAAATTGCCACCGAGTTAAAAGCCCGGTCTTTGGATGACACGAGCATCAACGACTTGCTGGAAACTTTAGATTTGTGCGATATGGCCCGCTATGCGCCGGTTTCGGGCATCTCAGAACAACAGATGTTTGATAGGGCAAAAAACATGATCAATAACATTGAAGAAAAAATATAACATGCTGAAGCGTTGTATATACCTGTTGCTCCTCATTGTATCGCCATTACTGGCTTTTAGTAATAACGATGCAACTGCTTTATTTAAGAAGGGGAACGACCTGTATCAAAAAACAAAATATAAGGAGGCTGCGGCTATCTATCAAAAAATGGTGGATGACGGTTACCAATCGGCTGCCTTATATTTTAACTTAGGGAACACCTACTACAAAACCGGCGATATAGCCCCAGCTTTGCTATACTACGAAAAAGCGCGCAAGCTATCCCCGGGCGATGAGGATATTCGGGTTAATATCCAATTGGCTAATTCAAAAACTTCGGACAAAATTGAAGAGGTGCCTGAATTTTTTATCCGCAAATGGTGGCATGGGTTTTTACTCGCTTTCTCGGCAAATATGCTGGCAGTACTCAGTGTATCACTTTTATTGGCGGCATCCGCTCTGCTCATCCTTTACCGTTTTACAGGCTCGGTAGGCATAAAAAAAGCATCGTTCTATTTGGCTATCGTGTTATTGGTCGTAGGGATCAGTGCTATTTTTATCTCCGGCAGGCAAGCCTATTATTTTGAGGCACATCATGAAGCCATTATTTTTAGCTCATCAGTAACCGTTAAAAGCGCCCCTGCAACTTCATCCAAAAACGTGTTTGTATTGCACGAAGGTACCAAGGTTAACATACTTGGAAGCAATAACAACTGGGTAAAAATTCGCCTGGCTAATGGCAATGAAGGCTGGATTGGTACCGGGGATGCAAAGGAGATATAGGCTCTTTTGACCTTTTTTGTCATGCTGAACGAAGTGAAGCATCTATTCTACGCTTTGCACATCCGCCCTGCACAGTTCGTGAACAGATTCTTCGTGATGCTATGTATGACGTTGTTGCAAAAAAAATACTTTTTGTCATCCTGAACGCAGTGCACTGTTGTCCGGTAAAATCTCGTTTGATATATAAAAACATCTCTTAAGGCCTACAAAAGGCCTTTTTTTGTGCATTTTCAAAACCAAGCCCCCTAAAAACTCAATAATTCATTTCTTTTTTAAGAACCGGCTGTCCGGTAAAAAAAGCACGCAATCCTCGATATTTTTGCCATTTAACCTGTTGTGAATGCGCTATAGCTTCAAAAAAAAGTTTTCACTGAAAATATCGCAGCCATTTCTCAACCGGCTGTCCGGTAAAGTTTTATTCAAATCTTTTACCGGACAACTGTGAACGCAGTGAAGGATCTATTATTCGCCATGCTTCTTCGCCCTGTACAGTCTGCGAATAGATCCTTCGTTCCTCAGGATGATAAACCTTTTTAACGTCAATTTCCCTTCATAGTTTTCGAAATTTCATCACTCAGAATTAACAATCTTTTTTAAGTGAATTCTTTTCATCCCCCTTTGTCATGCTGAACGATAGTGAAGCATCTATTCTACGTCTTGCACATCCGCCCTGCACAGTTCATGAACAGATTCTTCGCGATGCTATGTATGACGTTGTTGCAAAAAAAAATACTTTTTGTCATCCTGAACGCAGTGAAGGATCTATTATTCGCCATGCTTATTCGCCCTGTACAGTCTGCGAATAGATCCTTCGTCCCTCAGGATGACAAACCTTTTTAACGTCATTTTCCCTTCATAGTTTTCGAATTTTATCACTCAGAATTAGCAATCTTTTTTAAGTAAATTCTTTTCATCCCCCTTTGTCATGCTGAACGCAGTGAAGCATCTAATCTACGCTTTGCATATCGTCATAACAGATCCCTTCGCTATGAATAAGAAATAGAAAACTTTTCCTAAATTCATATCCCATATGCGCCAGTATAACTTCTTTACATATATTCTTACTAACTACAATAAAAAAGTATTGTATACGGGCGTTACAAATGACCTTGATAAACGGCTATATGAACATTACTTCGGCATCAATCAAGCTGAAAGCTTTACTGCAAAATATAAATGTTTCTATTTAGTTTGGTATGAAAGGCATCAGTATATCAATCATGCCATTGAAAGAGAAAAAGAAATTAAGGGTTGGATAAGGGACAAAAAGACTAAATTGATTGAACAGGAAAACCCAAACTGGAATTTTTTGAATAAAGAGATTATGGAATGGCCTCCGGTGTTTACCGGGTGAAGTATCAATCCTAAAACCCTTTTGTCATGCTGAACGCTTGAAGCATCTAATATTCGCCTTGCATATCGGCCCTGCACAGTTCGCGAATAGATTCTTCGCCATGCTCAGAATGACAGGACTTTAATAATGATCCTTTTATCCGAGATTGTCGTGCTTGAACGCAGTGAATCATCTGTTCTACACCCGGCATATCGGCCTTGTATAGTTCGTGAATAGATTCTTCGCGATGCTCAGAATGACAGGGTTTTTAGTATTCTTAATGCTTAATAACTATACACCTTCACTCCACTCTCCAGCAAATTCATTACATCCTCTTCGGTGCCGGTAAATGGTCCGGATGATTCAATTTTGAAGCTGGCCATCGCGGCAGCAAACTCACCAGCCTGCTGAAATGATGAACCTTTTATGCGTTGATATAGATAGCCGGCCATATAGGTATCGCCACAGCCTGTAGCATCAACAACCGCGGTGGGTGTATAAGCCGGGATATTGTAAAAAACGCCGTCGGTATAAATAACAGATCCCATGCTGCCCAGGGTAAGCACCACTTCTTTAACGCCCCAGTCGGCTAAAATGCGGGCACCTTCAAAAATATCATTACTGCCGGTAAGCACTTCAGTTTCGTACTCGTTGGCCTTCAGGATATCAACATAGCGTAAAGCCTCGCGTTTATCTGCCCAGTCAACAGCAACCACATTGGTGCCTTCAACTTTGCGTAAATAACCTTGCACATCTAAAGAAACACGACCACGGCTATGCAGCTCTTTGATGAGCTCAACAGGCATATCATCGGCCAGCAGCGGACCCAGGTGGAATATCTTGGCATCTATTTGCTGTAATTGCTCAACAGTAAAAGGATTGGCCTTTTGCAACACCCGTTGGGTACGGTGGTCCTGGTTCTCAGAATAAATGTTTTCAAAATAAACAGAAAGGCCGCCTACTGATGCATTTACTTTAATGCCTTTGGCGCGCATTTTTTCAACAACAACCATTTCGCTTTGGGCAAGGGTGGTTACCAGCGTATAGTTAACATCCATATTACAGATGGCATTTGAAAAATAAAAGGAAGTGCCACCGGCCATGTGTGCAACCGCGCGCGGTGTTACCACTTTATCTAATGTAATATGCCCTACGCAACAGATATCGTACATGCTTTTTTGTTTATTTTGAATGAGCCCTAACCAACCAGGAGCAAACCGCAAAGGTATGTAATATCAATGTTTAATTAATGTAAGGTTTTTAATACAGGCAGAAATATGTGATCGGCTTAGTCTTTAAACGATATAATGAACTTGGCGCCCATGTTTAGCTTGCTTTCAAGTACTATTAGCCCGCCCAGGCTGGTAATGTGGTTATATACCAGGTAGAGCCCTATGCCTTTGCTATCGTGGTGATGATGGAATTTTTGGTGGAAGCCAAAAACTTTATCTTTTACATTTTCCATGTCGAAGCCCAGTCCGTTATCGGCAAATATTACCTGTTTGATGCCATTATTAACTCTCGAAGTAATGGTAATAACCGGAGTAACATCCGGGCGGGCATATTTCAGGGAGTTGGTAATGAGGTTTAAAAAGATGCTTTCCAGGTAAGCTTTATTGAAGTTGATGGTAGCGACGGCGCTAAAATTAATATTGATGGTAACGTTTGAATGCTGCAGCAGTGAACTTAGCGAATGTAATACTGTATTTAATGACTCGTTAAGATCAAGTTCTTCTACATGCACGTTTAAGCTATCTTTCAAACTCAAAGCATCTACATAATTATTTAACGTATCCTTCAGGCTTTCTGTGGCTAATTTCAACATACCTATAAATTCAATAGTTTCCGCATCCTGGATCTTGGAAACATCCATGAGTTTAAATACGGATAATAGATTACCCACTGGCGATCGCAGATCATGCGATGTAGTATAGGTTAATTGTTTAAGGTCGTTGTTTATTTTAGTTAAATTAGTTATCAGTGCGTTGCGTTCTTCCTCCTGCTTTTTTTTATGGGTGATGTTTTTGGCAATGGCAAAAACCAGTTGCTCGCTGTCAACCGGCATCGATGTCCAGGCAAGCCAAACTATTTTGCCGCTTTTAGTAATATACCGGTTCTCGAAATTTAACAGGGGAATATCATGAGTAAGGTTATCCCTTTTTTTAGATGTGATATTGCGGTCTTCGGGATGTACAAAATCATTTATCGGGCTGGCAAAAAGTTCTTCATTGGTGTATTCCAGTACAGTTGATACCGCAGTATTTATCTTTTTAAAATATCCATCGTAACCGGCAATGCAAAAAAGGTCAGCCGATAATTCAAAAAAGCGCTCGAAATTAAAATCCTTGTTCCCGATACCAAAACTATTCATGAGAGCCTGTTTATTACAGCTATCAGGGGTATATAGCTATTAGTGCAGTTTGGTTATACGGGGATGCGAAAAAAATGTTCATAACAATTGTGAAGAAAGAATTTAATACCCGGGTAAATTGTAACCGGGGCAGATGCCTAAATTTAAACATTGAATTTTCCGGTCCGGTATTTTGATAACGGCATAGCCTGAAAAAATAAAAGCCTCCCAACCTTGCGCCGGGAGACTTTCAACCTAAACCTTATCACAATTAAACCGGTAAGATTACCAGTTCATATATGGTTATACAATTACTATACCAAAGTTTATTTCTTAATGATTTTTTTACAAAAAGTTATTTAAAGTGCTTAAAAATAAATATTTATGATGTGTGAGCGTAATTAACTAATAAGCACTGTTTGTTTTGTAGTACACCATTTAACACACTTTATGCGTGTTTTGCAGTGTTTTTTCTGCGCAGGTAACTATCAGTTAAAAACAAAGCCAGCACCACATCAAATACCAAAAACCATTTAAATACCTGGCTGCTAAAAATACTGCCCGCGCTTGGTAGTTTTATACCTGCCGGCAGGTTAACTTTTACATTGCCGGCCGGAAAAGAAAAATGAGTATTGGCTATTGTAAATATTAACAAAGCCAGTATGGTAAATACAAAGAAAGCGCCCACGCCAATGATAATGCGCTTATCAATAGCCGCTTTTAACGGCTGGCGTGCATTTTCTGTGCGGATAGTTTCCATTACATTATAGGTAAAGGCCATTGAGGGTTCATCAAGCTCCATGCTTGCAAACTCCTGGTTTAGCAACAGTAGTTCCTGGTATTTTTGGCTGTACACCTCATCCTGCTCAATAAGCCTGGCAATGGCGTCCTGCTCGGCTGGCGTGCAGGTGCCATCAATGTAATTCCAGAGTTTTTCTTCTATGGTGTTCATATCAATTCTTTAACCTCATGTTTTAAATTACGCTCCAGCTTTTCTTTCAAACGCTGGCGCGCCCTAAATAGTTTTACCTTAACCGTATTAGCCTCCATTCCCAGTGTTTGGGCAATTTCTTCTAAAGATTGCTCGCCTTTGTAAAATAAGGTGATAATGGTGGCATCATCGGGTAACAATTGCTCAATGGCCTGGTTCAGGTAATACGATCGCGATTTATTTTCCACGTTATCGGCATCATAAGCCGACTCGTGGTTTTCTACCTGTATATAAGTACCCTCATCATCTATTGAATCTGTGGCTACCCTTTTTTTCCTTAAAAATGTCATGGCTGTATGGTATACAATAGTATACAGCCATGTTGTAAATTTTGATTGCCCCTGGTACGCAGCCAGCGAGCGATATGCTTTTATAAAGCAATCTTGTGCAATTTCCTCAGCATCCTCCCGGCTTTTAGAAAAACGCATAGCCAGCGTAAATACAAAACGCTGGTGCCGCTTAACCAGGTCGGCATACGCCGACTGGTTGCCAGCCAGTGTCTGTTCTATAAGATCGATATCTGAAAGCTTGCTTTGCATGTGTTACAACCTCTATGACTACCGGGCTTTTATTTAGGTTACACCAAGATAAGGAAATATGTGCGGATGTGCAGATTTCAGATGTACAGATTGCAGATGTGCAGATAATGTTGTAAAAACCGAATCTTGCTGTAAATAGAGAAGGTCCGATATGCTTATACTTTTTTCTCAACGGGGATCAGAAATCTGCACATTTGAAATCTGAAATTTGCACATCTGCATATTTGCACATCCGAGGCTCCGCCTTAATTTCTCCTGTTGAATAAAAACGAAGCGTAGTAAACCAGCGTAGCCAATGCGCTTATAGCTGCAACAACATAGGTCATGGCGGCCCACCACAGGGCATCTTTAGCCAGCTCCAGTTCTTCGCTTGTTTGTATAATGCTATAATTGTTGCTGAGCCAGGCCAGCGCACGGCGGCTTGCATCAAACTCAACAGGCAGGGTAACAAAACTAAAAAAGGTAACCAATGCCAATGCAGCAACGCCAATCGCCAGTACAATAGGGTTATGGGCAAAAAACAGTAGCATTACACCAATGAACAATGTCCACTGGGTTAAGGTTGAGGCCACATTGATAATAGGTACCATAGCCGAGCGGAAGCTTAACCAGCCATACGCCTGCGCGTGCTGTACCGCGTGGCCGCATTCATGAGCGGCAACCGCGGCGGCGGCTATGCTCCGGCTATAATAAACATCCTGGCTCAGGTTAACTGTTTTTGTTTCGGGGTTGTAATGATCGCTGAGCTGACCGTCAACACACAATACCTGCACATCAAATATGCCATGGGCGCGCAGCATCTTTACTGCTACCTCCTGGCCCGAAAGACCGGATAGCAGGCCGATTTCTGAATATTGTTTAAATTTACTCTTAAATCGCCACTGCACAATAAAACTCACCACGGCAATCAAAATCATCAATAGCCAGGCCGAATTATAGCTTATGTATCCAATAATTAACGATAAGTGATTCATATGTTAAGTCAAAATTCAAAATTAAAAAGTCAAAATATCTTAGGCTCCCGCCGTCATTGCGAGGTACGAAGCAATCCCCAACTTGCAGAGTAACTATGCAAATCCGATCTGTACAGTCGGGGATTGCTTCGTACCTCGCAATGACGTGTTCGCAAATAGTCTTTCAAGAACTCAATCTATATTACGTAACTTCAAGTACATGTATAACTACTCACATTCAAAAATTATTCCGTTTCGTTGTTCATGTCAAAAGTAAATTCCCATTTGCAAGGCTTTTGAATTTGAATTTTTACTTTTGACTTAACATGTATTCATACTGGGAACGTACCGCGTTTATTGATAATGCCGATGTGATCATCGTTGGTAGTGGTCTTGTTGGCTTAAGTGCCGCTTTGCATTTAAAAAAGCAGCAACCTGCTTTAAAGGTATTGGTTTTGGAGCGGGGCTTTTTACCATCAGGGGCCAGTACTAAAAACGCTGGTTTTGCCTGTTTTGGTACAGTGAGCGAACAAATTGAAGTAATAAACCGCTCGTCAGAAGCAGAAGCTATGCGGCTGGTAGATTATAAGTGGCGCGGCCTGCAACGCTTAAGGCAAAACCTTGGCGATGCCCATATTGACTATCATCAATATGGCGGTCATGAGTTATTTATGAAGGATGAGGCCGAGGCAGCAAAAAAGGCTTTCGACCAGGTAGAAAACCTCAATAAACTATTAAAACAGGCTATAGGGGAGGCTGACATTTATGCAGTAGCTGATGAAAAAATTGCAGATTTTGACTTTAATAAGGTAAGCCACATGATCTACAATCCGTTTGAGGGCCAGATACATACCGGTAAAATGATGCGTGCCTTATTATATAAGGTATACGAGCTAGGCGTACTGGTGCTAAACAATGTGGAGATCACCTCCATTAATCAGGAAGACAAACACATCAGCCTGCAAACCACTCAAGGTAATTTTAAAGCAGGCAAAGTAATCCTGGCCACCAATGCATTTGCCAGCCAGTTATATCCCGAATTAAATGTGATTCCCGGCAGGGGGCAGGTTTTGATCACCAAACCCGTACCCGGTTTAAAGCTGAAGGGAACCTATCATTTTAACGATGGCTATTACTACTTCCGCAATATTGATAACCGGGTATTATTTGGCGGCGGCCGCAACCTGGATTATAAAGCCGAAGAAACCTGGGACTTTGGGCATACAGATGTTGTAAAGGAAAAATTAGTTAGCTATTTGAAAGATGTGATCCTGCCGAATCAGGAAGTGGAAATTGACTATTGGTGGAGCGGCATCATGGGTTTTGGCGAAGAATTAAGCCCGATAGTAAAAGAAGTAAAACCCGGTATTTTTTGCGCGGTTAGATGCAATGGCATGGGCGTGGCTATGGGAAGTTTGGTGGGAGAGGAAGTGGCGGAGCTGGTGCTGAACAATAGCTAATAGAAATATTTGTCATGCTGAACGGAGTGAAGCATCTATTCGCAGACTATACAGGGCGAAGAAGCATGGTCAATAACAGATCCTTCACTCCGTTCAGGATGACAAAGGGGGATTTTGCAAATCGTAATGTAGGAATCAGTCCTCCCTGTAAAGTTCGCGATTGCCACGCTGCGCTCGGAATGACATAGAGGAGATAGACTCGATCTATATACTTAAAACAGTTCACCCACCGTTCTAATGCCTTGACTTAATAATGATATCGCAAAGCCGTTATTATAATAGTTTGATCTTCGACTTTATAAACTAACCGATGTTCCTGGTTAATCCTTCTGCTCCATCGGCCTGAATGCTGGTGCTTTAGGCCTTCGGGTTTTCCGATACCTTCAAAGGGAGTTTCTTGTATGGATTCAATTAGTTGTTGAATCTTCTTCTGGATTATTTTATTTCCAGATTTTTTCCAATAATCTAAGTCCTCCATCGCTTGAGGAGAAAATATTATTTCCATAGGTTGTTAACATCAACCTTTACTCCTTTACCATCTTTAACGTCTTTTTCACCTTGTTCAATTCGTGCTGTCATTGCAGGTGATGACATGATGTAATCCGTTTCATCAACTTCCTGCTCAAAATTTATCTGCAAAGCTTCAAGAACAGCTTTAACCGCTTTTTCCTGTGCTTCTGTTTCAAAATGTACTACAAATGTGCTCATGATCAAATTTACTAAAATTTCACCTTTTTTTACATCTTAAAACAGCTCTACCAAACGTTCCAAAGCCATCCCTCTTGAGCCTTTGATCAGGATAGTTGAACCGGTAATAGGGTTCGCTTTTAAGCCGGCAATGGCATCCTCAGCAGTAACATAAAATTGATTTTTGTCGATGGTCGATGGCCGATGGTCCATGGATTGGGCAGCTGCAACAAAGTCTTTCCCTATAAAAATCCGTTCATCAACAGCTGTATCCAATGCTTTTTGCATTACTGAGGTATGTTCCACAGCTGATTCTGGCCCCATCTCAAACATATCGCCAAGGATGAGTACTTTGCGGTTGGCGTCAAGCTTGCCGATGTTTTCGATAGCTACAAACATGCTGCTTGGGTTGGCATTGTAGTAATCGCAAATAAGTGTATTGGTAGCAGTTTTAACAATTTGCGATCGGTTGTTTGTAGGTTGGTAGCCTTCAATCCCGGCATTGATCTCTTCGGCTGATAATTTAAAATAGGTGCCGATTGTTATAGCCGCCAATATATTATGAAGATTATAAGCGCCGGTAAGCTGGGTTTTTACTTTATAATTATCGCCCGTTTTATTGTTGGTCCACGCTAAAGTAAGCAGGGGCGAGTTTTCTATTAACTCACCACTAACCAGGTCGTCAACAGTGTTAGTGCCATAATAAACCACGTTATGCAATTGGCGTGCACCTGCCATTTCAATTAAGGTATTATCGTCGCTATTGATGAAAACAGCAGTATCCGACTTTCGAACTTTCGGACTTTCGGACTCCAAAAAATAATCATACAATTCTCCTTTACCCTTTTTTACACCCTCAACACCTCCAAAGCCTTCCAAATGCGCTTTACCCACATTAGTAATTAAGCCGTGGCTTGGTTGTGCAATGCTGCAAAGCAATTCAATTTCTTTTTGGTGATTGGCGCCCATTTCAATAACGGCTACCTGGTGCGAGGCATCTATAGTTAAAATGGTTAGTGGTACACCTATATGGTTATTTAAATTGCCTTGTGTGGCCTGGGTTTTAAAATGTTGGGATAGTACAGCGTTGATCAGCTCCTTGGTGGTTGTTTTACCGTTGGTGCCGGTGAGGCCTATAACGGGAATATTTAATTGCCTGCGATGGTAGCGGGCCAGATCCTGCAAGGTAGTTAACACATCTGCCACCAATAAATATTTATCGCCCAACTGATATTCGGGATTATCTATCACAGCGTAAGCTGCACCGGCTTCAATTGCTTTCGCGGCAAAGGTGTTTGCATCAAATTTATCACCCTTCAGGGCAAAAAAGAGGCTGCCCGTACCTATGCGGCGGGTATCGGTACTGATAGCAGGGTGTTGCAGGTATAGCTGGTATAGTTGTTGGGTCGTGGTCATACTTAATCTGAACGCTTGATGGCGTTTGTATAACAAAGTTAAATTATTTCGTTTTTGTTCATCCAGCTTATTACGGCTTTAATTTCGCCGTAGCTGTAATCATCGCCCAGAATTTGTTTTAATGGTGATAACATTTCGCGGCCATAACTCTCCACAGCATCTTTAATAACAGGGATTTTTTCTTGCGATACAATTTCCAGGATATCTATCTCGCCCGATTCAATAAAATGACTTAAATGGCCTTCAATGGTCATGGGAGATAACCCGCGGGCGGCTGCAATTTCGGTTATGCCTTTACCCTGGCGATACATGGTAAACGTTTCGGTACGGGTATCATTGGCTTTGCGTGTTTTCGGCGTCCGCTCTGCTTTTTGGGTTTTAGCCTTGCGTTCGCGTTTGGGCGATTTATAGGCTATCTTGGATTGTAGTCCTTTTTCTTTACAATAATCCTTAACTGGCTGTAATAATTCCCGGCCGTAACGGGCCAGTTTAATATCGCCAAAACCCGAGATTAAACGCAACTCATCTAAGCTAAGCGGCAGGAAGGTAGCCATCTCCAACAGGGTTGCATCAGATACGATGATGTAGGCCGGTACATTTTCTAACCGGGCAATATCGTTGCGTACACTCTTTAAGCGGCTCAGCAGTTCGCTTTCATGCGGTGGTGCCTGCTCGTGGGTATGAGTTTCCTCTACTACTTCGCTTTCAATAAATTCAACCTTTTGAAGGCCTTTTAATACAGCCGCGCTTTTGTGGGTTAGTTTTACTATAGGATAACCATCATCGGTAATGTGCAGGTAATCCATGGTGATCAGCTCGCGGATGTAGCGTTGCCAGTCGGTCTTGCTGATATCGACGCCAATGCCATAGGTTTTCAGCACCTTATGTTCATCGCGGATCTTTTCGGTTTTTGATCCGCGTAAAAAATCAATCACATAATTAACTCCAAAACGCTCATTTAACCGGGCCACTGCCGATAGCGCTTTTTGGGCTATCAGCGTACCATCAAAGCGTTTAAACTCGGTTAAGCAAAAATCGCATGAGCCGCAATTGGGCGGAAAAGCCTCATCAAAATAATTCATGAGGTACTGCCTTCTGCAAGCCTGCAGCTGGCAATATTTTACCATATCGTTCAGCTTGTTGAGCATGATGCGGCTTTGTGCTTCGTTGCCCTCAATGCGGGCAAAGTGCTGCAGCTTACCTGCATCGCCCGGCGAATACAATAGTAATGCCTCTGATGGCAGTCCATCGCGCCCGGCCCTACCTGTTTCCTGGTAATAGCCCTCAATGTTTTTAGGCAGATCAATATGCACTACGTAGCGCACGTTTGATTTATTGATGCCCATCCCGAAGGCAATGGTTGCCACAATGATCTTTACATCATCGCGCAAAAAAGCTTCCTGGTTTTTGACTTTTACCTCGTTGCTTAGCCCGGCATGATAGGCTTCCGCGGCAAAGCCCTCATCCTTAAGGTCGGCAGCCAACTCCTCGGTTGATTTGCGCGACAGGCAGTATATAATGCCCGATTCGTCTGGTCGCTCATTCAAAAAAGCAATAAGCTGTTTAAAGCTGTTTTTTTTGGGGATAACCCGGTAAGTAATATTGGCCCTGTTAAAGGAGGATACAAATACCGCGGGTTTATGGAGATTTAATTTCTCCAGTATATCTTTTTGGGTGAGCTTATCGGCAGTAGCGGTAAGCGCGATGACCGGTACATTCGGGAACTCATTTTTTAGCTGTGCAAGCATCAGGTATTCTGGCCTGAAATCATGCCCCCATGACGAGATGCAATGCGCTTCGTCAATAGCTATTTGTACTACCGGCAGGGTCTTTAAAAAGGTGATCATTTTATTATCGCCGCCAAACAGTCGTTCGGGAGCTAAATAAAGCAGTTTTATCTGATTGTTTCTGAGTTGCTCAACCAATCGCCTTTGTTCATCGGGGTTTTGGGCCGAATTTAAAAATGCTGCCGGGATGCCACTAACATTCAGGCTATCAACCTGGTCTTTCATTAAAGCTATAAGTGGCGATATTACAATGGTAAGTCCGTTCAATAATACCGCGGGCAACTGGTAGCATAATGATTTACCACCACCGGTTGGCATCAGCGCCATTACATCCTGCTTGTTTAATACATGCTGAATAATAGCCTCCTGCTGGTGCCTGAACGCGCTATAACCAAAATACTTTTGCAGGGCCTGTAATGGGAGCATATTTAGATGTGCAGATTTCAAATTTTAGATGTGCAAATTACGAATTATAAGGCAGCTTGCTAAAATTTTTAGATTTTTTGTCTTGCCTGTAGTCTATCAGTAATATAAAGTATCCAGGTAACAATGCAGTATTTTCGTATTCCTGGTTTGCCATTTAATTAGCTTAATATCAAAGGAGTTTTTTATCTTGAGCACAGAATCTCCATTTTGAATAATGGGAGAGGATCGTAAATCTGAATTTTTTAAACGTGTGTTATAGTCTTTTAAATGAAATTCTGTTCCATTCACATGTATATATAAAGTTGACTTATCGTCGATTTTCAAGCTATCAACTTTGCCATTAAAATCCCACAAGAACACTTCATGTCGATGGATTCGGGCATAATCCTTAAATCCAAAATAGGCATAAATAAAAAAGCATCCCGCCAAAATACATAGTAAAATATAGAATTTTCTATACCTTTTGTTAAAACGTGCATCGTTCCAGTCAGTCATTTTGTGTTTTAATCAAAAATACAACACACCGCTCATATTGTAACAATCAGCACATCTGCAATCTCGCATATCCGCACATTTGAAATAAATTCGCATATTAGCGTATCTCTTATCCTACACATATATTATGTTAAAAAAACATCTACTCCTTTTTGTTTTTGTCAGCTTTTTCTTTTCGGCCTTTGCCCAAAAAATACAATCGCCCGAAGAGTTCCTGGGGTATAAGCCGGGCGAACAGTTTACCCCGCATTACCGCATTGTTGAATACTTTAAATACATAGCCCAGGCATCTAAAAATGTAAAGCTGCAACAGTTTGGCACCACTAACGAAGGCAGGCCATTGCTGGCTATGTTCATCGCATCAGACGAGAACATTGGCAGGCTGGAAGAGATTCGTCATAATAACTTACGTGTAGCCGGGATAGAAAGCGGCCCCTTGCTGGCTAATGTGCCCGTAATTACCTGGTTGAGCTATAACGTGCATGGTAATGAGCCGGCATCAAGCGAAGCGGCTATGTGGACCTTGTATGACCTGGTTGATCCGGCGAATACAACTACGCAGGCCTGGCTTAAAAATACATTGGTTGTTATTGACCCCTGCTTAAACCCGGATGGGCGCGACAGGTATGTTAATTTTTATAATTCAGTGCATGGTATTGTGCCCGATGCTAACCCAACATCGCGTGAGCATGCCGAACCATGGCCGGGTGGCAGGGTAAATCATTATTATTTTGACCTTAACCGCGATTGGGCATGGCAGCAGCAAAAGGAGACTCAGGCCCGTGTAGGTTTATTTAACCAATGGTTGCCGCAGGTGCATGTGGATTATCACGAGCAGGGATACAATGCCCCTTATTACTTTGCCCCCGCAGCAGAGCCATATCATAAAGATATTACCCAATGGCAGCGCGATTTCCAGGTTACCATTGGTAAAAACAACGCCAAATATTTTGATCAGAACGGTTGGATGTATTTTACCAAATACGAGTTCGACTTGCTTTACCCATCATACGGCGATACCTATCCCTTATATAACGGTTCAATAGGGATGACGTATGAGCAGGGCGGAATCAGCGCCGGTTTGGCAGTTGTTACCCGCAGCGGCGATACGCTTACATTAGTACAGCGTGTGGCCCATCACCATGCAACCGGCTTAAGTACTATCGAAACAGCATCGGCCAATGCGCAAAAATTGAAAGACGAGTTTAAAAAGTTTTTTGATAACAGCCGCGCCAATCCTCCGGGCGAATACAAAACTTATGTTATTAAAAACGATAACAACAATAAAATAAACGCCATGGCCAAATTGCTTGCCCGCAACGGCATTCAGTATGGTTTTGGCTTAGGTAATAAGGCGGTAACCGGGTATGATTATATAACAGGTAAAACTGAGCAATATAATGTAGGGCCTAATGACCTGGTGGTAAACGCCTATCAGCCTAAAGCGGTATTGCTGCATGTATTGCTGGAGCCCAGGACTTTTATCCCGGATTCAAACACTTATGATATTACAGCATGGTCATTACCTTACGCTTTTGGTTTAAAGGCCTATGGTGTTAAAGAATCATTTAAACCTGCAAGTGCCGAGTGGAGCATTGTGGCGCCCAAGCCGTTGGTAAATACACATGCGTATGCCTATGTATCGGCATGGCAATCTGTTGGTGATGTAAAATTCCTGGCTGCTTTGCTTAAAAAGAAGGTAAAGGTGCGTTACTCCGAAAAACCATTTGATGCGGCCGGCAAGCATTTTGCACCCGGATCATTATTAATAACCCGATCTGGAAATGACCGTGCCGATTTTGACCAGACAGTTACCCAAACGGCTGCCGAGCTTAACCAGGAGGTTACGCCGCTGTCATCAGGGTTTGTTGATAAAGGATCAGACCTTGGCTCTGACGCGGTGAGGTATATTCGCCAGCCTAAAGTTATGCTGGTTGCCGGGGATGGAGTAAACTCCGAAGCGATGGGAGAGGTATGGCACTTGTTTGAAGCACAGTTGGGTTACCCTATTAGCCTGGTAAGATACCAGGATATTGGCCGCACCCGTTTGGCCGATTTTGATGTGGCAATTTTTCCTGACGGCAGGTACGATGATTTTCCATCCGAGAAACTACAGAACTGGGTTCGCGATGGCGGGAAGCTTATAGCGGTAGATAATGCTGTAGCCTTACTGGTTGATAAAAAAGGTTTCCTGATAAAAAAGAAAGACGATAAAAAAGACGACAAGGATAAAGACAAAACCGTTAAAATATATGGTGACCGCGATCGTGACGCCATCCGTGGTATGATTCCCGGCGCCATTTTTAAACTTAACCTTGATAACACCCATCCGCTTGGTTTTGGTTTACCCAATTATTATTACTCATTAAAGCTCAACGATGATATATATGAGCTGTTTGGCGGCGAAGACGGCTGGAATGTAGGCACTATTAAAAAGGATAGCTATGTATCTGGCTTCGCGGGTGCGCAGGCCAAACAAAAGATCAATAATGGGCTGCTGCTTGGTGTTCAATCCATGGGCCGTGGGTCTGTAGTGTATATGGTTGACGATCCATTGTTCCGCAGTTTTTGGGAAAACGGTAAGCTGCTGTTTTGTAACGCGGTGTTTATGGTAGGGCAGTAAAAGCAGTTTGCAGTTTGCAGTTTGCAGTTTGCAGTTTGCAGTTTGCAGTTTGCAGTTTGCAGTTTGCAGTTTGCAGTTTGCAGTTTGCAGTTTGCA
>NZ_JANYGH010000021.1 GCF_025362475.1 Mucilaginibacter sp.
CAGTCCCAATTAAAAGAGGTACAAATTGTATTTCGATAGTCGGAAAGCTCGTTTTGGCTTAATGAACCAAATATAAAAGATGAGCAAAAATAGTGCGGGATGGAGCAGTTGGTAGCTCGTCGGGCTCATAACCCGAAGGTCGTAGGTTCGAGTCCTGCTCCCGCTACCTCAAGTAAATAAAAGCCTTTCAGAGAAATCTGAGAGGCTTTTTACTTTAACAACTATTTCCTTATTTCATAGTGCAACTCCACTATCCCGTTTTTGTAAGCCGTCACGTTTTTCACGTGCAACATTTGCTCTTGCTGAATCTGATCAAAAAACAGCTTTCCTTCCCCTAAAATAATGGGGATGATTGATACCCTTATTTCGTCTGCCAACCTTAAACGAATCAGATCTTTGGCAAGTACAGCTCCCCCCGCCATCCAAACATGCTGGTAATTCGGTTTTAGTCGTTCACTCACAAGTTCATGCAGGTCTCCCGAATAAAATTCAACGTTATGTCCGTCAACCGGCAAATCTCTGTGCGTTAATACAATAACCGGAACATCTCCATAAACCCACCCGTAAGATTTTGAAAGCTTTAGTGCGTGCTCGTATGTTTGGGAACCTATCAAATAACAATCTATCGATTTCAGAAACGCCGCAGTATCCTGTTCAGTCAGCGTAACTCCTTTCTCATAGTTGTCAACGGTTTCAAACCAAGAAATGCTATTGTCTTTTTTCGCAATAAATCCGTCAAGGCTTGAAACCATGTGGATGGTTAATTTGAAAGCGTCTTTTCCCATTGTGGTAAGCATTGTTGAAGTTTTGCCGATGCCAAAGCAATATAAATAAAAAACGAGCCACACCAGGATTAAATCTATATTTTGCTTGGTTGCCGATTAGACATTCCTTAGAGGAATCGGCCCCCCTTTTCTGAGAGGTTTTTTGCTTTACGATTTTTACTTCCCGAGATTTTTTGTTTGGGGGATGGTTCTTTGTATTTTGGCGAAACACAATTCAATTTAATGCCTGTAACCTTCAAACATCAAAGTATATTAATCGGACTTATATTCACAATAACTGCTTGTGATTGGGGAAGAACCCCGAGCAGAGAACGGTTTGAAAAGAATTGTCATATTACCTTGCCATCAGATGTACAGGTTTTAAGGGACGAGTATCAGGATATGGGCTCGGATTATGCTATTTACTATACGTTAAAATTTAATCCCGGAGCTTTAAAGACATTTGTTAACAGTATTAAGAAATCAAATTATTACGACGATGTCGTATTCCTGAATAGAACAATTAATAATACTATCCTCAAAGAAAGTAAAAACAACAATGGAGTTTGGCGGAAGTCTTTGCAAGGTTACCAATTTTACAAAAAAATAGGAGAAATTGAATTTACAGAGTTTAACATAAATTTAGATACAGCCGCCCGAATAGCTTCATTTGAAGAGGCGGCTAATTAGCCTCGTTTGACTTTCACAAAATTCAGCATTGTGCAGATCCCAAATCTGTTTATATTTAAGTCCCGTATGCAATATCCGGGTTAACAGTCTAAAAGGACAAAATCATTTATGAAACCTATCTTATTACTATTTTCAACTTTATTATTCGCTAACTCAATTTTCGCGCAAAAAAAAGTCAACTACGGCGTATTGCAAAAGCCAGACGAAAAGGTTTTGTACGGGTTTTCGCTAAAATCAAGCAATAAAATAGTGCTTGTTTGTACACAGAAAGATAATAAATATATTGTTTATCGCTTTGGCACAAAAGACAAAGCAGAACTACAATACCCGGCTTTGTTAAATGCAACATCGTGGAAAGTTTTCAGATACGATGGTTATTCAAGAAGTGGCGTTAACAATTCTCCAACCGAAATACATTCCCTGTCTTTTAAAAACAACAACGCAACTTATGAAATAGGTGATAATTGGGACGGTGATGAGAATGAACATAATGCCGAAGTAATTGTTAAATCAAATGGCAAAAAGACAAAGATAGAGGGACTTGCTTCATCAATCGATGGCACACTGGCAACTCTGCTGGAAAAGGACAATCTTATTCACAATTATTATTTGGATGACAATAAGTAATAAATTCGGCTCCTCAACCCGGTAACTAAAACGAATCGATATACTAACAAAAGTCGAAACAAATTATTAAAGCTTTTAAATCCTCAAAAAAGTTCAGATTTGTTCTGCTTCCGCTACCTAGAAAGTCAAACGCCTCAAGTCGAAAAATTTGAGGCGTTTGGCATATTTTGCAGGTAGCTACCTGAAACACAAAAAACGGCCTCGGGCTGGATATTATATAGTTCGTTCCCACGAACCTATCTTCACCCAACCCGTCTTCATATTCCTCTTCAAATAAATCATCACATGTAACATAAGCTATGCATCACAACTCTTAATAATATACTTTTAGCTCATGAACTTTATACGCACTATCACATTCCTGTTATTTGCCTCCCTTTTGGCTCCTCTTTTTTCCAGCGCACAAAATCTTACGTCAGATAGTATCGACGTGTTTATCAAAAATAAGATGCAGCAGAAACATATACCGGCCTTGCAACTGGCGGTAATACGCAATAATAAAATCATTAAATTAAACAGTTTCGGCATAACCAATCTTGAAAACAATATCCCGGCTACAGATCATAGCATCTTTTCCATCAATTCAATCACCAAAGCCTTTGTGGGTGTAGCCATTATGCAACTGGCAGAAGAAGGTAAACTCAAGACAACCGACCCTATCTCCATGTACCTGGACAGCCTGCCAGTTGCGTGGCAAAAGATAACATTGCAACAGGTGTTAACACATATCTCCGGATTGCCGGATATGCTGGATGCCGATGAACAAATACTGGGCAATGGCATCGAAAAACTGGCCATGCAAAAGGTAAAAGCATTACCCATGGAGTTTAATACAGGCGATAAATTCAGCTATAACCAAACCGGTTACGTACTGCTTGGCCAGATCATTAATAAATTGAGTGGCATGCATTTCACTAAGTTTATTGAAGAAAGACAATTTAAAGTAGCCGGAATGAATTTAACCAGGTTCGGAGATTCTTATGATGTGGTTCCAAACTCGGCCGGCGCCTATACCATGACTAAATTGGTTAAAGGACAATTTATCAGAAACAAAACTCCCGGTGTTGGCTATATACAGTTCCCCTTGTTTTACAGAACGGCGGCAGGCATTCAATCTACAGCCGGTGATGTTGGCAACTGGATCATCGCGCTAAAAGAAGGTAAATTACTGAAGAATAAATCAAGTATAGACACGATGTGGAAACCGGCAATCCTAAATAACGGGCATGTTGGCGGATTTAATAAGCTCACCAATGGCTATGCACTGGGATGGCCAACCGTAACCCGGGATGATCACCCGGCCGTAGGTCCGGTAGGTGGTGGCAGATCTGCACTGTTTATTTACTTAAAAGACGACCTTTCTATCGTTGTACTCACCAACCTCATGGGCGGCAATCCAGATCAGTTTATTGACGAAATAGCCGGTTATTATATCCCCGATATGCATGAAGCCAATGGTTTCGGCTTACCCCCAAGCATTAAAAAATTAAGGGCCGGGTTATTAAAACAGGGCTTTGACCACGCAAGCAGCATTGCCGCCGATTTGAAAAAACACGATGCTACGTTCAAATTAGAAGAAAATTCCCTGAACGCATGGGGATACCAACTACTTAATCAGAAGAAACCCACCGAAGCGCTTTCCATTTTTAAACTAAATACAACACTGTATCCTAATAGCGCAAATACTTACGATAGCTATGCAGAGGTATTGGAATTAACGGAAAATAAAAAAGACGCCCTGATAAACTACAAAAAATCATTTAAACTGAATCCGGAAAATAAAAGCGCAGCAGAGCGGATAAAAGCACTTTCCGTCAATTAAATATTTACCGCAATAGTGGGCTCTAAACGGTAACCTACTTTGCAGATGCTGCAGAAAGAGGTTCAATTTTAATCCTGTTTGAGCACCCTCAAGCAAATGAAAGCCTCAAGTCGAAAGATTTGAGGCTTTTGCGTTTCGGATGTTTTGTAAGTTGGCGTTGCGGTGATAAGCAATGCGAAGATTATTTCAAATACTCATTAAAAAAATCAATAGTGCGTTTCCAGGCAAGCTCCGCAGCGACTTTGTCATAACGGGGTGTTGTATCGTTATGGAAGCCATGGTTTACGTTTTCGTAAATAAACGCCTGGTATTTTTTGCCATTTGCTTTTAAGGCGGTTTCATAAGCCGGCCATCCGCCCGTGATGCGGGCATCAAGTGAGGCATACTGCAGCATAAGCGGAGCTTGAATTTTAGGCACATCTTCAGCTGCCGGCTGACTGCCGTAAAATGGCACTGCTGCCGCCAGGTCGGGTATGCGGACTGCCATCCTGTTGGCGATACCGCCGCCAAAACAAAATCCAACCACACCAACCTTACCGTTACAATCCGGGTTAATTTTTAGATATTCATAGGCAGCAATAAAATCCTCTTCCATTTCTTTGGGATCTCTTTTACTTTGCATTTCACGGCCCTTGTCATCATTACCAGGGTAGCCGCCCAGGGGTGTAAGGGCATCGGGCGCCAGTGTAATAAAACCGGCCAGGGCGGCCCTTCTGGCCACGTCTTCAATATAAGGGTTGAGGCCCCGGTTCTCATGAACAACGATGATGCCGCCCAGTTTCTTTTTATTATCTTTTGGTTCCGACAGCAGGCCTTTGATAACACCGCCCCCTTTTGGCGAGTCGTACTTAATATATTCCGATTTCAAACGGGGATCATCCGCTTTAATCTGCACGTTTCCCTGGTAATCAGGCATCAGGAAACTCATTAATGCAGGAACGGTTAATGCGCCAACTGCATAAACAGATAGTTTTTGCACAAATTCACGCCGGTCGAGCCGGTTATGTGCATAGTCATCATACAGGTCAAATACTTCCTGCTTAACGTCCTCTTTGTTGATTTGGCTCATAGTTAAAGGTTTTATTCAAATATAATAATTCGCTGCAACCGCCTGTTAACCAAATTGTAACAATCCCGAAGCATGCAGAGCTTTGGTTTCACCATAATAAGACTGTGGGTCGATTCCCGCTCCGGCAGGAAATCAGGAATAAATGTTATTTTTCAATGAGCTTCATATAGCTTAACCGGATTAAAATAAATGGCTTTTTCATACGATTTAACAGTCTGATTGCGTGTTAAAACCTGTCGCAATACGCCCCCTGAAATGTCCCGAATACCCCTGCCCCGGCAGCAAAAAACCTTTTAATTTTGAAATAGTTAAACAAAATACTATCAAAAACAATTAATGTTTACGAATTTTAACTCTATATCGCCACCAAAATTATTTACCTATGTTACCCATCAAACCACACCTCTGGTTCGACCAGGATGCAAAACAAGCCGCTGAATTTTACGCATCATTCATGCCTGATTCAGCCATCAATTATGCCAATCACTTCCCAATGGCCGGCGGCGAATGCGAAGTAGTAGAATTTACTATAGCCGGCCATTCGTTCTTCGGCATCAGTGCCGGGCATAAGCTGGGCATCAATCCGTCCATTTCCTTTATGATCAATTTTGACCCATCGCGCAATCCGGATGCGGCCCAACATATCGACGAAATTTGGAATAAGCTAATTGAAAAAGGTAAAATAATGATGCCATTGGATAGCTACCCTTTCAGTAAACGTTACGGCTGGGTTGAAGACAAATACGGCGTATCCTGGCAGTTGATCCTGACCAACCCGATAGGCGAGGAAAGGCCTGTGATTGTTCCTTCGCTATTGTTTACCGAACCGATGGCGGGTAAAGCCGATGAAGCAATTGACTTTTACTGCGCTGTGTTTAAAGATGGCAAACGAGGCATCACGGCACCGCGCCCGGAGGATATGGGTCCGGATAAAGCAGGTACACTCATGTACGCCGACTATTACCTTGATCAAACCTGGCTGGCCGCCATGGACAGCGCGCATCAGCATGGTTTCCGTTTTAACGATGCGGTGTCATTATTAATACCATGTGAAACCCAGGAAGAGATCGATTACTACTGGTCGGCACTTTCAGCTGATGGCGAACCCGGGCAATGCGGTTGGTTAAAGGATAAATATGGCGTATCATGGCAGGTAGCCTCTACCGTCATGTTAAATGCGCTCAAAAACGGTACTCCTGAACAGATTGCGCGAGTGAAGGAAGCTTTTATGACGATGAAGAAAATACACATCGCAACCTTACAGCGGGCCTATGATGGTGAGTGATCAACGAGTGCTGGGTACCCCATGCCTAAAGATTTGAGCCTTTTTTATTTTGAATAGCAAGAGCAGGAATTTTTTGCCTATTATTACGACATGCATCTTCCTGTTGCCTTTCAGATTCTTTTTTTGGCCTTGCTATCATTTTTTAAACCGGGGAAATCTGATTTAAAAATCAACGCTAAACATCACAAAACGAGTAATATTCTTAAAACGCGTAAACACGCTCATGTACATTACAGATCAGCAAGCGCGGATACTGCCATTTCAACCGAGGGCACAACACCTGATGAATTAGTGACTTTTGCTAAAACACTTAAAGGGATAAGGTATCGGTTTGGGTCCACCAATCCCGAAAAAGGTTTTGATTGCTCGGGTTTTGTTAATTATGTTTTTAACCATTTCGGTATAGCCATTCCAAGGAGTTCTACGGATTTTTCTTCGTTTAGGGGGCTAACTGATTTAAAAGATGCCAAATTTGGAGATCTGATACTTTTTACCGGTACAAAAAAACACACCAAAAGGGCGGGGCATATAGGCATCATTGTATCCTTACCTGGTGAGCCCTTAAGTTTTATACATTCAACATCGGGTGCGGCCAATGGTGTTACGGAAACTGCCTTAAATGACTACTACCTGGGGCGTTATATTAAAACGATAAGGATATTTTCAGAAAACAACGATAAGCCCATCGATAATACAGAGCTGGAAACGGAATCCCGTTAATAGCCTACTGTGTGTACACAAGTTTGTTAACATGGCGCCGATTTGGCTAAAGCCACCCGGACCCTTTATTTATCCGCCCCATAAATGGGACGGTAATGAATTAAACCGCTGTTTGCCTTCAATTCTTCATTGCCGATGGTTTCAACCAACGGATAGAAAGCATATACAAACATGGCTTTAGCATAAATAATAAGTACCGGTCGAGTTAAAAGATGTGTAGCCATAATAGATTAACAACAGGAAAAGCGTTGTTGCTTACGGGCAGGATAAAACTAAAACGCCTCATTCAACCCCAAAAAGAACCCTTTAGATCCATACTTACCATAAGCGTAATCAAGGCATAAGTTGGTACGTGTAGCTTTATTAAACAACACACGCAAGCCCCCGCCACCACCGGGCTGCCATTTCTGAAACAGCTTTGTGCCAAATTCATCATTGGCGGTTTGCAGGTTAAAGAAGGTAACTCCGCTAACAAACTTGTTGCTTAAAATTGGGAAGCGATACTCCACTTCGGAGTAGTTATATTTTGTGCCTTTAAAGTAACCCACCGTATAACCGCGGCCGCTGCGAAAACCTGCGTCTTTAGCTGTGCCGGGCAGTTCCAGGTACGGTATATTGCCGCTGATTAAATAAGATCCCCAGTTCCAAAACGCGATAACATGCTCGGGATTTTCAGATGAAAGACTAAAGTATTTTCTGAAATCGGTAGTAAATTGCACCGCACTTTTTGAGCTGCCCATCCAGGTTTGATTAATGCGAAATCCCGCGTCGGCATATATTCCTTTATAAGCCCTGTTTTGATTATCGCGGGTGGTGTATTGAACATTGAAAAGCAAACCATTTGCCATATAATGATCACGGGCGAAGCCATGCCTGTCGCTATACACATTGTAAGGAGTTAAGTTTGCAGTATCCCTGGCATTGATTTTTCTTCTAACATCAAATGCTACGCCGGCACCCACAAAAAGGTTTTTTTCAACTTCCTTATATACCTTTTCCCTGAGGGTATAAAATTGAGAATGGAG
The DNA here is from genome assembly GCF_025362475.1 of Mucilaginibacter sp. Taxonomy (GTDB): domain Bacteria; phylum Bacteroidota; class Bacteroidia; order Sphingobacteriales; family Sphingobacteriaceae; genus Mucilaginibacter. The sequence continues at coordinate 8,003 of NZ_JANYGH010000021.1, forward strand.
CGCATGAGGTTTACGATCTGCATCTATCAACGCCTGATCGGCCGCGCTCCCGCCAACTGCTCCCTGGCCTATGCCCAACCCATAATCGGGCGTAACGGTCTTTGCCGCAACCAGGTTACCCTGAAAATTCCACTTATTACCGGGTGTATAGATGTTATGGTTGATGTAAAAGTATATAATCCCTTTTGTAGTATATGAAGCTGATGTTGCCGCGACAGACAAGAGCGTATTCGGGTCATTCCCTAACTTTTTGCCTGCAACCGCCTTAATCCCCAATTGAAAGCCAATACTGGGATTGGCGGCAATATTAGGTATAATGGTGATACCCGACCTTTTGTGAAGTGAATCGGGTTTCTTATTTGGGGTAAAAATATTACTGATCAAATCTGCGACGTCATACTGCTTGGAAATGGTATTTGCCTGCTTTTGAAATTTTATAGAGTCGGCACGTTTGGAATTTGCCTTGGCGGTATCAACAGGACCGGTTACCTGGCTATAGGCAGAGCCTTGTATACCTGTAAACAATAGCAATAATAATACCTTAAATACTAAATAAAACCGGCCTCTTCTTTCTTTATACTGCACTTTTGGAATCTTTAATATTAATATTTCAATTATTTTTATGTGTATTGTAATAAGGCAAGGTCAAGGTTTAAACTTTAAAACCCTTTAAATGTTTTAGTTTTAAGCTTACTGCCACATCCTCAGGATGATGGTTACCTCAACCTTAGGGTATGTTTATTAAAAAACAGATCTTTGATTATTTAATGCGCCAATGCCAAAATTTATCATACATTTGCAACCCCAACAAAATAGAGTGCGGGATGGAGCAGTTGGTAGCTCGTCGGGCTCATAACCCGAAGGTCGTAGGTTCGAGTCCTGCTCCCGCTACAAGTTAAAAGCCTCAAGTCGAAAGATTTGAGGCTTTTTGTTTGATGCATAATCCTTCCCACATCCTCAATCTGTACTCATAATCCCCCTTCTAATTTCAAACCCCAATCTCCATAATAAAGATTATTTATTTATGAGCGTAGAGTGAATATGTGATTATAGATTTTCTTAAATTTGAGTTATAGCCAATCCAATTAACCTCCCAATTAACCTATAAATTAAGTATGGAAAACAATACAGATCACACTACCAAGTTAGCTGACCTTAATGATCCAGGCAGTGCAGCTAAATGCCCTTTTTTAAATGGAGCCTTAAAGCAAAGCGCAGGCGAGGGCACAAGAAATCGCGACTGGTGGCCAAATCAGTTAAAATTGAATATCCTGCGTCAAAACTCTTCGCTATCCAATCCAATGGGCGAGGGATTTAATTATGCCGAAGAATTTAAGAGCCTGGATTTGGATGCCCTGAAAAAAGACATCTTTGATTTGATGACCAATTCCCAGGAATGGTGGCCGGCAGATTATGGTCATTACGGGCCGTTCTTTATCCGTATGGCCTGGCACAGCGCGGGCACCTACCGTGTCTCCGATGGTCGTGGCGGTGGGGGCTTCGGCACTCAACGCTTTGCACCGCTCAACAGCTGGCCCGACAATGCGAACCTTGATAAGGCACGTTTGCTGCTTTGGCCGATAAAACAAAAATATGGCAAAAAACTTTCATGGGCAGATTTGATGATCCTCACCGGAAACTGTGCCCTCGAATCTATGGACTTTAAAACCTTCGGCTTCGGCGGCGGACGTGTGGACGTTTGGGAACCCGCAGAAGATGTTTATTGGGGTTCTGAAAAGGAATGGTTAGGCGATAGCCGATACACCGCCGACAGGGAACTGGAGAACCCGCTTGGCGCAGTCCAGATGGGACTTATCTACGTGAATCCGGAAGGCCCTAACGGAAACCCCGATCCGCTTGCATCCGCGCGTGACATTCGAGAAACTTTTGGCCGTATGGCTATGAATGATGAAGAAACTGTCGCGCTTATTGCCGGCGGACATACTTTTGGTAAAACTCACGGCGCTGCCGATCCGGGCAAATATGTTGCTCACGAACCAGCCGCTGCAGGTATTGAGGAGCAAGGCCTGGGCTGGAAAAACTCATTTGGCACAGGTAATGCCGGTGATACCATTACCAGCGGCCTTGAAGGCGCATGGACCACTACACCAACCAAGTGGAGCAATAACTATTTTGAGAACCTCTTCGGTTACGACTGGGAGCTTACAAAAGGCTCGGGAGGCGCACATCAGTGGAAACCTAAAGGTGACGCTGGCGCTGACTCAATACCCGATGCCCATGATCCGACAAAGCGCCATGCGCCGTTTATGCTTACAACAGACATTGCCCTAAAAGTAGATCCTGCTTACGAAAAAGTTGCCAGGCACTTTTACGAAAATCCTGCTGAATTTGCGGACGCATTTTCCCGTGCATGGTTTAAGTTGACGCACCGTGATATGGGGCCACGGGTCCGCTACCTGGGTAAAGAAGTACCCGCAGAAGAACTGATCTGGCAGGATCCTATCCCGGCCGTTACTCATCAATTGATTGATGATAGTGATATCGCTGCATTGAAAGGTAAAATACTTGAACCAGGATTAACCGTTTCTGAATTAGTATCTACCGCATGGGCGTCGGCATCAACATTCCGGGGCTCCGATAAACGTGGCGGCGCTAATGGCGCACGCATTCGGCTTGCACCACAAAAAGATTGGGAAGTAAATAATCCTGCTCAACTGGCAAAAGTTTTGGCAGCACTGGAGAACATTCAAAAAGATTTCAACAGCACCCAATCCGGCGGTAAAAACGTTTCACTTGCCGACCTGATTGTTTTGGGTGGATGTGCAGCCATTGAGAAGGCGGCAAAGAATGCCGGTCAGGATATAACAGTACCTTTTACACCCGGACGCGCCGACGCGTCGCAGGAGCAAACGGATGTGGAATCATTCGGAGTCCTCGAACCTACTGCAGATGGTTTCCGCAATTATCTGAAACCTCTACACACCAGCGCGGCTGAGGCCATGCTGGTTGACAAGGCACAGCTGTTAACACTCACCGCACCCGAAATGACGGCTCTGATTGGCGGCATGCGAGTTCTTAACACCAACTTTGACCACGCTCAGCACGGTGTGTTTACCAAACAACCGGAAGCCCTTACAAACGACTTTTTTGTGAACCTGCTTGATTTGTCTACCGTATGGAAAGCTACATCGGATGCTCAGAAAGTGTTTGCTGGCTCTGATCGGGCTACAGGTGAAATAAAATGGACTGGTACCCGTGTTGATCTTATCTTCGGTTCCAACTCCGAGCTTAGGGCCATTGCTGAAGTATATGCCTGTGAGGATGCCAAAGAAAAGTTTGTGCAGGATTTTGTGGCTGTATGGAGCAAAGTGATGAACCTTGACCGTTTCGACCTGGCCTAATTTCGGCCCTATATTATTTAGCGTAAAAAGATGGCCCGGCAACTGGGCCACCTTTTTTATTTTCAAGTTTTATCCATCACCGGTAAACCGGAATCCATAAGCTTATTTTTTTTCCGCTGATGGTGGATATCGGCGTATCTTTTCATCATAGGAGATGATTTTCCCGTTTTTCATCAACACATCGTCAGTATAATACAGCGAATCGGTTTTCCCCTTTTTATCGGTCCATTTTTCAACGTACCATAATGTAACCCAGGTATCTTTCTTATCGGGGTAATAGGTGGTCATCCAGGAATCAAAATTTTTCGAAACAGAAGTCATATCAGCCCGGGTTTGAGCCAGTATGGTCAATAAACTGTCTCTTTTCCCTTTAAAATAAAATTGATCACCTATAAACTCCACCGTATCCGCAAAATTTTCAAGGGCGCCCTTAACATCACCTGCAACATACTTTTTCAGGCAATTAAGCACAATCAGGGCATTCTTCTCATCTCCCGGCTGCCAGTTGATGGAATATTTTGGTGTAAAAGGATAAATAAGCTTAGCGCTGTCGGGTTTTGCCTGTTCGGTATTTATCTTGTTTTTGCAGCCGAAAACCAAGGCGCATAAAATCATAATAAGGCTGGTTTGTTTCATAAATGTCGGGTTTATTAAAAAATTAGCTTTAAAGATTAAATGTAGGAAGCAAAAGAGCAACTGCATTTATGTGATATACAGGGCTACAACGTTTACACTCCGCTTAATAAACTCCGTTAACCCAAATAACGTTAAGCTTTTTTTAACAGCGCTTTCTTTTCCTCGTACTCCGGAATATCAATTTCTCCTTTTACCAATTTTCTTTTAAGGGTATCTAAAGGATCCTCTTTTCTGGCCCACGAACTAAAAAACACCCGGTACAACAGGATGAACCAGAGTACCCACCAAATCCAGTGCATACCCCAAAAATAAGTTTGATAATGCCACATCTTTTTATTGTTTATTTTACTATTCGCTGATTGTTTTATCGCTCTTCATTAGTCCATAACGACAGTGCCCGCCCTTCTGAAAATCCCAAATGCTGTATATAGTAATAGCCTGTTAGTCCTTTTAACAAATCGATCATTCCGCTTAAATGGCATGGTTAATTGCGGCTGAATTAACATGTACTCTACGTATTTTTCAGCCCACTATAATTAAGGAGATTCGCGCAATCCGTTAATTGTTTTTGAACACTCTCAACAGGTGCAAAATTAACCACCTATGGCTATAAGAAGAATGATATAGAACACAAAACCAGTAGATTATGAAAGTTTTTTTTGTTTTCGACTAAAATTAATCTGATATTTAGTGTACTTCGATTTTTATCTGATCAAAAACTTTTTTAGCATTTATCTGTTCGTTTGCAATTGGCTCAATTATTGTATTATTCGTTATATTAGGTAAATTTGTATTACCAGCGATACTCCCTCATTACCGTGAAAAATGGCGTTAAAGCCAGTAATTAAAACAAGGGATCCATCCGCGGTTAAACAATTAACTTTTTTAAATTATGTAGCTATCTGTTTTGTACCAGTAGAATTAAGGCCATGAATATTTCTTCGATTAATGATGATGATTTAAACCTCTCCCAGCCACATCGTGGGCACATTCTGGAAAGGGTGCTTCGAAAGGAATGCATGTGTATTTCAGAGATCGCGAAAAGTTTAAACGTCAGCCGTCGCACGGTTTACAATTGGTTTGGGATGAAAAATCTCGATCTTGAAATCATCTATAAAGTCGGAATCGTTACCGGGTATGATTTTTCTGCGGATATCGCGGGGTTTGACAAAGTAAAACAGATTTTTGATGAGAAATCCATCAAAGAAAATCTTGTTATAAATGAACCTGATTCAAAGGCGGTGCACTATTGGATGGAAAAATATATCAGTTTATTAGAGAAATATAATACAGTTGTACTTAAGGATTATGGAACCCCGAGGGATAAGGAAATGTTATAATTTTCACAGTGTATGTATCACCCGGCGTATTGATACCAAACGCCGCCATCGTTCTTTCTACAAAACCGAAGTATTGTAAGTTTCTAATTTCCACCCACCTTGGGTGTAACTAAAGGTGCCAAAGTATATGAAGTTTTTGATGAGCGTAAAAAACGGCGAAGGTTGGCTTTAATAGTGCTGATAAACTCATAATCGGTAGCGTTTTTTACCAGGTAGTAGCCGGGGCGATAGCGCTGCATAAAATCTGTAAGCTGCTGGTCTTTAAGGCGGGTTACGCTGGCAACAAAAACACGGTTAAATCTAAAATCTATCTCTCTCTGGTGGTAATCTTTTTCGATGGTTTCGCGCAGTTTTTCGGCATTACGGCCGCTGCGGCTAAAAGCATTATACAAAGCATCAATGCCTATGCCTGCACCCAGGCCTGGTGATACAGAAAGTAAACTCTGGCTGTATTCCGATCCGTAAATTTTGGTATAATCGCGCTTGGTTGCTTCAAACTGCTTCGCGGGTGTAAGTACCGAATCGCGGATGTACACTTCTTTCAGCATAATGGCCGATCGTTTCATATAAACCGCAAGCGCGTTGCTACTTTGCACCGTTACAGTATCACTATAATGATCTGCTTTGGTAAATACCAGCACATCGCCGGGCTGTGCATCAATGGCAAATTCGCCTTTGAGGGTATTGTACACAGATTTGCCGCTTGTTATATTTTGTACATTTACTTTGGCAATACGATCCTTGCTCTCTTTATCAAACACAATACCCTCTACGGGCTTTTGCTGTGCAAAAACCCGTAAGGATAACGTGCATAAAAATAAGAACAACCAAATCTTCATTGTGGCGCCAAAAATAAACGATCGGCCGTATTTAGCCATATTATTTAACAACAATTAACTTTTGGAGAGCAAGGATTTTGGAACAAGGGGTTATACTGTTCGTCATTGCGAGGTACGAAGCAATCTCCACATATGCAAATCGACCTTTCACGACTTCCCTGTACAGCGTAGAGATTGCTTCGTACCTCGCAATGACGCGTTTTTTCTTGATTCTTGTCTCTTGATTCTTAACTCTCTCTCAATTACTTCACTACTATAAGCTTTTGCCCAATATGAATATTATTATCGGGTATACTGTTTAACGCTTTTAGGTCATCAACAGTTATTCCAAAACGTTTGGAAATATTATATAGTGTATCGCCCTGTTTTACGGTATAGATCTTATCGTCGGGCTTTGTTTTGGTGAGTGTATCTGTGTTGGACTTGCCAATGCTATCATTAATCTGCGATAGTACACGGTCTTCTCGTTTTATCTTTGCTACTTCGCCCTCGGCACGATCATACTGATCAAGGTTGTATCTTACGATGAGGTTAATAAGCAGTTGGGGGTATTTGGGGTTGGTAGCATAGCCTGCAGCCTTTAATCCTTTAGCCCAGCCTTCATAATCATTTTTATCAAGCTCAAAAAGTTTGGCGTAGTTCTTACGCTTTAAAAAAGTAGAATGATCACGAAAGGAGTCTTCAGGATTATCATATACCCTGAAACAATCATTGGCGTTATCATCATCTTTAAAATAGCTTTTGCCCTTCCAATCGCTTGTACACTTGATACCGAAATGATTGTTGGCAAAACGGGCCAGCTCGCTATTACCCGCGCCGGATTCAAACAAGCCCTGCGCCAATGTTATACTGGCCGGAATACCATACTGGTTCATTTCCTGTATAGCAATTGCCTTAAATTTATCAATATAATCTAAAGAAGAAAGTGATTTATAATTGGCAATAGAGGCGCTGTTTGCCTTTTGGATGTTGCGGTTATTGTTACGAACATCCCGGTTTGATACCGTTGTTTTTTTACGTGCCGAGCAGGAACTAAAACATACAAGAGCGGCCAGGAGCACAAAATTTATTCTTTGCATACATTTAAACCTTATTTGAGGCAATTATTAATTTGCCAAAATAAGATTTTATTGTTTAGTTTCTGCTAATTCTTTGGGCTGATCGCTTGGGTTTTCGTCAAGGTCATGAAGATCATATTTTTTAATGATCCCTAAAACCTGCGATGCCCATTTACGGCTGCTGGCGTAACCACTGCGCTGGATACCATGTGCCCAGCCTGCATAGTCATAATGAGAAAGTGCATCTGCAAGGTGACTAAACTGCTTACGCTCGGTCATGATGCGGGCAAAATCCTGGAACGAATCTAAAACAGAATCGTAGCGTTTGTATGAGGAATGAACTTTTTTGTTGTGTTTAATAAACACTACACTGCCTCCGCCTTTTACTCCAAACTGGTTATTAAGGTTTTGTGCAATGGTACTGTTGCCGCAGCCCGATTCATGCATAGCTACACCTAAAACGATGCTTGCGGGAATACCTGTTTCGTGCATAATGCGTATGGCATCATCTTTGAACTTCTCTATATAAGATTGTGAAGTATTCTTTTGCGCTGAAGCGGCAAGTGTTGAGATCAACAGGGTTGTAATCAGTAAGATTCTCTTCATAATTTATTTTTTTCTGATAACCAGCAGGCCGTCGCGTACAGGCAGGATCAGTTTTTCTATCCTGGTATCAACAGCTATGTGGTCATTTAGTTTGCGAATATTTTCAGTATCGGCATCTTTTTCGGCGCCATACACCTTTCCTTTCCACAAAACATTATCAATTATTATTAATCCTCCGGATCTGACTTTGTCAAAAACCAATTGAAAGTAAGTAAAATTATTCTTTTTATCAGCATCAATAAACACTAAGTCGAAAACATCCTCCTGTAAATCAGCAATAATGGCCTCTGCTTGTCCAAAATGCAGCTTTATTTTGTTTTCAACATTTGTTAGTTTAAAATGTGAATTGATGATATCCTCCATTTCGCGGTTAACCTCAATGGTATGCAGAATACCACCTTCAACCAATCCCTCGGCCAGGCAAATTGCCGAGTAACCGGTGTAGGTACCCACCTCAAGAATACATTTTGGGGCCACCATTTTACTCAAAAAACTAAGCAGCCGGCCCTGGTAATGCCCCGACAGCATATGCGGCCTGAGCACCTTTAAATGCGTTTCGCGGTTCAGTTGCTGCAAAGCTTCCGGCTCGGGATCGCAATGGTCATCTAAGTATGCCAGAAGGGCCTGTGGTAGAATATCCATGCCGCAAAGATAGGGATTTTGTTTTTAAAGGTACTAATTGCGCCTGGCAGGGCTATTTACAAGGCTTCCGGCATTATAAATAAAACATACTAAAACCTTATTAAACAATCAATTAACGCAATATCAAATTCAAATTCCCGTAATTGTCATTTGCATTTTATTTAACCGGCTTCCTTAATATTAAGCATAATTGTTAATATTGCCGTAATGGGTTTTTTACAACTGCCCGGCCTGGGCAAAGTGCATTTTCATGAATACGGTACCGGCCAAAAGCCCATGCTGGCTTTTCACGGCTATGGCATGACGGGTAAACAATTTCATGTACTGGAGCAGTCCATACTACCCCAGTATCGTATTTATGGGTTTGATCATTTTTTTCATGGCGAGAGCCGCCTGGATGGCTGGACGGATAAGCAGATTCGTGCGGGGATGCCCAAAAGCATGGTACGCAGCTACCTGCAGCAGTGGTTTGGCATTTATGGCGAGCAACGCATCTCTATAATGGGCTACTCCATTGGTGCCAACCTGGCATTGATATTAGTTGAGGAATACGCCCACCTGATTGATGATGTTATATTAATGGCTCCCGATGGGCTTGCGGTATACAAAGGGTTTAATTTTTTAATGCATAATCCGCTGGGGAAATACCTCTTCGGCAGGGCTACCAAAAGTAAATGGCTGGCCCCTTTTATATTAAAAACAGTTAAAAGGATAGGCGTTATTGATGATAACCTGTACCAGATAGCGTATAATGAAATTGATACCGAACAAAAACGCCTGGATACTTATTATACATTAAATTTGATTCGCCTGCTTAAACCCGATGTGGAAAAAGTGGCCGCGCTCATCAATCAGCATAAAATTAAATGTACGCTCATATTTGGCAAACATGACCACCTGTTTCCCAAATCAGCCGCGATGCCATTTATTGGAATGCTGGATGATGCCGAGGTACATGAGCTTAAACTGGGGCACTGGTTAGTGATTAAAGCACTGGATGAATATTTAGTAAGTTAAATACAAATTAATACCGGGGCGTGTAACAACGCGCCTCTAAATGCAAATATGATCCCAACGCGCAAAAAGGAATTTTGGAGTGCCGTGTACATTCGTTATGTACGCTGGTGGATAAGCCGCAATTTTAAGGAGGTGAAAATAATGCCTTTTGAGCCGCGCGCCGGTCATTCGGTACTCATGTTATGCAATCACTTTAGCTGGTGGGATGGTTTTATTGCCAACTGGACGGCTGTATACAATCTGAAACGGCGATACCATGTAATGATGCAGCAGGACCAGTTTTTACAGCGCAGCTACCTGCGTTATATTGGCGCTTACTCTATAAAAAAGGGCTCGCGCGAGTTGTTGGAATCGCTCACTTATTCGGCCCGCTTACTTGATGATGCCAGGAACATGATTGTAATATTTCCGCAGGGCGAACTGTACAGCAATCATGAAACCCATATCCATGTAGAAAAAGGGGTTTATAAACTGATAGAGCAAATTAAAGGCCCCTGCCAGGTGGTATACCATTGCATATTGATTGATTATTTTGAAAGCCTGAAACCCCGCGCTTACATACACCAGTTTGATTGCGGCTTAGCCGGTGAAATCACCTTTGAGGAACTTAAACAACGCATTAATGATTTTCACCGGCAGGCCTTGGAAAATCAAAAAGTTATGAAACATTAATAAATGTTGTTATTACATTGAGTAACTTACCCTTTCATGATCTACAATAAAAAAAACTTTTTTATTAACCGGCTGATACATTTTTATGTAAAACGAATAGTGAGCCGGCAGTTTCATGAAGTGATTTGCGATGCCATTGAAGTAGATAAAAACAAGTCCATATTGCTTATAGCAAACCATTTTAGTTTTTGGGATGGATTGATCCTGTATTGTGTGAATGACAAAATACTGAAAAAGAAATACCATGTGATGGTAGAAAAGGAAACCGTACATATGCTGCACTACCTAAAATTTGCGGGGGCTTTTTCTATTACCAAAAAATCCAGGGATGTTATTGAGTCGCTTAATTATGCCGCAAAATTATTGGATGACCCGCAAAACCTGGTACTCATCTTTCCGCAGGGTAAACTGTTTTCAAATTATGTAGATGACGTGCGGTTTGATAAAGGGGTATTCAGAATAATGCAAAAAGCACAGACAAATTTCCAACTATTGTTTGCTTCAACATTTATTCAGTACTTTAAGCATAAAAAGCCCACTGCAACCGTTTACTTAAAAAGCGATTCGCAAAAGTATACTAACGTAACCGAGCTGAAAGCGGCTTACCAGCAATATTACAGCAGCTCAAAACTGCTTCAAACCGAATTTGACATATAAAGTGACCGTAATTATATTAATCACCCTTTTCTTTATCATCCTGCGTTTTACGGTAACGCTGTTCAACTTTATATCCGATCCTAAATTGCGGCGCGTAGGCAAGCAATACAGCGATAAAGTATCCATCCTGATACCTGTTCGTAATGAGGCAGATAATATTTTAATCCTACTCAACTCTATCCATCAGCAAGACTATCAAAATTATGAGGTTATCATTCTCGACGATGGATCAACCGATGGCACTTTTGAGGTTTGCTCCGCCTTCGTCAAAAAACATCCGGAGTTTAAAGTAATTAAAGGAGGAGAGCTACCCAATGGCTGGATAGGTAAAAACTACGCGTGCTACCAGGCAGCCCAGCAGGCCGATGGTAAATATTTGCTTTTTTTGGATGCTGATGAGCAAGTAAAACCCGGCCTTATTAACAGTGCCGTATGCCGCATGCATTTGAACAAGTTGGGCTTACTTAGCCTTTTCACCAACCAGGAAATGGTAACCATGGGCGAAAAACTGGTAGTCCCCCTGATGCATTTTATATTGCTAAACCTGCTGCCTGTAAGATTGATTTCACTGGTGAAAAATCCATCCATAGCGGCGGCCAGCGGGCAATTCATGTTATTTGATGCCATGATTTACCATCACGAGCAATGGCATAAAGCGGTTAAAGACAAAGTAGTGGAAGATGTAGAGATCATGCGGCTTATAAAGGCCAGGGCCTACAACGGCGAGGCCCTGCTGGCCAATGGCATGATAAGCTGCCGCATGTATAAAAATTATAATGAAGCGATTAACGGTTTCAGCAAGAATTTTTTAGCGGCCTTCAATTACAGCGTTATCGGCTTTTTAATTTATTTAACCCTGGTTATCATTTTTCCGGTGATACTTATCATGACCTTAAATTTACCGCTGATCCTATTCATGTGGGGCCTCATTATATTAACCCGTATTATGATTTCATTAGCATCTGGACAAAACGCGCTATATAATGTGGTGCTGCATCCCTTACAAATGATCAATATGCTGCTTATTGCCGTATTATCTATCCAAAAGCATTTAACCAAAACAAACGTTTGGAAGGGACGCAGAATTTGAACAGTCATTTATCTACAGGCAGCGCAAAAACCGAACGGATCGCTATTGTTATAATTGTGCTGTTTCATATAGTGGGATTGATTGGTTTTGTCATTCCATCCTTAACGGTGTTGTTTATAAAATTAGTACCCTGGCATTTGTTGCTGATGGCGGGTGTAATTGTTTACAGTTATAATCAGCTCAGCACAAAATTTTTATTGTTTGGCCTGCTTGTTTTCACGATAGGCTTTTCGGCCGAACTTATCGGCGTACATACCGGTTTGCTGTTTGGCAACTATAGCTATGGCGAAACACTCGGCATTAAACTGTTTAATGTACCCCTGATGATTGGGGTAAATTGGTTCTTGCTTATTTTTTCAACAGGAGTGCTCATGCAAAGAAGCCGAATTAAGAATATTTATACCCGTGTTATAGCAGGAGCCCTTGTGCTTACTTTTCTTGATATGCTCATAGAGCCAGTAGCTGTCCATTTTGATTATTGGCATTGGGTGGGAAACAGCATTCCACTTAAAAATTACTTCTGCTGGTTTATATTAAGTGCTGCAATGCTTTTCGTCTTCGAGAAATTTCAATTTAAACCACAAAGCAAAGCTGCGGCGGCATTGCTTATCATGCAGTTTGTGTTTTTTATAGTGCTGGAGTTAATGAACTAAAGACAAGGAATATGCCCTTCCCAGGTGACGTGTAAAACGGCAACATCCTTGAGATCGTGTCAAATAATTAGCAAATGCAACAAAATCAAATAATCAACAGTTATATTTGCAACACCATGGGAACGTACAATTTACAGGTTACTATCGATCAGGACTCGGGCTTTTGCTTTGGGGTGGTTTACGCCATTGACATGGCCGAGGAAATACTGGCCGAAGACGGTTACCTGTATTGCCTGGGCGATATTGTGCATAACGATGAGGAGGTAGATCGTTTAAAAGCTCAGGGTTTAAGGATAATTGACCATAGCCAGCTCAAAGATTTACATAACGAAAAGGTGCTTATACGTGCACATGGCGAAGCTCCTGATACTTACCGTACTGCTTTAGATAATAACATTACCCTCATTGATGCCTCATGCCCTGTAGTGTTAAAGCTGCAAAACCGCATAAAAACATCTTACGACTCCAATGAGAAGATCCTGATATTTGGTAAACATGGTCACGCGGAAGTAATTGGCCTTGAAGGGCAAACCAACAACGAAGCCCTGGTTTTCCAGGATATTGCCGAGCTGGATAACGTGGAACTGCCCCACAACATTACGCTTTACAGCCAAACTACCAAAAGCATGGAAAAGTTTTACAGCGTAAAGGATGAGTTGATTTCAAGGGGATATGATTTAAAGGCAAATGATACCATCTGCCGCCAGGTATCAAACCGGGATAAGGATTTGCCAAAGTTTGCAACCAGATTTGATAAGATCATATTTGTTTCGGGCAAAAAATCATCAAACGGGAAGGTTTTATATGAAGTTTGCCGCAAGCATAACCCCAATACCTATTTTATCTCATCGGCCGATGAACTGGACTCTTCTATGTTCTCGCAAAATGATACCGTTGGTATAGCCGGCGCTACATCAACCCCTATGTGGCTGATGCAAAAGGTAAAAGATGCCATTGAAAATCTTTAACAGCACGCTTTTTGCTGTTGTTTAAATCACATGCAAAAAAGTCCTTCAAATATTGGTTTATTGGTAGCAATCATCGTAATTGGTTGCTGGGTAACATCCATTACCTTATTAATGCAATGGCATTTCAGTTTTGCGAATCCGCTGGTTTACCTGTTTATTTTGGTGCAAATGCATTTGTACACCGGCCTGTTCATTACCGCGCATGATGCCATGCATGGCACTATATTGCCAAATAAGGGCATTAATAACTTTATTGGCTATCTGTGTACTTTTCTATATGCATCGTTCTGGTATCCGCAGCTTTACACCAAACATCACTTACACCATAGTAATGTACATACCGAACAGGATCCCGACTATCATAACGGGGGTTTCTGGAGCTGGTATGTAACTTTCATCCGCAATTATTTGTCTATCTGGCAAATTGTAATCATGGCTGCTTTATTCAATATTTTAAAATTGTGGATCCCGCAGGCCAACCTCTTACTATTTTGGGTTGCGCCCTCGTTGTTGAGTACTTTACAGTTATTTTACTTTGGCACCTACCAGCCACATAAAGGCGAGCATAATAATAAATATTTTGCGCGCAGTCAGGCTAAAAATCATGCGCTGGCCTTTTTCAGCTGTTATTTTTTTGGATACCACTATGAACACCACGATTCGCCGGGTACTCCCTGGTGGATGTTATGGAAAACCCGAATCGAACAAAAGTGATCAAGGTAAATTATAGCGTTATGCTAAGCCTGTTGCCGGGCAGGAAATAGAAACGCAGTCTAAGTTTAACTTAAAAACAAAGTTTCCTCTATTGCGGGTATAAAGTTGTTTTTAAGCGCAGTATCAAAAAGCAGTTTAATAGCTTTTCTTCCTTCATCGCCCAGTTCAACAGAGTATTTGTTTACATAAAGTTCGATGTGCTTGTACATCACTTCTTCGCTCATTTCCTGGGCATGTGACCGGATAAACTCGAGGCCCGATTTTGGATTGGCAAAAGCAAACTCAACCGATTTGCGCAGCACCCTGTTCAATTTATGCTGAACATCTAATGGCAAGTTGCGGTTTGCCACAATACCACCCAAAGGAATAGCGCAGCCCGTTTGCTTTTCCCAATGATCGCCCAGGTCGATGATTTTTTTTAAACCCTTATCCTGGTACGTAAAGCGGTTTTCGTGAATAATAAGGCCAATATCTACTCTTCCCTCTAAAACAGCATTTTCAATGTCCGAAAAAACAAGCTCTATTTTGTTAGTTGCATTTGGGAAGGCATTGCCCAATAAAAAATTAGCGGTAGTATACTTGCCGGGGATTCCGATTTTGAGGTTCGGGTTGCCGGTTTCCAGCTGTGCAAGCAATTTTTCAGGATCTTCTTTGCAGATCAGCATTGGCCCAACTCCAAATCCTAACGCGCTTCCTGAATCAAGCAGCACATATTTATCGGCCACGTAGGCAAAAGCATGGTAACTTAATTTGGTAACATCCAATTCGCCGCGAAAAGCTTTTTGGTTAAGGGTTTCTACATCATCATAAAAAACCTCAAACTCCAAACCCTCGGTATCAATTTTATGATGAATCAGGGCGTCGAAAATAAATGTATCATTAGGGCAGGGCGAAAAACCGAGGGTTAGTTTCATGTTGTTAATGGGTTCGCGTACTATGCTGTACAATTAATGCACGCTGTATAACAAAAAGGTTAAATGTAAAATCTGATCTATGAATTAATTATGGCATCAATAAGATCGATGGCAAATGTATTCAGATTTTTTATGGCAAGACCTATCTGCCAGCTATCGCGATTGCGTTTTTCTACATAATTTGACACAGCCCTGATTTGCATACATGGCGCATTAACCTGCCCGCAGGCGTAAAAGAAAGCAGCACCCTCCATACTTTCAAGCTGCGGGTTTAAGCGGGCCTGCACTTTTTTAATAGACAAATCATTTCCATGAACTGTATTTACAGTGATAGCCCGTACCTTTTTCAAAAAAAAATTGCTGTAAACTTCGTTAAGAGTGATTGTGGGCTTATAGGTAACTTCGCCAAACCCCAATGTATTCATGGGTATAAATTGCTCATCATCTTCGGCACCCATTTCTGCAAAAGTATCTTCGGTAACTTCAAGCACATGGCCCGGCTCAATGTTCCTGTCAAAGCTGCCGGCAATACCCAGGTTTATAACCAAATCGTATTTTGAGTGTGCAAAATGATGGCCAAGGGCAAAAGCAGTGGGCACCATACCGGCACCGGTTACAAGCAAGTCTATTTTATTGCCAAAGTATTTACTAAGGGGGGCTACCTCTGGCGCCGTTGCGGCAACTACTAATATAAGCATATTGCTTTAAAATGTTTTATGAAGTTTTTTGGGTACTAATATAAAACAACTCGCCTGTTTTTGTTTTGTATATTTGCATCCACTTACTATTATGATGATACATATAACGCGCAAAGAACATTTTAATGCCGCTCACAGGATGTACCGTGAGGAATGGAGCGCTGAAAAAAACAATGAGGTATTTGGCAAATGTGCCAATCCTAACTGGCATGGTCATAACTACAACTTGTTTGTAACGGTTAAAGGCGAAGTCACGCATGCAACTGGCTATCTGATTGACCTTAAAGAGTTAAAGATTATCATTAACGAGTTTGTTATTGAAAAGCTTGATCATAAAAACATCAATAAGGATGTGGAGTTTATGGCAGGTAAAATGGCATCAACGGAGTTGCTTTGCATTGAGATATTCAATCAGCTTAAAGCGCCTATTGAGGCCTATGAGGGTGTGTTTTTACACTCGGTAAAATTATATGAAACAGAAAACAATTCGGCCGAGTACTTTGGCGGATAACTTTATAAAATGATTGACGAAAACCACATCCCCGACCGTGATGATGATATTGACGGTTATACTAAAATAGACAGGTACAATCCTCAACTGATTGAAAGCTTATCAGCCAACTACCTTAATGTTTTAAAACAGATTGGAGAAAATCCCGAACGCGACGGTTTGTTAAAAACCCCTGAGCGTATTGCCAAAGCCATGCTGTTTCTTACTCATGGTTATGATCTGGATGCGAAAACAATACTGAGCTCCGCGATGTTTAAGGAGGATTACAGCCAGATGGTTATTGTTAAGGATATTGAGGTATACTCGATGTGTGAGCACCATATGCTGCCTTTTTTTGGCAAGGCACATATAGCTTATATTCCTAACGGATATGTTGTAGGCCTGAGTAAAATACCACGCATTGTTGATGTTTTTGCCCGCAGGTTGCAGGTACAGGAACGGCTAACCAACGAGATTCGTGACTGTATCCAGGAAACACTTAATCCTTTTGGTGTAGGTGTTGTAATTGAATGCCGTCACCTGTGCATGAGTATGCGTGGTGTGCAAAAACAAAACTCAGTAACTACCACATCGGCATTTACGGGTGAGTTTTTAAAAGAAAAAACACGCACCGAATTTTTGAATTTGATAAGCGCGAAACTGGGTTAAGAAGCCTGGGAAGAATCAAGAGTTAAGAATCAAGATAGAAACAAATCCGAAATCGAAAATTCGAATTTCGAAACAAAACATATGAAAGCATATATTTTTCCGGGGCAGGGTGCCCAGTTTGCGGGTATGGGTAAAGATCTTTACGATCAATCAGAAAAAGCCCGTGAACTATTTGAAAAAGCCAATGAGATATTAGGTTTCCGCATTACTGATGTAATGTTTGATGGAACAGCCGAAGACCTGGTACAAACCAACGTAACCCAGCCGGCTATATTTCTACACTCGGTTATTTTAGCAACCGTTTTAGGTGACGATTTTAAACCAGAAATGGTTGCCGGCCACTCATTAGGCGAATTTTCTGCCCTTGTAGCTGCCGGCGCCTTATCATTTGAGGATGGTTTGCGCTTAGTAGCCGCCCGCGCCAATGCCATGCAAAAAGCCTGCGAGCTGCAGCCATCAACCATGGCCGCAATTTTGGGTTTGGATGATTTTATTGTTGAAGACGTTTGCCAACAAGTAAGCGATGTGGTAGTAACAGCAAATTACAACTGCCCTGGTCAACTCGTAATATCCGGTACCATTGCAGGGGTTGATGAGGCTTGCGAAAAGCTGCTTGCAGCCGGCGCAAAAAGGGCTTTAAAACTTAAAGTTGGGGGTGCATTCCATTCGCCGCTAATGGAATCGGCAAGGGTTGAGCTTGAAGCCGCCATTGTTGCTACCGAAATTAAACCGCCTGTTTGCCCTATATATCAAAACATAGATGCCAAACCATATATTGATCCGGCTCTTATAAAACAAAATTTAATAGCCCAGCTTACCGGCGCCGTAAGGTGGACACAAACGGTTAAACACATGCTGGAAGATGGAGCAACCTCCTTTACCGAGGTTGGCCCGGGCAATGTATTGCAAGGCCTTGTAAAAAAAGTTGACAGGGCAGTGGTTACCGGCAGCGCCGCTTTACCACAATAATTTTTTAAAGGCACTGTATAGTGCCTTTTGTTTTTTTAATCGTTTTATCTGATAGTAATTTGACCACATCCGGAAAAATACGTTTGTTGCTTACCCTGATAGGTATTGGGTTATGGTTTGCGGCCATTGTTGTCCAAAAAACATACACGCCAATAAATAACCTGCTGCAAACCGCGCAAACACTTGAAGATAATCTGCATAAAAAAGAAGCTTATATAAATGCACAGCTAAACGACAAAGCTCGGTTTAGTAAATTTAAAACACTTACCGATAATGACCAGGATGCTCTTAATAGCATTAATGATTTTACCACTAAAAGAAGCATCTGGTTTGTAACTGCTTATAAAAACCGGTTAAGCTTTTGGAGCGGCATTAAAGTATTGCCAGATAGCTTAGGTGGGATTAAGGAGGGATATTCATTCATAAAACAACCTAACGGCGATTATGAAGCTATTAAAAAAACAGACGGTGATTTTTCTATCATCTTTTTCATTCCGGTAAAAATTAATTACACATTTACCAACCAATACCTTCAAAACACATTTGCCAGGGATCTTACTACCAGTAACAATATTGAGATTGCCAATTTTACAGACAAAGATGTTTATGAGGTACGCAGCAGTAATTATAGCTACCTTTTTTCTGTAAAGCAAAAGGCCGGCGGTGTTAATAATGCCTTTATCTATTATGAGTTATCCATCTGGATTTTAACAATCCTGACACTTTGTGTTTTGATACACAATATTTGCTGCCACGTGGCAGCAAATGGATACCCTTGGTCATCCGTGGTGTTTATGGCGCTGTTTATTGTGCTGTTCCGATATGTGAACTTACATTATCACCTGCCCGATTTTAATGGAATGCTCAAGGTATTCGATCCTAAGCTCTATCATTCGGGTGTTTTGTATCCCTCTCTGGGCGATCTATGCATCAATATATTATGTGTGTTTTGGTTTGTTGCTTTTGTGTATTTGCAACGGCGCAGGCTGTTCACCTTTGCATATGGCAATATTGCCGGCTATATTACGGTAACAGGCTGTATATTATTGCTCATTGCCGTTTCCACGTCTTTATTGAGGTTGTTTTATGACATTGTTGTTAACTCAGACATTAGCTTTAATGTAAACAATGTGCTGAGCCTTTCCTCATTCAGCGTACTGGGGGTTGTAATGCTCTGCTTTAGTTTCCTCATTTTTTATCTTATTGATGAGGTGGTGCTTTTTCTTTGCCTTAAACTGAATGTACCAAAAGCGCACCAGCTATTCCTGCTGGTAATAAGCATTATCATTACTACTGTTGTTTTTGCTTTCTATTATGAGTTTACTTTGTTTTACGTGTTATGGATGCTTTTGGTCATTATCAGGGCCTATGGTTTTATATATCAGCATAGTAAGCTTACCACCAGTTCGTTTTTGGTTGTTATCTTAGTATGCGCGCTTATTTCGGCCATAAAGCTTAATCATTTTGAGCGTGTTAAGGAAGAAAGTGTACGTAAGGGATTGATAAGTAAATTGGAAGAGCCGGATGACCGCTCGGCAGAAAGCTCTTTTAAACGAGTGGAAGGAAGGATTGTTACTGACACCGCTATCATACGCTACTTTAAAGAGAATGTACATAATATAGAGTACCTTAAAACACGGTTTCAAAAACTTTATTTTGATGGCTACTTATCAAAATACGGGCTTAAAGTACATGAATATGATGCCGTAGACCAACCAATATCCGACGATAATTTTTCGCTGAATGTATTTAAGGACCAGGTTGTTTATAGTTCATTTAAAGTATCATCCTATTTTTACCGCATCACCGAATCGTTTGGATTTCAGAGTTACTTTGCTATACTACCTATTAGCTATAACCACAAGAAATTGGGCACATTGGTAGTTGAGTTTAAATCAAAGCCACTGCAGTCATTAGGAGCCTTTCCCGAATTATTGATTGATGATAATTTCAGAAGTGAAGATGAGCTTAAAGATTATTCATACGCTTACTATATTGACAATAAGCTGCAAAGCCAAAAGGGAAGTTATGTTTACTCCCTTAATAATACCGATTTTAACGGTACGCTTAAAAAGTATACTGTAAAGACAACTAAGAACAATAATCCTGAATGGTACAATACCTTTACCAAGTATGAGCACCTGGTATATAAACCCAGCAAGCGTAATTTAATAGTAGTGAGTAAAGAGGTAAACCCATTATATGATGGAGTAACCTCAATTACCTTCTTTTTTATGGCGCTGCTGATATTTAGCGCCTTCATCATAATTGCAAGAGGGGCCTGGGTCCGAATCAGGATATTGAGCATCAAGGATGATAAGATCCGCTGGAATTTCAGGATGAATTTTGATAAGGTGCTCTATAGAACCCGCATCCAGTTTGTGATGATATTTTCGGTAGTTGTTACGCTTATAGTAGTTGGCTTTATCACTTTTATATCCATTAGTAACCAATACCACAATCAGCAGGACAGGCAAATACGCGATAAAATAACCCGCATTACGGAGGCATTTCAAACAGGCGCCCTAAATAAATATATTTATAATGTAAATGAAAAAAGCCAGGTAGATTTCAATGACCTGGCCAAAACCTATTCAACCGATCTTATTTTATTTGATACCAATGGTGTACCGCTGGTAACCACACAGCCCAAAATTTATGAATACGGCCTGGTAGCAAAAAAAATGAATTCAAGAGCTTATATCTTTTTAAGCAAATTGCAAAAAACCGAATTTGTGAATGAGGAACGAATAGGCGAGCTAAGTTATAAGGCGGCGTACGCCCCTGTAATGACCTCCGGCAATAAAACCATTGCCTATGTGCAATTGCCTTATTTCTCTAACGAGGCCGACTACAAAGAGAGGATCAGTTCGTTACTTAATGTAATGATCAATGTATATGCATTGGTTTTTATCGCTATTGGTTTGTTTGCCATTATAATTGCCAGGCAAATAACCGCGCCTTTAAGCTTTATACAGGACACCCTGAGCAAAACCATCTACGGCAAAAAAAACGAGCCTATAAAATGGCAGCGGAATGACGAGATAGGGGCTCTGGTTAAGGAGTATAACAAAATGATATCGGCATTGGAAAACAGCGCCAACAGGCTGGCCCAATCTGAACGGGAAAGTGCATGGCGCGAAATGGCCAAGCAGGTGGCGCATGAAATTAAAAACCCGTTAACGCCGCTAAAACTGGGCTTGCAACTGCTGGATAAATCATGGAGGGATAAAGACCCTAAATTTGATCAAAAATTTGAGCGCTTTAGCAAATCATTTGTTGAGCAGATAGAAAGCCTGTCGTCAATAGCATCTGAGTTTTCGGCGTTTGCTAAAATGCCCGATACCCGCATTGAGCCTACCAATATTTTTGATATGCTAAACCAGGCTGTTACCATTTTTAAACAAATGGATAATATTCACATTTCATTCCAGCCTCCCGAAACCCCTTTTATCATCAATGCCGATCGTGATCAACTGCTGCGGTGTTTTAATAACCTGTTAAAAAATGCCATTGAAGCCACGCCACCGGATAGAAAAGGGTTGATAGATATTAATTACCTGGTAACCAGCAAAAATGTATTACTTACCATAAAAGATAATGGCAATGGTATCCCCGAAAACATGCGCGAAAAAATATTCGAGCCCAACTTTACCACTAAAAGTTCGGGCACGGGTTTGGGGCTGGCCTTCGTAAAAAACTCAATTGAAAATGCCAATGGCAAGGTTTGGTTCGAAACTACGATGAATATCGGCACCTCTTTTTACCTTAGCTTTCCATCTGCATAAACTTAAAGCTTAAAGGCATTTTTTCCTTTAAGCTTTAACAAATTTCTTCACCGTTTCGGTAACATGTGCCAAATGATGGTTACTGTGCCATGCGTATAGCGCCAATCCCTTTTTAAGCGAAACCGTATCACCCGAGGCTGGGTGTACAAAAGAGCGTTCCCATTCATTTTCGGTAAAGCTTTCAAACAATGCAACCATATGAATATGTATCCCCTCAAGCATTTTTAATGACGACTCCACAGGCAGGCGATAGTCTGGTAGCAAGGCCCAGTCAGCCTCTTCGTAGGGTTTTATAACCGGGTTATTTTCCGTAAGGGCCAGTTTAAAACGGGTAATAGAATTCATGTGACTATCGGCCAGGTGATGGATCACTTGCCTCAACGTCCAGCCGCCGCTGCGGTACGGGGTATCCAATTCCTGGTAATTTAGGCCAGCTATAGCATGGCGCAATTTGCCGGGCAATGTGCGCAGGTCATCAATCCATTCGCGGATGTTATCGTCGGTGTATGATGCCGGGGGAGCGAATTTCCCGATCGGGTATTTCATCTGTTCGTCTGTCATGGGCTTAAAAAAAATTAAATTAGCTATAATTTTATAGTACCACAAGCTTTTAGTCTAAATTGCGTTTTGTACGTGTTATTTATACCGATGATAAAAAAGCTTCTTTTAGTACTATTACTATTAAAATGTTCATTTACATACGCGCAAACCATTAAAACCGATATTTTGGTAATAGGGGGCGGCCCAAGTGGTACAGCAGCAGCCATCCAGGGTGCTCGAAGCAAAATAAAAACATTGCTTATTGAACAAGGCCCTCAATTGTGCCCTTCATTAACTTCGGCAAGTATGTTAACTATTGTCCCCGGCAAAGATCTGCCATCCGGTATATGGGGCGAATTTCGTAAAAGAGTTATAGTGTTTTACAAAACCACATCCGGATATGATACCACCTATAATGCCCCCCTCCGCGTTGAGCCATATACCGGTGCGGCTATTCTTAAAAAAATAACAGACACCGTAAAAAACCTCACCGTAAAGCTAAATGCCCCGGTTACAAACATAAAAAAAGATGGAGATGGCTGGCAGGCAACTATCAGCCAGGATGGAAAATCGCAGTTGATAAAAGCCAAAATAATTATTGATGCCACTAAAGATGGCATAGCTACCCAGAAATTGAATCCAGACTTTAAAGCTTTTGATTTTTTTTCAGGTAATGATGGATCAACAGCTTACCGCACCAGTATAGCAACGGGAAACGGCTTCGCGGGAGAGCGGGGCGATTCCGTTCTACCCGAAAAGAATTACCCGCAATCGCCTGCTTACTGCATCCCGCTTGGTGCTATAGTTGCAAAAGGTGTTGACAATTTACTAATAACCGCTAAGCTTATACCCGAAGATGATATACAATACCTGCCCAATTACCTTACACTGGGCCAGGGCGCGGGTACAACAGCAGCCTTTTGCGCGTTCTTTAAAACAACAACTAAAAACTTAAATGTACGCGCGGTACAGGGAGAATTACTTGATTTTAAAGGATACCTGGTACCCTTTGCCGATATCAAACAAAGCGATCCTTATTTCAGATCTATCCAACAGATTGGAGCAACCGGTTTGTTAAAAGGAATACAAAAAGGAACCGGCAATACCTTGCAGGTGCTTTTCATGCCTGATTCTGCCGTTCATACTGCCGAAATTGAGCCCGTTTTAAATGACATCTACTCCCGTACCTTTTTATGGTTCAACAGGGAAAAACCAGCCGAAAAATTTACTGTTGGCAACGTGCTTTCGCTCATTAGCGAGATAACCCTTACTGATCCCAAAACATTGCAGATCAGCATGACAAAAACCTGGAAAATCCAATATAAATTCAACTCGGATTTTGACATGAACCGCCCGGTAACCCGCCGGGAATTTGCTGTACTGGTAAACAAATTCTTGAACCCCTTTGCACGAACTGTGGATATGGCAGGAAGATTGGTAAATTAGGTTTGTACAGGCCTTGTATTATTGATTTGGCGTTCCATCGAAACGGGTGGAACATGCGGCGAAACCAGTACAGTCTTTCTGTCAATCCCAGCCTCTTTTTACTATCCCATACACATGCTCGTCCAAAATAACACCTTTCTTAAAAATAGCATTGGTCAAAACCCCTTCTTTAACAAATCCAGCTTTTTCCAGTACCCGCATTGATTTTGGGTTATTGCCAAGTACCCCTGCCTGTATCCGCATAATATCCAGATTGTTAAATCCGTAATCAACTATCAGTTTTACAGCCCCCGGCATAATACCATTGCCCCAATATTCTTCGCTAAGCCAGTAACCTAATAAAGGCGCTTTTATGTAAATATCTACCCTAAAGTCGAGACCGATAACGCCGGCTACCTCTCCGTTGATAACGATTGGAAAATTTGTCTGTGGCGTTTCTGCCATCTTCATAGCAATAAAATCGACAGCATCCTGCAGGGTATAGGGCGATGGAAAGCGATCGAACAAAAAATCGGTGATATGGGTATTGTTGGCATGTTTTTGTAGTGATTCCGCATCTTGTTTTTGCCAATCGCGTAAAGTAAAACCCTTTCCTTGTAGTATCATTTTGTAACAATAAGATAGTTAAAATTAGCAAACTTAACCTAAACTGCTAAATTGCATTCGCGTAATTATTACGCGGTATAGTGACTGAAAATGAAAAAAATATTTACCTTATTATTAATAGCGAATACAACAGGTGCGTTTGCCCAAAAACTGGATACGCTAACTATAGAAAAGATCATGCGCGATCCCAAGTGGATCGGGGTGTCCCCTTCAAACATCCGCTGGAGCGATGATAGCAAAAAAATCCTTTTTAGCTGGAATTCGGATAAAACAGGTGCGGATGAATTATTTTCAGCTACCCCGCTCAATACCAAACCCGAAAAAGTAAGCACAGCCGATAAGCGCACCTTGCCCGACAATGGCAGCTGGAATAAAAAGCACACTCAAAAGGTTTTTGAAAAAAATGGCGACCTGTACTTAGAAGATATAAAACAGGGCAAAATAGCCCAGCTAACCCATACCGAACTACGTGAAAGTTCTCCTGTTTTTAATGGCGATGAAAGCCGGATTATATTTTCGCAAAACAATAACCTGTTTGCCTTAAAACTCAACGGCACAGGGCTTGAGCAGTTAACCAACTTTGTGAAAGCAAAAACTAAAAAAAGCAAAGATGATCTTAATGAGCAGGAGCGTTGGTTAAAAAAGCAGCAGGTTGAGCTTTTTGATATTATTAAAGTGCAGGCCAGGGAGGAAAAGCAGGATTCTGTAGAAAATGCCAGCCTGCAGCCAAAGGAATTAAAGGAGTTGGCTTTTGGCGATAAAAGAGTTAGCCGGGTTAAGATTAGTCCGGATGAACGATTTGTAACCTATAGATTGACTAAACCGGCGGAGGATGTTAAAAACGCCATAGTTCCTAATTATGTAACTGAATCTGGGTTTACGGAAGATATTCCCAACCGGTCAAAAGTAGGGAGGCCCTCATCAACTTCTGAAACTTATATTTTCGACAGGCAACGGGATACGGTTTACCGCATTAATACAAATGATATTCCCGGTATAAAAGATCTGCCCGATTATGTGAAAGATTACCCTAAAGAGCTTGAGGAACTTAAAAAGCAAAATGCCGACAGACAAGTGACTATAGAAGGGGTGTTTTGGAGCGATAACAGCGCGAACGCGGTTGTGGTTATCGCCGCCCAGGATAACAAAGACCGTTGGATCATGCGTCTTACTTCCGCCACTGGCAAACTCACCCTGCTTGACCGTCAGCGCGATGAAGCCTGGATTGGCGGTCCCGGCATTGAAAACTCAGCCGCCGGAAACGTAGGCTTTATTGACGATAACCATTTTTATTTCCAAAGCGAAGCCAGCGGTTACTCGCACCTGTATACTATTGATGTAAATACGGCAACCAAAAAGCAACTCACCAGTGGCAAATGGGAAGTGCAAACCCTGCAGCTATCTGCCGATAAAAAGAAATTCTACTTTACGGCCAATATTGACCATCCCGGTGCGACAAACTTTTACAGCATCCCTGTTGATGGGGGAACCCCAACTAAAATAACCAGCATGAAAGGTGGTAACGAGGTAACGCTATCGCCCGATGAAAAATGGCTGGCTATCCGTTATTCCTACTCCAACAAACCCTGGGATTTGTATGTGCAGGCCAATAAGCCAGGTGCAAAAGCGCTTCAGGTAACTAATTCGGTAAGTACCGAGTATCGGTCATACCCATGGCGCGACCCAGAGATCATTACCTTTAAAAACCGTTATGGCAGCGGTGTGTATGCACGGCTTTACCTGCCTAAAAAAGCCGATCCGGCCAAACCTGCGGTAGTGTTTGTGCATGGTGCTGGCTACCTGCAAAATGTAACCTATTCCTGGAGCTATTATTTCCGCGAGTTTATGTTCAATAACATGCTGGCCGATAATGGGTATACCGTGATTGATATTGATTATACTGCAAGCGCCGGTTACGGTCGCGACTGGCGTACCGGCATCTATCGCCATATGGGTGGTAAAGATTTAACAGACCAGGTGGATGGTGTAAAATATTTAGTTGAAAAATATGGCGTAAACCCTAAACATGTAGGATTGTACGGAGGATCATACGGTGGCTTTATTACCCTGATGGGTATGTTTACCGAGCCCGATGTTTTCGCAGCCGGCGGAGCGATCCGTTCAGTAACCGATTGGGCACATTACAACCATGAGTACACCGCCAATATTTTGAACGAGCCTTTTACCGATGAAATAGCCTACCGCAAAAGTTCACCTATATATTTTGCAAATGGTTTAAAAGGTAATTTACTGATGCTGCATGGTATGATAGACCAGAATGTGAACTACCAGGACATTGTCCGTTTATCTCAAAAACTGATTGAGTTGCACAAAGAGAACTGGGAACTGGCTTCATACCCGGTAGAGGATCACGGCTTTGAACAACCCAGCAGCTGGGCGGATGAGTATAAACGGATTTTTAAGTTGTTTGAGCAAACGTTGAAGAAATGATAAAATTTATCCACCCGTCGCCTGTGCCCTCACAGGCGACCATTCGGCTTTTCGGCAGGTTGCTTGTGAGGACACAAGCAACGGGGGAGGAAATGATGACCTCCCAAACAAAGCAAGGCCAAGTGCGATTCCTTCCCTGGGGAAGGGGAGGTAGGGGTTTAATAAACGATGCATATCAAATCGCTCGACGAAACCCCTCCCCGCCATCGCGTAATCCATCGCACGCCTCCCGTTGGGAGGGAATTACCATGGGGATTTCAACAATGTTTTTGGTAACGATAATGCTTTTCTCCACTGCCTGCTCCTCCAACAAAACCAGTAGCAACCAAGTCAAAATAAGCCTCACATCCGATAAACATTCCATCAACATAACCGGTCTTGACCGGGCCATAGTTCAGGATATCAATCGCGATTCATTGGGTGGCAACTGGCAAAGCCTGGTGCCGGTGTACAAAATGCCGGCCGATACCGATATGAAGAACTATCAACCCATGCAGCCCGGCAAATATCTGGTTAAAGATAGTATTGTGGTATTTACACCTGATACCCCTTTTGTGGCCCGGCAAACGTATTTTGTGCGCTACTATAAATTTGATACAAATACAAAAGCCAATGATTATATCATGGGCCGTAACAAGCTGGGCGATTTACACTATACAGATTTGATTTTTAAGCAATAAAGGGTGTTTGATAGTTGAAAAATTAATAAATTTGATTATATTTGCATTCAATTAATAAAAGAGGGGGCAAATAGCCCCCTCTTTTATTTTATCAATTAAAAATTATCAATCAAAAAGGCGGGTAATGAACATTGAAAAAAAAGTAAGGGAACTGGTAGAAGAAAAGATAGCCGATAAGCCAAATTTGTTTTTAGTGGATGTTAAAATGCACTCAAACGGAAAGCTGATCGTTTTAATAGATGGGGATAACGGACTTGGTATTGACGACTGTGTACAGGTAAGCAGGCATGTAGGCTTCCATCTGGAAGAGGAAAATGTAATAGAAACTGCTTATAATCTGGAAGTATCATCGCCGGGTATTGATTATCCGCTATCATCGCCAAGGCAATATGCCAAAAACATGGGGCGCACACTGGCCATTAAAATGGCTGATGGCTCAAAAAGAGAAGGTGTTTTATCAGCAATAACTGAGGATGCCATCGTTATAGAAGAAAAAATAAAAGAAAAAGGGAAAAAGGCCGAAACTGTTGAAAGCGTTATCCCTATTAATCACATAACAGAAACAAAAGTTTTAATATCATTCAAGTAGAAAATGAGCAATATTAATTTAATTGATTCTTTTCAGGAATTTAAAGATTTCAAGAACATTGACCGCCCAACCATGATGAGCGTT
>NZ_JANYGH010000051.1 GCF_025362475.1 Mucilaginibacter sp.
TTTGTAGCAAAAAAACAAAAATGAAACTCCGTGCCAGAGGTACGGAACCTTAGGTAGCGTACCTCTGGCACGCAAAAGACAATTTATTTATGTTTTTCTACAAAGCTTTTGCTCCTCTGGAGCAACCCATCACTCTCCTAACTTAATAGCATTGGGAAGACCCTTGCGGTAGCGGTGCCTTTGCCCACATGCTTCGACAGGCTCAGCATGACAGCCTTTTTTAGAACGTCATTTCATCCTTCAGAGTTCCATCCGAAATTTAATCACTCAATTACGATCTATTTTAAACAGCTTCTTAGTTAAAGGAACTTGCCGCGCAACACATAAATAGTTTGGGATTGCTTCGTACCTCGCAATTGACATGGTTATTCGGATTCTAAAACCAACGCATCATCTGCACATCTCAAATCTGGAATCTGAAATCTGCCCATCTACTTCAGCCCCTCAATCTCCTTTAAACTCTTCGGTAAATACTTGCCCAGCAGGTGACTGCCGGTATCGGTAATTAAAAAATTGTCTTCCACACGGATGCCGCCGAAATCGCGGTAGGTGTTCAGTACATCGTAGTTGATAAATTCGGTATATTTCTTTTCGGCTTGCCAGCGGTCAATCAGCTCCGGGATGATGTAGATGCCGGGTTCAATAGTAAGCACGTAGCCTGCTTCCAGTTCGCGGCCCAGGCGCAATGATTTAAGGCCGAATACGGTTTCTTTTTTTAGGGTATCGGTATAGCCAACATAGGGTTCGCCCAGGTCTTCCATATCATGTGTATCCATGCCCAACATGTGGCCCAGGCCGCATTGAAAAAACATGGTATGCGCACCGGCGGCAACGGCCTCTTCCGCATCGCCTTTCATTATGCCGGCCTGCGCCAGGCCTTCAACCAGTTTCTGGCAGGCTGCAAGGTGGATATCTTTGTAGCGTACTCCAGGCTTTAGCATGCTAATGGCGTGATCCATAGAGTTTAACACCACCTCATACAACTCACTTTGCCTGCTGGTAAATTTGCTACCAACGGGAACGGTGCGGGTTAAATCGCCACCGTAATGCATCGGGTTTTCGGCGCCAATATCGCATAACAACATCTGCCCATCCTGTAACGTATGGTTATAATCATGTGTATGCAGGGTTTGCCCGTGCGGGGTGATAATAGCGGGATAGCCCAAATGCGAGTTAGCCGCAATGGCAACTTCGTTGGCTTTGGCAACCAGCTCATAGCCCTTAATGCCGGGGCAGGTATTTTTAATAACGGCCAGCTGCATATCCACACTAATGGATACTGCCTTTTCCATTTCGACAACCTCGAGCGGGGTTTTAATCACCCGCTGGGCAATTACCGCTTTAATGAGCTTTACAGAAACATGGTCGGCCACATCCTGTAAACTGGTGTTAAGCCAGGCGGCCAGTTTAATTTTATTTTCGGGGCGGTATGGTGGTAAAATATGCACCTTCCTGCCCGATGTTTGCGCTTTGTGGATATAATGTGTTACCTCGTCGTAAGGTTTGGTTTGAGATACGCCAACCATGGCGGCCATTTCGCTCACAGTAGGCAGTACGCCCGTCCAGATGATGTCATCAATGCTCAGCTCGTTGCCGAAGATGACTTCTTCGCCCGTATCGGTATCAATAATGGCGGCTACTGCAGCCACATCCAATCCAAAGTAATACAGAAAACTGCTATCCTGCCTAAAGGGATATTGGTTATCCCGGTAGTTCATGCTGCTTTCCTCGTTGCCCAGGAGCAGGATAAGGCCATCATTGGCTATGCTATTTTTTAGTACTTGCCTCCTATCGGCATAAACCTGCTTATCGAATAGTTGAAGATTCATGGTGCAAATATAAGCCCCCCGACCCGCCCAAGGGGGAATTTTAATTGTAATTTTTTAAAAAGCCCGGTCGCTTTTTAAAGCTATGAAAACTTGTAATTTTTTGTACATCTCCTTCAACTAACAGGCGGTTTTTTACCTCTTATTTTCCCCTTTCAGCTGTAAATTAGCGTTTTTTTGTTCAAAAAGCATCATTTAAGAAGTTTTAGGAAAATCATCAGCAATCCAGTCGCTTACAATTTTGGCCGAGAGTAAACAAAGTGGGATCCCGCCGCCGGGGTGCACGCTGCCTCCGCAGAAGTACAGGTTTTTAATTTTTGACGACCGGTTTGCATGCCGCAAAAAAGCCGCGAACTGACTGTTGGAGCTGGTGCCATAAAGTGAGCCCTGGTATGATGATGTCCTACTCTCGATACTCCGCGGATCAAGGATACTTTCTGATACAATAAGCTCGCCGATATCATCGCCCAAAATACGGGTAAGCTTCTTCAGGATGTTTTCGCGGGCGGTGACTATCAGGCTATCCCAGTCCTGCCCGGTATTGGCGGGTACATTAATCATGGTGAACCAGTTTTCGCAGCCTTCCGGAGCATCATCCGGTTTATATTTTGAACTGATATTGAGGTAGATAGTAGGATCATAAAAAATATCCTTATCTATCCAGATATGATCAAACTCAGCCTTGTAATCAATACTGAAAAATATATTATGCAGTTCGAGCTCCGGAAACTGCTTGCTAATGCCCCAGTAAAATATCAATGCCGAACTGCTCCGTTCCTGGCTCAACACCTTTTTGGGGAACAAATGCTCATGTCCTTCTAATAGCTTATGGTAGGTAAACCAAACATCCATGTTAGATACCACCAGGTCGCCACTTACTATGCCGCCATTAACGTTTAGGCCAATCAGCTTTTTATTATTTACAATTATCTGCGAAACAGGTGAGTTGTAATGAAATTTTACCCCCAGTGATTTTGCCAGCATTACCAAACTGGTTACAATGCTGTACATGCCCCCCTCGGGGAAGTAGGCGCCAAAGTGCTGCTCTAAATGCGGAATCACATTAAGCGTTGCCGGTGCCGAATACGGGTTTGAACCATTGTAAGTGGCATAGCGGTCATAAAACTGAACAAGCCTATCATCCTTAAAAAAAGTCTCATTGGCCTTATGCATGGTACGGAATGCGTCGATCTTTGAAAAGTTGAAGACCGACTTTATGGTATCCCAGTTTAAATAAGTTTTAAGCCTATGTAGCGATTTCTCCAGGAAAACATGATTGGTGATCCGGTAAATTTCGGCACTGCGGGCCAGGTATTTTTTTATGGATTCTGTAGATTCATCTGTGTTCAGATACACATCTTCGGCAAACAGTTTGGTATTTGCAAAGGCCATTATCTGGGTCCCGTCTTCGTAAAAGTACTGGCATACTTTATCCAGTTTCTGGTACCTAAAAAAGTCGGCAGTTTTTTTACCGGCAAGGGCAAACAGTTCATCAACATAGGCCGGCATGGTGAACAGGCTGGGCCCGGCATCAAACCTAAAACCACCCTGCTCAAACTCAGATAATTTGCCACCAGGATAAGCGTTCGCCTCAAAAACTTCAACATGATGCCCCTGCACCGCCAGCCTGATGGCAGTAGCAATACCGGCGATACCGGCACCAATAATCAGAGATTTGGGTACAGCTTTCACATATAAGAACTAAACACGAATTTCACTAATAAAGTCGAATTTGACGAATTGATTATGGACACAAATAGGGGAAATTTCACGATTTTTTATAGTCAGCAAACCGTGGTTTGTGAAAACTCACCCCGTTTGTGAAATTCGTGTTTATTATCTTATACCCAGCCCATTATCGTTATTTAAAACATATCTGCCATCCTTAAAATCCGGCATCTGGTAAGGGTTATTGCTCACCAAAAACGGACCATCCAGGTCAACCCAATCGCATTGCGGGGCGAGGGCCAGGCCGGCTAAAGCGGCGCAGCTGGTTTCCGTCATACAACCAATCATAATCTGCAGCCCAAGTTCACGCGCTTTGGTAATCATTCTTTTGGCCTCATACATACCTGCCGATTTCATGAGCTTGATATTTATACCGGTGTATACGTCGTTTGCCTTTTCCACGTCATTAAAGCGCTGCACGGCCTCATCGCCAATAATAGGGATTGGGCTGCGCTCGGTGAGCCAGGCATTGCTGTCGGGGTCGGTTTTAAGCATGGGTTGCTCTATTAGCTGCACGCCTTGTTCATGCAGCCAGTAAGTCATATCCAGGCTTTGCTGCAAATCTGTCCAGCCCTGGTTGGCATCAACGTATAGTGGCACATCGGTAACCGAGCGAATGGTATTAATGAGCTCTTTATCAGAATCGCGACCAAGCTTTACTTTTATTACCTTAAAACCTTCGGCTTCTTTAACTTTTTTGATGATCATTTCGGGCGTATCAATGCCAATGGTAAAGCTGGTAACCGGCATCAAGGACGGGTTGCTGCCCATCAGCTCCCAGCAGGGCTGTTGTTTTATTTTGCCTTCCAGATCATGCAGGGCGATATCAATGGCTGCTTTTATAGCCGGGTTACCGGGTGCAAGGCTATCAAGGTAATTGATTATCGCGCCAAAATCAAATGGGTAACTTAACTGACTTACATCAACCTTACTCAAAAATTCTGTAGCGCTTTGATGGCTTTCGCCCATGTAAGGCACCATAGATGCCTCGCCGTAACCGGTGTAGCCTTCATGTTTTATTTGCACCAGCATAACCGGGGTTGTGGTGCGCGAAAACTTAGCTATGGTGAAAGCATGCTTTAATTGCAGTTCGAAGGGTTGATATGTCAGTTCCATGTTAAAAACCAAAGCTAAAAGTTTAGAACGAATTTCGTGCTTATCTTTGCGGCCATGTCGGCACAAATTTATTCACCGTTCGAGAGTTTTAATTTCAGCAACAACAAATGCTTCCTTACTGGAGAGGCTTTAAATACTGAAGAAGAAAAGATCCAGGTTTTTCCGCAATGGCTCATGAGCCGCTACAAGCTGGAAGACCAGCCCTTTAAACTGCTTGATGAAAGTATGGCCACCTATAAGGACCTTAAACTGCCTTGCAGCGCCGCCATTAATGAGCAATACCTTGAACCGCTTGAAGCCGTAATAGCCGCCGCCTTTGATACAGGCTATGAGGCCGTGAAAGAACTTGATGAGCTGCAACTGTTCCAATGGGCGGGTAAACTGCTTTATGGTATCATTTTTAACGAGATCCAGGCCGGTATACGGCAGCAGCATGCCCAGGGCGATGAGTTTAATATCTCACAGTCCATTATCCATAAATTCAGCAACCTGCATTTGATGCTGCAAACCCTCAACCTGCCTATCGAGCTGGATGGTTTTAAGCCTTTCAGCCTCAATTTATTTAAGGTGGATAATGCAGATGATGTTTTTGGCTACCGCGATGAGATCAACACCCTTACATTTTCTTTAAGAATAAAGGATTTTGGATTGATCATTTGCCTGCAGGATAACGGGGCCAACAGCAGCTACCATAAAGAAATGCTGGAAAAAGTAAAGGGTCATACCCTACACCCTATCCAGTTTGAAGAAGTAAACGGTCGTTTTTTTTACTCGGCCTACCTGTTTAACCGCCTGCCAGAGTATAATATTATGCCGGTTGGTGATACCATTTACATTGAAGCGATGCCGCTGCGTGGTACAAGCAGCAAACCCCTTTTTGATGATTGGGTAAATAAAATATACGGCCAGGTATTGGAAAACTTCTGGAAAAACTGGGGCTTCCTGTTGTTGGAGATCATCAAAAACCCCGAGAAACCCATGAGTTTCTTATTTAATGCTGATGGTGATTTTACTAATGAATCAACGATTGAACTTTCTCAATAATCTGGCTAAAAAAGCCCGGCAATATACCCGGATGAAATAGAATAGTGATCATCAACCCACTAAGCGCGCCATAAAAGTGGGCATCGTGGTTGATGTTATCACGGGAATATTTTGTTGCATAGCTACAGTATACCAGGTACAGTACACCAAATACAACCGCGTAAATTGGTATTGGCAAAGGTAATATCATCATGGTAGCTACCGGATTATACAATATCGCGCTAAAAATAATGGCGCTTACCGCGCCCGATGCGCCAAGGCTATAATAGCTGTAATTTTCTTTGTGTTTTACTACCGATGGCATATCACTTAATATCAGGCTTAAAACATATAATACCCCAAACTGCCAATGCCCCAGAACAGGTTCCAGCTGGAATGCGAAAAAGTAGTACGACATCATGTTAAAAAACAAGTGCATCCAGTCTTTATGAATAAACCCACTGGTGATGATGGTGTATATATAACGCCCCCGCGAAACGTTGTAAGGGTGCAGCATCAGCTTGCCATACAGGTTTTCGTTCGAGAAAGCGATTAACGAGATGATAACAGTGATTACAAATATAATTGAGGCCACAGGGGCCAGCATTAGATATTCCATTTATTTAAGATCGAGTTTGGTATTGGTTAAAAGGCGGCCTACAGGGTAGCGCATATATGTTTTTTCGAAGTATGGCGAATTACGGTACACAAAGAAAAGTTGGGCCTGGGCACTGTTGGCCAGCTGCGGATCTTTGGCTTTGGCATCATCCAGTTTTTGTTTAAGCGCGGGGTCTTTTTTTAGCAGATCGGCGGCTTTGTCCTCAAAAACGTAGTCAGAAAAGTACTCCTTTTCGCCCAGCATCGAATCAAAAAAGTTCCAGGCAAAAAATGAATCTACGCCCTGCGGCTCCAGTGTTTCCACAATATATCTGTTTACAGCTTGATTGGTATATACAACGTAATCGCCGGCATAAAATTTCACGGGCATATCAACCGGGTTTAGCTGTACGTTACTGTGCAGGTAGTGCCCCTCAAACGGCCGGGCCGGTGTTTTAATATCGCCAAAGTAATACATTTGCAGGCTAAGCGTAGTATCATGGGCCAACTGCTGCATTTTTACGCCGTTTAGCTTAAACAAATCAATTACTTTACCCCAGGCCTGCGGAATCACGTACGCTACCGGCTTATCGGCAGTTGCCGTAGCTTTATAGGTATTATAAAATTTGATGGTCCTGGTGTAGGGTTTATCCCTGTCATAATATAAACGCTTCAGGCCGCTTACATCGCTGGTTTTGTACCCGGCTTCGTATCCCTTAAAGGTGATGGTATCTACCTTTTGTTTATCCACCTCCCATTTAAGGGCAAATGTTTTTTGGTTGATCACCGCTGCATCGGCCTTTTGCTTTAACGCGCCTATCAGCGTAGCATCGCGCTGGTTAATATCAATCAGGTGCTGCATAAAATCATAAGTAGCATATACCCTTTTATCAAATGCCTTTAGCATATGCGTTTCGGTAATATAGCTGATGATGTTATGCTGGGCGGTAAAACCGGTAGCAAATCTCGGAGTTTCTAAAAAACTGACAATACCAGAGTCTGGCAAACCTTCTTCGCCCGCGCCATAGGGAATCATCTCGTAGCCACTTTTTTTCATATGGCTATACAGATAAGGCGTAAGTGTTTTGGAGGTATAATCTGCCAGGATGGGGTTCTGTTTATCCTTTTGGGTTTCAATCAGCGTCATTACATACTGATAATCGGCACCATCGCTGGTATGGTTATCCAGGAAGATCTCGGGTTTCCAGGCGTTCAGTATTTGCGTAAAAGCAAGCGCATTACGGCTATCGGCTTTTATAAAATCGCGGTTCAGGTCCAGGTTGCGGTAATTACCCCTAAAACCATAGGCCACCGGCCCGTTCTGGCTCACACGGCTCTGGCCGCGGTTAAGGTTGCCATCAATATTATATAGCGCTATAAAGCAAAGCACAACGTTTTTGGGTAGCTCATTCTTTTTAAGCAGATCGCGCACCAGCATCATACTGGCATCAATCCCCTCCGGTTCGCCGGGGTGTATCCCGTTGTTAATGAGCAATACCCGCTTATCCTGTTTCTTTACCAATGCCGGATCAAAAACACCGTCCCTGGAAAGTATGATCAACGTAAGCGGTTTGCCCACATCGGTAGTACCGTAGTTGACCATTTTCATTTGCTGCGGATACAGCTTGTTTAACTTTTGGTAATAACTAATTACCTCGGCATAAGTAGCCGTATAGTTTTTATCCTTACTTAACTCAAATGGTGTAAGCTGGGCCTTTGCCGATATACAAATGAAACATATAAGAATAGCAGATAGAACGGATTTCATTGATTTGCGTTTGCCCAAATATAGGGTTAAGTATAAAAGCGGTGCGAGTGTAAGTGTATTTTTACTAAAAATGGACTTTGTTGAGGCAAAGATCAAATTGCCTGCTTCTCTATTCTAAAGCGGCAATTTCGGCCTGAATTTTCTTTGGCAAGCTTATTACCACCTGCTCATAGGAATGGTCTATCATTTCGCAAAGCTGTTTACGGGTGAGCGAGCCATCCATGTAAACGGTGTTCCATAGCTTTTTATTCATATGGTAGCCTGGTATTACTTCGGTATAACGCTCGCGTAAGTCAATGGCAAGTTCAGGGTCACACTTTACATTGAAGCGGTTACCTTCTGTAAGCCCAATCAGCAGGAATATCTTTTCGGCTATTTTAAAAACCAGGGTATCCTCTCCAAAGGGAAAGCCCTCTGTAACTCCTGGCTTTTGCAGGCAATAATCACGTAACTCTTCTATGTTCAATATTGAAACTTCTTGATAAGTTTATTGTATGATGTTGTATTACCAAAGTTATACTTAAAACCAAGCGATACAAAGGTATATTGATCGGGGGCGTTGTTCTTATATTTGGCAGGCGGGTCGTTATAGCCGTCAAGCCCTTCGCCAAACGTATAATAATGCTGTATGCCTATATCTATACCATACCTGGGCTGGTCATAATCGTCATAAATTTTAAACTCATAGCCAAGCCTTAACGGGAAAAACAGGTTAATCCCTTTGTCGGCTCCCCGGAAACCCTCCGCAGATAAAGGATCCGGAAAAACGGCACCATTTTCAGGAAAACGGTTATAGCGTTGAATGCTGGTCATTTTATTGTATATGAATCCAATACCCGTACCAACGTAAAGATTTTTAATCCTGTCCAAAAACCAGCTATCCGCGTAATCCATTATTTCGCCGGCTTGTAAATCTGCATGTATATTTAAAGAAAAGTAGGAATTGCTAAAGTACCTGCCATATGCATCCTGACTTTTTAAAGCTCCCCCACCAGAAAAAGTTCCTTTTTGCAGTTCGGCAGTAATTGGCAAATATGGACTGTAATTGTAAACCAGGTTTAAATTAAAAGCCGGGTGATAATCCTGTTTCTTTAGGTCGGCCTCTGCCTTGCCGTAGCTTCCACCTACGCCAACACCATATTCATAATAGTTAAACCCGCTTTGCGCTTTAACCGTTACAAGCGCAAAAAAAAGGACAAAAAACAGAATATATTTTTTCAATGTTAAATTTTAATCAATATTTACAAATGGCAACCAGCCGGTTTAAACCCGGTCACAAAAATTTTACTAATATAGCTTATGAGTTTTAATTCATCACTAAATTTCACCGTGACAGAACGCTTTTTGCGCTATGTTACCATTGATACGCAATCAGACCCCGATTCTGTTTCATTTCCCTCAACAGAAAAGCAAAAAAACCTGAGCAGGCTGTTAGTTGATGAATTACAGGCTATAGGTGTTACCGACGCTCATTTAGATGAATTTGGATATGTGTATGCTACCATTCCGTCCAATACTGATAAGCAGGTACCCGTAATTTGTTTTTGCTCACATGTGGATACAGCCCCCGATAGCAGCGGAGCAAATGTAAAACCTATTGTTCATCAAAATTACCAGGGGCAGGATATTGTTTTGCCGGATGATAATACCCAGGTGATTAAACTGGCAGAGCACCCCGACCTTAAAAATCAAATAGGGCACGATGTGATCACCGCCAGTGGCCTTACTTTATTAGGGGCCGACAACAAAGCCGGCGTAGCCGAAATTATGGATGCCTGCTACCAGCTCATCAATCATCCCGAAATAAAACATGGCGACATCAGGATACTGTTTACTCCTGATGAAGAAGTAGGCCGTGGAGTTGATCATGTGGACATTGCCAAACTGGGGGCCTACGCGGGATATACCATTGATGGTGAAAGCGCCGGAAATATGGAAAATGAAACATTCTCTGCCGATGGTGCAAAACTGAATATACAAGGTGTGAGCGCACACCCGGGTTTTGCAAAGGGCAAAATGGAAAGCGCCATAAAAATTGCAGGAGAGATCATCGCGGCTTTGCCGGATAGCCTATCGCCGGAACATACCGAAGAAATGCAGGGCTTTGTGCACCCGGTAGGTATAGCGGGACATGTAGAAACAGCAAGCATTGATTTTATCATCCGCGATTTTGAGGAGGATAATTTGAAGGCTCATGCAGATGTGATTCGTAAAACAGCGAATGAAGTATTGAAACGCTATCCAAACTCTACCTATACTTTAACCACCAGCCTGCAGTACCGTAACATGAAAAATGTACTGGAACAACATCCCGGCATAGTTGAAAACGCGATGGAAGCCATTAATAGAACGGGCCTAACTGCCAAACTATGCAGCATTCGCGGGGGTACAGATGGTTCAAGGTTATCATTCATGGGTTTACCATGCCCCAATATATTTGCTGGCGAGCATGCCTTTCATAGTAAGCAGGAATGGGTATCGGTACAGGATATGCAAAAGGCTGTGGAAACCATACTGCATCTTTGCATGATCTGGGAAGAAAAAGCTTAAAACTCATTAGTCTATAAAAAGTTTAAAAATGTATACGATAAGAACAGCCACTGTAAACGACGTGGATACCATATTAAGCATTGCTGATACCACCTGGTGGGTAGCCTATTCGCCCATATTGGAGAAAGAGCAAATAACCTTTATGCTGAATGAAATTTATTCGGCAGATAAAATTGGCAAACAGGTGACGGAAAACCTGCAGACTTACCTGCTGTTAGAAGAACAAGGTACGCCTGTTGCCTTTGCATCCTATTCGCCGCGCGAGGAAAATGCAGATATATTTAAGCTTCACAAACTATATTGCCTGCCACAAACCCAGGGCAAAGGCTACGGCAAAATATTAATCAATGCAGTAGCTCAAAAAACCAAAGATGCAGGCAAACACATTTTGGAGCTTAATGTAAACAGATTTAATAAAGCCCTGAGTTTTTATGAAAAGATGGGATTTGCAATTGCTTATGAGGAGGATATTCCTATTGGGCCATACTGGATGAATGATTTTGTGATGCGGAAGGAGCTGTAGTCAAAAATCCGATTGTCGTAAATAGCCCCAAAAATGTCTTTATTGCCACCGCGCTAAATAAGTACTTGTGCCGATATTTGAGTATCAGTAAAACCAACGATATGAAAGATCAATCACAAACAAGCACATTGCCACAACCTTTAGCTGTTCTGTTTGAATCTACAGCTAATGAATTTATGCAGACCATTAAGTCGGTTAAACAGGGTGAGATTAACCTTATCCCGTTTGAAGGAAGCTGGTCGGCCGGACAGGTGATAGAACATGTGCGGCTTTCTGTTTTAAGTACAATAGCTGTAATAAATGCCCCAGTTAAAATAACAGAAAGAAGCCCGGACAAGTTTGCTCAGGCAATAAAGGATTTGTTTTTAGATTTTGATGCCAAATATCCAACCGCACCCATGTTGGTCCCTGCGGATAAACACTACGACAAGGAATTTTTAACTGCAGAGCTAACCGCTGTTTTCAAAGAGCTACAGGAAAATATCCAAACCAAGGATTTGACCGATACTTGCGCTGCAGCTGAATTCACCGGCATAGGCTACCTCACTCGGCTGGAGTGGCTAACCGTAGCCATTTACCATACACAAAGACATGCGCACCAGTTAAATGGAATCAAGAAGTATCTTTGATGGCGTAGCAGACAGTGAGGACACCAGCCAGGTTTACTCAAGTAGAGATGCTCCGTTAGGAGCTACCTGTTTGTAGCCATTACAAACAAAAAACAAGTTTTGCGCCGTAGGTGCAACCCCAATTAACAAGGTAAATAACTTTGCTATTGAAGGGTAGCGTCTACGAGGCAAAGGTGTAAATCCCTTACGTTTTTTCTACAAACAGGTAGCACCTTACGGTGCAGACTACCTCCTTATTGGCTTGTACACGGTGGAGCAGCACGATAAGAGGATTGTTTGATACAACCAAAAAGAGCGATGAGTATAAACCCATCGCTCTTTGTATTTTATCCTTTGTTTTTCCGTCCTTTGTCCGAAAATCCAAAAACTTATATTAACAACCTTACAGGTTCTTCTAATAAAGATTTTAGTGTTTGAAGGAAGGCTGCAGCTGTTGCGCCATCAACTACACGGTGATCTGCACTTAAAGTAACCTTCATTACATTGCCTGGTACTACGGCGCCATTTTTAACAACCGGTACAGCTTGTATACCGCTTACTGCAAGGATACAGGCATTAGGTGTATTAATAATAGCGGTAAACTCATCAACACCAAACATACCTAAGTTTGATATGGTGAATGTAGAACCTTCCATTTCTGCTGGCTGTAATTTTTTAGCTTTTGCTTTACCGGCAAACTCTTTTACTTCAACAGAGATATGACTTAATGATTTACCATCGGCAAATTTAATAACCGGTACCAGTAAACCTTCGTCAACCGCAACGGCAACACCAATGTGGATATGCTCGTTGGTACGGATCTTATCGCCCATGAATGCCGAATTAATAGCTGGGTGTTGTTTTAAGGCAACGGCACATGCTTTTAATACAAAATCATTAAACGATATTTTAACCGGGGCAACATCATTGATGCGGGTACGGGCTGCAATAGCCTGGTCCATATCAATGCTCATGGTTACGTAAAAATGCGGCGCGGTAAATAAGCTTTCGCTTAAACGACGACTGATTGCTTTACGCATCTGGGTAACCGCTCTTTCGCTGAATTTTTCTTCGCCGGTATAAGTTGGCAATACTACTGGAGCTTTTGCAGCAGGTGCTGGTGCAGAAGCGGCTGCAGCAGGTGCAGGAGCAGCTTCTGGAGCTGGTTTAGCACTTGGTGTATATTCTTCAATATCCTTTTTAATGATACGGCCGCCTTCTGCGCTACCTTTTACATCATTAAGGTTAATGCCTTTATCTTTAGCAATTTTACGGGCAAGCGGTGATGCTTTAACACGGCTGTCATCTGCAGATGATGAACCAGCAGGCTCTGCATCAGCGGTGGCTGCAGCAGCTTCCGTTGCGGCTTCTTGTGCAGGTGCGGCAGCAGGAGCATCGCCTGTATCTTGCAATAGTGGCGTAATATCTGTACCTTCTTTACCTACAATGGCTATGATACCATTTACAGGAGCGGCTTCGCCTTCTTTAGGGCCGATGTATAAAAGTGTACCTGCTTCATAACCCACAACTTCCATAGTAGCCTTATCGGTTTCTACATCAGCCAATGAATCGTCAGATTTTACTTTATCACCAACTTTAAAGTTCCATTTATTGATAACTCCCTCGGTCATGGTATCGCTAAGGGCAGGCATCCGTATTACAGTAGCTGGTATGCTTGACAGATCAACCTTTGGTGCAGCAACTGCGGCAGGTTTTTTATCAGCAACGGGCGCAGCTTCTTGTGCTGGCGCAGCAGCCTGGCCACCACCATCGGCAAGGGCGGCTTTATAATCTTCGCCATCTTTACCTAAAACGGCTATAACGGCATCAACCGGAACAGCGCTACCTTCTTCAACACCTATAAATAACAAGGTGCCATCCTGGTACGATTCAAAATCCATGGTAGCTTTATCAGTTTCAATCTCGGCCAATACATCGCCGGATTTTACTTTATCGCCAACTTTCTTATGCCATTTCGCCAATACCCCTTCGGTCATGGTATCGCTCATTTTAGGCATTCTAACTACTTCGGCCATATACTATTTATATGTGTTATAAAAAATTTGGTATAAATATAGCGCTTAGTCCCTAATATAAGGGTAATCGCTTTGAACGTAAACGTCGGTATATAATTCAGAAGCCTCCGGCCATGGTGACTCTTCGGCAAACTTAACCGATTCATCAACCAAAACTTTTATCTTGGCATCAATCTCTTCAAACCATTTATCATCAGCATAAGCCTTTTCAACAATAGTTTGACGGGTGATTTCAATAGGATCTTTTGCTTTGTAGCTTTCCAACTCTTCTTTAGTACGATACTTTTGAGGATCGGACATGGAGTGACCTTTATAACGGTAAGTGCGCATTTCCAGGAAGGTTGGTCCTTCACCGGCACGTGCACGTGAAATAGCCTCATCCATTGCTACGTGTACCGCAGCAGGATCCATACCATCTACAGCAGATGACGGGATACCATATGGCAAGCCTAATTTATAAATATCAGTTTGAATGGTAGTACGTGCTACAGAAGTACCCATGGCGTAACCATTGTTTTCGCAAACAAAAATTACAGGTAATTTCCAAAGCGCAGCCATATTAAAGGTTTCGGTAAGTGCACCCTGGCGCACAGCACCATCGCCCATGTAGGCTATGTTCACAAATTCGGTCCCTTTATATTGCTCGGCAAAAGCGATACCTGCACCCATAGGTACTTGTCCGCCTACGATACCGTGGCCACCATAAAAGTGCTTTTCTTTATCAAACATGTGCATTGATCCACCTTTGCCTTTTGAGCATCCGGTTGCTTTACCATACAATTCAGCCATGATAGCATTTGGTGTTACACCTTTTGCTAAAGCATGAGCGTGATCGCGATAAGCTGTGATCATACTGTCTTCCTGTTTCATTACAGACATAGCTCCGGCCAGTACAGCCTCTTGCCCAATATACAGGTGGCAAAAGCCCCTGATCTTCTGTTGTCCGTATAGTTGTCCTGCCTTTTCCTCGAACTTACGCATCAACAGCATTTGTTCGTACCACATCAGGTAAGTGTCCTTTGTTATTTCGATTGAACTCATGTAATTAAACAATCTATTTCTTGGAGTAAAGCGCAAATCTAATTATATCCTTTAAATTATCGAAACTGCAACCAATTTGTTATGCAGATTTATTTTTTATTTTATGTAGATGACATTTGGTAAGCATTATAGCCCTGTTTTGTTGGTTTAACCAAACATTATAAGGCCATTTAAAGGTTTCGCAAAAGTTTTCTTGTTAACATTCTGTGTTTGAACCCCTAAAAAAGCCCAATTGTCCTGAATTTGAGACTTTTTTTATGCTAATTTGGAATAAATATTAAATCAGACAGGAGATTCCAAAACATTCGATAATGACTGCTCGTAATAGGAACAGCAATAAATTAATAAGATTTATTGTTTGCCCGATTTATTTATATTTTTTGAAAAAAAAGCCCCTTTTATTTGCAAATTTAAAAAATATGGATAGTTTTGTATTCAACGATAGACAAAGTGTCTAATTTAACGAACAACTTGTTGACCCTATCAACAATTTCAACTGATTAAATGAAGAAATTTGCCCTGGCTATTGCCCTAACTTTCACTGTTTTAGCTTCACAGGCTCAAACAAAAAGTGTTGCAAGTATTACCGAAGATAAAACTGACGAACAAGACGGCTTAGCAAAAACATATTTATCTCAAATTATGGGTGTTGCATTATCTGCAACTTCCAACATGAAACTTTTTCACTTTGTTTACGATTGGATTGGTACCCCTTACCACTTTGGCGGCAGCTCAAGAAAAGGTATCGATTGCTCTGCATTTACCAAAGAATTATACAGCGAAGTATTTAACCTTGATATTAAAAGAAATTCGCGCGATATTTTCAGCATGGTTAACCCTGTTGCCAAAGATGAGCTGAAGGAAGGCGATTTGGTTTTCTTTAAGATACATAGTCGCAGGATATCGCACGTAGGTATTTACCTTGGCGGTGGCCGATTTGCTCATGCATCATCAAGGGGTGTAGCTATTAGCAGCCTTGATGATAATTACTACAGTCGTTATTTTTACAGAGGCGGCCGCCTGATGGCTTCATTTAAAGATGAGCTAAGCAGCAGCACCCCTGCGACCAACGGGGAAGAGGATAATAATTAAAAGAAATTCAATTAAATACCTAAATTAGTCCTTTCATGAATATGAAGGGACTTTTTTTTGCTGTACGCTTTTTTTTATTGCCTATAGCCTTTTGCTTTATTTTGCTTTTACAATCCTGCGAAAACCCTGTGCTTATTAAGCATCGCCTGGCGAAACATAACCCGCCGGCAGCTATCCAGCCGGTAAAGGTCGCTCCCGTTCTTCGTAATTCCTTATGTATTGCCGCGGTAGGTGATATTATGCTGGGCACATCATACCCGGATAGTACAACCCTGCCCCCAGATAGTGCCATCCATAGCTTTAAAGCCGTAAAGCCCGAATTGAAAGATGCAGATGTAATATTTGGCAACCTGGAAGGATCACTGCTTGATACCGGCGATCCGGCTCATTATAAACTTCATCAAAAAAGTAAAGCTTTCCTGTTTAGGATGCCTGTTAAATATGCCTCCATTTTAAAAGACGCGGGCTTTAATGTACTTAGCCTGGCCAACAACCATATTAGCGACTTTGATGTAAAGGGCCGTAAAAGCACAACCAAAACACTGGATAGCCTGGGCATTAACTATGCGGGCCTACAAGTAAAACCTTCAACCGTTTTTGAATTGAATGGTGTTAAATATGGTTTTTGTTCATTTGCCCCAAACGCCAATACGGTATCGATACTTGACCTGAAAGGTGCCGCGCGTATTATCAGCGAGCTGAAACAACGTTGCGATGTGGTTATTGTATCTTTTCACGGTGGCGGCGAGGGCGTGGATTATGAGCATGTGCCCTGTGAAATGGAAACCTACATTAATGAAAAACGAGGTGATGTACATGCCTTTGCCCATAATGCAATTGATG
Organism: Mucilaginibacter sp.; assembly: GCF_025362475.1. Classification (GTDB taxonomy): domain Bacteria; phylum Bacteroidota; class Bacteroidia; order Sphingobacteriales; family Sphingobacteriaceae; genus Mucilaginibacter. The sequence goes on from NZ_JANYGH010000051.1 coordinate 16,752, forward strand.
CCGGCGCCGACCTTATTTTTGGCAATGGCCCACATGTTAACCGCGCCATGGAACTATACAACAACCGGCTGATTGCTTACAGCCTGGGTAATTTTTGCACCTATCGCTGTGTAAGCGTGGCCGGCATTTGTGGTTTGGCCCCCATGTTAAAAGTGTATGTAAATAAAAAGGGCGAGTTTTTAAGCGGACGTATTCTATCTTTCAGGCAAGCGCATGATAAAGGATTAGTCAGAGATACACTGAACAGGGCAGCGATAAAGATCAGGACGCTTACTGAATCAGATTTTCCGGGGAGCGGTTTAACTATTTCTGATGAAGGAGAAATTGCAGCAACTGTAACCGGGAACGCCTTAGCACAGGAATCATTAGCAAAAGAACGTTAACCTGCGTAATATATTAGCTTTAAGCATTCTGCTTTTAGCCTTTTGCTTATCTCAAATAAACCGCATCCTCTTCGCCTTCTTCATTCAACACCACATCAACGTGTTCTTTAATTACGGTGGATAGGGCTACTCCTGCAAAATCAGTAGTTATGGGGAAACTTTTGTGGTTACGATCAATCAATACTGCGGTACGCAATTTTTTAAGTGGTACATCAATGAAAACCCCGAAGCCATACGCAAGGGTTTTGCCACTGTTCAGCACATCATCTACCAGGATCACTACCTTACCGCTGCAATCGGCCACATTAAAATTAATTTTAGCCTGTAGGCTGCTGCTTTGTTTATCCAGTTCAATGGTTAGCAACCGGGTACTAAAGGGGGCTATTCCATCAAGGATTGTCTTAAGTCGGTTAGCAATATTGTCGCCACGGGGCAAAATGCCCGCAATAAGTATTTCTTCTTCGTCGAAATTATCTTCCAGGATCTGGTATGCTATACGGTCCAGCTTTTGCTGTATCTGCTGCTGGTTTAATATCAGGAGTTTTTTTTCAGACATGGTTACTAACTATAGAAATACTGTGGTAAATATATAAAATTTACTTTCCTGCAATGGCTTCAATGTTTACTTCTTATACGGAACGTACGCAAAGTTTGCCCCTTCGGGTACTACCACAAACACGCACATATATTCGTTAGGGTTTTTGTAGCTATTAATGAAGCGGTCTTTTAGCTCGGCCTTAATTATACCGCGTTCGGTAAATTCTTCGAGCGTTGAAGCGTGGATACTCCAGTCGGAATTTAAATCATGCCTGTCCAATATCAACTCACCTAATTTAAGTTCATGCTGATGTGCGATAAAGATAGGATAAGATGAAAGCCCCTCCATCATGATCTCGACAGCCACCTCGTGGATAGAATCTTTAAAAAATTTAAGATCGCGCTCCAAACTCAACAGCGGACTATTCTTGGCCGCCTCCTGGCTTTCTTTATTACCTTCGTTTAATAAGTCTTCGGGTTGCATAAGTTAAAATTCTAAGTGGCTATTTAAAAATTAAAAACAGGCCGTCATTGCGAGGAACTTGCTAAAGCCCCTTTTGTCATCCTGAGGAACGAAGGATCTACTCTACACCATGCTTCTTCGCCCTGTACAGTTTACGAATAGATCCTTCGTTCCTCAGGATGACAAACCTTTTTAACGTCATTTCCCCTTCAGTGTTCTCCGGATTTAATCACTCGCAATGACGTGTGGGGTTGCTCCAAATCAACCTCTTAATACCAACAATACTACATTCTCCACATGTTGTGTATGCGGAAACATATCAACAGGTTGTATTTTTACAGTATCGTATTTTTCTTTCAGTACCAGCAAATCGCGGGCCTGGGTGGCGGCATTGCAGCTTACATAAACAATTTTAGGAGCTTCAATTTCCATCAGGCGGGCAACTACATCCGGGTGCATACCGGCACGCGGTGGATCGGTAATGATCACATCCGGTTTGCCATGTTCGGCCACAAAATCTGCTACCAGCACATCTTTCATATCACCGGCATAAAATTTTGTATTGGTGATGTTATTAATGGCCGAGTTCACCTTGGCATCTTCAATGGCTGTTGGTACATACTCTACCCCTATTACTTCCTTTACACTGCCGGCAATAAAATTAGCAATGGTACCGGCGCCGGTATATAAATCATAAACCAATTCGTTTCCGGTAAAACCTGCAAAATCGCGGGTTATTTCATACAGGCGGAGGGCCTGGATGCTGTTGGTTTGGTAAAATGATTTTGGACCAATACGGAATTTTATTCCGTTCATTTCCTCATGGATATATTCGGGGCCTTTAAAAGCCACTACATCCTGATCAAAAATGGTATCGTTTTTTTTATGGTTGATGATATACAATAATGAGGTAATCTCCGGGAAACCGGCATCAATAAAGCCCATGAGCTTATTCACTTCCTCTTCGCTTACGTAAGCAAAAACTACAATCACCATGATCTCGCCGGTAGAAGAGGTGCGGATGATGAGGTTACGTAATGAACCCTCGTGGCCGCGCAGGTTATAAAAAGAATAACCTTGCTCAATCACAAAATCGCGAATGCTGTTACGCAAGCTGTTTGATGGTTCGGCCTGCAGATAGCAGTGCTTTACATCCAATATTTTATCAAAGCGACCGGGAATATGGAAGCCCAGCGCGTTCATGTTAAGCGTTTCATCCTCCTTGTTCTCGCCATCATACAACCAGCGTTTGTTGCTAAAGGTATACTCCAGCTTGTTACGGTAATAGCGATCGGCGGGTGAAGGGATAATATCCATGATGCCGTCAACATCAATTTTAGCAATGCGGCCAAGCGCATCGGCAACAGATTTTTGTTTGAACTTTAACTGTGCCTCATAGGTCATATGCTGCCATTTACAGCCCCCACAAGTTCCAAAATGTTCACAGAAAGGATCGGTACGATATTCTGAAGCTTGTTTTAGCTCGGTGATCTTTGCCTCACCAAAATTCTTTTTGCTTTTGTAAACCTGTACATCTACTATATCGCCGGGGATGGCTTTATCAACAAAAAGCACAAACTCATCTGCCTTACCTACCCCTTTACCTTCTTCGGCAATATCAATTATCCGAACGTCTTCAAAAAACTTCTGTTTCGCAACTTTATTCATCAGGCTGCAAAGTTATGCAAAAAAGCATAATCATGAAGTACGATACAAGAATCAGGGTGTAACATACAAAAGGCGGCATGCTAATACTGTTAAGCCAACAAGCTCAACAGGAAGCTTATGATACCAATTGTTGATACATCCTCAATCTCGAACTGCTCGTCTATCTGGTTAGAAAAATCTGTTAGTTCCGGGCTCATGGCTTTTAAGTTTACTATGCAAACATAGTAAATAAAATACCATATACCAAAACGGTATATGGTATTTTATTAGATAATTTTTTTTTCAATAGCCCGTAACATATATACTTAGAGGTATGCTTATCTTAAACATCAATGCCTATCCCAATTAATCTTCCGCAAAAAAAACATCAGTATACCAACAATAATAAACAAGGCGATACTACCTACCATAAGCGCTAAATCCTCAAGCTGAATAATCACGAAGATGAATGTGTAAAGTACAGCAAGGATAAATGCAAACAGTATTGCCGCCATCTTATTTTTTAAAATTGAAGCAATGAATGTTGCTGTCAATATGATGGTTGAAACCGACGCCACCAGGTAAGCCCAGTTATAACCTATCTGCTCGGAGAATGACAATAGCAGCAAATAATAAATGATCATAGCGGCAGCAATAAGTACAAAATTGAATATATGAACACTTTGCTTCCTGATCACTTCAGTTAAAAACAGGGATATAAAAGTGAGCAGTATAATTAGTATGGCGTATTTACTTGTACGGGTAGTTTTCTGATACTGATCTATGGGTAAGCGAAGTTTAATTCCAAAGCTGGCATCAGTTAGTTTCTTAGCGTTACTTAGCAATCTATTATCATCTACCCATTGTTGTGGAAACGGCCTGTTATAATACAGCATTTTCCAGCTTGCCCTAAAACCATTTGCGTCAACCTTGCGCTCATCGGGCAGCGAACGGCCATCGAAACTGGGGCTCGTCCACGTGCCGCTTGCCTGTACATCGGTAGTTTTACCCAAATGTAAAAAACTTAGTTCCTGGCTGCCTTTCATATCCAGGTTATAATCAAAAGTAAATTCGCCATCCTTTATTCCCGATAGGTTTATGGCAGCCTGCAAACCATCGCCCATTAATAAGGTATTGCCAAATACGGGTTCGGCAGTTAAAGTTTGTCCACCGGCTTTAACAACCGGATTGTTTTTCAGCCCCTTTAAATCGGAAATACTGAACACAAGGTGCGCCTTATCCAACAAAAGCTGGTCGGCAGTTAAAGAAAGGCTACCCAAATCGGCTTTGGAAAAATTACCTGATACTTTAACTAACGAATTATAAACCGCGACATCAAAAATTCCGCGGTGCAATATTTGCGTATTAAGGCTTGCTTTAATATTCAAATTATTGGGCAGCACGTACAGGTTTTCGATGACATCGCGGGTAGTTACCTTATTTGCGGTGTCAATTTTTTGCACATGTTTTTTATAGGGAATAACCAGCACCGGCCCCATCACTAATTGCTCACCCGACCATTTATCTGATACATCTTTGATCATTTCATTCTGGCGCCCTGCCCGTTCGTTGATCAGGTCATTGATCAGCGATGATGGAATAAGCAATACAATTATTAATACCCCAATAAAAAGTAATTTAACGGTTACCGACTCCTTGAGCCAATCCATTATTGTGCGTGGTTGTGGTTGTTCTTCTATCATTTGATTTAGTGTAAAGTACTTTGCATTTCAAAGTTAAGATATAAAAATAATGGCCATTGATGGCCCGCTTTCTGAGATACAAATTAAATAAAAGAACTTTGCATTTCAAAGTTACTAAAGAAATAAAATTAATGATTCAAATATCACCCGTAATGTTCTCTATCTTTATAAATGACCACACAGGAACAAATATATAATTGGTTAATAGCCGGCCTCCAACAATCACCGACGAGATTTTCGGAGATATTTTATTATGATAGACGCGACAATCAGTTTTTTTCGATTTTAATGACTGATTACTTTTTATTTGACAAAAATGGCGAGATAGCCAGCGATGTAGTCACCAGCTATTCACAAAAAACCTTAGCCTTGCTTACAGACAGAATAAGGAGAGTCAATATTGATAACACAATAATTGGCGTTCCCCGGCTTGGTGATATCGAAGGCGATTACCTGGAGCAGGCGGATACCTTTTTGAATTTAAATTCAATTAATATAGAAGCCTCAACCATTTGGGATGTAGAGGAAAGCGGCACGATAAGTTTTAAAATAGAATGAAAACCCTTAAACCGCGATAGCCGCCTTCACCAAATACGGCAAAATCTCTTTTTGAAATGAAACAAAGTTCTTACGCACATCCGAATCACTTACCGAAGTAAACGCGAAGCTGAACACAATACTTTTGCTGCATTTAATTAAAAACCGCAAACGCTGGTGATAGGTTTCGTGCTTACGGATACCGGGCAGCTGAATGAATGAGGCCATCAGCATTTCTTCCAGCTCGTTGGATAGGTTCTTTAAAAAATCCTGTGAGTTGGTTGATTCGCGAATGAAATCCCACCCGATAAACTCATTACACACGGTGTACGACAGCCTGCAGGTTTTCATGATCAGGTTGTTAAGGTGAGCCTCTTCATCCATATCGGGTGTATTGCTTTGAACCAAATCATCAACACTGGCTTTAATATAATCCATTAGCAAAATATGGAGTACTGCCTCTTTACTATCAAAATATTTATAGATAGTGGCCTTTGCTATTTTTGCTTTTTTGGCAATCTCGTTAACACTGGTTTTATGGTAACCGAATTTGCGGAATAGGTCCTGCGCCGCCCGCTTTATACTGTCTTTTATTTTATCGGCTTCCATCAATTAACTACTTGAAGTGTGTATTGGCCTATTATTACCTGGTAAACCCTAAGCGCTTTAACCGCAGGTGCTTTAACCGGGGTGCCATCCTCTAAGGAAAATTTCGAACCACTGCATGGATCGACAAGTGTAACACCTGAATCATCAAGGTTTACGGCGCATTTTTTTTCGGGTTGATAACTGCTGCACCTGTCATAAGCTACATAATTTCCCTGGAACGTTTTATAAATGATGATACCGGCAACACCGTATCCATTAATAAAAACGGGGGGGCCACCATTACTAAGCTTATTTAATGGAGGCGAAAATATTTCCCCACTATAATTGACAGGAACACTTGGAACAGGACTCCCTCCCTTTCCACAAGAAAATAAACTAATGCAAACTACAATTAAAATTATAGCTTTCCTCATAGCATCTCTGTAGTAAACTGCTTCAGGAAACGCACATCGTTCTCTGAAAATAAGCGAAGATCACGAATAACATATTTTAAATTCGCTATGCGTTCCATACCCATACCAAACGCAAAACCAGTAAATTTCTTACTATCAATACCGCAGTTTTCCAAAACATTAGGATCAACCATACCACAGCCCAATATTTCAACCCAGCCGCTGTATTTACACATGTTACAGCCAGAGCCTCCACAAATGGTACAGGAAATATCCATCTCGGCAGAGGGCTCTGTGAACGGGAAGTACGAAGGGCGGAAACGTACCCGGGTACCTTCCCCATAAAGTTCCTGCACAAAGTGGTAAAGCGTTTGTTTCAAATCGGCAAAGGAAACATTTTCATCAACATATAAACCTTCAACCTGGTGAAAAAAGCAATGCGCACGTGCAGATATGGCCTCGTTACGGTAAACGCGACCAGGCATAATAGCCCTGAACGGCGGTTTACCCTGCTCCATCATCCTTACCTGTACCGACGATGTGTGGGTACGTAAAGCAATATCATCCTTACCATGGTTCTTTTTAATGAAAAACGTATCCTGCATATCGCGGGCCGGGTGTTCTTCAGGAAAGTTCAGCGCAGAAAAGTTATGCCAGTCGTCTTCAATCTCCGGTCCTTCTGCAACCACAAACCCCAGGCGTTTAAATATATCTATGATCTCGGTACGTACCAAAGATAGTGGGTGGCGCGAGCCAACAGTAAAGCCATCCCCCGGCAAAGTTAAATCAATATCCAGATCCTTAGCCTGCGGACCAGCATCAAGCCCATCCTTCAACTCAGCATACTTTGCCTCTGCCGTTTGTTTAAACTGGTTAAGTACCTTACCAAAAATCCGTTTTTCTTCGGCACCTACGCTTTTGAACTGCTCAAACAGGTCTTTGATAATTCCTTTGGTACCTAAAAATTTTATACGGAACGCTTCCAGTTCATCAGCATTAGCCGGCGAAAAGGCATTGATCTCGGCAGTATATTGGTCTATTTGAGCTTGCATTATTTCCCTTAACTATTATTAAAAACAGGTAAGCATGAATAAATCATGCTTACAATAAGATACAAATATAAAATTATTTAATCACTCCTAATTCCTTACCCACTTTGGTAAACGCGGCAATGGCTTTATCTAAATGATGCATATCATGAGCGGCAGAGATCTGCACACGGATACGGGCCTTACCCTGCGGAACTACCGGGTAGTAAAAGCCTATTACATAAATACCTTCCTCCAACATTTTAGCTGCAAACTCCTGGGCCAGTTTTGCCTCATAAAGCATAACTGGTACAATGGGATGTACGCCCGGTTTTATATCAAACCCAGCTTCGGTCATTTTTTGGCGAAAGTATTGGGTGTTGGTTTCCAGTTTATCGCGCAGTTCGGTAGTCTCGCTCAGCATATCCAACACAGCTATAGAAGCACCGGTAATAGACGGCGCAAGCGTATTAGAGAACAGGTACGGGCGCGAACGCTGGCGCAGCATATCAATAATTTCTTTGCGGCCAGATGTAAACCCGCCCGATGCACCACCCAAGGCTTTACCTAATGTGCCGGTAATAATATCAATTTTACCCATCACGTTATGGTGCTCATGCGTACCTCTCCCAGTTTTGCCCATAAAGCCGCTGCAATGACTCTCGTCAATCATTACCAAGGCATTGTATTGCTCTGCCAAAGCGCAAATTTTATCAAGCTGTGCTATGGTGCCATCCATGCTGAATGCGCCATCGGTAACAATGATACGGTGACGGCAGCTTTCGGTCGCTTTCAATTTTTCTTCCAGATCGGCCATATCATCGTGTTTGTAGCGCTGGCGCTGGGCCTTACAAAGGCGAACGCCATCTATAATAGAAGCATGGTTCAACTCATCAGATATGATGGCATCCTGCTCATTAAACAGTGGCTCAAACACACCGCCATTGGCATCAAAAGCCGCGGCGTAAAGTATAGTATCTTCGGTGCCTAAAAATTCGGCAATCTTTTTTTCAAGTTCCTTATGTATATCCTGTGTTCCGCAGATGAAACGTACAGATGATAAACCATAGCCATGTGTATCCATTGCATCCTTAGCTGCCTGTATCACTTTAGGGTTGGCAGATAAGCCAAGGTAATTATTAGCGCAAAAGTTAATTACCTCATTGCCTCCCTGTACAGTAATATCCGCACCCTGTGGTGATATAATAATGCGTTCTTTTTTATATAATCCCGCATTTTCAATGGCTTCAAGTTCTTGCTGTAAAACCGGCTTTAGTGTATTATACATAGTATATGGTATTTAAAGGTGGCAAAATTAAACATTCACGGGCATTTGGAATGCTTAATTAGGTCCTAAATATTTAATAGATGTTTAAATAAAACATTTTACCGGGAAAAAGTATTCTTATTAAAGACTATGAAAAGAAACTTACTCCTGATTGTCACTATTTTATGCACACTCAATGCCTTTGGGCAGCAATACCTGCTATCCGGCCGGATAACCGATCAAAAAAACAATGTAATTCCCTTTACTTCGGTATATATCCGCAACTCAACATATGGCACCACAGCCAACGAAAATGGATTGTACCAGTTCAAGCTTTCGCCGGGTAATTATAATCTTACCTATCGTTTTGTTGGCTTTAACGAAAGAGAGTTTAAAGTAACCATAACAGATCATGACGAAACGCTGAATGTGCAGATGGATGACGAAATATTTGGGACGGAAAGAGTAGCTGCCATTTATCGTAAAAACCGCGATGCTGCTGATACCATCATGAAACAGGTGATAAAAAAAAGGAAATATTACCTGGATGAAGCCACCTCCTATTCCTGCGCTGTTTACGTTAAAGGGGTGCAAAAACTACTAAGTGCCCCAAAATCGCTGTTATCAAAAGAGGTTATTCGTACGCTTGACCTTGATTCAATGGGCCGAGGGATTCTTTATCAGCAGGAATCATTATCTGATTATAATTTTCAACGGCCCCATAAAACAAAAGAAGTCACTATTGCTAACAGAACAGCAGGTATAAATACGGCATTCAGCTATAACAAGGCATCTGATCTGCAGGTGAATTTTTATAACAACGTATTTACCATAAATGGTTTAAGCACCCGTGGCTTTGTATCTCCCCTGGCATCAAATGCTTTAACATTTTACAGGTACAAATTATTGGGGGTATCAAATGAAAATGGTCGCGTTATAGATAAGATACAGGTAATACCCCGCCGCAGTCACGGACAGTATTTTCAGGGAGATATTTATATTGTAGATGGCGACTGGCGACTGTACAGTGCCGACTTGTACCTGGCTAATGGCATAAACAGCCTCAACCTGATAGATACTTTACACATCACCCAGCAATATGTGGCTATAACCGATAGCGTATGGATGCCATCGGCAGTACAATATAACTTTAAGGGCGCTGTGCTTGGTTTTAAATTTGGCGGGTATTACGATATTATTTATAACAACTACAAGATTAATCCCCCCTTCCCGGAGCACTTTTTTACCGGCGAGGTTTTAAAGATTGATACTGCCGCAAATTCAAAAAAAGAAGATTACTGGGCACCCGTTCGCCCTGTTCCCTTAACCGCGAGGGAAACCCGCGATTACCAAAAGAAAGATAGCATTGCAGCTTATAAATTAACAGACCGTTACCTGGATTCTATTCAGCATACCAAAAACCACATCAACTATCCGGGATATTTAATATTTGGCTACTACGCCAGTGACCGCAGTGAAAAGGATTCGCTTTACGTTTACCCTTTTTTACAAACCTTTTATTACAACACAGTTGAGGGTTTTGGCATCAACGCCAAGGTAAGATACACCCGGAAGCTCGATGATTTCCACTCGCTAAGTATAACGCCCAACTTACGTTACGGATTTATAAATAAAACGCTAAGCGCCAATACTTACTCCGAATATAAAAATGATCCCTTCCATAATGCTAAGTTTTTTATGGGCTTTGGCAGCGATATACTTGATTTAAACAACGTAGGTACCAGATCGTTATATTTCAACACGCTGAGTACCCTTTTAAGCGAAAATAACTATGTTAAATATTACCGTACCCGCTACGGTCAATTTGGGTACCAGCGAGAGGTGACCAACGGCGTATTACTGAGCGGAAATTTAACCTATGCCAGCCGGAGCCAGCTTTACAATACCTCATACGCACACATAAAAGATGTTAAAAACAGGGATTATACCTCAAACAATCCGCTGGCCCCGCCGGGTGCACCAGCAGATGACCATTCCTTTTTATTCCCCGACAACCAGGCATTAACCTTTACCACCTCGGCAGCATTTACGTTCGATCAGCAATATGTTACACGGCCAACCGGTAAGGTAAACCTGCCATCAAAATACCCAACCTTAACTTTAAATTATCGAAAAGGAATTAAAGGAGTATTGGGTTCAGATGTGAATTATGATTTTACATCTGTAGATGTTTCTCAATATAACATCAGGGTGGGGCTAACCGGTTTTTCCTCATTCAAATTAACCGCGGGGGATTTCTTTAATGATAAAACCCTGTATTATATGGATTATAATCACTTTTTAGGTAACCAGGGTACCACCTTTGACCCTACCTATGTGGGTAGTTTTCACTTTTTACCATTTTATACATACAGCACAAACGGCGCATTTCTCGAAGCCCATTTTCAGCACAATTTTGCCGGATCAATATTTAACAAGATTCCCCTCCTGAGGAAGGCCAAGCTGGAAGAGGTGATCGGGGCTAATTACCTCACCACCAAAAACAACCCCAATTACCGCGAATTTTATGTGGGCGTGCAACGCCTTATTTTCAGGGTTGATTATGGTGTGTCTTACGCGGGCAATAAAAAATACCTGCAGGGATTCAGAATCTTTTACGGGATAAGGTAAGGTGGTGAGTTGTTGATTGAGTTGATTGGGTGAGTAGTTGCTCGCCACTATCCAACTTAATCAACCACTCAACTTAATCAACTATTTACCAAAATGCTCGCCACTATCCAACTTAATCAACCACTCACTTAATCAACTATTCACCAAAATCCTTATCTTTGCACCTCATTTAACACTGTTTACAGCAGTATCAATGGTTTATGGCAATATATAATACACTACTGTACTATTGTTATTCAACAATAGCCGATGCGGAGCAATTTGCTGCCGATCATTTAAAATTTTGTAAAGATTTAGGACTAACCGGTCGCATTATTGTAGCTACCGAGGGTCTTAACGGTACCGTATCCGGTACTGCTGAAGCTTGTAAAGCCTATATGGATACCATACATGCCGACGAACGTTTTGCTGGCATCGACTTTAAAATTGATGAAGTTGCAGAACCTTCATTTGTAAAAATGCATGTGCGTTACAAGGCCGAGATCGTGTACTCAGGTCTGCGCGACCCGGGTGTGATAAATCCGCAGCAAAAAACCGGCAAGCACCTGGAACCAAAAGAATTTATGGCCATGAAAGACCGCGACGATGTGGTTGTTTTGGACGTACGCTCAAACTATGAGCACTCGTTAGGCAAGTTTAAAAACGCGATAACGCTTGACATTGAAAATTTCAGGGATTTCCCGGCGATGATCAACGAGTTGGCTAAATACAAGGATAAAAAGATATTAACCTACTGCACCGGCGGCATTAAATGCGAAAAAGCATCGGCCCTGCTGTTGCACGAAGGTTTCCCCGAAGTATATCAACTACATGGCGGTATCATTAAATATGGTAAAGAAGCAGGCGGCGAAGATTTTGAAGGAAAATGTTATGTGTTTGATAACCGCCTTTCTGTAGATGTAAATAGCGTAAATCCTGTGGTGATCTCCACCTGCCGTAATTGCGGCAAAACCACACCTAAAATGATCAATTGCGCCAACCCCGAGTGCAACGAGCATTTTACACAGTGCGATGAGTGCGGCACCCAAATGGAAGGCTGCTGCAGCGATGCCTGCCAAAGCCATCCCCGCAAAAGGGTTTATGATGGTACCGGTTATTATGTAAAAGTTCCGCAACCTGTAAATACGGCAAAAAGAAAAAACGCAGAAGAAGTGTCTGTATAATGGTTATTGCGAGGTGTAAAAGATTTGTCATCCTGAGGAACGAAGGATCTATTAGCAGACTGTACAGGGCGAAAAAGTATGGCGAATAATAGATCCTTCACTGCGTTCAGGATGACAAAAGTTTTTTTCATAACAGGGCTTCGCACCTGCACACCCTCCCCCCTCAACACTAATTTTTTATTTTATCCAATCCAAAGCTTAATTTCGTAAAATTGGTTTGCTTTACAGGCTAATACCATGCTATGCGTAGATCCTTGCTCATTTTTATATCACTATTTTGCATTACTACCCTAAATGCCAGTGGGGTTGATATAAAAAGCATAGGTGTACCCTATGTTCAAAATTACACAAAGGCCATGTACCAGTCGGGCAATCAAAACTGGAGTGTAACGCGCGATGAGCATGGTGTTATGTATTTTGGCAATGCCGAAGGCTTACTTTCTTTTGATGGCAAATACTGGCAGCAGCACCATATGCCAAATTCCCTTATCGTTCGTTCAGTATCTACCGATGGCAGGGGGAAAATTTACGTAGGTGCTTATGGCGAATTTGGTTATTGGGCCGATGACAACAAAGGCTTTTTAAAATACAATTCGCTTGTTGGCCTGGTACCCAAAAAATTCCTGCCCATAAACGAGGAGATCTGGAAAATATATGTTGATGGCGATAGGGTGATCTTCCAATCGTTTGGATGTATCTACATTTACTCAAAGGGGAAGATAGAGGTTATCAAGGCACCAAGCCCATACCTTTTTATGTTTAAAGCTGGTAAACGCTTTTTTATTGAGCAGGTATCAACCGGCCTGTTTGAGCTTATAAACAATCGCTTATTGTATGTTGAGGGTAGCAATATATTGGGGCCCAGCGGTGTACTTTCCATGCTGCCGTTTCAAAAAGGAAAGTATATTATAGGCACCGCCCAAAACGGGTTGTTTATTTATGATGGCCAAACCATAAAACCATGGGCAAACCAGGCAAACGACTTTTTAAAAACATACCAACTCAATAACGGGGCTAAAATAGCCGACAAGTATTTTGCTTATGGTACTATTTTAAACGGGATTGTGGTGGTTGATACCGCGGGCAATGTAGTGCAACACATCAATAAATCAAGCGGACTACAGAACAACACTGTTTTAAGCTTGTATACCGATAGTGAACAAAATCTTTGGGCCGGTTTGGATAACGGCATCGACCGGATTGAGGTAAACTCCCCATTATATTTTTATTTCGATAAAACCGGCAAGTTCGGTACCGTATATTCCAGTATCATATTTGATAAAAAAATATACCTTGGCACCAACCAGGGCTTATTTTACAGCGACTGGATTGCCGATAATAACAGCAAACTTTTCCAGTCGTTTGATTTTAAACTTATCCCCGGCTCACAGGGGCAGGTATGGGAACTTTCCCTACAGGATGGACGCTTACTGTGTGGCCATAATGATGGCACCTACCAGGTAAATGGCAATACCATCACCAAAATATCTACCATAACCGGCGGCTGGACCACTAAAAAATTAAGCGAAGACAAACTCATCCAGGGGACTTATACTGGCCTGGTCATTTTCAAAAAAGATGTTGCCGGCAACTGGGTCTTTGATCATAAAATTGAAGGCTTTGGCGAGCCATCCCGCTATGTGGAGCAAGATAACAAAGGGCAAATATGGGTAAGTCATGCCTATAAAGGCATTTATAAAGTAACCCTGAGTGCCGATCTGAAAAAGGTAACCTCAAAAGTATATTACGATAGCAAATATGGTTTGCCGGGCAGTTTCAACGTAAACGTGTTTGATCTTGATAACCGCGTTGTGTTTTCATCAGATTCGGGCTTTTATATTTATGATGACATTACCGATCGCTTTTTTAAATACACCCAGCTTAACAAAAAGCTGGGCACCTTTGCCACATCCAGTAAAATCATAAAGGCCATCGGCAAAAAATACTGGTTCATTAACCAGGGGCGGGTGGCCCTGGCCGATTTTTCTATGCCTGGCAGGTTAAGTATCGATACCAACCGTTTCAGCATACTTAACGGGCAAATGGTGCAGCATTACGAAACTATAAACCGCATCAATAACGCTACCTACCTCATCAGTATTGATGATGGTTTTGTGATCCTGAATGATGAGGACGCGCTTTTACCCAATAAGATCGATATCCCCCGGGTTTTGATCCGTCAACTGGAGAACATTACCGATAAAGTTTTTGCCATCAGCGAAAACAGCCACAACCTTAATGCCACCGAGATCCCTTATACTCAAAACAACATCCGCATCTCCTATTCGCTGCCTTATTATAAACAGGCAAAAATAAAGTTCCAGTATTATTTAAAAGGTTACTCCCGCCAATGGAGCGATTGGACGCAACAAAGCCAGAAAGAATTTACCAATCTTGACCAGGGCACTTATCACTTTAAGGTGCGCGCCAAAATCAATGATCAAAACGTATCACAAATTACTACGTTAACCTTTGTTATTTTACCTCCATGGTATGCGGGTAACCTGGCTATGGCATTTTACGCGTTGTTGCTGGTACTCTCCTACTACGTGGTAAGGTATTATTATCGCCTTAAATTAAAGCGTCATCAGCACCGTATTCATGAAAAGCTACAGCACGAAAAGGAGGAGTTTTTAAAGCAGGAGGCTTTTGCCAATGAACAGCACATCATCAATATAAAAAACGAGCAGTTACAGGCCGATCTTGCAGGTAAAAGCCGCGAGCTGGCTAACTCGGCCATGAATTTGGTTTACAAGAACGAATTACTGCAAAAGATAAGTGAAGAAATAGCACATCTAAAAGATAGCACCGGCAAAAAATTAGCCGATGATCAGATGCGACGCATCCAGAAAGTTATAGACGAGGGCATGAATGATGAGCGCGACTGGAATATATTTGAAAAGAGTTTTAACGAGGCGCATGAAAACTTCTTCAAAAAACTAAAATCAGGCCACCCCGACCTTGTACCAAATGACCTTAAGCTATGTGCCTACCTGCGCATGAACATGAGCAGTAAAGAGATGGCATCGCTTTTAAACATCTCCCTGCGCGGTGTTGAAATAAGGCGCTATCGCCTGCGTAAAAAGCTCAACCTCGACCACGATAAAAACCTTGTTGAGTTTCTCATCGAGTTATAATACTACATCATTACCTCTCATAACCATAAGTAAACATAGTGTAGCGGCCCTTACTGTTGTAGTATGTAAGCCGTACACTATCACAATCTAAATTTCAGGTTATCAAATAGTTAAGAAAATAAAAAACACATCGTGAGAAAGCTTGTTATGGTTGATGTATTAATGTTGAGTTAATTTTTTTGATTTAACTGCATTATCTACACAGCTTTGTAGACTAATAAACCAATTATTTCTAACCCGTTTTTATTAATTAACCACTATGAAAAGAATTTTTACTATTTCAGGGGTGATGTTATTGTTCTTATTTTCCGTTACTGCTGCGTTTGCACAAAACATAACAGTGAAAGGTAAAGTAGCAGATGCTAGTACAGGTGAAGCCCTAATAGGCGTCTCTGTTTTAGTTAAAGGAACAACTACAGGCACCCAAACAGATGTTAATGGCGCGTTCACCATTAATGCTGCCAGTACAGCTACCTTAACATTCGCCTATATAGGGTACGCATCTAAAGAAGTGCCAGTAAACGGCCAAACCGCTATTGACGTTCGCCTGCAACCACAAACTAACGAGTTACAGCAGGTTGTTGTGGTTGGTTACGGTACGCAACGCAAGCTTGATGTTACCGGTTCGGTGGCATCAGTTAAAGGCGAGGAAATATCCAAGCAAGCATCAACAAACGTTGTCAGCTCTTTACAAGGTAAAGTTGCGGGCGTTCAAATTACCAATGCGGGCGGTCCGGGCGCATCGCCGCAGATCCGTATCCGTGGTTTAGGTACCGTGTATGGAAACGCAAACCCGCTTTACGTAGTTGACGGTGTTTGGTTTGATGATATCAGCTTTTTAAACTCCAATGATATCGAGAACATGAGTATCCTTAAGGATGCATCAAGCGAATCAATATATGGTGTGCGCGCTGCCAATGGTGTAGTTTTAATCACCACCAAAAAGGGCAAAGGTGCTCCAAGCATCAACTATAGCGCTTACGCAGGCTGGCAAAGAGTTACTAATCAGCCAAAACTGGCTACCGGGGCTGAATATGCTACGCTGATTAACGAGCTTAATACCATAAACCAGCCAACAGATCCTATTACATTTGCCGATCCATCCAAATTTGGCCAAGGCACCAACTGGCTTAATGATATTTTACGCAATGCTTTCACCATGAAGCATGACTTAACTGTTAGTGGCAGTACAGAAAAATCAACTTATACTTTTTCTGCCGGCTACTTAAAACAGCAAGGTGTTGTTAAGGGAAATGATTATGACAGGATAACCTTACACATGCAACAAGATGTGCAGGCAACAAATTTCCTTAAACTGGGCTACAATGCAGTTTTACAAGGCAACAATTCAAAAGATGCACCGGGTGCAGTTATCTATAAGGCCTTTACAGCGGCACCTATTGTGCCCGTATTTTATAATGATGGAACGTATGGCGATCCGGGCGATTTCCCTATCGGTAACGCTACCAACAATCCCCAGGCACAAATCGATTTTTTCAACCAGAAATCAAAAGGTTACCGCGTAACTGGTAATATGTTTGCCGATGTTAAAATTCTTAAAGAATTAACATTCCACACCAGCTTTGGTGGCGAGTTTGGCCAGGCCGAAGTTTTAGGTTACAACCCGGTTTACAAAGCCAACTCCGTTCAGTTCAATGCCATCAGTGATCTTAATGTTTCAAGGGCCGAAGTGCGCAATTGGATCTGGGAAAACACATTGACATATGATAAAACCATAGCTAAGGATCATCACCTAACCGTTTTGGTAGGTCAGTCTGCGCAGCGTTATAAATCATACAACATTAATGCAACTGCACAAAATGTACCGTATACAAGCTCTGGCGACCTTTACTTAAGTTTGGGATCAAATGATACCAGAACAGTTAATGACAGTGGCGATTTGGCTACTTACCAGTCATATTTTGGCCGTGTTAACTATTCATTTAAAAACAGGTATTTACTAAATGCTTCCATACGTGGAGATGGATCTTCAAAATTTATTGGCAACCAACGCTGGGGTTATTTTCCTTCGGTAGGAGCCGGCTGGGTTATCAGCAATGAGGAATTTATGAAAAACCAGCAGATTTTTGATAACCTGAAATTGAGGGGCAGCTGGGGTAAAATTGGTAATGCATCAGTACCAGCCAACTTATCAACCTTAACAGTAAATAACTCCGCAGCTTTCACAGCAATTTACAACGGCCAACCGGCTACAGGTGCAAACATTACAGCAATTGTACCTCCAACTACTTATTGGGAACGTGGTGTTGGTACCGACGTAGGTTTAGAAATGAGTTTCATGAAAAGCCGGTTAACATTTGAGGCTGATTTTTACAACAAGAAAACAGAGCAAGCCATATTTTCTATCCCGGTATTAGGTTCATTAGGCACTGATGGCGGAACCATCATTGGCAACCAGGCCAGCTTCCAAAACCGCGGTTTTGAGTTTACTTTAGGCTGGAGGGATAATATAAGCAAAGATTTCTCTTACAGTCTTAACGGTAACCTTAGTATCAATAATAACAAGGTATTATCTACCCAAACAGGTGCAAACCCGATTTATGCAGGAGGCGCTGCAGCCACTGGCGGGCAGTATAGTACCCGTACCATTTTAGGCCAGCCAATTGGCGAATTTTATGGCTTAGTGGTTGATGGGGTTTTCCAAAATACTACAGAAATTGCCAATTCGCTTCAAAAGGATGCCAAACCAGGCGATTTTAGGTTTAAAGACCTGAACGGCGATAAAGTTATTGATGCTAAAGACCGTACAATTATAGGCAACCCAAATCCTAAATATTTATATGGTTTTAACACAACATTTAATTACAAGGCATTTGATCTAAGCCTTGATTTCCAGGGAGTAGCCGGTGTTGATGTTTATAACGCAAATAAAGGCCTGCGTTACGGTTCTGAAAACTTTACGCAAGATTTTTATGACCATCGCTGGCATGGCGATGGTACTTCAACTACCTACCCATCTGCAAACATAGGCGGTGGTAACAACTATAAACCAAATACATTTTTTGTTGAAAGCGGCAGCTATTTCAGGGTACGTAATATGCAGCTTGGATATACTTTACCATCGGCCATTGCTTCAAAAATATTCCTGAAAAGGCTTAGGTTGTATGCCAATGCTCAAAACGCCTTAAACTTCTTTAAGTACAAAGGTTTCAACCCAGAAATAGGTGGACAGGGCGATCAGCCTGGTATTAATGCTGGTATCGATAACGGTGCCTACCCATTATATGCCACTTACAATTTTGGTATCAACGCTACATTTTAACAATTAAAATATTTTAAGATATGTTTCGCAATAAAAACAATTATGTAAATGCACTAAGTATTGGTGCACTTGCAATAATGATAATTATGCAGGGGTGCAAAAAAAGCTTTTTAGATGTGCCGCCGCAAGGTAAGCAAGCCAGTGCCGAATTTTTTAAGACACAGGATGACGCTACCAAAGCCGTAAACTCTATATACGCTAATTTAAGAGAGTGGAAAGAAACAGCTTTTGCACCAATGGCCGTTGAAAGCTTAGGTTCTGATGAAACAGAAAAAGGCAGCACACCAAGTGATGCCAGTTTCATGAATACCTATGATAATTTTACGGTTACTGCTACCGATGGCCAGCTTCAGGATTTTTGGAACGGGCAATATCAAAGCATTAATCTTTGTAATCAGGTGCTTGATAACTTACCAAAAATCAGCATGGATGACAACCTGAAGACCCGCTACCTTGCCGAAGCTAAATTTGTACGTGCTTACAACTACTTTAGGTTGGTACGTGCATTTGGCGACGTGGTTTTAAGGCAGCACATTGCAAAGGATGCCAGCGAGTATAACCTGCCACGCACCGCGAAAGCTACTGTTTATGCCGCTATTGAACAAGACTTAACCGATGCTGCTGCTGTATTGCCACAATCATACGGCGCTGCAGATATTGGCCGTGCAACCAAAGGCGCTGCATTAGCTTTACATGCCAAAGTTGCCATGTACCAAAAGAAATGGGCCGATGTTTTAAACTACACTAACCAGGTTATGGGCTTGGGCTATTCATTATTCCCCAACTTCGAAAAACTGTTTAGAATAGCTAATGAAAATTCTTCTGAATCGGTTTTCGAAATACAATGTCAAAGCTTACCAAGCATTTCCGGTGCATCAACCAGCCAATACTCTCAAATACAGGGTGTAGCAGGCGAACCAAATGGTGGATGGGGCTTTAACGTGCCAACACAAGCGTTGGTTGATGCCTTTGAACCAGGCGATCCACGTATGGATGCAACTATCATTTTCAGGGGAGAAACTACACCAGAAGGTGATGCAATTTCATTAACAGGAGCAAATCCACGTTATAATCAAAAATCGTACGTGCCATTCAATGTGCCATGGGTATCAAACCAGGGCGAGGATCAGAACGTCCGTGTAATCCGTTATGCCGATGTGTTGTTAATGAATGCCGAAGCAGCCAACGAAACCGGCGATGCCGCAAAAGCATTAACAGATTTGGAACTGGTACGTGCAAGAGCGAGAGCCGGCAACAATGCCATTTTACCAAAAGTGACCACAACAGACCAAGCCGCGCTGCGCAATGCTATATGGCATGAACGCCAGGTTGAACTGGCCATGGAATTTGATCGCTATTTCGATGTAATCCGCCAGGGCCGTGCCGCAACAGTTTTTGGTCCTAAGGGCTTTAAGGCAGGCATCAATGAGGTTTGGCCAATCCCACAAAATGAGATCGATCTAAGTGCAGGTGTATTAACACAAAACAAAGGGTATAATTAATTAAACAATGATTCTCATGAAAAGAAAATATATAAGTATGGTAATTGCCGCTATTGCGGGCTTAGGATTATCATCATGTCAAAAAAGTTATGATCCTGCCAGCTATGCCCCTAAACTGGATATTGGAGGCTTTACCAGTTCAAATGATGTGGCTAAAGGAAGCTTAGTAGGCTATTGGGGCTTTAACGGAAATTTAAAGGATAGTATCTCTAATTCTGTAGGCGTTGCAACGGGTACCAAGTTTGGTAAAGGGGTAAAAGGCCAGGCCCTACAGGGTGCCTTAAACAGCTACGTTTTGACAACTCCCGGTCCGGGCGTTACTGCTATCCAAAGCTTTACTATTACTGAGTGGATAAACACACCTCCACCATCAACAGGTATAGTAGGTGTTTTCACATTAGCAAAAACAGATGGCTTCTGGGGCAATCTGGAAATCTTTTTTGAAAATGGAAGTACTGCCGATAATGGCAAAGTGAGAGTCCATATTGCCCAGGGTAATAACGACAGAACATATTCTGTAGATGGGGTAGCCAATTTGTTTAATAACTGGACAAATTTGGGTGTATCATATGATGCAACAACAAATACCTGCAAACTATATGTAAATGGTTCAAAAGTTAATAGCGGCACAGTACCCGGGCTAACCGGTCCGGCAAATTTTACAAATGCGGGCAAAATGGTATTTGGCTGTGTGCAGTTCCAGACTACGCCAAGCCAAACATCATCCACCAGCAAACAAGATTGGGCCAGCTATTTAATCGGCCAGCTTGATGAAGTAAGAATATACAACAAAGCGCTTACAGATGCTGAAGTGAATGCTATAGTAAAACTTGAAGGAAGAGGAAAATAACGGTTGATTGATTTGGGTTGCCCTGCGCAAGCTGGGTAACCCTTTTTTATTTGCTGAACATCGTGACTAACTTTTGCATAGGACAATTGCGTTAAAAACATGAAGAATTTAAAGTTTTTTGTTGGAATGGGCATGTTTTTAATACTTTTTGCCTGTGGCAAAGGGTCAAAACCTACCCCAACTCCTGTTATCCCGCCGGTTACGTCATTCAGCTTTAATGCTTTAAAAGTGAACGGAAAAAACAACGGGTTTAAATATGTAAATGTTAATGCCAAACCGGCAATTGCCATTACATTTTCAACCCCGCTTAACCAGTCATCAGTAGCAGGCAGCATTATTATAACCAGTAAAGCCGGTGCAACTGTTACCTTTAGCACTACTTACCAAAACAGCGATAGTACAGTTCTGATAACTCCCACGGGCTTATCGCCTATTACGCAGTATACCCTAAATGTTACTACAGCGCTAAAATCTGCAAAGAATGGCAACCTGCAATCAGCATTGGCTGTGCAGCTTACTACGGCTATCGATAGTACAAAAAAATTCAGCACCATAACTGATGATCAGCTTTTGGACCTGGTGGAGAAACAAACCCTAAAATACTTTTATGAATTTGGTCATCCTGCCAGCGGCCTGGCACGCGAGCGCAATTCATCGGGCGATGTAGTAACTACCGGCGGCTCGGGTTTTGGCATTATGGCTATCGTTGCAGGTATTAACCGTGGCTTTATCTCGCATGCCGATGGGTTAACCAGGATGCAAAAGATAGTTGGTTTTTTAAATACCAAAGCTCAAAAATTTCATGGCGCGTTTCCGCATTGGATGAATGGCAATACCGGGGCTGTTGTGCCTTTTAGCGCACAGGATAATGGTGCCGACCTGGTAGAGACCGCCTACCTGATGCAAGGCCTGATAACCGCACGCCAGTATTTCAATGGCGCCGGCATAGCTGAAGCACAACTGCGTACCGATATTAACACTTTATGGAACGGTGTAGAATGGGACTGGTTTCGCCAAAACAGTCAAAATGTTTTATACTGGCACTGGAGCCCGGATCAGGGCTGGGCCATCAATATGAAAATTACCGGCTGGAACGAGGCTTTAATCGTTTATGTTTTAGGGGCATCATCAACAACCCATACTATCCCCAAAACTGTGTATGATCAGGGATGGGCCAATAATGGGGGCATTAAAAATGGCAATAACTATTACGGTGTTACCTTGCCACTCGGTCCGGCTCAGGGTGGCCCAATGTTTTTTGCGCATTACTCGTTCTTAGGCATCAACCCAAAAGGCTTAAACGACGCCTATGCCAATTATGAAACACAGAACAAGGCGCATGCCACCATCAATTATAATTACTGCGTTGCCAACCCACAAGGCAACAGCGGCTACAGTGCCAACTGCTGGGGGCTTACCGCAAGTGATATTGAAGGAGGCTACACTGCAAGCTCACCAACCAATGATGTTGGAGTAATTGCGCCAACCGCGGCCATAGCATCTTTGCCTTATACGCCAACACAATCTATGGCGGCCTTAAGGTTCTTTTACTATACACTTGGCGATAAACTGTGGGGACAGTATGGCTTTTATGATGCCTTTAATTTAACCAACCCCTGGTTTGCAGATTCATACCTGGCTATTGATCAGGGACCTATTATTGTGATGATAGAGAACTACCGCAGCGGCTTGCTCTGGAACTTATTTATGAGTGCTCCTGAAGTAAAAACAGGCATGAAAAACTTAGGATTCAGTAGTCCTAATCTATAAAATCTTAATAACGATATTTTACATGAAAAAAATTATAATTACCCCTTTTTTGCTGATGCTTGCCCTATGTTGCTTTGCACAAAAGCAGTCAAAAACCACAACAGCGGATGGCATTAAACCAGTAGGCATTATAAAAAACCTTACTGATAGCGCTTTGCTTGATGTGGTACAACGCCAAACGTTCCGTTATTTTTGGGATTTTGGGCACCCTGTAAGCGGTCTTGCCCGCGAGCGCAGCAATAAGTCATTTGATTATGGCGATGAGGTAGTAACCACCGGGGGATCTGGCTTTGGCATCATGGCCCTTATTGTGGCTGATAGCCGCAAATGGGTAAGCCATGAACAGGCTGTTGACAGGATGGTAAAAATGGTTAACTTTTTATTTAAAGCCAACTCCTTCCATGGTGCATTCCCGCACTGGATGAATGGCGAAACAGGCAAGATAATTCCATTTGGCCGCAAGGATGATGGTGGCGATATTGTGGAGTCGGCCTATTTATTCCAGGGGCTTTTATGCGCTAAACAATATTTTACAGCCGACAATCCCAAAGAACAACGCATCCGCGACGTAATCAGCTGGATGTGGGGCGAAATGGAGTGGAGCTGGTACACCCGCGATGGCAGGGATGCCCTTTACTGGCACTGGAGCCCCAATAACGGCTGGGCTATGAATTTCCCTATCCACGGCTTTAATGAGTGCCTTATAACGTATGTACTGGCTGCATCCGCAGATAGATACCCTGTAAGTGCCGATGTTTACCACAGAGGCTGGGCGCAAAGCGATTTCTTTAAAAATGGCAAAACCTTTTATGGTTATAAACTGCCTTTAGGCTTTGATTTTGGCGGACCGCTCTTCTTTTCGCAATACTCGTTTATGGGTCTAAATCCGACAGGGTTAAAAGATCAGTATGCCGATTATTGGGAACAGAATAAAAACCATAGCCTCATTAACTATGCTTACTGTGTAGATAATCCTAAAAAATTTAAAGGTTACGGCGAAAACTGCTGGGGCCTTACTGCAAGTGATAACTTTGAGGGCTACAATGCGCACTCTCCCACTAATGATCTGGGGGTAATAACGCCAACGGCCGCCCTCTCTGCATTTCCGTACACACCGGAGCAATCCATGAAAGCACTACGCCATTTTTATTATGACCTGGGCGATAAAATCTGGGGCGAATATGGCTTCACCGATGCCTTCAGCGAATCGCATAACTGGTATGCAAAATCATACCTGGCCATTGATCAGGGTCCAATTGTAGTGATGATAGAAAATTACCGCACCGGCCTGCTCTGGAAACTTTTCATGAGCAGCCCCGAAGTGCAGCACGGCTTGATTAAGCTTGGCTTTGAAAGCCCGGCAATTGCAAAGAAATAAAATGAGTCATGCTATCGCCGAGTGATAAAATTTTTCAAAACGTTGAAGGTGAAAAATGATGTTTTAAAAGGTTTGTCATCCTGAGGAACGAAGGATCTATTCGCAAACCTTACTGGGTGAAGAAGCATGGTGGAGAGTAGATCCTTCACTGCGTTCAGGATGACAAAGTTTTTTTTGCAAATACTTCATTTACAATCCCGAAGTGTGCAATGGCATAGATTTATGTAATCAAAAAGGCCACGAAATCGTGGCCTTTTTGATTACATGCTATTCCTGCTCCGGTTTTTTAGGCAGGGTTTTCATATTAAACTTTGGCTTGTAAGCCGGTTTGGCGGCTGGAGCTTCCTCGGCAGGCTTTGTTTCATCCCCATCAACCGACGGTGAAGCTGTTTCTTCTTTTTCCGCTGGCTTTTCCTCTGTCTCAACAGTTTTGGGCTTCATCATCGCGGCATTAAAGCGCGGTTTAAAAGCAGGCTTGGGGGCTGGGTTCTCTTCGGTTTTATCGGTTGCCTGCTCAGGAGTCGGGTCCTGTTTTTCTTCTGTAGCTGCTTCCTCAACAACTGGCTTTGGTTTCATCATCGCCGCGTTAAAGCGTGGTTTAAAGCCAGGCTTGGCAGTGGGTGTTTCCGCTTGCGGGGCAACCGGCTCTTCTTTTACTTCCGGCTTTTCCGCACTTTCCACAGGTTTGGATTTCACCATCCCTGCGTTAAAGCGTGGTTTAAAGCCAGGTTTGGCTGTGGGTGCTTCTGCCTGTGGAGCAACCGGCTCTTCCTTTACTTCCGGCTTTTCCTCATTAATATCCGTGCTTTCTATAGGTTTAGGCTTCACCATCCCCGGGTTAAAACGGGGTTTGAAGGCAGGTTTTGCGGCGCCGCTTTCAGCTGGTGTTGTTTCCTCTGCAGACTTAACTTCCTCCTGCTTTTCTTCCACAGGTTTGGGTGTAACAGCTGCCCTGAATTTGGGTGTAAAACCAATTTTAGGCGAAGGCGTTACAGGTTCCGTCAAGCTTTCTACTATAGTTTGCTCGGCAATAGGATTTGGTGTGTTAAACTTCTCCGTTTTTATTTCCTGTGGAGCAGGAAACCTGCGCCTGAGCTTATTGAACCAATATTTTTTGGTATGATCGAAACTCTTTTCGCCCATTTGTTCAAAGTGCTCTTTAAATTCAGAAAACAGCGATCCCTCCGCGGCTTGCAAAGCTGCCAGGTCAATCTTTTTCTTTTTAAAAAACTCTTCGAAAACCATTTGATTAATTTGAAGATTTGGTAATTTGAATATTTGAAAATACCTTTTTAATTTTCAAATTGGCACATATTCAAATTTTCAAATCAATTGAAATTCACGTCCACATCCAACTGATTAAAATGGATGCCCTTATCGGTTTGTTTCCAGTCGTTCCGCTCCTCGTCGGTAGCGTTCATCAGCTTGGGAAACCACTCCAGCGGGAAAGCCTGCTGCTTGCCATCAGCTTTTTCGACAAAAAGCAAGCCGTTAGCAAAGGTTACCTTAACTTTCTTTTCTTCCTTACGTGAGCTGAATAGTGGCATATTATATATCTATAAAACCGTCATTGCGAGGCACGAAGCAATCCCTAATATACAGAGCGAACTTGAACAGCTGACCTGCCGATCGGGGATTGCTTCGTTCCTCGCAATGACGAGTGGTGAAGAAATTCGAAATCCGTTTACTCTGCCATATTATGGTACACCGCCTGCACATCGTCGTCTTCCTCTAAGCGGTCAATCAATTTCATAATATCGGTAACCTGTTCTTCGGTTACTTCATGGAATGATTGAGGAACACGCTCCAGCTTGGCCGATTTTACTTCAACACCTAACTCTTCAAGTGCTTTTTGCATTTTTCCAAAATCTTCAAAGGCTGTATGTATAACGCCAATATCGTTACCTTCTTCATCTGCTTCCACAAACAAATCTTCCAGTCCGGCATCAATCAGTTCAAATTCCAGTTCTTCCAGGTCGCGGTCGCCGGGTTCAAAAGTAAAAACAGATTTACGGGTGAAAATAAAATCAAGCGATCCCGTTTTACCCAACGAGCCTCCATATTTTGTAAAGTAGCTACGCACATTTGCAACGGTACGGTTGGTATTATCTGTAGCGGTTTCTACTAAAACGGCCACGCCGTAGGGCGCATATCCCTCATAAACCAGTTCTTCGTAATCCTTTTCATCGCGGCTGGTCGCCCTTTTTATAGCGGCTTCAACCCTATCTTTGGGCATGTTAACAGCCTTGGAGTTTTGAACAGCAGTTCTTAAACGCGAGTTGGTATTAATATCACCACCACCGGCTTTCACAGCCATTACAATTTCTTTACCTAAACGGGTAAACTGCACTGCCATTTTAGCCCAGCGCTTAAACTTTCTCTCTTTGCGGAATTCAAATGCTCTTCCCATAACTTTTTATTTATCCATCATCTATGTTCTACAGACCATAAACTCAGCGAATATAATTTGTTTTTATATAAATTTTGTAAAACAACAAAGGTAAAACCTTTATCCTTTCGCCTTTATACTTTTGCCTCTATATATAACTATATAACCCTTTTTAAATTCTCCAGCATATCAGCCGTCATTTTTCCCAGATCGTATTCCAGTTTCCAGCCCCAGTCCTGCTGCGCGCTGATATCATCAATTGATTTTGGCCAGCTATCGGCAATGGCCTGGCGTGGGTCGCTTTCTACATAACCCATCTCAAAGGCAGGAATATGTTTTTTGATCTCGTCGGCCAGTTGCGCCGGGGTAAAGCTTATACCCGCCAGGTTGTATGATGACCTTATCTTAACGTCTTCTGCCGGTGCATCCATCAAACTGATGGTTGCCCGTATGGCATCTTCCATATACATCATTGGCAGCGCGGTATCCGCAGAAAGAAAACTCTCATACTTGCCTTTTTTTAATGCCTCATGAAATATATGTACGGCGTAATCGGTAGTACCGCCACCGGGTGATGCCTTCCAGCCAATTAAGCCAGGATAACGGATGCTGCGCACATCAACACCGTATTTGGTATAATAATATTCGCACCAGCGTTCGCCGGCCAGTTTGCTAAAACCATATACGGTATTGGGGTCCATTACACAATACTGCGGCGTATTAAACTGCGGCGAATGCGGACCAAAAACAGCTATAGAACTTGGCCAGAAAACCTTGCCTGTTTTAAACTCAACAGCAAAATCAAGTACATGCAGCAGACCGGTCATATTCAGATCCCAGGCCATTTTAGGCTTCTGCTCGCCTACTGCAGATAGTATGGCTGCCAGCAGATAAACCTGGGTTGGGCGATGTTTATCAAAAATATGGTGCAGGTTATCTTTGTCCAGCACATTTACAATTTCATAGGGTCCGCTGTTGCGTATAGCGTAGGTTGGATCATTAATATCAGATGCTATTACGTTTTCTGCTCCGTGAATACCTCGCAAAGCCATTACCAGTTCGGTTCCTATCTGGCCATTGGCCCCGATCACTAAAATCTTTTCGCTCATTCAGTTTTTGAGTTTAGGCAAAGGTAGGAATTTGGGTGAAATGTTGACGGTGTGGGAAACCCCATATTGCCAATCAAGTGTGTATATTTATAACCAACCTAATTCAATATCAACCACTAACTATTCACTAATTAACTACCAACTAAGTAGATTATCCAAAAAATTATGCATCTTTGAAGTTTAATGTTTTATTATATAACAAATTAACAATCAATGAACCCCAGAAGGGAGCTTCATTACATTTAAAAACAAATTAACACAATGAAAGTCGCAGTAGTAGGTGCTACAGGATTAGTAGGCACCAAAATGTTGCAGGTTCTTGCAGAACGCAACTTCCCCGTTACAGAATTAATTCCCGTAGCTTCAGAGAAAAGTATTGGTAAAGAAATTACTTTTAAGGGTAAGCAGTTTAAGGTGGTTTCTGTTGAGGATGCGATTAAGATGAAGCCGGATGTAGCTATTTTCAGCGCCGGCGGAAGCACTTCATTACAGCAGGCTCCGTTATTTGCGGCGGCTGGTACAACCGTTATTGATAACTCATCGGCCTGGCGTATGGACCCAACCAAAAAACTGGTTGTGCCCGAAGTTAATGCTGATGTATTGACCGCTGACGATAAGATCATCGCCAACCCCAATTGCTCAACCATACAAATGGTAGTCACCTTAAAGCCACTGCACGATAAATATAAAATAAAAAGGGTGGTTGTTTCAACCTACCAATCGGTAACCGGTACCGGCGTAAAAGCTGTTGATCAGTTATTTAACGAACGTAATGGTGTTGATGGGCCAAAGGTATATCCTTACACTATCGATCTGAATGTTATTCCGCAGATTGATGTTTTCACCGAAAATGGTTACACCAAAGAGGAAATGAAAATGATCCTGGAAACCAAAAAGATCATGGGCGATGACAGCATTAAAGTAACTGCTACTACCGTTCGTATCCCGGTTATGGGTGGTCACTCAGAGTCGGTGAATATTGAGTTTGAAAATGATTTCGATTTGGGTGAAGTACGGGAATTACTGGCTAATTCGCCGGGCATCATCGTAGTTGATGATCCTGCAAACCTCAAATACCCAATGCCGCTTGACGCGCATGATAAAGACGAGGTTTTTGTTGGCCGTTTGCGTCGTGATGAGAGCCAGGACAATACTTTAAACTGCTGGATAGTATCTGATAACCTGCGTAAAGGCGCGGCTACCAATGCTGTACAAATTGCAGAATATTTGGCCGCCAAACATTTGATCGGCCAGCCGGTTGAAGCGTAAGCTATTTACGTGAATGGTTGATTAGGTGAATGGTTAATTGGTTTTAACAGCTGTTAACTTAATCAATCAAAAACCTAAAAACAGAATAGGGATGATCAAACGATTATCCCTATTCTGTTTTTATAAATATTTGTGATGGAAGCCTGCTGAATCCTTTCCTTTTATTGCTGTTTTATTTCATTCCACACTTATTAGCGCAATAAAAAAGCAAGTAATAGTTATTAATTATAACTATTGCTTATCAATATCGCCATTTTTTGCTAACTTGTTTCCCAATGAAAGCCTTTAAGCTATTTGTTGTTTTCTGTTGCTGCACCATCTCTGCAAATTCTTTTGCGCAAACAGGCAGTAACCCGCAGGATATTGAGAACGACCTGCTGCGCATTTTTCAAAGGATAAATTATTACGGGGCGCACAAAAAAGAGTGGAAAGCTATTGATTCGCTCAAAAAAATGAATAGTATTTTTGCATATAAACTTAAGTACTATACCTCCAAATATCCATTTACTATTGGCTTTAAATTTACCTCGTTGGTAAAGGAACGCCTGGTTATCGCAACTTCTGCAGATGGCATGTTCCGCGCCTATTCCTGGGATACCAAATTAGGCACTGTAGGATACGATTTTAACAATATACTGCAATACAGGGTTGACGGGCAAACGCTATCATTATTAAAAATGGACCAACCCGGAAAAGAGGCCTATTGGTTCCCGAAGATTTACACCTTTATGGCCAACAACAAAACCATTTATTTAGCAGTGTACAATTCTGTAATGTCGGCCAATAAAGCAGGGCAGGGCATCAGGGCCTATGCCATTGAAAAAGGCGTATTGAATGGCCGTGTGCCCATGGTAAAAACGCCCACCGCTGTATTGAGCAGGCTATATTATGAATACAGCCTGCTTTCGGTAGCCGACTGGAAAGCCTTCCCAAGTATCTATTTTGATAATGGCACCAAAACTATTCATACCCCATTAGTTGATTATAGTGGAAAAATGACCCATAAACTGATTACCTATAAATTTACGGGTAGGTTTTTTGAGAAAGTAAAAAGTTAACTTCGCCCATGATCTCTTTCGCTCACCGGGTTTTTATGGAAGTTGCCGCCAATTTGAGTTTCTCAAAAGCAGCACAAGTACTGTTTGTGACCCAGCCAGCCATCAGCAAGCACATTAAAGCGCTGGAAGATCAATATAAAGTACCTCTTTTCGAGCGCAAGGGCAATAGCATCCTGCTTACCGAAGCCGGTAACAAACTCAACGAATATCTGCAGCAAGCTACCGAGATTGAGCGTAAAATAGAATATGACCTATCTGTATTGAGTAACCTGTCGCAAGCGGCCGGGCATTTGCGCTTAGGGGCCAGTACCACTATCGCACTTTATATTTTACCGTCGATATTATCCGGCTTTCAGCGGGAGTACGCCAATGTGGATGTACAGCTGGTTAACCGCAATTCCGAATATATCCTGAACGCGCTGCTTAATCATGAGGTGGATATTGGCATGATCGAAGTGGACAATAAACTCACCACGGTATCTTACAAACCATTCATGAGCGACGAGGTGATCCCGGTATGCTCGGCTAAAAGTCCGCTGGCGGGTAAATCATTAACCTTAAAGCAGTTTGTGAAAACGCCGTTGGCCGTAAGGGAACGCGGCTCCGGCACATTGAACGCGGTATTGAAATCGCTATCCGCATTACATATAAAACCGGCCGATCTATCGGTAAAGATCCGCCTTGGCGGTACCGAAGCATTGAAAAATTTCCTGCTGGCCGATCAGTGCCTGGGCTTTATGCCCCGCCCCTCTATTATACGCCAGCTTGCCGAAGGCGACCTGGTGGAAGTGCCTGTAGAGGGCCTCAAGATCACCCGCGATTTCTTCTTCATCCGCCGTAAGGGTACAGAAGATTATGGGTTAACAAGCAATTTCATCAATTTTGCATTGCAGCATATTGAGGGGAAGTGATCCGATATAAAAAACGTAATTGTTCCTAATAAACTTTCGCCAATACTAAGGGGGAAAAACGATTTAAAAAATTTGTCATCCTGAACGATAGTGAAGGATCTATTATCCGCCATGCTTCTTCGCCCTGTAAATCTGCGAATAGATCCTTCACTATCGTTCAGGATGACAAAAAAGTTTTTTTTTCAAAAAACATCATAGAGAGTAGCCCTCCCCCTATTTAAATTTATTCTTCAAAGCCGCCAATTTTATGGCAATATCCGTTTCCGGTGCAGGCTCAGGTCTTTTATTAAATTGTGGTTTATTCCCTGCAGGTCTCCTATCTTCATTTCTTCTTTCGGATGGATTGCTTTTATCATTTTCTTTCATGGATAGCGCGATACGCTTGCGGTTTACATCAACCTCGGTAACAGTAACCTCCACCTTTTGATGAACCTTAAGCACCTCGTTAGGATCTTTGATAAAACGATTGGTGATCTGGCTTAAATGTACCAGCCCATCCTGGTGTACACCGATATCAACAAAAGCACCAAAATTGGTAATGTTGGTTACTATACCCGGTAGTTTCATGCCCACCTTTAAATCGCCAATGGCGTTTACGCCATCAGTAAAACTGAAAGCTTCGAACTGCTCACGAGGGTCGCGGCCTGGTTTGGCAAGCTCGGCCATGATATCGTTCAGGGTAGGTAAACCCACCGTTTCGGAGGTGTATTTTTGCAAGGGAATACTTCTGCGTAAGGTTGCATCACCCATCAGGTCTTTCACCGTGCATTTCATGTCTTTCGCTATCTGCTCCAACAAACTATACCGCTCAGGGTGTACCGCACTGGAATCAAGCGGATTTTCTGCATGATGAATACGCAGGAAACCTGCTGCCTGTTCAAAAGCTTTTTCGCCAAGGCGGGGAACTTTTTTAAGCTGAGATCTTTGTTTAAATGCCCCGTTCTGATCGCGGTACTCCACAATATTTTGCGCCAGTTGCGGACCAAGTCCCGATACATAGGCTAAAATTTGCTTAGATGCCGTATTCAGCTCAACACCAACGGCATTTACGCAGCTCATTACAGTATCATCCAGTGAAGTCTGCAGTTTATTTTGATCCACATCGTGCTGGTACTGGCCCACGCCGATAGATTTTGGATCAATCTTCACCAGTTCGGCCAATGGATCCATCAGCCTTCTGCCGATAGAAACCGCGCCTCTCACCGTAATATCCTTATCCGGAAACTCCTCTCTTGCCACATCCGATGCGGAATAGATAGATGCCCCGCTTTCATTCACCATTACAATAGCTACACCCGGCAAGTTAAGGTTGCGCACAAACAATTCTGTTTCGCGACCGGCCGTACCATTACCTATAGCAATAGCTTCGATGTTATATTTTTCAAAAAGGTGTTGCACTGTTTTTTCGGCTTCCCTTGCCTGTCCTGCGCCGGTATGCGGATAGATGGCTGTATTCTCCAACAACTTACCCTGTTCATCCAAACAAACCAGCTTACAGCCGGTACGGAAGCCGGGGTCAATAGCCATTACCCGTTTTTGACCAAGCGGCGCACCCAACAAAAGCTGACGGGCGTTTTCGGCAAACACACGGATGGCTTCTTCATCTGCTTTCTTTTTGGTAAGCAGGCGCACCTCTGTTTCCATAGATGGTTTCAACAGGCGTTTATAGCCATCGGCAATGGCTTGTTTTACCTGATCGGCCGATGGATTGTTAGCTTTAACAAAGCTGTCCTCCAATGCTGCAATGGCTTCTTCTTCGGCAGGTTTTATATCCAGCCAAAGAATTTCCTCCTTTTCACCACGGCGCATAGCAAGGATGCGATGCGATGGGGCCGATTTTACAGGCTCGGTCCAATCAAAATAGTCTTTATATTTAATGCCCTCCTGCTCCTTGCCGTCAATAACTTTTGACTGAAAAGTTCCTTTCTCAACAAACAGTTCACGGATACGGGTACGCACTTCGGCATTTTCACTTACTGTTTCGGCAATAATATCCCTTGCCCCTGCCAATGCTTCTTCGATACTATTAACCCCTTTTTCGGCATCAATAAAAGTTGCGGCTTCGGTTTGCAGGTCGGCTTTCCGTTGGTCCAGCAGCAGGTCGGCCAATGGTTGCAGACCTTTCTCGCGGGCGGCGGTAGCGCGGGTTTTCCGCTTAGGGCGATAAGGCAGGTAAATATCCTCCAGCGTAACCATAGTTTCGGCTTCGTTGATCTGTTTTTCCAGCTCGGGCGTTAATTTGCCCATATCGGTAAGCGATTTCAGGATGGCCTCGCGGCGTTTGTCCAGATCGCGCAGTTGCTGTGCACGGTCACGGATCTCCGCAACCTGTACTTCATCAAGCGTACCGGTAACCTCTTTACGGTACCGGGAAATAAACGGAACGGTTGCGCCTTCATCAAGCAACGCTAATGTTGCGCTTACTTGTTTTTCTGAAATAGAAAGCTCTGCAGCTATTTTTTTAGAATGAGATATCATACATCAAATTTCGGACTGCGAAGTTGAGAAGAATGCCTTTACAATTCAAAAAAAGATTGTTAACAATTGAGGGAAGGGAGATAGCAGGTGAAAGGATAAAGGCGAAAGGGAAAAGGTAGTGATACTATCAGCTTAGGCTCGTGCAGATTGGTAGCCCATAATAACATAAATCGCGTTGGGTAGTGTGACAGCAGGGGTGTGTTCTTCGCTGTAACAGTCTCCATCCGTCATTCTATATATTTAGGCTAAAGCCATCCTTGTATATACTTTCTATCCGTTGGTTAAAACCAACGGCAATGAATTAAGAACCAAGGGGCTTTAGCCAAATCAAAGTCATGCTAACCAACTTGCGGACATACAGAATCGCAACTCCATCACCTTTTTAACCCCACTACCACTTCATGCCCATATTCCAAAACATAAAGGCCCATTTATCAACCTGACCGCTTATTACCTGCGCGGTTGACTGGCCTGCACCGTGCCCGGCATTTGTTTCAATACGGATTAATACCGGCTCTGTTCCCTTTTGATACTCCTGCAGGCGTGAGCCAAACTTAAAGGAGTGTGCAGGCACCACACGGTCGTCATGATCGGCAGTGGTAACCATTGTTGCCGGGTATTCCAGTGGTTTTAGCGCGTGGTATGGCGAATATTTATACAGATATTCAAACATTTCTTTTGAATCCTCGGCTGTGCCATAATCATAGCTCCATCCTGCACCCGCGGTAAACTTGTTATAGCGCAGCATATCCATAACACCTACTGCCGGGAAGGCCACCTTAAAAAGATCTGGGCGCTGGGTAAGCATGGCGCCAATCAATAATCCGCCGTTTGATCCTCCCGAAACTGCCAGGTGCTCTTTTGAGGTGTATTTGTTTTTGATAAGATATTCGGCAGCGGCAATAAAATCATCAAACACGTTTTGTTTTTTCATTTTAATGCCCTTGCGGTGCCAGGTTTCGCCATACTCGCCACCGCCGCGTAAGTTGGGCACAGCGTAAATACCGCCATGCTCCAGCAGGATAATATTTGATGTACTGAATGCCGGGGTTAAACTCACCCCAAAGCCACCATAAGCATAAAGCATCAATGGATTTTCGCCGTTAAGTACAGTGCCCTTTTTATAGGTGATGATCATCGGTATCTTGGTTTTATCCTTCGATGTATAAAACACCTGTTTGGATTCATACAGTTCGGGATCAAACTTAACCCCCGATTTTTTATATACCGTTGATTGTCCGCTTGCTATATCCAGCTTAAAAATAGTTGATGGGTACACGTAGCTGGTAAAAGTATAGTAGGTTTCCTTCTCTTCTTTTTTAGCGCCAAAACCTGTGGCAGTACCTACCGACGGCAGGGTTATGGTGCGCTCCAGCTTTCCGCTCATATCATATTGCTGTACAAACGAGGTGGCATCTTTTAAGTATTCCGCAAAAATTTTTCCGCCGGCTGTGCTGGCGCTCAGTACATTTTTAGTCTCGGCGATCAGGTTTTTCCAATGAGTAATGGTTGGTTTTTCAGCATCAACCGTTACAATTTTAAAGTTTGGCGAATATATATTGGTGATAATGTAAAGCTTACTACCCACATTATCCAATACAGAATGCTGGTTATCAAAATTATCAACCACGTTCACAATCTGGCTGCCGGGTTTACTCAAATCCTGAATATAGAGTTCGTTGCCTGTGGTTGATGTGGCCGCGGTGATCACCAAAAAGCGTTCATCCTCGGTAAGGTACGCGCCAATATAACGTCGCGGGGTTTTATCGCCACCAAAAATAAGCTTATCGGTGCTTTGCGGCGTGCCCAGTTTATGGTAAAATAGTTTATGATACTGCGTTAATCCCGAAAGCTGGCTGCCGGCCTTTGGCTTATCATAACTGCTGTAGTAAAATCCGTCGGTACCCTTCCAGGCCAGTCCGCTAAATTTTACATCAATAAGCGTATCGCCTACAACACTTTTATCACTTGTTTTTATGACGATCACCTTGCGCCAGTCAGATCCGCCCTCCGAGATCTGATATGCCGCCAGATCTCCGTTTTTTGTAAAATCAATCCCCTGTAGTGAAGTGGTACCCTCGGCCGAGAAGTGGTTAGGATCTAAAAACATTTCGGGTGTCCCGTTATCACCTACCTGGCGGTATAATACTGCCTGGCTTTGCAGTCCATCATTTTTATAAAAATAAGTGTATTTGCCCTCTTTAAACGGGGCGCTGTACTTTTCATAATTCCACAAAAGTTCAAGCCGCTTGCGCATCTCTTCACGATAAGGAATCTGTTTAAGGTAGCTTTGGGTTACTTTGTTTTCTTCCTTAACCCATGCCTTGGTATCAGTGGCCTGGTCGTTCTCCAGCCAGCGGTAAGGATCGGGCACCTGGGTGCCAAAGTAAGTATCAACGGTATCAACCTTTTTCGTTTGGGGGTATTGGAGTGCTTTATTATTCATTTGTTGCGCGTAGGTGTAGCTGCAAAATAAAACAGCTAATGCAAATAAACAGGTTGTTTTTTTCATCTCAAATTAAATTACAGGGAACTAAAGATAGGGATTTGAGCCAGATGCCCGCAAAAGAGTGGGCTAATAAAGGTTAAAAGTTGTTAATTTTGGCCTTTGCTGCCATTTAATTGAGCAGGGCAAGCTATATTAGCAGCCGTAATTAAAATGGGGCATCTGCTGATGCTTTTGCCGTTTGGGCATACATTATTATTTACCGGCAACTGATTTTTTGATGATCAGTATGGTTAATGATAATAATGCATTTTTTTACACGTTTGCTAAACCAAATAAGAAGGGTAAAAGCAAGCCTTATTTATTATTAGGACTATTACAACATGAAACAAACTTTTACACTTTTTGCTGCAGCTTTTTGTATGCTGATTGCGCTTAACTCAAAAGCTCAGGATGTTAAAGAGGATGATGACGCGGCCCCCGAAAAATCAAAAAGCTACATAAGTTTAGGTGCAGGTATATCAAAACCATTTGGCGCATTTAAAGTAGCTGATTACAGCAACCCTAAAGCTGGTTTTGCAAAAAAGGGCATCGTTTATTCTATTGATGGTGCACATTATTTTTTCAAACGTGCCGCTTTAGGTTACACCGTAAGCTACCAGGATCAAGGTAACTTAACCTATGATGATGACCTGAAACTTTCACAGGGTTATACTGATGACTACAAAGCCGATGGATCAGTAGTTACAGCCAACAAACGCTACAAAAGCCTTAACATTTTATTAGGGCCACAGTACACTTTGGTATGGCATTCATTCGCTTTTGATTTCAGGGCATCAGCCGGAGCGATAAAAAGCTTTGCAACGCCACAGGTTGCCGTGCAGATACAAGGCGTAGATGCGCAAACCGGGGAGTTTATTCAGCAAAGCTCCAATAAATTTGCCTTTGCCTATGGCGGCAGCGCTGCTATCCGTTTAAATACAGGTGCAGGTTGGGGTTTATTTCTTAAAGGCAATTACGTTAACTCAACAGGGCCCAAAATTACTTATACCGCTCGTACGCTTGTGGTTGGCCGTACTGTTGCTAACCAGGCAATTACAGAAGGTCAATTATTATTTGGCTTGTACAAAGAATTTTAATCTACCTATATAAACATGGAAAAGGCAACCTGCTAACGGGTTGCCTTTTTTTATTTTAATGCATTTCAAATTGATCTGGCCGACTGACCACTACCTCGGGTTGATCTTTAAAAAGCTCAAAACGCCTGTAACGCACATGGCTTTACCTTTAATATTTGCCAAATCGAGCGTTACTTTATTGCCTTTTACTGCAACAGTATATTTTTGGCGGGGATAAGCGGCACCCATATTAAGCAGGGTAAGCGTATCGCTTACTATTTTTAAGGAGTAAACAGTATCGCACAAGGTGCCGGTTTTACCCAGCTTGGCTTTAAAATCAGCCGTGTTAAACTTATTTTGAGCACGGGCTGTGCCTGCAACAGCAACTACCAAAAAAGAAAGCAGTATGAGTTTTTTCATAAGGAGTATTAATTACACGAAAAACTGCGAGTAACACTAATTTTTAATGGATAAGTTTAATTTATCCATTAAAAATTAGTGTTATTAAATTCAATTGCGGCAAACCCGCAAATATTCATGTTTACTTTTTTTTCTCGTTTTTATCGTCCTGAACCGGGGGGATGTCATCATCAAGGTTTAATGTAAAGGCAGCCTCCGAGGCACGGGTAGCGGCTTCAATGCCGGCAGTATCGGCTACATCATTATCCAGCCGTTGGTTACCGGTGTCCTGGCCTTCATTCTGTTCATAATCATTACCGGTATCTTTTTCATCCTGGTTATCGTCAAGATTTGGATTTTCTGGAAGTGGCATAATTTCTATTGTTTTAATATATCTTTTATAACCCTAAAGATAACCTGTTGTTTGCATATATGCATCTATATTCTTCACAAAAGCAGCGCGTTTCCAGGGGAAATACTCATTTTTTCCTTTCAGCCTTTAAATGTATTTTTGCCAGGTATGCCAACCCGTAACAAACTTTATTTTGCTTCTGATTTTCATTTAGGCACCGGCGGATACGCTGCCAGCCGCGAACGCGAAGACAGGATAGTACGCTGGCTTGACAGCATAAAAGCCGATGCCGCCGAACTTTTTTTGATGGGCGATGTTTTTGATTTCTGGTATGAATATAAAGCGGTAGTACCCAAAGGATACATTCGTTTTTTGGGCAAGCTGGCCGAGCTTACCGATGCCGGTGTAAAGCTTTATTTATTTAAGGGCAACCACGATATGTGGATGTTTGATTATTTTAAAAATGAACTTGGCGCAACTATAATCAGCGATGAATTAACAATTGAGCGGCATGGCAAAAAGCTTTTCCTTCATCATGGCGATGGCCTTGGGCCGGGCGACAACTTTTATAAACTGTTAAAAAACTTTTTTCGCAGCGGGTTTTGCCAATGGCTATTTGCCAGGGTGCACCCTAATTTAGGCGTGGGCATAGCCAATTACTGGTCAACCAATAGCCGCTTAAGTAATCAGAAAAAAGAAATACCCAAACCTGGTGAACAGGAATGGCTGGTTAGCTTTTGCCGGGAAGAACTAAAAACCAACTATTACGATTTTCTCATTTTCGGTCACCGCCATTTACCCCTGGATATACCGCTTAACGCCGATAGCCGCTACATTAACCTGGGCGAATGGGTAAATTATTATACCTATGCCGTATTTGACGGGCATGAGTTAAAGCTGGAATATTTTGAAAAACCTGTGTCTGAGGGCCAAAATCGGTAGATTTCTGGAGCAATTGGCCATATAAAGCCGGGCATTTGCTATAGCCTTACTATTTCAGCAGAACTTACAATCGCCTGAAAAAATATATGCACTAAAATGCGTATTTTTGTGCGTTTTTTGAAGCAAGCCTGTAAACCGACCGAAACGTAACGCATTTCTTAGCCGGACCATCATCCATATAGCGGCTTCAAATAGCTATTGAAAACAGATTATGTTAGAGAAATTAGAACTGATATATCAACGCTGGAAAAACGTTGAAGGCGAACTGAGCAATCCTGAAGTAATGCAGGACATGAAACGCTATGCCCAGCTGAATAAAGAATATAAAGACCTGGCCAAGATTGTTGACGAGTATAACATTTACCGCAACATCATGAGCAATATTGACAGCAATAAGGAAATTCTGGCTACTGAAAAGGACGAAGAGTTTCGCGATATGGCCAAATCCGAATTGGACGAGCTGTTAACTCAACAGGAAGAAAAAGAAGAGCAGATCCGTTTGATGCTGATCCCTAAAGATCCCGAGGATTCTAAAAATGCGCTTGTGGAGATCCGTGGCGGAACTGGTGGCGATGAAGCTGCTTTGTTTGCCGGCGATCTTTACCGCATGTATATGCGCTATTGCGAAAAACGCGGCTGGAAAACCGAATTGGTTGATTATACCGAAGGTACCAGTGGTGGCTACAAAGAAATTGTATTCAACGTAAATGCCGAGGATGCTTACGGTACATTAAAATATGAATCGGGCGTGCACCGCGTGCAACGGGTACCGGATACTGAAACACAGGGCCGCGTGCATACATCGGCTGCATCGGTTGTGGTATTGCCAGAGGTAGATGAGTTTGATATTGATTTGCAGGTGAGCGATATCCGTAAGGACCTTTTCTGCGCATCTGGCCCGGGCGGACAGTCAGTGAATACCACTTATTCGGCCGTAAGGTTAACCCACATTCCTACGGGTATTGTGGCACAATGCCAGGATCAAAAATCGCAGTTAAAAAATTACGATAAAGCATTACAGGTACTTCGCTCAAGGGTTTATGAAATGGAGCTTCAAAAGCACCTGGAAATAACCTCTAAAAAGCGTAAAACCATGGTTTCAACCGGTGACAGATCGGCCAAGGTGCGTACCTATAACTACCCACAAGGCCGCTTAACAGAGCACCGTATTGGCCTTACCATATACAACCTGCCCGGTGTATTAAACGGCGACTTGCAGGAGATAATGGAAGCCTTACAGTTTGCAGAAAATGCCGAAAAACTTAAAGAAGGAACTGTAGCTTAAGAGAGCAAAAAGCTTAAAGCTAAAGGCCGAAAGCTTTTCATTGAAAATTTACATTAAAGGCTTTTAGCATTATGCTTTAAGCCTTTTCCTTTTCCCAAAAAAAGCTTTCAGCCTTCCGCTCTAAGCCTTCTGCCTTAAGCTTTTTCGTATTTATATTAAAGGCTTTTAGCATAATGCTCGAAGCCTTTTCTTTTCCCCAAAAAAAGCTTTCGGCCTTCCGCTTTGAGCTTTAAGCTTTTTCGTAACTTTAATACTATGGAAGAGCCAGAAAAACTGAATCGTATTATTGAGGCCCGTATGAAGTTGAAGGCCCGGTTTGAGGAAAAGATGAAGCTTACGCCTTCTGTTGCGGATGATGCGCCACGCGGATCGGGCGGAATAAACCGGCATGGTATGCCGTCTGTGCCAATAGGGCAAACTATAACTGTAAAATGGCCGGTGCTTGATCTGGGCTATCAGCCCAATATACCTATTGATCGCTGGCGACTAACTATTGATGGCGCTGTTGAAAACCCGGTAAAACTCTCCTGGAAACAGTTTATGGATCTGCCACAAACAAAAGACACCTCCGATTTTCATTGTGTTACCACATGGTCAAAACTTAATATGCCCTGGAAGGGTGTAAGCCTGCTTGATCTTGCCGCCCTGGTACATCCTCATGAAAATGCTACCCACGTGATGTGTTATGGATATGATACTTACACCACCAATATATCGCTGGAGGAAGCTTTAAAGCCCGACGTATTATTGGTGCATACTTTTGAAGGCCAACCACTACCAATAGAGCACGGCGGCCCGGTACGCATGATCACCCCACAGCTTTATGCCTGGAAAGGCTCCAAATGGATAAAGCGTATTGAGTTTTTAACCGAAAATAAATTAGGCTTTTGGGAAGACCGCGGCTATTCAAACACCGCCTACCCCTGGCGTAATGACCGTTACAGTGATTAAGCTGAAAGCTTTACAAAACAGCTTCATGGCCTTTGGCCTTTCAACTATGTAATTAAAAAGCTGTTTAAAAATATTTTCGACTTCTAATGAAGCACATACCCACGCGTCATAGGTAGGCACGAAGCAATCCCCGCCTTACGAAGTAGCTTTGCAAATCGGATCTGCAGAGTTCGGGATTGCTTCGTACCTACCTATGACGTTGTTGCAAAAAAAGCTTTTTGTCATCCTGAACGCAGTGAAGGATCTGTTGTTCGCCATGCTTCTTCGCCCTGTACAGCCAGCGAATAGATCCTTCGTTCCTCAGGATGACAAACCTTTTAAAACGTCATTTCTCCTTCAGAGTTTCGCGAAATTTTACAACTCGTATAACGATCTTTTTTGTTTAGAAGTCTCTCAGAAAAGAGCTTTTAGCTTTAAGCCTTTAGCTCCTTTACGGTTTTGCTGATATTTTAGCAGATTGCTCCAGCTCGCTGCTAACCGAATCGTCAAAATAAAGGCGGTAAATAACCCATTCATTTTTGGGTTTATAAAACATAAAAGTAAACCTTAGCGGTTGTGTCTGGTGCTTTACAAGGTAACTGTAAAGTATTAAACTATTTGATGCCTTACGCTGCACAATTAAATCTTTACCCATATATGGGCCTATTATACTGCGGGTGGTATCTATTTTAGTAATTAGGCGTACCAGGCTATTTGTATCAATAAGCGGATTGGTTTTAAATATATCAATCATCGCTTTTGTGGTACTCTCTTTATCATAGCTTTTAAAAAACTTTTCAATCAGTATAGTTGGGGTAATTAACCCTGCGGGAGTTTTAACTACAGTTTCGGTTTTTACCGCCGGTGTAGTTTGGGCTGACGCAGTGCCGCAAATGGCCGATACTAACAAGATAAAAGAAAAGGACTTTATGCCTTTTAAAAAGAGATTTCGCATGCTCATGGTGTTTGTGTGCCTAAAATAGGCAATTTATGCATAAAGGTGCTAAAGAGTAGGTTTCAATCGCATATTTTGTGAATAATAAATCACGAGATGTTTTTTGGTCAAAATAAGATGGGTTATATTACCTTTGCCCAAACGAACCCCTTATCAAAATATGAAACGCTGTACAATCTGCCTTTTTACAATATTCTATTTTTTATTTCTGACATTTATAGGCTGTAAAAAGGATAAACCGGAGGTAATACAACCAGTAAACGGGCCTGCAATTGAAGCTAAATCTACAACTACCTATCCGGATGGAGGCGTAACTATCCAGGGCGAAATACATCAATTGCCATCCGATGTAAAAGAGGTTGGTTTTGTAATTTCAACTGACAGTACTTTAGCTACTTACAGGCAAATGTACAAGCAAACATCGCCTATCGCTATTGGCTCTTTTAAAGTTGATATCAATACAGGGTTAGAGAAGGGAAAAACTTATTTTTATGCCCCCTACAGCTTAACAAACACCAATCTGTATACTGTTTATAACCATAAGTCTTTTATTTC
Source organism: Mucilaginibacter sp. (assembly GCF_025362475.1). Lineage (GTDB taxonomy): Bacteria > Bacteroidota > Bacteroidia > Sphingobacteriales > Sphingobacteriaceae > Mucilaginibacter. Next base: position 59,228 of record NZ_JANYGH010000051.1, read on the forward strand.
GGCGGGTGGAAAGCACGTAAAAATCGGTTCCATTTCTCCGCTAAATGCCGATATTGGCGATACCATCACTGTTAAAGGTAAGTACCTTAATCAAAGCCTGCTTTTAGTTAGGTTCGGGATTCAATACGCCAGTGTTTATTTACATAATGACAGCACTTTAAAATTTACCATACCTTCAAGTATTGATCAGATTACTCCGCTAATCACGTTTAATTACGGCAGTATAATAGATACGGTAACAAATAAATTTGTTTTAAATAAGCCTGTTATAACCAGTTTTACACCAGTTGCCACTTTCAGGGACACCGTTATTATCAATGGCGATCATTTTAACCGGATACCTGAGCTAAATGAAGTGCATATTGGGAATATCAAAATACCGGTAGTAAAGGCCAATAGCAAACAATTAAAAATAGTTGTTCCTGATGATATGGAAACTGTTGTTAATTCACTAACAGTTAAGGCACAGCTTCAAACGATTATTGCAAACAATAAATTTAGCGTAAAGACTCCTGAAATTACATTCATAACCCCATCCGGTTATGCTAATGCAGTTAATGGCAACGGGGTATTGCGGGATATCATTACTATTAAAGGAAAATACTTTAATCCACTTGCTTATAAAAACCGCGTTTTTTTTGAAGGCAATGAAACCCAAATACTTAGCGGTTCAACCACAGAACTCACCACAAATTTACCCCAGGGCCCTTACCCCCGCAAAAAGGCGACCGTGAAAGTTAAATTTCTTGATCAGGAAGTTACTTATCAATATGATGTAACCCTTAAGGATACATGGGTGATGGTTGCCGGTGCGTTCCCTTTTGCAATATCCTCCACAGCCGGGGCTTTTACAATAAACAACAACTCATACGTGTTGGCCCCGCCAACAGAATCTGACTACCTGCATAAATCATTGTGGAAATTTAATGCTGCAACTTATACATGGCAGGAAATTAAAATACCATTTACTATTGATCACTGCGAAATAACCTCAACAGCCAATAAAGCCTATTTATATACATCTGACAAAACCAATAATTTTTGGGAATATGACCCCGCCTTGAATAAATGGACGCACAAAGCTGATTACCCGGACAAGGTGCGTTATTCGTCAACAATGTTTTCTATAGGCAGCAATGTGTTTATTGGATTAGGTAACTATGCCGGGAATATATACGATAATAATCTTATCGCAAACAACACATTTTATAATTACGACACTATTACGGATACCTGGAAACAGGTGGCTGACTATCCGGGCAACGATCCGGGTGCACGAGTACGCTCAACTTCCCTGGTTTTAAATGGTTTGGCTTTTGTTGGTGGAGGGGCAATATACACACCCGATTACAAATTGTACAGCTACAACCCTGTTAACAATACCTGGAAAAAGGCTAATGATTTCAATATGCCAAAATTTGGCTGCTTCGCCTTTACTTATAAAAATACAGGCTATGTTTCCAGCGATCTTTCAGGCAATTTTCCTAATTCAACCTATCGTAGCATATACAAATACAATACAACAGGCGATAGCTGGACAATGCTTTCCGAAACCATTGGAGCTGCCTTTTTAGGCCCATCCGGATTTGACAACGGCTTTGCAATAGTGAATAACGGCTATGTATTTATAGCAGGGTCATCAGGCTCGTTAAATCCTCAGTTATTTATCGCCAAGGCAAGCGATCTTTAGTAAAGAGCCCCAAATGTAGGTTATATCACTTTGTTACCCGTGCTGTTGGGGAGCTTAAACAGGCAATCAGTATGACTTCGTTTTTTATAGTATGCTATGGAATACGTACAAAGTAATCGCATACCGTACAGCGCGGACTTGCAGCGTTTGCGAATGCTTTGTACCTTACAATGCCATGGTTATATAGCTATTTCTCTTTTGGGATTAGATTACACTAATTACCTTTTTTTCAAAAACTCAGTCCTGAGCACAATGCTCATTCCATCTATTTTACAATCCACTTCCTGGTCATCATCGGTAAGGCGGATCTTTTTTACCAATGTGCCTTGTTTAAGGGTAGTACCGCCACCTTTAACTTTTAAGCTTTTAATCAGTGTTACCGAATCGCCATCTTTAAGAATGTTGCCGTTGCTGTCTTTTACGTTTGATGTTTCCATTGTTAACTGTATAAAAATAAAGAGCCCGGTAGTTGAATACGGGGCTCTTTGTATATTTAAAATCTAAAGGCGACAGGAAATCCTGTCCATCCTAAAAATCATGTAATCGTGTATTATTTGGTAACGTACATTACCTCTTTAACCGCTTTAATAACCCTTTCTGGGTTTGGCAGGTATTCCTGTATTAAAGTTGGCGCATAAGGCAAAGGCACATCGCCACCCATAATACGCAGAATAGGCGCATCAAGGTAATCAAATGCATCTTTTTGTACTTTAAAAGCAACCTCGGTAGCAATTGAACCTAAAGGCCAGCTTTCTTCAACTATAACCAAACGGTTTGTTTTTTTAACCGAATTGATAACAGTAGCGTAATCAATAGGGCGTACTGTACGCAGGTCAATCACTTCAGCACTGATACCTTCTTTAGCAAGTTCGGCAGCAGCTGCAATAACCACTTTCATGATTTTACCAAAACCTACCAAAGTTACATCTGTACCTTCAGATACTACTTTAGCTTTACCAATCTCGATATAGTAAGTTTCTTCGGGCACTAAGCCTTTATCGCCATACATTAATTCAGACTCCATGAAAATAACCGGATCCGGATCAAGTATTGCTGATTTTAATAAACCTTTTGCATCATATGGGTTTGATGGTACTATCACTTTTAAGCCCGGGCAGTTGGCATACCAGTTCTCAAAGCACTGGCTGTGCTGTGAGCTAAGCATACCCGCGTTACCGGTTGGACCGCGAAAAACGATAGGCACCGAAAACTGGCCACCACTCATTGACATGATCTTGGCTGCACCGTTGATGATCTGATCAATAGCCACTAACGAAAAGTTAAAGGTCATGAACTCGATGATGGGGCGTAATCCATTCATGGCCGAGCCAATGCCTATACCGGCAAAGCCTAATTCAGAGATGGGCGTATCAATAACGCGTTTAGCACCAAATTCATCCAGCATACCCTGGCTTACTTTATAGGCTCCGTTGTATTCAGCAACCTCTTCACCCATCAGGTATATTTTATCGTCGTTGCGCATTTCTTCGACCATGGCCTCACGTAGCGCTTCTCTGAATTGTATTTCTCTCATTATATTATATAAAATGATGTTTTTTGCGACCGCAAATATAATCACTAATGTGTGAAATGCAATTGCAGGTCATGTACTTTGCATTTTTAACACATATATTTTACAAAATATGCTACATTGGTAGTATAAACCCTATCCACAATGAAATTCCCGTCGCTAAAAACGCTTGCCGAAAGCTTTATATCTACCCTAAAACGCTATCCGTTTGAGCTGTTGTTTGCTTTAATTGGCACCATAGCCGGCACCATTGAGGTAGAGTTGAGGCACTTCAACCGGGTGCATGAGGGCTGGCTGATGCGTGGCATAATGATTGCCAACCTGGGTTTGTTGCTAAGTTTATCAGCCACGCTATATACCCAAAGCCGGGAAATAGCAAAGCGAAATACGTTTTTAATAAAACTGGGCGCGGCTCTTTTTGCCTCCTTGCTGATATTTATTATCGACCCAACCGCCCGCGAAGCAGATTATATCCGGTTCTTTTTAATTTGCCTGGCCTTTCACCTATTGGTCGCGTTTGCCGGGTTTACTGCAAAAGGGCAGCTCAACGGTTTCTGGCAATTTAATAAAACTTTGTTTTTGCGCTTCTTAACAAGTGTACTTTACGGTGTAGTACTATTTTTAGGAATTGCGGCGGCCATAGGTGCAACCAACTTTTTATTCAATTTTAATTTTGAGTGGGATACCTATGCCATATTATGGGTTTGGATTGTAGGTATGTTTACTACAACTTTCTTTTTAGCCGGAGTACCTGTTGATCTGCGTTCACTTGATGACGATTTGAGCTATCCAAAGGGTTTGAAAATATTTACACAGTATGTATTGATACCGCTATCGTCTATCTATGTGCTCATCTTGCTGGCTTATGAGGTTAAAATATTAATAAAATGGAGCTTACCCAAGGGATTAGTATCCAATCTGATATTAAGCTATGCTGTATTTGGCATTCTCTCACTACTGCTTGTTTATCCAATTAAGGATCGTGATGGTAACAAATGGATTAAAACCTATGCCCGCAGCTTTTATTTTTTACTCATTCCTCTACTCATTCTGCTATTTGTGGCGGTTGGCGCACGGGTATTTATGTATGGCATTACCGAGTGGCGATACTTTTTAATTGCATTGGCTTGCTGGCTTTTATTTATATCGGTTTACTTTCTAGCTTTTAAAAAGCAAAATATTAAGCTCATCCCAATATCACTGTGCATACTAACGTTGTTATCAGTTTATGGACCGCAGAGCGCGTTTTCAGTGAGTATGTATTCACAACGGCGCATTCTTGTTCATTTTTTTGAAAAGAATAATGCGCTGAAGGAGGGGAAGTTTTTGTCCGTCGATAGCACCAAGGTTAGTATAAAAGATGGCAATCATGCGGTGGCAGCCCTGCAATATTTTATTAGCAAATATGATCTTTCGGCTTTACAGCCTTATTTTTATAAAAATCTAAGGACAGTATCGGATTCATTAGAAAAACTAAAACATAAAAACTTTACCGCATCCGATTGGTATAGTAAGTACGAGTTACGGGAAGTTAAATATGAGTGGGCTAAAACTCAACTAGGACTTGGCCACTTCGAGCCTTACAATTTCCCCAATAATGACATAGAAAAAATTAGCGACGACTATGAATTTAATGTGGCATCGTCTATAAAAGATATCAGCGGTTATAATTTAAATTTTAGTCCTGATTACACCGTTGACAGTCTTGACGATAGTCTAAATTCTATAAGATTTAGTCACAGAACTCTCGTCAATAAGGTATCTGTTTTAACAATAAACAATGAGGTATTTAGGTTTGATCCTGCCGATGTTATTAAGGGCTTGTTCGCGGATCCAAAAAAACTAAATACGTTTAAACCATCAGCAAAGGATTACGCTGGTATTTATAAAATACCAGCGGAGTTTTTATCCCTTACAAGTCATGGTAAAAATTTTGATGTCAAGTTCCAGATTGAAAATACCAGATTTTCAAAAATAAAGGATAAAAAACCTCAGTTTATGTTTATAACTATTAGTTATTTCTAGTTATTTCATAAAACGAAAATAGGCCTTCAAATAAAAAAGACGATGAGTAAACCCCATCGTCTTTTTATTGCACCGGAACTTTTAACCCACCTGTATCACCACAGGTACACTCTGCAACTCTTTAACTGATTTCGCCATTCGTTTAATAAACAGGTAATTGGTTGTGCCGCCAATTACAGCACCCACAACGGGTATTAACCTTTCGGCTGTGCGTACTCCCAGGTTAAGGATTATCTTTTCGGCTATACCCTCCATCATTGTTTTGGTGAGGGCTACGCCGGTTTCTACCTTAAAAGAAATAGCCACCAGCTTCATAAATTCTTCAAAGCCCATTTGATAGCCGCCCCGGTTGTAGTACATTATAGCCATAGTTACCCTAAATTGTTGTGTAATCAGGTTCACTACATCAACAGGCATCCCTACTACCATGGTTAAAACGCCGCCGCTGCCTGATAAGGCCCCGGTGCCGGCAGCCATTATAGCACATTGATTTATAAATTTATCAAGCCCCATTTTATCAACTCCTTTTTTAATTTTGAATTGATCTATATGGTCAAATACCTGTTTAAACCCATCGTGCGAGAGCTTTTCAGAATAGAGCTTTATATCGGTGCCTATTTTTTTTATTGACATCATGGTATTTAGATTTTAATTTTAGCAGGACCAGGTCCCCTGCATTATCCTTGCTATTCCCGTGCCAGTTTATTTTGTTGGCAAATGTGGCAGGCTATTAGTCGGTATTTTGTAATAAGTAAAGGTATTAATGGGTAACTATGTAACTATCATGGTTGTTTAGTAAATTCGCGGTTCATAAAAATTATATAGTTCAGTTGAAAAATAACATTCTTATTGTTGATGATGTACACCCCATTTTTATGGAGCAGGCCGAAGCCAGGGGATACCAATGCGATTACAGGCCCACAATAAAGGCCGAAGAAGCGCTTCAGATCATCGGCGACTACGCAGGGCTGGTTATCCGTTCTAAATTCCTGGTAACCAAACAGGTATTTGACATAGCTACCAGTTTGCGTTTTGTTTGTCGCGCAGGCGCCGGTATGGATAATATTGACGAGGTCTACGCCATACAAAAAGGTGTAACCCTTATAAACGCTCCCGAAGGCAATTCTGATGCCGTAGGCGAGCACGCCATAGGCTTGCTGCTGTCCCTTATGAATAACCTTAACCGGGGCGATGCCGAGATCAGGGCAGGTAAATGGGATCGTGAAGGCAACCGCGGGCACGAACTGAAAGGCAAAACAGTAGGAATTATAGGCTACGGCCATATGGGGCACAGCTTTGCCCGTAAACTATCTGGTTTCCAGGTTGATGTAATTGCCTATGATAAATACAAAACCGGTTTTAGCGACAGATATGCCCGTGAGGTAAGTATGGAGCAGATAATTAAACATAGCGACGTATTGAGCGTACACGTACCCCTCACTGCCGAAACCAACGGCCTGGTGGATGACGAGTATCTGTTCCATTTTAAAAAGCCCATATTTTTCATCAATACATCGCGTGGTAAAACCGCCAAAGTAAGCGCGGTTTTAAATGCCATTAAACAGGGCAAAATCATAGGCGCAGGGCTTGATGTGCTGGAAGTAGAAAAATTCCCTGCACTTACAGAACAAGCCTGGTTTGATGAACTGCGCCAAAGTGGTAAAGTAATATTAAGCCCTCACGTTGCCGGGTGGACATTCGACTCGTACCGTAAAATAAGCGAAGTAATGGCCGAGAAGTTGATTAATTTGATCGATTAGGTTATTTGAAACTTTGACAGAATATTACCTATGCGAAGTGTTTTCAACCACAGAAAAAATTACGTCGGGAGGATCAATTACAAAATCAGCGTTCAAAAAATTTGGTAATTAAAATTTAAATCACTTATCTTCGTTAAATACAGAAACAAGACTATGTAGGCATGGCCCATATAGTCTTGTTTGTTTTTATAGTCATTGCGTCCTTCTTATAAAGGGAGGGCGGTTTTTTTTGGATAACCAATAGAATAAACAATAATTAATTTAGGTGTTATGGCAGAGGTATCATACTTTACCAAAGAGGGTTTAGAGAAATTAAAAGAAGAGTTACAGAGGTTAAAAACAACCGGACGTTCGGATATATCAAAAGCTATTGCCGAAGCCCGCGATAAAGGCGATTTATCAGAAAACGCGGAATATGATGCCGCAAAAGAAGCCCAGGGGCTTCATGAGGCTAAAATATCCCAAATGCAGGAAACTTTGGCAAACGCACGCTTGCTTGATGAATCTAAACTGGATTTATCAAAGGTGCTTGCTTTATCTATAGTAAAAATAAAGAACCTTAAAAACGGCGCTACCATGAGCTACCAGCTGGTGGCAGAAAGCGAAGCCGATATGAAAACCGGTAAAATATCTGTGGCATCACCTATTGCAAAGGGCTTGTTGGGCAAAAGAGTAGGCGAAAAAATTGAGATCACTGTGCCGGCAGGAAAAATTGAATTTGAAATACTGGAAGTGAGTAGGTAGTTACTGGTGAATGGTTGATTAAGTGACTAGTTTTGTAATTGCTCATTTAATCAACCATTAAACTATAAAAGTAACCACTCACCCAATCAACTTTATCAACCACTCACCCATCATGACCATCTTTTCAAAAATTATAGCAGGCGAGATCCCGGCACATGTTGTGGCCGAGAGTAACGAGTTTTTGGCTTTTTTAGATATTAGTCCGCTGGCAGAAGGCCATGTGCTGGTGATCCCTAAAAAGGAAGTTGATTATATTTTCGATCTTGATGATGAAACCTATACGGGCCTGCAGATTTTCGCTAAAATAGTGGCAACTGCCATTAAAAAAGCCATCCCCTGCAAAAAGGTTGGTGTAGCGGTGATTGGCCTTGAAGTTCCACATGCACATATCCACCTCATCCCCATGAACCAGGTGAATGACCTTAACTTCTCCCGCCCTAAATTGAGCTTTACCAACGAGGAGCTAAGCGCTACCAAGGATAAGATCAAGGCGGCGTTTTAAAGGATGTACTAAACTTTCAAATGTTTTTTTTTAACATGCGATACTTATAAAACCGCGTCATTGCGAGGTACGAAGCAATCTCTACACAGGCAGGTCCGCTGTAAAAGTTTAACACCTATTTGTTCGCTCTGTATGGTATGGAGATTGCTTCGTACCTCGCAATGACGCGTTTTTATAGCTATTCAACACGTGCACCCTTTCCACATCTGCACACCCGCACATCTGAAATCTGCACATCTAAACTACCCTCTTCGCGTTATCCTTCACAAAAGTATCCCAGCCCGAATAAGATTTTTTACTGCCCGAGCTGGATTTGCTGCCGGTGCTCATTCTTTGGAAAGAGTGACAAACAGCTACGGCCAGTCCATCCGTAGCATCTAAAAAGTCGGGAGTTTCTTTAAAACTGAGGAGGTTTTGCAGCATGGCTGCTACCTGCTCTTTGGTGGCATTACCATTACCGGTTATAGATTGTTTTATTTTACGGGGAGCATATTCTGTAATATCCAAATTGCGCGAAAGTGCGGCGGCTATTGCCACCCCTTGCGCCCTGCCCAGTTTAAGCATTACCTGTATGTTTTTGCCGTAAAATGGTGCTTCAATGGCCAGGCAATCCGGGTGGTAGTTATCAATAAGGGCAACCGTTTTTTCAAAGATGCGCTGCAGCTTCAGCATATGATCATCCAGCTTTTCCATTTTTACAACACCAAGGGCGATAAGCTCAATTTTGGGGCCTGTTTCCTTAACCAATCCGTAGCCCATAACTGCTGTACCGGGGTCGATGCCTAATATTATTCTCTCTTTTGTGTTGGCCTGCTGCATACCCTTCAAAGTTAACCAATCAAAGCAAACTATTGTGCAAAACGGCTATATATTGCTCGCGGCTTATCATCCTTGCCCCCATTGATTCCAGGTGACTGGTGTGTACCTGGCAGTCTATTAATTTAAACCTGTTAGTTTGGCACAGGTAGATCAACGCGGCTTTTGAAGCATTACTCACGCGACTAAACATACTTTCGCCACAAAAAACCTCGCCAACCCACATGCCATATAAGCCGCCAACCAATTCGTTTTGCTCCCATACTTCAACAGAATGGGCGTAACCATCCTCATGGAGTTTAATATAAGCAGCCTGCATATCATCCGTTATCCAGGTACCGTCCTGCCCCTCACGCGGGGCAACCGAGCAGGCTTTTATCACTTCGGCAAAGCAGGTATTGGTGGTAACCCTGAATTTGCCTGACTGCAGCACTTGCCGCATTGATTTAGAGATTTTTAATTCCTGCGGATAAAGCACAAAACGTTCATGAGGCGAATACCAAAGAATGGGCGTATCATCACTATACCAGGGAAAGATGCCGTTTTGATAAGCGAGTAGCAACCTTGGGGTTGAAAGATCGCCGCCTACAGCCAAAAGCCCGTCTGGTTCGGCCAGATCGGGCTCAGGAAATAATAACTGTTCATCAAGCCTGAATATCATCAGGGCAAATTTACGCTTTGCGGTGTATCACCAGTTTTTTATTTTGCGCTTTAACCACAGCATCAAGGTATACCTGTAATTCTGTGTATTTGGCTGCAGGCATGATGTAATCTGTAAGGTTAAATTTAGCCGTACTTGTTACCTGGTTTTTGGCCGCATCGTAAACATATTTTACATCATAAGTGCCATAGCTAAATTTCAAAGTCTGGTTAGTTGGCAGCGTTTCTACTTCAAATCCGGCCGGAAGATCAATTGTGGTTACGCATGATTTTTGTAAGGGAGCGGTAAAGTAAAAATCATTTTTCCGCTTTTCCTGAATAGGCACTGTTTTTTGCCACAGCGAAAATACACATGGCCTGTAAAACTGCTTATCGCCCGTTGCTATGTCACAAAATTTATCATACTCCAGGTTAATCTCCACTTCTTTTATGCCGTCTTTATCTGTTGATGGCTTAAAATCAAATACCGAGGGCTGTTTCATTTTAAGGTCCCGAATGATATACTCTTTTTGCTCATCGGTTTTTAGGGCCTCAACACCAATATAATCAGACCGGTAGATCCCAGTACTAAATATCTTTAACTGCGCTTTAGCTCCCCCATCGGCATCCAGCACAATATGAACTTCACTGTTAAACTGATTATCGGCAGCTACACCTTTGGGGGTATTTATCAGTCTGCCGCCATTTTCTGTTACTATTAAAGCTTTTGTGTTTTGTGTGGATGGGTCTAGCTTTCCAAAAGCCCTGGTATTACTTGTGCACTCCAACCATGTGGTATCATTTTTAAAAGGAATGCATAAAACAGCGTGGTTAAACGTATTAGCCGGAAAAGAGACATCAATAGGCTCGCTATTAGTGGCAGATCTTATTATAGTATAATAAGAATCAATATTAACGGCTTTAAGCAAGGCCCGCATGTAATTAGATAAAGCCTTACAATCACCATATTTTTTTTGATCTACAAAGCTTGCCGGAAAAGGTTTATAACCGCCTATTCCTAATTGAATGCCTACATAGCGCATGCTCTTTTGCATGTAATTGTATAAATAACGGGCTTTATCTTTATCCGTCTTTATCGTATCGGTCATTTTTTTTATCTCTGCAGTACGCTCAGGGCTTAATGTGCAGGCATCTCCATATAATGATTTAATCCAGTTACCAAAAGACTGCCAGCTACTAAAATCGCCGGGGTAGCCATAGCAATCAAATGAACTTGCAGCGAACGAAATTTTTGGCAAAATGGTCCAGGATAAAACATTCTCTTCCTTTTTAATGGCCTTTAAATTTTTAACGCTCCACGAATAAGTCTCTAATCCATCGGCATTCCCTTTTTCGGGTTTGATCTTTGTATTGGTATTTTTAAACCGGAGCCCAACAGAAGGGTTAACTGAAATTTTATAAGACGAAACCTGAACAGACTGCTCAACCTGATCCTGGATATACCAGGTATCTAAACCGATAAAGCTGCTCTCGTCCTCTTCGTAAATTTTCTCAATTGTTATTGGATAGGCAGCAATAGCGTGCCTGACAGCTAAAAACCTTTCGTTTGTAACCATGGTTTCATCATTAGCTGCAGAACCATCGTACATATCGCTTTTGCGGTATTTTTTTATCTGCTTACCTGTTGCATCAAAAATATTCATCTCAATATCGCTATAAGAATCATACTTTTTATTATAACCCATCTCCATTATAGCTTCACTATCATCCTTTTCATTTAAGATGGTTACTATGCTGTGATGCTTAATCAGCATTTTTCCGGGTCCCTTTACAATTGCCTCTTCGCTTGAATACCGCACAACAGAATTTGCATCCTCCTTTAACGAATCAGGAATACTTGCAGCCACATACAGCTCTTTAGGGATGTTTTTATCCTGGCTATAACTTTGGTTGTATAATGCGCATAAGGCTGCTGTGGTTAACAGCAGCCGGGTATAATATTTAGTAAACATAATTTTATCAGCCCTTTTTAAGTACTATTTGCTCGTTAAGCATATCATACATCTTTTTACAAAACTCACGGAACTCCGGGTAATTCTCCTTGAAATACAATGATTTTTTATGGTCGATGGTAAAGCGTACCATGATTGAGCCATCCTGTTCGGCAACAAAACGTTTAAAAACCATAGTTCCATCAGGTATTGCCAGTATCTCTTTTATTAAAAAACCACTTCAACTTTAGTACCTTATATCTTTTTTAATACAATTTGCTCGTTAAGCATCTCGTGCATTTGCTTATAAAACTGCCTTACTTCGGCATAATCATCTTTTGCATAATGCGCTTTATTATGATCAATAACGTACCTCACGGATATATAACCATCCTGCTCGGCAACAAAACGCTTAAAGCTGATACTTTGATCTGGCATAATGATGCGCACGTTTTTGGGAAGGGCCTCGGCTTTATAACCTGCCGGCATTTTATAATTGCCCATTAGCTCATACCGGTTCAGATATCCAAAATCAATATCGGTAGCCCGGTTTTCGCTCAAAAACGGGTTGGTGCGCATGGTAGTAAATAAATTGGGATTAAAGTAAATATAGGTCCCGTCTGATCCGGTTAGCTCCAGGTTGAAGGTTATATTTTGCGTCAATGGCAACGTATCAATCTCCAAATTATTCATTTTTATGGATGATATTTTAAGGTTGTTGTCATTATCGCGTATAAAATCGGTGTATTTTTTTTCACCGTCCGTTTTATAGCGCTGGGTGCTGTTTATTTTATTGTAGCTAAAGCTGCTGATATCCGCGGTACCTGTTATTTTGCTTTCGGGCAAAATATCGGCGGTTACAATAACTACCTGCCTTACCGGCGCTTCCTTAGTTATAAAAACGATATCATATTGATCTGTAGCCTTATCAATATATAAGCCAGATGAGTTTAGTAAAACATCAGGTGTTTCGTTATACAAATTATATTTGCCGGTAGCATCCAGAATATATTCTTTAACGGTATCAACAGGCACATAAACAACAGCCCGGTTAAACTGCGATAATGAAGTATTGTATCCATCAACCCTTCCATGCTCGCGCGTACTCACTATCATCGGGTATGCTTTTACTCCCGATTGCTTCAGCAGGTGGTATAAAATCAGGTTAACTTCGGCCGAGTTGCCGGTTTTCTTTTCCCAGGCACGGTATGTGCCGTCGGTAGTATACCACCTGTCTATACCATCCCATTTCATCGCGTTTTTAACCTGGTTAAATACAAAGGCTATCTTTTCATCATCGGTTTTTAAGGCTTTCGCTTTATTAATAATCAGCTCCTCGCCTGTTAGTTTTCTTTTAAGCTGGCCGCCAAAATCTTCATCATCGGCAATTATGCCACCTACCTTTGCCCATGTATCTGAATAGGATTTCATGAAGCCATAGCTTGATTTTATTGAGGTAAGATTAAAATGCAATGACATCAAATTATCGGCGTATGAACTCATATAAGGCTCATCATGCAGCGATGGAATATTTACCAATATCCTTTTTCGCTTTTCTTCATTATATGTCAACGCATTGCCGCCGCCGCCAGTACTTCGGGGTTCGCTGGAGTGCTCAGATTTAAAATAGGATTGCCAAATGTGGCTTATTTCCCTAAAATATAACAGATCAGGAATAGCTGTATCCAACTCACTGTATCGTACAGGTATTTTTTGCTGAAAATCCCAGGACGGAAAATTACTGATGGATTCTGTATGATACTTATATTTATATTCAATAACAGAGCCGGCTTTCACATTTGGCATCGAGAAAACTATGGCACTGCGTACCTTATCAATGTTTTGCGTGTAAATGAGCTTTTTATCAAGCTTTGTAATTTCGGGCTTGCCATTAACTATATTAATGGTCTCGGCTTGTATATCATTAACATATTCCAACCGGTTGCCCCCATAATACTCAATACGGATGTTGGCTTCATCCTTACCATTATCATTAAATATCTTGATCCGTTTATGATACTCGCCCTGGATGGTAAAAACGCCGTCGTAATAAACGTCGCCTTTATTAAAAAGTACTTCTGCATTGGCATCGGGCTCAAAATCGCACTTGGTCATTTCAAGATCGGCATTATCAATTTTGCCAAAGGGCATAATGGTAGGCGTAGTTTGCGCATGTGCAGTAAACGCAAATATTACAGGCGCCAGGAGAGTAAAAAATTTGTTCATATTAATGTGATAAGGGAAATAACGGTGGTCTAATATAACAATAAGTATAAACATTTTATAAAAAGGGCATTGTTAACCAATTTTATATAGCTGCCTGTTCCCAGATTACATTATACATGCTATTTTGGCACAAAGTATACCGGTTTGTGTATATATTAGTAAACTGGCACTTTGATTGATAAACCATAGTTAATGAAGCAAAAATTTTATGATACTGCTGTGAAGCAGGAAAAAGCTGTTTTGGTTGGCGTGATGACACCTCATGTAACTGATGAGCAGAATAAGGAATATTTAGAGGAACTGGAGTTTTTAGTGATGACTGCCGGGGCCGAAACCGTGAAAACCTTTACCCAGAAACTGCAACGGCCAGATAGGTCAACTTTTGTAGGCTCGGGCAGGTTGGAGGATATCAAAGCTTTTGTAATAGAGGAAGAAATTGATATGGTTGTTTTTGATGATGAGCTTACCCCATCGCAATTACGCAATATTGAGCGGGAATTGCAGGTTAAGATCCTTGATCGTAATAACCTGATCCTGGATATTTTTGCAAACCGCGCGCAAACCGCGCAGGCCAAAAGCCAGGTTGAACTGGCGCAGCTACAATATTTATTACCCCGCCTTACCCGTTTATGGACTCACCTTGAGCGCCAAAAGGGTGGTATTGGTATGCGCGGACCAGGTGAATCGCAAATTGAAACCGACAGGCGCTTGATCCTGGATAAAATATCGCTGCTAAAAGATAAGTTAAAGCTGATTGATAAACAGAACGAAACACAACGCAAAAACAGAACCCAGATGGTGCGTGCTGCTTTGGTAGGTTATACCAACGTGGGCAAATCAACCATCATGAATATGATATCCAAATCAGATGTTTTTGCCGAAAACAAGCTATTTGCAACACTTGATACTACGGTACGTAAGGTAGTAATTGAAAATGTACCGTTCCTGCTATCTGATACAGTAGGGTTCATTCGCAAACTACCTCACCATTTGGTAGAGTGTTTTAAATCAACCCTGGATGAAGTGCGCGAGGCAGATATTTTAGTACATGTAGTTGACGTTTCGCACCCCAACTTTGAGGATCAGATTCGCACGGTTAACGAAACCCTGAAAGATATTGGCGCTATTGATAAAAAAATGATCACGGTATTTAACAAAATAGATGCCTTTAAACCCGAGCAGCACCAATTAGATCAGCAGGCAGAACCACTTACCCTTGATGATTTTAAACATAGCTGGATGGCTAAAAACAACAGCCCAGCCATATTTATATCAGCCACAAAAAAAGAAAACGTGGAAGAATTCAGGAGCCTGCTTTATGAAGAAGTAAAAGTTATACATACCAGTAGGTTTCCGTATGATCAGCTACTCTATTGATTAAAGCCAACTATATTACGCAGGTAATTATCCATCATTTCAATATCAATTACATCATTGATAAAACCGATGTGCATATCGGGGCGAATGATAAGTGCTTTTTTCTGGTTTTCCCTGATCTCAAAAACATCAAATACCTGCTGGTTTCTGGCTGAAGGCGGCAGGTAAAAAAAATTAAGATTGGAAGGATATTTCTGCGTGATCCATTTGGCAAGGGTAAACAGGTCAATCTCCTGCAATTTACCTATGGCTATCATGGTAAAGCCGGGTTTTGCGCACCATTCATGCAAATCGGTTTCCAATTGTTTTTTTTCGTCGAATACTTTAAGGTAAGGCAACCTGTCGCCAGCTTTTATTTTGGTGGCATGGCTCAGGTTAAGATTGATCTTGCTATCGCGATAACTAATACCCGTTTGCGATATCCGCTTAAAAAATGTTTGTCTTGATCCGGGCTTGCTCCAAGCATTTTTTAGCACTACCGGCAACAGCCATTTCTTAAATAAGTTTACAAACCAGTTACGGGAGAGGATCATTTTAAAAATCCGGTCGGTAGTATTCAATAGTTCCCGGGCCACCGGCATACGTTCGGTGGCATAGCTTTCCAAAATTGATTCTTTAAGCTGATTATTAACAACACCAGCCAATTTCCAGGCCAGGTTATAAGCATCCTGCAAACCTGTATTCATTCCCTGCCCGCCAACCGGCGAATGAATATGCGCTGCATCGCCTATTAAAAAGCACCGATGATCTCTAAATTTACCCGCCATGCGGTGATGCAGTTTATAAGTAGCAAACCAGTTGGTGTGCTCTATTTTTACGCCGGCCCCTGTTATACCATCCAGGTAAGGCAATACATCTTCCATTTGTATGTCCTCGCGGTTATCAAACGCATCGGGCAGGTTGCCAACAATGCGGCAATAGTGCTCTTCGGGCATCAGGAAAAAAGCGGCGAATCCCTTTTTTGATAAATAAAGATTCACTTTATCACCCAAAACATTTTCTATTTTAACATCGGCTACATAAAACTGATGTTGGTAGGTATCGCCGTTGAAGGGCAATTGTAATTGTTTGCGGATTGGGCTGCGAGCGCCATCGGCAGCTATCAGCCAGTCGCAGGTTAATGTTTGCGTTTCATCACCGGTTTGCAGCTGCAGGGTTACTTTTGACTTATCCTGGTCAACACTTATAAAGGTAGTATCCCAATAAACGGGACAGCAGTTCAGCGTTAAATAATCAAGCAGGAGGCGCTCCGTTTTACTTTGCTGATACATATAAATGTATGGGAAGGCAGTTACTCCTTCGCCGATGCCATCAAGGGCTAATGATGCCATTTCAAGCCCCTCCTGGTTAATAACTGCTCCCGCAACGGCCTTGCTGTCAGCAATGACCCTATCGATAAGCCCCATCTGCCTGAAAATTTCCATCGAACGGGCTTGCACAGCCAACGCTTTTGATTTATCAGTTGGACCTTGCTTACTATCAATAATTACGGGCTGCACACCATAACGCAATAGCTGGGCCGCCATCATTAATCCCGATGGCCCCGCACCTACTATCACCACGCTGGTATGTTGCTGCGTAATGGTCATTAACTATCCATGAAAAAGTAAAAAAATAGTTGGGCGCTTATGCAGCTCGGGCACCTTTTTTTGCCATTCCATAATAGTCTTAGTTTGCACAAACTCGGTAGCGGCGGTAAGGTCAGTAGCTATACACAGTTTTGTTTTAGGCGATGCCGTTTTCAATATTTCTTCCAGTAATGAATTATTACGGAAAGGCGTTTCAATAAAAATCTGTGTTTGATCAAGCCTGGTGGCCAGGCCTTCCAGCTCTTTAATCTTTTTACTGCGAAGCACTTTATCAATTGGCAGGTAACCATTAAAGGTAAAGCTTTGCCCATTAAATCCCGAAGCCATCAGCGCCAGCAAAATAGAGCTTGGACCAACCAATGGCACAACTTTTATACCCATGCGATGGGCTTTATCAACAATTTCGGCGCCGGGATCGGCAATACCGGGACAACCGGCTTCGCTCATGAGGCCTACATCGTTACCGGCCTGTAAACCTTTAAAAAATTCAGATGTGCCAGTATCACGACTATACTTACTATAATCATGAATTACGAGTTCGCTTTGCGGGGTTTTCAATCCGGCCTCTTTTAAAAACTTGCGGGCGGTTTTTTCATTCTCCACAATATATTCTTTGATACTATTAATGGTATCACCCAAATAAGGTGTAAATGATTTGGCTGCCGCTTCTTCGGCAAGCGGTACGGGTATTAAATAAAGGGTTCCATAGGGCATATTGCAAAGTTGGTGTTTTTTGTTTAATTTAAGCTATTGAAAGGAGCTTGAAAAATATGAAACCATTAGGTGTTAACTGGTTTATTGAGGGATACATTGATTTTGAGCATAAAAAGTATCTCCTGCTTAATTATTTACAGGAAATTAATCGTCATTTTGATAAAAGCAAGTTATACCCCAACCTTGCCGACCTGATATTTCATTACAATAACCTGGTAGATTTTAAAAAGAACAAATCCCTGATGCAGCAGGCTTTTCCGCAGCGATTAACCCAGGCAGATATTGATGCCGTAAAGCTTACGTACCAAAAAATAATTCAGGACGATCAAAGCATGCAGGAGATAGAAATGATCATCTCCTATGCTATGTCAAAAATGAACCCGGCAATACAAACAGGCAAAGAAATTTATGATTTTGTAGAAAGTCACCTTAATATCAATCCGGTAGGTATTATGCCACTGATGCCCTTTCATGGCTATTTCTCTTTACGTAACGGCAAGGAACGTACCGGGTGGATCTATGAGTACCAGATCACTATTTTTGAGGGTAAGGATGATAAATACCGGGGCATCAACGTAACTTTCATTGATACCTACGAGCATAGTATTGTTAATACGCCCGAAGCTATCAAGCTGAATTTACTAAAGCGCGATAAGTTTATGCCCAACCCGGCAGTATATTATGTGCACAGCGATATCACCTTCCCGCTGGAGCAAACATTATTGCCGGTGGCCAAAAGGAGCCTCGTGAAATATATATCAAAGGCAGCGTAGCAGTCTGAACCGGAATTAAACGAATTTTTTGAATTAACAGAATTTCCCAAGAGGCTGTTATTATTAATCAACTTATAATGAAGCACATACCCACGACGTCATTGCTGTAAAGGTCAACTAATTCGGTAACAGAATTAGCTTTAAGGAATAAAGCTAAATGTTATGCGAAACATTAACAATGACCTTACATTAAAGCGGAACTACCTGAATAAGTATCGTTTTCTAATTACAGAATAT
>NZ_JANYGH010000052.1 GCF_025362475.1 Mucilaginibacter sp.
ATATTCTGTAATTAGAAAACGATACTTATTCAGGTAGTTCCGCTTTAATGTAAGGTCATTGTTAATGTTTCGCATAACATTTAGCTTTATTCCTTAAAGCTAATTCTGTTACCGAATTAGTTGACCTTTACAATTGCGAGGTACGAAGCAATCTCTTTGCTCTACAGAGCGAACAGAAAAGTGTATAACCTAACTATTCGATTTGCCTATGTGGAGATTGCTTAGTACCTCGCAATGACGCGAAAATATGTGCATCATTAGAGCATAAAAACATTAATGAATCAAATTTAGACAGCCATTTAATATTCGGTTAGAATTAAGATTTGCTTTCAATCTTTGAACTCCTGATATTTATAATAACGAAGTATGCATTAGCTGCTTACCTCACTATATAAATGTAAAATAATGTCAAAGCTTAACTTCATTACGCCTTTTTTTATTGTTTCGAATTTAAAAGATTCGGTATCGTTTTATGTAGATAAACTTGGGTTTGAAGTTTGGTATACTGGTCCTGACGATGATCCATATTGGGCGATGGTGGGCCGTGGCCCTGTTTCCATTATGCTGAAAGCTATCGCTGATGACATAAAACCCATTCCGAATCATACGCGGCATGAGTGGGCTCCCTGGGATGCGTACATTTCTATTGAAGAGCCTGATGCCTTATTTGAAGAATTCAGATCAAACGGTACATTATTTCGGAAGCCCCTCGGGGACAACAGCGATGGGCTGCGTGGTTTTGAAGTAACAGATGCTGATGGCTATGTTTTGTTTTTTGGTCGGCCTAAAACCTAACCATATTTTTTCTTAACTGGTTATAGTTAGGTACAAGACATCCTGGACTATGCAGATTCGCCTCGTATACATCGCGCCGTGCTCAATGACATATTTATATTGATAATGAAGCAAAAAAGGCCGCTGAGACCATTGATCCCGGCGGCCTTTTTTTCACATGTAACATTAACTTACAACACGGGCTTTGTTGGCCTTGTTGCGGTGAGCGGAATTGTTTTCTTAAACATCTTGGCTCCGTCGCCGGTAAGCCTTAGGTAATAGTCTGCAGAGCAGGCTGTGCCATCTTCATCTAATGATAAAAAGCCCGATCCTGCCGGCACAAAGGCCTGGGTTTCGGCGGTTTTGGCTATCTGGTTACCTTCGTTGTACTCATCAAACATCGAGATATAAATACCCTGGGCGC
Source organism: Mucilaginibacter sp. (assembly GCF_025362475.1). Lineage (GTDB taxonomy): Bacteria > Bacteroidota > Bacteroidia > Sphingobacteriales > Sphingobacteriaceae > Mucilaginibacter. Next base: position 1,199 of record NZ_JANYGH010000052.1, read on the forward strand.
CAACCCTGGTCATGTTGTAAAATTGCCTCCACATAAAATCGCCGTGGGCACGCTGATGGGCTGATAGATCACCGGGCATAACGCAGGGCTGGTAATCAATACCGTTGGCATTACAATAAGCCTGATCGGCCTTATTGATAGTTACATAAAAGCCGTCGGACTGGTTGGCATTGCCAATTCGCCCAACCATCCAGGGCGAAAGCATGTCAAATGCTTTATATGTACTTAAAAATTCCGAACGTGAATCGCTGGTTTGTGTCAACCAGTTTGTGGGCACACCTCCAATAACGTAACATCCTTTGCTTTTAAACCATTTAATTACCTCAAGGCAATTTGCTGCGGTAAAATTGTGGTTATCATCTGCAAAGCCAAAGCCCCAGATGCATACCACCGGTTTGCCGTTTTGCTTTGCATAGGCAGGCGACGAAGTATATTGCGACATCTTATTGGTCCAGTCGGTTTTTAATTCGCTTTGCATATTTGTCCAGCCGCTTACATCATACATAATGTAAAACTTTACGCCATTGGCCTCTGCTGCAACCTTGGTTTTGGCGGCCATGGCATCACGCACCGGGCCTTCCAATCCACTGGGATTAAAGCGTTGTAACGCCGCACCGTCAATGCCATATTGTTTCATCCATTTAAATTGTACATCAATGGTTTGATCTGAAAACGATGAGAACAGTGTGGCCGGCTGACCGTTGTTCAGATTAGCAAATTTGGTTGGGAAGGTATGGGTATAATCGCGCACATCTGGCCATGCCGAAATCGCCTTGTTGGTTGGCGACGGCTGCTGCTCCCAGGTTTGTGCCCAGTGCCAGTACCTGTCAATTGGCGATCCATCGCCTATTGCGGCAAACCATCCCTGGTAGCCAACAACAACTTTACCTACCACATCACCAACCGGCGACTGGGTACGGTCGATAGTATCCGTTGGTGTTACCGGCGGCGCCGGATCGGGGCTATGTTTTTTTGAACAGCTATAGCTTACGGCTATCAATGCTGTTATCAGCAACACATTAAATCTTTTCCTCATGTCAGTTTGGTTTTTTGTAAATGCTTTTATTTTTTCTTCCCGTTTATATCTGTCTGGATGATCTTGCGGATGGTACCATCTGCATTGTAATACAGCTTGTTTACGCAAATTGACCGCAGCCAATCGTTGTGTGATAGCGAGCTGTTATGGTAAAAGGCATACCACTGGCCTTTAAATTCAACGATAGAACCATGATCAGTAAAACTGTCTGTTGGGTCTATATATACACCCTTATAAGTCCAGGGACCTAAGGGGCTACTGCTTGTTGCATAGCGCATGCGGTTATGTTTACTGGCTTCATTAAAGTTATCGGCGTATGATAAGTAGTATACCCCATTCCGTTTGTGTACCCAGCTTGCCTCATGAAAATCGGTGAGGCCCTGCATGGTTTTCATTTCGCCATCAAGTTCCATCATGTTATCCTTCAGCTTGCCGCCTTTACAAATGTTGCCGCCGCCGTAGTATAAATAGGCCTGCCCGTCGTCGTCAACAAACACACATGGATCTATCAATGATTCCAAACCCTTGATGTAGCCCTGCGATTTAAAATCTTTGGCCGGGCTTTTACTGGTGGCTACACCTATTTTCCAGGTGGTATTCCATTCGGTACCGCTTGGGTGCGGAAAATAGAAGTAGTAAGTGCCGTTTTTATAAGCACAATCGGGCGCCCACATAAAACCGCCATCGGCGCGTCCCCAATCAACATTCGCGGCGCTTAATATTTGGCCTTCGTCGCGCCAATGCACCATATCATTGGTTGAGTAAACGTGATATTTATCCATCAGATCGCATCCCCGCGGCGGGTCTACATCATGGGATGGGTATATATACAGCCTTCCATCGGCCCAAACGTGGGCTGATGGATCGGCTGTATAAATATCAGTAACAAAGGGATTTTTGAACCCATCGCCCTCAGCACCTTCAATAACCGGCGGAGGTGTGTTTTTATTGGTATCACCTTTTTTTGCACAGCTACCGGTTATTAAAATCGATGCTATGAAGAGAATGCTATGGATTATCTTCCTGTTCATATTATTTGCTTTTTATAGCGCCTGTTGGCACTACTTTTTTTATAGTACCATCGGCATTATAATAAAGCTTATCAACGCAGATTGATCTTAACCAATCCTGATTAGATATAGAACTGTTATGATAAAACGCGTACCATTGGCCCTTAAACTGAACGATGGAACCATGATTGGTATAGCTATCGGTAGGATCCATGTAGATGCCTTTTGAGGTCCAGGGGCCTAAAGGGCTGGTGCTGGTTGCATAGCGCATTTGATTGTGCTTGCCGGCAACATCATGGTTATCTGAGTAGGAGAGGTAATAAATGCCGTTACGTTTATGCACCCAGCTGGCTTCGTGAAAATCTTCCAGGCCTTCCATTTTTTGCATTTCGCCGTCAATTTCAACCATATTGCTTTTTAGCTTACCGCCTTTGCAGGTACCGCCGCCGCCGTAATAAAAGTAGGCTTGTCCGTCATCATCAATAAACACACATGGATCTATCATTGATTCCAGCCCCTTGATATACCCCTGCGATTTAAAACCGCTTGCCGGGCTTTTACTGGTAGCAACGCCTATTTTCCAGGTACTGTTCCAGGCCGTGCCGCTTGGGTGGGGGAAATAGAAGTAATAGATGCCATTTTTATAAGCACAATCCGGTGCCCACATAAAGCCACCTTCGGGGCGGCCCCATTCAACCTGGCTGGCGCGCAGTATTTCGCCATGATCTTTCCAGTGTATCATATCATCAGTTGAATAAACATGGTATTGGTCCATTAGGTCACAACCGCGAGGGGGGGCAACATCATGGGATGGATATACATATAAGCGGCCATCCTTCCATACATGTGCGGATGGGTCTGCGGTGTAAATATCTGTTACAAAGGGTACGCCAACGGGTGTGGTTTCGGCAGGCTTTTCCTGGGCCTTACATGGTGCTGTGGATAACAGCGCCATAACCATTACTGCTGAAATGCTTAATAAATTACATTTAATCATTAGGATAATGTGTCTTTAAAATAGCAGAGAGTAGTAACTCTCTGCTATTTTGATGTTTAAAAATTAGAGGTAGGGATAAGGTTATTTTGATATAAACTTCAGATCGTCTATACCGGTAACCAGATCGGCGTGATCTTTACCGGTGGTAAAGAAGAAGATGCGGAAGTGATTGATCGCTGTATAATCGGCTCCTCCATCGCCCGTTTTGATGGATTTATCAAAATCGATCGTTATTAGGTTCCATCCATTTTTTAAGGACGGTATAAGCGGCGCCACATCCCAGGCCGACTCAAAGGCATCTGATTTTCCTGAACTCGTTATCTCAATGGAGCCATCAGCCTTAAGAAGAGATACATCAGATACATACCACCAGAATTGGAACCTGCCGGTAGTTTCGGTAAAGGTTGTATTAAGCGGTGCAGCCACCTCTTTTATATACTGCATAAAATCGCCACCATTTGCAATGGTGTTTTTGATATAACCTGCCCCTTCTTTTTGGCCTGTGGTTGCAATATTTACATCCCCCACAGTTTGCCAGCCGTCTTTTAGGTCGCAGGCATCAAGTTCAACCGCTGGCGGCGCCGGCGCAGCCTTAAATACAAAGTCGTCCACTCCGGTTACCAGGTCGCCGTGGTCTTTAGTTTTTGTAAAGAAAAATATACGGAAGTGATTTATAGCCGAATAATCTGCACCACCATCTCCTGTTTTTATGGCTTTGCTAAAGTTAAGCGAGATCTCGTTCCAGCCATTTTTTAATGTTGGAATTAACGGCGCTACATCCCAGGCCGACTCAAAGGCATCTGATTTTCCTGAGCTGGTGATCTCAATAGAACCATCAGCTTTAAGCAGGGATACATCTGATACATACCACCAGAATTTAAACTGGCCATTAGTTCCATTAAGTTTGGTATCCAATGGTGTTGGTAAATCCTTAATAAACTGCATGAAATCGCCGCCGTTGGCAATGGTGTTTTTGATATAGCCGGTTCCTTCTTTTTGGCCGGTTGTGGTAATGTTTACATCACCTACGGTTTGCCATCCGTCCTTAGCGTCGGCATTGTCAAATACCACCAGTGTAGGGTCAACAACCGGTGGTGGTGTCGTGGTAGTATCAATATGTGGCGGTTTCAGGCCGGATGTATCCCGCGAAAGATATTTTTCTTTTTTACAGCCGGCAACTGTAAGGGCTATCATGAAGATGGAGCATACCATCGTTGTTTTAATGAATTTCATTTCCTTTAGGTTTAAGGTTAAATTATTTAGGAACATCTACCTGTACTATTTCCGAGAAATTTGAACTATTGAAACTATCGCTTAACCGTACCCCAACACGTACAAAAAATGTTCGGCCGGGGATAAGATTAGGAACCGTTAGGGTCATAGCTTTATCGGCAGCGCTCAGATCTGTAAACTCTTTATTGATGACTTTTGCATTTAGGTCCGAAAAGTCACGTATAGAGGCTCCTGTACCTACCAGCTTAGTTGTATTAACATAAGGCTGTGCATCCTTTATAGTTGGCAAACCCGCTGCAACAGGGGCTTCAATATTAAACTTTAAGGTTAGTGTTGTGCCGGTTAAAGTGGCGGTAAAGTTTTTGATCACGATGTATGGTGTAACAACAAAATCATGCTTAGTCCCTTTATCAATATTCACGGTTACCGTATCATACACAGGCCAAAAAGCGCCTCCGGTAGGTACAACCTTATAGCCACTTTTAAATAGCTTGGTATCCTCAAATGTGCCATCAAACTTACTTGGGATGGTTTGTGGGGTGGTCCAGCCAATTTGTTGAAGCTTGATTGTGGTACTACCACCTGATGTTGGTAAATTACCGCCTTCAGAGGAAACTATATTGCCCTGAAAAGAGGCGTTTGGGCCGTTATAATTGTCTGTTTTTGTACATGCAGAACTTGCCAGTATAGCTACGCCCACCAAAATTCTACTAATCAGTTTTTTCATATCTTAAATTTTTAAATTCTTAATAATTAGGATTGTTAGGGAGTAAATTAGGGTTCTTGCCAATTTCGCCGCCCGGAATTCCTTCATAATAAAATTGCTTTTGGAAAGTATATTCCCGGTTAAATAGTTCTGGTTCGGCTAGGAAAATGTATTTGTTTTCATTAAATACATAATAGGGCATCAGGCCTTTAAAGTGCGCGCGGTCAAGCACCACATCGGCAGTGCGCCATCTTTTTAAATCCCAGTAGTATTGGTTTTCAAAGGCAAGCTCCATACGCCTTTCGTTACGAACTTTATTCAAATCAATAGAAGCGTAAGGCGTTGCGCCGGCCCGGCTTCTTATTTGGTTAACCGAGGTTAATGCATCGCCAGAATTGCCTAATTCCATAGCCGCTTCTGCACGGTTCAGCAGTATTTCACCATAACGAAGGTCAATCCATGGCTGCTCGCTTCTGTTTAGATCAACTGCTGACTGGGGTTTGTTATAATCAACATATTTGCGCACATAAAAGCCCGTGCGCGTTAATTCGTCGCCTCCTGTCCAGGGGCCTGTAAAGCCGATTACCTGTTTGCCCTGGAATAATGTTTTTACATCACCTGCAAGTATGTATGAACGGGAGTTAGCCTGTTTGGCAGCCTCTGCAACAGCTGTGCCGCTAAAAGAGGGGTATATACCTCTTTGCATATCAAACGTAAGGCCCCTTAAAGTTGCACCGGGGAAATAAACGGTGGCTAACAACCTTGGTTCAAGGCCCTGCATCAATTGGGCGCGGTTATCGAAACGCTTAGGTGTACCATCGTCATTGGTTACCTGCAAAGCGCCCCAAAGCTGCACAAAATCTAAAGTTGGGTATGAACGGGAAAGCGCGTTAGCTGTCATGTAACGCGGAGACATGGTAGCATCCCAGCTATGGGCAGTATGATTGGCAATAGAATACTGTTTGATAAAGATATTTTCCGGACTTCCGCTTTTTAAGAACAGATCAACATAGTTCTGTACCTTGTCGGAATTTGCACTGTAGAGCGAGTAATGGCCCTCCAATAATTTGGCGGCATCATAAGCAGCCTGGAAATAGGCAGTTGCTTTGTCCGCAGGGATACCTACTAAACCTTGCGCGCGCGCCGGGCCATCAACAAAGTTTACGGAGCCATACCTGGCAACACATGCTGCATATAGCATTGCTCTTGATTTTAATGCAGCTGCCGCATATCTGTTGGCTCTGCCGGCATCACTGGTTTCGGGCATCATTTGATAACCCAAATCAAGCTCAGTACCAATAAAATCCCATGTAGCCTGTTCTTTATCGCGGTGTACCTGGAGCGTAGATAGCGCCGCTGCCGGATCTTGTGGTACTGTTATGATAGGCACACCACCATAACGTTTGGCCATACTAAAATAATAGTATGCTCTTAAAAAGTGGGCCTCGCCCAAAAGTGCATTTACCGTTGGCTGGCTTAGCTTGGCAACGTGTTTAGGCAGTTCCGCTATCAGTGTATTAACATTCCTGATATCGCCGTATGGCCAGTAGCCAAAGCCGCCTCCAATATCCATGCCGCCAAAAGGGCCAACTTCTTCGCCGTTAACAGAGGCCGAATTGTAAAAATTCTCCCAATCGTTACCGCCTGTTTTAAATCCCTGATCTGGTCTGTATTTAAAGTCCTCGATAGGTAAATTTTGATATATGGTTGCTAAAAACGACTTAACACCAGCTTCGCTACTGTATATAACGTCGGGCGTAACTATATTGGTTGGCGGAATATCCAGCTTTTGGCAGGAAGTTAGCGAGCCTCCTACGCTGATGGATATTGCTATAATTAATTTATGTATACTTTTCATGTGTCAATGGTTTAAAAGGAAACGTTAGCTCCCAGATTAAAAGTCCTGTTCATTGGGTAGGTGTATCCGCCTAAGGCCTTGCCGAAATCGTTATTGTCTCTTGGGTTAGGGCCCTGGTGTTCAGGATCATAGTTCTTTAAGCCGGTAAATGTTAACAGGTTGTAGCTGTTTACATATATCCTGAGTTTTCTAACACCTATGCTTTTCAAAACTGCCGGAGATAAAGAGTAACCAAATTCAAGTGTTTTTACACGCAGGTAACTGGCGTTCTGTATAGCTTTTGTGCCTTGAGCGTCTGGCGATCCCATTGCAGGGTAATATCCCGGTACCCATTGTGTGTTGGGGTCAAAAACGTTTGCAGCAGGATCTGCGGTGTGCCAGCTGTCCAAAAAGCGGGTTAACGCGCTTCTGCCATACATCAATGGGGATGCAAATTGCTCGCCGTATTGTACGTAAACACCCGCGGCGCCTTGTAAAAGCATGTTCATATCAAAGCCCTTGTAGCTTACGCCTACGGTAAAGCCATAGTTATATAATGGGATATCGGTAGTTGCAATAGGATGGCTGTCCTTATCATCTATAACCCCGTCGCCGTTCCAGTCCTTATAGTAATAGTCACCCGGTACTACATTATTATTACCCCCACCTGTGTTTATACCATAATTGTATATTTGTTTGTAGGTGGTAAACTGCCCGGCATATTCTGGTCCCCACCAAACATTCTGATACCTGTTTGTTTGGTTCTCTTTCCAGTTTGAGTACTCGTTACCTGAATTACCACGCAGAACAGTCATGTTTTTTAAGCGGGTTGTACCTATGTTACCGGTAAGGTTTACGCCCACCTTACCAAAGGTGTTCCTGTACGATAAGTTGAAATCCAATCCCTGTACCCTGTCGCTGTTATAGTTAATCTGTGGCACCTCTGCACCCACAGTTCCCGGTAATGCTGTAGAAGGCTTGGCTGGTAATCCTGTTCTGTCGTTTCTGAAAACTTCAATAGTTCCATCAACTTTGCCACCAAATAAGCCGAAATCGATGGCTATATTCTTCAAGGTATTTACCGACCATGTTAAACCGGCGTTGCCCAATTTTGGGGCCGATCCGTTTACTGCGCTCGGGCCAAAAATATAACTGTTTACCGGGTAGGTATACCCGTTAACATAATTAAAAGGAGGCGCATTATCTTCGGCACCAACCTGGCCATAAGAGGCTCTGATCTTTAAGTTGCTGAGGATGTTTTCAGAAATAAGGCTGCGGAAAAAGTTTTCTTTAGTCAAGACCCAGCCTATTGATCCGCCGGGGAAAAAGCCCCATTGATCTGCTCCCGGCTTATACAAATTGTTACCATCTCTGCGGAAGCTAAATTCTGCAAGATACTTTCCTTTATAATCGTAATTGAACCTTCCTATAATACTCCTGTGTGCACGATCCTGTAAAGCGCCGGCGTCCATACCGCCCGCCATGTTAGAGTTTTGCAGTCCTCCGAATAAATAAGCTACAGGGATCTCCGTATCACGGTAAGCATTAAAATTATCGGCAGTTTCATGGCTTTGCTCATAGGTAGCCATCGCTGTGATGTTATGATCATCAAAAAACGTATGAGCATAATTTAATGTAACCTGGCTTAACGTATTTAAATGGGTGTAATAAGCACGGGTAATACCTGAAGGTGAATTTACTACACTTGGTATGTAAGTATCATCAGCTGCTTTATAAGTATATAAGGAAAATGTCTTTTTTATTTGATTAAAATCATTAACCCCATAATCAATGTTAAACAAAGCCTTGGCGCTCAAGCCGGGTATGCCCGGTATGTCATACTGTAAATTTAACTGACTTGTAATGCTTTTATTCCTGCTCCGTTTTGAACCTACTTTATCGGCATCGGTGAAGATTGAAGGATTCATGTTATCATCCATTACAGCAGGGTATAAAGGATTGTTATTGGCATAGATCTGGTGTGTAGGTATCTGGTTCCAGGTGTACTTATAAACAGTCCACTCATCGGTAAAAGGCTGGTTTTTCTCATCCATCCAGGCTGATGTTAATACCTGTGCCTTTAATCCTTTTGTGATGTTGGCCGTAACGTTTGATCGGAAATTATACTTGTTGTAGTTTAAGTCTCCGGTTTTAAAAACGCCATCCTGCCTTTGATAACCAAAGTTGAAGAAATAGCTTATCTTATCATTTCCACCGTCAATATTTAAATTGTGCTGTATTTGGTTGGCCGTTTTCCTGAAAACCATACCCACCCAGTCGGCTGTTTTATTAGTACCATCAAGCCATGGTTTCATATCGGCATATGAATATTGCGGAGTTACATTAGCTACAAAATTATTGGCGAAATCGCGTTTAACTTTTTCATTTGTCAGCATCATATAATCTACAGCGCCTACGCCCTGGGGCATCCCCAAAAATGTTTGGATGGCATCATTAACTGAATAATTAATATTCATCTTTCCGTTCTTTCCGCCTTTTTTGGTTGTTATTAAAATGGCACCACCGGCAGCCCTCATACCATATATGGATGCGGCAGCATCTTTCAGTACAGAAATACTTTCAATTTCATTGGGATCCATGCGGCCTATGGTTGATTGGTCGCCACCTATTACACCATCAATTACAATTAAAGGAGAGCTTTGATAGCCCCTGATATTTAAATTATTGGCGTAAGATCCTGGTTCGGCGGTTGTTTGTACAATGCGTACACCTGGTATTTTACCGGTAAGCATGTTTACAACACTTTCGTTTTTGGTTGTGGTAATCTCTTTACTTTGAAGTGTTGATACAGAGCCGGTTATTGTGGCTCTTTTTTGTACACCATAGCCTACAACAACTACCTCATCAAGGGTTTTATTGGTTGAGGTTAAGGCAATAGTACCGCCTTTTATATCTTTTACAGCTACCTCTTTGGTAACGTAACCTATATAAGATACCTGTAAAAACACGTTTGGGTTTGCAACGTTAAGACTGAATTTTCCTGCAATATCAGTTATGGCGCCAGCGGTAGTGCCTTTAATTTTTACACTTACCCCCGGAAGTGCCGACCCATCGGTTAAATCTATGACCTTTCCGTTGATGGTAGTTTGCTGGGCTAACAAACTAATGGGGAAAAGAAAGAGGAGTATAAGTAAGTATTTTAATTTTTTCATATTGTCTCTCTGTTAATGGTTAAGTTTAATTGGTTTGGTTTACCATGTTAGGGTAATAAATAGCGCGTGCGGCGGCATACTTACGGCGGCTTAGCTTCGTAGTGGTACATGATGTCATTTAGTTTGATTAATAAATCACCCGGTGCCATTGATGGCGGGAGGTGCTATAATTGGTTTATATTAATGACACAAAAGAAGAGGCGTTCATTAATAAAAAATAAATAATAGATTAATTTTAGCTGTAAAAGCATTAAAAGAATCACTTTTGAGATATTTTTCGCAATCGATTGTATTTTTTTAAACAAGCGGACGGCTTTTATTGAATTTAAAACAGGCAGGCAAGGAGTGCAATAAAACTATCTGTTAAACTTTTATTACATCATTTGCTTGTGTGCGCTCAATACCCTAAATTCGTTTATGACCAATAACCGACGCAGTTTTATTAAGCAAGCGGCCGTGCTTACCGGCGCTTTTTCGGCATCAAGCTTGTTTAACCAGGCACATGCCCAGGACTGGAAATCAGCTCAAAATAAAATAACCCATTTAACGCCCCAACAGGTGGCGCAGGATGAAGATTTTTGGGCTGTAATTCAACGGTCTTATTCGGTAAACTCCAATATTATCAATCTTAATAATGGGGGTGTCTCGCCTTCGCCCCTGGTAGTGCAGCAGGCGGTTGAACGATACAACCAACTAACTAATGAAGGGCCATCATACTACATGTGGCGGATACTTGACCAGGGTCGCGAACCCCTGCGCGAGAAACTGGCATTATTAGCAGGAGCCCTGCCCGATGAGATAGCCGTGAACCGTAATGCTACCGAATCGCTCAATACCATTATATATGGTCTGCCGCTAAAAAGTGGTGATGAGGTGATAGGCGCCAAATTGGATTACCCCCACATGGTGCAGGCTTACCGGCAACGGGCATTGCGCGAAGGAATTGTTTATAAGCAGCTAACTTTTGATTTTCCGATAGAGGATGACGGGCAAATTGTGAAAGCTTACCAGGATGCCATCACCTCCAAAACAAAACTGATACACGTTACGCATATAGTTAACTATGTGGGGCAAATTATGCCGGTCCGCAAAATATGTGATATGGCGCATGCCAGAGGTATAGAGGTTATTGTGGATGGCGCGCACTCTTTTGGGTTATTGGATTTTAAAATACCCGATTTAAATTGTGATTACTTTGGCACCAGTTTGCATAAATTCCTCTCGGCGCCTATTGGCAGCGGGATGATGTGGATTAAAAAAGAAAAAATATCCAAAGTATTGCCCCTGTTGTGCGATGATAATCCGCAGGGCCCGGATATTCGTAAATTTGAAAACCTGGGTACCCGTAGTTTCCCGATAGAACAGGGGATAGGCGAGGCTGTAAACTTTCAGCTGGCTATCGGCAGCAAACGCAAAGAGGAGCGGATTCGCTACCTTAAAAATTACTGGGCCGGTAAGGTGCAGCACCTGCCCAAAGTAAAATTGCATACCTCATTAAAACCCGAATATTCCTGCGCTATATGCGGTGTATCTGTTGATGGCATGACTCCTGCGCAACTGGAGGCGGCATTGTTTAACCAGTATAAGATCCATACCGTGTCGATAGTGTTTGAAAATGTAAGCTGTGTGCGGATAACCCCGCATGTGTATACCACCATTGCCGATCTGGACAAGTTGGTGAAAGCAATTACCGAGGTAGCTGGAAAGATAGGGTAGCGATGTATTTTACTGATGAGGTTTAAGTTAGGGACTACCTGTATTAAAATTAGCAGGATGAAATTGTATTGATTTTTTTGCTCAGCAGAGAATTATTTGAAAACGTGTTTATTGTTACATGTCATTAACAGATATGACCAATATCATTAATTTGTTGCCGGTTATTTCGGAATTTTATGTCAATAAAATCAATCACCCATAACCATGAAAACCATACTTGCCCCAACCGATTTTTCAGACACCGCAACACATGCGGCTGAATACGCTTATGACCTGGTAAAGCAACTTAAAGCTAAGCTGATTTTGTGTAATGCCTTTATTGTGCCGGCCGAAATACCCGAAGCAGGAATGGTAGTTTGGCCAATGGATGATTATCAGCATATTATGGATGATAGCCTTGCCGAGCTTGAAAAATTAGCGGCCCGGTTACAAAGCAAGGAATCAAATGATGATGTTAAGCCTAAGGTAACCTGTATTAACGAAATGGGCGATTTTAACAGTGTGTTAAAACAAGTTATTGAAAACAGTCATGTTGATATGATAGTTATGGGAACCCACGGCAGGGGCCTCAGTAAATTCCTTTTAGGGAATCATGCTAAAGGAGCTATCAATTACGCGTCAAAACCTTTGCTGCTGATTCCGCCTAAGGTTGCTATAAAACCGATAAAGAAAATTGCTTTTGCCACAGATTTTAAACACCCCGAGGAGGATTTAAAATTTGTATATGAATTGATACCATTTGCAAGGATGCTTGATGCCGAAATATTAATTACCCATATAGCTAAGGGAAAGGAGCATGCTGATGGTTTTAAAACACTTATAGGGCCGTTCATGACTGATCTATCCAACAAAAGCAATTACTCTCATATATATTACCGCATATGCGAAGGAGAGAAGCCTGATGATGGCTTAAACTGGCTATGTGTACACGGCCATGTTGATATTTTAGCAATGGTACATCATTCGCATAGCTTTTTGCATGGCTTGTTAAACGGCAGCGTTACACAGAAAATGGCCAATAAAATAGAAATTCCACTGCTTGTATTCCACGCGCAAAATTAATAGCATTCAGTTTTTTATATTGTAAAAAGCCTCTTATAATGAGGCTTTTGTTATTATTTATGGAGGGCCTGAGCCAAGCCAATGGTCGTTTTTAATGTATAAAACAAAACTTAAAAAGCACCAGGAATATGTATGCCGGTACCTGGATGTGGCCTATTCATGATCAGAAATACATTTCCGTGTGATGGTGGTCACTAATTTACTGCCAGTATTTTTTAAACTTTACTTAGTAGTATCTCACTTGTTCTAATCTCATCATTATGAAAACAATCCTTGTAATAAATGATCATTCTGCCGAAGCTGGTCATACCAGGGCATTTGTTCAGTTAATGGCCGAAAAAAACCATGCAAACATTCTTATAGCTAACACCAATAAGATAAAAAGTAAAGTTTTTGAAAAAGTATTAACCAAAAACGGAAGTGGTTATACAGATAATGCATTACCCGTTAATAATGTGCCTGGCCATTTGTCGGTACCTTATATTGATGATCAGGCATTTAAACCAGAGATAAAAGAAATTGATATTTCAAATGCCAATGAAACGGAACTTGCCGCACTGGTTAATAAAGAACAAATATGGCTGATGGTTAAAGGTATGGGCCACGGTACACCTACCTCAGCCATTAAAATAAACGTTAATTATTTACTGAACAAGGTGCTTTGCCCTCTGATGCTGGTACCTGCCAACTGGCAAATAAAGAATCTTGAACGGATAGTTTACATAGCCGACCTTCGTTATTGCCGGTTACACATTGTGCGTTACCTGGTTGATATGGCAAAAGCTATAAAGGCCCATCTTTCTATTGCCCATTTATCGGCAAAAGGCCTGCCGCATATGGATGAAAAGTATGCTTTTGATGTTTTTAATATAGCGATATGTAAGAATGTTAATTATGATCAATTGTATTTTAATAATATCAGAGAGAGAAACCTATCAACCGCTGTGGATGTTCTCGAAAACGGGATGCATAATGATCTGTTGGTTATGATTAATCACCGGTATCATTTTGCCGAAATAATAGGTACCGATATAAAAGATAAACTCCCTGAAAACCTCACCGTTCCTGTGCTCGTATTTCCGTATTAATCAGGTATTAAAGTGAACAATAAAACTGATCAGGGAAGTGCCTTGGGCTATTCAGGGTTCCATTGAGTTGTGTCATGTTATTAATAGCATGCTACATACTTTTGCATAAATTGTAAAAAGATGGTTTTATAAACGGTTTATAATTAAATAAACGCGATCTGTTATTGTAATTACTTCAATTTTAGTTATCCAAAGTGATGCTCATCATTTGTTTAACTAATGATACATCCAATATTTACAGATCATAACTAAGATCCTCTTTACAGTAACTTTTCCTTGTTAACGAATGATGAATAATGAAGCATTGCTACATGCGATAATTGAGAATGCTATTGATGGAATTATCAATATTGATCAAAAAGGGATCATCAAATTAGTAAATACCCGGTTATGTGAGCTTTTTGGATACCAGTCACGGGAATTGATTAATGAGCAGGTTGAAACACTCTTACATTTTAAAGATGAATTATCCCGGCAGAAGCATGTAAAGAACAATGCGGATACATGGATAATTAATATAACAGGCAAGGAGTGTGAAGCAACCGGGATAAAAAAAGATGGGAGTACCTTTCCCGTTAAATTAGCATTACGCAAGGTGTTATGTAACGATGAAGTAGTTTTTACCGCGGTAATTCATGACCTGAGCGTTGAAAAAAAGATGGCTGAACAGCTAATGGAATATACTAATAACCTTGAATCAGTTGTTCATGACCGTACTATCGAATTGCAAAAACTAATAGCTCAGCTGAAAATATCACAGAACGAGGCTGAGGATTTATTAGAAAAAGAAAAGGAAATTAACCAGGCCAGAACGTACTTTGTATCTATGGCTTCGCATGAGTTTAGGTCGCCACTAAGCTGTATACAATTGTCTGCTTCATTAATTGAACGCTATTTTAACAGGTTGGATAAAGAAAAAATCATGATGCACCTGCATAAAATTAAGGCATCGGTTAAGGATTTAACAGATATTTTAGGCGATTTTTTATCTGTTGAACAAATAGAAGCAGGTAAGATCATCCCTATCTACGGGGAATTTGATCTTGTAATTTTTTGCGAGGAGCTGTTAAATGAAATGAGGCAGCTGACTAATAAAAACCAGAAATTATTTTACAACCACGCCGGTATACATACAATTTGTTTACTTGATCAAAGCTTGCTTAAATATTGTTTAAGTAATTTAATTTCAAATGCTATTAAGTACTCGCGTGATATTTGCTTAATTGAGTTGGAAACAAAAATTGATGATAAGGAGTATGAAATACGGCTTAAAGACAATGGAATAGGTATTCCGTTGAAAGACCAGGAGCATTTATTTGAAGCTTTTTTCAGGGCGGATAATACCCAGGATATTCCGGGAACAGGCTTAGGCTTAAATATCGTTCAGCGTTATGTGAAATTAATGAACGGTACTATTCAGTTTAAAAGCAGTGAGTCATCGGGTACTGATTTTAAATTGATCTTTCCGTTATTCAGTGTAATATAGTTATAACATAAAACAAAAAAAGCTCCGGGTTATCCGGAGCCTTTTCAAATAATATTTTATTAAAGATTATTTTTGTTTGAACTGAACACGACGGTTTAATACACGTCCTTCTTCAGTTGAGTTATCAGCAATTGGGTTGGTTTCACC
>NZ_JANYGH010000010.1 GCF_025362475.1 Mucilaginibacter sp.
TAAATATCTGGTTATCGGTAAGTAGTTGATTAAGTTCAACCATTTTGGGTTTAAAGTATTCTACAAAATCGCGGCAGCGCTCTTCAAAACCAACAGGTAAATCATAAAACAAACCGCCTACCCAAATATAATTATAAAGCATACGCGAGCCCGAAGCCCATTCCAGCATACCCATAATATGTTCACGGTCTCTAAAACACCATAAAAAAGGGGTGAAAGCACCAATATCAATACCGTAGGTGCCAATGGCAATCAGGTGCGATGCAATGCGGTTAAGTTCGCAAACAAGCACGCGGATGTATTCCACCCGTTTAGGGATATCTTTATCAATCCCCATCATTCGTTCAACACCCATCACAAAAGCGTGGCTGTTGTTCATAGAGGCCAGGTAATCCAGCCTATCGGTAAATGGAATAGTTTGCTGGTAGGTTAATGATTCGGCATGTTTTTCAAAACAGCGGTGCAGGTAACCAATATGTGGGATAACTTCTTTTACAATTTCCCCATCAGTAATCAGCTCCAAACGCAAAACACCATGGGTAGATGGATGCTGAGGGCCCATATTAAGCACCATATCCTCCACACTGGCATCAGCAATTTTTTTATTATAATTAATGAGTGCTTCTTCGTATTTCTGATTAGTGATCACCAATGTTGTTTCCTGTTTTGTTGGTGCCAAAAATCAGCATTTTTTTCTTTTATCGGGCAAAATTGGTATAAAATTAAATAGAGTACATGCATAAATATGCAGCGTAGCTACGCCATGCTTTGCATCCTCAGCATACTGTGGTTTTTATTTTCCCTTAAATCCCTCGCTAATCTTTGAGGTTTGTGTAGCCACCGCGGCATATGCGTACATGGCCACTGCTTTTAATTTACTCTGCCGTTTTTTAAATGTCCAAACGTCATCCATAAATTTTTTGTGGTTTTTGCTGTTGAGTGTATCAAAAGCTACCGAAATAGTTGGCGTAAGCGAATAGGCCGTATGCCAGGTACCAAAAGGGATAAATAAAGTTTCGCCGGGGCCAACTACAAAGTTGATGGGGGTTGCATCTTTAAATAAGGGGTGCTTATCAAAGTCAGGTTCAAAAACATTTACTTCAGAGCGCCATGGATCATCCGCGCGTGGGTATAGCATATGCTCTTGTCCGCGCGGGAAAACGGTAAAACGCTTTTGGCCGTAAAGCTGGGTAATCCAGGCATTAAGGTGGTAATAATCAATATGCATATATGGGAACCTGCCACCAGGGCCGCCAATAAACAGCTCGGTAGCGCCGCCCCATTTGCCTATGCTGAACATTTTATTTTTTAACCAATTTGGCGATGCATAATTAAGATCCAAGGGGTCTAAAAGTGGCATCAACTCTGGTATGGTTGATGGTATATCAAATATGATAGGGTACACCGCTGGCTTTTCTTCGGTGCTGGCCTCAACCATGTCCATGGCTTCTTTCATGGTGAGGGTATTGCCCCTTACGTCGGTTTTACGATCGGGATAGTTTTCCCTGAACCAATCCGGACTAAACAGACCATTCGCCTTCCAAACTTTGGCGGCATTTGTAAAAACCAGCGGAATGCCCGGTTTATAATGCTCCTCCATAAATTCTTCGTAGGTGATATTGTCTCTTCTTATGATATCCATGGTTTATTAATTAGCGTTGTTGATACAATCTTAAGTAAAATATTTTACTTATTATGTTCGTATTAGAGTGATAAAACGTTTGAAAAAGGCTTGTTTTTTTAAATGAGTTTTACGAAGAAAAGCGCATGAAAGTTTATAGAAATCATGATAATCCTGTTTGAAATTTTTATGATGAAGATGTTTGTGGTGGGTATGTTATCGTATTGGGCTAAACAAAGCTTTTTTGAAGACTAATCACAATTTAAATACCTTTGGCTTAATGAAAGTATCCGGATTTACATTTATCAGAAACGCGGTTAAAAACGACTACCCTATTGTTGAAGCTATTAACTCTGTTTTACCTCTTTGTGATGAGTTTATAGTAGCCGCCGGTAACTCTGATGACGGTACCCGCGAACTAATTGAGGCTATTGGCTCGCCTAAAATTAAAATAATTGATACCGTTTGGGATGATTCATTAAAAGATGGGGGAGTTGTTTTTGCGGTTGAAACAGATAAGGCTTTTGCAGCAATCTCACCTGATAGTGATTGGGCTTTTTATATCCAGGGTGATGAAGCTGTGCATGAAAAATATCATCCTCTTATTAAAAAGGAAATGGAAGATGCTTTAAACAAGCCAAACATCGAAGGTTTGCTGTTTAAATACCGGCATTTTTATGGCTCATATGATTACTATGGCGATTCGAGACGCTGGTATCGCCGGGAGATTCGTTTATTGAAAAATATTAAAGGCATAAAAGCCTATCGTGATGCGCAGGGTTTCAGGCTGGATGGCCGTAAGATAAAAGTGAAGTTGATTGATGCCTATATATATCACTATGGTTGGGCTAAGCCCCCTCAAGGCCTCAACAATAAAATCCGCAACTTTAATAAGTTTTATCATGATGATGCCTGGATGGCGCAAAACCTACCCGAAACTTATGAGTTTGATTACAGCAATGCCGATAAACTGGTACGCTTTACAGGCACCCACCCAGCGCCTATCCTGAAGCGTATTGAGGCTACCAACTGGAATATAGACTTTAGCACTAAAGAACTGCGTAAAAGCATGACCTTTAGGCGTAAGTTGCTTCAAAAGATAGAGCAGATTACCGGCTGGCGGATAGGTGAATACAGGAATTATGAAATTGTGGAACGGTAAGCATTTTTTACCGTCATTGCGAGGCACGAAGCAATCTCTACATAAGTAAATCGTCTATGCAAAATCACCCTTTTGCGTGCGCTATGTATAGTTTAGAGATTGCTTCGTGCCTCGCAATTGTAAGGGTTTAGTAATTCGGTAACAGAATTAGGTATTTTTATTTGTTGTTTAGGGTGACCATATCGATAGGTTTTTTACCATTGATGCCCTGATGTGGCCGTTCCCAGTTATAATAAACAAGATATTTGAGGAGTTCATCTTCCAGCTCTTCAAAGCTGTCGAAATCGGTATCTTCAATAAGGTCTTCTTTAAGGGTCCTCCAAAAGCGTTCCACCTTGCCGTTGGTTTGCGGCCGATAAGGCTGCATATACCGCCGTTTGATGCCTGTTTCCATTAACATTCGCTCAAAAGGATGGTTCCGCTTTTGCAAACTTGTTGAAGTACCGAACTCCGGGCCGTTATCGGCAATGATCTCCTCGAACTGGATGCCGAACTCCCGTTTGAGCGCCTGCATGCAATGCATGGCAGTGAACATGGCGGTCAGCGCGGTGATGTCTTCCATCACCTGTGCCCAGGCCAGGCGGGAATAATCATCCAGCACGCAAAGCAGATATAACCTCCTATTTTGCCCTCTGATCACACTTTTACTCAGGTGATGACAGTCAATATGTCCTAATTGGCCCATACGTTCTTTGATGATCTTTCGCTTTATTTCCTTATCCGCCGCATGTAAACGGTTCTTTTGATACCGCTTTAGAATATTGTACACACCAGACGGCGATGGGTTAAAGTTATTTGATTTTTGTTTAAGCTGATAAGCTATTTCAAACTTATTGCAACCTCCCATACGCAGATCAAGCACTTTTTGCTCATCATCCGGGTCAGGTCGCCTGGTAGAATACCTTGGCCCACGCTTAGCGGGCAACAGATCCAGTTCATTACCTGACTGCTTAAAACGGTTATAATACTTTAAAAAACTTCTCGGATCGGTATCATGAGCTGAATAGAAATCTTTGGCAAACCTAAAAACAGTATGTTCACCACGCTTTACCTGTTCATATTCACCGATTAAAAAACGGTATTTGCTCAGGTAATTTCGCTTTAAGGTAAGATCGTTGTTTATGTTCCGCATAACTTTTAGCTTTATTAGTTAAAGCTAATTCTGTTACCGAATTATCTGACCTTTACAGCAATGACGGGAGTATTATTCTACTTTTCTTAAATTCTGATCAAAGATTCTGCGCTATTACAAACCCACTTGCCCAGGCCCATTGAAAGTTATAGCCCCCAAGCCAGCCCGTAACATCTACGCATTCACCGCCAAAAAATAAACCGGGAATTTTCTTGGTTTCCAGTGTTTTAGATGATAGTTCATCGGTAGATAAACCACCGCGCATTACCTCGGCTTTGTCATATCCTTTATCGCCGGCCGGTTTTACTTTAAACTCATGTATTAAGGTACTAATATCCTCAATTTCGGTTTTGGTGAGGGATGCCAGGTTTTTCTCTACAGGTAATTTATCACTCAACGCTTCGGCAAACTTGCGGGTATATAAACCAGCCAGATAGGCCAGTAACATTTTTTTACCATTGGTTTCTTTTTCCTGCTGAATCAGGTCGGCAATGTTTTGGTTAGGGAGCAGATCGATATAAATATATTCGCCAGGTTTCCAGTAGGACGAGATTTGTAAAATGGCCGGGCCACTTAAACCCCAATGGGTAAACAGGATATTCTCTTCAAAGCTAATCCTATCGTTCCAAACCCGGCAAAAGATGCTGTTGCCAGATAATTGCTCATACCAGGGCTGATCTTTCCCGGTAATGGTAAGCGGTACCAGGGCGGGGGCGGTATCCGCTATTTTGAGGTCGAACTGGCGGGCTGTTCTTAAGCCAAAATCAGTAGCGCCCATTTTAGGGATTGGTAAGCCGCCAGCTGCTATCACCACACTTGGCGCGCTTATAAACTCTTGCCTGCCGCCAATTTCAAC
This sequence comes from Mucilaginibacter sp., assembly GCF_025362475.1. Lineage (GTDB taxonomy): Bacteria > Bacteroidota > Bacteroidia > Sphingobacteriales > Sphingobacteriaceae > Mucilaginibacter. The sequence goes on from NZ_JANYGH010000010.1 coordinate 4,772, forward strand.
ACGAACGGTAAAGCCTTCGTCGGTTTTTTCAACCATTTTTACATCGGCATCGCACCAGATCTCCTGGTCAAGATCGGCACATAGATTGGTGAAAACTTCTACCACATCTTTAGCTTTATCACTTACCGGGAATAACTGGCCAAGCGTTTTTTCCTTTCCTTCAATACCATAAGTTTCAAAAAAGCCGATGGTATCATCCACTGTCCATTGCGAAAAGGCTGATTTACAGAAATGTTGATTTTGCGATATAAATTGCTGGTCGGTGGCGTACAGATTGGTGTAATTACACCTTCCGCCGCCGCTGATGAGGATCTTGGCACCCACCCGGTCGTTTTTCTCGAGGACGAGGGTACGTTTGCCTAAAAAGCCGGCTTGCACGGCGCACATGAGTCCGCACGCACCTCCGCCAATTATTATTGCATCAAAATCTGTTTGTTTTGTTAATTTTGTAGTCATGACCGAAGTTTCGCAAATATCAGAATTTGGAAAGATACTCATCTTTCTGCTCACCGGAATAATAATGGTGTGCGTGATATTTTTTTTCAACAGATTATTGGCGCCCAATAACCCCAATTACGAGAAGCTAACTTCCTATGAATGTGGCGAAGAACCCACAGGAAATGCCTGGTTGCCCTTTAATTCGCGTTTTTATGTAATAGCGCTGATATTTTTATTGTTTGATGTGGAAATGGTATTTATTTTTCCATGGGCGACAGTATTTGGGAATCACGAGCTTATTGCCGGGGACGCCCGTTGGGGATGGTTCTCTTTAGCGGAGATGTTCATCTTTTTAGGCATCCTGATATTAGGGTTGGTTTATGCCTGGGCAAAAGGCGACCTGGAATGGATTAAAGCCAAGCCTACCGTACCTACTACTGATGTAAATATCCCGGCATCGTTTTACGAAAAACTAAACCTGGAACAAAGTAAATTTACTGTTAAAGCGTTTAATATGGGCAATGAACCGCTTGCAGAAGCCGTTGTTGCTGCAACACCAACAGAATTACCACCGGTAAGAAAACCGATGTTTAAACCCACCTTTAAAAAGCCTGCAAATGAGTAGCGAACTAACCAGCGAAGAAGGTGGCGTAGTGATCACCAAAATGAACGACCTGCTTAATTGGGCGCGTTTATCATCCTTATGGCCCTTGAGTTTTGGGATAGCCTGCTGTGCCATTGAAATGATGGGCTCCATGGCATCCACTTACGATTTGGACCGCTTTGGCGTTTTTCCGCGCCCGTCAGCCCGCCAGGCTGATGTGATTATTATAGCCGGTACCGTAACCTTTAAAATGGCCGAGCGCATTAAACGCCTGTATGAGCAAATGCCCGAACCAAGATATGTGATCTCTATGGGATCATGCTCCAACTGTGGCGGCCCTTACTGGCAACATGGTTACCACGTGGTTAAGGGTGTGGATAGGGTGATCCCTGTTGATGTATACGTACAAGGCTGCCCACCGCGACCAGAAGCTTTGATTGGAGCTATATTAGAGCTGCAAAAGAAGATTGAGGGTGAGCGTTTGATTGGTGCTTAAAAGAGATTTAATACAAAATGAAATAGCATGATCAGTTGGTTTAAAAAACGAAAAAGTATTAAAGACCAACTGTTATATTTAATAAAGGTAGCTGAGTTATTCGGGCTGAATGAGGTTGATGTTAATAACTCGAAAGAGTACCTCCAATATAATGAATATGGGGTATGCTTTGATATACTCATAGCCAAAATGCATGAACATAATATCGAGATAGACAACGATATTTATATTGGGATCTGCGATGTAGCAAAGCGAATGAAGATACCGCTTGAAGAATATTCGTTTATGAAAGAATTAGTTCGCGATAATCCTCAAAAGGCTGTAACTGTAAAGAAATACCCGTTTCATGAGCAGGTTTTGACTGGTGAAATAGAAAATGTTAGGGCGGGTCTGGCGCTTGAGACTAATTTAGATGAACTTGATGGATTTGGCAACTCGCCCTTACATTGGGCTGTAATGGGCGGATATTTAGATATAGTTGAACTTTTACTCAGCGCCGGAGCCAATCCCAATACAATGTCATCACAAGGATATACACCCAAATGGAGCGCAGCGGATTTTGGGCTTACAGAGATTGAAGTATTGCTGACATCATTTGGAGGAAAGATCGCTACAAATGAAAATTTTGACAACGTATCTTGGTCTGTATTCAAAGATTTTTTGGGCCAGCAGATGCCTGGTGGAGAATGAACAATTGAAAATATATGAAGATACTCATCGTCCTCCGTTCAAGTTTCATCGTATCCACAATCATTTCCCATTTTTTTGTCGGCAATTGGAACATTATTTTCAGTGGTAACCTGCCTATGTAGCTTTTCGGCATTAGGGCATTTTATGTATACGGATGGTATGGTAATGATGATGCCGGGTTTTATTCCCTTTAAAAGATTCCTGGTTTACTTTACAGGGGTTTTAGAACCGGCTCTTGGTATTGACTTGTTGTTTAATGGGGCTACCTATGACAAGTTAAAGAATGCCAGACTTACGAAGTTTTTAAAACTTCGTAAGTCTTTCGCCGCTTGTTATTTCCAACTTTAGAGTTTTCCGAATTTTATCAATTCAAATGACAAACGGGTAATTATGGTCGTTAGTTTTATTAATTCACCGTATTCAACCTGTTAAATATCCCCTTTATTTCTTCGGGACCGCCATTGGCCATCGCTTCGCTAAATCCAAAAGTCAGTTCGGTTTTTTCGTTTTTCAATTGTTCAAAAATCGATTCGATAAATGCACTTACCGGAGGATGCGCATCATGCAAACCCTTGCCACCCAGATCGGTATTCAATGCCGGTGGGATGATCTCAATCACCTCAATGTTTTTTGATTTCAGTAGATGACGTGCGGATAGCGTAAACGAATGGAAAAATGCTTTGGTTGCAGAGTACACCGGTACCATGGTAAAAGGCACAAAGGATAAACCCGAAGTTACGTTTATAATGGTGGTTAACAATTTTAGCTTCATGAACAGCGAGGTTAAATGTAATGGAGCCTCGATGTTGGTCGCAATTTCTGTCTTGGCACGCTCAAAAAAATCCTCGTCGGTAATTTTCATCCATTGCTGTACGCCTGCGTTATTTACCAGCACATTTAGGTCGCTGTGGTTTTCGGCAATCCAATTAAAAAGCTCTACTCGTTCAGCTTCAGCCGAGATATCGCATACCCGGGTAATTACTGTTGGGTATTTTTCGGCCACTTCCTGCAATACAGATTCGCGACGGCCGCAAACTATTACCGTATTGCCTTCCTGTATAAATCTTTCGGTAAGCCCTAAGCCGATGCCGCTTGCACCGCCGGTGATCAAAATTTTATTGTTGGTTAATTTCATGTTATTTGTTTTGTAGTTGATATACCAAAGATGTTAATAAAACAAGGGAGCTTAGTTACGAATATCAAACCATAGTTTGCGAAATTCAAACCTGTTTAAAACTGATTATGCAGCTAATAATCTTTAATATCTGAACAAGGTATTTATATAAAGCCTATCTTTAATTCAACTAACCAATTATGAAAAAAAGCAGCTTGTATTTTTTTGCAGCATTTGTTTGCGCGGTAAATATTTCAAAAGCCCAGGTAAATCCTAAGCCCGATATTTTTCCTAAAGGCACCACATTTATCAGCAATGTGCCATACGCCGGTGATACCCTCAAAAAGCACTTGTTGGATATCTATCTTCCGCCGGTTGTAAAAAGCAGTTATCCCCTTATTGTATGGATTCATGGCGGCGCGTGGATGCTGAATGATAAATATGCCGATATGGGTTATATGACCCAAACCATAAAAGGGTTTATTGATAAAGGATATGCGGTTGCATCAATAGATTATCGCCATAGCACCACAGCGCCATTTCCGGCACAGGTGCAGGATTGTAACCAGGCTGTTGAGTTTTTATACCAGAACGCCAATAAATACAAACTCGACCGCGATAAAATTGCACTCATTGGCTTTTCGGCAGGAGGGCATTTGGCTTCGTTGATGGGTTTATCTAATAACAACAATGTAAAAGAGTTTTACCAGACCGGAAAAAAGCCTGCCTTCAAAATAAAACTGGTGCTTGATTTTTATGGCCCGTCTGATTTTTTATCGATCAAGGGTAACGAATCAACTGATCCTCAAAGTCCATTAACCTTACTGCTGGGTGCCCGGGTGTTTGACCGTCCCGACCTTGCTCAAGTAGCAAGCCCTGTTACTTATGTAGACAAAAATGATCCTCCTTTCCTTATTGTTCAGGGCGAAAAGGATGAATCTGTAAGTCCCCAGCAATCTATTCTACTTAGCTTACACCTAAAACTGGCGGGTGTAAAAAATGAGTTGATCATTGTGCCCAACGCCCCGCATTACGGAGTTATGTTTGATGCGGAGGACATCAGGAATAGGGTATTTTATTATTTGAACCAGTATTTGAAATAATTAAGATCGTATCACACTACGTTCTTCTACAATCTCCTTTAAAAGTACCTGCAGTATCACAGCGTTCCAATCATTGGCGAAGCTTTTGCTGACGCACTGCTTTTTATTTTGGCAGTTGTAGATCATGAAATAAGTTTGGTAACTGCTTACAGCAATCTCGTCCCACTGTAATATATGTTGACGGTCCCAACCAATGCCATCACAATGGAACCGGATACCGCAAAGCTCAAAAGTTTGATGTATTGTATATAACTCATGGTAATAGCTAAACATATTTATAAAATAGTTTTTCCATAGCTGCTGTATAATATCAGCCCATAATTTACCGTACAAATGTTTACGGATGCCGTAATAACTACCAAGTTTAATCCGCGTTATTTTTTGCTCATCATTTTGTATCTCAATAAAATATTGGCGGCCAAACACAAAATTATATCCCCTTGTCCAGGTAATTCCATACCGGAAAGCTGCAATATTTTGAGTAGGTAAAAACACCGTTGAAACAAAGCTCCGTTGTTTTTCAATCGTCAATCCCTCCACCTCAAAACATAGTTTTTTGCTTGCTTTGTTGCTTAGCAATCCGGGGATCTCAATTGTGTTTTCGGCATTCATTTGGTATAAAAATAGGCATCAGTTTTAATACTTTATTTAACTGTAAAAAATAAACCTGTCAATACAGGTGCTTTTTATAAAAAGCATAACTTTATAGTATTAAATCTCATCACCATGGCTGCAAAAAATATCAAACCACAACAAAACGACGCCATACTTACTATTTTATGGCTTTGTTTTTTAACAGGAACGCTCGATGGCATAGCAGCCATCATCTGGAACTATTTCACCAATGGCAGTATTCATGCTGATATTATCTTTAAGTTTATCGCAAGTGGTGTATTTGGCAAAGCAGCATTTAATGGCGGCGCCGAAATGGTGTTGGCCGGAGTTATATTCCATTATCTCATTGCTTTTTTATTTACGGCCGTTTTTTACCCGCTTTACCCCATTTGCGATAAGCTTTTGCGCAATAAATATTTAATTGCCATTTTTTATGGGGTTATTACCTGGCTGGTGATGAATCTTGCTGTTGTACCTTTAAGCAAAATTGGTTTTCACCCTATTAAGGTGCAGGTTGCTTTAACGGGAATTATTATACTGATAATTTGTATAGGTTTGCCTATAGCTCTTATTGCAGATAAAAAATATTGGGCATCTAAATTTACACCGCTTAAGTAATGCCAGTTAAGTTTCCATCAACACAATTCCCAGAATTGCATACCCATCGGTTGAGGTTAAGAGAGCTGATGTTTAGTGATACACAACAATTATTAGCTATACGTAGTAACGATGATATAAACCGCTTTATCGGCCGCAGTTCGGTGCAGACTGCCGAAGCCGTAAATCAGTTTATAGCGGCGCGGAGAAAGGATATGATCGATAAGCGAAGTGTGTACTGGGGTATTGAACTTAAATGCTCAGGTAAACTTATAGGAGCGATATGCTACTGGAACCTCAATGATAAGGCCATAAGTGCCGAAATAGGTTATGAGCTATTACCATCTGAACAAGGCAAAGGTTTGATGAAAGAGGCTGTTGATAGCGTTATTGCTTATGGCTTTGATGAAATGGAGCTGAATACCATAACAGCATGGCTTTCTCCTGCAAATGTGAAATCTGTTCAGTTACTGGAGAGGCATCATTTTAGTTATAATGAAACCATTGATAAACAGCTTGTTTACAAATTAAGCCGCCTTACCTGGCAAACAGGCATGCTTTAATAAAAAAGGACCAGGCGTTTTACCGCCCGGCCCTATGGATTTAAAAATTGGACTGAAAATCTTTATTGTGGCATTAATACGCCGTTTAAACCGTGTACAACACCATTTGATGCCATGGTATCAAATGATATCACCTGCGCGGCATTGCCTTTTGCATCCACAATCTGTAAATTGCTTTTGTCATTAACAGATAAGTTAAGCACCTCACCATCGATGGTTTTTAATGAGGCTTTACCTTTGCCTGCACTTAATGCTTTAATAATATCGGCTTTGGTATATTTACCAGCTACTACGTGATATTTTAGCAATTTAGCCAGTTTAGCATGATCTTTAGTTAAGTCATCCATGGTTGGCTTAGGAACTTTGCTGAAAGCTACATCGTTAGGTGCAAATATGGTAAATGGGCCAGGGCCCTTTAAGGTAGCTTCCAGATCGGCAGTTTTTACAGCCAGTGCCAATGGCGCAAAATCAGTAGTAGTGGCCAATACACCTACCACATCGCCAGATGAGGCAGCTGTGGCTGCCTGGGTAGTTGCAGGAGCAGCTTTAGCAGTAGTATCCTGTTGTTGTGTTTGTGCGATTGCGTTGTTCGATAAAAATCCAATAGCTAATGAGGCTACGGCAATTAAAACTGACTTTTTCATGTTCATCTTTCTTTGATCTTGTGTGTAAATAAAATGTAAATGAGTAGCAGTTTTTCCTAATAATTTCCTTTAGTTATATATTTAGTTAGTTATTGTATTTATTATAACTAATAATTACATAAAAGGTTTTCAGTAAACACGAATTTCACTAATTGTATCGAATTTTACGAATTGAGATTGGCTCTAATTGCACTGATGATTTTAAATTATACGAATGGTAATTTGCACGAATTTATTCCGACACATCAGTATAAATTCGTGTAAATTACCTTCCCATTTGTGAAATTGGTGTCTATTTTTATTGGCCCTGTGCCAGGGTATAGCCAATTTTACCGTCGAATTTCATGAGGAACTCAACCGAACAAACTTTTACTTTTTCAGAAAAATCTGCTGCTATGTGAAGCAGTTCTTTTTGGGTTATTTGCAAACCTGGTTTCTTTTCAAAGCGTACACGGTATTCGTTCACCAGTTCGGTGTAGATCGATCCTGTGGGCCATACCTGGGTTCCCCGGTTGGAGATCATCACCAGGTCGAAGTTATCTGTAAGTACAGTTTTCGCGATCTCGGCAAGTGCGGCAGGTTGTACCTTTGATTCAACAAAAACATCAACACCAACCATTTCTTCTTTGATGTTTTTGGTAGCTGTAAGCTTGTTTTTTAAAGGTTGTATTTTTTCGGCCTTTACTGCTAAGTCAGGATTTGAAAACACGCCTCCGCTTGCAGGTACTTTACCCAGGTTGGCAATAATGGCATTTGTAAAGCTACTGGTGTTTGATGCAGGAATAGTTTTGTCGCCAAAATCACCGGTATGCACGCCTTGCTCTAAAGTATATAATAACGCGTTTTCGATATCAGCCGCATTTTTAGAAAACCCCAGGAAACGCAGCATCGAAATGCCTGATAACAATAACGCTGTTGGGTTAGCTATGCCTTTGCCCGCAATATCCGGTGCGGTGCCGTGTACGGCTTCAAAAATGGATATATTATCGCCAATATTGGCTGATGGTGCAAAACCAAGACCGCCAACCAAACCTGCGCACAGATCAGATACGATATCGCCCTGAAGGTTGGTTAATACGATGGCCTCAAAAGTTTGCGGGCGGGTTACCAGTTTCATGCACAAATCGTCCACAATAATATCCGAGGCCTCAATATCCGGGTATTCTTTAGCTATTTCCTGGAAAACTTCAAGGAAAAGGCCATCGGTAAGTTTCATGATATTGGCTTTATGGCCGCAGGCTAATTTTTTAAGTCCTTTGCGGCGGGCCATTTCAAACGCATAGCGAATAACCTGTTCAGATCCCGGGCGGGTGATTATACGCCTGCCAACGGCCACGTCATACGTCAGCAAGTGCTCAATACCTCCGTAAGTATCTTCAATGTTTTCGCGGATAATGGTTAAATTGATAGGGATGCCTGCTTTAGAGAAAACGGTATCAACGCCGTTCAGGCTGCGAAAATCGCGCTGGTTGGCATAAGTGTTCCACACTTTGCGGGCAGTTACATTGATGCTCTTTACACCCTTGCCTTTTGGCGTTTCCATAGGGCCTTTAAATAATAAGCCAAGTGTTTCAATGGTTTCCTTAGCTTCTGGCGTCATCCCGGTGGAGTGTCCCGCATCGAAATAGGATTTACCCATCTCAACAAATTCATATTCAAGCTGTACATCGTTTGCCTCAAAAACGTTTAGTACGGCCTGCATTATTTCGGGGCCTATCCCATCACCATTGGCAACTGCTATTTTGGTTTTCATAGAAAATATATAATAGTAAAAAACGGCGCAAAGGTAGCCGTTTTAAAGGCTTTAAATGGGCGGCGATACTTTATCAGCCAATTTGTGACATTTATATTAAAGCTTTACGCCCGCTGATTCATTTATTTGCATAATAAATAATAACAGGCATCACATTAAAGTGTTTTGCCCCAACAGATCACGTATGAAAGGACTTCCAAAGCAACTTTTTAAAACTTTTATATTCTCGCTTATTTTATCAATAGCTGCGACCAGTATTTATTATGCTATAAAGCAAAAAGGGTTAGACTACAGCCATGTGCTACCTGTTATTTTTGAAGATATATTCTTTTTAAATATTATAGTGTTCGTGATGTCGTTGCCGGCGCTATTCCTGGTAAATCCCAGTTATTGGAATAATCTTACGGTTAGGTTACCATTGTATTTTTCAGGTTCAATCGCATTTTTAGCAACATCTATGACCATGAAGCTGCAGCCTGCAGATAAAGTTGTTTACTTGCTTACCGGAGCTATTTTTATGATAGTTCATTCGGTTTTTTATTATTTAACGGTAAAAAGGCGGGTAGCTATAGATGTTTAAGCAAAAATAGGCTTTTTGAAAGATTTCAGGTAAACTTGCAACATCAAATGAAAGCATTTTACGGAGATCTAAAATTGGGTATCTTGGGCGGCGGCCAGTTAGGGCGCATGCTGATACAACAGGCTATAAATTATAATGTTACGGTTAAAATTCTTGATCCGGACCGTGAAGCACCGTGCCGAAAACTGTGCGATGAGTTTACTGTAGGTTCGCTGGGCGATTATGAAACCGTTTACAATTTCGGTAAAACTGTTGATCTGCTAACCATCGAAATTGAAAAGGTTAACGTGGATGCACTTGAACAGCTGGAAAAAGAAGGGGTGATGGTTTACCCGCAATCGCGCATTATCAGGCTGATACAGGATAAAGGTTTGCAAAAGCAGTTTTTTAAGGAGAACGATATTCCGACTGCTGATTTCCAGATCATATCATCGCCACAACAATTACAGCAAAGCTACATCCCGTTCCCTTACATACAAAAGCTGCGCCGGGATGGTTATGATGGTAAAGGCGTTTACAAAGCGCTTGATGCAACATACCTGGATAAAGCTTTTAAAGAGCCCAGCCTGATTGAAAAATGGATTGATTTTGAAAAGGAAATTGGCGTTATAGTTGCCCGTAATGAAAACGGTGAAGTGAGCGCTTTCCCGCTGGTAGAAATGGAGTTTAATCCCGAAGCAAACCTGGTGGAGTTTTTAATATCGCCATCAACCTTGCCTTTTGAGATACACCAACAAGCCGAGCAAATAGCCAAAAAGATAGCCGAAAGCCTGAAAATTGTTGGTTTACTGGCTGTAGAAATGTTTTTAGATAAACATGGCAAAATATTGGTGAATGAATTGGCCCCACGTCCGCACAATAGCGGGCACCAAACTATTGAGGGTAATGTGGTTTCGCAGTTTGAACAACATTTACGAGCCATATTTAACCAGCCATTGGGTGATACCGCCTGCCTGAACAACGCCATTATGGTAAACGTTTTGGGCGAAACCGGTTACGAAGGGCCTGCAATTTACCAGGGCATAGAGAAGGTAATGAAAGTGCCAGGAGTATATATACATCTTTACGGCAAGGCATTGACCAAGCCATTCAGGAAGATGGGGCATGTTACGATTGTTGATATAGATAGGGAGAAAGCAATTGAGAAAGCGAGATTTGTGCAGAAGACGCTTAAAGTGATAAGTTAGCATAACATTAATAAAAGACGTTGCTGCGAATGCTAGAGTTTCGCGAAAACCTGAATAGGAAAGACATTAAAAAAAAAGGTTGTCATGCTGAGCCTGTCGAAGCATGTGGGCAAAGGCCTCTGCGCGCGCCCTTCGACAGGCTCAGGGTGACAGGCCATTTTAGAATGCATGATTAAATATGTCATAGGTAGTGATAGAAACCCGACACCTAAAGGGGAAAGGGGAAATGACAAGCGACGAAAGCCTTACGAAGTTTTTAAAACTTCGTAAGGCTGGAATACGCAACACGATTAGATAAAAGAGCCATGAACAATAAAGAACCAAAAGTAGCCATCATCATGGGCAGCAAATCCGATTTGCATATTATGCAGGATGCGGCCGATGTATTAAAAGAATTAGGTGTTGATTACGAGATCACCGTGGTATCCGCACACCGCACACCCGATAGGATGTTCAGCTACGCACGTGCAGCTGCAGATCGTGGTATAAAAGTAATTATCGCCGGCGCCGGCGGTGCAGCACATTTGCCGGGCATGGTGGCATCATTAACACACTTGCCTGTTATTGGAGTGCCTGTAAAATCAAGCAACTCCATAGATGGCTGGGATTCTATCCTGTCTATCCTGCAAATGCCCAATGGTATCCCGGTGGCTACGGTAGCGCTGAACGCCGCCAAAAATGCAGGTATACTGGCCGCGCAAATATTGTCAACAGCCGATGAGTACCTTGTTAAGAACCTTATTGATTTTAAAGACGAGCTGAAGAAAAAAGTAGAGGAATCGGCAAAGGAAATGGAAGGTTAGCAGTTAGCAGTTAGCAGTTAGCAGTTAACAGTTAGCAGTTAGCAGTTAGCAGTTAGCAGTTTGCAGTTTGCAGTTTGCAGTTTGCAGTTTTTTTGGGAGGCCAACCAAGTTAGTCAAAATTCTGAAAATTCTTTAATTCTGTAAATTCTGATTCAGACAAAATAGACGTTCAACTATCAACTCAGTTTAACGCCGGGTTTTCTGGAAAGTTGGCAATATGGGCATATCGGTTACCTAAATTAATTACTACCTCTTTCCAAAGATTATGTTCGTCGTTGCTGAAAAGGCTTTCGGCTTTAAATTTATCAGATACTATCCAACTGTCGGCATTAATCTCTTCGTCCAGCTGCTGCGCGGTCCAGCCAGAGTAGCCTGCAAAAAATTTGATCTCGGATTCATTAAGCTGGTAATTACCAACCAGTTTTTTTACTACTTCAAAATCGCCACCCCAGAATAAGCCCGGGGCAATCTCGATACCGCCTTCAAGCTTTTCGGGAACACAGTGTATGAAATGCAATGTGTTTTTAGCTACCGGGCCGCCTTCATAAACCGGCATTTCTGAATAGGAAACATCGGGCAATACATCACCAAGCATATATTCGCCCTGGTGGTTTAAAATAAAGCCCATAGCGCCATCGGGTGAAAATTCGGTTAGTATAATAACTGATCTTTTGAAGTTCGGATCCATCATAAATGGTTCCGAAATAAGTAAACGCCCTGCGGCAGCCGAAATAAGACTTAGCATAAAGGTTTATATTTAAATGACACAACAATCATAATAAAAATATGTTCATTTATGAAAATGAATTGTATTCAATGTATACGGATTAATTAATTTGTAAGTTTGCACAAATGGATCAGCAGGAATTACAAAATTTAAGGCAGGATTATTCTGCCGCAACTTTATTGGAAAATAGCACCAAGGCCGACCCGATAAACCAGTTTGAACAATGGTTTAACGAAGCCTTAGCCGCAGAATTGCCAGAACCTAATACAATGATACTGGCTACTGCCACATCTACAGGCAAGCCATCAGCACGGGTACTTTTATTAAAGGGCTTTAATCATGCGGGCTTTGTGTTTTATACCAATTACTTAAGCCGTAAAGGTAAAGAAATCACCAAAAATCCGCAGGGAGCTATAACTTTTTTCTGGGGCGAACTTGAACGCCAGGTACGTATTGAAGGTACTATTGAAAAATTAAGTAAGGAGGAATCTGAAAGATATTTCCACTCGCGCCCAAAAGACAGCCAGTTAGGTGCTTTGGTATCGCCGCAAAGCCAGGAGATTGATGACCGCAGTGCGCTGGAGGAGAAAATGACTCAACTGGAAACTGAATATGAAGGTAAGGAAGTGCCAAAGCCATCATACTGGGGCGGTTATATTTTAAAACCACAAATGGTAGAGTTTTGGCAGGGAAGGCCAAGCAGGTTGCATGACCGTATCCTTTATAAAAGAACCGACAAAAAGACCTGGAAAAAAGTACGTTTGGCTCCATGATGTTTAACGATATCAAATTATTACTCATCCAAAAATTTGGTGAGGCTGTAATTACAGGCGAAGAAACTGGCGGGCTGCAACCCGCCTTGCTTATTAATCCTGATGATATTGACATCGTATGCCTGGAGTTGAGGAACAATCCCGAAACCTACTTTGATTTCCTATCAAGCATTAGCGGCGTACATTATAATGATGAAACTAACCGCTACGGCGTGGTTTATCATTTAACATCAATCCCCTATAAAACACAGCTTACATTAAAAATAAGCAAACCATATGACCGCGAAAGCGATCAACTCCCTGAATTTAAAAGTATAACCAGCGTTTATCGTACTGCCGACTGGCATGAACGCGAAGCTTACGACCTTTTAGGTATTTTCTTCACCAATCACCCCGATCTGCGTCGTATATTGTTACCCGATGACTGGGAAGGTTTCCCGCTTCGTAAGGATTATAAGGCTGCTGAGTACTATAAGGGGATTAAAATAGATTAGCACACTTTTATAATTCTTCTGACCCAGAGGTTGTGCCGAACTTGTTTCGGCACTCTATATAGTACAGGCAATCATTACCTGTACGCTTCTCTGTTGCATACTTTGCATGTTGGGTACCGAGACAAGTTCCATAAGTTAGCTATAACAAAAAGCCCGCCTCGTTAAAAATTGTTAAATTATTTTGTTAATTACGAAATGTTCGTAGATTTACGAAACAATCGTAATTAGTATGGAAAAATTATCTAAACAGGAAGAGGAAGCAATGCAGGCAGTATGGCAAAGCGGTGCTGGTTTTATAAAAGATTTTCTTGACCAGATGGTCGAGCCCAAGCCACCATATACCACACTGGCCTCAACTATAAAAAACCTGGAACGCAAAAGTTTTTTGAAGAGTGAAAAAATGGGAAACTCGCTGCGTTACAGCGCTGCCATAAAGGAGGAGGAATATAAAAAGCGCTTTATGAGTGGTTTTGTGAGTGATTACTTCCAAAACTCATATAAAGATTTGGTTACTTTTTTTGCTAAAGAAAAGAAACTGAGCGCCAGTGATCTGCAGGAGATTATTAAACTGATTGAAAAACAATAAACCATTAAGCCATGCCAGCATTGTTTGTTTTTTTACTTAAAGTAAATGTTGCTTTATTATTGTTTTGCGCTGGTTATTACCTGGTATTGAGGCATCTTACCTTTTATACCCTTAACCGCTTTTATCTGCTTACAGCTATTCTGTTTGCAAGTATTTACCCCAGGATAAACCTGAACGATTTTGTTCAGCAGCACCAGGCTTTGGCCAGGCCGGTTCAACGGGTTGTAATTAACTGGCAGGCTCCGGCGCAGGCGCTGGTAAAACAGGTTGATAATCCAAACTATTGGTTTTATGTAGAAGTAATATTCTGGGTAGGGGCGGCCTTCCTTGCCGTACGGTTATTTATACAGTTGTTTTCCTTATACCGGTTATATAAAAGCTCGCAACCGGCAACCATTGGCAACCACCATGTAAGGGTGATGGATCAGGACATAGCGCCATTCTCGTTCTGGCAAAGCATTTTTGTAAACCCTGCCAACCACGAGCCAACTGACCTCAAGGCCATATTGTTACATGAACAGGTGCACGTAAATCAATGGCATACAGCCGATATTTTACTGGCCGAGTTTAGCAGTATTTTTTACTGGTTTAATCCCGGTATCTGGCTCATGAAAAAAGCCATCCGCGAAAATATTGAATTCATAACCGATCAAAAGATCCTTAAAAAAGGCATCGATAGTAAAACTTATCAGTATAGCCTGGTTTCGGTAAGTTTTAATAATACCCAACCTGGCATAGTTAATCATTTCAATTTATCAACCATAAAAAAACGTATCATCATGATGAATGCTAAAAGATCTTCAAAAATAAACCTAACCCGCTATGCTTTTTTAGTGCCGGCAGTTGTTGCGCTGTTGCTGGTTTTCAGTATTTCAAAGGCCGATTTTGTGAAACCTATTAAAATTACCCTCGCAAATGCAGTTAAGCCATTTGCAAATGCTATACACGTGAATATCGCAAAGAAAGCCGATACACTTAAACTCGTTTCAAAACCGGTAAAAGGGGATACTTCAAAAACAACCTTTACTGTAATAACAGACAGCTATACTTCGGTGTACTATATCAATGGAGAAAAGGGAAACGCAAAAAATGTTGATCCTAATAGTATCACGGGCACTTATGTTTTAGATGGTAAGCAGGCTGCGCAATTCGTTAAGGATAAGTATAAAGAAAATGTGCAGGTTGTGTTTATAACTACCAAAAACTCCGTAGCAGGGCAAAAATTAAAGGAAAAGCTGGATAGTTATTTAAAGGTTCACCCAGGTGTGGATGTTGCTACAGCTACTAACTTTCCTGATGTGGACTTAAAGGGAGATGTACAAAAAGTGATGGTTAGCGACTTTAAAATTGTAAGCGATACATTGAAAGATGGCGCTGGAAAAGCAAAAACCGTTTATTATAATTATAACGTTACACCCCGTGTTCCAGGCGTTTCAGGAAAATCAATTACCAAAGTAATTATTGCGGGTAAAAATAATCAGGTAATTAAATCCGATATCAAAATAAATGAAGTTGTCACCAATTCCGTTACCGCCAACACAATTGAGGATGATAACGATGAAGGCGATATTGCAAAGGTAGTGGGGACTACAGCCGCTGTTTCCAGAAATGTAACCATTACTAAAAGAATTAACGCCAACGGTACTTCAACGGCAACAGTTAGCGGTTGGAGCACCAGCCCGGCAATTAAAACAATTGTAGTAAACGGCAAAAGCGTTAATGATACCATAATGGCGGCGACCAGCCCTCGTGTAATCTACATTCGTAAAACCGCTGATAGCACAAAGGCAAGTCCGCTGATCCTGATTGATGGTAAAGAAGCTTCATCAAAAGGAATGAAAGAGCTTAATCCTAATGATATTGATAGCGTGAGTGTTTTAAAAGATGATGCCGCCGTAAAAAAATATGGCGACAAAGCCAAACAAGGTGTTATCATGATTAGCTTAAAGAAGAAAAAATAAATATCAAGCAAGGGGCCGACTGGGTTAGATTAAGTTGATTTAGGATCAGTTAATAGTTAATAATGAATTTTCTTTCTCTAAACTTAATCAACCCAGCTGGCCAAATCTAAATCGACATAACTTATTGTAAACAAGAAATTAACTGGCCACGGCCAGTTTTTCTGTTTCAAGGAGTTTTAATAAGGCTTTTTCGGCCAGGTTAAGCTCGGCGGCTTTTACATCTTCCTGCTCATTAATCTCGCTGATATATTTAAAAATGGTTCCCTCTTCGTAGCTTTTTATTACCGTTGGGTGTACATAGTATTTTTTACATACAGTGCGGGTGTTACCCAGGTTAATGGCTACTTCATCTAATACGCTTACTATTTTTTTTCGGCATTCAGTTATGCTGTCAAATTCGCCGGCTTCTTTAAATGCATATAAGGCGCTTACACTACCCGCCCACGTACGGAAATCTTTAGCGGTGAAATCTTCGCCGGTTATTTGTTTCAGGTAATTGTTGATATCGCCCGAGCCTATACTGCAGCGTTCACCGGCTTCATTATAATATTGAAAAAGTTCTTTCCCCGGTATATCACGACATTGCTTCACCAATCGCGCCAGCTTTTTACTTTGGAAAGCAACTTTATGAAAAACGCCTTTTTTGCCTTTAAATTCAAATTTAATGTTCGAGCCGCTAATGTCAACATGCCTGTTTTGTAAAGTGGTTAAACCAAATGAACCATATAGTTTTTTATATGATTCGTTACCCACACGGATGCTGGTTAGCTCCATTAATCGTACTACCAGTGCCACCACTTTTTCATGATCGAGCTTGTGCCGGTTAAGATCTTTATCAACCTGTTCACGAATGGCAGGCAAATACCCAGCGAACGTTTGCAGTCGATGATATTTACTTAGATTACGGATCTGGTTCCAGCCTGCATGGTAACGATATTGTTTACGACCTACGGCATCAGTACCCGTAAACTGAAGATGGCCATTTGCATATGGCGAGATCCACACATTGGTATAAGCAGGAGGGATTACCAGCTTTTTGAAGCGTGAAATTACCTCCGCGTCCTTAACCAACGCGCCATCCGCATCATAAAAACACCATCCTTTACCTGCTTTTTTGCGGGTATACCCCGGAAAGGAGTCTGATACATATCGCAAGCCAACAGCCTTTGCTGTTACTTTGGGGTCACGACCAATTTTTTCCAGTTTTTGTTGTAAACGATCCATGTTCCTGATAAACACAGTGATGATAATTTAGTTTTATTGGTACTGAACCAAAGAATATAAATTTTTTAAGAGATTGAACCTCAAATATCATTGCATAAAAAAACACCCGTCAAAACATGACGGGTGTACATAGGTAAGGTTTAGGTGTAAAAACGAAGGTTTAGGTTTGTTATTAATTATCTTGGCGCTAAAAAATTTAGCAGTTTGTCTGATTTTGTTTCGTCGAGAACGGTCCTTACGTATTTAAAGCCACTTTTTGTTGTGGCAGTAATAAGATTGAATTTATTGCCTTCATCATCAAGGATGTAAGCCATGCCGTTATCATTTATCCAATCAAAAAGTACGTCCCTTGTGGTAATGCCCCTGTTTTGAGTATTATCATCCACCCACATCAATGAATTGATGGACAGGTATGGATTGTCATACTCATTATTAGTTTTGTGAATACCTGTTATTTGTATGGGCATGTTGTAAATATCAAAGGATTGATGTTGTCAAATCTCTGAAATATATAAAGCGCGGTCAACCCGTGAAAACACCGTATTTTACACCGTTAAAATACGGTGTAAAAGGTGAATATACCCCTGTGGAATATCAGATTAATTATTATAGTTTTAGATGCAGATTAGATCTTGATGATCTTATTGATCTTATGTTCAGGTTGTTTGTGGTTATCTGGCTTAGGGATGTTTTTAACAATAGTGATTAATGTATTTGCAATTAATCCGGTAGCTTTTAAACCAAAATGAACAAAGGGTTTCATCACTTCCCATACAGAATGTACGGTTTGTACTTCTGTTTCCTGTTTCCCTATCTTTTTTACGTTGTGAGTTGCCATAATGTTGATGGTTAATTTATAATTATGGAGATAAGCATAAAAACCTTGCCATAAATTAACTTTGTTATATTTGATCAATAAACCTAACCTAAAATGCAAATAAAAAACCAAATCGGCCGAATCGTTATCCTCGTTAATGATTATGAAGATGCCTTAAAATTTTACCAGTTAAACTTTGATTGTAAAGTGTTGGTTGACTATACCACAACAGAAGGCCAGCGTTTTTTACATGTAGGTTTTGATGATGTTTCTGCGACAGGGATATGGTTCTTAAAGTCTGCAGATAACCGGGTTGGCAACCAAACCAATGGGGAGCCTGTATTTGTAATGTATACCAATGCCCTGGATGCGTTATATCAAAAATTAACGACGAATAACGTTAAAATAAAACAAGTTCCTGTTTATGCTGATGATTATAGCTTTTTTCATTGCTATGATCTTTATGGCAACGAAATTATTGTGGCAGAACTAAAAGGATGATCCTGAAAATTCAGGATTTTGTGTTATGCCTTTTTCCTTAACTCAATAACAGTAATCTCGGGCCAGATGCCCAGCCTGCCGGAGAAAGCCAAAAAGCCAAAGCCGCGGTTTACATACAGGTATCGGTTTTTTTCGTTAGCAAGGCCCGCCCAGTCAACGTACTTGTATTTAACGGGGCTCCATTTAAATCCCGGGATCTCTATGCCAAACTGCGCACCATGCGTATGGCCTGATAGTGTAAGATGAATGTTTGTTGGGTTGTAACGCACCTGCTCCTCCCAATGGGTAGGGTCATGTGATAGCAGTATTTTAAAGGCATCAGTTGGTACACCTTGCAAAGCTTTATTAAGGTCGCCAACTTGTGCAAAGCCACGGCCCCAGTTTTGGATACCAATAAGTGATATTTTATGACCGTCTTTTTCTATGGTCACGTTTTCGTCCAACAGGAGCCGATACCCTAAAGCTTTGTGGTGTTGCTTTAGTTTATTAAGGTTGGCTGCTTTTTCCTGCGCGCTGTTCCATTGAATGTAATCACCATAATCATGGTTGCCCAATATGGAGAACTGGCCGTATGGGGCTTTTATAGCGCCAAATCTATCAATATAGGGTTCAATTTCTGTAGCCGAATTGTTTACTAAATCGCCGGTGAAAACAAAAAGGTCGCTTTTTTGCGCTTTAGCCAAATCAATGCCTTTTTGCATAGCTTCGGTATTATCAAAACTTCCGGAGTGGATATCTGATAGCTGGGTAATGGTAAAGCCGTCGAAAGCATCGGGCAGGTCATCAAAATATAACGTGGTACGGTGCAGTTTGTAATCGTATTTGCCTTTAAACATCGCGTAAAAAAAAGAGGTAAATGGCACTGCCGCCACCAATACCGCTACCTGGCTAATGAATTTACGCCTGGCAGGGAATGGCGATACGCTACCTTTGGCACTTGCCAGGTTAAACAAACCCACAAAAAAACGGCCTATATCGCCCAAAAACAAAACGATTATGAAAACCAGTTTGGTTACAAAAAAGGTGAGGAATAAACTCAGGATCCATTCATGAAAAGGCCGCATACCACTTGCTGTGCTAAAGGCGCCAAAGCCAATTAACAGCAGTGCGGTTACGCCAACAGACGTTAACAGGTATCCCCATAAAACAATATTACGCCAGAGTAGAGATGCCCAGTTGGCGGTTAGGGTTTTCAGCCCGGCAAAAACATACCAGTCAAACAATAAACTGATAGCCGAAATAATTAGAAATACTTTAATAAAACCACTGCCGTGCATAAATATAGGGTATAGATAGGCAATTTAGTAAATGATAGGCAATTGCGGCGGTAAAATTTAGCTTCGATGCCCCATTTCGGTCTGTTTCAAAAGAATGGAGAGGGAACTGGTTGAGGGGATAGGCCCCGGTTATTGTTAAAGTTTGTTAAACTCAACAGTAATTAATAATACACTTTAAGCTCGTGGCGTTTATGATTTACATTTTAAAGATAAAAGTTAATCAAATGATTAATTTTTACTTTTATCAAACAAAGCTTTAAATACAAACACATATTTTTGATTATCCATTTTAAACATCAATACCCATGGCAATATTAACAATTCAAATCCCCGACAACGAAGTTATTACTATATCAACCATTGTTGAACGCATTGAAGGCAGCATTATTAAAGTAAACGCCGATGAGGACGTTTATACTAACCATTGCCTGCAAAAAGAGGACGATATATTTATTAAAAATAAACTTGGGCCATCATCACCGTTTAATCATTTCTGGAACGATTAAGCATTATCACAAAATTTAGGTTTAGCCTGTTAATATACCATAAAAGCAAAAAGCCCCGCGTTTTAAAACGCGGGGCTTTTTGCTTTTATGGGCTTCTTTAAAA
>NZ_JANYGH010000034.1 GCF_025362475.1 Mucilaginibacter sp.
TCCACACGTTTTTATCGGGGTAGTTATAGATCCCCGCCATCAGGTCCAGGACGATATGCGACTGGTCGGATTTGGGAAAGGTGTATTGGTGGAAGCCTACCCGGGCCGTGGTAGTCATCTCGGCGGTGATATTGCTTTCATCCAGCTTTACTTTATAGTAATTGGCGTGGCTTACTTCGTTCTGGTGCGAAAAGCCGGAGCGGTAGCCGCTGCCCGGTTTATCGGCCGTACCGGGGTTGAGTTTTAATTGGCCTACGGTCGGCATGATTAAAAAGTCGCCCAGGTCGGAGTGGCCGGTGCCGCTGAAATGGGTATGGCTGAAGCCGACGATCGTTTTATCATCATACTGGTAGCCCGCGCAGTATTTGTATACATCGGGGTTGTATTTGCCGTTCAGCTCGTAGCCTGCCGTATCGGTTTCGGGACTCAGCTGTACCATCCCGAAGGGTACCGTCGCTCCCGGGTAAACGTGTCCCATCCGCTGCGTGCCAATGATCGGGCGTACATACTGGACCAGGTTTTCGGAGGGGTGGGTTTGCGCCTGCGCATCTAAAGCAATAAAAGCTAAAAGAACGTAAAATATCTTCTTCATTGTTATGAACCGTATCAATTGATAAAACGTTTTAAGAGCTCAAATATAGGGCATAACACTTAAATGTTTCCATAACAGTAATAAAAACTGTACCTTGACATAATGTCATTAAACCCTACCTTTTGTAACATCGGTATGCGTTTTGCTATCTAACTGAAACACATCTAAAAAACAAAATATCAATGAAAAAGCTACTATCAGTAATATTAGTGGTTGCGGTTGCCATGTCCCTAAGTTCATGCAGCTACAACAGTATGGTTAAGCTCGATGAAAATGTAAAAACTCAATGGGCCGCCGTACAAAGCCAATATCAACGCCGCAGCGATCTGATACCAAATTTGGTGAACACTGTTAAAGGTGCGGCCAACTTTGAAAAAAGCACACTTACCGCCGTTGTTGAGGCCCGCGCTAAAGCTACATCGGTACAGGTTGATCCTACTAAATTAACTCCAGAATCTATAAAAGCATTCCAGGCCGCACAGGGAGAATTGAGTACGGCTTTGGGCAAGTTATTATCTATTACAGAAAACTATCCCACCCTGAAAACCAACGAAAACTTTTTGGGCCTGCAGGCACAGATAGAAGGGACAGAGAACCGCATACAGGTTTCCCGCCAGGATTTTAATACTGCCGTGCAGGAGTTCAATACCAAGATCAGATCATTCCCGGCAAATATCACTGCTAAAATGTTTGGCTTTTCTGAAAAAGGATATTTTACTGCCGAGCCTGGATCAGAAAAAGCACCTAAGGTTCAGTTTTAACTAATTAGTGAATTAGCGGGTTAGTGAATGAGTGATTTGAGCAACAACAACGCCACTCGTCTGTTCACTAATTAAAACACTCACTAATTCACCCATTCACTCAATCACTAATTAAAAAATGGCAGTATTTAACGAAGAAGAACAGCAGCGGATACGCAAGGCCATTGAGGAAGCCGAGAATCGCAGTACCGGTGAAATACGGGTTTGTATTGAAAAAAAGTGCAGTGAAGATGTGCTTGATCGCGCAGCAAAATATTTCTATCAGCTTAATATGCATAAAACAGCCCTTCGTCATGGAGTGCTGGTTTACGTAGCTACTGTTGACCGTAAGTTTGCCATTATTGGCGATGCCGGCATAAACAAGGTTGTACCCCCCAATTTTTGGGATGAGACCAAGGAGGATATGCTTAAGCATTTTAAATATGGTGATATTGTTGAAGGCATTGTTACCGGCCTAAAAATAGCAGGCGAGCAATTGCAAAAATATTTCCCTCACCATGCAGGCGACATTAACGAACTGCCCGATGATATTGCTTTTATGGATGGCGAATAACCAAAAGAAACACATGTTTAAAAAACTCATCATATTTTTCAGCCTGGTACTTTGCACCGCCGTGGCGTTTGCCCAGGAACTTCCTGAGCGATCTAATACGCTGGTTACCGATTATACCAATACCTTATCGGCAGCTGATAAACAAAAACTGGAAGACAAACTGGTTGCCTTTAATGATTCTACCTCTACGCAGATAGCCGTAGTAATAATGAAATCAACCGGCAACTATGATATTAATGCCTACGGTGTACAACTGTTGCGCAAATGGGGTATCGGCGAAAAAAAGAAGAATAACGGCATTTTAGTGCTGGTTGCCATGAGCGATCGCAAAATGAGCATCCAAACCGGTTATGGCGCCGAAGGTGCGGTACCGGATATAATTACGCAGGAGATTATCCAAAAGGATATGAAACCGCACTTTAAGCAGGATGATTATTACGGCGGACTTGATGCTGCTACCAATAGCCTCATTAAGTACATGAAAGGCGAATACAAAGCTGAACCAAAAGAAGAACAGGGCAAAAGTGTCGGTGGCAGCGCATTTATTGTTATTATTATAATAGTAGTTATCCTGATATTGGTATTCCGCAACCGTGGCGGTGGTGGTGGTCGCCAGATTATTGGCCGCAGGGGTGGCGCAAGTCCCTTCTGGTGGTTTCTGGCCGGTAACCTTCTTGGTGGCAGCGGCCGCAGCAGCGGATCTGACTGGGGAGGTTTCTCTGGCGGAGGTGGCGGCGGAGGTGGTTTTGGCGGCTTCGGCGGCGGTAGCGGTGGCGGCGGCGGTTCAAGCGGCAGCTGGTAGTTTTAATTAGTGAATTGCTGAGTTAGTGAATTAGTGATAGCCGGCGATTAATTAGTGAATTGCTGAATTGATCAATTATTGATGGCCGACAATTAGTTAATGAGTTTTGAATTAGTGATGGCCAGCCCAAATTATCCTTTGAATGTGTAAAGACTTTATTTTAAATGAGCTGGAGAAAATTTCACTCATGATGGCTCGTATTGCGGGTTTTAAAGAACAGGCAAAACCGGATGAATTTATACAGCTTGCAGATACTATGCTGCAAAATGAGTTTAATATTAAGCTTGATGAATTATTAGCGTTAACTACCGAAGATTTTGAACTTTTACTATTAAAAGGAAATTATAAAGCCGATAAGCTGGACGCTTTGGCGCAATTACTATACATGCATACCGAGCCATTTACCCCCTCGCCCGAAACTTTAGCTTCACTACAAAAAATATTAATGATTTTTGAATGGCTGGAGAAAAAGCACCATAGCTCCTCATTTGAAAATATTAACAAGCAAAACTCCATCTATCAATTTATAAAAAACAACTATGAGTAAAAATCTTACCTGGAAACTGCTTTCATCTGAATATATACACAAAGGTCCATGGGCTACACTACGTATTGATCGCTGCGAAATGCCCAGCGGCAAAATTGTTGACGATTACTATGTTTTAGAATACAGCAACTGGGTTAACGCAGTTGCCATTACCGAAGATAATATGGTGCTTATGGTAAAACAATACCGCCATGCCGCAGGTATCATATCACTCGAAATTCCGGGTGGGGTTATTGATGGTGATGAATCGCCGGTTGAAGGACTGCGCCGTGAACTGCTGGAAGAAACCGGTTACCAGTTTGATGATTTTGAATTGCTTTGCACCGTGTACGGCAATCCTTCAACTGCCAATAATCAAACATTTACCTACCTGGCTAAGGGCGGCAAAAAAGTCCAGGGACAATCATTGGATGAGCACGAGGAGCTAATCGTAGAAGAATACACCATCCCCGAAGTGAAACAATTACTCCTGGAAAATAAAGTTGTACAGGCTATGCACTGTGCCGGTCTATTTTACGGGATGGTGAAACTGGGGGCGCTGTAGTTACTCTGGGCAATTACCTTTACGGCGGGTATCAACTACATAAATAATCTTCCAGCCGGCGGGTGTACGCATTAGTGTAAATACATCAACCCCGCAATGGCTAAAGGTTTTGCCTAAATAAAACTTGTAAGGTGCCCAAACGCTGGCCATGTCGCCATCAATTTTAATATCACCAAAAGAGATCTGCTCGTCGTAGATCTCTTTGTGTGGCGTGCCAACCGATTTAATAAAATCATTGGGGTTATCAATATCCAATGCAACGGTTCCGTCTTTTTTATTGGAGATGCCCTCGAAAACGATATTTTTATGAAATGTCGATCGTAACAATGTGCTATCTCCTTTGCGCATAGCATCAAACATAGTATTGATGGTTTGCTTTACAGCATCCTGATCGGTTTGTTGGGCAAAGGTTTTGAATGATGTAAGCAGGATAAAGATGAACAGGATAATCTTTTTCATAACTATGTGTTTAATTCAATTTCTCTTTTTGTAGAGACGCATATTTGCGTCTCTCGCTTTACAGGGCCAATAAATTTTGTACGCGTGTGATTTGCATGCGGGAGACGCAAATATGCGTCTCTACAAGAAAGCCCCTCTTAATGATTCTCTTCCTCATCAATCTTTAAAACAAAGGGCACCGGCTCTTCTATTCTTTGCCCTACTCCAAAATAATCTTCCAGCTCTTTTAAGGTTGATGAACTTGTAGCGATATCCTTAATGATCACCCCTTTTTCCATCAACAGAATCCGGTCGCAAATATCGGTGATGTGGTTAAGATCATGGCTGGATACTATATTGGTAATCCCCTTATTTTTATTTGCATCCTTCAGCATATTTTTAAGCCTAAACTGCGTGCTGGGATCAATATTGGCAAAGGGCTCATCCAGCATTAACAACTGCGGATTTTGCAGCAGGCACGATGCCACGCCCACCTTGCATTGATTCCCCTTGGATAGGTCGCGGATGTATTTGCCTTTTTTTAGTATTTCTTCGTTAAAAAAATCACCCAGATTTGATAATGCTTCATCTATCATAGCTTTACTTTGCTGATGCAGACCGCCGATAAAATACAGGTATTCCTCTGGTGTAAGGTAATCTATCAGAAAACCCTCATCCAGGTATGATGCGGTGTAGGTTTTCCAGTTTTCATGACCGGCTACAACTTCACCATTTGACAATACCTCTCCGGTTTCCGGGCGGATAAGATCAAGAATCATGCGGAACAGTGTAGTTTTACCAGCCCCATTATTACCAACCAAGCCTACGCTTTCGCCCTTATTGATCACCAGGTGCGGTACATCTACTACCGTAATGCCGTTGTATATTTTTTTAAGGTTCTTTATTTCAATCATGATTATTTATTTCTGAAGCCTTCGGCTATTTGATATCTCTTTTGCATAAAATCTTCTTCCAGCTTTTTCAGCCAAAAGTTGCGGGTTAGTATAAATATTATACCTGTTAACGCCAATACTAATAACCCTATGTTGTCCTGTTTAAATAATGAAAAAGGAATGTAAATAATGTAAGGTGTTAATATAAGCGGCAACGACAATAGCATTTGCGTAGCACCTACGCCTTCCCAATTAAATGACGCCCCTTTTGACAGATCGATGCGCTTAGCGTTACGATTGGCAAAAAACAATACTATTGTGGTATTAACGCCGATATTCCACAGGTACATTACAAAATGCACCAGTAATCTCTTCCATCCAAAATAAATGTAAGGTGTTGTTAAAAAGAAGGCTACGGTTGATACTATGGTAAACAGCAAATACTTAGCCTTTAAAAAATCTATAAAGTTAATTTTGCTCACCAATATGCCATCAAAGTGGGATGCCTGCCAGCTAAACATAAACTGACCGTAATTAATGATGAATATACCCGTCATGAACATCCCTACAAAAATGTACCAGCTTTGGCCGTAATGGTTGTTGGTATAAAATATGAGCCCATAAAACATAAAAAACAATCCCATAATCAGGGTCGATCGTGGGCGTTTATTGCGCAGAATAAGTTTAATCTCGTTCGCCGCCAAATCGCCAACGCTGCCAAACCTCGCCAGGAATGGGATATCCGTACTGCTTTTATATGATTTTATTTTATGTGCGGTAAGCTCTTCCAGGTAAAGGTTTTGCTTTAAATAATAAAAGTTAAAGTAATACATTACAAGCGCCAGCACAAAAGGCAACAAGGCCAACGCCGGCATAGTAATTAAATGCCCGAAAAAAGCGTATGAAATATCGCGGAACGAAAACAGGTGCCATTTGAAATCGCAGGCGATGATCAGGCCTAAAACGGCAGCGGAAATCAAAAATACCCAGCCATTCAGATTCGATCGCCTTTTAATGTACAATGCCAGGTAGTTGTTAAACACCGTGAGCCCGGCAATAGCTACAACAAAGCTTAATGCAACCACGCTGCCCGAATCGTGGGCAACTATCTTGAACACAAATGGCAAAAACAAGATGAAAGGCCACAAATTAAATACCGAGAAAGCCGCGGTTAATGCCAGGTAGCGCACAAAAGAATCTCTTTTTATAGGCAGGTGTAAATACGGCTGAACCCTTAGGGTAGGTAACTCCTGCAACTGCAGCCGCGTCAGCAGATCGAACAGGAAATAAATGAGTATGATGCCACAGAAAGCCTTAACCAGGTCTTCGTTAGGAAACATTGCCTCAAGCATTTTATCTAAAAAGATACCTATAGCAAGTACATTTAAAAACAGGTAAAGAATTAAAATGCCCATTACTACGCGTATAGCAATGCTTTTTCCCGTATTTTTTGATCGCCAGAAAGCTTTTAACTCATGACCGAAAAAGGTAGATACCATGTTTTATAGATAAGATATGTTTTGTTGAAGATAGGAAACAGAATCAAGAAATAAGAGTCAGGAATCAAGATTGATTAAGTAGGGTTTATTGTCTCCGTCACTACGAGGTAGGATGTGTTTGCAAAAAACCTTTTTGTCATCCTGAACGCAGTGAAGGATCTATTATCCGCCATACTTCTTCGCACTGTAAAGTCTGCGAATAGATCCTTCACTGCATTTCAGGATGACAAACCTTTCAAAACCTCATTTCTTCTACAGAGTCTCTGGATTTTCCCAATTTCCGTCCTGATTCTTGACTCTTAATTCTTGGCTCTCTGCTTCAATATTTATACCTATCCCCCCAAAGTTTCTTCAACTTCTCTTTTGATTCGTTTTCTTTGGAATTGTTACCTGGCTGGTAAATTTTTGTACCCCTGATGGCATCCGGCAAAAAATCGAGGTCGGTAAAGTTGCCCTCATAGCTGTGGGCATATTTATAGTCTTTACCGTAGCCTATATTTTTCATGAATTTGGTGGGCGCATTGCGTAAGTGCAGTGGAACTGGCAAGTCGCCGGTTTGGCGTACCAATGCCATTGCCGCACCAATCGCGGTTGTGGCCGAATTACTTTTGGCTGAGGTTGCCAGGTAGATGGCCGTTTGCGACAATATCAATTGCGACTCGGGCATACCAATCTTATTCACCGCTTCAAAACAACTTTGTGCCAGTAAAAGGGCATTGGGATTAGCGTTCCCAATATCTTCAGACGCCAGGATAAGCATCCGGCGGGCAATAAACAGCGGGTCTTCGCCGCCAATTATCATGCGGGCCAGCCAGTAAACGGCCCCGTTGGGATCGCTGCCACGCATAGATTTGATAAAGGCCGAAATAATATCATAATGCTGCTCGCCGGTTTTATCATACAACGCCATATTTTGCTGTACATGCTCCAGCACTACCTCATCGGTTAAAACTATATCCGGGCTATCAAAGGCGTTTACCAACAGCTCGAAGATGTTGAGCAGTTTACGGGCGTCGCCGCCAGATAAACGAAGCAGCGCTTCATGGTCCTTTATATTGATGCGCTTTTCTTTAAGCACTTCATCTTCCGCCATGGCTTTATCCAGCAGGTTCAGCAGATCCTCCTCTTCCAGGGGTTTCAAAATGTATACCTGGCATCGTGATAACAAAGCCGAGATCACCTCGAAGGATGGATTTTCTGTAGTTGCACCTATCAGCGTAACTATCCCCCGCTCAACGGCACCCAACAATGAATCCTGTTGAGATTTAGAGAAACGATGAATTTCATCAATAAATAATATGGGAAGTATTTCGCCTTGCTCCTTTAATATGGAGGCCTTTTCAATCACTTCGCGCACATCTTTCACCCCCGAATTTATTGCACTAAGTGAAAAGAACGGACGAGATAATGATTGCGAAATAATATAGGCCAGCGTAGTTTTACCCACTCCCGGTGGCCCCCAAAATAACATGGATGGCAACGATCCCGATTCAATAGCCTTGCGCAATACGGCACCCGGCCCCACCAAATGTTTTTGCCCTACATAATCATTGAGGGATTTTGGGCGCATCCGTTCGGCTAAAGGGGGGAGATTGGTCATGTAATTTATTAGATGTGCAGATTTTAAATGTGCAGATATGCAGATGAAGAGCCACGTATATGTACACTAATTAACTTAAGGATTGTATCATTCAAATGTGCAAATTGTGGGTCAATAAAAAAAGCCCCACCGCTAATAAACGATGGGGCTTCCAATAAGTTTTTTTTTTATCTGGTTATCTAAAAACAGATTACTTCTTCATCTGCACATCGTTTAGAAGCCATCCTCTTCGGCTCTCTTCAATTTTCTTTTTTCAACCACTGCCGATACCAGGATACCTACTTCATATAAAACAAACAATGGGATACTTACCACGGTCATGGTCATCATATCTGGCGTTGGGGTAACAACGGCCGCTACAATCATAATGGCAACTATGGCATAGCGCCTGGTATCGCGCATAAACTTAGCTGTAAGTATACCAAGGCTTGATAGCACATAAACCAATATAGGCAACTCAAATACTACGCCTGTTGCAAGGGTTAATGTTGCTACTGATGAAATGTAGGAATCGATATCAAATAAGTTTTTGATGGATGCACTCACGGTATAACCAGATAAGAAGTTTATCGACTCGGGAGTGATTACATAATAACCGAACATAACCCCTGTAATAAACAGGCCGGTTGCATAAAATACAAAACCAGACGCTGCTTTACGTTCCTTTTCATGCAGGGCCGGGCGGATAAAGCGCCACAACTCAAACAACAAATAAGGGAAGCCTAAAGTTATACCGATTAATAATGACGAGTTAATTTGCAGGGTAAACTGCCCGGCCATCTCCGTATTTATAAGCTGGATATTAATTTTATCGATACAAAAGCCAGGGCGGTGCAAGGCATCACCCAAAGCGCAAAGCATCCGGTACGTCCAGAAGGTTGGCTTGCTGGGGCCCATGATAACGGTATCAAATATCCAGTCGTAATAATAAAACACAACACTGGTAAATACTACAATGGCTATAGAAGCCCGTATCAAATGCCATCTTAAAGCTTCAATGTGATCGAAGAAAGACATTTCTGCCTCCATCGTTTTACCTTTATCTTTTATGGCTTTAATTAATTTATTGTCGCTCATTGTATATTTAAATACCGCTGTATAAACGCTATTGTGCTAAGTACGTTTTATTATATGAAGATAGTTTGAATTTAAATTACATTTCAAACGTTTCCATAAATTTAGTAGTAAAGTTACCCGCGCGGAAGTTTGGATCCTGCAATAATTTCAGGTGAAAAGGTATGGTTGTTTTTACCCCTTCAATAACAAACTCGCTTAAAGCGCGCTCCATGGTACATAAAGCCTCATCACGGGTTTGGGCACAGCAAATTACTTTTGCTATCATGGAATCATAGTTTGGCGGTATCACATAGCCAGTATACACATGGGTATCAATACGCACACCATGACCACCCGGTGAGTGAAAATTGGTTATTTTACCCGGTGAAGGGCGGAAATTATTGTAAGGATCTTCGGCGTTGATACGGCACTCAATGGCATGCATTGTTGGCTCGTAATTTTTACCGGAGATAGGGATACCCGAGGCTACTTTGATCTGCTCTTTGATCAGGTCAAAGTTGATAACCTCTTCGGTTACCGGGTGCTCTACCTGGATCCGGGTGTTCATCTCCATGAAGTAGAAATTGCGGTCTTTATCAACCAAAAACTCTACTGTACCGGCTCCTTCGTATTTTACGGCTTTCGCGCCTTTAATAGCAGCTTCGCCCATTTTTTTCCGAAGTTTTTCGGTCATAAACGGTGATGGAGATTCTTCAACCAGCTTTTGGTGACGGCGCTGAATAGAGCAATCACGCTCAGACAAGTGGCATACTTTACCATACTGATCGCCCACTACCTGGATCTCGATGTGGCGCGGATCCTGAACATATTTTTCAAGATACAAGCCATCGTTACCAAAGGCAGCGCCAGATTCTGCACGGGCAGAATCCCAGGCATTCTCAAATTCCTCATCTTTCCAAACAATACGCATACCACGACCACCACCACCGGCTGTAGCTTTTAATATTACAGGATAACCAATTTTATTGGCTATCGCGATGCCCGATTTAATATCAGTAAGTAAACCATCAGAACCGGGTACAATTGGTACGCCTGCTTTTTTCATGGTTTCTTTAGCCGAAGCCTTATCGCCCATGGAGTTGATCTGATCGGCTGTAGCCCCGATGAATTTAATTCCATAATCAGCACAAATGGCCGAGAATTTCGCATTTTCTGACAGGAAACCATAACCCGGATGTATCGCATCCGCGTTGGTAAGCTCGGCAGCCGAAATGATATTAGGAATACTTAAGTAAGAATCGCGGCTTGGTGGGGGGCCTATACAAACAGCTTCATCAGCAAAACGTACATGAAGGCTATCGCGGTCGGCAGTTGAATAAACAGCTACGGTTTTAATACCCATCTCTTTACAGGTACGGATAATTCGCAAGGCGATTTCGCCCCGGTTAGCTATTAATATTTTTTTAAACATGATTTCTTTGATGTGCAAATTACAAATGTGCAAATATGCAGATGAAAAATACTAATGAATGATGTTAGAATATGTAAACCACAAATGTGCAAATGAATTAAAAATCATTTGCACATCTGAAATCTGCACATCTGCACATCGTTATATAGGTTCTACTAAAAATAAAGGCTGGTCGTACTCTACAGGTGATGAATTATCAACAAGTACTTTTACAATACGGCCGGATATTTCTGATTCGATCTCATTAAAAAGCTTCATGGCTTCAATGATACAAACCACACTTCCGGTTTTAATTTCATCGCCAACATTTACAAACAATGGCTTATCAGGACTTGCAGAACGGTAAAAAGTACCGATCATTGGCGATTTGATAGTAAGATACTTAGATGTATCCGGACCAACTGGTGCTGCCGGTGCCACTGGCTCGGCTGCAACCGGGGCAGCTACCAATGCAGGTGCAGTTTGCGCCGGGATGCTGGCGTGAATAAGTTGCGGCTGAGTCTCGTTGGTTTTAATCGTGATCTTGAAATCTTTCTGCTCAATTGACACTTCGTTTACGCCAGACTTTGACACAAAGCGAATAAGGTCCTGAATTTGTTTAATATCCATAGTTGGGATTAATTGGTTGGGGACAAAGTTATATCTAAGTTATACAAATGTATGCAAATGTGCAGATTACAGATGTGCAAATACAGATGTATAAATTTGTTTAATTATTTATCAATTAGGTATTATTAACGTTTAATAACAGGCAGATGTTTTAAATTTTTGACATGTGCATCTTCCCTTTTTTCATCTGCACATTTGAAATCTGAAATCCGCATTTTTTTTCCATCTGCACCTAAGCACATCTGAAATTTGCACATTTAATACGCCCACCTTAAATAGATGCTACCCCATGTAAAGCCCCCGCCAAAGGCAGCCAAGATAAGGGTATCACCTTTTTTAAATTTACTTTCCCACTCCCATAAGCATAATGGGATGGTACCGTTTGTGGTATTGCCGTAACGTTCAATGTTGATGATCACTTTATCATCGCTTAAGCCAGTGCGCCTTGCGGTAGCATCAATAATGCGCTTGTTGGCCTGGTGTGGCACCAGCCATGCAACATCATCGGCAGTCAGGTTATTGCGCTCCATCACTTCATGAGCTACATCGGCCATGTTAGTAACAGCAAATTTGAAAACAGCCTGGCCTTCCTGGTAAGCATAGTGCTCACGGGCATCAACAGTTTCATGTGATGCAGGTTTTATAGAGCCGCCTGCTTTTTGGTGCAGGTAAGCAACGCCGGAGCCATCGCTTTTTAATATGGAATCCATGATCCCGTTACCTTCGTCATTGGGTTCAAGCAAAACTGCACCGCAGCCATCGCCAAAAATAATGCAGGTAGCACGATCCTGGTAATTGGTTATTGATGACATTTTATCGCCGCCAACTACCAATACTTTTTTATGCTTTCCGCTTTCAATAAACTGTGAACCGGTTGCAAGGCCAAATATAAAGCCCGAGCATGCGGCAGAAAGATCATATCCCCAGGCATTTTTAGCGCCTATTTTATTAGCTAAAATATTGGCCGTGGCCGGGAAAACATAATCGGGTGTAGTGGTGCAAAAAATGATAAGGTCGATTTCCTCGGCACCGATGCCGCGTTTTTTTAACAACGCCTGCACGGCGGGTACTGCCAGATCAGATGTACCCAAACCTTCGCCCTTTAATATACGGCGCTCCTTAATGCCAGTACGGCTAACAATCCACTCGTCATTAGTATCAACCAATGTTTCCAGTTCCTGGTTGGTTAACACATAGTCGGGCACGTAACCATGTACAGCAGTAATAGCGGCATGAATTTTACTCATCTTTATATTTTTACTGAAAAGCTTGTTTTATTTTATCAACCAGGCAGCTCTCAACCATGTTTTTTGATAAAAGCACCATGTTTTTAATAGCCTCTGGGGTTGATATCCCGTGGCCAACAACAACAGGGGCATTTACACCCAAGATAGGGCTGCCACCATATTGTTCATAGTTAAACCTATCAAAAAACTCATCCTTAAATTGTTTTTTTTGCGTAATAACGTAAAAAGTTTCGGCAAGCTTTAGTATTACATTACCTGTAAAACCATCGCATACAAAAACATCGGCCCCTTCGCTAAACAGGTCGCGGCCTTCAACATTACCAACAAAATTAAACAGCTTGGTTTCTTTCATTAACGGATAAGTGGCCTGGGAAAGGATATTTCCCTTCTCTTCCTCCTCACCAATATTCATAAGCGCTACACGCGGATTATTAATATTGTATACCGCCTGGGCAAATAAACTGCCCAATACGCCAAATTGCAATAAAACTTCGGGTTTGCAATCGGCATTGGCACCTACATCCAACAAAATACCCAAACCCCCTTTAAGCTTGGGTACAATAGTTGTCATTGCAGGGCGTACTACACCTGGAATGGTTTTAACGCTAAACATAGCGCCAACCAGCATAGCACCAGTATTCCCCGCCGACGAGAAAGCCTGAATTTTACCCTCTTTAAGCAATTGAAAACCAACCGAAATGCTCGAATTTGGTTTTTGAACAATAGCTTTTGTGGGATGTTCGCCCATGCCAATCACTTCGGTTGTATGAACAAACTCGAAATGATCGGGGCTAACATTATTTTCCTGAAGAATAGTAGCAGCTACTTCTTTATCTCCAATAAGTACCAGTTTTTGGTCAGCAGATAAAGCCTTATAAGCTTCGATTGCTCCTAAAACAGTTGCTTTGGGAGCAAAATCACCGCCCATAATATCTAAGCCAATCTTCATTTTCAGAAAATTAAACTTATGCTACTGCTGCTTTCTCAATAAGTACTTTACCGTTATAGTAAAGGTTACCATCAACAGTATAAGCTCTGTGCGGCAAGTGGATTGCACCTGTAGTTTGACAGGTAGTTAATGATGGCGCTACAGCTTTGTAATGTGTTCTGCGCTTATCTCTTCTTGATTTGGATATTTTACGTTTTGGATGTGGCATGATCCTGTTATATTTATTATTTATTTATTTTCTTGAGTACATCCCACCGTGGGTCTGTATGCTCGGTTTGTTCTTCGTTTCCTGAAAGGTTTTTCAACTTTTCAAGCATTTCTGTATCACAATATGAAGTGTTACCCTCATCGTTACACACCGATATAAATGGCATGGCAACG
Source organism: Mucilaginibacter sp. (assembly GCF_025362475.1). Taxonomy (GTDB): domain Bacteria; phylum Bacteroidota; class Bacteroidia; order Sphingobacteriales; family Sphingobacteriaceae; genus Mucilaginibacter. Next base: position 13,904 of record NZ_JANYGH010000034.1, read on the forward strand.
TTAATGTATTCATATATTAACCCTGCGATATTGATCTCATGATCATTTTTACTAAGGGTGATGATCTCATCATCTTCATCAATAGGCTCCTCGCTAAACTTAGCAATCTGTTGTTCGGTAATATCCAACACTTGTGGATATTGGGCCAAACACCTGTCGCAGTTTGCATCAACGGTGCCTTTGATCACAAAATTCAGGATGATCATTGTTTCCTGTTTGTCCAAATCTACAGAGCACTGCAAGTTAGCCTTTTTAACCAGTGAATATTCAAATTCGTTAAAAAAAGCATCGTCAACAGCAAATTCAAACTGGTGTTTCCCCAGCTTAAGTCCTGTAAAAGGAATCGAATATGTTCTAAGCGATTTCAATGAGCAACAATTAGCCCGCAAATGTAGGGAAAAATACCATAAGTGGAAAGTGTTTTTTGAAAAAGCTAAAAGGCGGAAGATTCAAAAGGTAAAAGGCGAAAGGTGAAGGGTAAAAGGGTATTACAACGATGCCGGTAATCATCGCATTGTTTTAGGTGCTGGAGTGTCCAAATCATAGCTAAATTCTAAATTTTATCCAGAGAAAATCACATAACCTCTCTAATTTTTCATCAGGTAAGGGTTGTTTGCCGGCCAGGAATAAATCTATTTCTTCTGCGGTACCAACAAAATCCGGTAAATTTTGCGGCGCAATTTCTAACATTTCCATCTTATATTTCACCACATCCGGCATCTTCAATTCAGGAAGCCCGAGTTTAACTTGTTCATAATGTGCTATCAGGGGTATCAATTCTGCAAGTTCATCAAACTCAGGCGTGTCCGGCTCCGACTCGAAAACCGCTACCGCCCGGGCTAAAGCTTCTTCATATTGGGTCGCTGGTTTAAAATTTTTATCACTTTCAATATAAGGCGGTTGGATAGGGGATTCCGACTGCTTAATCGGCCGGGCTATTGCTTGCTGAACAGTTTTACCTGACGATATTTCATTGAAAGAAACTGGAGGCGGGGGAATAAGCATCACCTCTGTTATTTTAACACTTACCACACTTTGCAAACCAGGGTTTTCGGCCCGAATTTGATCAATTTGCGCCTGCTCGCGGGCTTTTAGCTCTTTAATTGAACCTGCCCATACAATATATGTAGTTTTAAGCGGATAGTTGGTACGGCATTCTACCTGGTAATCGCCGTGGCCTACCCCAGCCATAACAGTGAACAGCTGCTCCATGTGCGGTCTTCCAAGCATATCAACTATGCCTTTGGCCTCACTATCGGGGTGTTCCTTGAGCCATATTAAAAAAGCGGTTTGAGCTTCGGGATGCTGCCGAATATAATCGGCTATTTTGTTTTTGGCGATAAGATTCATGTGATGTAAAAATTATACCATGTAATTTAGGTCTTTTAATTTAATTGCCAGCGCCCCTTGCCATTAACTATTTTATTTGCGGCGACCGGAAGCCGTGTTTCAACTTTTATTTTTCAATCTACATACATAACATACTGAATGTTATTAATTTAACTATGAATATCATCAACTTTTATTTATAATTTTAACTTTAGTTAGCGGGGCCGACGGATTTCTATTTCCCCCACATTCGTAAGCCCCGAACGTTATGTGCTATACTGCAAGCATTCTCTAAACGAACATTGTTTCTCAACACAAATGGAGACCAGAGACCATTTTAAAAACGGGGCGCTTCCGAAAAGCCATAAGAGTAGGGTAATTCAAACATAACAATCATGAAAAAGTATTTGATTAAAGGAACTTATAACTCCGATGGAGCAAAGGGGTTAATTCAAGAGGGCGGGTCGGGACGCAGAACTGCCATTGAAAAAATGCTGGAAGGAATGGGAGGTAAAGTGGAGTCCTTTTATTTTGCCTTTGGGGAGGAAGATGTGTACGTTATTGTAGAACTCCCTGATGATATTTCTGCAGTGGCTGTTGGGCTAGCAGTTAATGGTTCAGGTCTTGTTAGGATTTCGACCACTGTATTACTTACAGCAGCCGATATTGACGCAGCATCTAAAAAAACTGTCAGTTACCGGGCTCCGGGTAAAAGCTAACAATAGTATTTTGCTCAATAAATTATATTCATTTGGTTACCAACGAAAGTACAGCACATTACAAAAGGTTTGGCAAAAGCGGGGCAAAACAATGAAACTGCAGGGAAATCGCGTTTAAAATTTATAGCGGCTTTCCCATCAGTCTGAGGGAGTATCAAAGTTAAAAAGCAGATGAGATGCCGGTCCGTCGGCTGACGGATCGGCATCTCATCTGCTAAGTGTACTTCATGCAGGTTGCCTGTCCTGTGGGGTCCCGAAAAAAGTTCGGAATGACTTTCTTTTTTATAAGTTATATAAGCCCCCGCTGTTCGAAGTCGGAGACATTCAAACAACGGGGATACTTCAGATAGCAAGGGTGTTCCTTGAGACATATTAAAAAAGCGGTTTGGGCTTCGGGATGCTGCCTAATATAATCGACTATTTTGTTTTTGGCGATCAGGTTCATTTGATGTATAAATTACCAATGTAATTTAGGCCTTTTAATTTAATTGCCATTTCCGCGATATAAAATATTTTTTTCTTCCAAATCGAATATCAGATATTAATTACCTGTTAAATAGTTTTTTACTTGCGGGTACATCCAACCCGAAATCCTCGATGATTAATTTCGTCGCGGCGTTTCATCTTAGTAAAGTTGAGATTTTTGTGAAAGTTGACTATGTGTAGACTATATTTACGTCGCTTAATTTGATTATGAATTAAATTAAGCGACGTAAACAAATTATGCTAATCAATATTGCTACCCAAATTACGCATGGGAGCTAATAATGCCATAGTTGCGCCATACCTTATTAATTCGAAATACGATACAATGAAAAAAAACCTAACCTCGTTGGCATTCCTATGCCTAATGGCCTTTTCCGGCTGCAAAAAATCTGATAGTACTCCGCCCACTCAAACCATTGATCCACCTGCTAAAATTGATTACAGTATTGCAAATGCCAACGGATTGCAATTAGCTGTAAGTAACCTTACTGCCAAAACTTCTATAACAATATTTGTTACTGATTATAACAGACCAACTGATACGCTAATGAAAATTAGTAATCTGTACGGCAACAAATCATATTATACTAAAGATGTGTCTAAAGGGCAAAAGTGTAGCATATTTATAAATTCCAACGTGGTAGCTGATGTGGCTAATAATGGTACCGGTATAATAACTTTTTATTACAAAAGCGAAATACTTGGTATAAATGCGGGAAACTTTAGTTATCCCGCCGGTAAGGGAACTACAGTAGTTATACCGTGAACATGAAAAAGATACTAAAAGGCGGTGGATTGGATGAAAAAAACCGATGTATCTGATTTAATCAAACTGTACTTCGCAGACAGTGATAATTCAGTATGGTATGAGGTCAATCAAGATATAGACAAATATTTTGAGTTAATGAAAAAAATGGACCCATTAATAGTTTTGTTAACTAAACTCCTTTAAATACCCGATACGATAGCAATTGGAATTATTTATCTCTTATCAAAGTTGAAATTACATTGAGTAAAAAAGGGTGGGATTTTTATAAGAAAAACCCAAAAGCTTTAAATCCCATTTGGCTCGACAAAATTCTAAATTTCATAAAAGTATCAGCTTCTATAGCAACTATATTAGGTGGTTTAATTGCTGGATATGAGTTTTTCAACAAGCATAATGACAAGCCCTTAGAAAAGCCACAATCAGATAAAAAACAAAAGTTATCAACCCACAAAAGCATATCCCCGCAAAATCAACTCCCAAAACATTACTCTCGGACTCGTCCCGTAGATAATGCTCATCTTTTGGAGATAGCGCATTAACTACATAGCCGTAAAATAAAAAAATAGGGTATGCAGCACCCGTGAAGACGAAATCGAAAAGCTAAAACCTTTAACCTTTTCCCTTTTGCCATCTAAAAATCTATATCTTCAGCCTGATATTTATCTTATCCAGCAGCCCCGTTAACCAAACCATTGCAAATGCAAACACAATGCATTTAATAAGCCCCCCTGTGCCCTCGCTCAGGTACTCGGGATAGCCTATGTTGCTCATTTCATACATAGGGTAAAACAAAAACGGCACTATATAGCAGGTAAAAGTATTTGTACCCGCGGGTTCAATAATCTTGAACCATTTATACTTATGCTTAAAATCAACCACATAAATAAATATGGCGTATACAATGAGGCTTATCCCGGTACATATCAGTACCCAGGAAGGGGTATCCCGCGCTTTGGAAATACCACCGCTAAAATAGCGCACAATAAAGCCCATATTGAACAGTATAATGGCCATGAGGAAAAGTGCCGTCCCCAACATCTTAAGCTCGTTATTGGCCTTAAGACGCATATACAGCACAGAAACAAACACCCCCGCCATGGTAAAGGCCTGCATGGCGCCATTGCCTGCTATCCATACATATTTTTGCACCGGTGCCAAAAAGTTAAGGAAACCAAAATGAACATCCATGTTAAAAAACATGAAGAAGATCCATGCGGCAGCCTGGATCCATAAATGCCCGCCAGAATAGTAATAAATTAGTGCACACAAAAGGTAAGCCCAGCCAATAAGCCCCAATATACCCCACCATGTAAAGTGCAGCCAGGTATGCCCGGGGTCGCTGGTTTTGTAGAGTACAGACATGGTTATCAGTAACACCACACCTACGCCCTGGAGCAGGTAACGCTTAAGATTGCTGGTTTCTTTACCGTAATCTAAAAAAATAAAAAAGAAGCTGAAAGTTACCAGGCTTTCCCATACAGGTTTGGGCAGTATGGTGGTATGTTCATTATAGGTTTCCATGTTGGCATGAAAAAAACCTATAAATACCAGCGCAAATGAGCGGCTTGCTATACGGGATAGTATTTTATAGTTGCCACTTTTTAACCTGTTTTGAAACGCGAAAGGAATAGATAAGCCTACAATAAATAAAAACGCAGGAAAAATTGTATCGGCAAGTCCCAACCCGTCGGCGTTTTCTGCAACATGTTTAAGCCATTGTGGTGTGCCCGGGATGCCATCAAGGTCATTCACAAATATCATGAGCAACATGGTAACAGCACGAAGGGCATCAATAGATCGTATCCTGTCCGTGAAATTATTCATTATGGGAGTAAGTGCATTAACAAAGCAAATGTTTTAACTTAACGGCAATTAAATTGAAACATTATAGTTACCTGACCATTTTTTAGTCTCTGTCGCGGCTTAGCTTGGTAAATACAAGTGGGTTTTCGTTCAGCTCCAGCGTTTCTTTGCGGTGTTTTACAATATGTATAGCCGTAAATAATGCCTCGCGAAAAGAGATCTCTGATGCCATATTTTTGCCTGCAATATCATACGCGGTTCCATGATCTGGTGACGTGCGTACAAAGTTTAATCCTGCAGTAAAGTTAACACCGGTTTCAAACGCAATTTGTTTAAAAGGTATCAGGCCCTGGTCATGATACATAGCCAGTACAGCATCAAACTGCAAATAAGTTCCGTTGGCAAAAAAGCCATCGGCAGAGTATGGACCAAAGGCCAGTATATCATTATTGCGGGCTTCTTCAATAGCCGGTATAATGGTATCTTTTTCTTCATTACCAATAAGGCCATTATCGCTGGCATGCGGGTTTAGCCCCAGTACAGCAATCTTAGGTTTGCGAATCCAGAAATCATTTTGAAGGCTGTGATTCATTAACTTAAGCTTAGCCACAATTTTATCGCCGGTAATGCTTTCCGATACCTTTGAGATAGGAATATGACCGGTAACCACGCCAACACGCAAGGTATCGCTCACCAAAAACATCAATGATTCTGCAGCGCCATCGCGTTCCTGCAAATATTCTGTATGACCCGGAAAATTAAACTGATCGCTCTGGATATTATCTTTATTGATAGGCGCCGTAACCAGGGCATCAATATAACCTTCTTTTAAATCATAAACTGCGCGCTCCAATGATTTAAAAGCATACTTGCCACCCGCTTCTGATACTACGCCGGGTTCAATCTTTACATCCTCTTCCCAGCAATTGATCATGTTGGGTTTTTTATGCTGAACCTGCGACGGATCATTTATAACATGAAAATTAAGTTCGCTCACACTGGTAGCGCGGCGATGGAATGACGCCACTTTGGTATGGCCATAAACAATGGGTGTACAATAATCATAAATTTTACTATCGGCCAGGGTTTTTATAATAATCTCTAAACCTATACCATTCACATCACCTATACTGATACCTACTTTTATTTTATCGCTCATTTTTTTATTTATGATTTCACCGGTTATTGAGGGATTTCACCGATTTTATTCTGGGTGATTTCACTAATGATAACCGTGATTAATTTATATTGGTTTACCTAAAATTACGTTCAGGCTTATTTTTTTCTTATTTCCTTATTGTTTAATCCAAAAACCCCCTTGATTGTTCAGTCTTTCCGGGGCGTTCTCTGCGGGCGGGCTTTACGTTCATACTGCTCAAGGCCGGTATCCGCCAGCTGGCGGGCCGGTATCCACTTCAATCCCTAACGCAATTGTCTGAACCTGGATTTTTCACAAGTCCTTTATTTTTCACATTTGCCATTCATCAGATCAACAGATTTTCAGAGTTTTTACCTTATCTAACCACTCTCTATTCATCCATCTGCACTCACCTTTTCTCCCTGTCTTGATACTTGATACTAACTACTTAATACTCCTTCAAGCTACAAATAAAAGATTTGTTCCTGATTAAAGCACAAATATGACGTAATTTGCTCAAATATTTGATTAATAATGACGTTGGTAAGGGCAAAAAAACATTTAGGGCAACACTTTCTTACTGATAAAAACATAGCAGCTAAAATTGTTGACAGCCTTAAACCAGATGACAGGTACAAGCACGTGCTTGAAGTTGGTCCGGGGATGGGCATCCTGTCGGATTTTTTATTGCAGAAACCGGAGTATGAGGTATCGATGATTGATATCGACACAGAATCATTCCATTACCTGAAAAAGAGATACCCGCAATTGGGTGCGCGCCTTTTCAATGCCGATTTTCTGGAGATGGATTTTAAAACCATAGTTGATGGTCCGCTGGCTATTATTGGCAATTTCCCCTATAACATATCGTCGCAGATACTGTTTAAAGTGCTCGATAACCGCCAGCAGGTAATTGAGGTGGTTGGCATGTTCCAGAAAGAAGTAGCAGAACGCTGCGCATCCAAGCCCGGCAGTAAGGAGTACGGCATCCTGAGCGTATTTTTGCAGGCATATTATAAAGTGGAATATCTATTTACTGTAAAGGCAGGCGTTTTTAATCCACCGCCAAAAGTGCTATCCGCCGTGATCCGCCTTACCCGCAACAGTGCGGCAGACTTGGGCTGCGATGAAAAGCTATTTTGGCTGATAGTTAAAGCCGGTTTTAACCAACGCCGCAAAACACTGCGCAATGCCATATCATCCCTCATCAACAAAGAAAAAATGACGGAAAACCCTACGCTTGACCTAAGGGCCGAGCGATTAAGCGTGGAAGATTTTGTGAAGCTTACCAATGAGGTAGCAGCTGCGCGGTAGGGCTGAGTGAAAAAAAGCTAAAGCATAGCGAAAATTCGGCTAAAGCCGAAACCTGTTGATGCTTATATCCGTTGGCTGAAGCCAACTGCAACGGGTGGCAAATCCATCAAACTGTAAAATTAATTTCATTGACCTCCAAATTTATGGAACGGCTAAACTGCGCTGTAAAGATATTGCTGAATCTCCACTATCCTATTTAAAAGCGACAACGTACGTCCCGGACACTTGCTGTCAGGGAAATTCTAACGCCCTTATCAAATAAAAAAGAATGCTTACCCAGAAATGGGAAATCAATCCAGCTTTCTCAATAGTAACAAGGATCACTGCATTTGGTAACGACTGTCATTTCAGCCTTTCCTGTGCCTATTTAAGTTTGTATTTAAATAGGTTATCTTTTATTTAAATCACAATATCATGAAAACTCAAATAACTTTTATTTTAGGATTAGCCTTCCTTTTAGGCAATACCTCATGTATTAAAGATTTTAAAGACTTCCATAAACCAACCACGGTAACAGTAAGTACGTTTGCCGGATACTGCTAAAGGATGAACAGACAAAGTATATAGATAGCCGGTTCAGTGACGAAAGGGTAGCCCAACTCACCAACCTGCAGGCCGATTCGCTGTTCAACTTTAATAACCTATACCGCCCTACCATTGAACAGGTGAAAAAAATGAGCGACTATGATATTTTTACTTACATCAAAAAGTGCCTGGTAAAATTCAGAAGGCCCCACTCAGATTCGATCCGTGAGTAGAATTTTAAGTTTGCATATTCCATACAAAGTTTTTATGCAATTGGCCCGAACTTGCACAAAAGCGATAAAAATTTGACTATAAGTTATTTAAAATTTGTAATTATTGGCCGAAAAGCAGTGCGATTTTTATGTAAAAACTACACTACCGCTTGACATGCGGTTTGAATTTTGTAATTTTGAATATGAACACTGAATCACTTGAGGATTTTTATCGCCAAAAATTTGATTGGCTGCCAGACAATCTGCAGCAAAACATAGGGCATTTTAATGTTTTCAGGATTGAAGATTGCATTGGCCCCAACGCCAAACCGGTTACTTATAGCCGCAGAAGTTTTTACAAGATCAGCCTGATGCATGGTGAAAACATTATTCATTACGCCGATAAAAGCATCACGCTTTCGGGTACTTCGCTCATGTTCTTTAGCCCACATGTGCCTTATACATTTGAGCATATGAGTGATAACCGGTCGGGTTTCTTTTGCATATTCACCGAGTCGTTTTTTGCCGAAAGATTTAGGGGTGGTATAAGCGAATTGCCCATGTTTGGCCTGGGCGCAAAGCCGGTATATTCTTTAGATGAGGCGCAGAACGAATATGTAAGGGGTTTATTTTTAAAGATGACAGAGGAGATTAACTCCGACTATGACTTTAAATATGACCTGATACGTAACTACGTTACCGAACTGTGCTATTATGCCCTTAAAACCCAGCCATCCGAAAATGTTTACAAACATGCCGATGCCAAATCAAGGATCACATCGGTTTTTACAGAATTACTGGAGCGGCAGTTTCCGATTGAAACCCCGTCGCAACGCTTTGCTCTACGATCTGCCAATGATTTTGCAACGCGTTTATCTGTTCATGTAAACCACCTTAACAGGGCCATCCGCGAAACTACCGGCAAAACCACAACTGATCATATTGCCGAACGCCTGCTAAGCGAAGCCAAATCATTACTAAGACATACAGACTGGAATATATCTGAGATTGGTTACTGCCTGGGCTTTGAAGAACCTACCCATTTCAATAATTTTTTCAAAAAAAATACCCAACTTACGCCCTCTTCATTCAGAAATGTTTGAATTTTGTAACCATTGGTTTGATTAGCGTAATGCTTTGCCTTTGTTGCCATGTTACCTTTGTTTTATCAAAACAAACAAAAACATGGACAACAACAAAGTATGGTTTATCACTGGTGCTTCCAAAGGATTTGGGCTCAGTTTAGTAAAACAATTACTGGATGCTGGTCAGCTTGTTGCCGCCACTTCCAGGAATCAGCAAGAGTTAACCGAAGCAGTTGGCTCAAACAGTACTAATTTTTTACCCCTACAGGTTAACCTTGTCAACGAGAGCAGTGTATCACTGGCCCTGCAGCATACCTATGAAACATTTGGCCGGATAGATGTAGTAATTAATAATGCCGGCTATGGCATTGGCGGCGCTATTGAAGAGGTTACTGATCAGGAAACCCGCCAGGCCTTTGATATAAATGTATTTGCCACTCTTAATGTAATCAGGTTTGTAATGCCTTACCTGCGCAAACAGCGTTTTGGCCACATCATCAATATCGCTTCAATTGCAGGCATTACCGGCGGCACTGGCTGGGCGGTTTATGCGGCAGCCAAGCATGCGGTTATCGGCCTGTCAGAAGTGTTGGCTGCGGATGTTAAAGCTTTGGGCATTAAAGTTACAGTGGTTGCTCCCGGCGCGTTCCGTACCAGCTTCCTTACCCCCGGCTCACTGGCTATTACTCAGAACCCTATTGCCGATTATGAAGATGTAAGGTTATCGCACTGTAAATACCTGAGCATGAATGGCGAGCAGGCCGGCGACCCCGAGAAGGCCGCAACCTCCATCATCAACATGGTTTATGAAGAAAACCCACCGCTATATTTATTATTGGGTGGCGATGCCTTTAACCGGGCTTTAACCAAGCTTGATGGATTATACAAAGAGATTCACCAATGGGAAGACCTCACCTGTTCAACCGATTTTTAATGATAAACATCTATCAAAACAAAAAAAATGGAAAGCATTAAAGATAAAGTAATTGTAATTACCGGTGCCAGCAGTGGCATAGGCGCGGCAGCGGCCCGTAAATTAGTTACCCTTGGCGCCAAAGTAGTATTGGCTGCCCGCCGGGAAGATCAGTTGAAAACGATGGTTGCAGAATTGGGCGATAACGCCATTTATGTAACAACAGATGTAAGTAAACGTACAGACCTGGATAACCTTATTAAGCAAGCCATTCAAAAGTTTGGCCATGTGGATGTATTATGGAACAATGCCGGCATCATGCCCCTCTCCTTTTTTGAAGAAGGATTGGTAGATGAATGGGACCGCATGATTGATATCAATATTAAAGGGGTGTTATATGGTATTAATGCCGTGTTGCCACACATGCTGCAAAGGGGACAAGGCCATATCCTGGCAACGTCATCAGTAGGTGGTATAAAAACATCGCCGGGTATTGGCGTTTATTCGGGAACCAAATTTGCAGTGAAGGCCATTATGGAAACCCTGCGCGAAGAAGTTGCTCAAACCATTAAAGTAACTACCATTTTCCCGGGAGCCACGCAATCAGAGTTAGGGCATGATATTACCAGCCCTAAGATCAAGGCCTTGTATGGAAATTTAAAAAACATGCCCAAAATGGATGAGGAAGCCATTGCCGACGCGGTAATATACGCGATAAGTCAACCCGGCAATGTCACCATAAACGATGTAGTCCTAAGGCCGCTTGGACAAACACGATAATCAACAACAACATTAATCAGTGAAATCACCTTCAAAAGGTGAAATCATCTAAAAAAATATAAAATGGAAAATCAAAAAGTATGGTTTATAACTGGCGCTTCAAAAGGATTGGGGCTTAGCCTGGTAAAAAGGTTATTAAATGGAGGTTATAAAGTAGCTGCCACATCAAGAAACATAAGCGACCTGGAAAACGCGGTTGGTGTTAACAACGATCAGTTTTTGCCACTGGCGGTTAACATCACTAACGAGGCAAGTGTACAGGAGGCTATCGAAAAAACCATCAGTACCTTTGGTAAAATTGATGTAGTAGTAAACAATGCTGGTTACGGTTTGCTGGGCGGACTTGAAGAACTAACCGATGCAGAAGCCCGCGATAATTTTGAAGTGAACGTTTTTGGCTCATTAAATGTTATCCGCAAAGCGCTGCCTTACCTGCGCGAACAAAAATCCGGTCATTTTTTAAACATCTCCTCAATAGGTGGTTTTACAGGTAATTTCCCGGGCGGCGGCATCTACAGCTCTACAAAGTTTGCCGTCAACGGTTTTTCTGAAGCACTTGCGGCCGAAGTTGAGCCTTTCGGCATCAAAGTAACTATTGTACAGCCGGGCTATTTCCGCACCAGTTTCCTATCGCCGGGATCACTGGTAGTGCCTAAGCATCAAATAGATGCCTACCAGGCTGTGCGCGATACCGTAAACTTACACCAGGGGCCCTTAGATCAGCAACAGGCCGGTGACCCGGAAAAAGCCGCAGAAGCTATGATAAAAATTGTAGCCGACCCTAACCCACCGCTCAATTTATTTTTAGGCGCCGATGCCTATCAGCTGGCCAACCAAAAAATAGCAGCGGTACAAAAAGACCTTGAAACATGGAAAGAACTAACAACATCAACTGGTTTTTAACAATGAAAAACAATGAGCATATAGGCGTTTGGGTAACCAAAGACGGTTATATACGCCATGAGTTTTTACCAAACGGCCGCTACAACGAGGCCCGCGGAAATAAAAAAAGCGCCTACACTGGCTATTATAACATTTTGGGTAAACATGTTGAATACCTGGATGACTCTGGTTTTACTGCCGATGGCGACTTTAAGGACGGTGTTTTTTATCACGCCGGCATGGTATTATATAAAGAGAGCGCCTGAATTGCAAAATTGTCAATAATTCATAATCGCCATAAAAAGCTTGCTTATTAAAGCAGGCTTTTTTTATCTTTATAAAAATCAAACCCCTGAAAAATATGAGTTTTAAAGACCAGCTCAGTTCAATATTTGTAGAGGAAAACCTAATCCCGCCCGAATTCCGGATAACAGAAGTACACCAGCGCGAATATTTAAGCAATGGCGAAATGAAGCCATGGCATGGTGAAGTAAGCGAAGTTTACTCGCCCGTTGGCTTTTTAAATGGCGATGGCTTTACCCGAAAACTAATAGGAACCTACCCCGTTTGTACAGAAAAAGAAGCCTTTGAATCATTAGATGCCGCTTTGGCCGCCTATGATAACGGCCGTGGCGAATGGCCCACCATGAGTATTGCCGACCGCATTAAATGCATGGAGCAATTTATTTATAAAATGAGCGAGCAACGCGCCCTGGTTGTCAACTTACTGATGTGGGAAATAGGCAAATCATACGGCGACTCGGCAAAGGAGTTTGATCGTACTATCGAATACATTAATGCTACTATAGATGCATTGAAAGATATCGACCGCCATTCCTCCCGCTTTGAAATGGCCGAGGGACTGGTCGCCCAGATCCGCCGCTCGCCGTTGGGCGTGGTGCTGTGTATGGGCCCGTTCAACTATCCACTTAATGAAACTTTTACCACCCTGATCCCCGCTTTGATCATGGGCAATACCATATTATTTAAACCACCCAAGCATGGTACGTTATTACACTACCCATTGCTTAAAGCTTTCCAGGAATCATTCCCCAAGGGAGTGGTGAACACCATTTATGGCCGTGGAGCGGTTGTTACACCGGGGTTAATGGCATCTGGCAAGGTTAACGTGCTGGCCTTTATTGGCTCAAGCAAAGTGGCCAATGATTTGAAAAAACGCCATCCTAAAATAAACCGTTTACGCGCTGTTTTGAGCCTTGATGCCAAAAACGCTGCTATCGTTACCAAACATGCCGACTTGCAGCAAGCGGTTAACGAATGTATTTTGGGCGCACTGTCATTCAACGGGCAACGCTGTACTGCCATTAAAATGATATTTGTACAAAAGGAAGTTGCAGATGAATTTTTAAAACTATTGAGCGAAGGCGTTGCCAAACTAAAATTTGGTTTACCCTGGGATAAAGATGTAAAACTTACTCCACTACCCGAGCCGCACAAGCCTGCTTTCCTGACCGATATTGTTGAAGATGCCATTGCCCATGGCGCACGCATCGTTAATGAAAATGGCGGCGAAACTGTGGCCTCATTCTTTTACCCGGCTATTATGTACCCGGTTAACGAAAAAATGAAACTATATCGCGAAGAGCAGTTTGGCCCGGTTATCCCGGTGGTTCCGTTTGAATCTATAGAGGAGCCAATTGATTACCAGATAGACTCTCCGCATGGTATGCAGGTAAGTATTTTTAGCAACGACGCTAAAGAAATTGCATCACTGATAGACCCATTTGTGAACCTTGTAAGCCGTGTAAATATCAATAGCCAGTGCCAGCGCGGACCAGATGTGTTCCCTTTTACCGGGCGTAAGGATAGTGCCGAAGGTACCTTGTCTGTACATGATGCCTTAAGATCATTCTCTATCCGATCACTGGTTACTACAAAAATGACCGAGACCAATAAACAGATCCTCAACCAAATTGTGAACGGCAACGAATCCAATTTCCTGAGTACCAAGTTTATATTGTAGGTAATAATTTCATAACATTAAACGGCAATCGCGAACTATGCAGGTTTATCCTGTAAGTTCGCGATTGCCGTTTATAAGAGGCTGTATAAAAATACAAAACAGGTCGTCATTGCTGTAAGGCATAAAATCCGGAGGACACTAAAAGTCAAATGACGTTTGAAAATTTGTCGTCCTGAACGGAGTGAAGGATCTATTAGCAGACTTTACAGGGCGAAGAAGCATGGCGTATAACAGATCCTTCACTCCGTTCAGGAAGCATGACAAAAAGTTTTTTGAAGACACGTCATTGCTGTAAAGGTCAGATAATTCGGTGGCCTCTGAAGGGGAAATGACGTAACAAAAATGGCTGTCATCCTGAGCCTGTCGAAGGATAGCGGGCAAAGGCCTCTACGCGCGAGTCTTCGACAGGCTCAGACTGACAGACCCACACGCCTCAAAATCCAATACGTCATGGGTAGGAACGAAGCAATCTCTACACTGGCAGGTCGGACTTGCATAGTCGCTCTGTACAGCAAAGAGATTGCTTCGTGCCTCGCAATGACGCGGGGTATGAGCTTCATTACCAGCCTAAAAACATTTAATAAATCATTTTTTAGACAGCCTCTAAGAAGTGGGAAATTGAGATTGACTAATCAATTTTTTGGTTTACTCAATAAATTCACAAACAAGCGGTAAGCACCAGGTACACCGGCAGGCAATTCTCTAAAGAAAGCCAGCGAGGTGTATACAAACCTGCCCTTGCCATAGTCGCCAACTATTAATGAACCATTCAGGGGAGATTCGCCTTTATCGTTCATCTGGAAAATGGTTTGGTATTTAGGGTCTATGTCGGTTACAAAATATAGTCCGCGTTCCTGTATCCAATCTTTAAAATCATCCTGTGTTATTTTGTTAGGATAATTGAGTACCGGGTTTTGCTGATCTAAAACAGTAACTACAGCATCCTCATCGGTAACCCTGCGGTTTACAACGGTAAATGGGTACGGACCGATTTGCTTTGTAACTAAGCCAGAATTGTTATTATACTGAACTACCAGATTACCGCCGTTTTTAACATACTCCATCAATTTGGGTTGTTCAAAAGCCAGGCGTTCATTCACGTTATAGGCACGCACACCGGTAATGATAGCATCATACACTGATAGATCGCTGTTCATGAGTTCGTTTTCTGATAGAATATGCACATCATAACCTACCTGGTGTAAAGCTTCGGGCATTTGATCGCCGGCGCCGGCAATGTAGCCTAATTTTTTTCCCGCAGTTTTCAGGTCGAGGCTCACCAGCTTGGCTTCCGCCGGCGGGAATAAGGTGATAGTTGGCACGTGCTCGTATTTTATCTCCTTTATTTCATACTCATATAAACGCGAATCAACATCAACTGCAACACCTGTTACAGCAAGTCCGTTTTGCGCCTCGCGGGTTGGTGTTATGGTAAATTGCTCCGTCCATTCCTCACCTTTATTTTTATCCTTAAAATTAATGATGGCCGGGTTAGCCTTCCATCCTTTAGGTAATTTTAACTGGATGCTTCCTGTATGTACATTTTTAAAACTCTTGAGCTTTACCTGCAGGCTTTGAGATGATGGTCCGTAGGATATAAATACATGGTTGGTCATATTAACCGTAACTGGCGGAGTAATAACCAGCGGCTGATAAACCTCGCCCCTAACGGGATCAACATATTTGTATAATAAACGGCGTTCAAAATTTACGGGCTTGCCCTCAATAATGAACTGAAAGTTCACTATTGTAAGATTTGGATTTTCCGGATTACCGGCCACTGTATCCGGAATGTTGTATGTGCCCGTTTTATGCGGAGTTTCTAACCAGTATGGCTGGGTAATTTTATCGGCTATAGTTGATCCGCTAAATACTTGCAGCTGATTAGCCGGTACTTCTTTGGAATTTAAATTTAAAGTATTGTATCCTGCACCTATCGTATTAATCTTCACCTTATCGTTATACCTGTTCACCACTTGCGCAGTAAAGTTAATTGTATCGTGAATTGCAACCGTAGGAGCGCTGGCGTAAGCCTCAAACCATAAACCCGCACAGGCAGCTATCAAATTGCTCAGCTCTTTTGTTTTTTGCGCTCTCCAGTAAACGTCAGATACCTTTTCAACTCTACTCAGTAACGCTACCAATGCAGGTACTGATTTTTCTGGAGCCTCGGCATCAAAATTCCTCCTGATCACCTTGATAGATTCGCCAATACTCTCGCCATCCTTAACACGTTTCCAGGACGTTTCTACGCCATCCATCAGGTCGGTTTGCGGGGCATCGCCTAAAATAGTCTTGAAAAACTCAAATGATTCGCCACGCTGTTTAGCCGAGCCAAATCCCTGTGTTTTATGGTTGCTGCGGCTTTCGGCAGCTATTTCGCCATAACTTTTGCCAATGGTTGGGTTATATACGCCAACATCAATCTTAAACTGATCAGGCGCGGTAGTATTGGTGTTGCCAAAGTTGAAAGTATTCCACAAAAGGCGTTTAACCTGCCATGGCTTTACATATTTTAACTGCTCGGGATAACGGCTTGGATCGGCAGCGGCTGTAAATGCTTCTTTGGCCAATATAGCCGAAGAGGTATGGTGCCCATGACCGCCTTCTCCTGTTGTTGGAAACCGGCAAATGATCACATCCGGGCGAAACTTGCGGATCACCCAAACCACATCACCCAAAACCTTTTCCTTATCCCATATCTTCAGGGTTTCTTCGGGTCCTTTTGAAAAACCAAAATCGTTGGCCCGGGTAAAAAACTGCTCGGCGCCGTCAACCTTGCGGGCTGCCAAAAGCTCCTGCGTGCGTATTAGCCCTAAAAGCTCGCTTTGCTCATTACCTATTAAGTTTTGCCCGCCATCGCCACGGGTAATAGACAGGTAACCTGTACGGTAATGTTTTTCCTGTGCCAGGTAAGCCAGCAGGCGGGTATTTTCATCATCGGGATGGGCCGCCAGGTATAATACGCTGCCCAGCGTATTAAGCTTTTTAAAATTTTGTTGAATGGTACCCATATCCGTAGGCGGCGAGGTTTGGGCAATTACACAGTTATATAAAAATAATAAGGCAATAACGAGGTTGGTACGCTTCATGGAAACAAATATATTGAAAGATACCTATTTACAATTTGATGTATCAAGAATATAACAGAGACATGATGCAAAGCATGGTTTCAGCATGTGTCTTATCGTTTTAACCTGAATGTTACATTTTCTGGCGCGAGTATGCAGCGGTGGGAATGCGGGCAGAGTACTCGTGACTTTTCACTGTTCTGCAACTTTGCCCTATCGGATCAATTAGAATAAACTAAAAAGTCACGAGTACGCCACCTCTCCGGCCTCGGCTGCATACTCGCGCCAGAAATGATTTTAATTTTAAAAACGATTTCCCTGCTGCTGTAGCCCCTTATCTAACATGACACCGGTTAAGCTTTTTATATCGGAATTTTCGCTCATCCCAATTGCCAATAACATAACTGTTTAAACACATAATTGCCAATTTCAAAAAAATCAAAGCAGATAAAAACAATTTTGTCATTCAATAGTAATCATTAATCAAACGATTAACTTTTGGTGTTCGAAGTCTTTGATTAATCAATCGTTTGATTAATTTTGTGCCGTTAAAACAATGGACAAAGATAAAATAGACAAAAAAGACCACATCCTCGACGTAGCAGAACGCGTGTTTGCTGACTTCGGTTTTGATGGTGCCTCTACCCGTACAATTTCTGGTGAGGCCGGTGTTAATATGGCTATGCTCAATTATTATTTCGGTTCAAAGGAAGGACTCTTCCTGGCAATTTTTGAGCGTAAGATCTCGTCATTCCGTACACTGCTTCAAAACATCGGGAATGACGACAGCATGACTGCATGGTGCAAGCTTGACAAATGCATCGATAATTATGTGGAGCGTATCATCGTAAATAACTGCTTTCAAAAACTGATTAACAGGGAAATATCGATGAACAAGCGCTGGGACCTTACCGATAAGATCACTGAAATACTGATGGTGAACATTGTTGAGA
Organism: Mucilaginibacter sp.; assembly: GCF_025362475.1. Lineage (GTDB taxonomy): Bacteria > Bacteroidota > Bacteroidia > Sphingobacteriales > Sphingobacteriaceae > Mucilaginibacter. The sequence continues at coordinate 31,867 of NZ_JANYGH010000034.1, forward strand.
TCAGGAAGATCATTGAAGAAGGCCTCAACAACGGTAGTTTCTACAAAGACATTGATGTTCCCATGGTGATAGCTACCATCTTCGGTACCAAAAATTATATAATTAATACGCCGCAGCTATCCTCCTTAATAATAGGCCATGATATTCGTGATGAAAAATTTATGGAAGAAGAACTGAAGCCCAGGATTAAAACATACATGAAAAGACTTTTAAAAGCTTATTTAGTTAATGAAAATGACAACTCAAAATAATAAAACCGACCACCTTAAACTGTTGAAAAACACAGCCCGCGTGTTTTTGAGGTATGGTACTGCCCTTGCAGTATCTGGTTTGCTATTCGCAGGAACAGCAACGGCCCAGGACCGCACAATCACTTTAGATGAGGCCATTAAGCTGGGCCTTGATAACAGTAAAGTGCTGAAGCTTTCGCAATCAAAAATTGACCAGGCTGTATCACAATACAAACAGGCAAAAGATGCGGCGCTGCCAACCGGTAAAGTAAGCTACGGATACAACCATGCCGAAATACCAGCCAACAAACTATCGCTTGGAGAAAGCAACTTTAATTTACCCGACCGCGCCAACGCCTATTTAGGCATACTATCATTAAGCCAGGTGATTTATGCAGGCGGTAAATATAAATACGCCCAGCAATCAACTGAATTGCTTACACAGGTTGCCCGTTTGGATGTAACCAATGATAAGGACCAGATCACTTATGACATTATCTCTTCTTATTATAACCTGTATAAGGTTTTACAGAGCAAAAAGGTAGTAGTACAAAATTTATCAACTATTGATGCACAGATCAAACAATCGCAAAGGTTTTTTGAACAGGGTTTGGTTACCAAGAATGATGTATTGCGTTTTCAACTGCAACGCTCAAATGTTGAGCTAAACGGCATCGACCTTGAAACCAACCGCAGGATCATTAACTATAACCTGAATGTGTTACTGGGCTTACCAGAAGGCACGCAACTAAACATTAACCAGATAGTTGAAGCCGACAGGCCGGTAGCCTCATTGAGCAATTATTTAGATACCGCTTACGCAAGCCGTGCAGAATTGCAACAAGCTGATTTGCGTACCAAGGTTGCTGAAACCAGCATCAAAAACATAAAAGCCAATACTTTGCCCACTTTAGCGGCATCCGGAAGCGCTTATTATGTTGATTTAAACGCCAATCCACTTCCTAAAAGCGGTCAGTACATTACTCCACTAACGGTAGGTTTAACCCTGTCATGGAATTTTGGCAACATATGGACCAATAAAAACAAAGTTACCGGAGCCCGCATTGAGCGCGAGCAGGTAGTTATCAATAAAAGCATCACTGTTGACCGCATTAAGGACGAAGTGAACCAAAACTACCAGAACTGGACCATGGATTTGGAAAAGATTAAGCTTTTACAAACATCTATTGAGCAGGCAGGCGAGAACAACAAGATCCTCGAATCAAAATATAAAAGCAACATAGCTTCAGCCACAGATAGGGCCGATGCAGAAACATTGCTTTACCAGGCACAGATAAATCTGGAGCTGGCTAAGGCCGACGCAGGTCTTGCTTACTATACTTTATTAAAATCAACAGGAAGAATCAACAACAAATAATACTAAACCACATAATACAATGGCACAGGCACAAGAAACACAGGAACAGGAACCAAAAAAGAAACCAAATAAAGTTATCCCTATTATATTAGGCGTATTACTTATTGGTGGTATCATTTTCGGTATCAAAGAATACTTATACTTTGGCAAACACATCGATACTGATGATGCCCAGATTGACGGCGATATAAGCCCGGTAGTTGCCCGCGTTGGCGGCTATGTTGACTCTATTTATTTTGAGGATAACGTACACGTAACCGTTGGGCAAACTTTAGTTAAGATTGACGACCGCGATTACAAGGTTAAATTAGAGCAGGCACAGGCAGCACAAGTGGGTGCAAGCGCAGGCATTAACGTTAACCAATCACAAATTTATGCTACACAGGCAAACTCATCAAGCGCCAGGGCGCAGGTTGAATCAAATGCTGCCCGTTTAGATAAAGTTCAAAAAGATTATGCACGTTATGCCGACCTGATCAAGGATGGATCAGTAACCCAGCAGCAATTTGATCAGGCCAAAGCCGATCTTGATGTAGCGAAGGCTAACCTTAGGGCCTCACAGGATCAGTACAAAGCAGCGGTTGAGCAAATTGGCACTACACGCAGCCAGTTAAAGGTTACCAACACTGGCGTAAGCCAAAAGCAGGTTGATATTGATTATGCCAAACTGCAATTAAGCTACACTACTATTAAGGCGCCATCAAGCGGCTTAGCTGCCAAAAAGAGCGTTCAGTTGGGCCAGCTGGTACAGGCAGGGCAAACATTGTTCAGCATAGTAAATGATAACAGCTTGTACATTACTGCCAACTTTAAAGAAACCCAGCTTAACGATATGAAAAACGGGCAGAAGGTTGAAGTGGAAGTTGACGCTTACCCAGATATGAAACTGGAAGGCCAGGTATACAACTTTAGCCCTGCTACAGGCGCTAAGTTCTCTTTGCTGCCACCAGATAATGCAACCGGTAACTTTGTAAAAGTAGTACAACGTGTACCTGTTAAAATTAAAATAACTGCCGATAAAGCTACCATGGATAAATTACGTCCGGGTATGAGCGTAAAGGTTTCTGTAATTAAAGGATAAATAAAATGGCTGAAACAGGCTTTAAAAAATGGATCATCACCATTACGGTTATCATAGCTTCGTTACTGGAGCTTATTGATACCACAATTGTGAATGTATCCCTGCCCGATATACAGGGTAACCTTGGTGCCACCCTGGAAGATATTGCCTGGGTAATTACCGGGTACGCTGTTGCAAACGTAATTGTACTCCCGATGTCAGGTTGGCTGGGGAGCCGTTTCGGGCGTAAAAATTACTTCATTACCTCCATTATAGTGTTTACCATTGCCTCGTTTTTATGCGGTAATGCAACCAACTTAAATGAGCTGGTAATGTTCAGGATATTGCAGGGTATTGCCGGTGGTGGTTTAATATCAACCTCGCAGGCTATTTTGATAGAAACCTGGCCACGTGAGCAAATTGGTACAGCTACAGCATTATTTGGTTTAGGTGCGGTAGTAGGCCCAACTGTTGGCCCAACCATAGGTGGTTATATTACCGACCACTCCTCATGGAGATGGATATTTTATGTAAACATTCCGGTAGGTGCCCTTGCAGCGTTTTTTGCTTACACCTTTGTGCGCGAAACACCCAAGGATGAAAAAGGTAAACCTGTTGACTGGTGGGGTATTGGCTTGTTAGCAATAGCTGTAGGTAGCTTACAAACTATATTGGAGAAAGGTGAATCGGAAGATTGGTTTGCCACGCCCTATATAACTGTATTAACTATTACCGCCGTATTAGGATTGATCCTTTTTATATGGCGCGAAATGAGCATCGACTTCCCTATTGTAAATTTCAGCATATTAAGGCACCGCAGTTTTGCTGTGGGGATGTTCACCTCCTTTATTCTCGGTTTCGGGTTGTATGGATCGGTGTTCGTATTCCCCATATTTTGCCAGAATTTGCTTGGCTTTACGGCACAGCAAACGGGCGAGATACTGTTCCCCGGCGGGTTATGTACCATAGTAATGATGCCATTTATAGGCAAAATGCTCAATAAAGGTATTCCGGCGCAGTTTATGGCAACCGCGGGTATGTTCCTGTTCTTTGTATTTACTACGATGCTCAGTAATTCAACACTGGCTATGGGTACAGGAAACTTCTTTATTCCGCTGGTGATACGCGGTATTGGTATGGCCTTGTTATTTGTACCATTAACTACACTTGCCATTGCCGACCTTAAAGGGCCCGAAGTTGGGCAGGGTACAGGATTAAACAACATGATGCGCCAATTGGGTGGTTCATTTGGTATAGCAACATTAACTACCGTTATCCACATACGCCAGGGGGTACACCGCCAAAATCTGTTAACAAACATTACGGCAACCAACCCGGCTTTTGTTGAACGCTACAACGCTGCACTGCATGGGTTTATGGCAAAAGGGCATTCCCTAATGGATGCAACCCGTATGGCTTATGGTGCTATTGAGGGCGCACTAACCAAACAGGTGCTGTTATTAACCTATGATGATGCTTACTGGATCTCGGGTTTAGTGATGCTGTTTTCAATACCATTGCTTTACCTGCAGCCGTTCAAAAAATCAAACGTTAAAATCCCTGTGGACGCACATTAAAACGATAAAAGCCGTTCCACTATTACCTGGAACGGCTTTCCCCAAAAAAAATTAACAATTAAAATTTAATAACTCGCCCCGAGGTACAATTGATTTAATGAAAAATTAGTGTAATCGAGGTTTGTTTAATCTTAGGCATAAATTTAGAAGTTTTTAATTAACAAACACAAATTAAATTCAGTAATAAACTGTTATTTATGAAAAAGGCATGAAATTTTTAAATCTCATGCCTTTTCTGTTGAAATTAATAATTAAAGCCTTAAAAAATAACTTTCCCGGTAGCTGTTACCAATGATGCAATACGTATGGCATCAAAAATACGCTCCTCGGTAGTAGCCAATTTTATCAATGAATCTTCGTGAGAATTTACGCACATTTCGCAACCGTTAACGGCTGATACTGCAAGGCTCATCAACTCAAAAAATTCTTTACCTGTTACAGGTTTCATCATCAACTGCATACGAATGCGGGCAGGAATCTGGGTGTATTTTTCCTTTTGAGTAAAATGCCTGAACCTGTAAAACACATTATTGCATGCCAACAGAGATGCACAGCCAACAGCTTCAGCAATTTCGGCAGCGGTTGCTTCCTGTGTTTCTGCGTATTTAGTAAAATAGGCAGTTAGCGGCGCGTTGTTGTTATTTACAGCGATGCTTAAGCCTAATAGAGCACACTCCTTAGCACTTAGCTGCGCAGAGGTAAGAATACTTGTAAAATTAAGTTTCAGGTCGCGCAGGTAGCGTGACTCACCTTTTTCCAGCAGCGTAAGGCTGTTGGTACGATAATCTTTATCTAATCCAATACTTTCCAGTATTTCCTCGATTACTTCGGTACTTTCGGTCATTATATTTAATTTGAGCTCAAAGCAAAAAGCCGATAGCTTAAAGCTTTTAGCGGAATTTGATTGTTGTAATTCGTTTAAACCATTTAGGCAGCCTTTTAACAGCTGTCTAAATCTATTTCCTGACGTTTTTGTAAAAAACTTTAAAACGTCATTTCATCATTCCGAATTTTGCAAAAACACAAAGGCAAATAAGACCTGTGTCTTTTTAAACAGCATTTAGGCTTTCGGCCCTATGCCTTCTTCTTTCAGCTTATACACAGCTTAAAAAGAAATCCCCGCACAATGATTAATTGTACGAGGATATATATTAATAGGGGTAATTAAACGGTAAGGGTTTCCTGGCCTTTTTCCCAGTTACATGGGCAAAGCTCGTCAGTTTGTAAACCATCAAGTACACGTAAAACTTCTTTAACGTTACGGCCTACGCTCAGGTCGTTAACTGATACCCAGCGGATGATACCTGTAGGATCGATAATAAAAGTTGCACGGTAAGCAATTTTTTCTGTTGGCTCCAAAATACCAAGGTCTTCGGCTAATGATTTTGAAGTATCAGCTAACATTGGGAATTTAAGATCGCGCAAATCATCATGATCGCGTCTCCAGGCAGCATGAACAAATTCAGAATCTGTAGAAGCGCCAATTAAACGGGTTTCACGGTCGCGGAACTCGCCATAGTTTTTGTTGAACTCAGCAATCTCAGTTGGGCAAACAAAAGTAAAATCCTTTGGCCACCAGAACATTACTGTCCAAACGTTATCATCATTTACAAGATACTCAGAAGTAAGTGTTTCAAACTCTTTTCCTTTTTCAAGACTTGTTACAGCAGTTTTAGAAAATTGAGGGAATTTTTGTCCTATCGTTAACATATTTGTTCTTTTTTTATTAGATATGCAAATATACTGATTTATAAGTCAGCGTTTCATACTAAAAATCTATACGATATAGATTTTATTGATATACATATTAAACATCATCTATTTTAGCTATTTACAAAAAACAGGCAATTTTATAAATGTTTTTTTGCGGTTCATTAATATATCTATATTGGTATCATGAAAACCAAACCTGTCGTTATTGTTGTTATAGCAGTTATTGTTATAGCTGCCTGCGGATTCCTCTTTATCCGGAGCAAAAATTTAGTATCACCAAAAAAGGGAGAGATCACGCAATTTTTAAATGCTTTTAACGCCCAGATTAAAGCAGGCAATATTGACTCGGCAAGTTTGTACTTTGAAGACAAGCAAAAAAGTAAGCTTGTAAAAGTTCTGTTAAGTGTGCTTACCAATAAAACCAATACCGGTGGTAAAGCAAAACCTATTTTTAAAGTAAGCTTAAATACCGAAGACGCCCTTATTACAGTTGTAAACCCCGAGTTTGCAACAGCTTTGGTAGTTACAAGCTTTAACCATGACAACCTGCCAACAGAAAAATCATCCCTGTTATTCACTATTCATAAAATAGATAACAAACAATATAAAATAACCCAGGTAAACGCTACCGACTTTGTTAAAGATTATATTGCCTACCAAAATAAAGTAGTTAACAAAACCATCCCCGAAAAAGATATTTATAGCCCAATTACCCTTGCCGCTTTTAAAACTGCCGAACAATTAAAAGCACGCTATGATAGCGTAGTATGGTTTGATCATATAAACAACAAAACATATTACTATGTAGTAAAAGGCAAACTACCCGAAAACTTCTACTACCAGGACGACCGTAAAATTAACCACGATGATTTTAAAATAGGACTTGTAAATCAAGAGCTGAAGGAAATCATTCCGGCGGAGTACGACCTGATACATAACATCAACGGAACCATTGAAGGGCTTATTGAGGTTGAAAAAGCCGATAAAAGAGGACTTTATAACCTCGACGGTAAACTGGTAGTACCAGTTGATTATGACCAGATCTATCCATTAAAAGCAGGAGATAATTTGGCCGTTGTAAAAAATGGAGAGAATTTCTTTTACCTTAAGGCAGACACCACACTATCAGAAAAAATAGTTGACTTTAAGATAGCCGATATTGTTTCGCAGATTAAGACCCTTGGCCAATCCTACACGCTAACTGAAGAAAGCTCAAAAAACGTGATGGAATATAATTCTCGAACACAAGGCACTTCGCTTATTATCCCGCCATCATATCTCACCGGCCTGGGGATAATGCCTAAATTTATTGATTTCCCAAATCCGCTGAGGAAAATATTTAGTAATGAAGACGAGGATGGCGGTGAAGGCAGCCGCTCCATAGCCGTTGCCTTTGATGGTGATAAAAACGATGGTGATGTCAATTGGTTTCAAAGTGCCTACTACACCATTGTTAATGATTACCTGGGCGGCAGAGGTGGTCTTTATACCAGCAAAAATCTACTCGTGGTTGATAAGAAGCATAACCAGATCCTGGGATTTAATACCGCTGTAGATTTAGGCGAAGGCGAAGGGTTCGGTTCACTTTCCGGTGCTTGCATGGAAAACTTTACAAGGGCAATTAATGATTCGCTATTCGAGTTTAAATCAACATCTTACTTTTATCAGCCTTTATTAAACGAAGAAGAGACCCTGGAAGAAGGTCCATCCTATCATTATCTGCAGGTTAAGAACGGCAAACTGGTTGATTTAAAATCCGAAAGGCTCTTCCCTACCCAATTTATAAAACTCGATGATTCATACCTGCAGGGCTGTTACACCATTATAACAGGCCCATATAAATCCTCAAAAAAAACAACTATGGATCATGTAAATCAATCCCTGCTGCAGTACATGAAAAACGAGATCTATGCATCGTATAAATACAAATTTAAAAACCAAAAGTGGAATGATGTTTTTGAATACCGTTTTTCACAAGGCGATACAACCCGCAACGCTAATGTAGACGATTCATTAACCACCATTGATAAATATAATATCAGCTTCATCAACAACAAGCTAAACAGGCAAAAAAATAATACACTGGCAGCTAAATGAGTATTACCGGCCGGCTATTAAGGTACTTTGCATTTGTATGGATTTTCGTTTTAAGCGTTGGCACATTTTACGAAAGCTTTGCCCATAACCATGCCTTCTTTTTAGGTTTTAAGCAAGCGGCTATTAAAACAGGCTGGTACATGCCTGCGTTTTACTGCCATATTTTCGCCAGCAGCATCATTCTGCTGGTTGGCTTTTTCCAGTTTTCAAAAAAGGTATATAATAACCGGCAACTGCATAAGGCACTGGGGAAAATATATCTTTTTGGGGTTTTGTTTATTGCCGCGCCGGGTGCCTATGTCATGACCTTGTTTGTTAACCGTGGTAATGGTGTTTTTGCGTCGTTCATGCTCCAGAATACCTTATGGATTGCATCAACACTGGCAGCATTCCTGCTAATTAAAAATGGCAAGGTTGATGAGCACGTTAAAATGATGCGCAGAAGTTATGGCCTCGCCTTTGGCGCCGTAACCCTGCGCTTTTATATATTGCTGTTCCATGTTTTTGGCAATGGCGTTAACTTTAATAACAACTACATCATTATTGCTTTTTTAAGCTGGGTACCTAACCTCATATTGGTAGAGCTGATAAACCTATATGACAAAACAACCTACAAAACTGTGTAAAAATGTTATTATAAATAATAGCATGGCCATCACTAAACAAGCGGATTGTACTGGCATAGCCTGCCCTGTATAGCTCATAGTTTATACAGGCTTTGGGGAACAGTTATAATAATCATCTTATCCTAAATAAACTGTTGCTAAAATTCAATTAAACCCCTATTTTTGCCGGGGTTATAATACAACAAATATGAAACATCACGAAGAAGAGAAAGAAAACTTAGATTATATATACTACTTAGTAGCATTAGTATCGGGTATGTTTGTAGGCGCAATCATTGACAAGGGTTATACCTGGATCTTTGTTGGTGGTGTATTAGGTTTATTAACTGCCGCTTTCTTCCTGAATGTTATGGTTAGAGGCCGTGGTGAAAAGGCCTGATCCTGATCTGCCCTCATTTATAAGTAATTGGAACCAGTTTTACGGCATCGTAGTCGCATGGCTGGTTTTTTTAGTTTTTGTATTTTGGCTCATTACAAAGTCTTTTGAATGAGTTTACCCGACTGGATAGTTTTAGGCTTAACGCTCTTTTGCATCGTGCTTTATGGCATGTGGAAAAGCGGCAACAATAAAAACATCGATCAGTTTTTAATGGGCAACCGATCTTTGCCCTGGTACCATGTTGGGTTTTCGGTTATGGCCACCCAGGCCAGCGCCATCACTTTTCTTTCGGCCCCCGGGCAGGCCTATTCCGATGGGATGCGCTTTGTGCAGTTTTATTTCGGCTTGCCGCTGGCCATGATTGTGTTATGTATCACCTTTGTCCCCATCTTCCATCGCCTTAAAGTTTATACAGCCTATGAGTTCCTGGAGCAACGGTTTGATTTAAAGACACGGGCACTCACTGCATTCCTGTTCCTGGTATTGCGCAGCCTATCAACCGGGGTAGCTATTTACGCGCCAGCCATCATTTTGTCAACTATTTTAAATATCAATACCGTTTATACCACCCTATTTATAGGCGGGTTGGTGATATTTTACACTGTATATGGCGGCAGTAAGGCGGTATCATATACTCAGCTGCTGCAGATGAGTATCATATTTGCCGGTATGTTCCTGGCGGGCATCCTGGTAGTGCATTTATTGCCGCAGGGAGTAGGCTTTACCCATGCCATTAAAATGGCAGGCAAACTGGGCCGCATGAATGTAATTGACTGGAAATTTGACTGGGATAACCGCTACAATGTATGGAGTGGTTTAATAGGCGGCTTCTTTTTACAGCTATCCTATTTCGGTACAGATCAAAGCCAGGTAGGCCGCTATCTAACCGGCAGCTCGATAGGGCAAAGCAGGCTTGGGTTAATCATGAATGGATTGATCAAAATCCCGATGCAGTTTCTGATCCTGCTGATAGGGGTATTGGTCTTTGCTTTTTACCAGTTTAACAGGCCACCCATGTTTTTCAACAATTACGAGGTTGATAAGGTAAAACAAAGCAGCTACGCCACACAATATAATTACCTGGACCAGCAATATACCCAGGCTTTTGAACAAAGAAAAGCGAAAGCAAATAACCTGCTAACAGCTATTGACAGCAAGAACCAGGACAAAATAGACCATGCCCAGGACGACCTGAAACTGGCGGATATGCAGGCCCGCATCATCAGGCAGGACGCTATAGCGCTGATGAAAAAGAACAACGCAGCTGCCGATGATAATGATACCAATTATGTGTTCCTCACCTTTGTTAAACAATACCTGCCAAAGGGACTTGTAGGGCTGCTGATCGCTATTATTTTCCTGGCATCTATGGGTTCAACAGCAAGCGCGCTCAACTCACTGGCTTCAACAACCGTGATTGATATTTATAAGCGTACTATAAATAAAGACGCATCAGACAGAAACTACCTGCTTGTTTCGCGTTTAGCAACGGTATTTTGGGGAGTTGTATGTGTAATTATGGCCCTTTATGCCAGCAAACTTGGCAATTTACTGGAGGCTGTAAACCAGTTAGGCTCCTACGTATACGGAACGGTATTGGGAGTATTTGTGGTTGCTTTTTACATGAAGCGGATAAACGGTACATCTGTATTTATTGGTGCCATTGTCAGTGAGGCAGCCATATTATATTTAGGATTAAGCAAAACAGTGGCCTATTTATGGCTTAACCCAATCGGATGCTTTTTGGTGATGATTGTGGCTTATATCATGAATAAAACTATGTCTCAAAAAAGCCCGGTAGAAGTACCAGTCGTTTAATAAAACCTGTATCGCCAGCGATAGCCCTGTAATCACCCTTTTTGAAATTTTACTGTGTATGGTGCAATTACCCATAAAAAAAGACCTTCTGCCAAATGCAAAAGATCTTTTTAAAGTTCTCCCTACCGGGGAGGATTTGGGTGTGGTGTTAATCCTTCGCGTGATCCAGAGCTTCCTTATTCAAACGTGCGTACTCATCATCTTTGCTTGCTTTTGAAAGTGCGATACCTTCTTCGGCTGCTGCAATGGCGCCAGGTTTATCGCCTTTGCGTAACAACAGGCGGGATTTCCATAGTTTATACCATGGGCCTTTAGGGTCTATTTTCTCGGCTTCGTAAACCCAGCCTAATGCTTTGTCAACATCTTTATTGTTCTCGTAATAGTATTGGATAGCATTAAAATAATAAGGCTTCCGGTCGCCCTTCATCAATTCATCAATGTTGGCGGTAATTTTTGCATCATCATCCGTTTCTAAATGGATCATGGCCGCGGTTTTGTCCCAAACAAGGTACAAATCGGTTGCTTTGGTGGTTGTGTTGGCAAAAGCCATGGTAAAGGTTTCCCTTTTTTCGCTTACGCGGATGGGCTTAATCACAAAGCGTAAAAAATCCTCACTTTGTTTGTAGCTGTAAGCGCCCCATTGCTTAACCACTTTATTTAAGATGATGGTCCACTCATTTTTTTCGGGGATACTGAAAAATGAATAAGTGCCAGCCGGTACACTGTGGCCTTCAACAAGCACTTTTTCGGTAAAGGTGATGGTGGTGGCGGCGTTTGCTCCTGTGCGCCAAACCTCGCCCCAGGGAATAATACTTCCAAAAATTTTACGATCCTTCACATTTGGGCGCGAGTAAGTGACGGTAATTTTTCCTAATCCAAAATCCTGGATAATAGTTTGCGTAGAACTGGCCTCAGGAATGCGCGGAATCTGGGCATAGCTCTTATAGCTCAAACACGCTAACAGCATGGTGGCTACCAGTAAGTAAGTTTTTCTCATGTTATGTTTTCGATACTAAGATACCAAATGTTTTTAATCGGGAAATATTGTGTTGGAGTAATAATATTGGTAATAGTTTAATGGGCGTTTGGTGAATTGTGAATGGTTGATTAGGTGGGTGGTTTGTATTAAGAAATCTGCTTTCAAATCTAAATACTATGCAACTACTCACAAATCAACCACTCACTACTTACCAATTTATTACCTTTGCGGCTATGATTGATGTTGTATTAAGTAAAGGCAAAGAGAAAGCTGTTGTGCAAAAGCACCCATGGGTATTTTCGGGGGCTATTGATAAGGTAAAAGGGAAACCTGCAAATGGTGATGTAGTACGCCTGCTTAATGCCAAAGGCGATTTTATGGCCTATGGCTTTTACAACGATCAATCGCGTGTTGCCCTGCGCCTTTTGGAGTGGGACGAATCAGTAGAAATTAATGACGACTGGTTTCGCCGTAAACTGGCAACCGCGGTTAAAAGCCGTGCCAATGTGCTGGAAAATGGCACCAATACCTGCCGCCTGGTTTTCAGCGAATCTGATTACCTGCCGGGATTAATTGTTGATAAATACGCGGGACATTTAGCCGTACAGGTGCTTACATCGGGTATGGAACGCATGATGCCTGTAATTATTGATGAACTGCAAAAGCTGCTGAACCCCGAAAGCATCTCGGACAAGAGCGATACCGCATCCCGCGCGCATGAAGGCATGGGCGAAACCGAAAACAAGGTTTTAGCCGGTAGCCCTCCACCCGAAATTGTAGAAGTACTGGAAAACAACATCGTATACGGTATCAATATCACCGAAGGCCAAAAATCTGGTTTTTATTGCGATCAGCGTGATAACCGCCATATCCTGGCCTCCTATGCAAAAAATAAAAAAGTACTGGATTGCTTTTGCTACACCGGCGGTTTTACCTTAAACAGCCTAAAGAATGGCGCAGCATCTGTAACCAGCGTGGATAGCTCGGCACTGGCCATTGAAACATTAAAAGAAAATATCCTGCTCAATAAACTGGATGCCGATAAACATACCTCCATCAAATCGGACGTAAACACGCAATTGCGCAAGTTTAGGGACGATGGTGAAAAATTTGATGTTATCGTACTCGATCCACCAAAATATGCACCCTCGCGCTCTGCGCTAACCAGGGCTTCCCGCGCTTATAAAGATCTGAACCGCTTAGGCATGCTATTGCTGAACGAAGGCGGGCTGTTAGCCACCTATTCCTGCTCTGGCGCTATGGATATGGAAACCTTTAAACAGGTAATTGCCTGGGCCGCATTAGATGCCGGCAAACAGGTACAATTCATTTACCAGTTTCACCAACCCGAGGACCACCCGGTAAGGGCATCATTCCCCGAAGGTGAGTATTTAAAAGGGCTACTGTGTAGAGTATTTTAGGAATTTTTAGGAGAGAGTCAAGAATTAAGAGTCAGGAATCAAGACGGGAGAAAAGTACAACTTGCGGCGGGTGTGACGGGTGAAAGGAAGAAAAAAATTAAAAAAAGCATAGGCCAGGTGCGATTCCCTCCCCCGGGAGGGTAGGGAGGGGTTTCTACGCCATACAAGCAAAGCAGCTATTTCAATAACTCCAAGTCAAACTCTTTAGGTAATTTAATTGCAGGATCATTCTTAACAACTTCAATTATTGTACTTTCTATAGTTCTGATCACATTTAGCATATCGCTTTTCATTTCGGCCTCTGAAAAGCGCAGGAATCGGATCCCAAAACCCTCTAATTTTTGTTGCCTTATTCCGTCTTTATTGAATGCCTCCTCATAATTATGCGACATTCCATCAATTTCTATTGCAAGCATTAGAGCTTTACAATAAAAATCAACTATGTAATTATCGATACAGCATTGGCGGTCGAAATCAAACCCAAATACCTTATTGTCTTTTACTTCATTCCACAATAGCACTTCGCCAAAGGTCATATCCTTTCGCAGCTTGCGGGCTAAGGCCTTTAGTTTTGGGTTATAGGGGATGATTTTGGGCATATCGTTTATATCTATTAGAATATCGCTTCAGGAATATCGCTTCAAGAAACCCCTCCCTACCCTCCCGAGGGAGGGAATCGCACTGGCCCAATGCTTTTTTCGGAGCAAGAGCTTTCATCTTGATTCTTGTATCTTGATTCTTGATTCTTGATTCTTGATTCTTGACTCTTGACTCTCAACTCTTGATTCTTATTTCTTGATTCCCGACTCTTGGCTCCTGGCTTTCTTCGCTCTCATTTTCAGATTCAGCATCTCTACCAACATCGAGAACGCCATGGCAAAATAGATGTATCCTTTAGGGATATGCTGCTCAAATGCTTCGGCTAATAGCGATACGCCTATCAGCAATAAAAAGGAAAGTGCCAGCATTTTAACGGTTGGGTGTTTGTTTACAAATGCAGCTACACCATTTGATGCCCACATCATGATGCCTACGGCTATTACAACGGCCAGGATCATGATCTCTACATGGCTGGCCATACCTACGGCGGTGATTACCGAATCGAGGGAGAAAACGATATCCAGCAGCATGATCTGTATAATGGTGGCTATAAAGCCCTGTGGTTTTACGTTTTCGCTGCCTTCTTCTTCGCCCTCTATTTTATGGTGAATTTCGGCGGTGCTTTTATAGATCAGGAACAAACCACCGACAATCAGAATAAGGTCGCGGCCGGAAATGGCCAGTTTTTCTACCCAACCGGCATCGGTAATACTTAACAAGTGGCTCAGGTTAAACAATGGCGCGGTAAGCGTCATCACCCAGCTAATGGAAAGTAAGAGCAATATCCGGGTAATCATGGCCATACCTAAACCTACCCGGCGGCCTTTAGCCTGCTGCTTTGCGGGCAATTTATCTGATAGGATAGATATGAAAACAATATTATCAATCCCTAAAACAATTTCTAAAAGGGTTAGCGTAACTAATGATATCCATGATTCGGCCTGGGTAAATATCTCTAAATCCATAGGTGTGATGTGTTAAGCCCAAAAATAACAAAACCCCTGCCGTTTAGGGCAGAGGCTTGCGTAAAAGGGTAAATTTATTGATTAATCAAAGTTTACACTTCCAAAGGTGGAGTTGATGGTAATGGTTTTATCGGTACCGCCTTTACCAAAATGACCTTTATAATTTTTGGTCGGGTTAAATCCGCGTTCGCCGTCGGCAGGAGTTTTACTGGTCAAACTTACATCGCGGTTGCCATAGTTAAAGCTGCCATAACGCACAGTTACATCAAAATCGGCAGTCTGGTCATCGCCCAGGCCAAGCTTGATGCTTGAATAGCTTGATTTAACAGACAGATCTTTCAGGTTTTTATCAACACCCTCAATACTTATACCGCCCCCAAATTTAACATTGATGTTACCCGATGTTTTTATGCGGCCAATTTTTGCCGAACTGTAACTCAGGTTTGCATTAAGCCTGTCGCAATCACCAAGGCTTAGGCTGCCATAGGCAACATCAAGGTCGCTGCCATTTAAGTTCCCGATGGTGGCATTGCCATATTTTACCTTGATCTGGTTACCGGGGTTACTCAGCGTTTTAGCCACCAGGCTCCCGAAGGAGTTATTGATAATGAGCTTGCCGCTCAGATCGGGCAAATCTGTACTGCCATATTTATTGCTGATAGTTAGCGGACTTTTAGCCGGCATATACACCGTATAGTTCACTTCAATTGAACGTACCGAATTACGGCTCCCTTTAAAAAACGAGCCCCATGAACCATTGCTGTCCTCATCAGAGCTGATGGTGGTTTTAAAGTAAACCCCGTTGCCATCTTTACCATCTTTGATATTTACATCATCCAACAGTTTCTGTGCTTTATCGTCGTTGTTGGTGGTCACTTTTATCTGCACATCAACTTTTACCTCATTTTTGTTCCAGGTGTTTACGATTACCTTACCAAACTTATTGTCGATATTAATCACATCATTAGCATCAACATTATAGCTTTTGCTATAGCTTTTGGTTTTTACTACTTCTTCAGCGCTTTGTTGCTGTTTGTCGTTATCGTCGTCGCTGCTATCATAGCTAAAGTTAAAGCTTTTATCAAAATCCTTAAATCCATAAGCAATCATGGGAGCTATATTGGTATCAAATTTATAGGCAAAGTTTAACATGCTATCGTTAAGCTTAAAGGCGAAACCCTTTAAGGTATCCAGCTTGAAATTTTTATCGAGCCCTTTGAAGCTTTTGTTGAATTTCTTCATGTTCAGCTTCATGGTTTTGTTGAATTTTTGCTTGTTAAGCGCGCTCATTTTTATTTGCAAGTCCTTCATTTTTATTTGAAGGTCTTTCATTTTAAGCTGATAGTCTTTGGAGTCCATGTCGGCATCATCGCTATCATCCTCATCATCGTCAGTCTGGGCAACTTTAGGCGCAGCAGCAGGTTTGGCCGGCCTTGCCGGTTTAGCGGGCTTTTTTTGCTGTGCAAAACTTCCTGTACCAAGGGCCAATAAAATCATCAGCGCAAACAGGAAGGGATTAAATATTTTTGATTTCATCTTTTTGATCTTTATTAGTTTCGTTAAACTGCTCTATTACATTTAATTGCTGACTAAGCACCTCGGTTTGTATTTGCAAGTTCCGGATCATTGCACGTAAAACACGTTCCTGGTTAGGGCTGGTGGCTAAATCATTATTTAGTTTTTTATAAGTAGAGTCCATTTTGGCAATCTCGGCAGTAAACTCCTTAAACAGTTGCGGATCGCCTTTTGAGGCAGCCTTTAACTCGGTAAGCTGAGTTTCAACCAATGATGCATAGTGTACTTGTTGTTTGGCATACTCAGGGTTAATAGCAGCCAGGTCAACGTTTTTTGGGCCTTTTTGGCTTTGGATATACACCCCGAAACCTATGCCCATCACCACGATGATGGATGCGGCCACCTTTAGCACAAAAGCGAGCGAAAAGGTTTTGGCTTCGCGCTTTTTTGGCTCCGCCTCCAGCACGTTTAAACGCGCCTCTATTTTACCCCACAGATCTGCCGATGGCTCGATCTCGTCAAAATCGTCCTGATTCTCTTTCATGAAATCTTCAAATCGCTTGCTCATATCACTTTTCCCTTTCTGCTTAAAATTTCCATTAGTTTTCTTTTAGCTCTCAAGAACTGGGTTCTTGAGGTGTTTTCTGATATATTTAAAATTTGCCCTATTTCTTCGTGGTCGTAACCTTCCAATAAGTAGAGCGATATTACAACCCGGTAACCATCCGGTAATTGTTTCATAGCTTCTTTTACCATTGTTACCTGGTATTGTATTTCATCATCATCGGCAGGTTCCTCATCGGGGATATCCTCCAAATGATTCCCATCCAGTTCTATCAGTTCCATCTTGCGTTTGCGCAACTGATTTATTGAACGGTTTACCACTATTTGCTTAAGCCATAAGCCAAACGTGGTTTCCTGCCTAAAATCTTTCAGCTTATTAAATGCATCCAGGAAAGCTTCCTGTAAAACATCCTCAGCCTCGGCAATATCGCCCACTATTCTAAAGGCGACGTTCAACATCGCTTTAGAATATAGACGGTAAAGTTCATAGCAGGCTTTTTTACTTCCCTGCTTGCACTCAACCACCAGGCTGTAATGTTTATCTATGAATATTGCTTCCAAATCTGTTAAGCTTCAGTATAATAGACGCAGGCTATTTTACAACGTTGCACGGGAAGAGAAAATAATTTTATTAAAACTTTGTCATGCTGAGGTACGAAGCATCTATTTTACGCCATGCATCCGTTTAAGCATAGTTTGCGAATAGATGCTTCGTACCTCAGCATGACAAATTGGGATTATCATTTCAAAAACTCATCTACCGCCTTCACCGCGTTCTGATACCTGTCATCACCCGTGCCTGAGATCAGCACATATCTTGCGTTCAGGGCATCCAACTCTTTATACCAAACATCCATAAAATGTTCGCGCATGGTGGGGAAGTTGCGCAAGGGATCATCTTGCCAGGGCAGATCGATATTGAGGAGGAGGTAGAGATCATAAGGGTGTTTGGGCAATTCATCCAATACCTCCTGCGGCGATTCGCCAAACATTTCGTCGCTCCAAATTTTTACTGTGATAAAAGTAGTATCACAGATCAATATTTTATTGGCCCGGGGCAGCAGTGCATCCTCCAGTTCCAACTGACCATAAAACATATTAATTTCATCCTGCCAGGTACAGGGATCTGTAAGCTTTTCGCAATAACCACGTGCATACTCGGGCACAGCAATGGTATGGTAATGCGCCGCCAAATAATCAGACATGGTTGATTTACCTGTTGATTCGGGACCTACTACTGCTATTTTGAGGATGTTGTTCATGGAGATGAGTGCACTTGTCTACTAATTGACTCACCCGGTCGTTGCTACGCTTGACCACCCTCTCTTCACCTTCGGTGGAAAGAGGGAATTTCTTTTCTTTTTGCCCCCCTGTTTTGTCATCCTGAGGAACGAAGGATCTATTGGCAAACTATGCCTGTGGGACATGCATGTCGTAAAATAGATGCTTCACTCCGTTCAGCATGACAAAGGATTTTTAAAGCCCTCTTTCCGCCGAAGGCGAAGAGAGGGTCGACAAGCGCAGCGATGTCGGGGTGAGTCGACTCCAACATGCTGCAAATTAACATTTCTATCTTTCCAGTTTAGGCACCCTTGTAGGGGTATCTGTACCGGCAACTATACTGCGCGAGCTTAATGCTATAGCCCTTATGGTTGATGTAATATTGTTTACATCCAATGAGCTAAACTCATCTTTTACGGTATGGTAAAGCTTATCAATATCTATCTGATCTGTTGATATGGTATGTGCGGGTACACCCACTTCGGCCAATGAGGCGTTATCGCTGCGATAAAACAGGTCTTGTTCAGGGTATGGATCCGGGTAAAACTTAAAGGTGGTTTTTTCCAGGTTTTTTTGCAGGATCTTGCCAAAATCAGACCGTTCATAGCCGGTAATGAATGCCGAGTTTGTACCAAATTTTGAAGCCTTGCCTATCATTTCGATGTTAAACATCGCCGTCACCTTATCAGGCGCAACCTGGGTAGCAAAGTACTGTGAACCGTATTCGCCAATCTCTTCGGCAGTAAAGGCCACAAAAATAAGTGTGCGAGCATTATTGTTTAGCTTTTTGTAGTATTTGGCTAAGGTTAAAACCGCTGTTGTACCCGATGCATCATCATCGGCACCGTTAGCGATACTATCGCCTTCCATCGGTTTTAAAATACCCAGGTGGTCATAATGGCCCGAGAATACTACAAACTCTTCGGGTTTGGTTTTGCCGGGAATCATACCCGCCACATTAAACAGAGGTAGTTCTTCGGTTTTGCTTTCGTAGCTTACATCAAAGGCGGTTACCGCATCCAACCTGCCCAATACAAATACAACTGGAGTTGCTGTTTTACCCTTGAAGCTCATGCTACCCCTGTTGTTAAAACTCCACACACGGCTAAACAGGTCTTTAAATTTAGGATCAACCAGTACCAGTGTCTTTTTACCACTTTTGGTGATAGCGCCATATTCCTGCCTGAAATTTTTATCAGCCGTTACTTGTACCACCTGCACATCGGCGTTGGTAGCCCAGCTAAATGATTCGCCTCCTGTTGTAAAAGCGCTGTCGGCTGGTATGCTTTTGCCATTAATGCTCACAGTTAGCTTAACCGGCTTGGTACGCACCATAGTAAAATTCTGCCTAAAACTGCTATTACCTGTTAATGGTACCAAACCGGCCTTGGTATATTCGCCCTCAATAAATTTGGCAGCTTTTTCAATACCGGGGGTAAAGGTAGCCCTGCCCTGCATATCATCTGCCGAAAGTGTTTTAATGATGCGGGCTACATCATCCTGGTTGATTAGTTTATTTACGTCCTGTGCAAAGCCGCAGGTTGATACAGCTAATAAAGCCGCTGCTAATAAGGTTTTTTTCATCATTATTTGACTTTTGATTGTAACCAATTGTTACGGAAGGTTTCCTGTTCTTTAGATAGTTGTTTACCTGCTTTTTCGAAAGTAAGTACTTCAAAATTAGGATTTTCTTCCAGTACGATGGTAGTTTCGTGATTACCGGTACGGTTTTTATAATTTACGGTAAGCTTATCTCCCGGTTTTTTCCCGTTTAGCTGATCGTCAAATCCTTTTTGATCTTTAATATCAACACCGTTAACTTTTAAAATAATGTCACCAGCATCAAGCCCTGCTTTGTAAACGGGCGAGCCTATGATTGTGCTTGATAATATAGGTAAACCATCAGCATTGGCGGCCCGTGGCTGACCAGCCCTTCCACGACCGGCAGTAGTTGCTAATGAGCCTGCCCATCCCTTCTCCGGGTCTATCCTGCGTAAAACCAAACCTGCTTTGGTTAATAATTCGGCGTAATTATTTTTATCGATGCCTGTAATATACTTCTTAAAGAAATCGGCAGCGAATTTGGGGTTGTTGGTTGCTTTGGCTAAATCAGTCTGCAGATCAGGCACGGTATAAGGTTTCATAACTTTACCGCGGGTTAACCAAACCTGGCGCATATAATCATCAAGCGTCATATTAAAGTCGCTGCGCAAACGCAGATCAAGCGCAAGAGCTATGGCGCCGCCGTAAGTATAATAGCTTGTAAAATCGTTGGCATTGTTGTTTGGATCAATAGATACGCCAGCATCAGCAAATACCGAGTAGCGGCTCATTTGCGTTGCCGGATATTTTGCCGCGGCAGGGGTGTTTAATATTTGGTTGACAAGGCCACCCAATGTTCCGCTATAATCATCAAGATCAACAAAGCCCGAGCGCACCAGCAACAATTCGCCATAATATTGGGTAAAACCTTCGGCAAACCAAAGCTCACTGCTCATGTTGGCATGCTCAAAATTAAAAGGCTCCAGTGTTTTTGGGCGGATACGTTTCACATTCCAGCTGTGGAAGTATTCGTGTGCATACACACCTAACAATCTTTTCTCTAACCCTTCAACCTTTGGCGCGGGGATAGTGATACAGGTAGAATTACGGTGCTCCATACCATCGCCTGATGTAGTTGGATAAATATCGCTGATAAAGGTGTACTCGCCATAATCATACGCAGGTAGTTCACCAAACACAGCTTTTTCTTCCAAAACCATTTTGGCAACCATTTTACCAAAATTATCAATCACCTGCTGACTATCGTCAGAGTGCACGGTAAGGTTTATTTTCAGCTTTTTATTATCGGTGTTTACCACATCCCAGCTGGTTACTTTATGATCAGATAATTCGGTAGGGCAATCCATCATGTATTGCAGGTTGGGGGCACTGTACACGTTACTGCCTTCATGCTTGAGTTGGGTCGCAATGTGCCATCCATATTTTTCAAGATCATTAAACTGGAAGGTAAGCGGTCTTTTATCCTGCCCTACAACCCACATAAATGTGGCAGGCATGTTAAGGTGGGCGTGGCTGGGGTCAATGCTGGCATAGGTGCCATCTGTCCAGTTGCCAAACAGGGTATAGCTTACTTTTACAGTAGCGGGGTGTTCTTCTACCTGGTATAAATCGCCTTCCAGCTGTTTAAGCTCAAGCGCTTTTCCATTAACATCTGTTGCTGCTACGTTGTAAATATTTTTACCAAACTCATGCGTGGCATACCTGCCTGCTGATGAACGGCTCATACGCAACAACAATGGTCCTGTGGGCGCCTGCGGAATGGTTATGGATACCTCGGCCTCGTGGTGGGCCGCGTTAGGGAACGATATGGCGTAATAAATGGCTTTGGGGGCATCTTGCTGCGCTATCGCAACAGATGTAAATAAGGTAGCAAATGCGAGTAAAAATGATCTTTTCATGTAATCCTGGTTATCAGCGCTGAAAATACAACTAATAGCGGAAATGTATTATATCAATATTATTACATCGTGTAAAAAGTAATAAGGATAGAAGAGTGTTTTTGAGTGAGGATGAAGTGGCATGGCTAAGATTTGCCTGAAACTAATTGAGTTGTTAAACTATGCGGCGGACGAAACCACTATACATAAGAAGTTACAATTTATTAACGCCAGTTTAATTTTTGAACCTATATAAAAACGTCTTTCACAAAATACCGGGCTAATTATGCGTACCTTTAAAGAAATTCTTTAATCCATGATCCTTTTTTCGCGAAGAAACCTACACTATACCGATTACAAATGGACAACCTATACCCCAACCGATCCACGCGTTAATGGTAAACCGGATGCAACTCCTTTTGCTAAGGACGAGGGTAATGAAATTGTTTATTTGATAAACAAACTGATGATATTATGGGATTACCGTTTTGCCAATACCGGCAATAAAATGGAAAAACTCATTCATGATAAACTGCCTGAAGAAGTTAGTACCCAGGAAGATGTACAGCAATGGCTGAAAGCCAATTTGAAGTTTTAAGATTAGGTAAGTAGTTGATGGTTAGCATTAATTACTTACTGTTCTCTATTTGCCACTCACCAGCTCATTCCTTCTTAAAATCATAAGGATTATACTCTACAAAATCAGCTACCTTAACTCTTACACCTGTTACCTTTCCATTTTGTACCGAGAAAGGAAAAACAGCCTTGCCCAGTGTAGGATCTGAAAAAGTTACATAAAACCGGTTGCCGCCTAATGGCTGTAGTTTAGCAAACATTTTGGGGTGATGTTCAAAACGCATCTCCAGGTCATTGTTTTCGCCCTGGGTAACCTCCATTGATCCGTATAGGCTGTTGGTATATTTACCCATATAATCACTGGCAGCCAATAATGGGCGAAGGTTCAACAATACAGAGTCGCGCAGTTTTTTATCGGTTGCCTGGGCAGTAGCTGTTTGTGTTTTAAAGTTTTTTAGGTAAGCCTCGCTATAGTTGCGGTATCCCTGTCCAAAATAGGCATCAAGAATTTCCCAGCGCAGGGCCTCAAAAAACAGGTTTTGATCGGTGTTGGTTAAGATGATAATACCCAGATTATCCTTTGGCGATAGCGTTACTGATGACAGGTAACCATTTACCCCACCATCATGCATCACCAAGCGATGACCGGAGTAATCCTGTATAAACCATCCCAAACCATATAACTCAAAATTATCTTCGCCATTTAAATGGTGAATGCTGCTTACAATATCCTGTGGCTGCCTGGTGGCTTGTATCGCTGCAGATGGGATCACCTGCCTGTTGCCAACCTTGCCATCATTCAGTAAAGCCAATACCCATTTGCTCATATCATTTACCGATGAGCTGATGGCCCCCGCAGGTGCAAGTCCATCTATCTGGCAATAAGGTATGGCAGATAGCCTGCCATCGGTAAAAGTATGGGGCACCGTACGGTTTAATGATTTGGGCATATCGGCCGTTAAAGCCAGTGTATTACTCATGCCCAATGGTGCAAAAATATTTTCTTTAAGATATACTTCCCATGGCTTGCCGGTTACTTTAGGGATAATTTGCCCGGCAGTTAAAAATGCCGCGTTGGTATACCCCCATTTGGTGCGAAAAGCATAAGGCGCTTTAATTTGCCCTAATTTTTTAATCACCTCATCGCGGCTAAGGTTGGTATTGTAAAAAGTAAAATCGCCCTGGAATGTTTGCAAGCCCAGGCGATGACACAGCAAATCGCGTACTATAGCCTGCTCGCCGGCCAGTTGATTATCCAATTTAAATTCCGGTATATATTTGGTTACCTTATCGTCAAGTGAAAGCTTGCCGCCAGCCTGCAGCATGGCCAAAGCGGTAGCTGTAAAGGCTTTGGTGTTACTACCTATCATAAACAGGGTGTTTACATCAACATTATTGGGCATACCAAGTTCTTTGATGCCGTAGCCTTTCATCAACACTATCTTGTTGTCTTTTACAATACATACCGCCACACCCGGAATACGCCAGTTGGTAAGCGCCCGGCTTACATAAAGGTCCAAACTATCCCTGATGAATTTGCTCCTGTCGGCATGCTGGGCATGGGTAAAATTTATAAATAAAAGGCAGAGGACGACAGGTAGGAGTATTTTTTTCATTACAACAGATCTTATACTTTGTTAATGTACTAAATTAACGCAATTTTTACGACGGCATTAATTATTCTCAAAATAATGCCGCATTCATCATTCAAAGTAAAATATATGAGATTTTTCCGTTCGGGATCATTATTCCTGTTGATCGTTTTGTTCGTTTTGAGCAGCAATTTGGTAAAAGCACAACGTGCGCTCACCCACTGGGCAAACAATGGCTACCAGTATTATAAAATTACAGGCGGCGAAATAACCGTTTTTGATACCCGCGATACCAGCAAAAAAACTGTTTGGATAAGCAGTGCCATGCTTACACCCAAAGGAGGCAAGCCTATTGGTATAAAAAGATTTACGATAGCCGATGACGGTAAAAAAGTACTCATCAACACCAACACCCAAAAGGTATGGCGTTATGATACCCGCGGCGATTACTGGGTATTTGATACCGGCACGCAAAAACTTTGGCAATTAGGTAAAAACCTGCCAGAGTCGTCACTAATGTTTGCCAAGCTTTCGCCAGATGGCAGCAAGGCGGCTTATGTAAGCGGGCATGATATTTATGTGGAGGATTTGGCGGGCGGAGCTGTAAAGCAACTCACTACTGATGGCAGCACACATTTAATCAATGGAACTTTTGATTGGGCTTATGAGGAAGAGTTTGGCTGCCGCGATGGTTTTCGCTGGTCGCCGGATAGCCGCAATATAGCTTACTGGAAAATAGATGCCACTAAAATTAAAAGCTATTTGATGCTGAATACTACTGATTCTATTTACCCCTTTGTAGTACCAGTTGAATATCCTGTTGCGGGCGAAGACCCAAGCTCGGCCAAAATTGGCGTGGTTGATGTTAACACAGTGGCAACTAAATGGATCAATATACCCGGCGATGCAGTACAGCATTACATCCCCCGCATGGAGTGGACGCTAAGCCCGAACGAGATTATCCTGGAGCAGTTGAACCGCGCACAAACCGAAAGCCGCGTGTTTATCGGTAATATATCAAACGGAACAACCCGCATCATTCGTGAAGAAAAAAGCGACTCATGGATAGATGGTAAAGAACGCTGGAATAACGGCGACCCGATTGGCTGGGAGTGGATCAACAAAGGGAAAGACTTTTTATGGGTGAGTGAAAAGGATGGCTGGAAACATATTTACCGAGTAAATCGCGAAGGCAAAGAAACCCTGATCACTAAGGGCAATTATGATGTGATCACGGTAAGCCTGATTGATGAGGCCGGTGGTTATATTTATTTTATGGCTTCGCCGGACAATGCTACGCAGAAATACCTTTATCGCATAAAAATAGCTGGTGGCAATGCCGAGCGTGTTTCACCTGCCGATGAGCCGGGAACTCATGGTTATGATATTTCGCCAAATGGCAAGGTAGCACTGCACAATTTCAGCAATAGCTACACACCGCCGGTAAGCGAGGTAGTAAGTCTGCCCAACCATAAGCACATTGGCGGTAATATGATTGTACTGAACAAGAATGCCAAAAACAAACCGGAATTTTTTAAGGTAAAAACAGCTGATGGCATTGAGATGGATGGCTGGATGATGAAGCCAACCAATTTCGACCCAAATAAAAAATACCCCGTTGTATTTACTGTTTATGGCGAACCTGCAGGGCAAACTGTTACCGATAGCTGGGGAGCAGGCCGCAATGGCTTATACGTAGGCAGCATGGCCGATGATGGATACATCTATATGTCGGTTGAAGGCCGAGGCGCGCCTGCACCAAAGGGCACTGCATGGCGTAAGGCTATCTACAAAAACATCGGCATCATCAACATTCGCGACCAGGCGATGGCTGCCAAAGAGATTCTGAAATGGCCATTTGTTGATTCAAGCCGCATAGCGGTGCATGGCTGGAGCGGTGGCGGTTCATCGACCCTTAACCTGATGTTCCAGTTTCCTGAAGTTTACAAAACAGGAATAGCTGTAGCCGCCGTAGGCGATCAGTTAACTTATGATAATATTTACCAGGAGCGCTACATGGGCGTACCAGTTAATGACGAAGGCAGGGCAGCATTTATCAAAGGCTCGCCCATTACTTACGCTAAAAATCTGCGTGGTAACTTGTTGTACATACACGGTACCGGCGATGATAACGTGCATTACAAAAATGCCGAAGAGCTGATTAACGAATTGGTTAAATATAACCGCCAATTTGAGCTAATGGCATACCCTAACCGTACCCATGGTATTTTTGAAGGACCAGGCACATCGCTGCACCTGCATACCATGTTCACCAAGTATTTGAAAGAACATTGCCCTCCGGGAGGAAGATAGTCCGTTGGATTAAATGAAATTAAAATGCCCCCTTATGTAATTATGAGGGGGCATTTTTGTTTTTACTTATATTTTTCAGACAATCCCATTGAGATTAACTCTGCGATTAGAAGAAAGCTCCGGAGCCAGGTTCAGGTAGCTTCCCGACAGAGCATCTTTACTTTTATTTGCTTTAGGTATACTACAGTAGCTTTAGTGAGATGAAGTTTTACCAGATCCTTACTCTTTTGCCAGGATCAAGCCACATCTTATCTCCTTTTTTAATATGGAAAGCTTCATAAAATTCCGGCACATCGCTAAACGGACCATTCACCCTTAAAAAGCCCGGGGCATGTACGTCGGTCAGGATTTGGTTGGCAAGGGCCTCATCACGTTCTTGCCCAAGCCAGCCAAGTGCATAGCCTAAAAAGAAACGCTGCATAGGGCTTAAGCCATTAATTTGCTTGTCTTCTTTATATTGTTTGGTTTTTTTAAATGCATCAATACCCAATACAATGCCGCCTAAATCGGCAATGTTTTCACCTAAAGTGGCTTTGCCATTTACATGCAGACTATCCAATACAACGTAACTGCTAAACTGATCAGCAAGCATGGTGGCGCGTTTGGTGAATTTAACAGAGTCGGTTGGTGTCCACCAGGTTTTGAGATTTCCTTTAGCATCAAACTGGCGGCCTTCATCATCAAAGCCGTGTGTAATTTCGTGGCCAATGGTTGATGCCGCTACATATCCATAAGCTACAGCATCATCAACTTCGCTGTCTTTTACACCCGGTATAGTGAACTGCGCTGCCGGCAAAGTTATCTCGTTATTTGATGGACTGTAACTGGCATTGTAGGTTTGCGGTGTCATCCCCCATTCGGTATGGTCAACCGGTTTGCCCAGCTTGTTGATGTTCACCATGTAGGCCCAGTGTCTGGCGCGCATCACGTTGCCGGCGTATGATTCACGGTCCATCACCAATGTCGAAAAATCTTTCCATTTATCCGGATAGCCTACTTTGGGGTGGATAGCATTGAGTTTAGCCAATGCCTTTTGCTTCGTTTCGGGAGTCATCCAATCCAGTTTGGCAATATGCTCACGGTAAGCCTGCCGAATGGCTTCAACCATTTCGGTATAGCGGAGTTTGGCTGTAACCGGGAAATACTCTTTCACAAACAACTGGCCCAAAGCCTCGCCCATCAAACCGTTTTCGGTATCCAGAACACGTTTCCAGCGGGGAAGTTGTTCTTTCCGACCAGATATCACCTTGCCGCCAAAACGGAAGCTTTCCTGGTCGGCAGCATTATTAAGGTATGGCGAGTAGGATGAGATTAGTTTCCAACGCAGGTACGCTTTCCATTCATCGGCAGAGAAAGTTTTCAACGCGGTATTTAACGCCCTGTAATATTCCGGCTGACCAACAATTACGGTATCTATAGGTTTTAATTCCAGCGTTTTAAAAACAGTATTCCAGTTGATGTTTGGTGTAAGCGCGTTTAATTGCGCTATGGGCATTTTATGGTAGTTGGCATAAGGATCGCGCAGCTTTTCAAGTTTGCGGCTGCTATCGGCCAAAAACTTTTCTATTTTATAAATACTTTCGGCGCCTGTTTTAGCCTGTTGCTCATCATAGCCGGTTAACCTGAGCATGGCAGGCAAATGGTTGGTAGTATAATCCGCACGAATTTTAACGGTACGGGCATCAGTTTTAAAATAGTAATCGCGGTTAGGCAAACCCAGGCCTGCCTGGCCTAATTGCAGCATCATTTTGGAGCTATTCTTAGCATCCTGGCTAACCCGGCTGCCAATCATGTTACGTGTACCGGTAGTTGTTAAAACAGCCGCGGCGTTTAATATTCCTGTGATGTCATTTGCCTGGTCTATTAGTGCCAGTTGTGTTTTTAATGGAGCGATGGCGCTTTTTTCGATATTAACAGTATCTAAACCGGTAAAATAAAAATCGCCTATTTTTTGAGTTGTAGTTCCTTTGGGTGCATTGGCAGCCAGGGCATCCTCATTGATTTTCTTTAGTCTGTCGCGCAGTTCTTCTGATACCACATTGCCTATGCCCCAGCTGGAATATGCGGCCGGGATAGGGTTACGTTTCAACCACCCGCCGTTGGCGTATTTAAAAAAATCGTCACCCGGTTTAACCGATTGATCAAGGTTGTTGAAAACTGGGTCGTTTGGTATAGCTATGTACGCGCTTAACGCCAGCGTGGATAAGGTCACGCACCCTAAAATAATTTTTGTGTAATGTTTCATCATGCAGAAATACGTTTGCATCAAATTTAATTAAAAAACAAACGCCTTATTAAAAGGCGTTTGTAACAGTGTTGTGTGAATTATTTGGCATCATGTCATTGCGAGCGTTTCCATCAGCGTGTCGCAAAAAAAACTTTTTGTCATCCTGAACGCGGTGAAAGATTTACTCTCTACCATGCTTCTTCGCCCTGTACAGTGTGCGAATAGATCCTTCGTTCCTCAGGATGACAAACTTTTCAAACGCCATTTTCGACTAAAGCCTACCAAATTTTCACCCTCTTATCCGGATCTAACCACATCTTATCACCTTTTTTGATATGGAAAGCCTCATAAAACTCGGGCACATCGGTAAACGGTCCGTTTACGCGCATAAAGCCGGGGGAATGCTCGTTGGTGAGGATTTGGCTGGATAGTGATTCCTGCCTGTCTTGCCCAAGCCATCCTAAAGCATAGCCTAAAAAATAGCGCTGCAATGGTGTAAAGCCATTGATAAGTTTACCTTCTTTATATTGATCGGTTTTCTTGAACGCATCAAGCCCGATCACAATGCCACCTAAATCGGCAATATTTTCGCCCTGTGTGGCTTTGCCGTTGATGTGCAGGCCGTAAATGGTATACCCATTAAACTGATTTATTAACATTTGAGCGCGCTGGGTAAACTTTACCGAATCCTGCGGTAACCACCATGCTTTTAAATTTCCTTTGGCATCAAACTGGCGCCCCTGGTCGTCAAAGCCATGGGTCATTTCGTGGCCGATGGTTGAGGCGGCGGCGTAGCCGTAAATGATGGCATCATCTATATTCTCATCCTTAAAGCCGGGAATGGTAAAGATCCCCGCCGGCAATACAATCTCGTTATTTGATGGATTGTAGTAAGCATTATAGGTTTGCGGTGTCATCCCCCACTCTGTACGGTCAACCGCTTTGCCTAACTTGGCCGCGTTAAATTTGTGCCACCAGTTATTGGCACGCATTACGTTTAAAGCAAATGGCCCGCGGTTGATATCCAGGGTCGAAAAATCTTTCCACTTATCCGGGTACCCAACTTTAGGCATTACTTTGCTTAGCTTGTAATAGGCTTTTTCTTTGGTTTGGGGGCTCATCCAATCCAATTTTTGTATGTGTTCCCTAAAAGTTTCGCGCATGGTTTCCACCAGTTTTACATAGCGCTCTTTTGTTTTTTCGGGAAAGTATTCTTTTACAAAAATTTGTCCCAAAACTTCACCCATCAGGCCGTTCTCGGCATCAAGCACCCGTTTCCAGCGGGGTAACTGTTCTTTGTTGCCATAAAGGACCATATCATAAAAGCGGAATAGCTCCTGATCAAAAGGCTTACTTAAATATGCACCAAAGGTTGTTACCAGGTTTTTGCGCAGGTAGTTTTTCCAATCCTCAATACTATAATCATGTAAGGCTTTATTCAATGCGCGGTAATACTCCGGCTGACCAACAATTACCGAATCTGTATTTTTGTAATCCATTTTATCAAATGTGGATTTCCAGTCAACATCCGGTGCCAGCTTGCTTAAGCCGGCCATGGTCATTTTATTATAGTTATGGTATGGGTCGCGCAGGTCTTCCAGTTTACGGCTGCTATCGGCCAGGGATATTTCTAAAGCGTATGTTTTTTTAGCTGCGGCGTTCGCGGCATCGGCAGATAGTCCACCCAGTTTAAAAATGGTTGGTAAGTGTTTCTGCTGATAATCTGTACGCACGGTTACGCTGTGCGCATCCTTATTGAAATAATAATCGCGGTTTGGCAATCCTATTCCCGATTGGCCCAACTGCAGCATGATCTTATCACTGTTTTTACTGTCCTGCCCGGCATAGGTGCCTAAGGGAGTAGTTACTCCAATCCCGTCGAGGTGGGCAAACTCTTCCACCAGGCTCTTTATATCTTTTATGTCATCAATCTTCTTCAGTTCGTCTTTAAGCGGGGAAAGGCCTTGCTTTTCAATATCAACGGTATCCATGCCGCTGTAATAAAAATCGCCTATTTTTTGGGTACTGCTTCCTTTAGGAGCGTTTGCTTCAAGTGCGTCCTGGTTGATTTTTTTCATGCGATCGCGCAGCTCTTCCTGCACAACATTGCCTATACCCCATGAGGAGTAGGCGCCGGGAATAGGGTTTTTCCTGAGCCAGGTTCCGTTTGCATATTTAAAGAAATCGTCGCCCGGCTTCACTTTGGGGTCCATGTTTTTAATTACCGGATCATTTTCGGCGTAAATTTTTGCGTTGTCTTTGCAAGCTGTAATTAAGGTAAGGCTCAGTGCACCGGTTAATATTGCCAATGACGAAAACTTTTTTATCATAGATTTATTAGTGTATAAAAAAAAATACAACGATTGTATGGAATAATAGAATTCAGGACAGCAAATTAAGTAAAAAGGACAACTTTAATAAATGCCCTGAAAAAAACCGGCTAAAGAAACGTCGAAATAATAGCATACTTTTCTGAGGGTATCCAGCCTGATATCTATTTTTCCAGACTCCAGCCGGGCAATGTTAATATTAGTTTCGGCAAAAAACTTTTCCTGGGTAACTTGATTTTGCCTGCGCAGATTTTTGATCTGAAGCGCGATCTTCTTCTTAAATGCCTCATCGGAGTTGCTAAGATATTCAAAGTCAGTAAGTAGCATAATTCAATTTGATTGATTGAAAAAAATGATCTTTGATAGGGGCTTCAAAAATAATTGGCAATTTGTATTTAAAGTTCGTGAAAAATATTTGCAATAATAATGTGCAAACAACTATTATTTAAGTTAAAGTATATGCCGCGCAACAATTAGTGGCAACGAATTTGTTTAGTATGTTTTGCCCTGCATAAAATCTGTGAAAAAAAAATTAAAATCACCTACCTGTGAAAAACTTTTTTTGAATTCTCAGACGCCCAAGTTGAGATTTTTTGTTCTTTGTTTTGGGTTTAATCAATAGTTTAAATTAATTAGGGGAAAGGGAGCTTCCAAAAAGGCTCTCTTTTTTTGTTTACTGTTTTTTACTATGCATGCATAGTAATTACTATATTTAGCTTTTTATCATACTATGCAATTTAAATATACAGAAGAGCAGCTGATGATTAAACAGGCTGCCCGTGATTTTGCCCAAACTGAATTAAAACCCGGCGTAATTGAACGCGACGACCAGCAAAAATTCCCTGCCGAACAAATAAAGAAATTGGGCGAACTTGGCTTTTTAGGAATGATGGTTTCGCCGCAATATGGCGGCAGCGGTATGGACGCTATTTCATACGTACTGGCCATGGAAGAAATTTCAAGGATAGATGCATCTACGGCGGTAGTGCTTTCTGTAAATAACTCATTGATTTGTAATGGGCTGGAGCGGTTTGGAAATGATTTTCAGAAAGAAAAATATTTGATCCCCCTGGCCAAAGGTGAAAAGATAGGTGCTTTCTGCCTTTCGGAACCGGAAGCCGGCTCTGATGCCACCTCCCAAAATACTACCGCTATTGATATGGGCGATCATTACCTGTTAAATGGGGTGAAAAACTGGATCACTAACGGCAGCACCGCCTCAACCTATATTGTAATGGCCCAAACGGATGCTTCAAAGGGGCATCATGGTATCAATGCCCTTATTGTTGAAAGAGGGATGGAAGGCTTTACCATAGGTGCAAAGGAAAACAAGATGGGCATCCGCGGGTCTGACACGCATTCAATTATGTTTACCGATGTTAAAGTGCCTAAGGAAAACAGGATTGGAGAGGAAGGTTTCGGGTTTAAATTTGCCATGACTATGTTAGAGGGCGGGAGGATAGGTATCGCTTCGCAGGCTTTGGGTATAGCGGCCGGGGCTTATGAACTGGCTTTACAATATTCAAAAGATCGTAAAGCTTTTGGAAAGAGCCTTGCCGATTTACAGGCTATTCAATTTAAACTGGCCGATATGGCTACCGAGATTGAAGCAGCCCGGTTACTTTGTGTTAAAGCCGCCTGGTTAAAAGATCATAAACAACCGTATGCCCAGGCCAGTTCAATGGCCAAGCTTTTTGCATCAGATGTCGCTATGCGCGTTACCGTTGAAGCAGTACAGATACATGGAGGATACGGCTATGTAAAGGAATACCATGTGGAGCGTTTAATGCGGGATGCTAAAATTACCCAGATTTATGAAGGCACATCAGAAATTCAGCGAATTGTCATTTCGCGCGAAGTGTTGAAATAGTGGGCTGATTTTTATACTTTTGACAAAGTATATCGACTTAGTAGACTATTTTTAATCAACATGAATTTAAAGGCAATCATAACCATTATATCATCCGCCGCGCTTTTGCAGGTAGCATCAGCCCAAACCAAACTTAAAACAGGTGTTTGGCGTGGAGCGCTTACCACTAAATCAGATACCGAGATCCCTTTTAATTTTGAAGTTAAAGATACCGCCGGGAAACAGCAGCTTGCTATTATTAACGGCGCCGAAAGGTTTAAGGTAACTGACGTTACTTCCCGGGGCGACTCCGTTTTTATACAAATGCCCCTTTTCAATTCGGAATTTAAACTGAAACTGGAAAATGATAAGCTAATCGGCAACTGGGTGAGGCACCTGGCCAGCCAGGATGTTTTGGTTAAGTTTGCCGCGGAGCCCAACACGGCCTGGCGATTTTTAAAGAGCCCGGTAAAGCCTGCTTTTAATATAGGCGGCAGATGGTCGGCTGTAATAGGTGAGGGTGATGGACGGGATACTACAGTTGGTGAGTTTAAACAGGTGGGCGCAAAGCTTACAGGCACATTTTTAACTACCACCGGCGATTATCGTTACCTGGAAGGAATTGTATCTGGAGATAAACTATACCTTTCCTGCTTTGATGGCGGCCATGCCTATACGTTTACCGCAACTATTAAAGATGAACAAACCATTACTGATGGCAAGTTTTACGCGGGCTACTCCTCTGTACAATCATGGGCAGGCGTAAAAGATCCGAATGCCAAATTGCCGGATGCCTATTCGTTAACCGCGCTTAAACCGGGTTTTAAAAAGATAGATTTTGCTTTTAAAGACATCGATGGTAAAACGGTTTCCTTACAGGATGATAGATATAAAAACAAAGTAGTTATTGTGCAGATATTAGGCTCATGGTGCCCCAACTGTATGGATGAAACAGCCTACATGGTTAACTACTACAAAAAATACCAGGCTAAAGGTGTAGAGGTTGTGGGTTTGGCTTATGAACGCACCTCCGATTTTGCCAAATCGCAAAAAGCTTTGCAACAAGTAAAAAATCGCTTTAATGTGCCTTATCCCCTACTGATAACCGGGTACACCAGTGATAAGGCTGAGACATCAAAAAGCCTGCCCATGTTATCAAAAGTGGTTGGTTTCCCTACAACCATCATCATTGATAAAAGCGGCGATGTACGCAAGATTCACACCGGTTTTAGCGGCCCTGGCACAGGTGAATATTACACCGGGTTTATCAATGAGTTTGAGAAACTGACAGATGATCTGTTGGCCGAGCCATCAGGAGCTGTAAAGGGAAAGTAAGGAAGGATTATTGCCGCCATTGCTTCGTGCTTGCTTATGACGTTTTTTTGAAAAAAATTGTCATCCTGAACGCAGTGAAGGATCTAATCGCAGACTTTACATGGCGAATAACAGATCCTTCACTGCGTTCAGGATGACAAACTTTTCAAAATGTTATTTTTCATTCAGTATTCCCCGGATTTTTAAACTTGCTCTGAGCCGGGGTATTTTATAGTTTATCAGCATTAGAGTTTCTTTTCTATATGTTGTTTATGCACCCTGCGATGCACTACCTCTTTTACTTTTTTTGATTTGCCTTTTTTTCGCTTCCCTAACCAGATAATAAAACCGGTTACCGGTAGCGAGGCACAAATCAAACTGGCTAAAAAAGCGATGATCTTGCCGGGCAGGCCCAGTACCTGGCCAACATGAAGATCGTAATTCATATCATTCATCTTCATGCCCGGGCTTTTTTGGGTGTGTGGGGTTTGTTTGAGTAGTTTGCCTGTATATTTCTCAAACACATAGCCATCACTTTTATAAAAATGCAGGCTTTTGGCGTATGCTGTTATCCCAATGGTACCTGTGGCGGCGGCATCGTCATAAACCAGGAACATCTTCGCCTGGGGCGATTTTATTTGTGCCTGTGAAAATGCCTTATCAATAACAAGCCGGTTATCAATTTTGGTCTTTAACAACGAATCGGATTTTGGGAATACTTTTTCGGATGGATAACTTTTGCCCAGGTTAGCGGTAGCATAAATGCCTTCCCGTACCGATTCAAAAACCATTGATAAACCTGTTAGGGCTAATATAAGGGCAATGCCGGTTGCGTAAAAGCCCAGTACATTGTGCAAATCGTAATTTACCCTGCGCCAGCGGCCATTCCATTTAATGTTAAAGCTGCGCTTACGGTCGCTTTTACGTTTGGGCCACCAGAGGATGATACCGCTGATCATCAGCACTATAAATATAATAACAGAGATGCCTACAACAAGGCTGCCAATATTGGGAGGTAGCAGCAGGTAAAGGTGGATGTACTCAACAACGATAAAAAAGTTACGGGCCGGGTTTTCGGTATGGGTAATCTGCCCAGTATAAGGGTTCATGTATACATATAGCATCCCTTGCTCCTTGGGCAAATTTACCAATAGTGCTGCGGGCCTTTCAACACCATAGCAATACATATAGTTTGCCGTAGCGCCAGGGTGTGCTTTCAGTCCTTCGGCTTTTAGGGTTGATGGAGGCAGGTAGGGCTTATGGTTAAATTCAACCTTGCGGTAATTATATAATGCATCCTGTATCTCATCCTGGAAACAAAATATACAGCCCGTGATACTTACAATAAACACCACCAGCCCGGCAATAAAGCCCAGCCAGCGGTGTATAAATAATATGACTTTTTTAAACCGGGTCATTATTAAAATTTGTAGGCGATGCTTAAACGATAGTTACGCGGCGCTTCCGCCTGCCAGTAAAACGCTTTTAAATAGGAGTAATATGAACCTGAGTATAAATATTTATCAAGCACGTTGAACACGTTGGCGGTGATCTTCATTTGCTTTCCTTCCCAAAACATACCACCATCCAATTTAAAATAGTTTGGCAATCTTACGTCAGATTCGCTCCAGCTATCAGTTTGGCGACCGGCCAGGTAGGTAAAGCCGGCAGATACACCTGTACCTTTTAACGCACCGTTTTGCAATTTATAACCTAACCAGGCGTTGGCTGTGTGTTTTGCATAACCCGGCACAACATCGCCAACTTTGATGGTCGCAGGCGTATACTGGTCAACCTTGCTTACTTTCGAATCGGTAAGCGCGTAGTTGGCGGTCAGGTTTAAACCCGGCAATATTTCGCCACGTAAATCAAACTCAATACCCTGAGCCCTTTTTTGACCAAGCAAAAAACTGACCGGGCTTTGAGGTGTACTGCTCGGATCGGCTTGTGCCTCGTTGTTTTTAATTATACGATAAACAGATAAGGTGGTGTTCCATTTGCTGTCGGCCCAGTCTTTTTTGATCCCAAACTCCAGGTTACTGCCGGTTATCGGCTTAACCGATCCACCATCTAAAAGCCTGGCCGCACCCTGTGGTATAAAAGCCTGGTCATACAAACCATATACCGATGTATGCTCATCTACCGAAGCACTTAAGCCAATACGCGGGGTGAAATGTTTACCAGTTATAGCCGCGCTGCCAAAATCGCCTTGTTTTACATAAGTATACCGGCCGGCTAAAGTAAGCCTTACCCTGTTATCAATAAAGCCAAGCTCATCCTGTACATATAAGCTGCTGTAAGTTTGATTAATATTGCCGTAACCTGCTGCAGATCGCGCTTCCAGGTTGGTGCTGCGATCAAACACAGGGTAGCCGTTGCTGGGTACACCAAGATTAGGGTTCTGCGGATCAAACTCAGCCCCCGCTTTGTCTAAGGGGTGCGACTGAGCGTAATCGGCATCGTAATTTTTTGTGCCCATGTCTATACCTGCAAGTATCCTATGGTTGATGCTGCCTGTGGTTACCTTTCCATTAATGAAAGCCTGTGCCAGGGTCATATCGCTTTTAGCGTCCCAAATACCTATACTCCTGATGTATTTGCCGCTTGCGCCAACAGAATCGGCCCACATGGATGAGCCTTTTTGGCTGTAATTATAGTAAGCGGCCTGCGCGGTTAACTTCCAGTTGTTATTTAACTGGTGTTGCAGGTTTATGGTAAAACTTTGATCGTTGATGTTTGTAGGAGGCAGGCCTGCCGGCAGCGCGGTAAAATTGCGCGGCAAAGTAGCATAACCGTTCGGACTGAAAACGTAGAATGAGCCCACATCAGACATGTTAGCATGCTGCAGGGTGTATTCGGCGGTTAGTTTGGTGGCGCTATCTATCTGGTATGAAATTACCGGCGCTATGCTGTAACGGTTATTAAACTCATTGGCGCGGAAAGAACCTTTCTTTTGGCCTGCCAGGTTTAACCGGTACAAAAATTTACCATCCTTACTTAACTTGCCATCCAGGTCGAGCGTACTTCTGTACAAACCAAAGCTGCCAGTGGTTAAGCTAAACTCACCTTTGGTTTCGCCTGTAGGCTTTTTAGTAACTACGTTATATAAACCACTCGGATCGCCGTTACCCAGCATAAAACCTGCAGGGCCTTTAACAAATT
Source organism: Mucilaginibacter sp. (assembly GCF_025362475.1). Classification (GTDB taxonomy): domain Bacteria; phylum Bacteroidota; class Bacteroidia; order Sphingobacteriales; family Sphingobacteriaceae; genus Mucilaginibacter. The sequence continues at coordinate 68,873 of NZ_JANYGH010000034.1, forward strand.
CAATATGGTCAACAAAGCTCATGTCTTCGGTAAGCGGTCCCCAGTATGAACTCACTACGTTAAACCCGTTTCTGAATGCCTGAATCTGCGAACCGCGCATGGTAATGTTGGTATATAAATCGCCCCAATGCTCTAACCTTACGGCACCGCTAACATTGCGTATTAAACCGTCGCTCATGCTTATTACCTGCTGATCGGCCAATACTTGTGAGGTAACCACCTGGATATTTTGCGGAACCTCCAGCAATGGCTCATTGAGCCTTAAGCTTGGCGATGGATTACTGATTTTATATTTCTGTTTGGTGCCGGATATGGCTACTTCCTTTAGCTGGTTGGCGGTGGCTTCTAAAGTAGCATTTACTATTATTGTTTGGCCGGCTATTACTTCAACCGCAGTTTCATATACTTTAACGCCCACATGTGTGAAAGCTAAGGTGTATTTTCCATGAGGGGCTCTTAGGGTGTAATCCCCGTTTTCATCGGTTATCACGCCGTATTTAGTACCCTTCAGCAATACAGAAATATTATCGGCCGGTTGATTATTGTTGGTTATTACATGTCCTTTAATGGTTCCGCGGGTTTGTTGAGCCAGTGCCGGGACGGTATTGGAGAGTAATATGATTGATAGAAAAAGAGAAAAGAATAGTTTGTGAAAAGATAGTTGGGGTTGCTTCATTTTATTTAGACTAATTACAAATAATGCCCAAAAGTACTCCAACATGACTATCCATCCAAATTTATTTAGAAAGATTATAAATAGGACGCCAGGAAAGTATCAGGTAATTAGTATCAAGTAGCAAGACCTTAGGAATATAGGCTTGCAGATAAAAGGAGTTTGCGCCGGTAGTTCAGCTATAACTGGGCAACGGATTTTCAGATGAAGAATTGCATTGAACAATACCACTCTTCATCTGCATATCTGCACATTTAAAATTTGCACATCTATATGTCCATCAATTCTTTCTTCTTTTTACTTTTCATTCGTTTGGGTACAAATTCAAGTATTTCGTTTTTAAGGGCTTCTATCATGCGGCGCTTTAAAAAATTGCGTTGTATCACGATGCTCACTTCACGGGCGGGCTCGGGCGATTTAAAATAGCGCACCTTGTCTAATTGCTTGTCAGAAAGTTCGGCCAGTGCAAGTTCGGGCAATATGGTTGCGCCATTGTTTTGGTCAACCATGCGTTTAAGGGTTTCCACACTGCCTGTATTGTATTCAAAATGCTGAAATCCTTTGGTGGCTTTACGGCGTTGGCAGATGTTTAACACTTGCTCGCGCATGCAATGTCCCTCGTTCAGGATCCAGATCTCTTCCATATCAATATCATCCGGTGTGATGCTTTTCTTTTTGGACAGCTTGCTGTGTTTGGATACATAGGCCACAAAATTTTCATAAAACACGGGGATCTCTGTTAAATTATTTTCATGCAGCGGGGTAGATAGGATACCGCAATCAATCATGCCCAGCTTTAACTGTTGAACTATCTCTTCGGTGGTTTGCTCCCATACTATCAATTTTACCTGCGGATACTTCTCAATAAAGCCATGGATTATCTTTGGTAATATATAAGGTGATATGGTAGGGATGATGCCAACCCTTAATTCGCCGGATAATTCCTTTTGCCTATCGGTGATGATCTCCTTGATCTTCTCACTTTCTGACAGCATAACGCGTGCCTGGGTAATTATTTCTATACCTATTTCGGTAGGTGTTACGGGCTGTTTGCTGCGGTCAAATAGCTTTACGCCCAGGGTATCCTCCAGCTTTTGCACCTGCATGCTCAGGGTTGGCTGGGTAACAAAACATTTCTCGGCGGCTAACACAAAACTCCGGTAAGTGTCAACGGCTACTATGTATTCGAGTTGGGTAATTGTCATATAGATAAATTCTATACAAACATAGCAATTATTGATTTTTTCTATTGATTTATTATTGTGAAGTTTGATATAATAAAACTAACCTATATGGAAACCAATAAAAGAAAGCTGACCACTGCCTCCGGCAAGCCCTACGCGGAAAATGAGAATACCCAAACCGCGGGTCCGAGGGGACCAATTTTGCTACAGGATTTTATACTGCATGAAAAAATGGCGCATTTTAACCGTGAGCGTATCCCTGAACGTGTTGTACATGCAAAAGGTTCCGGCGCTTATGGAAAGCTCACCATTACGCATGATATTTCGCAATACACACGTGCCAAAATATTTAACATGATTGGTAAGGAAACAAAGGTATTCTTACGTTTTTCTACCGTTGGCGGCGAAAAGGGATCAGCAGATACCGAGCGCGACCCGCGTGGCTTTGCTATTAAATTTTATACCGAGGATGGCAACTGGGATCTGGTTGGTAACAACACTCCGGTATTTTTTATAAAGGATGCTAAAAAGTTTGGTGATTTTATCCATACCCAAAAACGCGATCCATACACCAATAGTAAAAGCGCAACCATGATGTGGGATTTTTGGTCGCTTAACCCGGAAAGCCTTCACCAGGTAACTATCCTGATGAGTGATAGGGGTACTCCTTACGGCTATCGCCATATGGATGGTTTTGGAAGCCATACATTTTCGTTCATCAACGCCAAAAATGAACGGTTTTGGGTGAAATTCCACTTTAAAACCCAGCAGGGTATTAAAAACTTTACAGATGCAGAAGCTGCCGATATGCGTGGTAAAGCACCTGATTTTGCACAACATGATCTGCTGACACATATTGATAACGGTGACTTTCCAAAATGGAGCCTGAAAATACAGGTAATGCCGGAAGCCGATGCCGCAACGTACCACCTCAATCCCTTTGATCTGACCAAAGTATGGCCGCATGGTGATTATCCATTGATCGATGTAGGTGTATTGGAACTTAACGAAAACCCCGACAATTATTTTGCCCATGTGGAGCAGGCTGCTTTTGCCCCGGCGCACGTGGTGGATGGTATTGGCTACTCGCCCGATAAAATGTTGCAGGGAAGGATCCTTTCATACCCGGATGCCCACCGTTACCGCTTAGGAGGTAATTATGAGCAAATTCCGGTAAATAAATGCCCTTACCTGGTAAGCAATTATGAAAGGGATGGACAAATGAGAGTTGATGGCAATGGCGGTTCGGGACCTAACTATTTCCCAAACAGCTTTGATGATATAGAAGCCGATCAAAGCTACAAAGAACCAGCCTGGGATTTTGGAAACTCTGTTGGCGATTGGTATGACAGGAACGCGGAAGGCGAGAACGACCATTACACGCAGCCAGGCGATTTGTACCGTTTAATGGATACGCAGGCCAAACAGGACCTGATCAACAATATCGTGAACTCTATGAGTGGCATAGATGGCCCTAAGAAAGACATTATCACCAACCGCCAGCTTTGTCACTGGTTTAGGGCTGATATTAACTTAGGTATGGCTATTGCCAAAGGCCTCGAGCTTGATTTGGCAGAAACCATGAAACAAATGCCGGCTTAAGTTTAGTTTGCAGTTTTGGGTCTGCAGTTTGCAGGCTCTCATATAATAAAAAAAGCGATGGGTTAACCCATCGCTTTTTTTATTATATGTTTTTTGTACCGGCTGTTTGTGTCCTCACAAACAGCTTACAGAAAGCTGCTCTCATAGTTGTTTGTGAGGACACAAACAATGGGAAATGATATTAAACAAAAATGAGATTTGAGACGCTTGTGAAGCTGTCTCATATCTAACATCTCATATCTATAACTACTCTACCGTAACAGATTTGGCCAAATTCCTTGGCTGATCAACGTTACAGCCGCGCATTACAGCAATGTGGTAAGCCAATAGTTGTAGCGGTATGGTAGCAAGCAGTGGCACAAAAGCTTCGTTGGTTGCGGGGATCTCAATTACATAATCGGCCATCGCTTTAACTTCCGTATCGCCCTCGGTAACTATCGCTATTACGTGGCCTTTGCGGGCTTTAACCTCCTGTATATTGCTGATCACTTTCTCGTACGATGAACTTTGGGTAGCAATTACCACAACCGGCATATCATCGTCAATTAAAGCGATAGGGCCGTGTTTCATTTCGGCAGCGGGATAGCCTTCCGCATGTATGTAGGAGATTTCCTTTAGCTTCAAAGCGCCTTCCAGTGCAACCGGGAACGAGCTTCCCCTGCCTAGGAACAGGCAATTGGTGGAGTCTTTAAACTTCGCTGCAATCTCCATTACATGGTCGTTGCATTTTAAAGCCTGCTCAACCAGTTGCGGTATTTCATTAAGCTCGGTTAAATATTCAACCAATTTGCTTTGGGTTATTGTACCGCGTTGTTGCGCTATGTAAAAAGCGATAAGGGTTAAAACACTCACCTGTGCGGTAAATGCTTTGGTTGATGCTACACCTATCTCGGGTCCGGCATGGGTATAAACTCCCGCATGTGTAGTGCGGGGTATAGATGCCCCAACTACGTTGCAAATACCAAAAATGGTGGCTCCCTTTTCTTTGGCCAATTCAATGGCTGCCATGGTATCGGCGGTTTCGCCGGATTGTGATATGGCTATAACCAGGTCCTTCTCTGTAATAATAGGATTTCGGTACCTAAACTCCGATGCATATTCTACCTCTACAGGTACGCGGGCATATTCCTCTATGAGATACTCACCTACTAAGCCGGCATGCCATGAGGTGCCACAGGCAATAATAATGATCCTGTCTACATTCTTTAGCTTCTCGGTGTATTCTTTTATCCCACCCAGTTGTACTTTGCCCTGCTGCGGGTAAATACGGCCGCGTAAACAATCGCGGATAGAACGTGGCTGCTCATAGATCTCTTTCAGCATAAAGTGATCGTAGCCGCCTTTTTCCAGCATTTCCAGTTTAAGATCGAGCTCCTGGATATATGGGGTTTGTACCGAATTATCGATATTTTTTATCAGCAGGCTATCGCGGTTAATAAAGGCAATTTCGTTATCATTTAAATAGATCACGTTTTTGGTGTACTCCACAATGGGCGTAGCATCAGATGCAACAAAGTATTCACCCTTGCCAACCCCAATTACCATAGGGCTGCCTTTTCGGGCTGCTATAAGCAAATCGGGCTCATCAGCGCTCATGATCACAATGGCGTAAGCACCTATAACCTTGTTCAGGGCCACCCTTACTACTTCGCGCAGATCAAGGCCGGTTTCGTCCTGAATATCCTCTATCAGGTGTATTAAAACTTCCGTGTCGGTATCGCTTTTAAAAACATGGCCCTTGGCGGTAAGTGTTTCCTTGATGATGCCATAATTCTCGATGATACCATTATGGATGATGGTAAGCTTACGGTTACCTGAAGAGTGCGGGTGAGAGTTACGATCGCTTGGAGCACCATGTGTGGCCCAACGGGTATGGCCCATTCCTACCGTACCTTTAAGGTCAATATCTTTAACAAATTTTTCAAGGTCATCAACCTTTCCCGCCTTTTTGTAAACTTTAAGTTCCTTATCAAATAAAGCTACGCCGGCGCTATCATAGCCCCGGTACTCTAAACGATGAAGGCCTTTTATAATGATGGGATAAGCATCCCTGTAACCTATATAACCAACAATTCCGCACATAGTAAATTTTATAAAATGTAAATGGAGCAAAAATAATCAGCTATATAACATACTTCACAGCTAATTATTTTAATTATTTGAGAATAGTGCAAGGTTTTTACTTACTTAAAAATAATTTTTAAGAAGTACTGTTGGCTTAAACAAAAAAATCCCCTAAGCGGGGATTCTTTTTATTTAACTTGAAGTTTTTTTACTTGGGGATCTTGGTGTAAATGATATTCAACTTAATGCGGTAAGGCGAATTTTTATCATTACCGATCAGTATAGCGCGGGCAGCGGTTTGTACACTTGTAGCAATACCTGATGCACCTGTTGTTGAATTTACCTCGGTGGTATCAATAGGAGCTATGTAAGTTCCGTAATCCACCGTCTTTTTACGGATCAGGTCCTGAATGTAGCCGGTGATAACAAAACGGTAGGCTTTAACAGGCTCTTTGGTTGTCCGGGTATAAAAGCCGCCAAATAAACCAGCCTGGTAACGGGCATCAGTTGACGAAGCATCCTGTATCAGGATACGCTGATGTGCAATATCTAATTGATACATTGTCAATTTAGAAAAAGGCGCATATGGTATTCCTGAACCTTGTACAGGTGTTATAACCAGTTCGGCACGGTTTAGTACAATTGAATCCGGATTAAGCTTGCTCAGTCCAGGGAAAGAAATCTTACTGCGTAAACCACCTAAGCCTTGTAAGTAAAAAGTGGCTTGTGTAGTTGTGGCGGCCCTGGCTGCAGTTATGGTTGAATTATATTTGTGGATGATCTCTGCCGCATGTATCGGGAAGGTTAATGACACGGTTGTTGTATCGGTTGTCGTGTCGTTTTTGGCCTTGTAAAAAATATCTAAATGAGATGCAGTAGAAGCAAGATTTAACTGTAAAGTACCGCCTGCATTTGATGGCTGAGCCCTTTCTACAGTAAGGTATAAACCCTTAACGGCATTTTGAAAAGCCGCGTCAGATGATAATTGAGTACCACTTGCATTAAACAGGTTATCATAAATAAACTTTTTGCTGAATGCTACGCGTAATTGAGGGGCTACCCTTTGCACAGTATCAATTGTGTCTTTACGTATCCTGGCAATTGTTAAACTATCATGCGTGTTAGCTGTAAATGTTTTGGTTGCTAAAACGGTTGCCTCATTATCCCAGTGCTGGTTACTGTAGTAGGTTTGATTAAGCGGCTTCACTTTTAGCTGATACACATTGATCTTGTAACGTGTAGCTACTGAGTCGCCATAAAAACCATTTGCATACCCCAATACCAATACTGCCGAATCAATGGTAAGCGTACCGGGAGGTACTGTATAAGGAGCGGTAGGCAAAAGCATACCTAAGGCAACATTTGCTTTAACTGTGCCAAAAGCAGGATCAACAAAATCACCCAGTGGTGTTTTGGTAAGGCCTGATGTAATTACCGTGGAAGAGTCTTCGGCAACGGTATTGATAACCACATTGGTATCAACAATTAAGTTACCGCTTATCTGGTTTGATGTATCAATACCTAAACCAATGCCATCCTGGCGCTTACAGCTATTCAAAATAAAAAGACTTATTAACAGGGTCAATAAGTCTAATCGGAAAAATTTCATATATAATATTAAGTATTATGCAACATGCACCAATTCGTCGTTGGTAATTTCGTCGTAAAAATTGTAATAATTTTCGAAATCTGCGGTAGAATCAAATTCTAAAACCGATTTATTGCTGTTTTTAACATTATTTAACACATCTGCATCAATATTTTCGCTGCCCAAAACAATGCCATCAGAGTATTGAATGGCGCCTGCATATAGCGCAGAATTTGTACCTTCCTTATAGGTATCCACATGCTCTTCGGTCATGTTGCTCATGATTGCTTTTTGGGCGAAATCATTAGCCAACTTGTCCTTAAAGTCATTTTCATAGATGGAATAGATGATCTTTGAATTTTTAAATGTCGGATCGTCTTTGTAGGTAGTTTTTAAATAAGCGGGTACCAAAGCACTCAACCATCCATGGCAATGGATGATATCAGGAGCCCAGCCTAATTTTTTAACTGTCTCCAATGCACCTTTGCAAAAGAAGATCATCCTTTCATCGTTATCGGCGTAAAATTTGCCGTCTTTATCACCAAACACATGTTTACGCTGAAAATATTCTTCATTATCTAAAAAATATACCTGCATACGTGCTGCCGGGATAGATGCTACCTTGATGATCAGCGGGTTATCATTATCGTTGATAATAATATTCATACCCGATAAACGGATAACTTCATGAAGTCTGTTCCTGCGCTCATTGATATTGCCAAAACGAGGCATAAGGATACGGATCTCGTAACCCTTCTCCTGCATTGCCTGCGGAAGTTGTCTTGTTATTTCAGCAATTTTTGTGAGTTCAAGGAAAGGAGACATTTCATGAGTTATAAACAATAGCTTAGATTTACCCATCACTTAATCAGTATTAAAAATATGTAAAGAAGTCAAAAAATTTGAGTTTGCAAATGTAATCATTATTATATAAACTGTCAACGAATTATGCAAGTAACTTTTGGAATTTTTTACAAAAAAGTACACCTTTGCCAAATTTTGTAATTTAAATTGCATTGAAAATATTTACCACCAGGCAAGAGGTAGCGCAGTATTTTACCTATAAAACGGGCAAAACTACTGGCTTTGTTCCTACTATGGGCGCGCTTCACAACGGCCATATATCATTAATTAAACAGGCGCAGCAAGTGTGCACCGAGGTTGTTTGCAGCATTTTTGTAAACCCTACACAGTTTAATGACCCTAAAGATTTAGAAAAATATCCCCGTCCAATAGCTGCAGATATTGCTATGCTGGAGCAGGCAGGCTGCGACATTTTGTTCAATCCAACGGTAAGCGAAATTTATGATGACGATGAGAAATGGCATTTGGACATAGGCAATATGGAGCATTTGCTGGAAGGCAAATTCAGGCCGGGGCATTACCAGGGTGTGATGCAGGTGGTAAATAAACTGTTTAATATTGTTAAACCAGATATGGCTTTTTTTGGCCAAAAGGATTACCAGCAGGTTATGGTAATCACTAAAATGGTTGAACTGCTGAACATGCCTGTTAAACTGGTGATGTGCCCCATACAGCGCGAAACCGATGGGCTGGCCATGAGCTCAAGGAATGTTCATTTAACAGCTTATGACAGGGAGCACGCGCTCATCTTATCTAAAACCCTGGGCTGGATTAAGGAGCATTTTAATGTGGATAGCATACCAGAGCTACAACAACAGGCAGAACAGATGCTGAATAACGAACCTGGCATAATACCGGAATATTTTGAAATAGTTGATGGGGATACCCTGAAACCGGTTACCGCCGCTACCAAAAAAGTAGTTGCCCTGGTGGCAGCCCGCGCCGGTAAAACGAGATTGATAGATAATATGTTGATATATTAACGAATAGATGATCCTATTTAGGGCATGTTAATTGGGTTATTTATAGCTAAAATGCAGGTGATAATCATTTTACAATCCATGGACTATCGACCATTAACAATGGACCGAATTATTTATAACTTTGCACCATGATTATTGAGATATTAAAGTCCAAAATTCACAGGGTGAAGGTAACACAGGCGGAACTGAATTATGTGGGCAGTATTACAATTGACGAAGATCTGATTGAGGCAGCCAATATTATACCTAACGAGAAAGTTCAGATCGTAAATAACAACAACGGCGCCCGTTTTGAAACGTATGTTATAAAAGGCGAGCGTGGCAGCGGTACGGTTTGCCTAAACGGTGCTACCGCGCGGCTGGCCCAGGTTGGCGATGTGGTTATCATCATGTCATACGCATATATGGAGAGGGAAGAAGCCCGTGTGTATGAGCCAATATTGGTATTTCCCGATGGCGATAATAAGCTGATTAAATAACAGCATTCTTTTTCCCCAATAAATTCCTGCGGCGGCCCTTAAAAATGTCGCTTTAGCTTGCTCTGCAATAGCTCATACGCCAGACAGGTCGATTATACAACAGCTGTTTAAGCAGTAATTAACAAATTATCGCTGTCTTGGTTCGGCACCAATGCCAAGTGATACTTTTAAACTGATATCAACGTCGGAGGCTTTGCGCAGCAAATAAACCATTCTTACGCGTACGCTCGGCTGGCGTACAAGCTCATCCAAAAAGTGGGAATTATCAATATCAAGAACAATGCTATTGCCTACGTTTGGGGTAATATCCTTACGTACAGCCACTAAAACCTCGTCACTGCCATCGGTTTTTGACATGTAGATTCTTAATGCCTCAATGTTGCCAATATTATAATCTGACGGATCTTTGGATTGTAATTTAGCCGAGATAATACGAACCTCGCTGATTCTGTTGGCGTTGTTACCGTCTTTTGTAAAATCCTGATCGAAACTGTTTGCAATGCTTATGGCCGTATGAGGCTCACCTACCTTTGACGATGCAGGGATTGCCAGATCGGCAGTATAAGGAAAAGTAGATTTCATTATTGACTGCAGCATACCGCAACTTCCTAAAAACAAAATAGCAGCAAGCAAAAAAAATGTTGGTTTCTTCATCATGATTATCGCCGTAAGGTAATTGTAGAATACTACAATTACAAGTTTAATTGGTTTATTAGGTAATTTACACACTATAAATATATTAAGATTTTATGGAAACAACAGGCTTATTGCAGGTATTGAATAATATAAATATGTATACGAGAGGAGATGAAAATCGTCCCCCCGGAGATAGTTGTAAACGGCTGTGATAGGCGGCTTGTTGATGTATCCATCTCTTATTAATAAAAGAAAATGTCATTTCGAGCGAACCAGAACGGGAATTGAGCGCCGTGGTGAGGAGAAATCTTCGACGCCTGCATAGTCGACGCCTGTCGCATAGGATTTCTCTTTCGCGCCCCGCTCATTCCTCCCCATGCTCCATCGAAATGACATTTTTTTAACAATCCTGGGTGGAAAGATGTGTACTCCCTACTGGGACTAAATCCCGAAGCCGGAGCTATATATACCTTATGCACCGCTTTGGGCGAGTTTTTTTATCATACCAATATAAAAACCCCTAAATGGATTGGCTACATTTTTCAAAGACCCGAAATGCACCGCATACACCACGAGCATGAAAAACATACCAGTAATTACGGCGATATTGTTTGGTGGGATATGTTATTTGGCACGTACGTAAATCCACAAAATTTTAATACATCATGCGGGTTTGATACCGAAAAGGAGCTTAAACTCATCCAAATGCTCAAATTTAAGGATGTACATAAAATATAAATATTAATTCAAAAAAAAGATTAATTGTGTTTAACAAAACCCTATCTTTGCACCCCGACACTGAGGTCGGGATTTCTCGCCTTCAGTGCATAGGAAAAATCGTTTACAGGCTTGCAAAAAGCCGGTAACTTTTGACTTAGAACTTTTGAATTAAAAAAAAGCCCTATGCCCAAAGATAATTCCATCAAATCCGTTCTGATCATTGGCTCTGGTCCCATCATTATTGGCCAGGCCTGCGAATTTGATTACGCTGGCTCACAAGCCGCCCTTTCCCTTAAAGAAGAAGGTATTACCGTATCCATCATTAACAGCAATCCGGCAACTATCATGACGGATAAGGTTATTGGGGATCATGTTTACCTGCTTCCACTCACCTGCGCAAGTATTGAACAGATACTTACCGAACAAAAAATTGATGCTGTACTGCCTACCATGGGCGGCCAAACCGCGCTCAACCTTTGTATTGAGGCTGCCGAACGTGGAATTTGGGAAAAATACGGTGTTAAAATTGTAGGTGTTGATATAGCCGCAATTGAAAAAACAGAAAACCGCGAGGCTTTCCGTCAATTAATGGTTGATATTGGTGTAGGTGTTGCAAAATCAAAAATTGCCAACTCTTTTTTAGAAGGAAAAGAAGGCGCACAAGAGATTGGCTTCCCGCTGGTTATTCGCCCAAGTTATACACTGGGGGGTAAAGGAGCAGGATTTGTTCATAAAAAAGAAGATTTTGACGCCGCCTTAAACAAAGGCTTACAGGCATCGCCAACCCACGAGGTTTTGGTTGAGCAGGCCGTTATAGGTTGGAAGGAATACGAGTTAGAGCTGCTGCGCGATAGTAACGACAACGTGATCATCATCTGCTCTATCGAGAATTTTGATCCAATGGGAATCCATACCGGCGATTCAATCACCGTGGCCCCGGCCATGACCCTGAGCGACCGCTGCTACCAGGATATGCGTAATCAGGCCATCCGTATGATGCGGGCCATTGGCAACTTTGCCGGCGGCTGTAACGTACAGTTCTCGGTTAACCCTGCCGATGAATCTATCATTGCTATTGAAATTAACCCACGCGTTTCGCGCTCATCGGCACTGGCATCAAAAGCAACAGGTTACCCAATTGCTAAAATCGCTGCCAAGCTGGCCATAGGTTACAACCTTGATGAAATAGAAAACCAGATCACCAAAACAACTTCGGCCTATTTTGAGCCTACTTTGGATTATGTGATTGTTAAGATACCTCGCTGGAACTTTGATAAGTTTAAAGGTGCAAACAAAGAGCTTGGCCTGCAAATGAAATCAGTAGGCGAAGTGATGGGTATTGGACGCAGCTTTATTGAAGCGTTGCAAAAAGCTTGTCAGAGTTTGGAGATTGGTCGTGCCGGTTTAGGTGCCGACGGTCGCCAGAGCCGCAACCTGGATGAGATCATGTATAGCCTTGAGCATCCAAGCTGGGATAGGTTGTTCCATATTTATGATGCATTAAGCTTAGGCGTACCAATTGAATCGGTACGTAAAGTTACCAAGATAGATCGCTGGTTCCTGAACCAGATAATGGATGTAGTTAATTTAGAGAACGAACTACGCCGTTATTCACTCAATAACATTCCTGAAGAATTCTTCTTCACCCTTAAACAAAAAGGTTTCTCGGATACGCAAATTGCCTACATTTTGGGTAACGTAACCGAAGAGGATGTTTACCAGCGCCGCAAGGGATTAGGCATTAAGCGTGTTTACAAAATGGTTGATACCTGCGCCGCCGAGTTTCCTGCAAAAACCCCTTACTACTATTCAACTTACGAGGGCGAGAACGAATCCGTTTGCTCAGATAAAAAGAAGATCATTGTATTAGGATCAGGCCCTAACCGTATAGGACAGGGTATTGAGTTTGATTATAGCTGCGTGCATGGTTTATTAGCCGCAAAAGAATCAGGCTTTGAGGCCATCATGATTAACTGTAACCCGGAAACAGTATCTACCGACTTTAACATGGCTGATAAGCTATACTTTGAGCCGGTTTACTGGGAGCATGTTCGCGAGATTATTGAACTGGAAAAACCTTACGGTGTAATAGTTCAGTTAGGTGGGCAAACTGCTTTGAAAATGGCAGAGAAAATGCAGGAGCACGGCATCAACATTATTGGAACATCATTTAATGATATGGATGTTGCCGAGGATCGTGGCCGCTTCTCTGATTTGCTGAAAGAGCTTGATATTCCATATCCTAAGTATGGTGTTGCCGAAAGCGCTGAAGAGGCTCTTGAGGTTGCTCACCATGTAGGTTACCCTGTGTTAGTTCGCCCAAGCTATGTTTTAGGCGGACAGGGTATGAGTATAGTTATTAATGACGAGGACCTGGAGAAAGCTGTTGTAAGCTTATTGCGCAACCTGCCGGGTAACCGTGTACTCATAGATCACTTCCTTGACCGTGCGGCGGAAGCCGAGTCGGACTCGATAAGTGATGGCGATGATGTACATATCATTGGCTTAATGGAACATATTGAACCTGCCGGGATCCATTCTGGCGATTCATTTGCGGTGTTGCCGCCCTTTGATCTTTCTGACAATGTGATCAGCCTGATGGAGGAATATACCGTTAAAATTGCCAAGGCATTAAATGTGCGTGGCTTGCTGAATATACAGTTTGCGGTTAAAAATGATAGTGTATATGTAATTGAAGCTAACCCGCGCGCATCACGTACGGTGCCTTTTATCGCGAAAGCTTATGATGTGCCATACATCAACATTGCCGCCAAAGTAATGCTTGGAGTTAATAAACTTAAAGACTTTACCATAGAGCGTAAGCTATGGGGTTACGCTATAAAAGAGCCGGTATTCTCCTTTGATAAATTCCCTGAGGTAACTAAGGAATTAGGCCCAGAAATGAAATCAACAGGTGAATCCATCCGCTTTATACCTAACCTGCAGGATCCATACTTCAGGCACTTGTACAAAGAGAAATCAATGTACCTGAGCAGGTAGTAAAAAATTGAATTACTAAACGTTGTAGTTTAAACGCTTATAATAGTTGCCTGTAACCCCACCCGGTTACAGGCAAATTATGGTTAAATTTAGTTGCTATAGTTTGAAAGTTAATTTGAGTAATAACCAGGCATTCAACCTTAATAATGTTGATCCTGAGGATTTGGATGACGTTCTTGTAAAAATTGAAAGATCATTTAATATCAGTTTAGAAGATACATCTTTTAAAGATGTTAAAACCTTCGGCAAACTTTGCGATATCGTAGTTGAAAAAGTAAAGCAAACCAACAACGAAAGCTGTACCACACAGCAGGCATTTTATAAGATCAGGAATGCCATTAACACCACCATTTCGGCCCCTAAAGAACTTGTAAAACCCCAAACCAAGCTGGAGGATATCTTTCCCCGTGATAATCGTATTGTAGTTATAACCGAGATAGAAAAAGAAATGGGCTTTCAGCTTAACCTGCTGCAGCCTAAGCAAGGCATCATAACTGCATTTGCATTTATACTTATCGCATCATTAGCCGGGTTCTTTTTTCAGCCTATGATGGCTGCTTTAGGTCTTGTTGTTGCCGGATCAGGTTTTGCACTTGCCGGGAGGTTTGGGAAAGAGCTAAAAGTAAAAACGCTTGGTGATCTGGCCGAAAAGGTGGCAAAAGAGCATCACCTGAAATGTAAACGTGAAGCCGCTACCGTGAACCGGGCCGAAATAGCGCAAAAAGTAAAAGAGCTTTTCACTAAAGACCTTTACCTGGAGCCGGCAGTATTAACCCGCGACGCGAAATTTAATTAGGCATATCCGTATTTTGTAATTTCAACATATTGTATTATTTTTCAAAGGCTCTGTTCAGGAGCCTTTGTCATTTGCCCTAAATCAACCTTATGAATACTGCCTGCAAAGCTGTAATAACCCTTATCCTGTTTGTTTTTATTGCCGGTTACGCCAATGCACAGGCGAAAAATGCAATTGGGCTTGGCCCTGCGTTTAGTACGTCAGCAGAAAATCCTACAGGCTTTGGCATCGTTTTCCAGGGCGAAATAAAGCTCGATAAAAGGTTTAGTATAGTGCCCTCGCTTGGTGTAGAGGTACCTTACGTTGTTTATGCAGGATTGGCCGGAAGATATTATGTGGCGCCCCGGTTTTATGTGCACCTGGGTGGTTTCATTCGCGCCGGCGGTGATACTTTCAGCGATAGCGGCCCCGGCGGAACCGCTGGCTTAGGGTATATGCTGCTCTCCACCAAAAGAAACGTTATTGATCTTAACTTCCATGCCGACATCTTGAGCTCTGAAAACAAATCAAGGGCAGTAGGTGGTATCCGTATAGTATATAGTTTTTCGTTTACACGCCTGGATAAATAAGTTATTCGCAAAAACAGGCTACTTATCCACCATCAGCCCTGTCACTTCAAAAATTAATCTTCTCTTGGCATCTGTTTTTACCTTGTGTTGCTTTTTTCCGGTAACGGTGTCACCGGCCAGGTGTTGCAGATCATCAGCAATAAATAGCTTTTGAGCAACACCTTCAATAATTACCCTGCGCCCGGTTATATTTTGGGGAATGTTGATGTTATAATCTTTAAAATGAGCGGCAATTATTTTTCCGCTGCCCGCATCCATTTCAAACCAGCCGCCTTTTTGTTTGGTCACCCGCGTAACCCTGCCCTCAATGGTGGTGCTGATGCGTGTTTTCTTCCCCATAAACGCCTCCGTTTTGCCGGCGGTCATTAAGGTGGTGGTATCCGGTTTTTTTCCATAAACCATACCATGTGGCAGCGGTGTGTGCAATTGGGCCAATGCCATTGTTGTGCAAAATAGAGGAACTATTAACAGCGCTAATTTCATTTTATAGTTTATTACTGAATAACATCATAAAATGTAAAATGTTGGCCACTCTTTTTATTGAATTTTGTTTGTTACGTTTTAGCGTAACCAAACGTATATGTTCACAGTAAACTCATTTATTTATGTTCAATTTGCAGCTATCATTTGTTAAAATGTTAATGAATGTTAAAATATCTTAATAAAGTAATAAGCTTTAACAAGTTGGACTATTTTTACAGCTAACAACATACCCTTGCTTAATTAATTCATATAACAACCCAATGAACAAAACCCATACTAAATTAGTCCTGTTTGTGGCAATCCTTTTTGCTTTTGCCGTTACAGGATGCGTTAAAAGCAGCGATCCTGTGGCTGGCTCTATACCAGTAATTACTACTACCGATGTAGTTAAAGATGCCGCCGATACAAGTGCCCACAGCGGTGGATTGATCACCGAAACACTTACCGCTGGTATTACTTATTATGGTGTTTGCTGGAGCACTACAAATACAAGCCCTACCATTACCGATTCAAAAACCCAGGATACTGTTATCTCGCTAAGTTTTACAAGTAAAATGAAAGGGTTAAAAATCAATACTAAATATTATGTGCGTGCTTATGCAAGTAATGTTGTTGGTACCGGTTATGGTAAAGTAATTGAGTTTACTACCGGAGGTGATCTTACCTCAAAAGTTGGTACGGTAAGCACATTTGCAGGTAATGCAGCCCCGGCCTTTGTTGATGGTAGTGGTACCGCTGCATCTTTTTACAGTCCACAGGGTATTACGCTTAGCAGCGATGGTAATTTTTATGTGGCCGATGCCTTTAACAGCGCTATAAGGAAAGTTACAAGCGCCGGCGATGTAAGCACACTAACCGGTAACGGAACTATTGGCTACATAGATGGCTCATTGGCTAATGCCCGTTTTTATGCGCCGCAAAGCCTGGTAACAGATGCTGCCGGTAACATTTACGTTGCCGATTTCAGTAACAATATTATCCGTAAAATTACGCCTGCAGGCGTGGTAAGTACCCTGGCCGGAAGCGGTAGCGCGGGATACGATGACGGTACAGGTATTGCCGCTTCATTTAATAATCCACGTGGCCTTGCTATTGATGCAACCGGTAATATTTATGTAGCCGATAGAGGTAACAACCTTATCCGTAAGATTACACCGGCTGGTGTGGTAACAACGTTTGCAGGTAACAGGTTATCTGCCTATGTTGATCAGGTTACGGGCACCAGCGCTTCATTTAATAAACCATCGGGGCTGGCAATTGATGCTGCCGGTAATATTTATGTGGCCGACGCGCAAAACTATGCTGTTCGTAAAATTACATCTGCTGGTATTGTTACTACTTATTTGGGCAATGCAAAACACCAGGTGCTTGGTTCACCATCAGCAATAGCAATTGATGCTAAGGGAAACCTGTTTATAACCGACCAAACCGGTCGTGTGTTTGAAGTTACTACTGATAAGGTTTTATTGCCATTAGCCGGCCGGAGTTCAACTGCAGGCTTTGCAGATGGTACTGGAGCAAGTGCTTTGTTTAACTCACCACAGGGTGTGGCTGCTGATGCCAATGGCAACATTTATGTAGCTGATGCCGGCAATAACCGCATCCGTAAAATAGTATTACCTACGGGGATATAATTTGGAGCAAAGATTTTTGGATTAAAGAGCAAGGATAAAAAGCCCTTGTTTTAAAGGATAAAAGATAGATGATTGCTTAGCAGTTTTCCTGTCTTTTATCCTTTTTGCTTTTCATCCATAATCTAAAACTCTTTGCTCCTTGCTCCAAAGCTAAAAGATAGGCGATTGCTTAGCTGCTTCCCTATCTTTTATCCTTTCTGCTTTTTATCCATAGTCTAAAAATCTTTGCTCCTTGCTCCAAAGCTATCCAAATAGCTGGCCAAAAACCTCTTCTATGCTGCTTACAATTTTTATGTCGATATCATAGCGGGATAGGTCCATCCGTTTTTTATCCTGCCCTCCGGATGGGAGGTTGTATTTGGAGATAAATATTTGGTTGAATCCCAGCTTTTGCGCTTCGGCTATGCGCTGTTCTACACGGTTTACCGCCCTGATCTCGCCAGAGAGCCCTATCTCGCCGGCAAAGCAGGTTTTAAAGGGCACAGGCATATCCTCATGCGATGATATGATGGCTGCTGCCAAACCCAGGTCGATAGCAGGATCTTCAACCCTGATGCCCCCGGTAATATTCAGGAACACATCTTTGGCCGCCAGCCTGAAGCCACAGCGTTTTTCAAGCACGGCCAATAACATACTCATCCGTTTGGTATCAAAGCCCGTAGCGGTGCGCTGAGGCGTGCCATAGGCCGATGTACTTACCAATGCCTGGGTTTCTATCAGCATCGGCCGCATGCCCTCTAAGGTTGCGGATATGGTGATGCCACTCAAAGGCTCATCCCGGTGTGATAACAGTATTTCGGAAGGGTTGGATACTTCCCTGAGGCCCTCGCCTAACATTTCATAGATACCAAGCTCGGACGAAGAGCCGAAACGGTTTTTTATGGTGCGCAGGATGCGGTATACATGATGCCTGTCGCCCTCAAACTGCAGTACGGTATCAACCATGTGTTCCAGTATTTTGGGGCCGGCTATCATGCCATCTTTGGTAATGTGGCCAATCAGGAATACGGGGGTTGAAGTTTCTTTGGCAAAGCGAAGCATTTCGGCCGTACATTCCCGTACCTGTGACACACTCCCCGGGGTAGATTCGATATGTGATGAATGCAGGGTTTGGATAGAGTCAATCACCACCAGGTCGGGCTCCAGCGATTCTATCTGCTTAAATATGTTTTGGGTTGATGTTTCACAAAGCACGTAGCAAGCC
The DNA here is from genome assembly GCF_025362475.1 of Mucilaginibacter sp. Lineage (GTDB taxonomy): Bacteria > Bacteroidota > Bacteroidia > Sphingobacteriales > Sphingobacteriaceae > Mucilaginibacter. The sequence continues at coordinate 87,352 of NZ_JANYGH010000034.1, forward strand.
CCCCCGCCCCCTGAAGGGGGAGTTTCTGAGTTTATGACTAATGAGCTATTCTTTTTAGCTCCCCCTTCAGGGGGCGGGGGGGGCATTGTCAGCCTTTCTGCCCGCATCTTAATCTGCCTTTCGCTTTCCTCGCCCGATACATAAAGCACCTTGAGGTTGGGCATGTTGAGGGCCAGCTGCAACATCAGGGTTGATTTACCTATGCCCGGCTCGCCGCCTATTAAAACCAGTGAGCCTGCAACTATACCACCGCCCAATACCCGGTTAAATTCTTTATCGGGAGTAAGCATGCGGTGTTCTTCGCTGAAGCTGATATCGGCAACCTGCACCGGCTTATTGGCTCTTTGCTGGGTGTTTGAAGTAACCTTCCATGTAGGTACGGCGTTGTTGGTGTTACCTTTATCTATAATCTCTTCCACGAAGGTGTTCCACTGCTGGCACGAGGGACATTTACCCAGCCACTTGGCCGATTCGAAGCCACAGCTTTGGCAGAAATACGCAAATTTAGTTTTGGCCATTATTGTTATATGTGCAGATTACAAATTTCAGATGTGCAGATTTTTTTTCTAAGCGTTCATGAAACCACGCCATTTTAGATGTACAAATATGCAGATTAAATCATATGTTTTACTAATTAAATTAGTAAAATATACCCGTTCGCTTTTTGGTGAGTATAATTATTACCGGGGATTTACTTAAAATAGGCACGCTGTTTTTAAAAATCAGAACAATGACAGGATCATAGCAGTGTTTTTTATCAGGCTTTATCACTTATTTTTGTTTGATAACCTCTTAAATTAGCTGACCTATAATTTCAAAAATAATGAAGCCTTATGAAAACCATATTTGACCAAACAACCAGAGAGGAACTATTAACCCGAATTAAAAAACTTAACGAAACTAATACTGCGCAATGGGGCAAAATGAATATTTACCAGATGGTGAAACATTGCACCCTGTTTGACGAAATGGTATTGGGCAGGCAAAAGTATAAACAATCTTTCATCGGTTTTTTATTTGGCAAGATGGCTTTGAAAGGTATGATTAAAGATGAGCTTCCGGTAAAGAAAAATATGCCCACTGTCGCCGGATTTAAGGTAACTGGCAACGGGGATGTTATAGCCGAAAAAAATAAATGGATCGGCCTGGTTGAGGAGTATGCGGATTTTTCAAACTATGATTTTGTTCATCCATTTTTCGGAAAAATGACTACTGAACAAATCGGCTATTTGGTTTATAAACATACCGACCATCATTTGCGGCAATTTAATGCTTAGCGATCAACAACAATTTACTATTAGCGCATACTGCCCATCCAGAACAATTGGCCGGTTTAAAATCCGGACTATAAAAAAAGGCAAGTGCTAAAAATGTGTAAGTACCTCGTTGACTACCCTGGCCGGGTTGCCATACGCCACAGAATTGCCGGCAATGTTGTGGGTAACCACTGAGCCGGCTCCTATGGTAACATTAGAGCCAATTATTAGCCGTGGTAAAATAGTTGCATTGGCGCCTATGCTGCAATTGGAGCCAATCTTTACATCTCCCAGTATGGTTGCCCGTGGTGAAATTTCGGTAAATTCGCCAATTTGAACACCATGATGAATTTGGGCTCCGGTGTTTATTAAGCAACCTTTTCCAATTACAACTCCCGAGCCAATGAAACAATTTTTCATCACATCGAAACATAAATTATTTACAAATTGACTAAATGTAGATGTGATGGATTTTAACGGGCAATACACCCCTCCCAGTTTAACAAACTTGTTGAAAAGAAACCGCCTTTTAGCAGGATCGCCAATGCCTAAAATGAAATTGAATTTACCATGTGAAATACCTCTAATATCATCAGCTGATTTCAGTACATCGTAATTCCGCAATCTGACGTTTGAAATATTGATGTCGTCATAGAAAAACATCTCATCAGTTACCGGATTTTCCAATAACACATCCAGCACTTCTAATGCGTGTCCGCCTGCTCCAATTACTATCATGTCAATTCGTTTTTTGTATTATTTGGTCTATTTCATTTAAATGCTTTAGGTTATTGCCTGCTTCATTAAAATTTTTAATTCTTAAAAAAAATCAACATTTAATATTGATATGAACCCGGCTTTGAGACATGTGTTTATTGCAATAAACGTACCAACGCTATTTTTTAGTGTTCATTAATGGATTCGTTTTTCAGATAATTTAAAATGCTTTTCAGCTGTAAATCAGATGTGAAACAGACATGTATTTTTTTGCCGGTTTGTGTCTAATTGTAAAGAGATTTTACACTTTTTGTAAAACATTTGGTTGCTATTTACAATTTTATAAATTATTACAAATTTCTATAGTATTGACTTTCAATTAAATACATTTGGAAAATAAACTTTGGGCTAAGCAATATTTGCAGGGTTTTGCAGACATTAAATTAAAACGGTATGTAATAAAGGGCACAAGTTGCTTACAACCTGCATTATCTAATTTAACCTTTAGCTAATTTTATCGTTTGCAAAATAAACCGAAATGAGTGAGTTATGATGAAAAAGCGCGAATTAGTGGTAAGCATATGCTGTATTACTTTCAACCAAAAACAATTTATTTTCCAGGCGCTTGATGGCTTTATCATGCAGCGAACGAATTTTAAATTTGAAATTGTAATTGGAGACGATTGCTCAACCGATGGTACATCGGAGGTTGTGAAATTTTTTAAAGAAAGCTATCCTACAAAAGTTACAGTGATTGCAAATGAAAAAAATAAGGGTTGTTATTATAACCTGATGAACACACTTAAAGCTTGTAAAGGTAAATACATTGCGCTTTGTGAAGGTGATGACTATTGGACAGATGAGCATAAATTACAAAAACAGGTCGATTTTTTAGATCAGCATCCCGAATACATAGTTTGTTGCCATTACACCCGGGTAATTGACGCGTTTGGCAAAACGCTGCACGAACACCCAAATCCGGTACCGCGTGAATATACATACCTCGATTTACTTGTGGGGAAGCAGGAAGAAACCAAAACAGCCACCGTGGTATATCGTAATGTACCGCAGGTAAACCAGTTTTTCCAGAAGCCCTGGTATTTCAACGTTTTTGCTGCCGATAAGCTATTAAAGATTTTTGCAACCTATACCACAGGCCTTAAAATATATGTTATGCCAGAGGTAATGAGTTGTTACCGCAACCACGTTGGCGGTATCTGGAGCATGATAAAAGATGATGCGCGGATGGAAATGATGATCAGTGATTTTAATTTGATCATTAAACAATTTGGCTATCCCGTAAGGGAGAAAAGAAAGCTATTGCTGCTTTACATAAAAAGATATTTATTATTTGAGCTTACACGATATAAAATGCGGAAGGCTTACAACACCGTAAAATACCTGCTTTAAGTATTTGAATTTATTTGCCCTGGCATGTTCGGGCGGTAATGGCGTCGATTGCCTGGGGACTACCCTTTTTGTCATCCTGAACATAGTGAAGGATCTGTTCGCAGACTTTACAGGGCGAAGAAGCATGGCGAATAATAGATCCTTCACTATGTTCAGGATGACAAATCTTTGGGAATGTCATTTCCCTCACCCTTAAAACAAAAAATGTGCAGACGTTTTATCAACATCTGCACATCTTATAGCTGTATATCAAAAAAACTTACAGTTTAATCTCTTCGTCTTTATTGGAGAAGAAGTGAAACTCGGTGATCTGGTAGGCGGGGTTACTTTTAACTTTAATCCACTGCCCGTATTTCAGGAACCACTTCATTTGGCGGGTATAAATACCCTGTTTAATAAAGGCTTCAATGTATGGGTGCACGGATAGGGTAATGCCCTTTTCGTTTTGCTCATCCAATATATAATTGAAGTTATTTTCAATGTCGTCCATCAGCAAAATGGTTGGCCTAATGGTACCTGTACCATTACATGTAGGGCACACTTCGCTGGTTACAATGTTCATTTCGGGCCTTACACGCTGGCGTGTAATTTGCACCAATCCAAATTTACTCGGAGGTAAAATGGTATGCTTTGCCCTGTCCAAAGTCATTTCGGTACGCAGGTAATCAAACAGTTCTTTACGGTTCTGGGGCTTGTGCATATCAATAAAATCGATAACAACAATGCCGCCCATATCGCGTAAACGTAACTGGCGGGCAATTTCTTTAGCCGCTTCTTTGTTTACCTGGTAAGCGTTCTCTTCCTGGTTTTCTTTACTGGCTGTACGGTTACCGCTGTTCACGTCAATAACGTGTAACGCTTCGGTATGTTCAATAACCAGGTAAGCGCCGCCGGCAAGGTTTACGGTTTTACCAAAGGCTCCTTTAATCTGTTTATCAACACCAAAATGTTCAAATATAGGCTCCTTATGCTTATGCATGCGGACTATACTTTCCATATCGGGCGATATTTCATGGATGTATGACCGAATTTCTTCGAACATACCGTTATCATTTACATAGATATGCTGAAAATCGGGGTTCAATATATCCCTTAGGATAGTTGATGTACGCCCAATTTCGCCCAAAACCTTTTTAGATGGTTCTGTTGACGGCAACCTTGTTATAAATGATTCCCACTTTGATATCAGATCAAGCAAGTCTTTTTGTAATTCCTCAACGCCTTTACCTTCAGATACCGTACGGATGATTACACCAAAATGCTTTGGTTTAATACTTTCAACAACCTTGCGTAAGCGGTTACGCTCTGTATTACTTTTTATTTTTTTGGAGATTGAGATTGCTTCCGAAAACGGAACCAATACTACATATCGCCCTGCGATAGAAAGATCAGAACTTAAACGCGGTCCTTTGGTTGATATAGGTTCTTTGGCTATTTGTACCGGTATAAGCTGGCCCTTTGTCAATATATCAGAGATCTTACCTCCTTTATTGATATCGGCTTCCAGCTTAAAGCCATCCAAAAGCTTTGACTGATATCCCCCGCTACGTACTTGCTTGGTCAGCTTAAGCAGGCTCTGCACCTGCGGACCAAGATCAAGATAATGCAAAAAGGCATCCTTCTCGTAGCCTACATCCACAAAGGCAGCATTTAAACTGGGCATAATTTTCTTTATACGCCCAAGGTAAATGTCTCCAACAGTATAATTATTGCTGGTTTGTTCTTTGTGAAGTTCTACAAGTTGTTTGTCCTGTAATAATGCAATGGTAGCCCCATTGGGGGATGAATCGATAATTAATTCTTTTATCAACTGCTACTCCATTTCTTAAAACGGCAAAAACCGTATGTAAATAAGTGGGTAAAAAACACTCGTAATAAAAAGTTACCCACCTTTAATAAAGGCAGGTAAAATCTGCCAATTTATAGCAGCTTATTTCTTTTTATGTCTGTTTTTTCTTAAACGTTTTTTGCGTTTGTGGGTAGCCATTTTGTGTCTCTTACGTTTTTTACCGCTCGGCATAGTAATAATTTTTAAATGTGATTAATTCTTTAATTCCTTTATGTATTCATCAATACGTTGCCCAAACACTTGGTCGGGCATCATTTCTTTGCATTTTTGGTAAGCAGCAATTGCTTCCTTTTTCATGCCCAGTTGTTTGTAACTTTCGGCCAGGTAAAATGTTGGCTCCAGTTCTGTTTTTTGGGCAAGTAACGTTTTAAACCTTGTAACCGCTTTTTCGTACTGTCCCGATTTCATGGCAAACATTCCTAAGTTGAGGTTTGCACTCCAATTGTTCGGGTCTTTTTTAACTACTTCAAGCAGTAAGGCTATACCTTGCATAGGGGCACCTGCGCCATTAACGTACGCTATGCCTAATCCTGTTTTACCCACAAGGCTTTCAGGTTGTAACTTTAAGGCATTTTGAAAAGCCTCTGCAGCGTTTGTTACAAAAGCAGGCTGCAATAAAGTATCCTGGGTAATTTTGTATGCATCGTTAAAACGATTACCTGCATTTAACCAATCTTCGGCTTTATTTTGCTTACGGGCCAAAGCCTGGTAGTAAAATGCTGCCGGTGCAGGCTGGTTATCATCATCCCACTGTTTTGCCAGTTGCTGTTGCAACATATCGGCATCAGTGCCTGATGCTTTTTTTAATTGCCCTTCAAGGTCGTTTATCTTAGCTGCCAAACCCGCCCCAATTGCGGCTTTGGCCGGTTCTGATACCATATCAACCGTTACTGTTGAAGCCTTGCGGCTGGTGAGCACGTTTGTTTTATCGCTTTTGGCCTCTTTGGGTTTTATTAAACCTTTAACAGGTAAATAATACAAATAGCCCATAACAATAACTATTGCTACACTTATGGCTATTTGTTTCTTATACATATCTTTAAAATTATTTGGTGGTTTTGTTGCCTGTTTTTACTTTCTCAACAAAAGTTTTTGCTGGTTTAAAGCTGGGCACAAAATGCTCGGGGATAATGATGGCAGTATTTTTTGAAATGTTACGTGCTGTCTTTTTTGCTCTTTTCTTTACTACAAAGCTACCGAATCCTCTAACGTAAACATTTTCGCCGCCAACCATTGAGCTTTTAACAACTTTAAAAAACGCCTCAACAGTTTCCTGCACGTCTACTTTCTCTATACCTGTCTTAGATGAGATTTCAGTTATAATTTCTGCCTTAGTCATATCTGATTTACTTTTATTTAATTATATAAATACTTAACTGTTTTGGGGTTGCAAAAGTATCGCTTTAAAATTTAAGAGCGAAATATTTAATAGATTTTTTTTACTCAGTACCTAAAACGCATATTTTCGTTACAAAGTATAGACAATTGGGCTTATTTACGCCGCTATATGAATACGTTTTTGGGGATGAAAGATTAGTTGAATAAAGAGTGAAAACCTGGCAATTCTCCCGGCTTTTCAAACGGCACTTTTAGCCAGTATTTTTCTTTCGTTTGGGTTATTTTATTATCCCTGTTGTTTCTTTTAATCCAGAAATCGTCCGTCTTAAATTCCTGCCACCAAAATCCATTACTTTTACATCAATGAATTTTACCGACGAACTGGTGCAATGGTACCTTGAAAATAAACGCGACCTGCCCTGGAGAAACACTACCGATGCTTATACCATTTGGCTGTCTGAAATTATTTTGCAGCAAACCCGTGTTGAGCAGGGTTTGCCTTATTTTAACCGGTTTGTAGAAAAGTATCCTATAGTAAGTCATTTTGCTGCAGCCCATGAAGATGAGGTACTTAAGCTATGGCAAGGGCTTGGTTATTACTCCAGGGGGCGTAATATGCTTAAAACGGCGCGCCTTGTGCAGGAAGTATATGAGGGCGTGTTTCCGCGAAGTTATGATGAGCTGATTAAGTTGAAAGGCATTGGCGAATATACTGCCGCGGCTATAGCGTCGTTCTCGGCAAATGAGGCAAGGGCTGTTGTTGATGGTAATGTTTACCGGGTACTGGCCCGCTATTTTGGAATTTATGATGCTATTAACTCTACCGCCGGCAAAAAGGCATTTCAGAACATCGCAAACGATTTAATTAATACGAAAAATCCCGCGCTGCATAACCAGGCCATGATGGAGTTTGGGGCTATGCTCTGCAAGCCCAAAAATCCGGCTTGCGGCACTTGCCCGGTACGTACCGGCTGCGTGGCGTTTATCAGCAATGCAACCGCTGCCTTACCGGTAAAATTAAAAACGGTTAAAGTTCGCGAGCGCTTTTTTAACTACTTTTTAATTACTGATGGTAACACTGTATTGATGAATAAAAGGGGCGATAAGGATATCTGGGCCAACATGTTCGATTTACCAATGGTTGAAACCTCCTCTTTACTGACTGCCGGCGAACTGGTAAAACTACCAGAAGTGGCAGCGATTTTTGGCGATGGCGCTGCCATAAATATTATAGAAGATACTCCCCCATTGAAACACATTCTTACCCATCAGCGATTATTTGTGAGGATGATTAAAACTATTAGCACCCCCCAAATGTTAAATAAAAACTGGATATATATACCCATAGTCGATTTGCATGAATTGGCGCTTCCGAAGGTTGTTTTTATATTATTAAAAAATATTTTTAATTTGTAAATAATTTTTCAGTCCTTTATACCATGTCTGGAATAAATAAAGTTATCCTTGTTGGCCATTTAGGCAAGGATCCCGAGTTGCGAACATTAGATGGCGGGGTTGCTGTAACAAGTTTCCCCTTGGCTACTTCTGAAACCTTTAATAAGGACGGGCGCAAGGTTGAACAAACCGAATGGCATAACATTGTTATGTGGCGTGGCCTTGCCGAGATGGCGGCCAAATTTTTGCAAAAAGGTAAACTGGTTTACATTGAAGGTAAGCTGCGTACCCGCTCGTTTGAGGATAGGGATGGGGTTAAGAAATACACTACAGAAGTAGTTGCTGAGAACTTCACAATGCTTGGCAGAAAGAGTGATTTTGATCCTGACCTTACAAAACACGTTGCAAAACCAGGCGAATCATTTAATTATATTGAAGGGGAAGATAACGTTAACGGTTACTAAGCATAATACATTTTTTAAACAACGATAATTGGATACTCTTTGCTGTTAAGCAAGGGGTATTTTTTGTGCTTTTTACTTATGGGGTGTGGATTGGAATTGTATTTTATGCCTATATTCAGCACATAAAACCTTACCATTAGTATTATGAAGTTTTTTAAGAGCCTCCTCTTCGCATGCTTGTTACCGGCCATGCTGATGGCGCAAACTACGCCGGATATTAAAGAGTTTGATAAATATGTGCAGCAGGCAGTCACTGATTGGCATGTGCCGGGTTTGGCTATAGCTGTTGTAAAGGATGGCCGGGTAATATTTGCTAAAGGCTATGGCCAGCGGGAGTTGGGCAAACCAGGCAACGTTGATACACAAACCATTTTTGGTATTGCATCTACAACAAAGGCACTCACAGCTGCCTGTGCCGCAATGCTGGTTGATGAGGGTAAGCTGCATTGGAGCGATAAGGTTACAGATTACCTGCCCGATTTTCAGCTCTATGACCCCTATGTAACCCGTGAACTTACCGTTAGCGACCTGTTTCTGCATGATAGCGGCATTGGCAATACCGATTATTTATGGGGAACGATGAATATATCATCGGATGAGATCCTGCACCGGATGAGGCTGGTAAAACCTCAGTATGGCTTTAGGGCGGGCTTTGTTTATCAGAATATATTTTACATGGCCGCAGGTAAGGTTATTGAAAAAGCCAGCGGCATGCCATGGGAAACTTTTGTTCAGAAAAGAATTTTTACGCCTTTGAAAATGACACGCACGGTGCCTGTTTTTTCAAAATCCAAAGGTATGCCTAATCAAACGGCGGCTCATGTTAAAGTTGACAGCACCATTATTGTAGTTGAAAAAGATATGACAGATGCCATCGCTCCGGCAGGTGGTGTGTGGTCATGCGTGGATGATATGGCCAAATGGGTTAACTGTATGCTGGATAGCAGCAAATACGGCAATCAGCGTTTGCTGAAACCCGAAAGCTGGGCCAGGTTGCTTAAACCGCAAACATTTGTATCGCAGGAAGAATTTTATCCAACCGCGCGCATTACCCAACCGCATTGGATCACTTATGGCATGGGTTGGTTTCAGCAGGATTATAAGGGGCAAAAGGTTGATTTTCATACCGGCAGCCTTGGTGGTTTGGTAGCTATTAACGGCATGATAGTAGACAAAAAGATAGGCGTGTATGTATTGGCCAATCTTGATCATGCAGAGGTGCGCCACGCGCTGATGTTTAAAGCCTTTGATTATTTCGCGTTGGGCGGCGATAGGGATTGGAGCAAAGAATTTCAGACTCTTTACAACGGCTTGCGGGCCAAAGGTGAAAAAGCCGAAAAGGATTACGAAGCAAAAAGGGTAATGGATACGCACCCTACATTGGATATAAAATCCTATGCGGGGACTTATACAGATCCGCTTTACGGCTCGGTGGTGATAACCGCAACCGGGGATAAGTTAAGCCTGGATATAAACAAGTTCCTTAGCGCCGAAGCCACCTGCTGGAACTACGATACTTTTAGAGGGCCATATGCCCGCAAGGAGTACGGCAAAGTAACCGCGACATTCAGTGTTGATGAATTTGGTAAAGTGAGCACGGTGAATGTTGATGGATTAACGTTTGCAAAGCAGTAGGGTAAGTATTGCTTCCGGGCCGACAAACGTGTTATAAACTAACCCATCATGGGTAACCTCTGCGAGGCAAAGGTAAATGCCCTGCGTTTTCTACAAACAGGTAGCACCTAACGGTGCAGAGTTGCCTTTTATTGGGATATAAACAGTAAGTAACCCTAAAAAATAGTTTTTTGATTGGTTGGCTAAAATGAAGCCCCCCTTAAAATCTGCGTATTTATTTTATACTCTTCTTTAGCACTATAAAATAGCCCAGTATAAAAACAACTGCGGCTATCGCCATGCTTACAAAAACATCTTTGGTAAAAATATCTATTTGGATTCCCTTTGCCGGATTATCACCCCCATGTAACATCGTAGCTATAGCTACCATAGGGTGCGAATATGGAAAAAGGTAACAATACTCCCAGTTTTTAGTTGCCAGGATAACGCCTGTAATTGTGCAAACAAAGCCTATCCCCATCGGCTTTAAAAAATCGGCCCAAAGCAGGCTGAGCAAAAATTGGATGGAAAGTATACCCAATGATGATAAAAACAGCTTTAAATATACCTGGCCCAGCTCCTTTTCCATATGGTAATTATCAAACCTTAAGTCGGGTTTTACCACACTTAACAAGTTACCAAAACCTATAGTGAACAGCACAAACAGCGTGAGCGTTAAAAATATCAGGAACACCGCATATGAAAACTTAGCGCCATATACCGCCCAACGCGAAATTGGTAAGCTAAACAGGCTTTTCCAGGTATCAGCCTTATGCTCAATACTATTTACCGAGTAGGCTATAAAAATGGTGAACATGGGCAGTAACAAAGACCCCATAATGCCTAATATAGCACCCGCAAATTGCAGCCATAACGTAATGGGTGGCATACCGGTTAGCTTTTCGCTTTTAACATAAAAGCCTACAAAAAGTAATAGACATATAAACAAAGGCAATAATATGGCCGCCCAAAAACCCAGCGTTTTGCGGCTCTTGTAAAACTCCGAGCGGAACGATAATATAAATCCATTCATGGGGTTCAGGCTTTTTGAGTAATATCTAAAAACAATCGCTCCAGATCTTTTTGTTGCTTACCAATACTGTATACAGCATGCCCATTGCGATTTAGTAAGGAATTGATCTCGGCAATTTTTTGTTTGCTGCTGTAAGGTACATATAAGTAGTTATCAGTAACATCGGTTACCATAAAATGGTTGCGGGTAAGCAAATTAGCGGCATCAACCGTATTATCAGCTTCGATGCATACCTGCGGCTGGCTCAATGCCTGCAATTCGTTTATACTGCCCTGAAAAAGCAGCTCGCCATTGTTAATGATGCCTACATGTGTGGCCATCCGTTCCACCTCGGCCAGTAAATGGCTCGATATAAATACGGTTTTGTTATATTGCCTTACCAGTTTAATAAGCAACTCGCGTACTTCTATAATACCGTTAGGGTCAAGGCCATTGGTAGGTTCATCCAGTATAAGCAGTTTAGGATCAGCAAGCAGGGCCAGCGCAATACCCAGGCGCTGTTTCATCCCCAATGAATACTGACCTGCCTTTTTATCGCCAGCGCCGGTAAGCTGTACAAGCGCCAGCATATCATCAACCCGCTTTACAGGAACACGTAATAACAGGGCACGATTAAGTAAATTTTCTTTTCCGGTAAGATGCTGGTAAATGGCTGGCTGCTCAATAAGTGAGCCTATTTGGGATAATATATTGATGCGGTGATGTTGAATATCCTGTTCAAATATGTGGATGCTGCCGCTTTGTACTTTCAGCAGGTTTAACAGGAGTTTGATAGTGGTGGTTTTCCCGGCACCATTTGGGCCAAGAAAACCATATATACTTCCCTCAGGAACTTGTAGACTTAGCGATTTAACAACCTGCTGATCGCCAAAGTTGAAAGATAAGTCCTGGGTGCTAATTACCATACATTGTTACTTTTTGCTATAGAGCAAACAGTTTTAACAAGGCTTATACCTTTGTAAAACAACGAAGTAGCATGCACAGCTGAAGCACCCATCATTGATGATTCCCTTTTTTGTTCAAACTGATAGCTTACACCTAAAATAAGGGCAAACATTACAGGTATCAATAACATGATAAAAGGATTTGAATTTTTGATAAGCGTTTTCATTGCGAGTGATTTGATAGAACAAAGAAATACTTATTTCTTCACCCGCTAAAAAGTATTAGACCAACACACGGAGTTTATAGATGAACGGCTTTTTAACCACTTTAAGTGGTTCATCGATTGTAAAGGCCAGTTCATCGACAAAATAAATTACTATATATAAATATCCCCCCATATCACAATCAAAATATTAAATTACATGCCATTACCACTGGTATATAAAGGTATTTTCAAAATAGCATGCAGGACTCTATTTCAACTGATAAACAAACCCGTATTATAAAAACAGCCTGGCATATTTTCTGGCATTTACTTTTTTGGCTGGCCATGATCTCATTCTTCGTTTTTCTGGCAAGCATGAATGATCATTTAAACACCAGGCAACTGCTGATTATATTTTTATTATACCCCGCAATTAATATCAGCTTGTTTTACCTCAACTTCCTGATCTATATTCCACAGTTTCTTGATAAAAAACGATACTGGGCTTATGCCTTTGTTATACTCATCACCATTATTGTTTATGGTGTTAGCAAATACGGCGTAGGTCTGCTTTTTAAGGATGTTGTACTTACCCGGATGAAAGGCCAGGTTATCAGCTTTACCGCCTATTTCTTCAGTACAGTTTTTGCCAGTTTGATATTTGTTTTCCTGAGCACCGTACTCAAGTTTACAACAGACTGGTTTATGAACGAACGCATTCAGCGTGACCTGGAAAATCAACGGCTAAGCGCCGAACTGGCTTTTCTTAAATCGCAGATAAACCCGCACTTTTTGTTCAATTCGTTAAACAGTATTTATTCGCTCGCCTATCAGCGATCTGAAACTACGCCCGAAGCTATCCTGAAATTATCAGAAATTATGCGCTATATGCTGTATGAGTGTAATGATAATAAGGTTGATTTAACTAAAGAGCTCCAATACCTGCAAAACTATATCGACCTGCAAAAAATCCGCTTTGGCAACAAAGCATTTATTGATTTTAAGGTGATGGGAGACGTAACTAACCAGCAAATTGTTCCCTTACTCCTTATCGCTTTTATAGAGAACGCTTTTAAGCACGGCGTGGCTAATGATGTGATGACGCCTATTAAACTGCTCATTAATGTTGAAGAATGTAAGCTTCACTTTTACATTCAGAATAAAAAGCATACGCATAACCGTGATGCCATAGGCGGCATAGGCTTAACTAATGTGCAAAGGCGGCTCAATTTGCTCTACCCCGGAAAGTACACTTTAAATATAAGGGATGAGGCAGACACCTATACTTGCGAATTATCTATAATTTTATAAGATAATAACCAAACCTATGAATCAGTTAAAAAGCACCTTACTTTTCCTGTTTTTAGTAGTATGCGGATACCATGCTTCAGCCCAAAACGACCCCAAGCTTACCGAAGTATGGGATCCGGAGCCTGCTGTTGTATTACCGGGCGCAGGTAATAAAGCGCCATCAGACGCTATTATTTTGTTTGATGGGAAAAACCTTAACGAGTGGACCAATCAAAAAGGAATGCCGCCGGGCTGGACCATCAAAGATGGCATCCTCACCGTTAAACCGGGCAGCGGCTCCATCATCACCAAAAGAAACTTTGCCGATTGCCAGCTGCACATTGAATGGCGCACACCAGCAATAGTTAAAGGTGAGGGCCAGGAACGTGGCAACAGCGGTGTAATTATGCAAAGCCGGTACGAACTGCAGATATTGGATAGCTATAAAAACCGCACCTATTCCAACGGGCAGGCAGGTTCTATTTACAAACAGCATGTGCCCCTGGTTAATGCCTCGCTTAAACCCGGTGAGTGGCAAAAATATGATATCATTTACACCGCCCCCCGTTTTAACCTCGATAGTTCGCTTAAAACACCGGCCTATATTACCGTATTGCACAATGGCGTATTGGTACAAAACCACGTAGCTATAAAAGGCACAGTAGCCCATGTTGGTCAGCCTAAATACACTAAGCATAATTTTGCCCAACCTTTATTGTTGCAGGAGCATGAATTCCCGGTATCGTTCCGTAACATCTGGATCAGGGAGATCAACGTGCAAAAACTATTTAATGGTAAGGATAAAACAGGGTGGTACACCTTTTTGGATACTTTGGGTAAAAACAACGATATCCATAACAACTTTGCCGTTGAAAATGGCGTGGTACACGTAATGGGTAAGTATTTTGGTTACATGAGCACACTTAAATCGTATTCCAATTATTACCTTAAAGTTGTATTTAAATGGGGAACCAAACAATATGCTCCCCGCCAAAAAGGAAAACGGGATAGTGGTGTGCTTTATCATTTTGGTGAGATGCAGAAAGATACCGTTTGGCCAAAATCATTGGAGTTCCAGGTGCAGGAAGAGGATTGCGGCGATATCTGGTGTGTGCAGCATACCAATGTGGATTCGCCCAATAAATCAGAGATAGCCTGGGATCAAAAACATATTTTCCGTACGGCAAATTTCGAGAAACCGAATAGCGAATGGAATACCATTGAAATTATTTGCAATGGCAACCAAATTGAACATTATGTGAACGGGCATTTAGTTAACTGGGGGTTGGGCTCCATTTGGGAAGGGAAGATTTTGCTGCAATCAGAAGGGGCAGAGATTTTTTACAAGTCGGTGGAGTTAACACCATTTTAACACGGATAAAAAAAATAATTATTAAATCATTTTAACACTTATTTTTACAGCATGATCAGATGCCTGGTAGTTGATGATGAGCCTTTAGCGCTGCATATATTGGAAGACTATATTTCCAAAATGCCTTTTTTGCAATTGGTGAAAGCCACAACCAATCCTATTGAGGCCCTTACCCTGGTACAGGCGGGCGAAGCAGACCTGGTTTTTTTAGATGTTCAAATGCCCGAGCTTACCGGCATCCAGTTTTTAAAAATTGCCAACGGTAAGGCCAAAGTAATATTAACCACCGCCTATCCGCAGTATGCGCTTGAAGGTTATGAACTTGATGTAGTGGATTACCTGCTAAAGCCAATAGCTTTTGACAGGTTTTTTAAATCGGTGCAAAAAGCGCAAACCATTATACAGCCGGTAACAAAAACCGTTATACAGGCCGAACCCGCGCAACAGGATGATTTTTCTACAGATTTCATTTTCGTAAAAACCGAGCATAAAATACAAAAGGTTTACCTGCACGATATTTTGTTTATTGAAGGCCTGAAGGATTACATTTCCATATTTACCCCGGCCGAGCGTATCATTACCCTGCAGGGAATGAAAAAAATGGAAGATGCCCTGCCCGAAAAGCATTTTGTAAGGGTACATAAATCATACATCGTAGCCCTCAATAAAATTGACAGCATTGAGCGCAGTCGTATCCAGATAGGTGAAAAGATTATCCCGGTTGGTGATACTTACCGTGATGAATTTTTCAAGATTATAGATGATAAGAATGTTTAGCCCCCTAACCCCCTGAAGGGGGAACTATGGTGGTTAGCCTCGGACATAAAATAAACAATCCCCAACTTAGCAAAGTCTCTCTGCTAAATTGGGGATTGCTTCGTACCTCGCAATGACGCGGTTAAAAAAAATCTACTCCACTTCCACGGTGACCTTTTCGCCTATTTGCTGGCGCCACATGGCGTAGTAAAGACCTTTTTGAGCTATGAGGTCAAGATGCCTGCCTTGTTCAATTATACGGCCTTTTTCAAGTACGTAAATACAATCGGCATGCATAATGGTTGATAAGCGGTGAGCAATCAGGATAGTGATATGATTTTCCTGTTCTGATACATTGCGGATAGTTTCTGTGATCTCTTCTTCGGTAATTGAATCCAGGGATGAAGTAGCCTCATCAAACACCAGGATATCGGGCTTACGTAACAGTGCACGGGCTATAGAAAGGCGTTGCTTTTCTCCTCCGGATACTTTTACACCACCCTCACCAATCACTGTACTCAAACCTTTATCAGCACGGGCAAGCAATGTTTGGCAGGCAGCACGCTGCAATACATTCATACACTCCTCATCAGTAGCATTTGGCCTAACAAACAATAGGTTCTCGCGGATTGTGCCCGAAAACAGTTGCGTATCCTGTGTAACAAAGCCTATCTTCTCGCGCAGCTGATCAAGATCAATCTCCTTGCTTAAAATATTATTGTATAAAATATCACCTTCCAGCGGTTGATACAAACCTACCAGTAACTTCACCAACGTAGTTTTCCCGGAACCCGACGGACCAACAAAGGCGATAGTTTCGCCGGTATTAGTTTCAAAACTGATATGGTTTAGCGCGTTGCGGTTGGCGGTTAAGTGTTTAAAGGTAACATCGCTAAAGGTTAGGGTATTTACTTTTTCAAGCAATACAGGCCTCTCCGGCTTTTTATCGATAGGCGTACTTAATATCCCTTTAAAATTACCTAAGGAAACTTCTGCCTCGCGCCATGAAAGAATGACGTTACCTAACTCCTGCAATGGATTAAACAGGAAGAATGAGTAAAACAAAAAGCTAAAATATTGTCCCGGCGATATAGTGGTCTTGAATATCAGCAACAATAATACAACCACCATTACACTGCGTACAAAGTTAACCGTTGTACCCTGCACAAAGCTCATGCTACGTACGTATTTCACTTTTTTTAACTCCAGATCGAGGATCTTGTAAGTGGTGTTATTCAGTCTTTCTATCTCCTGTTTGGCAAGCCCAAGGCTTTTTACCAGCTCTATATTCCTTAATGATTCGGTAGTTGAACCTGCAAGGGCAGTAGTTTCAGAAACTATCTTTTTTTGGATGGTTTTAATCTTACGGCTCATGGCCATGCTCACAAAAGTGATAATGGGTATCGCTGCAAAATAAACCAGCGTTACCTGGTAGCTAACACTTACCGAGTACACGATAACAAATACCATCCCGATAAGGGATACAAACAATATGCTTATAAAGGCTGTAATAAACTTTTCGCAATCCAACCTCACCTTTTGCAATATGCCCAGCGTTTCGCCGCTGCGCTGATCCTCAAAAACCTGGTAAGGCAGCTCAAGTGAGTGGCGTAAACCATCGGCATACATGGCGGCACCCACCTTTTGGGTAATAATGTTGGTAAAATAATCCTGGAAATTTTTTGCTATACGCGATACCATCGCTACGCCAATAGCCGCGCCAACCAGCAATAATACCTGGTGCAGGTACTGCTCATACTGAAGGCTGCTGCGTTTTTCAATAACACGATCAACAATACGACCGGTTATCCATGGATCAAGCAATGAAAATCCAATATTCATGGCCGCAAGAAATAGCGCCATAACCACTATCCAGCGGTGTTTTTTTAAATAAGAAAGTAGTATATTCATGTTTCGGCAGTAAAAATAAAAAAAGGGAATGGCTAAGTAGCTCATTCCCTTTTAATTTGACATAAGGTTAATATTAAACCGTCATGATATCTTTTTCTTTGGCTTCTGAAAGCTGATCAACCTTAATAATATAAGCATCGGTCAGTTTTTGAATTTCGGCTTCGCCTACTTTTATCTCATCTTCAGATACACCTTCAGTTTTTAATTTTTTGATTTTTTCGTTGGCATCTTTACGGATGTTACGAACAGCTATTTTACCGGTTTCGGCTTCAGCTTTTGCTTTTTTAACCAGGTCACGACGACGCTCTTCGGTTAAAGGCGGTACGTTGATACGGATGATGATACCATCATTTTGTGGGTTAACGCCAAGATTAGCTTCTTTTATGGCTTTTTCAATAAGTGGCAGTAATGATTTTTCCCATGGTTGTACTATAATAGTACGCGCATCAGGAGTGTTTACGCTACCAACCTGGCTTAGTGGCGTTGCTGTGCCATAGTAATCAACCATAACATCATCCAGCATAGATGGATTGGCTTTACCGGCACGTATTTTATTTAATTCGCTGTCAGCATGATCAATGGCTCTATCCATGGATGCCTTTGCATCAGTTACTTGTTTTTTAATGAGTTCGCTCATCGGGTTTTAATTTTTCACAAAAATAATAAAATCTATCATTTTACCGCCACCGGATGTATTAATCACTTAGTACTGGTTGAGGTTTGCCAATTAACGTAAATATTATCCGTATGTTTTTGATAATAAATGCAAAATAACTTTTTTTAACACTTGAAATGCCGATTTGTATTTATATTAGTATAAACCTGTTACAGCCATGAAAAAAGTATTCCTATTTATTATGCTGGTCACTTGTGCGGGCCACATAATGGCACAAACTTTAAACCAGCCTCTTTTGGGTAATAAAAAATACTGGAGCCCCTATTTAAAACCTAAAACGGGTGACAATCTGTTTAAAATAGCTCCTGTACTGCCAAAATTAAATCAGCCTTTGCTAAATGATCTGGAAATAACCAAAACCATACCGGCTATTGCAGACGCCACGCAGATGAAATATAATATGCCAATAGCTAAGGTTTCAAGTAATGACAGGATGCCGATAGTACAAACTGATGAACCGGGTATGCATTATGATATGTTGATCAAAAGAATTGGAACTGTTAAACCGGATATGATGATCGAACCACGGCCTTAGTTAACAATTTCTGTTTTTGCTACTTCAAGGATTATGTTCAATCTAAAATACCAGATACCGGCGACAATCATCATCGGGTAAGAAGAACACATCACAAGATTTTCTGGTGAAAGATTTTTGATTGATAACGCTACAATCAACAGCGGGATCAACGAAAATAAAACGCCTAAAAATGACAGTATATATTTGAATACATGCATACTACGCGCCCACTTACTTAGCAAAAAAGCGGAGAAATAAAGAAGAATAAAACTCGGAATAGAAGCAATCGCTCCAAAAACTATCATATAAGCCATGAAGGCTAAAAATTGACCTATGAGCAAAACAGGAGAAGAAGAGAATTGTACCCGGGTATTTAAAACAAAAGCGAGGAGCAACCACAAAACAGGTGCGATTATTAGCGACGTGAGCCAAACCTTCAGGCAATAATTAAATACCGGCTTCAAGAGTTTTTGCCTGAATATAAAACTGGACTTGCCTCATCTATACCGAGCTCACTTTTTTCTTTACGCTTTTCAACCACCTGGTTAAAGCTTTTCTCATAATCTGGGTGGTTGGTATTCATCAGCCTGTCCCAGATGTTAAAATACAGTCCGTAGTTGCACTTAACCAAGCGATGGTGCATGTTATGATGGGTAGATGTATTGTGCCATTTAAACAGCTTATGGCTGGCAAATCCTTTAGGAAAAAGTTCAAAGCCCAGGTGGCCGGTAACATTCAGCAACAAAGAATAAAGCGAAAACAAAGTTAAAGCGGTACCATGATAGGGTATGGTGAACGCTATCAATGGAACTATACCAATTTCAATAACAGCCTCGAAAGGATGGAACGCGTATGCAGCGAATGGCGTAGGGTTTGTTGACAGGTGATGGGTTTTATGCACCAGCTTAAATAGTGGCTTCCAATGCATGGCACGGTGGGTCCAGTAAAAGTAGGTATCGTGCATAAATATCATCAACACAATACTGAAAATGTAATAGCCATAGCTGCGATCGCTTATGCTGGGGTAAATGCGGGTATAACCTGCCTTACTGGCAAAAATAACCCCCATGATCACCAGGCCAAAAATAATGATGGTAATAAAAGAGTTCACGATCTCGCGAATCACGTGTTTATTTTCGGGATAACGTTGCTGAATTTTGGCGCGCCAGATGGCCTTGTTCTTCCAAACATAAAACACCAGGTAAAAAGATCCGGCAAATAACAGGTAGCGAAAGGCCAGCCGAAGTAAAACGTTCGATATGGTGATTAACTGCTCTATGTGGAAATCATCAAACATGGCTTTAAATTATATATCCATTTACCTGATATTAAACGCTTATTGAGCCAGGATTATATGCCATATTAAAAATCCTTATTCAGCACTTTTTCCAACTCGGCAAAGCTGATATTCATTTTTACACGCCCTTGTTTGGCGTAAGATATTTCGCCGGTTTCTTCGGATATGATAATGGCTGTTGCCTCGTTAGCCTCCGTTACACCTATACCCGCGCGGTGGCGTAGCCCAAACTGCGCAGGCAGATCTGTTTTTTCGGTAAGGGGTAAAATGCAGCTTGCCGATTTAATTTTATTCTCAGATATCACTACAGCTCCATCATGCAGCGGACTTGTTTTTTGAAAGATACTTTCCAAAAGGCGTTTAGAAATCCTGGCCTCTACCACCTCGCAGCTGTTTTGGTAAAACTGCTCATCGTAATATTTAGCAAACACAATGAGCGCGCCGGTACGGGTTTGCTTCATGCTTTTACAGGCATCAATAATCGGTTTTATACGGGCGAAGTTATTCTTCTCCACTTCCTTTTTACCAAAAAAATATTGCCACCATGCTTTATTGCGCTGTAACGACGCGTTTTTACCCACGAGCAGCAAAAAACGCCGTACCTCCTGCTGAAAAACCACTATAACGGCAATGATCCCCACATCAACAAACTTGCCCAATATGGCGGTAAGCAATTTCATGTGCAATTGATTAACCACCAAATTCATGGCAAATATCACCGCGAAACCAATAAAAATATTGGCCGCTATGGTACCCCTGATAAGATTATAGAGTTGGTAAATGATGAAGGCAACCAAAACCACATCCACTATATCGAATACGGTGATCTTTGGAAAGTTGAGGAAAAAGGAATGCATTTACGAAGTTAACAAGTTTATGGAAGTTAAGAAGTAGTTATTTGTTGCCTAAATACGGGCCGCCAACTTCACCCCAGCCCCACCGCGGCATTGGCGCGTCAATCGCTTCTGCTGCTTCATCCTGCTTTGAGTTAATTACCGCAATGCGGGTGCCCCACTCCAGATAGGCCAAAAAAGCCGAGCGAAATTCAGGATCATCAGGAAACAGCAGCTCATCGGCAGTTTGCAGCAACAGCTCCATCCAGCGTTTACGATGCGCCTCTGTAAGGTATTTTTGCAAGTGTTTGCTTATCATAATGAAGTGGCTCCCTTCCTCCGCGCTGTACAGCTTGGGGCCGCCTAAAACTTCGGCTACAAAATGCGCCACATGCAGCCGGTGATGGGTCGACATGTGTTTAAATACAGGCTCCAGCAGTTCATCGGCTAAAACCTTATCGTAAAACTTATTAAAAAGCGTTTCGAATACCTTCATTCCACCTGCCCACTCAAAAAGTGTAGGAATGTGTTTATCATGAGTTGCCATATCCTTGTCTGGTTAATTCATAATAAAGATAAATGAGATCAACCGATATGCGCAACAAATTTTAAATAAGATGAATGATTGTTATTTATGTACTACGCTCAGTAGTAAAGCGTACCAGCTGCTCCAAAGCTTTATGCGAATCACTCTCGGGGAATGTGTTCAGTATGGCAAAGGCCTCGTCCTGGTATTTTTTCATTTGGGTTTCAGCATACTGTAAGCCACCGGTTTCGTTCACAAACTTAATGATCTGGGCAATTTTAGCGGGATCATCATTATGATTCTTAACCAGGTTGATAATTCTTTTCTTTTCGGAAGATGTGGTATTTGCCAGCGAATAGATCAGCGGCAGCGTAACTTTCTTTTCCTTAATATCGATACCCAAAGGCTTGCCTACGTCATCGGTACCAAAATCAAACATATCATCTTTAATCTGGAAAGCTATGCCGATCTTCTCTCCAAACAAGCGCATTTTTTCAACCACCTCATCACTTGCCCCTGCAGAAGAAGCTCCACAGGCACAGCAGGATGCAATGAGCGACGCCGTTTTTTGACGAATCACCTCATAATAAACCGGCTCGCCAATATCCATGCGGCGTACCTTTTCTATCTGCATCAGCTCGCCTTCGCTCATTTGCTTCACGGCATCAGATACAATCCTAAGCAACTGAAAATCATTGTTCTCTATAGAAAGCAGCAAGCCCTTTGATAGCAAATAATCCCCCACCAAAACGGCGATCTTATTTTTCCATAAGGCATTGATGGAGAAAAAGCCCCTGCGCTGATAGGAGTTATCAACTACATCATCATGTACCAGCGAAGCGGTATGCAACAGTTCAACAAGAGCAGCGCCCCTGTGCGTTGATTCATTTATGCCCCCGCAAATTTTGGCAGCAAAAAAAACAAACATCGGTCTGATCTGCTTGCCCTTACGTTTAACAATGTAATGAGTAATGCGATCAAGTAATGGCACTGAACTTTGCATAGAAGACTTAAACTTCTCCTCAAACGCATCAATATCAGCTTCGATAGGTTTCTTAATGTCGTTGATGCTCAGCATTTAAACTAAACAAGCTTTAAGGTGTAAAACTGCCTTGTGGCAATATGAGGCAAACATAAGCTAAAATTATTTATCTGCATTGGCACGATATATTTTTTACTCAAATTAAACCATTGGCGTTACTTATTGTCAATACAGATGAATGCCATATTTTATTAAGTTGAGTTAAAGTTTTAGTGTGAGCGGGCCCTGTAAAAAGGTACCCGCTTTTTTATTGCCTATAAATGCAATAATATTTTACCTTTGCAATCCATTTAACAATCCGGAGAGGTGTCTGAGTGGTCGAAAGAGCACGCCTGGAAAGTGTGTATACTTCAAAAGGGTATCGAGGGTTCGAATCCCTCCCTCTCCGCTAAGTATATTTTAAAAAACAACAAAAACGCTGTAAATGAATGATTTACGGCGTTTTCTGTTTATATCAAAAGTCAAAATAAACCAAATAATCGCATACTTCTGGTGACCTCTGGGTGACCTGTCGAGGTCAAAAACCAACAGGTCACCAAAAAGCTTATA
>NZ_JANYGH010000017.1 GCF_025362475.1 Mucilaginibacter sp.
TGATTTAATTAACAAGGCTAAAGCCAAATTGATATAAAAATTTATAGCTATTTTATCTCAAAAACCAAAAAACGACTACTTATGACAATCGTAATTATTATTGTTTGGCTACTTCTTTGCTTTGGTGTAGCTTCGATGGGAAGCGACAAAACTATTGGTTGGGGAGGTGCGTTTCTTTTAAGTCTGATCCTTTCGCCAGTTATCGGACTAATATTTGTCTTAATCTCAAAGGATCAGCCTATCGAAGCGACACCAACGTCAACAATTTTCAACCTGGAAGACAGGGCAATCCCGATTGACTTTACCGGAGAGGTAAAAGAGCCTATTGAGTTTTCGCAATCAGCTATAAACAACCAGGTAAAACCAACCTCCAGTATAGATCTTGCCGATCAAATTAAAAAATGGAAAGCGTTGTTAGATTCCGGAGCGATTAACGAGGGTGAATATGAAGCCCAAAAGAGAAAATTGCTTGACTCATGATATCCAAATAAGAAAGCCGGTGATTCGCCGGCTTTCTTATTTTAGGCGATTAGTTGTTGCACTGGCCTCATCCCAAAGCGCCTTTGCATTTTCATCATTTCCCTGGCCATATACTCCTCTGCAATATGAATGTAAACCATAGTTGTTACAGTGCTTTTATGTCCCAATAGTTTACTGATCACCAACACCGGTACATTATCAATGGCTAACCAGGTAGCGAAAGTGTGTCTGGCCACATGCGACGTTAAGTTTTTTTCAATGCCGGCAATTTCTGCTAAAACCTTCAATCCCCGGTTGTAAACCTGGTCTTCCGGCAGGTCGAAGGTTTCGGCGGTCAGTTCGTCAATAAATTGTTTAGCAATCGGTATTATAGGAATGACGATCGGTTTCGGATTTTTAATTGACTTTTTTACTTTTTGAGGGACAAAAGCTATATGATCATTTTTGATCCAATCTTTATTCCAGCGAGATAGATCTGATATCCGGAGCCCGGTAAAGCAGGCAAACAGAAAAGCACGACAATTCCGGCTTTGTTCGAAGGTAAGTTTCTGTTTTAGGGGGTTGTTACCGTAGTAAATATTCAATAATTCATTTAATTCATCCTCTTCTAACCAGGTAGGATCATGCTCCGGCTTAGCCACAGTAAACAGTTTATAAAATGGATTAACCATTATCTTATGCCTGAATGCGTAGGAGATATAGGATTTTATGTTTTTATTTTTTGCCCATACCGAAGATTCAATCATGTGCTCCCCCACATAATTGGCAAATCCCTCCAGCACCACGTTATCAATTCGGTGGATTTCTATATCTGTAAAATTTAAATAGCGTTTAAACCATTCTAAAGTCACCTGATGGCTGGCCGCTGTGGAGGCTTTGATCATATCCTTTTTAACAGTGGTTCTTTGTCTATCTTTAATACCCTGCTCCATAAAAGCGCAAAACAGGTGTCCATTTTTATATAAATTAACCTCTCTAAAAATGTCAGATAGCTTAAATGATTGTTCCTGTTTTAAAAAATTCATGATAACACTCCAATATTTTGCACGTTCCCGTT
This sequence comes from Mucilaginibacter sp., assembly GCF_025362475.1. Classification (GTDB taxonomy): domain Bacteria; phylum Bacteroidota; class Bacteroidia; order Sphingobacteriales; family Sphingobacteriaceae; genus Mucilaginibacter. Next base: position 1,538 of record NZ_JANYGH010000017.1, read on the forward strand.
CAATCATCGCTGTGTATGTTACCAATTCAGTATCCCCTTTAAAGCGAGCCTCTAAAGATTTCTTTGCCCAATTAATATTTGCAGCCGGCCACTGGAGAGATTTTAATTTAACCTCACAATGCTCCCCACCGACTATTATCTGCAGATAAAGCGACGCGGATCCATCATTTTTAATTCTTTGCTTATTGTACCAAAGTTGCACGGTGCACTCGGACATAGGTATTCCAATAAAAGTTGACATTTTAAATGTTGGAATTATGTTAGAATGAAAGGAAGCATTCTACCAACACAAGAATTTAAAAAAGTGCCCTAATTTGGGTCTGAGGGCACTTTTTATTTTAGCTTAATTTTTAAATCTATAGCTAAGTTTTCCCACATGGACTCGAACCACGATTGTCTGAACCAGAATCAGAAGTGCTACCATTACACCATAGGAAAATACATATTAGCAGGATCTGGCATCCCGTTTCAAATGCAAATATAATACGTAATGCCTTATTTAACAAAAATAGTTTCCATTACCCTTTCCCAATTTATGCCTTTGATGCCTTTCGGGTGCTTAGCGCTCTGATAAAAACTCAGCTCTCATCACTTATTTGCTTCGGCGTATTTTTTAAAGTTATCAAGAATTGCCTGCCATCCTCCCCGTTGCATTTCTATGGGATTGGTGGTTTCGGGCTCAAATGACTCTACTACCCGGGTTGCATTATCCTGGCTAATAAAATCAATTTTCACTTTCCGGTCATCATCCATTGTGTATTCAATCAGGCTGTATTCCTTTACGTTAGTATAAACGCCTCCAAAATCAAAACTGAAACTACCATCTTTGGCAGCCATGGTGGTTTTAAATTTACCATCCTTGCGCAGGTCGTTTTCGGCATAAGGAGCATGCCAATCGTCAGATGCGTTACACCATTTGGTAATGTGTTCTGGTTTTGCCCAAAATTCCCAAACTTTTTCAACAGGAGCGTTTACTATGCACTCCACTGTGATGGCTGTTTTATTTAACGTTTCCATTTTTCAATTTATTAAGATGATTTTCTTTTTGATAAAATTATGGCATTTTTTCAAAGTATTAAAGTGCAAATGCGACATTTATGGGGTGTAAATTACCATGGGGAAAAACACATAAACATCCGTTATTGCGAGGTACGAAGTGATCTCTACATAGGCAGATCAGCTTCAAAAATTCAACTTATTAGCAACAAAAAAGCCGCCTGTAAAAACAAGCGGCTTTCTATTTATGAGCGGGTACTCCTTAATCCTCGTTTACAAACGAGCGCAGCATCCAGGTATTTTTTTCGTTAAACTGCATAAAGCGGTTCACCATATCGTTGGTGCCATCGTCACCTGCTTCGGCGGTAATGTCTAATATTTCTCTTTCTTTAGCAATTAAAGCAGCCAGGTCTTCAATAATGGCTTTCACCATCAAGGTGTCTTTTAAACCTATGGTTTGTATTTCTTTAATCTGTGATGTGGTAATATAATCTTTAAAAGTACTATAGGGAGGCTTACCTAATGACAGGATCCTTTCGGCCAGCTCATCAATAGTTAGTAAAGCCGCGGTGTACAGTTCCTCAAACTTTATGTGCAGAGTAAAAAAGCTTGGGCCCTTTACATTCCAATGGCAACCGCGCAGTTTTTGATAGTGAATATGGTAGTTAGCCAACAGATCATTAAGATGGTCAACAACGGGTTTTACTTTTACTTCTTCTAAGCTTATTTCTTCAGCATTCATATTAATAGTGATTTAGTTTTTTAACACAGGCGTGGTAGCATTGTTTGGTAAAATTAAACAGTTTTGAATATAATAAATCATATTTGTAAACTTTATGACAAAGCTGCTACCATTCATACAACATCAATGTAAACACCCCATCTGGCGTATGGAAATTGATGAAATAAGCAACATTATATTCCTTGAAGTACGAAGCGGCGAGGATAAAAAAGTAAGTTTCACCTCAATAGATCTGGGCGATGGAAGCATCCACTTTACAGAGCTTAGCACGCCAGAACGCTGGCTCACCGGTATCGAGGCTGCTTACAATGGCGTGCTGCTCACACACAATTACCAGTCAGAAAAAGGCCCTGTACATAAAGGACTGGTCAGCATTGATGGGGTTAGCGGGCAAACACTTTGGAGTAATTACACTTTGGCCTTTGATCACCTCTCGGTAAACGGACCAGTAGTTTACAACGCACAAATTCAGCCTAAGAAATTATTATTGGCTGATATAAAAACCGGATCAACATTAAGGGCTTATCAACCCGTTATTGATACACAATTGGATAACCATATTGTAAGCGCCCAATTACTGCCTGCTTCGTTTTTAAAACACATTGCTTTGCCTGCAGAGCCTTACGGAAATACCGTGCACTACATGGAGCACAATAATTATAGAATTGTATCTTTGCACACATTTTTGGATGAACAACTGGAGCAGCATCTTTATATTTATAATGATGAAGATGTTATTGTTTATCACGATTTGTTGCAAACCAATATACAAAAATTGCAGCCCGAGGCGTTTGTATTGAATAAGAATAAACTGATCTACCTCAAAAACAGATCGGAATTAATTGTTTTAAATTTATAAAATACTGTATTATAACATATTATGAAATTAAAGATCCTTTTATCGATCGCTCCCCTACTCACATTTTCTTTATCCGTTTTAGCAAATACCGCCGTTGATTCTGTAGGCGTTGAAAACCTTAACGGCAAAAAAATCATCCTTCACAAACTTGATCCAAAAGACAATTATTACTCCATAGGCAGACGCTATAACGTAAGCCCAAAAACTATTATACAGTTTAACAATAATGCCACGCTAAAAATCGGCGGCACTATTAAAGTACCTACCGAGCGACCATTTGTTGAAACAACCGCACAAACACCGGCTCCTGTACAACAAACTAAGCCAGTCATTCAAACTCCTGTTGTGCAACAAAAAACACAGGTACAACAACCTGTTGCCAAACCACAGGTGCAAGCCCCGGTAACACAACAACCTGTTACCCAACAAGCATCACCTGTTGTGCAGCAACCCGTAAGCAATGCCCCAAAAACCGCTGCACCTGTCCCTCAGCAAGCTGCTGATACTAATATGGATAACGTTCAACAGTACAAAGTATCTGCAGGCGAAACGTTAACATCAATAGCTAAGCGCTTTAATACTTCAGTTGACGACATCAAGACCCTTAATAACCAGACTACTGACGATCTTAAACCCAACCAGGTCATTAAAGTACGTACCGGTTTGCCTCCGGAAGACAGAACCGTGGCCAAACAGGACGCGTTGAAAACAGATTCATCAACCATGGCAATTGACAGTGCCGATGCCAAGTTTAAGGCCAACCGTTTTGGATTGTATGAAAAAAACGAAAAGGGTGTAGCTACCTGGATTGATGACACCAGCCTTGATCCTAAAAAAGAATTGGTTTTACACCGTACCGCCCCTATTGGTACCGTTATTAAGATCACCAACCCAATGAATAACCACACCACCTATGCCAAAGTTGTTGGCAGATTTACGGATAGCGAAGCTACCAAGAACGTGCTTATTGTAATGACCAAGAACACCGCCGATGCTTTGGGTGCTTTGGATAAACGTATTAATGTAAATATCAGCTACGGCAGCCCGAATGAATAAACCTTATATTGTTGGAATTGCCGGTGGAAGTGGCTCTGGTAAAACCTTTTTTTTGAAATGTTTCCTGGAGCATTTTACGCCGGATGAGGTGTGCCTGGTATCACAGGACGATTATTATATTCCTGTGGCCCATAAAATGACCAAAGAGGAAAACAAACTGTACAACTTTGATTTACCTGATACCATTGACCATCAGCACTTTCAGGAAGATATCAGCAAATTATTAAATAAGGAAACCATTCTTAAGCACGAGTATACTTTCAATAATCCTGATGCTATTCCCAAAGTGCTTGAAATTAAGCCTGCTCCAATTTTAATAGTAGAAGGCTTGTTCATCCTGCATTTTAAAGATATCGCCCAACTATTGGATATGAAGGTGTTTATTGAAGCAGATGAAGATATAGCGCTACAACGCCGCCTTAAACGTGATTTGATTGAACGAGGTTACTCGCACGATGACGTGATGTATAAATGGCTTAACCATGTAGTGCCCGCATATAAAGAATACCTGTTGCCTTACAAAAACGAATGCCACCCGATTATTACTAATAATAAGCACGTGGCTGATGATATTATGGCTGTAACAGAGGAAATCTCTGCAAACTTGAGAGCAAGGTTATTTTGATTTGAAGATTTAGTCATTTGAAGATTTGAAAATGCTTTTCCGTTTTAATTTTCAAATCTTCAGATGGCATTTATTTCATATTAGCTACCTATAATTTTCCTGGTTTGGTCGTAGTAATCGTCTTTGGTAATTACGCCGGCATTGAACAGGTCTTGGAGCTTTACCAGTTCGGCTTCTATTTTAGGGCAGCAATCAGATGTGCCTAACCTATACATTTTCAAGGGATCTTTCGCCGTTTTAAGTCCCCATATTAAGGAAACTACCCAACCTATGATTGTCCATCCTAAAAAAATATTAAGTAACAATACGGATTTGTAATTGCATTTTTCGCAAGCTAATATTGATGGCAGGAAATATATTGGTGTTGCAATTACTAAAAATATAAAAAGCAGTATCAATTCGGGATAACCTATCATATAAATTAAACTAAGGGACTTATTATGCAATATAACAATTTAATGACAATTGTGTTGTGAAATAAACAATTATCATTAAATTTTTACATTAGAGAATAATTTCCGGTATCTCACCCTCTACTATAAGCTTGCCGGCTGTCGCCGATTTTATTTCTTCAATAGTTACTCCAGGCGCACGTTCCAGCAGTTTGAATCCTCCCTCGGGCAATACGTCAAAAACTCCCAGCTCGGTTACAATCTTTTTAACACAATGAACACCTGTTAAAGGCAAACTGCATTGGGGCAATAGTTTTGATTCGCCCGCCTTGTTGACATGCTGCATGGCTACGATTATATTTTCTGCCGATGCTACCAGGTCCATAGCGCCACCCATCCCTTTTACCATTTTACCGGGAATCTTCCAGTTGGCGATATCACCATTTTCGGATACCTCCATGGCGCCCAGGATGGTTAAGTTAACTTTCCTGGCCCTGATCATCCCAAAGCTCATAGCCGAATCAAAAGTAGCTGAACCGGGCAACATGGTAATGGTTTGCTTACCGGCGTTTATTAAATCCGCGTCTTCCTCACCCTCAAACGGAAACGGCCCCATCCCAAGCAAGCCATTTTCTGACTGTAATACCACATCCATAGTTTCTGGAATATAATTGGCCACCAGTGTAGGAATGCCAATACCGAGGTTAACATAGTAGCCGTCTTTAATTTCTTTAGCAATACGTTTTGCTATTCCTTGCTTGTCTAACATCTGTTCAATTTGATAGTTAAAACACTTTGTCATTCTGAGCATCGCGAAGAATCTAATATGCGAAATATAGGTCGGCGAGCAGATCCTTCGTTCCTCAGGATGACAAAGCGGTGAAATAATCCTTGGTCTTTTACACTTAAAGTACTTACTCTTTTGACCTCACCGTCCGGTGCTCTATCCTTTTTTCATAGTCTTTACCCTGAAAAATTCTGTGCACATAAATTCCAGGTGTATGGATATGATCGGGCTCTAATTCGCCTGCCTCAACAAGTTCTTCTACCTCTGCAATGGTTATTTTACCGGCCATTGCCATTACGGGATTAAAGTTGCGGGCAGTTGATTTATAAATAAGATTGCCCATCGTATCTCCTTTCCAGGCTTTTACTATGGCAAAATCAGCATCAAATGCCATTTCCATCAGGTAGTCCTTACCATTAAAGTTACGAACCTCTTTACCTATCGCTACTTCTGTACCTACGCCGGCGGGCGTAAAAATAGCAGGCATACCATAACCAGCAGCCATGCAACGCGTTGCCAGAGTTCCTTGCGGTATCAGATCTACTTCCAGCTCGCCGCTCAGCAACTGGCGTTCAAACTCAGCGTTCTCGCCTACATAAGATGATATCATTTTTTTTACCTGTCGTTGTTTTAGCATAAGGCCTATACCAAAATCATCAACCCCGGCATTGTTGGATATGCAGGTGAGCTGCTTTACCCCTTTTTTAACAAGGGCTGCTATGCAATTTTCTGGCAAACCGCATAAACCAAAGCCACCCAACATCAGGGTCATACCGTCTTCAATATCGCGGATGGCCTCATCGGCATCAGTAACTACTTTATTCATGTTCAATAATTGGTTAACCAAAACTACTTAAAATAAGCTAAGAAAGACGAAGGATGGAGGGACAAAGGATAAAAGAAATATTTGATAAGTGGCACTCTCTTAATACCCTTGGCTTAGGCCTATTCTCTTACAAATTAAACAATCAAAAACAATTAGAAAAATATGGTATTATATATTTATCAACTTATAAAACTATGGCACTAAACGACAAAGAGTTTTTGAGTGAAGACAGCAACCATTCGGAACAGCAGGGCAAAAAGCCCAATGCTTACCGTGTGGATGATGATAATAATTTGACAGAGGCGGACCTGCAACATGGCTTCCCTGCATCAAAAAACGATATGAAAAAACAGGATGCCCCCGGAATGGAAGGGCATGGAATGGGCGGACACAGCTTTGGAGAGAACAGCCTCACACCTTCCGGTGATGATGAGGCAAATCCATTACTAAAGGTCGCATATATCAACGCTCATTTCAAACAGACCCAACCAATTGAGGAGCACCTGGAGAATAGCCATTTTAAAGATCCAGACCAGTTGGGCCAATTAAACGATGACGCGGCTGCAGTTGCGGCTGCAAACAGGCGACCCGATGAGGGCGGTGATGGAACTACTAACGTTTGCGATCACATTCAACAAACCCGGCAAACTTACCAGGAAGGCGCTGCTGATAGCGATGGCAATAATAATGGGTGAAAAATTGGTATCAGACAAAAGACAAGCAGGTAAAAATCCTGTCCATCCTGCCAAATCCTTAAATTGTGTTACCACTTCACCGTTTTATCCATAAACGCAACAAGGTCATCAGCCATGGCTTGCTGCTCTTTGACGCTTGGGTGGCCGTTGGTATTTTTGTAGGGGATCATGTGGGTATAAATCGACTTATCATTTAAGCCTGCAACCGCCTTTTCAATATATCCCGGCCATGGAGAGCCCTCTTTGGTAGCATCCATACTGCCCAGAATGCAAAGGATCTGTGCTTTGGGATATTTTTTACGGATGTTTTTTACCATTTCGCGATAGGCTCTCACAATCTGTTCCTCTTCTGGTTTTTTTGTACCAAAACGCTCCTTAAACTGTGGATTATCGGGCAGTTTCACTATCCACGAATCATTTTGGAACAGGTTGATCACTACCACATCCGGCGTGTATTTGGTAAAATTCCATAAACTCGTCGGATCGGTTGGATCCAAACGGTTATACATCTCTGGCATAATGAGCGGAAACCAGCTTACCATTACCCCAATACCACTTTTAGCTGTACAAACATATGCCGCATCATAATGGCGGGCGGTTATCGCAGCATAACTGACGTAGCCATTTTCATAAGGGGCGGTACCTCTATCCTGCCCGGTAGTGTCTTCCACTGCGTACCCACAAGTTATGGAGTTGCCAAAAAATTCAATCTTGCGTTTTTTAACAGGTGGAGCCGCTAAAACGGATGCTCCTTTATCTAAAATAAACTGGTAAAAAGTGGTCTTGCCCATCTCCCACTCCGTACGTTTAAATATTTCCAAACTATGAGGGCCAGCCGGCAATCCCTCGGCCAGCGTGTAGGTTTTTTTTACGTTTTCCAGGTGAATGGTGCCGCTTACTTTACCATCCAATACCACGGTAAAATAATTATCTCCGCGTTCGTCCTGTAAAATAACAGATGCGCCGGTGCCATCAAAATTAATCATAGCAGATGAGCCGGTCCAGTAAAATTCGGCAGCCTCATCAGTCATATTGATACGACCTGTATAGCGGATGTGCAGATCCTTGCTTTTGAGTACTAAGCTTTGGGCGGTACAGTTGGATAATGTTCCTACAGAAAGCAGGAACAGAACAATAAGGTATACTTTACGCATTTTTAAAAAACGGTTTACAACTTTAAATTTATGAAACTTAACAACGCAAAGCAAATGACCAATGCCGCCTGCTAATTAACCGTAATAATACTAATCAACAGGCATACCAAATTGCAACAGGTAGCCATTATAATCATAAACAGCAAATTCGCGCATGCCATAGTCAAAGGTTTCCAGGGGATAGCAAATAATGGCCTTTCCTTTTAATTCATTCCAAATATCTTCTACCTTATCTGTACGGATATAAAAGGAACCGGTAAATTTGGGTATGCTAAATGTGGAATGGTCATTTGGCAGGGCAAACATAATCTCTACCCCATCCCTACTTACTGTAGCCCAACCCCAATCTTCATCATACCCAACACAAGTAAAACCAAGGTTTTCAATATAAAAATCAACACTGGCCCTTACCTGCCGGGTGTATAACATTGGAGTAAGATTTTTTAGGGGCATGAATATATTTTTATTTCAAATATACATAAGTCCCCCGTAGGCATGTTTGTCTGGCTTGCTGTTAACGCATCCGTAACACAAATTATACAAAGCAAATGTATTGCGGATGCGTTTGGATGGAGAATTTGCAGATCTTCTTACTCAGCACCTTCTTATAACCTATTTAAAATACACATAGGTTATTCCATCACCACCCCTATCGGCATGTTCATCTTCCATACGGTCAACCTGGTCATACTTTTTAAGGTATTGCCGTATCATTTTCCGTAAGATGCCATCTCCCTTGCCATGAATTATTTTCAGGTTATTAAAGCCCATCATCAGCGCCCGGTCAAACAGTTTTTCAATGGCGTGAAGTGCGTCTTCGGTACGTTGCCCACGCACATCAATCTCCGGACTGAAATTGGCAAAGTCGCTGGTATGCGAATTCATTGTCCGCCTGATCTCTTTAGGAACCGATGATTTTGACACTTTTTCCACCCGCTTCTTTTTGGCAACGGTACGCAAATCGCCAATAGCAATTACCACATTATCACGGATGACTTCTATCACCTGGCCGGTTGTTTCAGAATCGGTTAGTTTTACCCAATCGCCTGGTTTTATTTCTTCATCTACAGTTGCTGGCTTTGGTTTTGCAGGTTCAATTTTAACTGTATTCTTTTTTAGTTCCACATTCAGGTTCTCGCGCAGGTTACGCGTTGTCTCCTTATCAGCATTACTGCTTTTTATCTCTGATATGGTATTTTCAACCAGTTTATTGGCGTTAAGGATAATGTTTTTAGCCTGATCTTTGGCATCCTTTATCAACGCCTTTTTATTTTCGTCAAGATAACTTTTCAGCTTTTCATTCTCGGCCTGTAACTCGTTTACACGTCGCTGTTGTTTGTCCAGTTTTTGTTTAGTCTCGAAGATCTCGCGTTTTTCACGTTCCAGATCAACTAACAGGGTATCAACCTTTTTTTGCCCTTCGCTTATTTTATTTTTAGCAAGATTGAGCACATTTAGCGGCAAACCTATCTTTTGAGCTATCTCAAAAGCATATGAGCTACCCGGCTTACCAACTTCCAGCCGGTAAAGCGGTTTCATCTCTACGTTATTAAACAGCATCGAGGCATTCTCAATCCCCTCTGTATTGCTGGCAAATATTTTAAGGTTGGAATAGTGGGTGGTAACCATACCCTTCACTTTTTTATGGTTAAGTGATTCCAGCACCGCTTCGGCAATAGGGCCGCCAAATTGTGGGTCGGTACCGGTACCAAACTCATCTATCAGTATCAGTGTTTTACCATTTGCCTGCTCTACAAAATTCTTCATTTTGGATAGATGTGCACTGTACGTACTCAGGTCACTTTCTATTGATTGGTCATCACCAATATCAACAAACAGTTGCTTAAACACCCCCACTACGCTGGCTTCGGCTGCTGGTATTAATAAACCCGCCTGCACCATCATTTGCAGCAAGCCTACCGTTTTCATACAAACTGATTTACCACCCGCGTTAGGGCCGGATACTACAATAATCCGGGTGCCCTCATCAATCTGCACATTTAATGGCACTACTGTTTTTTGCTCCTTTTTAAAATTGAGGAACAACAGCGGATGCCTGGCATTAAATAATTTCAGCTTAGGCTCATTAATCACCTGGGGCATTTCGCCCTCTACATCTATGGCAAACAGCGCCTTGGCGCGCACAAAATCAAGCTTGGTTAACAGGCTATGGTACGATAACAAAAGCGGCGCATAAGGTCGCAGTTCGGTTGTTAAGGCCGTTAATATTTTCACTATCTCCCGCCGGCGCTCAAATTCAAGGTCGCGAACACGGTTATTCAGCGTAAACACCTCTTCAGGTTCCATGTAAACCGTTTGGCCCGAAGCAGATTCGTCATGAATAAATCCTTTAAGCTTACGCTTATTTTCGGCCAGCAGCGGGATACATAACCTACCATCGCGTACGGTAAGAGAGCCATCGGCCGTCCACCCGCTCGATGAAGCGTTTTTAAATATCTGGTCTATTTTTTTACGTGCCTCCTGCTCGGCTTTGGCAATGCCCGATGTTATTTCCTGCAAATCGCGTGATGCATTGGGCCTTATCTTTCCTTTGGCATCAATAACCATATCTATCTTTTTCAGGATAGCTTTTTCTATAGGCAGGTGCTCAAACAGCGCCTCCAGGTTGGGATATAATCCCTCGCGTTCACTAAAGTAGGCAATTACGGCAAATACGGTTTGCAGCGAAGCCTGCACCTGGTAAAACTCTTCCTCGCTCAAAAAAACACCCTCAATACGGGCTTTGTTAGCGAGCGACTTGATATCGAAAAAATGATGAATGGGCAAGACCGCGTCGTTTATCAGGATATTTTTAAACTCATTTGCCTGGCTTAAAAATTTGGCTATCTGGTCAAAATTACTCATCACCTGGATCTTATCAACCATCTGCTGACCCATTTCACTCAGGCAATGCGCTTTTATTAATTCTTTAACTTCGGTAAACCCAAGCTTATCAACACTATTAATTGGGTACAGCATTACGCTTTGATCTATGTTTTAATTTTTTAAATTTCTTATTTTGAATTGAATCGCGTTTTGCATACTGCGCTTTTCTTGTCTTCAATTCCTTAAGAGAATCGGCCTTTTGAGCCAATGTTTTTGGTTTTTTATTTGCTTTTTTCGCAGAATCAATTTTCAATGAATCAATTTTTTGCGAAGCCAGGCGGTTTTTGGTTTGTACAAGATTTACAGAATCCGTAAGGGCTTTAATACGCAAATCAACCTTATCATATATAGCCGAAAGCTTATCTGGCTCCTCGCTGTAATAATCCAAACTTTTCCTGAACTGTGCCGAATCGACACCGATTTTTTTAAATACAGCCAAATATTTGCCCATTCCATATTTATACAAGCTATCTGGAACTTGTGTACCATTGTATAATGAGCCATCTACCAGGTGAATTTGCACCAGCAAAGCAGCCATAACGTTGGGCTGAATAAACTTATTGGGGACACTATCGCTTTTACAACCGCACAAAAAAAGCGTAACTGAAAAAAACAAGATCAAGTATTTATACATTCTGTAATTTAGCGGCTAATTAATTAAGCAAATTTACGGATAAATGAGCATTGCAGATAACATCAAAAGCTTAAAAAAAGAAACGGAAGCCAACAACGTTATATTGTTGGCCGTATCGAAAACAAAACCAGCCTCAGAACTGCAGGAAGCCTATGACGCCGGACAGCGTTTATTTGGCGAAAACCAGGTGCAGGAACTGGTTGAAAAATATGAGCAATTGCCTAAAGATATTGAGTGGCACCTGATAGGGCACCTTCAAAGCAACAAGGTAAAGTATATTGCCCCCTTTGTGAGTATGATACAATCTGTTGATAGTATTAAGCTGTTACAGGAGATAAACAAACATGCTTTAAAAGCCAACCGGGTAATTGATTGCCTGCTACAAATTTACATTGCCGATGAGGAAACTAAGTTTGGGCTGGGGTTTGATGAAGCGATTGAACTGCTGCGCTCTGATGAATTTGGTACTTTTAAAAACATCAGGATCCGCGGGTTAATGGGGATTGCTACTAATACCGATAATGAAAAGCAGATAAAAGATGAATATTACGAGCTGAAGACATTTTTTGACGGAATCAAGCAAAGCTATTTCAGAAAAGATGATAGTTTTAGCATTTTATCGATGGGCATGTCAAGCGATTATAAAGTGGCGATTGAACAGGGCAGTAATATGGTACGCCTGGGCAGCACCATTTTTGGCACCCGGGTGATAAAGCATTGGAAGAATAATTAAGGTGTTGCGAGGATCGGGGTGCGTGGTGCGGGTATTTGAATCAGAAGTTTTTATAATTAAGAAATTACAAAGTTGAAAACAAACAATACAATAAACAATACCAATCAAAAACTCCCTCTTCAAGGGACTGGAGGGATTCGTGTTGCTGTTAAAGAAGATTGCCCGCGCTTAATGGAACTGGTGAACGAACTGGCCCTGTATGAAAAGGCGCCTGAAGAAGTAACAGTTACTTTAGATGAATTTATAGATGCAGGTTTTGGCGATAAGCCCGTATGGAAAGCTTTTGTGGCCGAGGTTGACGGCATAATAGTAGGATTTGCTGTTTATTATATTCGCTACTCTACCTGGAAGGGTAACCGCATGTATCTGGAAGACCTGATTGTTACCGAAGAATATCGTGGCAAGAAAATAGGCAAACTATTGTTTGATCGCCTGATTGCCGAGGCCAAAGAACTTGGCTTCAGTGGCATGGTATGGCAGGTTTTAGACTGGAATGAACCCGCCCTTAACTTTTACAACAAATACGAAGCTAATATTGAAGCCGGATGGCTAAACGCCTCCTTATCAAAAGAACAGCTTCAAAATTATTAAGAAGCTGTTTGAAACTATAAGCAGACTGTCATTGTGAGGTATAAAATTCCGGGGATCCAGAAAGAAAAATAACCTTTTGAAAGGTTTGTCATCCTGAGGAACGAAGGATCTATTCGTAGGCTATACAGGGCGAAGAAGCATAGCGAATAATAGATCCTTCACTCCGTTCAGGATGACAAAAAGTTTTTTTTGCAACGACGTCATGGGTAGGAACGAAGGATCTATTCTTAAACTGTACAAGGCGAAGAAGCATGGTGTAGAGTAGATCCTTCGTCCCTCAGGATGACAAAAGGGGTTATTTAATAAATTTAAACACCTGTAAGGGATGAAAAATATCATTAGGCTTTGTTTTGCATGTGTTGGGTTTGCCTTTGCATCGTGCCAGTGGGGTGTCCCATCAAAAAAAATAAACGAAACGGTAAAGGATACATTGGCCTACACCTATAAAACCATCCATGAACGCGCTGCCGATTGCGGCAACAAGCCCGATAGCACCTGCACTGTGGTAAAAGTTAAATACGCTGTTTTCACAGGCCAAAAAATACTCAACGATTCGGTTACCCGGAAGCTGACCAGCATGTTTGCAATGGATGGTAAACCAGATAGCAGCGTTGAACTGATGAGTAAAAACTTTTTAAAGACCTATACCGATTTCAGGAAAACCGATCCTCGATCGGCCATGTATTTTACGCTTGATAGCCACGCCAAAGTGCTAATGCAGGATTCGGGCATTACTACGCTGGAGGTCGGCGGTTATAACTTCCAGGGTGGTGCTCATGGTGCATCAGCCACTTTTTTTATTAACTGGAATACCAAAGCCAACAAAAGCATCACCCTGGATGACCTTTTTGTAGCCGGTTACCCTGATAAATTAAAAGCCATCGCCGAAGGGATTTTTCGCAAAGAAGAAAAACTGAGTGATACCTCCTCACTGGCCCGCGATTATTTTTTCAAGGATAATAAATTCGCTTTGAACAACAACTTTTCTGTTACCCCGATTGGGCTTAAATTCATATACAATCAGTACGAGATAAAGCCTTATGCAGCGGGCATCACCGAACTGTTTATCCCCTATTCACAAATAAAATCATTACTGCGGCCAAATACGGTTGTGGTTAGTCAATATATTAAATAAATGCTTGTATTTAAATTCGGAGGGGCATCGGTTAAGGATGCCAGTGGTATCATTAATTTGGCCAGTGTTGTTAAAAAGTATGCTGGTGAGCAATTACTCATCGTAGTATCGGCCATGGGTAAAACCACCAACGCGTTGGAGAAACTTACCAAAGCTTATGTAGATCAGACTGATGATATGCATGAAATTTTTGATGGTATTAAGCAATACCATTTTGACATTTTGCATGAACTGTTTGAAACCGGTCACCCGGTGTTTGATGATGTAGCCAATACTTTTGTGGAGATTGACTGGGCCATTGAAGATGAACCGCACGACAGCTATGATTTTATTTACGACCAGATCGTATCCATCGGCGAACTGGTATCCACCCGTATTGTTACCGCATATTTAAATAAAGAAGGCATAAAAAGCCAGTGGCTTGACGTGCGCAGTTATATCCATACTGATAACACCTACCGGGAAGGAATCGTGCAGTGGGATAAAACGAAAACAAGTATCAGCAACGATATCCCGGCCATGCTGCAGAAAGGTGCAGTGGTAACCCAGGGCTTTTTAGGCGGCACATCCGAGAATTTCACTACCACCCTGGGCAGAGAAGGTTCTGATTATACGGCATCTATATTTGCCGCATGCTTGGGTGCCGAATCGGTTACAACCTGGAAAGATGTACCCGGCATACTCAATGCCGACCCCAAGTTTTTCCCCGATACCGTAAAGTTTGATGAGCTGTCCTATTCCGAGGCTATCGAAATGACCTATTATGGCGCAAGCGTTATCCACCCTAAAACCATAAAGCCACTGCAAAACGCCAATATACCATTGCTGGTAAAACCCTTCACCCATCCTGATGCTCCCGGAACGGTGATCAAAGAAGACGGCACCAATAAATTTGAAAAGCCGGTTATCATCCTGAAACAAAACCAGGTGCTTTTATCTATCTCCACAAAAGATTATTCCTTTATTACTGAGGATCATTTGAGTGGCATCTTCGGGCTGTTTGCTCAAAGCCAGGTTAAGGTGAATGTAATGCAAACATCGGCACTTAGTTTTTCGGTATGCTTTGATTTTTATGAAGAACGCTTTGAAAACTTGTTAACCAACCTTAAACAGGAGTTTAAAGTAAAATATAATACCGGCCTTACCCTGATTACCATAAGGCACTACACCCAAAATTCATTGAAGGAGTTAACCGCCGATAAAACTATTTTATTAGAACAGATCAGCAGGAATACAGCGCAGGTGGTAGTGAGGTAATTAGGATATGTTGCCTCACATTAGCTAAGTCTCTTTTTTATTTATATTATATTTGAGCATGAAGGTAATGACGATCATCAAGGACTCCGTAACTATCGGGGTAGGAATTTTATCGGCTGGATTTGGCCTCAAGGGTTTTTTGCTATCCAGCCATTTTATTGATGGCGGGGTAACAGGCGTATCTATGCTCGTTGCCGATCTATCGGCTATCCCTATCTCCGTGCTCATATTTGTTATTAACGTACCTTTCCTGTGGTTGGGCTATAAAAAACTGGGCCTTGGGTTTGCCATAAAAAGCACCATAGCAATTGGCTTATTATCAGTAAGCTTAGTAGTTATCCATTTCCCTGATGTTACGCATGATAAATTGCTTACAGCAGTTTTTGGAGGGGTGTTTATTGGTACCGGCAGTGGCCTGGCCATCCGTGGCGGCGCAGTGCTTGATGGTACCGAAATAGCGGCAGTGCTGGTGAGCAAAAAAACACAGTTACTTAAGGTGAGCGATTTTATCTTACTGCTTAATGTGTTGATTTTTGGCCTGGCGGCATTTTTTTTAGGGGTGGAGCCGGCAATGTATTCTATACTAACCTATATGGCTGCCGCCAAGATGATTGATTTTATATTGAATGGTATTGAGCAATACTCGGGCATTACGGTTATATCTACCCATAGCGAGGCTATCCGCAGGGCTATTACTATTAATCTTGGCCGTGGTGTTACCATTTACCAGGGTAAAAGCGGTTACGGTAAAGATGGGCATGTGAATGATCCGCGGGATATTGTTTTTACCGTTGCCACCCGTTTAGAGATCCCTTCATTAAAACACACCATCCTGAGTATTGATCCTAAAGCGTTCATTGTACAACAAAGTGTTGATGATACTACTGGCGGGCTATTAAAACGTAAGGGGCTCCATTAATATTGATCTGAATGAGCAAACTAACACCTTTCCATGTTGCGGTACCGGTTTATGACCTGGACGAAGCACGCAAATTTTATCGTGAAGTATTAGGCTGCAGCGAAGGCCGAAGCGATACCCATTGGACCGACTTTAATTTATATGGTCACCAATTTGTGTTCCACCTTAAACCTAAACCCGTAACAGAAGCTAAACCACATTTTAACCCTGTAGACGGGCATGATGTACCCGTACCGCATTTTGGCGTTGTGCTGGAATGGGATGACTGGACCACCCTGGAAGCCAGGCTAAAAAGTCATAACATTAAATTTGTAATTGAACCTTACATCCGCTTTAAAGGTTTACCGGGCGAACAAGCCACCATGTTCCTCTTTGATCCTTCGGGAAATGCGCTTGAATTTAAGGCTTTTAAAGATCTTGGGCAGTTGTTTGCAGTATAATATCGGGCAGAAAGCGGAAGGCTCAAGGCAGAAAGCTTTTTCTAACGGCTTTCCGCTTTGAGCCTTTTGCTTTAAGCTAACACCCCTACCGGGTGCTTATGCTCGTCAATAGCCACAAAGGTAAAAGTACCGGTAATGGCTTTTTCGCGTACAAAAGAGTACATCTCTTCAATAAATATCTCTACCAAAACTTTCATACTGGTATTGCCAATGTGCGATACAGTGCCTACCAGCTCAATAATGGTACCTGCGGGTATAGGTTTGTTAAAATCTATCCTGTCGGATGATACGGTGACCATTCTTTTACGGGTGAAACGGGTAGCGGTTATAAAAGCCACCTCATCCATCATCGCCATAGCCGAGCCGCCAAAAAGGGTATCGTAATGGTTGGTATTATTAGGGAACACGGTTTTAAATATCCGTGTTTCGGATGCTTTAATTCTTTCTTCTGTGGTCATGATGATTGTATTGAAAAAGATCTTTTAACCTACATAAAAACGCGTCATTGCGAGGAACGAAGCAATCTCTACTCATGCAGATCTGTCACGCAGATTCAAGCTTTTCCGTATGCTCTGTAAAGCATATAGATTGCTTCGTTCCTCGCAATGACGTGGTGAAAAAATACTTGAATACGATTAAACAGTGCGCAGCTTACCCCACTTTAACAGCGTAGCGCCCCATGAAAAACCGGCGCCAAATGCGGTAAATATCATATTATCATTGTATTTAAAATCATCTTTAAAATCCCAAATACAAAGTGGTATAGTGGCGGCAGTAGTGTTTCCGTATCTTTCAATATTAACTTTAACACGATCTTCGGGCAAGCCCAGATTTTCGCCTACAGCATGAATAATGCGGTAATTAGCCTGGTGGGGTATTAACCATTTAATATCGTTAATCTCTAAATCGTTACGTTTCAATACTTCGGTACAGGTTTCTGTCATTCCTTTTATAGCGGCTTTAAAAACAACCCTTCCATCCTGCCTTATATAATGCAGCTTTTGTGCAACAGAATCTGGCGTAGCCGGAATTTTTGAACCACCTCCCGGAACCAATAAATGCTCCCGTCCTTTTCCTTCGGTTTTAAAAACACTGTCAATTAAGCCTACGTCTTCGGTAGTTGGTTCAAGTAAAACCGCGCCGGCACCATCGCCAAACAAAATACAGGTATTCCTGTCCTCGTAATTGATGATCGCACTGTTTTGATCGGCACCCACCACAATCACTTTTTTGTACCGGTTGCTTTCTACCAAACTGGCGCCCATAGTGTAGGCATATAAAAAACCGCTGCAGGCAGCGTTGATATCAGTAGCCCAGGCATTCACTAAACCCAGCTTATCGCAAACGATGCTGGCAGTTGATAATAGTAGATGATCAGGGGTTGAAGTAGCAATTATTAGGCAGTCAATTTCTTCTGGCTCAAGACCTGCATTTTTTAATAAATCTTTTACGGCATAGGCAGCCATATCTGAGGTAGCAAGGCTTGGATCGTTTAAAATCCTCCTTTCCTTTATTCCTGTTCTTGATACTATCCATTCACTGTTAGTATCAACCATCTTCTCTAAATCACTGTTATTCAATATATTATCAGGAACAAAACCACCAACACCTGTTATAACCGCGTTACTTTTTAATCTCATAAATGCAAAAAATCTGAAAAAACAGGCAATTATACACAAATTGCCTGTTTTTACTGGTCAGGATACTGTTGTTTCTACAACTAACTGACGAAGTTGTTTTGCTGCCTGCACCATATTTTTCAACGCGGTCTGGGTTTCGGGCCATTTTCGGGTCTTTAAACCGCAGTCCGGGTTAACCCATAAGTTGCCGGCGGGGAGCAATTCTGATGCTTTTTCCAGCAAGCTTACCATCTCGCCAACGGTGGGTACACGCGGCGAATGGATGTCATAAACACCCGGACCAATTTCATTTGGATATTTAAAATCGGAGAAGGCCGCTAACAGCTCCATTTGCGAGCGGGAGGTTTCTATCGTGATCACATCTGCATCCATATCGGCAATATTGCCAATAATATCATTAAACTCACTGTAGCACATATGCGTATGGATCTGTGTTTCGTCCCTTACCCCACTGGCAGAAATGCGAAATGCGCGAACTGCCCAGTTCAGGTAATTTTGCCTGTCCTTTTTGCGTAATGGCAAACCTTCACGAATGGCCGGTTCATCTATCTGGATCACTTTAATGCCTGCGTCTTCCAAAGCCACAACCTCATCCCTAATGGCCAAAGCAATCTGGTTAGTGGTTTCGGACCGGGGCTGATCATCACGTACAAACGACCATTGCAATATAGTTACAGGGCCTGTAAGCATACCTTTCATCAATTTTTGAGTGTTTTGCTGCGCAAAGCTGCTCCACCTCACGGTCATATCCGCCGGGCGGCTTATATCGCCATAAATTACCGGCGGTTTAACACAGCGGCTGCCATAGCTTTGCACCCAGCCATTTTTGGTGAACAGGAATCCATCTAAACGCTCGCCAAAGTATTCCACCATGTCGTTACGTTCAAACTCGCCGTGCACCAGCACATCAAGACCAATCTCTTCCTGCCAGCGAATGGCATCAATGGTGGCTTTTTCTATTTCGGCGTCATATTGATCAGTAGTTAATTCACCTTTTTTTAGCCTCGCCCTTAATGAGCGGATATCATCAGTTTGCGGGAACGATCCTATGGTAGTTGTAGGGTACAGTGGTAATTTAAAACGTTGCTGCTGTATTTTTTGGCGAATGATGAATGCGCTTTCACGCTGTGCATCAGCATCGGTAATAGCCGCAACACGTTGTTTTATTTCCTGCTTGTGAATGAGTTTGGAAAGGTTACGACTGGTAATGGCCCTGAGATTGTTTTGCAGCAATTCATTATTACCGTCAATGATCTGCGCAAGTTCATTTACTTCGTTCAGCTTTTGCTTGGCAAAAGCCATCCAGTTTTTTATTT
This sequence comes from Mucilaginibacter sp., assembly GCF_025362475.1. GTDB lineage: Bacteria > Bacteroidota > Bacteroidia > Sphingobacteriales > Sphingobacteriaceae > Mucilaginibacter. The sequence continues at coordinate 21,221 of NZ_JANYGH010000017.1, forward strand.
CGGGGAGGATGGCAGTCTCTAGGTCCAGATCAAACGGTGTATGCAGTAAAGAGCAGCCTGGCGCAATCATCACCCTATCGTTGCCCAATACAGCAATCGCTTTTTTAATATGCGTTAATGAGCGCACATAGTCGTTTTTCCAGATGTTGCGGCCATCAACCACACCTAATGAAAGGCTAAGTGAATCGGGCAGTAACGTAAGCACTTTGTACAACTGATCAGGGGCACGTACTAAATCAACATGAAGCGCACTTACCGGCAAGGTTACAGCCAGTTCGGTATTCTCATGCAGGCTTTCAAAATAAGTAGTAAGCAGCACTTTAATACCGGGGCAGTTTCTGCTGATCTCCATGTAGGCATAGGCGTAAGCTTCCTTTTCTTTTGGAGTAAGATCAAGCGCCAGGAAAGGCTCATCAATTTGCACCCAAACCGCGCCATAGCTTTTCAGTCTTTTTAATACCCCGATATAAACCGGCACAATTTTTTTGATCAGGTCTATCCTATCAAAACCTGGCTGTTTTTCTTTACCCAGCAACAGGTACGATACCGGGCCAATCAATACTGGTTTTGGTATATTGCGGGTATGCTGCTTGGCCAGGATAAATTCATCAAACACCTTTTCGCTAAACAACTTAAACTGCTGATCCTTTACAAACTCCGGTACAATGTAATGGTAATTGGTATCAAACCATTTGGTCATCTCCATAGCAGTAACGTCAAGGCCATCCTTTTGATAGCCACGGGCCATAGCAAAATACAGATCGATCTCGGTGTTGGTTTTGTTTTGAGTTAATACCTGGGTGTAACGTTCAGGGATATTGCCCAGCATCAACGATGTATCAAGTACCTGGTCATAAAAACTAAAATCGTTACAGGGGATGAGATCGATACCGGCATCAATCTGGGTTTGCCAGTTTTGCAAACGGAGCTGACGGGCAACGGCAAACAGATCATCACGATTGATTTTACCCGCCCAGTACTGTTCACTGGCCTTTTTGAGTTCACGGTGGGCACCTACACGAGGATACCCGAGATTGTTTTTGAGCATACGCTAAAACTTTTTTGGTTAAACATTAATTTGACTTAATGCTCCTTACGGTTTTCGGTATGCTTTCGGAGTAAATGGTAATAAAAGGCAAAAGCGCGACTTACGGGCATGTCAATACCACACAGGTCATTCTTTTTTCTTTGACTACTGCTTCATTGCGCGAAAGCATTGTCTTTATACATTGAGGCAAGTATCCTGGCTTGTAACATTGTTGCCGTCCTTCTCATCCGCACGGGGGCGAACAATGGACATTGTCAAAGGCAACAACCTTTTGCGTTACTTACAGTTGCGCGACAGCCCGTGATTTACACACGGTTCCTTATTAATCCCGATGCTTTAAACACCGGGAACCACTCTGCAGAAAAAAAGTAAAGAACTTTATTGGCCGTAAAGATGAGAATAAATGTGCAGATTTCAGATTACAAATGTGCAGATGATGGTTTGAGTTGAAAATTTGAGGACTTACAGATAGTTTTCTTAAAGGAAAATTTGTGCAAAGAGGCGAACTGTATTTACAATAAAAATGCGCTATTTGATCATCATACGTATAACATTGGTTTTCCCATTGGTTGAAACCATCAATACGGCATACAAACCTTTTGTTAACGCCAAAGAAGCAATATCAACATCAACTTTTTCTTTAAACGATTTGATTAACGATTTAGGAATATAAGTTGATTTGCCATTCATAGAAACAATTTGCATGACCGAAAGTCCCTCATAGTTAGCCGGTAAAATAACGCTGAAATGATTACGCAGTGGATTAGGGTATAAAATAAATTTATCATTACCTAAAACCGGATTAAGTGTAATTGTATCTGCTATAATAGCAGTGCTATTTAAATTATTGAAGCTATTTTTTACTGCTGTTACATTTGCGGATAGATCTGGCTTAGCCAAAACTACATACTGGCAAAGGGCTCCTTTGGCCGGACTTGCAAAATTGCCGCCGAGTGATACATCACCGGCGGGGTAATTTTTACTATACAGGTTAAAAGATGATATTTTGGGGTCATCAACTCCCACCTTATCGGTAAGCCTTTTCCAGCTTGCTAACCAGGCAGGTAAAACAGTTCCGCGAGGATCATAAGCCACATAAATTATGGCCGGGGCCGATAATTTGAACGACAGCACCGCGGTTGAAGTATTAACCTTATCGTCATTTGGTGCTTTGATTATGGCAGCATTTGTAAGTGTGGAAGGGATTGTGGTTATGGTGTATTCCCGGTCTGTATAGTAAGTAATACCCTGCCTTAGCGTGTCTAATTCATAACGCCTGCCTGTTTTGGCAACTATATTGGTTATAAAAGCCTTTTGTACGGTATCCTGAATAAATTTTGCAGTAAGATACTTATTTGTATCCATCGCTAATATTAAAGGATTTGTTGTAACAACGGTGTCGCCGGTCCACCCTTCAAAAACCCATCCCGGCTGCGGCACGGCAGTCAAATTCACCCTGGTGTTTGGCGCATAAGTTTGCTGATTGGGAGATTTAACAACAGATCCTGTACCTGATTCTGATACATTTAAGGAATACCCACCGGATGCAGATGGCGCAACAGTTAAATTAACACAAAAGGATGCTTTTGAAGCTGTTAAAGGCCCGGTGGCGGTAATTTTCCCGATATAGGTTCCTGGCGAAAGCCCAGCAGTATTTATATTTACTTCAATATCTTTACCATTAAGCCCTACGGTGCCACTATGATTGTTGGTGATATTGAGCCATTCCGCATCGGCAGATAGTGTAAAACCCGTAGAATCTTCAATACAATAAAGCAGGTTTGAAATACTTTTATTTTCGCCGGCTGTTACATTCTGAGAAAGACAGGGTAACGAAAACCCAAGTGTACGGGCAGCACTCCGGTTTACAACCGCGGTATAAGTTTCCACACGTTCGTTACCATAACTATTCAATGCCCCATTGGTAATTATAAATGATTTGCCTGCCAACTTAGCTGATAGGCCCAGGTAACTACCCGGCAATGTATATGCACTAAGTGCAGTCCATGACCCCAAGCCCCCGTTATCTTTGGGATTAAACTGGTATGTAGTGTTTTGGGTAAGATTGTTGTAGCCCTGCCCGCCAACTAAAAACATTCTGCCGTCCACAGCAAAAGTTGCGCCTTCTGCATGGGAGCGTGGTTTGGGTAAATCTGTAAGCCTGCTCCAGGTATCGGTTGCGATATCGTATACATGGCAATATACTTGATCATTAGCAACGCAGTCATGCTTAAACTGGCCCCCAAAAGCATATATCTTAGCGCCAATAGTAACATAGCTAATATGGTTTCTTGGAATAGGTAACGGAGCCAGTTTGTTTTCCCAGGTAACATGAGCAGGGTCGGCCATATATTTATCTACATTAATGGTTAAATGCAGTTTGGCCTGATCTTCACAAATGGTGGGACCGAAACCTCCGAATACATGCAATGTTCGGCCAACCAAAACATATCCGCCGGCGCCAATTGGAAACGGTTTTCCGGTTGAGGGATCTATTAATTCGGGGCCGTTGGTCCAAGAGTTTGCAGGAATATTATATATTAATACCTGGCTGCTTACAGGACCGTAAGCATCAACTGACCTTCCTCCAATTAGCCAAATATTATCATCAACAAGTACGGTACCCTGATGACTTATTTCTTTTCCTGGCGGGATAGGAGCTATTTCACTCCATTTATTGGCTAAAATATCATATACTTCATTGGTTTTTTCAATCTTTGGGTTATCACCAAATCCTCCAAACACATAAAGTTTATTATTGTATAATACGTTATTGGCTTCGGCTCGTTTAGTTAGTTCATTGGCCTTTTTTGTCCATTGCCCATAAACTGTATTTACAGTGGCCAAACTCATAAAAACAAATACAGTTAATTTTTTTAACCCAATTATTTCGAGGAAAGTAAACACCTGGACAAACAGTTTTTTCATGACTCGGTCGGCTAATAGATAAAAGACTGGCTATCAATCAATCACTAATCTAAATAGAAAACATATCAAGTACAAACACTGCGCATTTAATGTATAATTATGATCACAAATTCATTTTTTTTGATTTTATCCTACCACACTGGGGTGGAAAAAAATGTGCAGATTTCAGATTACAAATGTGCAGATGATGTTTTGATTTGAAAATTTGAGGTGTTTCCCAGGAAATTAATTTAGTATGTTATTTCGCGATTTATTTCCCCTCTACTTCTTCAAAAACAACAAAGGTAAAGCACTCCCCGCACCCAATACAGCACCCGCCGCCACATCACTCGGATTATGAACTCCTAAATACATACGGGAATACCCCGTAGCCCCTGCCCATAAATAAACCGGAGCAATAACATACCATTTTGGATAAGCCATTGATAGTGCAGTTGCTGTAGCAAAGGACGAAGAAGTGTGGCCAGAAGGAAATGAGTAATCACCAGGGCGATAAACCGGTGTGATATTTATATTCCCGATAAAAGGCCTCGGTCGTTTTACTAATACTTTGATAACTTGTGTAAGTCCCGCCGAAATGAGGGTACTACCAGCCACATATGCAGCGTTTTGTCGCATGGCTTTATCGTTACTGATAATGCCGCCAACCATCAAGCCTGCCGGGATACCCGCCTCGCCATATAGCAAGTTTTTACTCAGGAACATAAAAAAACCGGTTTGCGCCGGTGTGCGGTTGTTTTGCAGATTAATCAATATCCTATCGTCCAGTGATGATGGCGTACGGTATTGGGCGTATACGCTGTCAGGATATAGGTAACTAAACACCAGGATTGGGATGATAACTTTTAAAAACTTCATTTTTAAACTCTGTTTCATGGGCACCATATCCACAACATTTAACTATAGCGTCCTAATATAACTATTTCCTGCCCCAAGCCCGGCCCGGCTGGTTTAAATATCCGGGCGATAAGCATTTCATCGACACAAACCCACTACTAACCGACACTTCATCAGTTCCCATATCCTCCTTAATTACTTTTGAATCAACAAATCAGCAGTAAAAAATTATAGCCCCTAAAGGAGAAAGATTTATGGAACGCAAAAACTTTTTAAAAAGCCTGATGATAGGCGCGGTATCTACATCTGTATTGGTTGATGCCTGCAAAAAGGATTCAACAACCACAACAACCAGCAGTACATCAACTACAACTTCGGGCTCAAGTTCCAGCTCGGGAACGTGTAGTGTTATTGAGACCGAGACGGAAGGGCCATTCCCTACCAAAGCCCCGGCATCATATGTGCGCAGCGATATTACCGGCGACCGTACCGGTTATAAATTAACTGTTAAGATTACCATCAACAATAGCAATAACAGCTGTAACGCTTTATCAGGCGCATTAGTTGATATATGGCACTGCGATAGCGCAGGCAATTACTCTGAATACGGCGGCAGCGGAATGCAGGCTACAAATTATACTACAGTTCACTTTTTACGGGGCAGGCAAACAACCGATTCAAATGGACTGGTAACATTTACCTCTATCTTCCCGGGATGGTATTCGGGCAGAGCCACCCATATTCATGTGCATGTTTATAATTCATCGGGTACATCATTAAAGGTAACCCAGATAGCTTTCCCCGAAGGCAGCGGCACCGCGCTGGCAGCAGTAGCAGGTTACACTAAAGGGATGACCGGCTACACCTATAACGCAAGCGACAATGTATTTAGCGATGGCTATACACTTGAACTGGCAACCGTAACCGGCAATACCACCGATGGCTTTGTGCTATCAATAAGTATGAGCGTACCTGCTTAACACTATTGTTCTTTTCATTCAATTATATAAAGGCGCCAGCTTGTTTGGCGTCTTCATTTTGTTAAAAATTATGAGTACCTGCATTATCACCCTCTGCTACCGAAAGATCATTGATGCCAATGCTGCTAAACAATGGGATAAGCTGGTGTTTGAGTCATCATACCTGGAGTTTAAAATGCAGGCACAGAATTATAGCCTGGGCACATCTTTTACCACCTATGCAGACCTGGTAAAAAATGTTCCAAACGCACATCGGCTTGCCGGGATGATTACTCTATCTATTACAGGTTATGTGCAGCAGTTAGCTGGCATTGTGCCCGATATGCTGAATAATGTGGGCAAACGCTTTTTGAAGTTTAATAAATTTCAACTGGAGGTCATCAACTCCGACATCAATGATAAAACAAAACACCAGGTAGCCATTAATTTTTATACAGAGCAGCTTATCTGGCACCATACTATAGAGAATTTCCTGCTGCTCTCTAACTATAATCCAGCCGAAACAGAAAATGAGGAAGCACTAACCAACCTGTTCCAGGTGCAGCCTTATGTAAATATTTATTCACTTAAAAAGCTACAGTAAATGGAAAACAGTTCACACGGTCAAATTTACCTTGCTGATGAGCGGGGCATCATTGAAACTGATATTTATAGAAGATGCTGCAGTTTTAATTATGAAAGTTATTTTAATGAACATCGCAAGCCTTTTGGCCCGTTAAAAGCACTTAATGATGAAATATTGGCAGCCCAAAAGTCAGTTACCATAGTGATTGCTCACGCTTGCTATTTTGTAATTATTCCTGTAAGGGGCGAATTGCTTTTTAAAGACACACAGGACAATACTACTTTAATTGACGTGGGTGAGGCACATATACACTATACAGCCAAAGGTGATATTTTGGAATTGATTAACCCCTATCATAAAAATTGGATAAACTTTTTATACCTGCAAATAATAGCGGATAGTGAAGAATTTTCTTCATTTAGGGAAACATTCCGTTTTGATTTTGCGGAAAGGCCGAATGAACTGATCGGAATAATTCCGCCAGAGTGTAAATTGCCCTTTAATTTACATATCGGCCAATTTGCCGGGCGGAAGGATACACTTTACCAGTTAAAAAACCTCCACTCCTTGTTTTTTGCTTTTAATATAACAGGTGCTTTTGAACTGCAAGGCAGGTTAATGCATGAACGTGATGGACTGGCTTTATGGAACCTGGCAGAAGCCGACCTGGAAGCTTTAAGTAATAACGCGGTAATGTTAATATTGGAGATGACGGACTGACGTTTAATTTGCTTTGAGGGGAAAGTTTAAATAAGCCGCTATTCGCTCAACCGGGCAATAATCTCATCAGTAGTGCCTATCTCGCCCAACCTCGGGAAGATGTATTTAAAACTATTTGTGTGCGCATCAGCAAACATATCAGTCATGGCATCACTGGCAAAAGCTATGTTGTAACCAAACTCATTTGCAGAACGGGCTGTACCTTCAACTCCTATACTGGTGGCAATGCCGGCTAATACAATCTGGGTAATTCCCCTTTTTTGCAATTCATCATGTAAACCGGTTTGATAAAATGCCCCCCATTGCCTTTTGGTGATCCTGATATCGCCTTCTTCAACTTTTATCTCAGGTGCAATTTCCAAAAAATCTGCTCCTGGAACTGAGCCACCTGTTGGGATACTATCTTTACGGGTTTTAAAGGCAGCTGAACCCGCAGGATTAACGTTTACAATTGCCACAGGTTGTTTTGCTTCGCGAAAGGTAGCTAACAGCCTTGCCGAGTTTTCCAAAACTTTATCGACAGGATGTGCTAACGGCAGTTGCACTATTGACTTTTGCAGATCGATCAATACCAGGGCTATATTTTCATCAAGTGTGGTTATCATATTATGGAGTTTTAATTAGATATAAGCGTATTTACCGGCGGTTGCTGAAGTGTTTGCTCAGCGGCCTTTTTGAGCCGCCTTTTCCGGAGATACCGAAACTGTAACAGGCCTAAAATCACCGCTACAGCACCTTCGCCTAAAACCGTATCCGGCACACCTATTTTTTGCGAAATACCCCCTACCAGCAAACCGCCAAGTGGTTGCATTCCAAAAAATGCCATCGCGTAAAAGCTGATCACCCGGCCACGCATAGCAGGATCAACAGTGGTTTGAATAATGGTGTTACTGATGGTAATTTGAGCCATCATCCCGAACCCGGTAATTGCAGCAAACAGCAACGCTACTGGATAATTATGCATGTGAGAAAAAGCCACCAGCCCCACGCCAAAAACCAGCGTACTAAGGGTCAGTATTTTTTTAAGATCCAGTCCCGGTTTTAACGAGGCCAGGAAAATGGCCCCTGAGAGGGCACCCAGTCCTATCACACTATCTATTACCCCAAAGGTTGATGCCGTTCCCTTAAATATATCCTTGGCGTAAACCGGGATGAGCGTACCAAAAGGCAAAACCATTAAACTGATTACGGATAACATCAGCAGCACAAATTTAATAGATGGTGTATTTTTGATATAAGTAAATCCCTCTTTTAGTTCAAAGAGGATATTATTTTTATGTGGCTTTGCTTCAGTTTTGGGTAGTTTCATGAGTAGTAAGGAACATATTACAGCCATAAAGCTGACGGCATTAGCTCCAAAACATACGGTTTCGCCAAATTTTTCCAGAACCAAACCAGCTATGCCCGGCCCAATTAACCGCGATAAATTCACCATGGATGAGTTAAGTGCCAGCGCATTTGGAAGGTCGGTTTTACTGTTTACCATTTCGTAAACCAAAGATTGCCGTGCAGGTACATCAAAAGCATTAATAACGCCCAGTAAAGCACTCAACGCAATAATTTCCCATACATGATAATGCCCGAAAAACACCAACGCTGCCAGCAATAATGCCTGGAGCATTGATGCCGCCTGCGTGGCTAACAACAATTTATAGCGGTTATACCTGTCAGATACCACCCCACCTAAAAACGACAATAAAAACGAGGGAAACATATTTGCAAAAAGTGTAACGCCCAATAAAAATTTAGAGTGCGTTTGCGAATATACCACCCAGCTTACCGCTGTTTTCTGCATCCAGGTACCTACCAATGATATGGATTGCCCGGTAAAATAAAGCCGGTAGTTGCGGCTTTTAAAAGCGTTAAACGTATTGATATTCATTAATCACTTATTACTGCCCCTTAGGGATTATTCAAAATCAACAATTTTAGTTAAAGGTCCTATCGCCTTTTTAAGCAATTCCTGCTCCTCTGCGGTGCATGTAGCTTCAATGGCATCGTAAAGCCATACATTACGCTCGGCACGAACCTGCTCTAACAGGGAAAGACCAAGATCTGAAAGACTAATTATAGCCTTCCGCTTGTCTGTTTCAGAGATGCGCCTGTTGATTAGGCCGCGTTGCTGCAGGTTACTCAATATTTGCGACATGCTTTGCGTGGTTATTTTCTCCATAGCGGCCAATTCGTTCGGTAGTACTTCGTTATGTTGATATATCAATGCAATGGTCGACCGTTCTGTCAGCGATAATTTATCGGCAGTTACAGAATGCTTTCGCAACACCTTTATAAGGCGGGTTACAACCGTGCGCAGATCGGCAGCCAATTGAATATCTTTTTGTTCAGTCATTTTATTATTAAGTAAACTTGTAAGTTTACCTTGCAAATATAGGAAAACATTTTATCTGTTAAATGTCATAATGAACACCATATCACTATTGACGAACCTAAATGGCACAGCACAAGGCAAAACAATGATCATTATCATTTATTACCCTTAATCATTTTTTAATTTTGCCATACAGCGAATCAAAAGCTGATTTTAATTTAAATATACGGGCATGAACCCAAAACACGATATAACATCATTAAAAGATATTAAACTATTGGTTGATACCTTTTATCATAAAGTTGCCGAACACTCCTTGCTGGCCCCCATCTTTAACGAACGACTGGGCAGTGAATGGGTACCACATCTGGAAAAAATGTATACATTTTGGCAAACTATATTGTTGCAGGAACTAACTTATACCGGCGCACCATTCCCGCCGCATGCCAGGCTACCGGTTGATGAAACGCACTTTAATGATTGGCTTACCTTATTTAGCGAAACCGTTGATAGTCTTTTTACCGGCGAGAAAGCCGATGAAGCAAAATGGCGGGCAGGCAAAATGGCCGAAATGTTTCAGCATAAAATAGCTTACTTTAAAAATAACCCACTGAATATATTGTAGCTGCAAATTAGCACGGGGAATATGCAGGTCATTTTCGTAAATTCGCCCTGTGCCTCCTCCTGTAAAAAAAACTCCTGCTAAAAGCCCCTCAACGGTAAAAAGGAAACCTGTTGCCAAAAAGAAAACGACTACAGGTTTAGCAACCGGATGGAAAGTTGCTTTCGCCGGCTTACTGCTTATCCTGCTTTCGCCTTTTTATTATGGCTATGTTTTAAAAAGCGCAACCGCCACTTGGCGATGGATCATGGATGCCGGGCAAAACACCAACTACCGCACCTACAAAAGTTTCAATGTGCGCATCCCCAATAATTATACTGTTCATGGCATTGATGTATCATCGTACCAGGGTAAAATAAACTGGGCAAAGGTAAAAGCAATGGAAGAGGATGGCGTACATATCAAATTCGCTTTCATAAAAGCAACAGAAGGCGTTTTAATGACCGATCCCTATTTTCAGCGCAATTGGCGCGAAGCACCCAAAGCAGGGATCATCTGCGGGGCATATCATTATTTTCTGCCACAGAAAAGTGGTTTATGGCAGGCAAGATTCTTTTTACAAACTGTGAAAATTGAAAAAGGCGACCTGCCAATGGTGGTTGATGTTGAAAGACTTTACCGTACCACGCCCGAAAAAATGCGTGCCCAACTCACCCTATTTATTAATCAGGTTGAAACAAAAACCGGTGTAAAGCCCATCATTTATACCAACATCAGCTTTTACCAGGATTACCTGCAGGGCTATTTTGATGATTACACTTTATGGATTGCCCACTATTACCAACCCGAACTAAAGATAAGCAGCAAAACCAACTGGCAATTTTGGCAACACTCTGATAAAGCCCGTATAAATGGCATCAACCAAAAGGTTGATATGAGTATTTTTAAAGGCGATAGTACCGCATTTGAAAAATTGCTAGTGCCCTAACTGGATATCACCCAGTTATCCCCTGTTTTCTATATACATTCATCAAGCTATCTGCCTTTAATTTCTTACCTTCTTTCAAAAGGGCATAATAAGGCGCTACCAATTTTGCAGCATCAGAGGATGGGTATTTATCGTTAATATAATTATAAGCGTTTTTGAAGTAATCGCTTAGTTTATTATTGTCAACGTTTACAACGTATGAATTTTCAGTTCCTTCCAACAATAATTGCAAATAACTATTTTTGTTGATAGTGGCCTCGTCAATACTAATAAAGTTTGGATTGTTTTTTATAAACTGCTCCCACCAGATCGTTCTATCTACCAGATCTGTAGCACTAATCAGGATCGAGTTATCCTCTATATAAACCTGTTTGTTTTCCTTATTTAATTGCATCAAATACTCCTTCATCACCGGCGAAACGTAGTCATAAAACCATTTGGCAATAAAATCCCTTTCCTGGCCCACATAAGTATCACCTTCTTCCGTAATGATTTCAAAACCATTTCTTTTTAGCTTGCTTAAATAATTGGCAACTGTTGCAGGCAACCTGTCTGGTTTAATATTACCCATTAACAATGAATCGGTCATACCAGTCCTTTTGTGATGTAAATCATCCAGCTTACTATTTAACTTTTCATAGTATCTATTGAAGATTAAAAAAGCAGAATCACAGGTATTTTCATCTTCTCCCTTAAATAAAATTGAATACTGCCTGGCTGCCTGACTTGAGGTTTCGGCATCTGTAATATTTAACGACTTGATAAACTCCGCGTATTGATTAAGTAAGGGGTTAGCATATCGCTTTTTATTAGGAAGAATTGGGTGCCTATTTTTACTTTCTTTCGCGACTATCCTTTTTGTAACGGGTTGAGATTTTTGATGAGAACAAGCAACAAAGAGTATAATACACATTAACAAAACCGGATGCTTTATCATAATAAAGAGTGATATAGATTTATATAAATATGAGAAAATAGTATTGAACAAAAAAGCCTCCCGTTTTAAGGAGAGGCTTTAATCTGAACCGTTGATTTCGTAGGTCCTATTTTCAAATCATCAAATTACATTCATCTGCACATTTGAAATCTGCACATCTTTCTACTTGTGTTTTCCGCCCATGTAAAAGGTGATCTCGCCGCCGTTCATGATCTGGGCATGGCTGATGAACAGGCTATCCAGCGTTTTGCCGTTCAATACCATCTTTTGCACATAAACATTCTTCGGACTTTGGTTTTTTACGTTGATGATAAACTTTTTGCCATTGTCCAGGTTGATCGTG